>NZ_KE384042.1:0-60336 GCF_000423565.1 Runella zeae DSM 19591 | reverse complement strand
CCTGTCCCTACCTTATTTTACCCGTTTTGGGCAGGGCAGACGCAAGGCCTGCCCCTACCTTATTTTTTTAACTGCTTTTTCTTTTTGTACTCTTGAAAACGGTTCTCGTATTCTTCTTTTTCTTTAGGAGTAAATCGCGTACGATACTGAGCTGGTAATTCTAACAACTCAGGCTTCAAAGTGGGCGATTGATCTACCAACGTATTTTTGCCCTTGGGATTTTTTACTAATTGAAAAGCATCGTACAATTCACCTGTGACAGTATAAGATTGATAAGAAAGTTTGGCACCATCGACCGAAACAATTTGGTACAATTGCGTATTGGAGGCAGCCCTGTCCATCCAATCTTGCAATCCAATATTATACATTTTTGGGCCACTAACCGATACCACATAGATTGGCCCATCGGGATATTTGCGGCTTTTGCCAAGGGGCATATTAAGCCCACGGCCATAAGTATGGTCATGGCCTTGCAATACCAAATCCACTTGATATTGTTTGTAAATAGGCTCCATTTTCAGACGCCATTCGTCATTGTCACGCCCCGTTGCGGTAGAATAAATGGGATGATGATGCGTCACAACCGTCCAACGATTAGGATTATTTTTAAGTATATTTATTACCCAATCTGCTTGCAACTCCATCACTGTAGAATCCAACAGGGCTGCTTGAGAGTTCAACGAAATAAATCTTACACCCTGATAATCAAAATAGTAAGCAGTTTCTTTGAGTTTTTCGGGGCCATTTTCGGGTAATACAAAAGAAGGCCGCCAATGCTTCGAAACACGCCGTTCACCATTTTCTTCTCGATAATACTCATGATTTCCGGGCGTTGCCAAAGTGGGTACCATACCATTAATCCAGCCCCCTGCTTCAAACCACTCGCCCCATTGCCAATCGGCATTGGAGGTGGTAATCAAATCTCCCGCATGAATCATAAAATTGACAGAAGGCATGGTGGCATAAGCCCCTCTGATAGCCCGCGACCATAACGAACGAATGTCGTTTTGGGCATCGCCAAAGTACAAAAATGAAAAAGGAGCAGCTTTGTTTTCCGCCGTTTTGAAATGAAACCACTCGCTCCAATGCTCTCCCGCCCCTACTCGGTAGCTATATTTGGTAGCGGGTTTCAAATCGGTAAAATGCACGGAGTGGTACAAAACCGTCTTGCCTTCTATGTTGACTTTTTGGGTGGTGGCGGTTACAATCTTTGCATTTTTTACAAAATCAGGAGAAGGATCAACTTCATGAATCGCCCCTACTGCTCCTGTAACAGTGGTATCGGTACGCCAATTGACCGACTGAGAAGTAGCAGGATTGCCCTGCCAACCCAAAATCAGGCGGTCGGGAAAAGGGGTGGGTTCGTAAGGTTTGTGGACTTGGCCGCTCGCTGAAAACGCCCATAATATTCCACATAAACAAAGAATCGAATTTTTGAAATAAGTCATAGTAACTCTATGTATTGATTTTAATGCGAAAGAAATACACAAAAAGGATGTGGAAAGCCCGAAAGGCTTTTTTTCATAAAAACATAATGTAGTGAGCGCTTTATGGCTTCGTAATCTGATCCATGAGGGCATTGGCACGAGCGCCCGTTTCTCCTGTGCTAGGGCAAGTTCCTTCCCCTCGCAATTCCTGCACAATCGTCTCAATCAAGGGCTGCTGTACGTGTTCGGGATAAGGCAGATAATATTCTTCCTCACCCTCAGCTGTAAGGACTTTGATATGAAACTTTTCAAAAAAAGAAAAAATGATTTTTCCCTTAGACCCAATGATTTGGCCTTCGTCGAGGCGCTGCTCGCGATTGAGGGTATAGCACCAGCTTCCGGTACCTAGTATTCCTGATTCAAACTCGAAGTTGGCCACTACAATATCATCAGCTTCGTACAAACCGGCTTGATTGCGTGAGATACCTTGAGCTGATTTGATCGGCCCTAATAGATACTCTAAAAAGTCAAATTGGTGAGAGGCCAAATCATGAAAATGCCCTCCTCCCGAAATTTGGGGATTGACGCGCCAACGTGGTTGCGCATTTTCTCCTACCTCTTCGGCATAGGGCTGATAATGAATTTGGACCGTTACCAAACGAATATCGCCGACTACCTTCTGCGCTACCAATTCTTTGAGCTTCAAAAAATAAGGCAAAGCTCGACGATAGTAGGCCACAAAAAGCGGCACACCCGTCTCGCGACTTATTTGGTTCATGGCCTCACATTCGGCGGCATTGCGTGCCATTGGCTTTTCAACATACACCGCTTTTCCAGCTTTCATGGCCCGAGTCGCATAGTCAAGGTGCACATCTGGCGGCGTAGCGATATAGATAGCGTTGACTTCGGGGTCATTGATAAGAGCATCCACATCGCTATACCATTTGGGTACCCCGTGGCGTTGTGCATAGTCTGCTGCTATTTCGGGATTGCGGGCCATCACCGCCACCAATTCCGAATGTGACACTTTGCTAAAAGCGGGGCCGCTTTTCTTTTCAGTGACATTGCCACATCCTATCATCCCCCATTTTATTTCTTTTGACATTCGATTTTGACTTTTAATGTTTTATTTGTGTTGGGCATTTTTGAGATTAGGCTTCGAACGCCACGCCGCCTCGGGACCAAAGCGCGTAAAATATCTTTTGGTATCTAGCTTCTCATAACTAGGATATTGATACAGAGCGCGATTGGTCAACAAGAAAAAAGTACTTGCCGCTACAACCGTAGCAAGCGTAACAAACCACGTCTTTTTGTATAAAGCCTGAAAAGACATCGTACTACCAATCTTGACGGTTTCTTTTTCGTGAGGTAAAGTCAATACTAAAAGAGTTGCCACGATGGCATTGAAAGTAATGACCCATTCGGTCAATAAACGTTCGGGACTCCAACCTACCAAAGCGCGTTCAAAATTCCCGATGATCATCACCCACAACAACACCAAAAACACAAGCTGCCCTTTGCCCAACCAAGTAGAAGGAATCAGCGCTAAGGGTTCCTTAAAATGCCGCCGTATGATTAGAATAGCCATTGTTAACAATAAAATCCAAGTTAGATTAAACCATCCTTCGGGGGTCAGATGCAAGAAATCTATTTGGGGCAACCTTCCTACATACGGCACATCCCACTGGGCAGACGCAACTATTTTTTCGCCGTTTGCACCGAAAGTAGTCTGAGTCCATACCTCAGGATTGAGTCTTTCGCCCCATTCTTTGACATTTTTAAAAAGGTTGACATAAGGAATTCCCAACAACACAAAAACGGACATTATTCCCAAAGCCCAGCGGTCGGTAGACGTCTTGGGCGAAGGGGGAGTATTATCTAGCGGCACTCGCCGACTCAACACCGCCAACGCCACCGCAATCGCTATTCCATTGACAAACCCATAGCTTTGTTCTAGAAAACTATGCCAATTTTGCTGCTGCCAATGACTCCAAAAAGCTACACTACTTTCATAAGCTTCGGAGCCAGGCAGTAAGCCTTTTGAGATAAGAACCCGAGGATTGCCCGGCATCATCAAGAGTTGTTTAATCCACTGAATCCCCGAAAATCCTAATCCCCCTATCAACCCGCTAAGCAGAGACGCATAGGCGACGGCCCAATAGCCTTTGTGGCGCATCCAAAGACTCATTCCTACAAAAGCACCCGTGATACCCGCCCAATCGTCAGACCTCGGGGGAGTCATACGAAGACCTCCAAATTTTGTAAAAAACAAGCTTCCCAATACTGGAAATAACAAAAAAACGATGAGCCATCCCGCCGCCATGTACACAATCAAAGAAGCCCCATCACGAAATTTTCCAAAACGTACAAAGTAGGCCGAGATACCCAACACAGCTCCCACTACCCAACCTACATGCTGAGGGTAATCGCCAAACCATTGAGGCCAATTGTTGAGGAAGTTGTGGGCTTCAAAAGCCGCTTTATCCGTGGCGGGGTCAATATAAGTGGCATCGCCCAAAGAGTAGGTGAGTAAAGAAGCCAAGGGCGTTTCTAAACTTGTGACACGAAGAACACTTTGTACACTCCACCCCAAACCTGCGCCTATTGCCAAATAAACCAATAGCCAAACGGCATTTTTTTCTTTTCTTTCCCAAATGTCATACAGGCCTGCTGCGAGTAAAGCAAAAAAAGCCGGAAGATAATCTGCATCAAACCAATACAAGGGGCTTTTGTGCCTAGACCATGTATGGTCAAAACCGACGCCCGATTGGAGCCAATTGGCGATGGGGTCTTCGATTAAATCCAACACAAACCACACTCCAAACAGCCAAGCAATGGGCCTAGTGATACGATTGAGGAGTTTTATATCTCCTACCGCTGCCAAAGCCGTACCCGCTCCGCCAAGACCAGCCCACAAAAAACCAATATAAAAAAGAGCAACATACCCATACCATTGCGAAGCCAAATGGCCGCTTTCGGTAGCCGAGATGACTTGCATATACGAAATAGAGCCTCCAAATCCCCAACCTATGGCTCCCAAAAAACCAAAGTGAAGTACCCTACTACGCCAATCTGCCCTGCCAGACAATAAACAGGCCGTGAGCGCCGCCAAACAGCCCGCAAAAGCAGCCCCGTATTCATGTCCAAAGTTTCCTCTAATACCCCAACCAATCGACAATGAAACCCCCACCAAAAAGTAAGTGCTCAGTCGCATACTTGGTGATTTTGGAAGAATCACAAAAGAAGAATTGTCGGCAGTCATAAAAGAGGAAAGATTTGGGATAGAATAATACTTAGACAATCAAATTTTCGACGGTGTTAGAGGCAACTACCTCCCCCGCCGCTTGTTTGATAATAGAAAGGTCATGTTTTAAACGTTGAGTAAAGAGTGCTATATCAAAACTGTGAACCACTATGTTGGCTCCTTCTTTCATCCATTGAATTTGGCGTTCGGGTTCGAGCGAAAAGTGAATTCCAATCGACAAACCATGCCGACGCGTTTTGTGAATAATCTCACGCACTACTTTCTCAAATTCGGGATGGTCGTATTGCTCTGGCAAACCTAAACTGACCGACAAGTCATGCGGCCCAATAAAAACCGCATCCAATCCCTGCACCGACAACAAATCATCTAAACGCTCTACGGCGGGCACACTTTCGATGTTGGCAATACAGATATTTTGAGCGTTGAAATTCGTAATATACTGCGCCAATTCAGCGGGCATTTCTTCGTGTCCGTACAGGTACTGATGGAGCTTTTCGCCTTTGAGAGGACGAAACTTGGTAGCCCCTACTAGCTCCCGTATTTGCGCCACCGACTCCAAATAGGGAGCCACTACTCCTAGCGCCCCTCCGTCTATCACCTGACAAGCCACGAAAGGGTCAGGACTCGGAATACGCACGATAGGCGTAATCTCTAATGCCCGAAAAATCTGACACAACTTGGCCAACTCCGACCTGTCTAACGGAATATGCTCAGTATCAATAAACACAAAATTTACTCCCGTTCGCTTTATGGCTGCGGGCCACATAGGAGAAATAGAGGTGATACATGTACCATACACATTCTGTCCGTTTTTTAATTTTTGGAGGAACATTGAGATCGTTTTTCGGATTAATTGTATTTTCTTTTGGGTATAAAATATTACTCTTTTAAGCTCCAATAGGGCTATTTGTTTCTTCATATTTTATGGACAACACAAAAAAATGTAAGCTATCGGTATAGCCTACAGGTTCGTATTCATTTCAAAACTCTTCAAAGGCAAAAGGAGGCATCTGAGAAGATAAAACTCAGTTGGCTGAGAAAGCGAAGGTTTCTTGAAATTTATTGAACCTTTGGCACGTTTGTTGAGCAGGGGTTTTTACATCGTACCCTAATCCGCAAAATACCATGGAAGCACCAAAAGAATTTGTAGCTTTGCTGCGCGATACGCAATTGATTTTGGATACTATGCCCGGCGAAGCTCTCGATATATCAGTCGTTATACCTCTCTTCAATGAAGAAGAGTCATTGCCCGAACTAACCGCTTGGATAAAGCGTGTTATGGATGAGCATCAGTTTAGTTATGAAGTACTTCTTATTGATGACGGAAGCAACGACGACTCTTGGAAAGTCATTCAAAAACTTGCCGTAAGCGACCCTCACATCAAAGGCATTCGATTTAATCGTAACTATGGCAAAACCCCTGCCTTACAGACAGGTTTTCAGGTAGTAAGAGGAAGTGTGGTGATTACGATGGATGCCGACTTACAAGACAGTCCCGACGAAATCCCCGAACTCTACCGCATGATAGTCGAAGACGGCTACGATTTGGTGTCGGGCTGGAAACAAAAACGCTACGACCCTCTCAGCAAAACCTTACCCACGAAGCTTTTCAACGCCGTTACTCGCAGTATCTCGGGAGTGCATTTGCATGATTTCAACTGTGGTCTCAAAGCGTACAAGCAGCGTGTGGTCAAAAATATCACCCTTTACGGCGAAATGCACCGCTACATCCCCGTCGTAGCCAAATGGAATGGTTTTCAGAAAATCGGCGAAAAGATAGTCCAACACCAAGCCCGCAAATACGGTAGCTCTAAATTTGGACTTGAGCGTTTTGTCAATGGTTTTCTTGATTTGCTTTCGATTACGTTTGTACACCGTTTTAGCAAAGCACCCATGCACTTTTTTGGGCTTTGGGGTACGCTTTCTTTCTTAGTGGGTTTTGCGATTACGTTCTCATTGATTATCAAGAAAGTCTATCTCATCTACGTCAACGAGCCCTACCGTAATGTCACCGAAAATCCTCTTTTCTATATGGCATTGGTGGCAATTATTCTGGGCGTACAACTATTTTTAGCGGGATTTTTGGGCGAAATGATGGTCAAACAGCATACGGTCAAACAAGCCGATTATTTGGTTACGGAAAAAATAGGAGTTTAATTCAAAAAGCCCTATCAAAAAGCGCTCCTTGAGTCACTGACTTGAGGAGCGCTTTTTTTTGATACAAGCACCATAGGTAAAATTAAAGAAGCCACCACTTTGAATAGCGTTCTGAAATAAAATCGAAAGCGAGAATAGTCGTACCAATGAACACTTCTATCCAAACAAAAAACAAACTCGAACCTCACCTTTTATTTAAGATAGCTCGTTTTCGCAAAGAAATTAGAAAAACCAACCCTCATAAGCACAACAGTTATTTTGAGATCATCTATCTCTCCAAAGGAAGTGGCACCCACGCGATTGACCATCAATCTTATGCAGTAAAGCCTTTTACGCTATTTACAGTGAGGAAAGAGCAAGTTCATCACTGGGAACTCAACGATGAACCCGACGGGTTTGTATTGATTTTCAAAAAAGGGCTCGTAGATAATAGTTTGGATAAAGACCTCAAAAAACTACTGGGTCAAGTCAGTGCTTATCCTTGTATCTATCTCGAAAGCGACGAAGCCGTCGAGCCATTCTTTGAATTATTGCTTCGTGAATACCGCCCCGAGACTATGCCTAATCTTTTGGTAGTTGAAGGACTCCTAAAGGCATTATTGGCTAAAATCCAAGAAAATGCCCACTCCATTACACATGTACACAGAAATAAATCAGACTTATACGAATCGTTTTGCGAATTGCTCAGTACCTCACTCAAAAACAACGTTGCTCATTACGCCTCTTTACTTCATACTTCTCCCCAAAACTTAAATGCCGCTTGCCGTAAAGCCAACAATCAATCGGCGGCCGAAATCCTTGCCGAATTTATCATCAGCGAGGCCAAACGCCTGCTGATTTATACTGATATGACCATTTCAGAAATCGCCATTACGCTCGATTTTAAAGATAATTCTCATTTTGTGAAATACTTCAAACGCCACACTACCTCTACTCCTTCTGTCTTTCGGGCGTTGCATCATTAATACCATACTATTTTCAAATAGACCATAAATTATCAAGGGGCTTGCCGCAATTTTGCAGAAATCTTCAACCATTCTCTCAATAGTTGGTTGATACATTATCGTGCTTGTTACCCCATTCTTATGAAAAAGTTGCTTTTTACCTTATTGGCTTTGCCCCTTACAATTCTGAGCTATGCCCAATCGGGAAATTTTATCAAAGGCCAATTGGTAGATTCGCTCACCACCGAGCCGCTCGCCTTTGCCACTATCCGCTTAGAATCAAAAAGTCAAGGTAGTTTGATAAAAGGCGAAATCGCTGATGATAAAGGCTCTTTTCAATTTGTAGGTCTGAAGGATGACAAATACGTCATCAAGGTGGAGTACGTGGGTTATAAAACAAAATATATCGAAGTAAGCTACGACAAAGCCCGCCAAAGGCTTGATTTAGGTTCGATTGGGCTTATCCCTACTAGCCAACAACTTGAGGTAGTGACCGTAACAGGCATCAAACCCAATATGATAGCAACGCTCGAAAAACAAGTATTTAAAGCCGAAGAGTTTGAAGTAGCCAAAGGGGGAACCGCCACGGATGTGCTGAGGAATATTCCTTCGGTCATGGTCAATGCTGAAGGTGAGATTACGATAAGAGGCTCTAAAGGTTTTTTGATTTTGGTAAATGGCAAACCTACCCAAATTGATGCCACCACAATTTTGTCCCAAATTCCGGCCAATACCATTGAAAAAATCGAGATGATAACGGCTCCTTCCGCCAAATACGATGCTGACGGTAAGGCGGGTATTATCAACATTGTGACCAAAACAGGTACCAACGACGGAGTGTCGCTTACCACCAACCTCCAATATGGCCTTCCAAGGCTCCGAGCCTACGAAAATGCCACCGAGCCACTCCGCCACGGACTCGATGCCACACTCAACTATCGCAAAGGCAAATGGGATGTAAGCATTTCGGGAAATTATCTCAAAAACGATATTGCGGGTAGAAGAGAAGGAGATGTCAACACTACTATCAACAATATATTTACGAGTTTTCCGAGCGACGGCGAGCGGAGTATGAAACGCGAAAATTATGGTTTTCGGGCGTCGGCAATATATGCCCTTTCCAAAGCCGATGAACTTTCGGCGGGGGTATATTTGGGAGGTAGAGACCAGTATCGCACTGCCAATATTTATTATCGAAACAATACCAAAACCAACCTACTGACCAATCAAACAGTGGGACGTGCCCAATATTATAATCCCAACTTGGTACTCAAATCCGGTGATTTTAAGGTGTTTAATCTCGATTATAGCCACAAATTTAAAAATGCTTCTACCCTAAGCTTTTCGGGATTGTACGAAAATGCCGTCATAGATGGTTTCACCAAAAACAGCAACATTCATATCAATAACATAAGAGATACGCTCCAATATACGCTCAATACAGGCTCTAATCCATTGAACGCCCTTCGTCTCAAAGCCGACTATGAATACCAAATCGGGGTCGGGAAACTATCTATGGGGTATCAATTTCGTCAGCAAAATCAGGATGGAATGTTTGTATACTCTGAAAAAAATGGAAATAATCAACCCCTTATTCTCAATCCTGCTTTTACGGCCAACGTCACCGTCTACAATCGCATTCATGGCCTTTACACGCAATACTCAGGTAAATTCAAAAAACTAGAGTTTTCGTCGGGTCTACGATACGAAAACGCCCTCAGAACATTTAGTGACAATCGTACCAATCGCCCCAACGAATTGAAATTATCCAATCTTTTTCCGTCTGTCAATCTGCTGTATGACATGGGCAAAGACTTGCGCTTGAAAGTAGCCTACAGTCGCCGAGTGCAACGCTCCACCAACAATGAATTAAATCCCTACCCCGAACGCGAACACAGCGAAACCCTCGAACAAGGTGACCCCAACATCCGACCAGAGTTTGTGGGTATTTATGAAATAGGAATTACTAAAGATTTAAAAAAGGCATCGTTTTACTGGAATGTATATCGCCAACAAATCACGGATATTGTCAATCGCGTCAATAGCGTCTATAACGATACCATTTTGAATCGGATTTATACCAATGCTGGCAATGCTCGTTTGATAGGCTCAGAAATGGGTCTCACAATCGCCCCCATCAAAAAACTTAAATTCTTCATCGGGGGCAATGTATATAATCTAAAAATCAATGGAAGTTTGTTTGATAAATCAGTGATTGTCAGCAGCCAAGGTTGGGTATACTCCCTCAACTCAAACCTGAATTTTCAAATCACTCCTACTTTGAGTACTCAATTGAACCTTTCGTACCTATCAGCTCGCAATACCGCCCAAGGAATGGATTCGAGGTTTTATCAACCCAACTTATCTCTAAAAAAAGCCTTTTTGCAAAATAAAATGAGCGTTTCATTGCTTTGGCAAAACACTTCTTTTGGGGGCATGAAAGTAAACGAGCAACGCATCACCACCTATGGTTCAAACTTCTACACCACCACCAATTACATCCAAGAAACCAACATTTTCTTATTGAACCTTTCCTATAGTTTCAACAAAACTGACCGCAAAACGAAGCTACCCTCAAGTGAGTTTGGCGAAAGAGAATTTTAATGGATAAGCAAGACATATTTTAGTGAAAGTACATGAGCAAAAACGCGTTTCAAATCGTTAACTTGAAGCGCGTTTTTTTATTGTTTTCACTTTTTCTCTTCAATAATTACTATTTTCCACCTTTCAAATAACCAATCAAAATTTACAGAAGATGAATCGTTTTTTACCTTTTAGCATGATGATGATACTGCTCCTGACAAGCTGCGGCGATGCTGCCGAATTGGAGCGTTTACAAAAAGAAAATGCCGACTTGAAAGCCCAATTACAAGCCTTAACTGCCAATGCCAAACCTAAGTATATCTTAAAAATACGTCTAAAGCAGTCTAATTTTTCGCTTAGTATCAAAAAACACATCAAAAACGCCATCAATGCAGTTGATTTTGAACTACCCGTTGACAAAGATTTTTATGACAGTGTATCGGAAGGAACCGAGATTGTCGACAAATTTCGTTTTGGCTCCTTTGTATTGTACGGAAGTTTTGGGGATTGGGAAATGACCGTCCGTGGCAAAGAAATTAGACAGTAACTCGTAGGTAGAGAGTAGGTTGTCGGTGCCTTTTAGGGTCAAAAAAGGCTATGTTTTACGCTACTCTCTCCCTCTTCTTACATTTGTTATTGCCACCTACTCAAGCGCCGATTTCTCTTTTCGACGGACGTACTTTCAACGGGTGGGAAGGCGATACGCTCCATACTTGGCAAATCAAAGACGGCGCCCTCACGGGTGGTTCGCTGACCACGACCGTTCCGCACAACGAATTTTTACGAACGCGCCGTAGCTATTCTGATTTTGTACTGGAATTAGACTTCAAACTTACTGGTACCGAAGGTTTTATCAATGGTGGTGTTCAGTTTCGCAGCACACGGCATACCTCACCTGATTATGAGATGATTGGCTATCAAGCCGATATTGGCAAAGACTATTGGGGATGCCTCTACGACGAATCGAGACGCAACAAAGTCCTCGTACATGCCGATGCCGCTCCCCTCGCCAAAGTACTCAAACTCAACGATTGGAATCAGTATAAAATCCAATGCAAGGGCAATCATATTCAGCTCTGGATCAATGGTTTGAAAACGGTAGACTATACCGAACCAGATGCTTCTATCCCAAAATCTGGCCTCATTGGGCTTCAAATTCATGGTGGAGGCAAGGCCCTTATCCAATACAAAAATATTAAAATCACGGAGCTATAAACGCTCGCGCTTCCTCTACCTAAACCTACTATGAACCAACCACTTCCCTCAAGCCGATTGGCTTCTTTAGACGCACTACGTGGCTTTGATATGCTCATGATTTCGGGCGGCGGCGCTTTTATCCACTCTCTAGGAGGTAAAACCAATATATCGTTCATCGACGCTATTGCAGCACAATTCCACCATCCTGATTGGAATGGCTTTACTTTCTATGATTTTATCTTTCCGCTGTTTTTGTTTATGGCAGGAGTGTCTTTAGCGTTTAGTCTCAAGAGTGCCTTAGAAAAAGGCGTATCTCAAGCCGAGCTTCGCAAAAAACTATTCAAAAGAATGCTCATTCTGTTCTTTTTTGGCCTCCTCGACAAAAACGCCCCTCTCGACATTTTTGACCCTGCGCATATCCGTTATGGGACCGTATTGGGACGTATCGGAATCGCCACTTTTTTGGTGGCGTTGCTTTATATGAATACCAACTGGAAACAACAACTCTATACAGCGATTGGTATTTTGGTACTTTATTATGCAGGACTTATGTTGATTTCGGTGGGTGGCTACGGCGGTGGTGACCTTACTTTTGAAGGTAATTTAGCAGGTTGGGTTGATCGCACATTCATGCCGGGACGTTTGAAACAAAAAACTTACGACGAGCTTGCCCTTTCTACCCAACTACCCGCCACTTGTCTTACTATTTTTGGGTGTTTGATAGGACAACTGTTGCAAACTCCCAGTACTTCTTCTTTCAAACTTCAACGATTGATGGCATTTGGCGGCGTCGGAATCGCCACAGGGCTGGTTTGGGGAGTGGTGTTTCCTGTCAACAAGCACCTTTGGTCTAGCTCATTTATCTTGCTTACGGGTGGTATGGCTTGCCTGATGATTGCGCTCTTTTATTGGTTGATTGACGTACGCAATTATACCCGTTGGGCTTTTTTCTTCAAGGTGATTGGGATGAACTCCCTCGTGATTTATCTAGCGTGTCGGTTTGTGAATTTTGGCGAAACATCTCGTTTACTTTTTGCGGGTCTTTACTCACATACTGCCGAAAAATGGCACGAAGTTTTCAATGCCCTTGGGGGACTGATATTGGTCTGGCTCGTGCTGTATGTCATGTACCGTCACAAAATCTTTGTCAAAGTCTAACTTCTTTTACGATAGCCCAAATCCCCGCCGTACCAGTATTTTCTTTAATCACATCTTATTTCAAAAATGAAAAATAGAGTTTACTGGTACGGGGGAATATTGGCTCTTGCGAGTCATCTGGTCATTGCTCAAACAGGTAGTGTACATGAACCCGTACGATATGTAGGAGGCATTAGTGCCGACCCCCAAGTCCATGAAGGAAGGCTTCGCTACGCGATTGGGGTTGAAAGTCGTCAAACGGTGCGTGTCAATCGTACGCATCCTGAGCTGGGAGACGGTTCAGGATGGACCTATAGTCATGCTTCCAATATTTGTTATTGGAACGATACTTTCTACCAACAATACCTCAGCAATCCTGTCGATGAACACATTGCCCCTGGCCAAACCCTCGTTTTGACCTCCAAAGACGGGCGGGCATGGAACAAACCCCAGGTAGTATTTCCGCCTTATGTAGCACCCAAAGGGGTCAAAGTGCCTAAGGGTTCAAAGGGCTACATGATGCACCAACGCATGGGGTTTTATATAGCCCCTAACGGGCGTTTACTGGTATTAGGATTTTATGCCCATGCCGAAGACCCTTTTAAAGAAGGCGGCATTGGGCGAGTAGTACGCGAAGCTTACAAAGACGGCACCTATGGCCCTATTTATTTTATCAGGTACAGTAGCCATAAAGCCACCAATGGCACCCAATGGACGGAGAAAAATACCGCTTTTTCTTTCTTTGAAAAATCATCTGATGCGGGTTTTGTGGATGCCTGTCGCGCGCTTTTGAACGATAAACTCATGACCCTCCAATGGCGCGAAGAAGACAATGGGCTCGACGGATTTTATAAAAACAATCTCGACAAATCCCTTGACATTCAAGCCCTTTCTTACTACCACCGCAAAGATGGCAAAGTAGTTGCCCTCTGGAAACGTTCCAAAACCGCTCTTTCGGATGATGAAGGTACCACTTTTTCAGCTCCTGTTAAGGTACCAACTTTGACGATGGCGGGTGGTAAACAATGGGGCCAACGCACCGACGACGGTCGCTACGCGATTTGTTATAATCCTATCGAAATGGATGAACACCGTTTTCCGCTGGTTATTATCACGGGCGATGATGGGGCGATTTTCGACAATATGCTTTTGGTACAGGGCGAAGTGCCACCGCGTCGTTTTTTTGGACGCTGGAAAGACTTTGGGCCATGCTATATGCGCGGTATCGAAGAAGGCAATGGCAATCCCCCCGGCAATGACATGTGGCTGTCGTATAGCATGAACAAAGAAGACATCTGGCTCAGCCGCATTCCTACACCTGTACGCTATGAAATCAAAGGCGCTGTGGAAGATAATTTTGATGCGTTAGCCCTTAACGGTTCGGTGCCAGATTGGAACATCTACGCTCCTCAATGGGCTCCTATCACGGTGGTAAATACGCCTCAATCCACTGGTAAATGCCTCGAACTTTCGGACCAAGACCCTTATGATTATGCAAGAGCAATCAGGGTATTTGAAGAAGGAAACAACGTAGAATGCTCACTGAAAATACAAGCGGCTCAGGCGCAAAATGGCACCCTCGAACTCGACCTTACCGACCGCTATGGAAACCGTCCTGTCAGGATTCGATTTGATGACAAAGGCAATATCGTGGCTTTTAATGGAGGTGTTGAAAAAATCTTACAAACCTATCAAGCTGGGCAATGGTACGAGTTAAAATTGAAAGTAGACGCTCGCTTGCAGGGAAGTTTTGATTTGAGCATCAATGGCAACAAAGTACTCGAAAAAGCAGCACTGACCGAAGCCGTAAAATCCATAGAACGTCTTTCGCTACGTACAGGGCCTTATCGTGACCTGCCCAATCGCAAAACCCCCAACGAAGACCCTCATCCGCCATTGGTTGGAGCCGATGAGCCATTGACAAAGGCTATTTTTTACGTAGATGATGTGAAAGTAAAAGGATATTAATTTTTTCGGTAAAGTCATAGGTACGATTGGCTTCTTTGGCAGTATTATACAAAGCCTCAGGCTAATTGTCATTTCCAAAAATCAATTCACAAACCTTAGGTTCTTTCCCTTATAAACTTATCAAGTTGCACGATTCGATTTCACTAAACTACCAACCTTTTTACTATTATCATGGAAGAAAACAAACCAGAACAACACTCTGATAGTCGTCGTCAATTCATCAAAGCCTCATCGGTAGCGGCTACTTCTTTTTTCATTGTGCCTCGCCACGTACTAGGCAAGGGCTTCGTTGCTCCTAGCGATAAGCTCAATATTGCGGGGATTGGCGTCGGTGGAAAAGGGAAAAGCGATTTGTCGTCGTTTGCGGCAAGTCCCAATGTCAATATCGTAGCTCTTTGCGACGTAGACGACCGCCAAGCCGTCGAATCTCGTAATCGTTTTCCCAAAGCCACTTACTACAAAGATTTTCGGGAAATGCTCTCAAAAGAGCGCAAAAACATTGATGCTTGCTCGATTTCGACCCCTGACAATACCCACGCCGTAGCAACGCTCGCAGCGATGCAATTGGGCAAACACGTATATACCCAAAAACCCCTCACCCACGACATCTACGAAGCGCGGATTTTGGGACAAGCCGCCAAAAAATATAAAGTAATCACCCAAATGGGAAACCAAGGTGGCTCGGGCAATGGGGTTCGCCGGATGAAAGAAATCTATGATTCGGGAATCATCGGGGATGTCCATAAAGTACTGACATGGACCAACCGCCCCGTGTGGCCACAAGCCATTCCTACCGACAAAACATATGATATTCCAAAAGAATTAGATTTTGACTTGTGGCTAGGGCCTGCCAAAAAAGTACCTTACAATGAAGCCTACTTGCCTTGGAACTGGCGCGGATGGTGGCCTTATGGTACGGGTGCACTTGGCGATATGGCTTGTCATATCATGGATCCTGTCTATCGGATTTTACCTATTGACTACCCGACTTCGGTCGAATGTAGCGTAGCTGGCACATGGACTTTCACCCTTCGCCCCCAAGATGACAATCCTGATTGGACGCCATTTTCTACCTCCATTCACTTAGATTATCCACGCAAAGACGGCAAAGGAAACATCAAAGTAAGCTGGTACGACGGTGGTATTTTACCTGAGCTTCCCGAAGAACTACTGCCAGGCGAAAGTTTTGGAAACTCCGACGGCGGTGTTCTGTTTATCGGCACCAAAGGAAAACTCATGGCCGATTGCTACGGTGCCAAGCCACGCTTGTTGCCCTTGAAAGCCAATGAATCTTTGAACATCCCCGAAACCATCGAGCGCGTACCCAACGAAGACCACTATCTACAATGGGTCAATGCTTGTATCGCAGGTTACGGCAAAGGGGTTACAAGTTCGCCGTTTGAATATGCCGCTCCATTTACCGAAAGTATTTTGATTGGAAACTTGGCGATTCGTAGTTGGATGCTCCGCGACAATCCTTCGGCCAAACGTACCGTTGATAAATACAATGGTCGCAAAAAGCTTTATTATGATGCGCCAAACATGAAAATCACCAATTATGATTTGGCCAATCAGTTTGTGAAACGTGACTATCGCGAAGGCTGGAGTCTGACGCTGTAGATTCTAAAATCTCAAACTATAAGACCTTCTAAGTTTTTAAAAACTTGGAAGGTCTTATTATATCTTCTTAGTGACAGTTCGTAATTTTTATCATGAATCGATTCTTAATTATTGTTTTTCTTTTTTCAAAATGTACCCTGTGGGCCAATGAAACTTATGTTTTGAATGTAAAAACATATGGTGCCAAAGGTGACGGTAAAACTTTAGACACCAAAGCCATTCAAAAAGCGGTAGATCGCTGTGCCGCCCAAGGTGGCGGTACCGTTTGGTTTCCGGCAGGTCGCTATCTTACTTCTACTATTTTTCTAAAAAACAATGTAACACTCGACATTCCAGCGGGTACCACTATTTTGGGGGCTACCGATATTACACTTTATCCAGTCATCACCCCAAAAGTGGAATATTACAGCAGTGAAAATATTCACTTTTCGCTTTTTTATGCTGAAAATCAACAAAATATCACCTTAAAAGGAGGTGGTACAATCGATGGGCAAGGCAGTTTTTTTACAGAAAATGTAGCTTCTTTACCTAAAAACTACAACCAACGCCCCTTTGTATTGTGGTTTGTCGAAGTCAAAGGCTTGACCGTCAAAGAGCTACATTTGCGCAATTCGGGTTTTTGGATGCAGCATTATCTCAATTGTGAAAACATTTTGATTGACGGCATCAATGTCTTCAATCATAGCAATAAAAACAATGACATGATGGACATCGATGGCTGCAAAAATGTGCGGATTGTCAATTGCCTTGGCGACAGCGACGACGATGGTATCACTCTCAAAAGCATGAATGCAAAACCCGTCGAAAACGTAGTGATTAGCAACTGTATTTTGAGTAGCCATTGCAATGCTATCAAATGCGGCACCGAATCGTCGGGCGGGTTTAAAAATATCGCTATCATCAATTGTGTCGTGCGCCCTTCTGCCGTAGCTGACCGGGCTATTTATGGCAATCCTACGGGCAACTCGGGTATTACGCTTGCAACCGTCGATGGCGGTCAGCTAGATGGTGTGGTGATTGACAACATTCATATTTCGGGGCCTCAGGTTCCTATTTTTTTGCGATTGGGCAACCGAGCACGCCCTTTCTCAAAAAACCAAGGAGAAGTCCCCATAGGTACTTTACGAAATGTACAGATTTCTAATATTGTGGCTACAGGTGCGTCCAAACTCGGCTGCTTGTTGGCAGGGCTACCCGACCACCCGCTCGAAAATATTTATCTGTCTAATATTTCCATTACATTTTCGGGAGGAGGTACCCTAGCCGATGCCCAAAAACTCTTGCCCGAAAACGAAAAAAAATACCCTGATGCCGAACAGTTTGGAATCAATAATGCCTACGGATTTCAGCTACGCCACGCTCGTAATGTGTCCTTACAAAACATCAGATTGTACTTCAATGCCCCCGAACAACGCCCAGCCATGGTACTCAATCATGTACAAGACGTCGTCGTAAAGGATATTTCGGCGATGATAGCGGTGCAAAGCGAATCGTATATCAAACTCACTAATAGTACAAAAGTGACCGTTGCCGACTGCGCACCCTTTGTCCAAGAAAAGACCCGCTTTTTCTTGCAAGCAGACGATACTTCGGCCAAAACACTCATTCTCAAAGGCAATGACTTCCGTTCTTTTTTACAAATAAGCAATCTACCTCAAAATCAAGCGCTTACACTTTGGGGAAATGTAATGCCCTAAATCAAAAAATTCCGTTGAAGAGATATAATTTCAACGGAATTTTTTGAGGAAAAACCTTATTTACTCTGCTCAATAATCTGCTGTAACTCCGCTATTTCTGCCTCCGTAGGCATCGTAAGTGGTGGACGCACATCGCCCGCACTACGTCCAATGAGCTTGGCACCTGCTTTGATGAGACTTACGGCGTAGCCACTTTTTTTGCTACGCAAACGCACCAACGGAATATAAAATTTTTGGGTGATTTCGGTCACGGTGGCTGTGTCACCTGCCCGGAGACTCGCATAAAATTTGTTGGCCAACTCAGGTACAAAATTGAATGCAGCCGAAGAATACGTATTGACCCCAATCGACAAATAAGCCTCCGCAATAATCTCCGCAGTGGGTACGCCTCCGATGTAAGAGAGACGCTTGCCGACGGTCTTGATGGTATCATTTAGGTCTTGCATGTTGCCTGTACCATCTTTCAGTCCGATAAAGTTAGGGCAAGCATCCGCTAGTTTTTTGATATAAGTAGCCGACAAGACGCCATTGCCGCGATTGTAATAAATCACGGGCAAGGAAGTATTTTGGATGATGGTTTTGGCATATTCATATACACCGTCTTGGGGGCATTCGGTGAGGTAAGGCGGAAACAACAGCAAGGCATTGATACCTGCTTTTTCGGCTATTTTGGCAAATGCAATCGCTTCTGGAATACTCCTCCCGACACTCGAAATCACGGGCACGCGCTCCGCTACCGTTTGAGCGGCAATGCTGACAATTTGCTCATATTCCGCCGCCGAAAGCGAAAAAAACTCCCCCGTACCACCGGCTACAAACACCGATGATACATTATGACTGACAAACCATTCGAGACGGTCGGTATAGGTGGTAGGGTTGAATTCCCCTTTTTCATCAAAATCGGTGATGGGAAAAGACAGCAATCCGTCTTCGAGCGATGATTTTATTTTCGACAATTCCATGTTTTGTAGTTGAGGGGTTTTAGTGATTTATCAATTGTGATTTTATTCAGAAAGATATGCTTCGATGTTAGCGAGCACTTTTTGGGAGAGACGTTCAAAGGCCGCATCGGTCATACCAGTAGTTTTAGGAGTGTAAAGCACAGACGGATGATTGACTAAATCTTCGGAAACACTAAATGCGCCATCCGCATCAAAAATGGCAAAATGACCAGCTTGAGCAAGCCAAGTAAGCAAGGGTTCTGACTCAAAAGTAGGACCGACCGAGGTGTTTATAAACACAGAATTGGGTTTCATCAACCCAAATTCATGAGCACTCATGAGCTTGGTATGACGAGGAAGGTGGGTACTCACTACGTCGCTTTCTTTCAGCAACTGCTCCAAATCTGCATATTTAATCTGCTCACTTTCAAGCGAAATCTTGCGAGTACGGCTGTAATAAAGGATTTTCATCCCAAAAGCCAAAGCGGTTTTAGCGAGCATTTGTCCCACTGTCCCAAATCCAACAATGCCTAGTGTCTTTCCTTTCAATTCGGTTTGCTGAGGCTTCCACTGATGCGTACCCAAGCCTTTGGCAAGTGAAATTAGCTGCGCCAATATAAACTCTACCACTCCTTCATCGCCATAATCTCGAACTCCTTTTACGATTATGTCTTGCTGCTCGGCGGCATCTATTGAGACATTGGCCGACTTTTTATCAATCAAACTGCAACACATTCCGATATACTTTAGATTTTTAGCAGCAGCTATCACCTCAGCATCTATACGCGTTTTCCAGCTTACCAGTACTGCGTCGGCATCGTTTATTCTATCTATAATTTCTTGATTATTAGAAGGGTAATCATGAAAGACACGAACTTGTTGCTGCGAATATCCTGATAGTTTTTCTAAAGCCTCTTGGGTGAGTCTCGTATTATCCACACAAACAAGCTGTTCAAATTTTTTCATGTATGTTTACGCTGTAACAAATTTTGGAATCCATATTTACTAGACAAGTAAAGCCCTATACATACCTTACAAGCTCCGCAAACTTGCCAAGTTTTGATAACCAACAATTGCGTAAACTTAGCAAGAAAAGCCTCAGGTCAAAGGGCCGGGATTAAAGAGTACTAAATCATTGTAAAGCCCTAGCTTATCGGTCGCGACTTCTTTAGTACCACTCGCTACCTCCAAAATCAACTTAAACAGCTCCCACCCCATATCTTCGATGGTCTTGAGGCCAAAAGCCACTGGCCCTGCATCAAAATCTATCAAATCGTGCCAACGCGCACTCAGTTTTGAGTTAGAACTTACCTTGATTACAGGCACCATATTTAAGCCATAAGGTGTACCACGCCCCGTGATAAATACGTGCATATTCATACCCGCTGCCAACTGCAAAGTACCACATACAAAATCGCTGGCGGGCGTAGCTACAAAGTTCAAGCCTTTTTTACGGATTTTGTCCCCCGGTGAAATCACATCCACAATCGGGCTTGTTCCTGATTTGGCTACCGAACCAAGTGATTTTTCAACAATCGTACTCAATCCCCCGCTTTTGTTGCCGGGCGTAGTATTGGCGCTGCGGTCAGCTTTGCCTCGCTCTAAATAATCATCATACCAAGCCATTTCATCTTTCAGGGCTTGGGCTACCGACTCATCTATCGCCCTTGGCACAAGCAAGTGGATAGCATCGCGTACTTCGGTTACTTCCGAAAAAAACACCGTACCTCCTGCTCTCACAATCAAGTCAGCCGCGAACCCGGACACAGGATTGCCTGTGAGACCAGAAAAAGCATCACTCCCTCCACATTGCATTCCCACTACCAAATCCGAAGCAGGACAAGTAGTACGTTGACGTCGATTAAGCTTTTGGAGGTGTTTCTCGGCTAGCTCCATGATGCCCTCTACCATACTCTCAAATCCTTCAAAGGCTTCGTCTTGTAGATACAAAATCGACGCCTCAGTTGAGTTTTGGGGTAATAACCTTTCGGGGCGCAGTTTTTCGCAACCTAAGCCAATAATCATGATTTCACCACCAAAATTGGGATTTTGGGCAATGTTTTGAATCGTCCGAATGGGAACAATCGCCGCAGGGGCATCAATCGCAATGCCACAGCCATAGCTATGATTGAAAGCCACTACATCATCTACATTAGGATAAAGCGGCAATAGTTCGCGCCTGATTTTTTGACAGATATAATCGGTCATTCCGGCTACGCACTGCACACTTGTCGTGATGCCCAATACGTTTTTGGTACCCACACTACCGTCGGGGTTTTTGTAACCTTCAAAAGTGTAGCCTTCAAGTGGTTTGGGAGTAGTCCATTCGGGCTTGATATAGGCGATATCTTGGAGCGCTGGAGGTCGAGGCAAACTAATATTGGTTTCATTGACCCAGCCACCTCTGGGAATTTCTTCGCCTGCATAAGCAATCACCTGCCCATATCGTATGACAGGCTCACCTATCAACAGGTTTTTGAGGGCTACTTTATGCCCCATCGGAATGTCTTGCACCAGCATTAGGTTTTCCCACACTACCGTCCCTTTTTTAAGCCCTGATGGGTTGGCTACAATACCCACGTTATCATTAGGATGGGTACGAATCACAATATTTTGCGCCGTTTGAATCATCCGATTTTTTTGTTAACTCATTAAACCAAAGGAAAAAGCTGTGCTGCTATCATGGTCAAAATCAACCCTGTCAGCCCCATTAGGCTCTGCATAGGTGCGATGGTTTTGAGGGCTTCTTGCTCGGTGAGATTACTGGTTTTGCACATAATCCAAAATCCAGCGTCGTTCATCCAAGGAATAAGCTTGGCGCCACTTCCAATCGCCAAACATAGGTACACAGGATGAAAACCAAGGTTGGCATTTTGGGCCATTCCTGCCAAAATCCCCGAAGCCGTAATCAGCGCTACCGTAGCCGAACCTTGGGCCGTACGCACTACCGCCGTGATAAAAAATGCCAAGGGAATTAGTGCCATTTGGTAGTCTTTGGTCAGTTCAGCGATGCGTTGGCTAATGCCCGACTGCTGAAGCATTCCCCCAAAAGCTCCACCCGCCGCTGTAATAAGAATGATACCGCCGCCACTCATCAGGGCAGTTTGTACAAAACCCGTCACGGCTTGTTTCGCCATTTTTTTTTGATACACAAGTACCAAAAGGGCAAAAATCGCGCCCGTAAGCAAAGCGATATTTTTATCCCCAAAAAACAAAACCACCTCCATGATTCCGTTCAAAACAGGAGAAGAGGTAAGCGGAGTGTGGTGAGAAGCGAAAGCCTCTACTGCCGACCGAATGCAAATCGTTACTAAGGGAAATACGGCGGGCAATAGCGCCAATCCCAGAGAAGGCAAGTCTTTGTCGTCTTTGTTGGCAATCGCCGCGATATCTTCCAAACGCGCATCTGGAGCATCGCGTAGCGGAGTAGGGTATTTTTTGTTGAGCCAAATGGCAATAAAGTACCCTACCGTAATGGTACAAAGCCCCAAAATAGAACCACAGACCATCATCAGTCCAATGGGAACATTGAGCGCTCCTACCAAAAACAAAGGGCCGGGCGAAGGAGGTACGTAGGAGTTGGCCATGACCGCCCCCGCAATGACCGACAAGGCAAGCAAAAGGTAGTTTTTACCCAAACGCATCCCCATCGCTTTGGCCAAGGGCATCATAAGGAAGATGACCGTATCCACAAAAACCGGAATGGTTAGAAAAAAACTACTTAACACAAACCCAATAGGCGCGTTTTTGACGCCTGTTACTTTGAGCATGGCCCGAATGATTTTTTCGGCTGCACCACTATCGAGCATGGCTTTTCCGATGATGGCAGCCATCGCAATGAGAATTCCTATTTTGGTGCAGGTATTCCCAAATTCGGTGCCGATACGCTCGCCGATGCTTTTGTGAGAAAGTTTGATGGCCTCGGCGGCGGTGCTTCCTTTTGATAAGTAAAACTGCTCAACCGATGCCGTAGGCGTGAGCAACGCTACCGCCAAAGCCGCTAGCAACAGTGCCAAAAAAGGATGTAATTTAAAACCAATAATGCCACCAACGACAATGACTACACCAACGATGAGAATAAGGATAGGATCGCCCATTTGAGAGAGGTTTTGATGCTTAGAAAAGGAGGTTGTTTTGGAATGTAATATAAACTAAGCCCCTGCTTAACAATTCAATATCGCAAAAGAGACTTTTATACAAGGAAAAAGCTTTTAATGGGTTTTATACTTAAAAAAAATACAATATCGTCCTCTACCTTCCAGCCAATTATCCTCCTTGATTTGGGATAGTTATAGTTTTTCGCCTGCTAAGATTAGGTCAAATATTATAAATAAAAAAAGGAAATTTTGTCTTTTTTCACGCAAACGTTCCCGACAACGTTTGCAATTAATCACAAGGATTGTAGGGAAAGAGCTTATAGGTTTGACAAAGCGGTTTACATATAAATTGAAGCACATGAATCTTTTAGTCGCTCATTTATTTGATAATCAGAACATTGATTTGAATTGTCACTTCATTTTATTTACAAAAAACAATCATTTAATATATTAATAAACATATGTTTAAAATAAGTAAACAAAATATTTATCATCTTTGCACCCTTAGCTTTTCAAACAAATAATTTCATAGCGCATTCATTTCATGACAGGTTCTGGCACCTTACTCGTCTTCAATGGCACTGGCCAAAAAATGCAATTACAACAAACTACCCTGCCCCCTTTACGCTCAGGAGAAATACTCGTTCGGAACCTCTACACCACGATTTGTGGCAGTGATTTGCATACTTTTTGTGGAATAAGACAGGAAAAAACGCCGACGGTGCTAGGGCACGAGATAGTGGGTAGGATTGTAGAAATCGACAACAATCATTCGGGGAAAGACCATGCCGGAAACCCTCTAAATGCAGGTGATACCGTAACTTGGAGTATATTCTCAGCCGACCCTACTTCCGAAATGTCGGCCAAAGGAATGCCCCAAAAATCAGAAAATGTTTTTAAGTACGGTCATGCCATGATTACGGAGGAAGATTGTTTTCACGGAGGTCTTGCCGAATATACCATTCTGAAACCTTACACTGCTATTTTAAAAATCGACGCTAGTGTCCCGATTCCCGTGGCTGCCACTATCAACTGCGCCGTGGCTACGGTAGCGGGGGCATTGAGGCTAGCGGGAGAGCTCAAAGATAAAAAAGTACTCATTACGGGTATGGGACTATTGGGTGTCATGTGTGCGGCTATGTGCCGAGATGCGGGAGCTGAGAGCATTGTGGCGGCTGATGTAGATGCTTCGCGTTTGGCTCAAGCACAGGCATTTGGCGCGGATAGTGGCTACTTGATAAACATCGATTCGCTGCCTTCCGCTATTGACGTAGTATTTGATATGAGTGGTTCACCTAGCGCTATGGAGGCGGGCATCGAGGCCTTGGGAATTGGCGGCATAGCAGTGTGGATTGGGGCAGTGTTTCATAACCGCAAGATTATGATTGATGCCGAGCAGATTATTCGCCGACTGATTACCATCAAAGGCCTTCACAATTACAACTACGAAGACTTTAGCTATGCCGTAGATTTTATTAGTCGCAATCATCAAAAATTTCCTTTTGGGCAAATCGTCGGGAAAGAGTTCACCTTAGCCAACGCCCACGAAGCTTTTGAGTATGCACTCACGCACAAGCCTTTAAGAGTAGGAATCCGCATCGATTCATCTCATTTATTCTAAACCCTTCTCATGGAAAAATCTTTCCGAAGTCAACAATGGAGGATGTTGCTCGTCACCATGCTCTGTTATTTGTTTTTCTACACAGGCCGTCACAATTTTGGCTGGGCCGCCAAAGGCATGGCGACTGCATTAAATATTCCTTATACTTCTATTGGTTGGGTAAGTTTTGCGATGCTTTTGGGATATGCATTTGGGCAGCTTATCAATGGCAATTTGGCCGACCGTTTTAGCGCACGGGTGATGGTCACTACGGGTGCTTACTTGTCGGTACTTACCAATGTAGCCATTAGTTATTCCAATTCGTTTTCGGTCATTTTAGCACTATGGGCGCTTAATGGATACTTCCAATCGATGGCTTGGGCACCGGGAAGTAAGCTTATCAGCAATTGGTGGAATGGCCCCGAACTCGGCAAAGCCTTTGGCTTTTATACCATGGCCGCAGGACTGTCGTCGGCGGTTACTTATTTGCTATCGATTGTATTGCTTCAGCAAGGGATGGAGTGGCGGATGCTATTTCGCATTCCTGTGTTGCTGCTGTTGGTAGCAGCTACGATTTTTGTGATAGTAGCCCGCGACAAGCCCAATGCATCCCTTCAAAATGACCCACATTCGCCTATCCCTAATCGCGAAGACACTTGGCTTTCGCGTTACAAAGTAGTGGTATCTCACCCCCATTTTCTATTTACATCTTTAGCCTTTGGCTTCGAAAGCATGGCCCGCTATGGGCTTATTTTTTGGGTACCGGTACATTATTTAGGTCAAAACTGGAAAGACAATCCTGGCAATCTGTGGGTAACGTTTTTATTGCCCGTAGGAATGGCCGCAGGTGCTCTGTCGTTTGGGATGCTGTCGGATACGCTTTTTCAAAGAAACCGTATCCATTCTATTCGTTTTGGGATGTTGATGAGTGCCTTGATGGCATTGTTGGTATTCGTGGTTGCAGTTACCAATCTCGTCTTAGGCGGAATCCTGATGCTATTGATAGGTTTTTTTGTATATGGGCCACAGTCGTGTTTTTGGCCTCTTAGCCCCGAAATGTTGGGCACGTCCTATACTGGTACAGGCATCGGATTTATGAATATGTTTGGGTATGTTTTTGCGGCTTTAGGCGAGCCTTTGTTTGGGTATGTGATTGACAAAACAGGCCATAGCAGTACCATATTTATTTTTATTTCGGGGATTTGTCTGCTCTCAGTACTGATGATTACTTTGGCAAAGAAATCTTGGAAAGTTACTTCCTAAAAAATCTCCGTTTCTCAGTAGTTGTTAATAAAACCACTGAAAAACGGAGAAACACACAATCTAAGAATAGGTTACTGTTTTGGTGCGCTGATTACACCTAAATACCGCCCCATCCAATAAGGCAACAGCCAAATATCACCCGCGCTATGTTCGGAGGTACCATTGCTGCCTGTGCGGTCGAGGTGAAACATATTGCCATTGTGACGCTGTACGGGTCGCTCATCAGGGGGCAATACTTCCTTGATGGTTTGGTTACGGAAATTAGGCTGCATTTTCTCAATGTCTTTGCGATGACTGTTTGAAATCGCCCAATCGATAAGGTCGAGCGGGTGCTCTTTGAGATACCATACGGCCTCGTTTAAGTCAAAATCAGGCGTACCCACCAAAGCCGTAAAAATATTCCAAGCCCCTTCTTTCTCAGGGCGTTCGATTTCCCAGTGATCAATGATAGCTTCTTTGTACTTGGCTTTGAGGGTATCGTTGAAAGCATAGCGATACAGCCCCCAATAGCTCACAAAGTACATTTCGTCGTCGGAGTGGTTCCAACCATCAGATAGTTCTTTGCTAAGGGCATCGGCTTCGCCGGGGGCAGGGCCAATCTCTTTCATAGGTCTCATCAAGTTTTCCAAATAACCATGCTTTTGCATGAGTTCAAAAGCTTTTTCTTTATAAAGCTCTTTTTTGGTAAAATGATAAGCCGTTTGGAGCATCGCTACGATATTTGACGAAGTAATCTTGCGGTCTCCTACATTTTTAGGAAAAGCGTTGACGTATTCGGGGCTCCAACGTCCCCAAGTAGTAGGCTTGCCGTCATAATCAACCAAATAGAAATTGTTTTTGACAATATGCCCCATCAAAGTATCAATCAAAGCAACCGCACGGCTTTTCATGTTGGGGTCATCGATAAGCTCCGCCATTGCGCCAAACGCAAAGATATGCCCTACTGCCTCGTCACTACTTGTGGTAGCCTTCCAGTCCCAATTAGGGTCAGGAGCATGCTGCCAACGATCAGGATCGGCTAGTTGGGAGATATACCCAGCTCTTTCGAAAGAGCGTGAAGGAAAACCGGGCACGGGATTGATGGTATAGAGACGCTCCATCGCATCGAGCGATTCGCGGCAGTTTTGGAGTGCGTCTTCTTCTTTGGTAGTGGCGTATCGAAAAATCTCCCCCGCCAAATACATCGAAGTCCAAAGACCATCGTTGTCAGAATCGGCAAGGTAGCCAGAAGCGATATTGCCTTTTTCCATGTTGTCGAGCGAAGCATTGAAACCATTGCGAATATGACGCTTACGTACCTGCTCTTCGTAGTAGACTGCTTTGTCGTGTAGGGTCATTTTTTTGAAACAAATTTGACCTAAACCAGCAGTAGTTAGTACCAAAACTGAATTTTGGGGACCTTCTGAAATATGCACAACGCCATTGCTTGGCAGCCAACGTTCCCCGTTATAATAATCTACTTTTCCGTCGGTACGCAAAGCAAAGGCGCCATTGGTAGTACCAAACCATACTTTATCGCCAATGACTTCAATAGCGGTGATGTCGGTCCAAGGAAGTTTTTGATGAAGAGCGCCTACGGGTTTTTGGGTGGTGATGTCCCATTCGAGATAACCGTCGTTGGTACCGAGGTAGATTTTTTTGTTATCTGCCGCAATGGCAAAAGCCGAAAGATTGCTTCCTTGATACACATTTTTTAGTTGTGGGCTAGCCAAAGTGACCGTGTAAAGACCTTTTTTACCCAACACCCAAAAAGTATTTCCTTCTTCTTGATAGCGTACGGATAAGATTTCATCTTCCACCGTAGCTTTCCAAAGAGAAGTCGAATCTTTGACTAATTCCAACGATTTTCCGTCCGATACCAAAAAAGTAAAATCTTTCCCTCCCGCCACTAGCTTGGCATTAGGAAGTTGGTGTTTGGCGTAGAGTTTGCCAGCCCAAGCATCACTCAAGACAGCTTTGTTGTCAAGCATTACAAATTGCTTCTCATAGGCAATGACGGCCGTGATTTTTTTGTCTTTGATAGGACGATATTTACCATCGGCTTGAAGTTTGCCATGATAGAGAAAATGTCCATTGTAAGGTTGGAACAGACCTACCGAAGAAAGCACTTTGATGACGCCATTGCGATCGCTCGCCGCCGAAAGAAGCGTACCATTTGAGGGCTCAGCATAATATTTGACACTATAGTCTTGCCAATAAGGGACATCTTCATAAACGGGCTGATTGGTCGTAGCCTTGCGGTCACAAGCCACGAATAAGCCACCCGCAGAAAGCACAAATAATACTAGAAATTTGACGAAACGCATGAGAAATTGTTTGAGAGGTATATGAATAAAAAATATATAAAGGTTTGGAGAAGCTTAGCGAATCATTCCCAAATATCTTCCCATCCAATATGGAAGTTGCCAAAAGACAGGTTCGCGCTCGCGATGAGGGTCGCCACCGGCGGCAGTCCAAGGGTTTTTGTCCCAACGCACCGTCATCCGAATACTAGGGGGCTGTAAAACATTTACTTGTTCATCTTCCAACACGGGTGTCCTTACAATCTTGATATCTTCACGTATGGTGTGGTCGATAGGCCAATCAATGAGGTCGAGTGGGGTATCTACCAAAAAATCAACCGAGTTTTGGAGTTCTACTTTTTTGTGGCGAGCGTAGCAGTAAATAAAATTGATAAGAGGATTGTGGTCGCCTTTGCGTTTTTCAAACCAATCGTCCATGTGTTTTTGATAAAAAACCAGCCGTTGAGGGTCGGTTTCAGCTTTCAACAAAATAGGATATACATAGGCTTGTAGCATTACATCAAAATAAATAAACCAAGCGGGGTTTTGATTAGGAATGTTGGCCATGTTTTCGAGATAATGTTCCTTTTCAATCAAGTGCAAATACGCCTTTTGGTATTTCTCATTTTGGGTCATATAGTGCGCCAACTTCAAAAAAGCGAGCATTTCCATGGAGTTTTGGCTTTTGTCGGGAGCCCATTCGGGGTCGCGGTTGAGTTGGTCAGGCGACCATACCGACCAGCGCGTATGCTTTCCGTCTATATCCACAAAATTGAAATTATGGGCGATAAGGTAGTCCACAATCCGGGCTACGTGCTTTCTTACTACGGCTTTTTCGGCTTCGTCGGCTACGAGTTCATAGTAAAAAAAATACCCAAACATATGTCCACACATTTCATCGCTGCTTGTGTCGCCTTTCCAGAGCCATTTGCCATCTTTGGATTTATGCCATCTCATTTCTACGGGCTTAAAACGCGGCTCTTTCACTAATTCATCGGCCAGTTGCTGAGGCGTATAAGTTAGGTTGCCATCGTGCACTTCCGTCCAATCAGCAGGTACAATCGTACGGGCAAAAAAACCTTCGGTGTCGGTGACTTCTTGTAGAAGTTTTAAAAACCCAAACGCTTTTTTTGCATTTTGTTTAGCGTCAGGGCTTTTGGTGGTAGCATATCGAAAACTCTCCATCGCTAGATAATTGCCCGTATATTCGCCGTCATTGTCGTCGTCTTCAGGTTCCCAAGTGCTAAGGTCACCTGCTGTTTTGAGGCGGCATTGCCCTGCTATCCAAGGCGCGCGAATGTGGCGTTTGAGCAATACATCTTGGAAATAATCTTGTTTTTGAGCCAACGTCATTTTCTGACGTTTGATGACACTTACCCCTCCTATCGTAGCAATCCAAGCATTGCCATTGGCATCAAAATCAAGGTCTGTGACATAATCATGTACAAGCCACCGCCTGCTAAAGCGCAACGAATGGCTCCCGTCTGTCGCATAGCGTACTACTCCTTTTTCGGTACCGACCCACACTGTACCATCAGGGGCGGTTTTGAGAGCGGTCACATACACCGTCGGGAGGTCATCGGCGGTGGTAATAGACTTTATTTTTTTGCCTTCTTGAAGGATACTTACTCCGCCTAATCCTCCCGCCCAAAGATGGTGCTGGGTATCAAAATCGACACCTTTGATATACCCACTTTGAACCTCATTTGGCTGCCGAAAAATCTGCGTTTTCCCATCCTTATTTATATTATATAATCCGACATCACTTGCGAGCCAAATCCCGCCCTTTTTATCGAAAGATATATCTCTTAGCGAACGTGGTATTTCGTAGTTTTTTTTGACAAAATTTTCTCCTTCTTTTTTCCAAATTCCCTTGGGGCCTAGTGCCCATATTGCTGTATCGTTGCATCCGATAACGGAGATAGGAGTTTCAATCTCTTTAAAGAATAATGGGGTTTGATTTTTGAATCGATAAACGCCTTTCCAAGTACTTGCCCATACGTCTCCTTGACTATCCAATGCTACCGAAAAAGCGGGGCCTTGTTCGGCAGTAGACAAGGCGGCTTGCCATTGTGAAGATTCAGCCGTTTTCCTAAATACACCAGTAGAAGTAGCAATCCACGCATTACCAGTTTTATCAAGCACAATACTCCTGACAGTATTACCTGGCATGGGATATGCCTCGTGGGTTTCTTGCCAAAAAGCAAGATCTTGATAAGGTGTAAAGTCAGCTGTTTGTGCCCTTGTATCATTTCTATGAACTGATACTACCAACATCAACAGAGCAACAACTGTCTTTTTTAGATAGTCAATAACTGAATAATGCATAAGTTACGAATGGGATTGATAGTAGTAATACTTGTTTAAGAGGCCACAGGGCTATTATTTAAGTATTAAATTTTGAGGCAAGCGGATGAAGAAATCGTGTATAGATATAATACAGTATTATGTTTTTATTATCACATTTTAAGTTTGCGCAATTTGAGGATATATTTACGCAATTTGATACGGTTTGTTGCGTAAAAGAGCGTAAATTTACTTTCGCAAATCCATCATCATGGATATGTGAAATATTCCCAACCAACCTTATTTCACCTCTTTTATTATCATGGCTTGTATCAGCGAATATACCCTCAGGAAAGTAATCCAAGGTGATCAATCAGCTTTCGCGGAGTTGTATAATTTCTACAAAACTCCCGCTATCAAGTTTTGCGTATCTCTCGTCAAAGACGAAGAAGAAGCAGAGAATATGATGCATGAGGTTTTTATTAAAATATGGGAGAAGAGAGCACAAATCAATCCTACTCTGAATTTTAATTCTTATCTCTTTACCTGCCTGCGTAATTTGGCTTTTGATTATTTTAAGAAAATGGAAAAAAGCCAGCTCATCAAACAGCAATACATAGAGAGAATGGAGCATTTTGACGATGAAGAGCTGGAAGTAGAAGAAGCAAAGTTTAGCAACTTACGTACTGCTATCGATGCTTTGTCCGAAAAACGTAAGTTGATTCTAAAACTCAACGTTGAAGAAGGGAAGTCTTACCAAGAAATTGCGGAGTTGATGCGCATTTCAAAAAATACTGTTAAAAACCAACTTGTGAAAGCCAAGCAATTTTTGAGAGAAAGAGTTGATATGGCCGCCGCTTTCTAAGAGGAGGGGTAGGGATTGTAACTTGCTGATATTCACAGTCTATATTTAGCCAACTTATCGCACACTATTATACTCGACGAGGTTAGTCAAATCACCACATTTGGCTAACCTCGTTTTTTATTTTCCATATTCTCCCAAATTAGTCACTTTAGAAAGACATCCTTTTTAATCGGAATTTAATCCCCTCTTTTTAGTCCATCCCTCAAATGAGAAGTATTTATGGGTATACAAACCAGTTTTAAATACTCTAATCAAATGAACAACAACTTTACAATGGGAAGGGCTCTGAAGCGCCTTTTACTCACAACGCTCATTGTGAGTGGATGCTTCATGATGGCCTGGTCTCAGACCAGAACCATCACGGGGAAAATCACTTCTAAAGAAGACGGAAACCCCATGCCGGGCGTAAACATTATCTTGAAGGGAACTCAAAGAGGCTCAAGTACCAACGCAGCAGGTAGTTATACAATCGAAGTGCCTAACAACAATGCCGTATTGGTTTACTCTTTTGTTGGTTATAAAACCCAAGAGATTCCGGTCGCCAATCGCAGTGCCATTGATGTGACGCTCGAAGCCGGAGTTGAAAGTCTACAAGAAGTGGTAGTGACGGCCTTGGGTATCAATCGCGAAAAGCGCTCTCTAGCATATTCGGTAGGTGAGCTAAAGTCGGAAGACATCGTCAAAGCAGCCAATCCTAACCTCCTCAAATCATTGGACGGTAAAATCAGCGGCGTCAACCTCACCAACCTCAGTAGCGACCCTACTTCGTCGGTTTTGGTAAATATCCGAGGCTCTTCGGCTATGCCTACTCTTAGCGATGCCAACGTCTCCTTGAAAAGCCAACCCTTGTACGTGATCAATGGCGTACCCGTAGGTACCCAATCATTTACCAACAAAGACGGGGTAGATTTTGGGAATATTCTTTCGCAGCTCAACCCCGAAGATATTGCATCAGTCACCATCCTAAAAGGTGGAAGTGCAGGAGCACTTTATGGGGCCGAAGGTGGCAATGGCGTCATTATGATTACTACAAAGTCGGGAGCCGGTATGAAAAAAGGAATTGGTGTAAGCTACACTTCTTCTGCTACCGCCGACCGTGCTTATCAGTTTTTTCCTGAACAACAGCTATTTGGACAAGGGGAAAGAGCCTACGAGTGGCAGTACGACAATACCGACACTTGGGGACCTATTCTTGACGGGTCATTTTCGGCTGATTATTGGGATGTGGCCGCTAAACAATGGAAAAATGGTCCTATGCGGTCTTCGGGCGAAAATCGTATGAAATCCTATTTGCAAACAGGGAGCACATTTACTAATACCATCGGAGTAACAGGCAATTATGACAAAGGTTCGTTTCGCTTTTCGGTGTCTGACATGAACAACAAAGGAGTAATGCCAAACACAAAAACCGATCAAAAATCTTTTACGTTGAATACTACTTACAATTTGACGCAAGACGTAAGAGTAACAGTAAGTGGTAGCTACATCAAAACATTTACGCCTAACAAAGCCAACGTAACGGGTTCTAATAGTGTTTTGAATGATTTGTTGTTTAACCTCCCTACCAATCTTCAACCTTTGTCACAAATGCGCGATTACTGGTTGACTGGCTTTGAAGGAGTACGCCAAAACGGCGCTATCATGAAAGACAATGGCATAGACGTAGCCCAAAACAACCCTTGGTGGATTACCTACGAAAAAATCCACAAGTTTGCCCGTGACAACTATTTTGGAAAGGCACAGTTGGATTGGCAGCTCTCTAAGCCATTTTCTTTGATGCTACGTACAGGTATGCAAAATGTGAAAGAAAATTATGAATTGCGCCAATCTTGGGGAGCAAAAGGTGACCCTTACGGCCAATACGTAGTGGGTAGCAACAACAGCATGGAGGCCAACACTGATGCGATTTTGACTTACAACAATACCTTCGGAAAAACCTCTGTTACGGTATCAGGCGGGGGTAACTATCGATTCACCAATGCTAGTTCGCTCGAAGTGGTGGGAGGTGATTTGAGTTCTCCCAACTTATTTACTTTGGCCAACATCAAAGCCGGAACTTTGACCGTGAATGGTACTAGTACAAACTTAGGCACCAACGTAGGAGCACCTTATTTCAACGGCAAATCAGTAAGTGCGTATGGTACGGCTAATATCAGTTATGACAACAAATTGTTTTTGGAAGTAACAGGCCGTAACGATTGGAAAGGTGCGTATGCACAAGAAAAAATCAGTTATTTCTATCCTTCTGCGTCTTTGAGTTGGGTAGCTTCTGAGACTTTTAAACTACCACAAGTCATCAACTATCTCAAAGCACGCTTAAATTATGCTGATGTGGGCAACGGTCTAGTACGTCGCCGCTCCATCGACACCTACAGCTTTGATGCCAGTCCTTGGGGATCTATCAATACTGTAAGTTTGAATGCTACCATTGTAGACCCTGACTTAAAAGCCCAACATTCGGTTTCTAAAGAAGTAGGATTGGATCTTTGGATGCTAAGCAATCGATTGAAGCTGGACTTTACTTATTTTGTGAAAGACCAAAAAGACCAAATTGATAACATTCCTTTGGTACAAGGCACAGGTTATACAGGTTTGTTGACCAACATTGGTGATGTTCGCAATAAAGGCTATGAATGGGGACTAAACTTTACTGCTCTAAAAACCAAAGATTTTACTTGGGATATTTCAACCAGTTTTACTCACTATAAAGCAAAAATCACGCGTTTGTCTGACAAGTTTGCGCCAGCGGGTTATGTATTTGCGAGCTATGACGGTAAAACAAAAGTAAAACTAGCCGAAGGCGAAATCATCGGAAGTATCTACGAAGAAAACCCAATCTTACGAGTTAAAACTGGTAAGTATGCCGGAATGCCTTTGTTGGATAGCAACGAAGGTAAAATCCAAAAATCAAGTGATGAGCGCGACCGTGGTAAACTCGGCAACTTCAATCCTGATTTTATATTGGGTCTAAACACTACCCTCAAATACAAACAATTTACGCTTGGTTTGGTAGGAAGCTTGCGCAAAGGAGGTAAATATGTATCAGTAAATCAGCAATATGCCGAATCTAATGGCCGTGCTATCACTACTTTAGGAGCTGATGCCAACAACCTTTGGTGGGTAGGTGGACGCGACGCCGCTCACGGGGGACTGCCTTGGCCAGCAGAAGGCTCAAGTGAATATGCCGCTATCAACAGCAACAACGACGACAAACGCTCTAACTTCCAAGATGCTAGCTACGTAAAAGGGGTCTTCTTGAATCCAAACTATACTGGAGATCCGTCTAAAGCGACCGACGCCGATTACATCGTCAATGGTGCTAACCCAAAAAATACATTCTATGATTTTCCTTATAATGGCTACGGAGACATCATCTGGAACTTCTCCGCTACCAGAACCTACGATGCAACCAACTTCAAGATGAGAGAAATTTCATTGGCCTACACGCTGCCTAGAGCCCTTACCAACAAATACAAACTCAACAACGTAAGCTTGGCGTTTATTGGTCGTAACTTGTTTCAATGGAATGCTTCTGGCCGCAACGAAGACCCTGAATCGGCCTTTTCGGGCGTAGGTACCAACCAAGGAATTTTGAGAGCTACCCTCCCAAGTATTCGTTCGTATGGATTTAAACTCTCCTTGGATTTTTAAGTAATCACTCTTAAAGCAAAAACGATGAAATCATATATCAAAATACTTTCCGTAGCCCTGCTAACCACCGTAGCTACTTCTTGTAGCAAGGATGAGTTGAGGATTTACGACACCACCCAGCAACTCGATGCTGTAGAGTCAGTCAATGACCCATTTTTGTTGGCTTCTGTCATCAAACAAACCTCCCTCTTCTATCAAAATATGGGTTTTGATAATCGCCGCCTTCCTAGTGCTGTTCAGCATATGCAAAGCAATTATCAAAGTGGGGATAATTTTTATTCAGGATTCAAATCGCCGATTGATGATATGTATTCGGCGATGAATATCTTGAAGTTGATTGACGGTTCTATTGGGTTAGCCGAAAAAAGGGCTTCTAATGCTCACAAAGGGATTTTCATTACTTTTCGAGTATTATTGTTTTCATTCATGACCGATTTTTATGGCGACGTTTACTATACTCAGGCTTTGAAAGCAAGGGAAGGGATTCTCTATCCGAAATATGACAAACAAGCTGATACGTATGCTGGATTGTTGAAGGAGCTAGATGAAGCTACCGCTCTTATCACATCAGGTACTGAGCCTATCGATAAAAGCTATGATTTGATGTTTGGAGGAGACAAAACAAAATGGATTAAATTTGCAAATTCTCTTAAACTTCGCCTTATCATGCGGGCATCGGGCAAATTGTCAGATGCAGGTGCTCGAATGACCGCCCTCCTCAATGCCCCCCTCTTGACCGACGCTACCGACAATGCGTCTATTGCATACGTAGGAACTACCGCCGAAAACTCATGGAAAGGTGGTACTATCAACTGGGGTTCAGTAGATGAATTTAACAAAAGACGTCCTTGCAAAACCTTGGTTGATAAATTGACTGACCTCAAAGACCCACGCTTAAACGTATGGGTAGCTCCCGTAGAAAACCCTTGGACTACCGATAAAACCAAAGATGGCCAAACTGTAACTACTACTGATCCTAACGGATTTAGCTATACTTCTAAATGGGAGTACTTGGATGCCTCCAACAAAGACATCTCAGCTCAGCTTTCTAACGTTACCGACACCGATAAGCTATATGTAGGATTTATTGCGGGGATGTTGAGCGACTGGAAAAACGGCAACGGTCACTACAATACCGCTGCTGGTGGCGTAGTGGGAAATTTCAAAGTATCGCAGTTTTCACAGTTGTTCCGTCAAAACAAACATAATTTGCTCAAAGCCCAAATCATCAATAGCGACGAAGTACAATTTATTTTGGCAGAAGCAGCCGCCAAAGGCCTGATTTCGGGAAGTGCGGATACTTATTACCGCAAAGGTATCACCAATTCGATGTTGCGCTGGGGCATAAAACAAGCTGATATTGACAAATATTTAGCCCAAGCAAGCGTGGCACTTCCTTCTGATAAAGCCGGACAGCTTGCCAAAATTGCTGACCAAAAATGGTTGGCATTGTTTACGGTATCTACAGAAGCCTACTTGGATTTGCGCCGCACGGGATTACCCAATATTTTCAGTAATGGTCGCTTGAGTGGTTATACTTTCCCACTGAGGTATCGTTATCCAGGTAATGAACTCGGACAAAACAGAAATGCCTATGACCAAGGAGTGAGTACATTGTCGCCAGCTACAGACAATGAATTTTCAAAAATTTGGTTGTTGCAGTAGGTCTTTTATTTAAAATGGGAGAAGAAACGCTAGGTTTCTCCTCCCATTTACTCTACTGAACCAAAAAAATCAAAGACTTTGCCTTACTTCAGCCTCCTTCTGGAATACTGAAGTTAACAATTTCTTAAAAAAAAATAACATTCTATCAATAGTCTGTTTGTTTAGTTATTTCGTACCATAGGTACTAACTAAACAAACAGACTATATGAGACACTTTTTTCTATTACAAAAAGCAGTCAAACGATTGTGTGTAGTAGTTCTAGTATTTGGTATCTGCTGTACTTCGGTGTATGCCCAAGTCAGAACCATTACTGGAAAGGTCACTACGAACGAAGATGGCTCTGGCATGCCCGGAGTAAACGTTGTCATTAAAGGTACGCAAAAAGGAACCAGCACCAACGCCACAGGTAACTATTCCATTGAAGTAAATGGTAGCAATCCTGTACTTGTTTTTTCATTTGTGGGCTATGAAGCCAACGAAGTATCGGTTGGAAGCCGCAGCGTAGTAGACGTAAGTCTTACACCAGGTGCTGAAAATCTAAACGAAGTAGTAGTAACCGCCTTGGGTATCAAAAGAGAGAAACGCTCTTTGGGCTATTCGGTAGGCGAAGTATCAGGAAAAGACATCGTAAATGTACCTCAAGAAAACGTTCTCAATGCCCTTTCTGGCCGGGTGGCAGGGGTGACAATCAATCAAACAAGTGGCGCTGGTTCATCGGTTAGCGTCATCATCCGTGGAGCTACTTCATTAAGCAACGACAACCAGCCTCTTTTTGTAATCGATGGGGTACCTGTAGCCAACAGCCTCAACAACATCCGTTCGATGGGTGATCGTAACAACGTTGACTATGGTAATGCCATTTCGGATATCAACCCCGACGATGTAGAGAGTATTTCGGTGTTGAAAGGCCCAAGTGCCGCTGCGCTCTATGGCTCACGCGCTGGTAATGGGGTGATTTTGATTACCACCAAATCTGGTAAAAAAGGTAAAGGACTAGGCGTATCCTTCTCTACTAGCAACGTCTTCGAAACGCCTTACCGCTATTTAGATCTTCATTACAAATACGGAAATGGTGACCGCAACGCTCGTCTTGATGAGACTTCGGCTTATTGGGGAGGGCCAGAACTAGATAAGGGAATTTTGGCTCCACAGTGGAATAGCCCGTTGGATGCCAATGGTAACAAAGTCCCTACCGAATTGCGCTCATACAAAGACAATATGAAGAATTTCCTCCAAACTGGAATTACTTCTACAAACAACATCGCTATTTCGGGTTCAACTGACAAAACCACTTACCGGGTGTCTTACAACCTGATGACCAACCAAGGTCTTATTCCAAATTCAGACCTTAATCGTCACTCTTTATCTGCTTCTGGAACTTACGACATTCATCAAAAGGTAAAACTAACTACCAACTTAAATTTCGTACGTTCACAGTCTGACAACCGCCCTTCTACTGCCAACCGTGGTGCTAACCCGCTAGAGGCCGTTTATCAATGGTCACATATTGATGTAAGAGAGTTGCAAAACTACTGGGTACCTGGAAATGAGCAAATCAAGCAATTTTCACCTACAAATGGCGATAACCCTTACTTTTTGGCATATGCCATCAACAATGGCTTCAACCGCGACCGTATTTATGGTAATATGAAGCTTGATTATGCGATTACTTCTAATTTGTCAGCTTTTGCTCGTATCTCTCATGATATGTTTGTAGAAGATCGCGAAACCAAAATCCCCTGGAGCTATAGCCGTGGTCGTAATGGAGGATATTATCTTCAAGGTCTAGGTCGCAAAGAAACCAACGCAGATTTCTTATTGACCTACAAGAAAAATATCAATGCTTTCGACTTTAGCGTATCGGGCGGTGGAAACTACATGGTCCAAAACTACAAAGAAGACTTTATGGGAGGCGCTATCTTGACCGTACCAGGTCTTTATAGAGTTTCAAACATTCCTTTGGCTTCCCTTCAAGTAAGCAATAGCAGCGCAAAAAAAGCAATCTATAGTCTTTATGGAATGGCTTCTTTAGGTTATAAAAACATGCTCTATTTAGACTTGACAGCTCGTAACGACTGGTCGAGTACATTACCTGCCGAAAACCGCTCTTATTTCTATCCTTCCGCTTCTTTGAGCTGGCTTGCTAACTATGCTTTCAGTTTGCCTAAGTCGATTTCGCTTTTGAAGTTAAGAGCTGGATGGGCACAAGTTGGTAACGACGCTAACCCTTATCAGTTGATGCCTACCTTAGGAACAGGAAGCTGGGGAAGCTTAATTACTACCAACGTACCCCAAACATTGTTGAACGCTCAGTTGAAACCTGAAATCGCAACTTCTACCGAATTCGGGGTGGATTTAGGCTTGTTCGAAAACCGACTTCGTCTTGAAGCGACCTACTATTATCTTGAAAACAAAAACCAAATCTTGGGTATTACTACCCCTTCTTCTTCAGGCTTTAATAGTAAGCTTATCAACGCCGGTTTGTTAGCTAGTAAAGGTTGGGAAATCAACTTAGGAGGTACGCCTATTCGTGACAAAAACGGTTGGAATCTTGACCTCAACATGAACTTCACTCGCAACCGTACTACTATCAAGGAGTTGACAGAAGGAATGGATTTCTATACGCTTTGGGACGATAACAACGGAGGGGCATTTACATTTGTAGGAGAAGAAATCGGAAACATCTACAGCCGTGGCTATGCTACCGTAAAAGACCCAGCGTCGCCTTACTATCGTTGGCCCATCCTCAACAACAACGGGGAGTGGATTGCAGTAAACGACCGTAATGCCCGCGAAAAAGTAGGTAACTTTAACCCTCGTTTTATCATGGGTATGCAGGCTACGCTTTCTTACAAACGCTTCTCATTGGCCGCTAGCTTTGATGCCCGTGTCGGTGGAAACTTCCAATCTTATACTTATCGCTATGGCGAATCTGACTGGAAATCTCAACGTCAGTTAAATCAACTTATTCCGGGTGGATTGTACTCAGAAGCAGAATTGGTAGCCCTTTTGAAATCAGATCCTGAAAAATACATCATCCCTACCAACGGTAATTTCCCACGGGTAGGTGGACACACCAAAGCTACTGGCGGAATGGGTGCTGACGGAGACGGTGGATTCATCCCTGGGGTAATTTTACAGTCTGACGGTACTTACAAAGAACACTTAGGTGGCGCTGGTACCAATATCTACCCTATCACTGATACCTATCCTTGGAGCTTCAATAAGCAAATCACTTTTGATGCCTCTTTCCTTAAATTGAGAGAGTTGTCTTTCTCTTACAATATTCCAAACATTGGTGGCTTCCGCAATGCTAGTGTTTCATTGTTTACCAGAAACATCATGATTTGGACTGCCTCCAAAATTGGTATTGACCCTGAAAGAGCTTTCCAAGCAGATGGTGGCCGCTTCCGTCAAGGAATCGAACTCCAAAACGTAATGCCTTGGACGGTACCTGTAGGTTTCAAATTGAACTTTAGTTTGTAATAACTAACATTTAAATCAATACGATGAACATGTTAAAACTCATATCAAAATCACTTTTGGTACTCGCCGTAATGGTTATCGCTTCTTGTAGCGACAAACTCAGCGAGATCAACGAAAACCCCAACGGGATTGATCCTGCCACCGCCAATCCCAACTTAATGATGCCCGAAATCATGAATTCTGTAGGGCGTGCTTATTTGGAACTAGGCTACGGCGATGTAGCGGGTGTAGCTCAGCACATCCAACACGACGGTTGGTTTAGTGGAGTCAATCACTATGATTGGGGTCCACAAGATTGGAGCGGTTGGTACAATATCCTTCGTAACAACGAGTTTCTGTACAAACGTTCGGTAGCTCTTAACTACAAATTCCACCAAGGAGTGGCACTTACTATGCGCTCGTTTATTTTTGGGGTGATTACAGATTTGTGGGGTGATGCTCCTTATACTTCAGCCGTGAAAGGCGACCAATCAAACGAATTTTTGAAGCCCGCCTTTGATAGTCAAGAAGTAATCTACAAAGGAATAATTGCTGATTTGAAAACCGCTTCTGAGTTATTTGCTTCTAAAGATGCTACAGGCTATACCGCAGGCTATGATATTTATTACAACGGAAACCCTATCTCTTGGCAAAAATTCGCTAACACTCTTTTGTTGCGCTATTACATGAGAGTCTCCGAAAAAATGTCGGCGGAGGCTAAAGCAGGGATTGAAGCTGTATATGCTTCTGGTGTGTATATCAAAACCCCAAGTGAAGACGCTACTATGAGCTACATTGGAGCTACTTCTGGCAACTCTTGGCCAGGTGCAACTGCTTTTGACCAAGAGCAATCAAACTTTAGAAGGAAAAAACCTGCTCAAACTTTGATAAATACTCTGCTTACCAACAAAGACCCTCGCCTAAAAGTATGGATTGCTCCCGTGCATGTGCAGTGGGTAGCTGACCCTACTCTTGCTACAGCGGTTGATCCTTTTATCAGAAAAGACGGGGTTCTCATGCCAGGTACTCCTTACTTGACGGATCAAGTACTGAATGTAGAAGTGAAAAAAGGAATTAAATTCACTCGCCGCTATAATCCGAACCTCTACACAGGAACACTTGACACGAATGAGTACGTAGGGGTGCCTCCTGGATTAAGACAACCAGATTATTACAACAACAACCCAACTCCCGGTCAAACGGTTCAGAATCAACACGTATCACAGCTAGCAGATGTATATCGTGGTAGCAGTGGTGGTTTGCTAAGAGCCCGTTTGGCATCATCAGCCGAAACAGCATTCATTTTGGCTGAAGCGGCTCAAAAGGGCTGGTCTGTAGGTTCGGCTGCTACGCACTACAATGCAGGTGTGAAAAACTCACTCGAAACTTGGGGCGTTGGATCTCAATATGATGCTTACATCGCCCAGCCGGGTGTGGCTTTCAACAATACCTTGGGTCGCATCATGGAGCAAAAATGGATTGCTAGCTGGACTGCCGCTACTGAAGCTTGGTTTGATTATAGAAGAACAGGCCTTCCTGCTTTGAAAGCAGGTCCTGCTTCTGCCGAGCCAGTACTACCTGTTCGTTTCAACTATGGCGACAATGAAGTAAACTTCAACCGCACCAACGCAGATGCGGCAATCAATAAACTCGAAACCACTACTCATTCAGGTTTGAGAGGAAAAAATAGCCAATGGTCTAAGCCTTGGATTGTACAAGGAACCAATAAACCTTGGTAAATGATAAGTTTAGATAAGATAGGATTAATGTACAATTGGTAGTTTGCTCAGAGGCGGAGGATTATCTTCCGCCTCTAGTTTTTTTATCAATCTATAGGAATTTTTCTATTGTCAATATTTTGCCCTCCCAAACACAACCTTCTGAAAATCAACCAAAAGCTATTATTCTATTTTTTTAAAGTATTACGTTTATATTATAAAATTTTTAATTTATCATTAAATAATACATTTTTTAAAAAAAATTCGTCATGCAGAGTAGTCTATTTCATAACCCTTGAGGTATTGGTTCTATAGAACTTTTTTAATCAACAGGAACCATGAATGAAAACTCTATTCTGCGAAGAAACCTTAGGTACTTGCTTACTTTAACGGTGGTGGTGATTCTGTGCTTTTCGGAAGCTTGGGCGCAAACCCGAACTATCTCCGGCAAAATCACTTCAAGCGAAGACGGCACCGGAATGCCCGGCGTCAATATTATCATAAAAGGAACCCAAAAAGGTACTACCACCAATGCTTCTGGTGCTTATTCGCTAGAAGTAAGTGGCAGTAATCCCGTCCTTATTATCTCCTTTGTGGGATATACAGCCCAAGAAATTGCCGTCGGAAATCGCAACGTAATAGACGTATCGCTTGCTCCCAGTGCCGAAAACCTCAAAGAGGTGGTCGTAACTGCCCTCGGTATCAAACGCGAAGAAAAATCACTAGGATATTCCGTAGGAAAAGTCGATGGAAAAGAACTCAATCGAGTAGCCCAAGAAAACGTACTCAATGCCATGGCAGGAAAAGTAGCGGGGGTTAGCATTAGTTCTACAGGAGGTACAGGCTCATCAGTAAGCATGATTATCAGGGGGGCTACTTCTCTCAGCAGCGACAATCAACCTCTTTTTGTGGTAGATGGCGTGCCTCTTGCCAATACACTCAACAATATCAGCCAAGTAGGAAACGATAATAAAGCTGATTTTGGAAATTCAATCTCTAACCTCAATCCAGACGATATTGAAAATATTTCTATTTTGAAGGGGCCAAGTGCCGCCGCCCTCTATGGCTCACGGGCGGGAAATGGGGTGGTACTTATTACCACTAAAAATGGTTCTAAAGCAAAAAAAATGACGGTTTCGATTACTTCTAATACCGTTTTTGATAAACCCTTCAAATTTTTGAAATGGCAAACGCAATTTGGTCCAGGCCAATTTTCAGCTATTCCTCCCTCCGTAAGTGGAAATCCTCTCACCAATCCCTTCGGTAAGCTCATCCAAGAAGAAGTAGGAGCTACTTACGGAGCAGCCCTCGACAAAGGCTACTCTGAAGTACAATGGAATAGCCCCCTTGATGCCAATGGCAAGCCGATGCCGATGCCTCTGGTATCACACCCCAATAATGTAAAGAATTTTGTTCAAACGGGTATCACTACGACCAACGGCGTATCAGTCGCCAATAGCAACGATACTTACAGCTACCGCCTCTCTTATTCTAATATGCAAAATAGAGGGATTGTTCCTAATTCAGATTTGTTTAGGAACTCCTTGAATCTCAATACCTCTATTAAAGTAAGTGAGAAAGTACGGCTTAGTACCAACATGGACATTAGCCGCTCCAACTCCAACAATCGCCCTGCCGGAAACCGGGGTACCAATCCCCTTCAGTGGGCCTATGCGGTATCGCCTCATATCAATATTACGGATATGAAGGACTATTGGGTACCCGGCCAAGAAGGGCTTCAACAACGTTCGCAAGCAAAAGGTATCTACAACAACCCTTATTTCCTAGCTTATGAAGTCAACAATGGTTTTAACCGTGACCGTATTTTTGGGAATGTACGCGCAGATTGGCAAATCACGTCCGATTTGAGTTTGATGGGAAGATACGCCGTTGATACGTATAATGAGCGCCGTGAACTCAAAGTAGCCAATAGCTATACCAGCGACCCTCGCGGTGCGTACGGTATTATCAATTTGGCTAATTTTGAAAGTAACGCTGACTTTTTGGCTACTTACAAAAAAGACTTGAAAGACTTTAGCTTGTCGATTTCGGCGGGAGGCAATGCCCGTTACCAAAAAGGTTCTAACGTCACCAACGCTACTAAATCTGGTACAGGACTTATCGTACCTGGTGTATATACCATCCAAAACATCGCTCCTGCCAACCTAGATTATAACAGTACTTGGTTCCAACGTGCCATTTACAGCGTGTATGGCTTAGCCAATATCGGCTTCAAAGACATGATTTTCTTGGACGTGACAGCCCGCAACGACTGGTCGAGCACCCTTCCAGCGGCCAACCGCTCCTATTTCTATCCTTCGGCTTCTTTGAGTGTTTTGGTCAATGAAATGCTGCCTTTGTCAAACCAAATCAGCTTGTTGAAACTTCGTACGGGCTTTGCACAAGTAGGTAACGATGCCAATCCTTACCAACTCCTAGGAACCTTGGGCAATGCAGGTGCTTGGGATGGTGTTCCGCGTCTTAGCACTCCTGGTACGTTGCTTATTTCTGATTTGAAACCCGAAATTGTGACTTCATTTGAAAGTGGTATCGACCTCAATTTGTTTAAAAACCGCTTACGCTTCTCGGGTACTTACTATACTGTCGAAAACCGTAACCAAATATTAAGTACCAAATTACCTCCTTCGTCGGGTTATTCTCTCAAAAACATCAACGCTGGTTTGCTCGTAAGCAAAGGATTTGAGCTGAGCTTGGGCGGTACGCCTCTCGACAAAAACAACTGGCGTTGGGACATCAATGCCAACTGGACCCGCAACCGTACCACTATCAAAGAACTTTCGGACGATCTTCCTTATTACACTCTCTGGACGGATGCCAAAGGAGGAGCGTGGACTTACGTAGGCGAACAAATTGGGGATATTTATGATGCTAAAATCGTAACTGTCGAAAACAAGGAATCGCCTTATTATGGCTATCCTATCTTGGATCAAACCGGAAAATGGCAATCTATCGACGCTATCAATACCCGCAACAAAATCGGGAATTTCAATTCCAAATTCAATATGGGATTGCAAACCTCTATTGCCTATAAAGGCTTCAGCCTCAACCTTTCATTTGACTGGCGACATGGAGGCGATTTTGTTTCACAGACGTATCGCTATGGTGAAGAAAATGGTCAATCTCAACTTTTCTTAGACAAACTCATCAACCCCAATGGCCTCACGGGACAAGCATTGAGGGATTATTTGGTAGCTAATCAAGACGAACTCATTCGTATTCATGGCAACTATTTCCCACTCGTGGGAGGGCCTACACCTGATTATGGCGGCTATCCTTTCAAGTACGGCCCCTACACTTTGCCACATGGTGGGGTGTTTATTCCGGGGGTGATTGCCACAGGGTATGATGCCAACGGCAACCCAACAGGCTTCAAAGAAAACCTCGGCGGGCCGGGTACTACTATCTTGCCTTTTGCGGGTAGTACCGCTTGGTCTTTCACAAGAGCCTTCCTTTACGATGCTTCTTACCTCAAACTAAGAGAGGTTTCGTTGGGCTATGATTTGCCGCAAAATTGGATTAAAAAAGTAGGTCTCCAAAATGCTAACTTCTCGGTTTATAGTCGCAACATCATCTTGTGGACCGCTGCCAAAATCAACATCGACCCCGAAACTGCTTTCCAAATGGAGGCTGGCGTACAGGGCGGTGGTAGTCAGTTCAAACAGGGTATTGAGCGCTACAATGTCAACCCTTGGGTGATACCTGTCGGATTTAAACTTGGACTTACATTTTAAGAAAACATAAACGACCGTTTAGGCGGTTAAGAAAGATGATGAAAATGAACAAATTCAAATCTATATGCTTGGTGGTTTTGTTTTCTTGTACGGTATTTTCTTGTAAAGATTTAACCGTACTCAACGAAAACCCCAACGGCGTCAACCCCGAAACTGCCAATCCCAACTTGGTGTTGTCAACGGTATTGACCGAAACAGGCAAAGCATTTGTAAACTTAGGTTATCAGGATATTGCAGGGGTAATGCAACACACCCAAAAAGACGGCTGGAGTGGCGGACACAATGAATACGACTGGGGAGGTAGCCAAAGCTGGGCTTCTTATTATGACATCCTGCGCAACAATCAGTATGTATATGACCGTGGCGTAGCTATCAATTCTGAACTGCATCAGGGAATTGCCCTAGTGATGAAATCAATGATGTTTGGTTTGATTACGGATTTGTGGGGAGATGCTCCTTATACCAATGCCCTCAAAGGAGCAGTAGGTGGAGCCGAAAACACTTTCCCTGCTTTCGATTCGCAAGAAACGATTTATACGGGTATTTTGGCTGACCTTGAAAAAGCCAATACGCTACTCTCCAAAAATGCATCTGAATATACCACTACCGTAGGTACGGCTGATGTGTATTATCAGGGAGCACCTGCCAAATGGCGCAAATTGGCCAATTCGCTGGCATTGCGCTATTTGATGCGCATCTCCGCCAAAAAACCAGATGTAGCCAAAGCGGGCATCGAAAAAATAGTAGCTAATGCCACCCAATATCCTATCATCACGGCTATCGCTGATGATGCCGCTATGGCCTTTGCCGGAAACAGCAACGACGACTCTTGGCCTGCCAATGCTATCTATGATGCGAGTGAGAGCAATTATCGCCGTATCAAAATGGCAGCTACTTTTGTGGACAAACTCCTTGCCCTCAAAGACCCACGCTTAGGAGTATGGGCCAACAAAGTCAAAATCCAATTGGTAGTAGACCCTTCTCTTCCTGCTGGAACAGATAAAATCGACGGCAACAAACGCTATCTCTCTCCCGACAAAGTGGCTGGAAAAGAGTACAATACCAATGAATACGTAGGTCTTCCTACGGCTATGTTGGGTGGTCCGACCTACAATCTTAGCCCTACTGCTGAGCAAGGTGCCAACAACCCTCACGTATCGTGGCTCAACGACATCTACCGCCAAGCCAAGGGGCCTTTGCTCAAATCTCGCCTGATGTCGGCGGCAGAAGTGCGGTTTATTTTGGCCGAGGCGGCCCTCAAAGGCTGGGCAGTAGGCGATGCCAAAACACACTATGAAGCAGGCGTAAAAGCATCTCTCGACACGTGGGGACTTACTAGTAGCTATGCCACTTATATCGCGGGAGCCGATGCTAAATACAACGGAACGCTGAAACAAATCATCGAACAAAAATGGATTGCTAGCTGGACTGCTGCTACCGAAGCATGGTTTGACTATCGCCGTACTGGCTTCCCAGAGCTGAAACCTGGCCCACAAGCCAAACGTAAAGTATTGCCAGTGCGCTTTTATTATATGCTAGATGAGCGCAATCTCAATAAAACAAATGCCGAGGCTGCTATGAGCAAACTTGAAACTACCAACTATTCGGAGGCCGATGGCAAAAATAGCCCTTGGTCGAAGCCGTGGGTACTGCAAGGAACGGGTAAGCCTTGGTAATTTTTTTGGGTTAGTTAATTGAAAAAAAGGTGGATATTCTCCACCCTTTTTTTATTTTTTTGAATACATTATTTATGAACAAAACCTCTCTATGTCTATCTAAACCATGAAATTCTTTGCTTATTTATTATCTTTTTTAGCGACTTTCAACGCATTGGCACAGGACTTTAGGGCCGCTGCTACTTTACGAAACATTACCCCCAATCCGCTACTTCCTGCTTCGGGCGGGATAGGAGTGCCGAAAAAAACAACCGAAAAAAAAGGAGAGTTGTTTGCAAGGGTATTGGTCTTAGAAAAAGGTACAACACGCGTAGCCATCGTAAGTGTCGATAATTTAGGTTGGTCGTCCGTTTTGGGGAATCGTTCGCGGGCATTAATCAAAGGTATTCCTCCCGAAAATGTTTTGATTGGCTGTACCCACACCCACAGTGGCCCCGATGCTTATGCTTTTCCTGACCAAAACGGCAAAACTTCTGCCGACCTCAATTACCTTGAGGATTGCGTAAAAAAAATCGCCGAAGCCGTAAACGAAGCTGTTTCAAAATTGGAACCTGCCACTCTCAAAATTGCGGTAGGAGAAGCGAAGGGGAAAATTGCCTACAACTACTACGCCGACCAACTATACGATCCTCGCTGTGGGGTGATTCAGGCTATTTCAAAAACCGGAAAACCCATTGCTACATTGGTAAACTATGCGATTCATCCTGAGGTGATTGGCTCAGGAAGAGGCATCATGAGCCCTGACTTGTGCGGGCCTCTTTACGACCGTATCGAAGCTAAAGGAGGTGGAATGGCTATTTTTGTGAATGGTGCCCAAGGAGGAATGGTAACTGCCGACACTCGCCGCGAAGCAGGTACCGAAGCCAATACTTGGGAAGAATGCATTCGGATTGGGGAACTACTGGCCGACGAAGCCCTGCGTATCGTACAAGACGCTCCGACTTTGCCAAACCCTGCCCTCTACTCCACTGCCCGCACGATTACATTTCCGGTAGATTCTGATTTGATGAAGTATATCCTTCAAAATTCACCACTCAAACACCCCAACGCCAAACCCAACGAAGTATCGACTCAGCTCAATCTATTGAACATTGGCCCCGCTCAGATATTGACGATTCCGGGGGAAGCATTACCCAATATTGGCTTTTATCTCAAAAGAAATATGAATACCAAGTACCCATTTCTATTTGGGCTTACCAACGACGCCTTTGGCTATATGCTTACCAAAGTGGATTTCAATAGCTTTAAAAGATACGATTACGTAAGCCGCACGAGTTTGGGCGAAATGACGGGCGAAATCTACATAGACCAAGCTCTTAAACTAATCAAAGAAAGTCCCAAACCTCAGTAATTTGAAAATGTTGAATATAGGTGCCTTCAGTGGTATAATTGTCAAATCTCAACCAAGTTGCCCCTGATATTTTCAAATTGTCACATTAATCATAACTTCCTTAATTCCCATGTACAAATCATTTTTAGTTTTAATAATCGTTAGCTTGGTGAGTATTTCTCATCCCAAAGCCCAAGACACCATTACTCCCGAAACTGCCCTTAAAAGTTATATCAACAATGGTGATAATACTTTCACTTGGGAATTAAAAGATTCTTTTACGCAAGGCGACATCACGGGCTATAATCTTCTACTGACTTCTCAAAAATGGCGTGGTATCACTTGGCGACACCAACTGACTCTTTTGGTTCCCAAAGAAAATACCCACGATGGCGCTATGCTTTTCATCACGGGCGGTTCTAACAAAGACGAACAACCCAACTGGAGCAAAAGTGACAAGCTGTGGCCTACTTTAGCAGGAGTTGCCTCTAAAAATAAAGCCATCGTGGCATTGCTCAAACAAGCTCCTAATCAGCCACTTTATGGCAATCTTACCGAAGACGCACTCATCTCTTATACTTTACACAACTTCAAAAAAGACGGAGATTACAGCTGGCCTTTGCTCTTTCCGATGGTCAAATCGGCCGTAAAAGCAATGGATGCCGTGCAGGCTTTCGCCAAACAGAAGCTCAATCATGACGTCAAAAACTTTGTGATTTCGGGAGCTTCCAAACGAGGCTGGACTACTTGGCTTTCGGCGACGATTGATGATAGTCGTGTGAAGGCGATTGGCCCGATGGTCATCGATATGCTCAATATGCCTGCCACGCTCGATTATCAGCTCAAAACCTACGGTGCTTACAGCGAACAAATCGAAGATTATGTAAAACTAGAAATTCCTCAAACCGCCAATACTCCCCAAGGCAATGCCATCACTACGATGGTGGATCCCTACTCTTACCGCGCCAAATTGACCGTTCCGAAGATAATCTTCATCGGTACCAATGATGAATACTGGACCGTCGATGCTATCAAGCATTATTACGACCAAATTCCCGGTCAAAATATGATTCACTACGTACCCAATGCCGGCCACGACTTAGGCGGCGGAAAACAGGCCATAGAAGCACTGAGTGCGTTTTTTGGCACTACTATCAACAATCAAGCTTACCCCACTCCTACTTGGAATGCAAAAGCCAGTAAAAAAGGGGTAAAAGTAAACATCAAAACCGCCCCTGCTGACCTAGTAGATGCCATTGTATGGTCGGCTACTTCTACCGACAAGGATTTTAGAAACGAAAAGTGGAGTAGCCGCAGTCTAGGAGTTTCCAACACGTCCAATATCAAATTGACCGAATCTTACGCTGACAGTGGTTACAAAGCTTTTTATGTGGATTTGAAATACAAAGACCCTAACGGTGGTACCTATACCGTAAGTACGAGAGTATTTTTGACTGAACCAAAGAAAATACTTTAGGTAATATTGCAACACCTTCGCCCAACTTTGATTCCCCGACATTGATTGTCGGGGAATTTTTTTGAATGTACCTTTCCAAGGCTATGCACCTTGGAAAGGTTGTTTTAAACGCTTATTATTTCACGATTAGTAGTTTTTTAGTTACTTGCTTACCTTCAGACTGCCAACGTAAAGTATAAGTTCCGCTTGGTACTTTGGATAGATCTGTTTTATCTTCCTTATAGATTAAAAAAGTAAATTTTTATTGTAAGTTATAAAATATGGGTCATTCCTGCGTAAAAGCATGACACCCTCAATATTTGAATAACTTACCCTATATTCGGAGCTTAAAAAAAACATGCCTTCAACAGGGATATTTTATAGTATAATTGAAATCGCTGGTGCCGATTTTGTCTAATCCTGTCCTAGTTCTAAACTATTAGCATAGTCTTTGAAGAAAGTATTGGGATTGATACGGGCTTCCTTCTTGAACTCAATCCAGCCGTCGGGAGTAGCGGTTTTGGTAAGGGCTTTGAAAGACCTGTTGTCTTCGCGGAGGTACTTAGGGTTAAATTTCTGTGCCAAAGCAGGCAAAATACCCCCCCCCATTACTATATATATACAATAGATTAACGTTCTCGTTTTCATAAGTGTTGGTTGGTTATGGAATTTTTTCGATGCGTTCAAGACTGAAATCAAAATCAGGATAGACAAATGGGCGCGCATCCACATTTTCATAGACCTTACCCCATACGCGATAGTTATACTCTACAGAGTCTTCGTGAGCGTAATAATACGCCGACAGCCCTTTCACCAAATGCTCAGTCACGGGACAAATACTGATTATTCGTACCCATGCTGTTTTCTCAAACGGCAGATCGTCAAGTCTGGGTTCTCTAATTTTGTCTTTAAAAATTAGGACTATATCTACATTACCCCTTGATAAAGCGGCCAATGCTCCTTCCAAGGTACGTATGTGGCGGTAACGCATCCCCACAAATTCGGGGTTACAGCAAGAACCGTCATCACATACAAAGCCTTCAATTTGTGGCTCGGTTTCTTTCTTACAACTCACGCTCATCAGCAGCACAGCGGCGGTGTAGAGCAGGGGTTTTAATAACCGTTTCATGTTCGTACATTAGTTAAATAGTGGATAACTCAGTTTCATGTTTGAGGGGGTTTCTTAGGCAGAAATGGGGAATAGAGGTGGTAGGGGCAGATAAAATTAAAAAGGTTGTAGTATAGATTGAAACCTAACGAGTGAAGCAGGATAGAAAAAGGAGGGATTTTTAAGAGCCTCTTGGTAAGGGCAAAAGTAGGACATTGCCCTTTGCATTGTCAATACTGGATTTCCAGTATTTTTTATGGTTTTCCTATAAAAAAATAAAGTAGAGTGATAGGTGATTGATTGGTGATGATATGTATTTTTTTTCTCAAGGATTAGCCTGTTTTGTGTTTTGGGTCGTACTATTTCAAACATCGCTTTAGCAACAAAGTATGAAAAAACAAGTTTTGGCATTGGCGGTGATAGCGTGCGCCCTCAGTGCGTCTATCACTCCCCGTAAGGTGAAAGATATCAAAAAAGATTTTCTTAATAGTGCTTCTCCTACGGTATTGGTGGCGTCTCATCGAGCCGTGCATCATATCCTACCCGAAAACTCCATCCCGGCGGTAGAGGAGGCGATTCGCCTTGGGATTGACATCATCGAAATCGACGTCAAAGTTACTACCGACGGCGTGCCTGTACTGATGCACGACGGAAAAATCAACCGCACTACCGACGGTCAAGGCAACCCCGAAGAAATGTCGTTTGCGCAGTTACAACAATACAATTTGGTAGTAAAAGGCGAAAAAACGCCTCATAAAATCCCCACTTTAGAGCAGATTTTGCGCTTGGCCAAAGGCAAGATTCTAGTGGATTTGGATTTAAAAACCGACCGTCTCGGGCCGGTGATGGATATTGTCAAAAAAACAGGAACCGAAGACATCGTTTTTTTCTTCGATAGTGACTACAATTCGCTCAAATATGTGGACAACATCAGCAAAAAATACATGCTCATGCCCCGTGCCCACTCCCTAGCCATGGCCGACTCCGCCCTCACGCTTTTTAAACCAGAAGTAGTACACATCGATTTTTCTTTTTATACGCCCGAAGTAACCCAACTCATCAAAAAACGCGGCGCTAGAATCTGGATTAATGCTTTAGGTAAAATAGATGTTTTATTACGAAATGGTCAACACGAAGAAGCCCTTCAGCAATTGCTCCAACACGGTGCTAATGTCATCCAAACCGATGAGCCTGAGCTACTAATGAAGCTTTTGAAAGAAAAAAAATTGCATATCTGACAATTTTGAAAAGCTACTCTGAGGAGCCCTCCCAAAACCAATTACCCATTGAATACCAATGACTTACAATTCTTGGAAAGTTTTTTTCAAGAAGAAAAACACCACTTTCTTACCCCAATATTAACAAATTGTAAAATTATGCAAAAAGCTCCTGAATGGATAGCCTTTTCTGAACAACACTAAGTATATAGGTATATGACCAAGACAACGTAATGAATCAGAATCGCTCCGAATATTTGATTGGAAAGCTCTTGAGCAATGAGCTGTCGATAGACGAGCTAGATGAGTTTTTGGAGGGTCTTGGTGCCAAAGAGATGTCAGACGAATACACGCATGTTTTTGAGCAATACTTCAATCAATTGCTCACCCAAAACAATAATAAAAGCACACCCCATACCAAGTAGGTGTCTTTCTCCCAAAAGTTAGTATGAACTATAAACTATTGTCTTCACTATTATTAGGATTGTCGGGTGGAGTTGCGGGGCTTCTTTCCTGTAAAAGTACCGCCAACTTCCCCACCACTGTGCCTACTGTCGAAAATGTGATGGATGGAGCCGTAACTCGTCTGTACGACAAACTCACCCCCGCCCAGCTTGACACCGTTTCGCAGCCTTATTTATTAAATTTTTTGGACGAAACCGAAAAAAACTCCCTTGCTACTCAGTATTGGACTTTTGACGTCAATGTGCCAGTAGTTGTGTCGCTCATGCGTCACCAAGACCAAAAAGTAGTTCCATTTTGGCTCGAAAAAAGTGGTTTTAAGAAAACCTCACTCCTCGTCAAAAACGAAGAATACACTTACGAAGTATGGCAAAAAAAATACGACAAGGGCAGAGTGGAGCTAGGAGTCAATGGATTTGACAAACATCGTCCGGTGTATTTTTTGAGTGTAGGTGCCCAAAAAGACGGTGATAAAGTCGAAATCACTAACGTATTTCCCGAAAACCAAACCTTCGCCGAAACCAAAGTAGGTGCTTTCACTTACCACGATTGGGATGATTTGGTACTTACGGAAGTTCCCAACGAACTCGCGGGCGAAATTCTTTTCCAAACCATCCGTGGCCGTGCCCGCGAAGCGCACATGGTGGGGGCTTTCCGACAAACGCCCTACCCTTCGAGTACCAAACCCGATCAAGTGCTTCTTACTTGGAGCAACGACCCCGCCACAAGCGTAAGCATTCAATGGCGTACACAGCCGACGGTAGCTAGTAGTCAAGTACAGTACTGGTCAGCAGCTTCGGCCGATACGCTCAAAACCGCCGCCGAGGTGTTTAAGATGGAAGACCGATTGCTGCGCAACGACCGTTATATTCATCGTTTTACGGCCAAACTTAGCGGCCTTACCCCTGCTACCACTTACTATTACCGCGTAGGTTCGCCCGAGAAGGGCTGGTCAGAGGTAGCTTCGTTCAAAACGCAAGCTACTTCGCCCGAAGCATTTTCTTTTATTTGGTTTGGAGATACGCACAAATCGCCCGATTGGGGCAATATGGCCCGTCAGACGCTTACGCGCCACCCCGAAGTTTCGTTTTATTCCATCATCGGCGATTTGGTAAGTACTGGTCTAAATCGCGACGAATGGGATGAATTTTTTCATCATTCTGGCTCGATTTTTAGCCAAAAGCCATTGATGCCCATTCCCGGCAATCACGATAGTCAAGATGGCTTAGGAGCAGCGATGTACCAAAATACGTTTGATTTGCCTACCAATGGCCCCGATAAACTTCCCGGCGAAAGAACCTACTCGTTTCAATACCAAAATGCGCAGTTTTTGATGATAGACGGGACTTTCCCGATTGATGCCCAAACCAAATGGATAGAACAACAGCTTGCCAATTCGAAAGCCAAGTGGAAATTTGTAATGGTACATTTCCCTCCTTACAATTTTGAAGAAGACTATGCCCAAATCCGCAAAGAATGGGGAGTACTATTTGACAAATACCACGTGGATATGGTCATGAGTGGTCACGTTCACTACTATATGCGGAGCAAACCCATGCGCGCCGAAAGAGCGGTCGAAAGCCCGGCTCAAGGCACGATTTATACCATTTCGATTAGTATTCCGAGCAAGCACACTTACTGGCCCGAAGAGCCTTATGCGGCTGCCCGCTTTCAGAGCGGCCCCGTGTATCAACACCTCAAAATCGACAACAATCAGCTTATCTATCGATGCTTAGATACCAATGGCAAAGTAAAAGATGAGCTAAAAATCACAAAAGAATAACCTCCTCTATCTGTTTATAATTTCTAAATGCCAAGGCCGCCCTGACAAGGCGGCCTTACTTCAATTAAGAATCAAATCCTGCCCCCTCCTACTCAACACCTCCAAGCGATAGTTTTCTGACGATGTCGGGGCTTATTGCGGTTGTTATGTATTTGTAGTTATGTCGTCCCATTCTTGATTCTGGTGTTGTATTAACCAATTCAGTGCATAGTGTCTTTCATAGATTACGCTTGGGTTAAGTCCACTTGGGGCTGATTCGTTTTTAACCCTTGCATTTACACAAGCCCAATTTAATCGCAAAATCAAATCTGCTTGGTCTAATATTTCTTCCTTTGTTTTTAGTCTCGCGATATTTCTAAATTCTTGTTCTGTTTTTGAGAATAAGTGCCCAACATCTTCTCCGATATTACAAAGCTTGGTAGGCCATTCTAGGCTATCAATTATTGACAATGACCAAAGCAAAGTATGGTAACTTTCTGCTCTCCAATTTGCATTTGCTATTTCTTGTTGGGTTGGATTTTCCTTTTCATCAAATACTCTTTCAGCAGGACTAAGTTTAGACTTTACGCTATATTTTTTCGCAAATCCATCTAACAATACCTTTTCAGTCCCTTCACTTTTTAGTTCTACATAACATAAAGCAATTGCTCTATCGACAACTTCGTCTTTTGACCTAATTTTTACTGTTGTCTCAGACTCAACAAAAAGCGAGTTAGGGTTTTTATAAATGGGGATATTATTTTCACTACAAACCATTTCGGATTTTTGTCGTCTTCTTCTTTGGTCTTCCAAAATAGTCAATTGTTGGTCTTCAAAATATTTAGATTCAACTTTTATGTCTAAGTCTGCTATCTCACAATTGCCTTGTCCGTCAATGATTAGTTTTAAATTTTTATCTAAAAAATGCTGTCCGTTTGATCTACTAATGATAGTGTTTGGTTGAACAAAAAGAAAAGCATCAAATGACTGTGCCATAGTGTATATCAATTCTTTCAAATCTTTTGTCTGACCTTTTAGCTGTATAACCGAAAACTCACAATTTATGGTTGTAATCTTTTGCAAAAGCCGTTGTTTTATGTCTTCATTTGAGGTGGGCAATGATGATATGAACCCATACAGCCCTTTCAAGTTTTGAGATAATGGGCAAACATCCCCCTGCAAAAGTTGATAGGAAGGTTTCTGCCTTTGTCTATAACCAATCTTGAATTTGCTTGAAGAACTAAAAAGTCCTCCTTTAATTTCTAATTCAGCGGTATGAAATTCGTCTTGATTTCCAATTGTCAAATTTGCTTTCGGATATGTCTGTTTCAGCATATCAACAATGCTATCAAATCCGAGGTAGTGAGAATAAATTGTACAAATCATTTATTGTTGTTAAATTTTAGTGAACTGTCTGTTAGCCTTACCACAGTGCTTTACGACTTGGCGATGATAGGGGTTTTTGGCAGCTGGCACGGGCCTCCCGCCGCTTTGGACAATGCCTTGCTAGGATAGTACTCGTCTCTCAACTTTCTTGGTCGTCTATTGAATTGTAGTCCCAGTCCAAATTTAGTTCCGCGTTAATATTTTTTAGTCCAATTTGAGTTTTAGCTGCAACAAAAAGGTCTATTTGAGTATCTGATTTTAAAAATGCTAATACTTCGTTATAACTATTTTGAAAAAACTCTGCGTTCCAAATTTTTATACTTATGTCTGATTTTTTCCAAGTGCTTCTCACTGTTTTCTCTGTCTCATATGAAATGTCAATAGCATTTGCATTAAATGGGAAAGCAAAAATTGATTGTAAATAGGCCATTGAAGTTAAAAATTTGTCAAGATTGTCTTCAAGTGTCCAACTGCCTTCTTCGAATGAGATAAAAACAGGTGGATTTTCTAAATATAAGTCATGCCGATCAATTCCCCATATTACATTTCCTTGATTTTCAATATAAAAAATAAGTTTTTCTCCTTGTTTAAAGTACAGGTTCTGGGGTGCAATCGGTTTGTCCTGTGTCTGATTAAGCTTTTTATGGTTTCCGAATTGCAAATAATATTCTTTAAGCAATCTTGGAAGTTTTATCGAAAGTCGAGTTTCACACAAGGCTATTTCATTGTCTGAAACTCCAAATGAATTGTCCCAAATGTCATACAGTTCTCTTATTTTTTTAAAGTCCACAGTCGTCATGTTTCAGTTTTTTAAAATAGCTGCCAAACGTTTTTACGCTTTGTATTCGGGCGGAGATTTTTAGCATCCCGACTGCATTCTGGGATTCAATCGAAAAACGAAGCGCTTTGGACAATGCCTTGCTAGGATAGTACTCGTCTCTCAACTTTCTTGGTCAACAAAGGGTTCTGTCTCACTTGGGTCAGTACCAAATCTTAAAACATGCCCATCCGGGTCTTCAATTTGCATCTCATAAGCCCAAGAAAAATTTGTGGGTGGCAGTTTAATTGTCACTCCTTTTAATTGAAGACTTTTATACAATGAAACCATGTCTCCGTCAAAACCTATCCATATCCACATCCCAGGAAAGCCTTGTCCCCCCTTGCACAAATACAGTCCCGTGTTGTCACGACTAACGCTTGTAAAGTTGTCGTCGCCCCAGTCAGCATTTTTAAAACCTAAAATATTTTCGTAAAACAATAAACTCCGAGCCATGTCTTTTACATAAAGAATGGGAGATACATTTTCAATACGAAAACTTGAATGTTCGATATTTGTCATATATAAACTGTTGTAGCAAGAGGTTAAAACTACGGTTTTTCGTATCAACGGTTTGGATATGGGCCAAGGCAGGGCAAATGAAGCACTACCTTTCAGCGAATATACAAAAGTTTAATAGAAGCACAAAAGCTGAAGTTTGCACTTCAGCCCTACTTTTGCAAATACCTTTTTGGCGGCTGTCACATCGGTTTTATACGATTTTTAATGATTGAATTAATCCGTCTTCAAACTCATAATGATACGTCAATACAAGCGGACTTCCCGGAAAATTTCCTGACACTTCTGCCTTCAATTCCCTTTTAGCTGCTGAGTATTCGAGAGGTTTCATCGTTACTTGGTATTCCGTATTGGCTTTTTCTATCCAATTTTTTATCTCCTTTTTGCCGTTATATGTTTTTCCTTCGTCAAAAACTATGGCTGTGTCGGTGAAACAATTACTGTAAGCTGTGCTGTCAAAATTGTCTTGTGCATTCACTAAGTGTGTGATTACTTTTGGTAAGTTCATTGTTTTTATTTTTATGATTATTAAATAGTAGGAATGGTTCCACCATCAATTACAAATTCTGTTCCGGTCAAATAGGCTGCTCTTGGCGACACCAAAAAGCCAACTAATTCGGCAATTTCTTCGGGTTGTGCAGGCCTGCCAAAAGGAATTCCCCCCAAAGCGTCCATCACGCTTTGGGTAGCTTCCTCTTTCGAAATATTTGAGCTTTGTGCAATTCTTTCCATCATTTTCTCGGAAGATGTTGTCATTATCCAACCTGGTGAAACCGTCAAAATTCTTACCCCTTTGGGTGCAACTTCGTTCGACAAACTTTTACTGTAATTGATTAGACCTGCTTTTGCGGCTGCATATGGCAGGGTAGAATCGTACAGCGGCAACTTGCCCTGTATGGAAGCGATATGAATAATAACCCCACTTTTTTGTTCAATCATTTTCGGCAAAAAAACTCTGTCTAAACGAACAGGGGCAAGTAAATTGATTTGAATGGTACGTTCCCACTCTTCATCGTTCAAGACCGCAAAACCACCAGCTTTTGTTTCAGAACCACCTAAGTTGTTGACCAAAATATCCAAGCTGCCAAATTTCCCAAAAACTTCTTCCGCCACTTTTTGAGTTCCTGTTGGGGTACTTAAATCTGCTGAAATGAAATAATGGTTTTCGTTAGCTATTTCAGGTTTGTTTCTTGCTGTTATGATTACTTGAGCACCTGCATTTGAAAGTCGCTCTGCAATAGCCCTTCCTGCTCCTTTTGTTCCTCCTGTTACCAAGGCAATTTTACCTGATAACTCATTAAAAGTCTGTTTCATTGTTAAAATATTTAGGGCAAATTTCAGACTTATGTACCCTTCTCACAAGTACGGAAATACGATTCAAATAGGGATAAAATTTTCCCCTATTGTACTTTTTGGAACATGGGTTTAACTTTGCGCTATGTATGAAAGAAAAATTATACCGAACCTAAATTGTGGTTTGGATTTGATAGGCGAAGTATTGTACGGCAAATGGAAAATTCGTTTGTTGTGGTTTATCAATGAAGGGCATTTGCGACCGAGCGAATTGCAACGCAAAATACCCGATGCCACAAGGCGAGTATTGAACATTCAACTGAAAGAACTCGAAGAACACGACTTAATTTCCAAGAAAATATATCCGGTAGTACCACCCAAAGTAGAATACAGCCTTACCGAATTAGGAAAAACGCTGATTCCTATAATTTCTGCGTTGGGAGATTGGGGCGACAAAAATGAAGCGTTTTTACGTTCCGTTATTTTAAAGCGTTTGAAGTCCGAAAGTCAGTAGGTTGATGTTGGAAGGTAACCATGAACTCTGCTAATACCTTCTGTCAAACCAAATTGTACAAGTTCTTCAGTAATTTTACCATTGTCGTTTGTATGGTGTGTTTCTAAAATTACTACCAAACGGTTTGGGTGTTGCTGAAGGTGGGGATTTTTAGCACAAAAGTTCGATCGAAGTACGAATATTGAACCTTACACAAATGTCCAATCGAAGCCGTTCACGCAAATTTATCATTCAAATTTTCTCTTTCTTCAACTTTAGTTTTGTAATTTATTAGTAAATCAACAATAATACGTTCAAATATTTCTGTGATTTTTTTCAAAGAATCTGACTTTGTTGTCAATTCTCTTAAATTGTGTGTTACAAGGTTTCTTAAATTGTAAATTTTATCTGGAAAAGATTTTTTGTCAGATATCTTGTCAATATCCTTGAATAAAAAATCAATATCTGTTATAAACTCATCCTTGAGTTCCTTTTGAACTGTTGTTAATTCAAAAACATCATTAATGAGTTTTCTCTCAGTAGCAGAGGTATTAATACTTTCTCTGAAATCATTTTTAGATATCTTTTTAGCCTTATAGTTTTCTACATGTTCGCTATATTGTTTCTCAGATAGTTCATCTATAAAATATTCAATAATTTGATACAAAAAAATAAAGCGAACCAAATAATGATCAGATTGCAACAAATGTTCTATAAACAGGGAATTTGTAAAGTCGTTTGCTTTAATATCAAATTTTGAAGGTTGTATAGTAATTCTTTTGTTTTTTCTTTTATTTTCAACAAATGCTATTCTATCATATGTTGTTTTTGCTTTTGGACTTCCCGAATACAACAAATAACCGTCCTTATAAAAGGAAAGAATGTATTTATTAAATTGAAAATTGTTAATTTTTTGTATTAGACTTGTTCTTTTGCTGATAATCAATATTTTATGATATATTTGCGGTAATTAACATTTTAATAAGTTATTATGAAATCACAAAGAATTAGTATATTTAGTAATATAAAATCTGATAGAGATTTTCGAGCTACAACAGGCCTTAGTAAAGAGGAGTTTAATAGGTTATCTGAAAAGTTTTCTTGTTATTATACTCCAACAGTTCTATCAGGATTTCCTAATGGGTTTGGTAACAATAGTATATTTCAAAACTCAAAAGAAGCTTTGTTTTTTTTATTATATCATTATAAAGTAGCGACTACTTATGATGTTCTTGC
>NZ_KE384041.1:40310-241653 GCF_000423565.1 Runella zeae DSM 19591 | reverse complement strand
GCAGAGAGAGAGGGATTCGAACTCTTCTCTTTAAAAACCTGACTATGAGGCAAATCCGAATCTCGGATTTATGACGTAATCGCAAACGTAACTGCGGGTTGAGTCAAAAAATCAGGCTCTTGCCTGACTTTCTTTCCAAAGAGCTACGATTTGCGCCTCTTCGACTACGCCATCAAGCTTTCCCAGTAAATCCATCAAGCGCTCATTCTGACGCTGATAATACTCAATTTGCTTATCTTTCACTTCAATCTGTTGATTAAGGCGCTGAAAGCTTTCTTCCAGCTTTTGTAGATGATTTTGAAGGTAATCAGTTGGAGCGATGTGCTTACTTTCTTCATTTAAAAACATTTCACCTTCTCCTTTCATCAACCAACTAGAGTTTACCTGTGGATATGCTAACAAAATGGTTTCTAATAAGTCATAACCCGGTTTACTTTTACCTTCAACTATAATCTGAATAGAGCTAAAACTTTTATTTAGCGATTTTGCGAAGGTATTCCTGTTCATCTTAAGCGCATTAATCAAACTCTCAATTCGGCTTGCAATTGGATGTTCCATACCCTTAATACATTTATTTGTTTTTAAAATTGATTTCAATTTTCTGATTAGTCACAATTACAATAGCTTCTATCTACATACGTTTTATTACCATTTGAATTAATGTAGTAACAGCCTCCCCTTGGCCCTGTAATTAGAGTTCGGCCATTATAAACTCCACAAGGCCACTCTTCAGGAGCTGAACGTGATTCGGTAGCCTTCTTCGTTTTTGCATTATAGGAAGAGGTTAAACGTAAGTGAGGGTCACTTCCAGTAAGTTTGTGGACTGATTTTCCTTTAAAATAAACCTCAATTGTGATGTTACCTGATACATAAGGTTTGTAAACAGTTATCTGAGCGGTTTCCGCGCCAAATAACTTGAATTTCAACTCTGAAGGTAAATTCACATTAAGCAAAGAATCACGTTTCCCTTCAGGAGTAGTATAGTATATATTTACAGTTTTAGAAGTTCCTGAAAAAATATACTCTAATGTATTTAAGTAGGCATTTAGAATATAAGTCTTACCACTAACTTCGTATTCTGTGATTCTGTCACCTGATTTCATCATTGGTACCATTCCATTGCCATTTCTCGTCTTAATTACAATTTTAGAATTAGGATTAACTGTAGTTTCAGAAAAGTTCCCTTTTGGGTTACTAGAATCATTATTATAAACTGTGATAGGAAAATTAGAGGTATTTTCAACAATGTATTCATACTGTTTGTAGTCAGCACTCAAGTAATAAACCTTCTTTTCAGCGTCGCTCTTCACTTCGAATACTAAATCAGGGTCAGAAGATTTAAGTTTTGGTTTTAACCCGTCTGCGGACTTTGTTTTGACAGTAGCTTTAGTTTTAGGAGCAATTGTTACTTCATTAAAGTTGTCTTTAAGAGATATTGTATCATTGTTAAATACTGTTATGGTAAAATTTGATAGGTTTTCAAGAGTATATTCATAGTATTTATAGTCAGCGTTTACATAGTAAGTCTTTTTGTCTATATCCCTCTTGATATCAAACACTAAATCAGGATCCGACGACCTAAACTTAGGTTTTAATCCATCTGGTGACTTGGTTTTAACTGTAGCTCTCGTCTGAGGTTCAAGCGACACTTCTTCGAAATTGTCTATAGGACTAGTAGCATCATTATTATAGGCAATTACAGTATGTTTAGAAATATTCTCTATAATATATTCATATTCTGGCTCAGGAGTCTCCTTACATCCGCAGACAAACAGAATAAATAGCAGAAATACTCGATATTTTGCCGATACAAATATCATAATTATGGCATATGTTTATTTTTTTAAATTATTGAAAATCAATAATTTACATTATTTGCAAAATTTTATTTCTTATAATTATTTGATAGTATCATATAATTATATGATATTTGTACTCAATTACAACAACAAATAAACAACTTTTTAGAAAATAGTTGTAATAAATCGAATAATTATTTACTAAACGGCAAAGTTATGACACTCGAAGAAGTACGTCGGATGTACCACGATGGGGTCATCAAAAAGAAAGCCCGCTCCGAAATTAAGAAAGACTTTGTGGAGCTTTTTGGGTACTCTACCGACCAGCAATTCACAATGATGATGGCCGTAGGAAGTTCAGAAATCCCTACTCCCAAAGAATTGGATTGGCTGATGGACACTGTGCAGCGTTATCACAACCATTACACTGAGCACCAACTTACTTTCCAATGATACCCCTTGAAGCTCGTTTTTGGCTCGAAGCTTTGTTGCTTTTTGTCGTTTTTTTTGTGGCTCCTGTAGCCTTGTGCGTAGAGCTTATCAGAATCAATTTTCCTAAAAAGCGTCATGAATAGACATCCCGACCCGCTGATTGGGGGGTATTTGCAGGTAGCTCTCAATCGATTTAAGACCGTAAAAAATCCTACAACAGCCATGTGTTTGCTTGAGTTGGCCGCCAAAGATGTGAATGCTCATCTGAGGGGAGAAGCCAATATGAAGTCGGTTTTTGAAACCGTAATCAAACGCCACCAATCTAAACCTTAATATGATACCCTCGCTCAACCCTAAACAACAAGATTTGCTCCAAAAAGCGGCTCAGGACATGGATGTCTTACGGGAATCGCCTCACAATCGGGTGTTTCAAGAGACTCAAATGCGATTGGTAATAGCAAAACTGAGCCTGGCGGGAGTGCTGATTAGTGATTTTTTGGATGGCTACTATCGTAACCTGTATCAACCTCCCAAAACAGTAACTCCTAAGCCTCTGGATACCCCCAAAAACATCACTGAAGAGAATGACATGCATACGTGCCGGGGTTGTGGCAAACAGTTTTCAGCAAAGGCGTTTAATGGCCACGGTGAGCGGCGATGCTTACTGAAGCATGGAAAGGAGGCTACCAAATGACCGCAGATACAGTGCTTTGGCTCATTATGTTCGTGGTTTTATGGCCGTGGTTGACGCGTATTAGTCCCCAAAAATCTGAAAAATGAAAAAGGAACCTATCTCCGTACAGAGTATCCTGTTTGCGGCAGGTCTCGTTCAGAAAATAGAGGAAGCCGCCAAGCCAGTGCTCTATTGGTACAAGCAACTGGAGCGGCATCGCCACCATACTGCTCTACTAGGTAGGCTACGCTATGCGTATGCACATTACCGTTTCACTCGCGCACAAACTCGATATTTCAATACATTCTTAACCCTCAAATCATGATAGCAATCCCCAATTCGGATGAAAGAGCAAAAATCGTCCAAGAAGCCTTTCAGGAGTTTATGGCAAAAACGGGCGTCAAAAACTGCATAGCCGTATTACAATTCAATGAAAAGCAGAGTGTCTATACCGACGGGGGTATTTTGCCCAGCCCGCCCAAAGAACTGGTACCTATGGGGCTGATGATGAATGTACCGGGTGGTATCAATGACCATCTTGCTATGCTGTATTTTTTGAATATGGCTACCAAAGAAAAGTACCCCCTAGTGTGGGGCATACAGGTAGGCCAGATTTTACAAGAAGTCGAACATTTACCCCCGCCGCCGGACTCTCATAGAGGTTAAGGGTTAGAGGATGGATACTCAGCGCATCGCTGATGCGCATGAGTGTCCGGCGGAAACTTCAGATAATGTCTCCTGTAGTGTAATGGTAACACACCCCCGCCACAGGGAAAGTACTGGTTCGAGTCCAGTCAGGAGACCAGGGTAGGACAGCCTACAACCCAAGTACCCGCGCACGGAGTAACGCCCGAGCGTGGGGAAAGGGGAGTTTTTACTAAATAAGTAAAATGTACAGCAAAATTGACAACGCTGAAGCCTTTGTGCGCTTCTTAGGCCGCTATCGCACTCACAACGAGGCTTGCCCCTCGGTGGAACACCTGCGACGGATCCGTCTCAAAGACGGTACCATCCGAGAATACAACTACTCGCGCCGCACAGGTTTGCTGCCTGAGCAGCTCAAGACCACTTTTTATATACTGCTACAGGAGTATGCCAAGGCTTACAATCAGGTAGCGAGTACGGCGCCGCTGGTGCATCAGGAGCTACCTAGTTTGCTGACCAACAACGTAAGACTGGCCGAAATTTGCGACTGTACCGACCGCACTATTCGCAATCACCTCACTACGCTACGCAATTTGCGGCTGATTCGTACCAAGTTTCGTGGCAGAGAGCATGATTTTGAGCTGTGGATAAGTCAAGAAATCCTTTGGGAAACGAGCGAAAAACCGAAAACTTTAAAAAGCTCAAAATCAAGCCTTTCGCCCACCAACAGGAAAAGTTTTCCGCTTAGTAATATCTACGTAGAGACTATCGTAAACGAAAATGATAGAGCGGAAATCTTGAAATGTGGACAGGGACAGAACAACGAGGGACAGAGGGGTCGGACAGCCAACCAAAGCCCCGAAAATGAGTCCTCTGAGCTTACTACAGAGAGAACAGGGCTGGGGGGCGGCGGGGGGCGGCGCGCACAAAAACAAGCCCAGGACGAGGAGCTACGCAACTTACGCGCCGACCGTGTCCGCAGTAAACTCCCTCAGCTGCCCCCACGTCTCGAAAAGTACTTCGCCGAAATATTGATGCAGTTTTGGCTACACGCTTGGAAAGTACTCTATCCTAGCCGCGATTTCAGCAAAAAGGAGCAAGAACAGGCCATTTCAGCGATATATACGGGTGTTTACAACCGCTTTGACGATGCCCGTACGGCTGCTGATTGGGCTGCTTTTCAGGCCAGACAGCTCGAAAAACTCGACCGCGCCGCCCGATACTACGACCACCACCCGGAGGCATATCTACCTGACCCCTTTGCGGTCCATGTGGCAGGTCGTGGCTACTTCGATGCCGAAAATACCCGCGGATTTAAGGGCATAGAGGCATGGTTACAGCGCGATTCGGCCTTGGCCAGTCGCCGCCGACGTGCCTACGAAGAGGAAAGGGAGAAAAAGCAAAAACGCGGCGAAAGCCTTATGCGGCAAGCCCGTCGAGACTTCGAAAAACTCCGCGCTGGCCAACCGATGCGTCAGGAAGTCCAGGGCAAAGACCTGATGGCACTCTGGAATTATTATCGCCTTATTTTCAGTGGCCTTGGCAAAAAATGGAACGATAGGTTTATGAAACAATTTCTCGAACAGCAAGCCAACGACTTCCAGCCCCCGGCCTATCTGAAGCCAAGCCGTCAACGCAAACTTGCCCATGCTCCTACGGTCATCATCGTAGAAGACTACATGACTTGGGATGATGGATATTACTCATAGCAATCTCTAACCTCTTATCAATATGTCGTCACCGTACATCTTACAAAAGCAAAAAGCGAAACAAAAGACCGTCAAACACGAGCGCAAACCCCTCACCGATGAGCAACGCGCCGAGCAAAGAGCCAAAGCAAGCTGCTATTTGACCGTGACTTTCTACGACGGTAACAAATGGTCAAAATGGTCGAACGAATGGAAGCAACCCCATAAGGGCAAAATCAATGAGTGGATTAACGAAATGTTCCGGGTGTGTGAGGAATACTTCAAAGGCCAAATCCGAGAAGCCGCCATTTTTGATACGCGTACGCTGAAGCAATGTATCGCCTCTGAGCGTGACCCCAACTGCAACAAAATATACCAATACGAAAAAGGCTCGTGGCGATTAGTCCAGCCGATTTCGTGGTAACAACATCATACTATATATAACTATGATACGACTTTCCGTAATCACCCAATCTCAATTTACCACGCTCGGAGCCAACGGTCTGGTCTCTTTCATTGAGGCTGGTTATACTGATAAAATCAATACAATCCAGCGTATTGATGATGATTTCCTTCAGCTCTCTGAAGCCATGAAAACTTACCCATACGGGTTTACAGTCGAAATGAAAGCTGAGTTTTTGGCACTTCTGCAAGCGCACAAAGGTCAAAAATGCCTTATCACTACTAACTGGATATACAAACGCTCTTCGCCTAAGTCAGACTACTTAATGCGAATCGTAGAGAAAATAAACAAGGGTGAACCCTTAACCGAAGCTGAAGCAGAAAAACTGGGAAAGGAGGTGAAGTATGAATGAACTTTCTCGCAATACGTCACTGGATCCTATCAGCATCAAGCTCTATCGCACAGAAGCCCATTTATTACGGGCTTACCTTCTCAATATCTTGGCTGATGTATATGAGCTGCAGGGGACAGCTTCCAACGCTCATCTTATTTTGTCTGAGTGGCTCTGTACTAAATTCATGGCACGTAGCCTACGCATAGAACAAGGCTCACCCGCTATCCCAAAATCAGTCGTCATCCCCCTGAGCATAGCTAGAATACTAATGACGGAAATGACCAACACACCCATACCTGCTCACCTCAATATGGTACTTGGCCAAATCCATCGACAGCTTACTAATCGTAATTTTTTACCACAATAAAATCCAACAATCATGGAAGGAATCAAATACACCCGTGTGGAGTATTCCAAGACTTACAATCTTGGCAACTACGAAAATGAGCGCATCGGCCTCACTGCCGAAGTACCCGAAGGTACCGATATGTTAGCGGCCTACAATCAAATACGTAATGATGTGGAAGCAGCCCACGACTACCGAAAAGACCTAAAAAATTTCGAACGGGCTAAAGAAATCGTAAGCGATAGCCAGAATCATTACGGTCGTGAAGTAATCAGGGCTGAAGAAGTGATTAACAAGTTTTACGACAAATACCCCTTTCATCGACCCAACGATGTAGAAGCAGCTCTCCAGCTCGCCGAAGCTCCCCTCATCGAACACAAAGACGCCAAGGAAACATGGGAGGAGCGATACTAATGGAAAAGTTTAACATTGAACATCAGTTCATGCTATATCTTGAAAGAGTAGGTTTGAATGCACTAACCATGAATCCAATTCAACTCCAAGAAACTCGCCGAGCCTTTTACGGCGCCGCTGGTCAAATGCTTATTTTAGTACGTGACGACATCACCGAACTCTCAGAAAAAGTAGGCAGATTGGCTCTTCATTCCATGATTACTCAAGTAGCAGTATTCTGGGAGAATGAGGTAAAACCTGACAGTTTAGGGTAAATTAGGAAATCATTAATCAATAGTGGTCAGCTCCGTGCTGGCCACGCAAAACACTCCCTTCAATTCAAATGCTAGAACGTGTAAAAAAAATTGTCGATAGAATTACCATGATGGTTTTGGGTAACGGCACCTTCAAATTGAGAGTAGAGCATGACAACGAAAACCCTTCAGGCCGGATTTTCCTTCAGGTCACTTACCAAGCCCCCTGTACTAAAACCGGAGAACTCAAGACATGGAATGGGCGCAAATGGTATTTGTCAAAATATATGACCGACGATGAAGTAATCAAGACTGCTTACGTAGCATTTGAATCAGCCTTAAAACATGAAACTATGGAAGGTTTCAAGGTGGATGGCATCATCCTTTTTAACCCCCATGTTAATTTTGAGGCACTTTTGGAAGTATCTAATCAAGAAGTAAGAAGAGAAAACGTAGAATAATATTTTATTATGAATCTCGAAAACGTAAAAACCAAAGATTTGGAACACCAGCTTAAAAAGCGTAAAGGAGAACATATACGCCCTACTATTATTGGTAAAAACATACGCTTACTTCGGGAACGCTTAGGTTTAAGTCAAGAGGCATTGGCTGATTACCTAAAAGTCTCCCACGTAACGATTAGTTATTATGAAACCGGACAGCGTACTATTCCCTCTAGAAATTTACTAAAAATTTCTGAACTGTTTGGTATTGATGCATACAAACTATCTCTTGAAGATATTCAAATAGAAGAGAATATAACTTTTACCTTCCGAACTAACAAACTCTCAACAGAGTCTCTTGAGCAAATTACAGCTTTTCATAAAGTCATTAAAAATTATCTAAAAATGATAAATGATAGCACATTTTAAACTTTTTTTAAGATGGGACTGTTCCATTTTCGAACGCATATTAAACTTATCCAAAAATGGCATTTATACTCATTGATGAAAATGATTTGAAGTTATTATCTAACTTTCTAGATAAAGTGCATTCTTATGAAAACAAGCCTTTTTCTGAAATAGAAGAAAAAGAAAAAAATCCTCTAAAACAGTTCATTAAAATTGCAGAAAACTTATTGACTTACGGCGAGGAATTGGACATAAAGGGTAGAAAACGCGACTACAAATCAATTAAAGAGGAATTAATTAATTTATTAAGAGATAAGGAAATAGCAACGTATCACCCCTTTATTAGAGACAATCATACTTTTAAAGAACTAATAATTTCTTATACTCAATACACTACAGAAAAAGATTTGGGTCAACTACTTAATAAAAAAATTTCGGAGATGACAGGCAAAGACTTAATCAAACTTTTAAAACTTATTGGAGTTGAAATTTCAAAAAATAACTAATAAACCAAAAAGCCTCCGTTGTGGAGGCTTTCCCTTTTTCAATAGTTCCAAGTCAAACACTCAATCTTCGTCTTATTTTCTTTCCTGCGGCCGTCTACGGCCAGTGTTTTTACATTGTCTTCAGTTTTCTATGTATGCTTCTTTCGGTACTCAGTCAAGAATCAATTTCAACTTGGTTTTAAAGTTCCTAGAGAAGGGAACGTAAAAATAGATATAATCAATCTTCAAGGTAAAATCATCCGCACGTTGAGTAATAAAAAATATTCTAGTGGAGTTTATTACTTAACGCATGATTGTACAGCAGAACCCACAGGGGTTTACTTATGTAAAATGGAATTGGATGGTGCTTTTGTAAAAACTGAGAAACTAATCATAGAAAAATGAAAAGGTTGCAGATAACCCCAACATTTGTGTTAGGATGGGTGTGTGTTGTTTTGGTGTTGGGATGCCGTAAAGACACCAAAGAAGAACCGCTTCCCACCCCTCGCAATTCTGCTCAAATAGTGATGAATGGCGAACCGTGGAATAAAGTCTTGCCAAATGGTGTCGCTGTTGCCACTCGAACTTCCTGTTATTCTTGCTGGGCTGAACGCTTGGACACCCTTTATAAACGCTTTTTCTCGTTATCTCTATACCGTTATTATGACTTTGAAGATTATAAAAGGTATCCCTTTGAGAGTATAACTTTTGGGGCAATTCCTCTAAAAGTAGGTGAGTATGTATTCCAAGAAGGATATAAACCAGCCTGTCGTCCTGACACAATTCCACAAGCTATATTTTTTACACATGAATTTGATGCAGGTAAAGACCAGTATACTGTGTTACCCAGTGAAAAGCAATATTTTAGGGTAACAAAGCTTGATAAAAGTACAGGCTATATAGAAGGGGAATTTATGATGACTTTTATTCGAACTCGAAAAGGGAGTACCTCTACTTATCCTGATACTTTACGTATTCAACCCTCTCAATTTTCTGCTTTTATTGGGGAAAATAATTGAGGAGAAATTTAAGCAAAAGCCTCCACCACGGAGGCTTTTGCTTTTTCAATAATTCCACGTCAAACACTCAATCTTCGTTTTATTCTCTTTCCTGCGGCCGTCTACGGCAAGTGTTTTTACGTTGTCTTCAGTTTTCCATTGATGCTTCTGTCGGTACTCAGTGAGGATAGCTTCAGGGTAGCTTGAGAGTAAAAACTTGCCTTGCATGGATACGCAAGCATCGAGGAGCTGTCGGAAGTTGTCCTCTGTATACCCTGCATAATGCCCTTGGTTAGCCGATACGTAGGGCGGATCGAGGTAGAAAAATGTGTTTGGCGAATCGTAGGCTTTAATCACCTTCAGTACGTCGTAGCATTCAATCGTTACTTTCTTCATGCGGAGCTGGAAGGCATCGGTGAAGGCATTCTTTTTGTTGTGGAGCTTGAGGGCACACTTACCCCCGCGGTCGTATCCAAAACCTGACCCTATTTGGGAACCAAACGACATGTTGGTTTGTACCCACACTGCCCAGGCCATCGCCAATGGGTCTTTGATGATTTCTTCACCAGAATCATACTCGAGAGAGGAATCTTTGTGCTGCGCTCTTGAGTGGAAGGTTTCGTCAATCTTCGCCCTGAGGTCTTCAAAATCATACTTGAGCGCACGGTAAAACGTAACAAGACGGTGATTGATGTCGTTTACAATTTCGGCACCTGAGGGTTCCTTTGCAAAGAACACCGCTCCACCCCCAAAGAAAGGCTCAACGTAGATATTGTGAGCTGGTATCTTGGGGAGAATGTGGCTTAACATCTGCTGTTTGCCACCGTAATAAGTAATTGGGGTTTTCATGGTTATCAATTTTAAGCCACGAAAATCCTTTGTAGGTGAACATATTAAAAGGACAAAAAAACGCCCAATTATCTGGCAAAAAATTGTACGTTTGTAAAGCTGCGGATCCAGCAGTTAAAACACGGAATATATTATGCAAAATGAATTCGCCCGCGGAATGGAGCTTGGGAGAAAGCACCTATCCGCCATCATGAAAAGAGGGGCTAAATGGCAAAATCGTCATATCCCTATCTACATCAGAGAAAATTTGATGTATCCTTTTTTTATCACTGAAGTAGGCACCGAAGAATATCTATATGTTATTCAAGCCCCCCTAAATGATACCGAAAAGGTGCATTTCCTTCAGTTCGCGCGGCGCCCTCGCGATGAAAGTCATCCCCAAATTTCTGGTAACACACAATGAAGCCGCATCTCCCGGTGTAGTTTATATCGTCCATACTCAGTCTCCTGCTTATGTAGCGACCATACACCGATTTGCTGACATTCCATCACTTGAAAATTTTGTAGCAACGGTCAATCATACCAACTTTTTTTACCTCAAAGACCAGCTTATCGGTATTGAAGTATTGCATTTTCTAACGGAGTTTTCCCAAATCCCGGCACGTTTTAACTATTCGTTGAAACGTGCCTTGAATTGGTATCTCCACTCTCAAGAGGATGACTGATTACCAATCAGTTAAAAAAGTTGCACCCTTTTTTCTCGACGGGCACTGCAAATCGCCAGATTGACAGTGTGTTGACCGTGGCGGTCATCATTTTTGCCCCAAAAATCCCTCTCGAAAGCCCGCCCTTTAACATTTTGGAAATTTCCAAAATCAAAATGGCGAATAGCTGAAAGCTATTTACATGAAGTCGATATCGAAGCCACTGGAAGCATAAGCGAGGTGAGGCTTTGAGATGTAAACGGCATAGTAGTCAACGGTATCACTCAAGTGAGTCGCGTTCTCTTGGGCTACACCGGGCTTGCTCTCACTGCCCTTGTCCTTACGGTAGTCGCCAGTGATGGGCGTCATCTGTATCGAGGTGGTGGTGCTACGGGCGTGTGCCTTACTGAAGCGCAGTACTACAGGGGTGACCTCACTGTTCTCTGATAGCATATCACTCATAAGGGTATATATCTCATCCTTAGGAGGGTTATAATGAATGGGTGCTATAATAGTATCCCACCCATGGGTAGAAAATTCTTCCCCAAATTGCTCAAAAAAAGTTTCCCACGTACCGTCAGATTTTTTTACCGAACCCGCCGATTTATTATTCCCATTCCTATCCCCGGTGATGATAATTTGCCGTTTTTTATGACCCCTATTTTCAAGCTCCTCCCGTAGCTTGATAGCCAAGGTCTGCGCCATGGTCTTGTCATTGTCCGGCTCTTTGACGAAGCTATCAAAGGCGCATCGGTGTAAGGGCGAATGAGGGGTGTTTTGCCAATTGGTACAGCTCGTGAAACGCGCATTGAAATCGACTACTGTCACAATGCCCTCAGCGGGGTTGTATATTTCTTCTTCGTCAATATCCGTATGCCGCTCGTAGTCAAAAGCGGGATAATAGCAGTTTGGCAAACGCGAAATCCGTTTGCCTTCTACTTCCACCGCATACTCAATTTTGAGGAGTTTCTTTTTGAGGTTTTCGATAAAATTCGGCGGCAAAAACAAGATATTATCCCGGGTGGTAATGGTCGTAAAATAATACCTGCCTACTTCGGTGGCCATCAATTTTTCGACTTCGTACATCCAATCCCCTCCGCTCCCGTAAGATGGGCTAGAAAAAAAACAGAAAAGGTGGTGCCAATTGGAGTGGAATTTCCCAACGTTTGCCCGTAAACGTCCCTCCAAAATTTTGAGCCATTCTCGTTTAAACAAAAGTGCCTCATCCATGAAGGCAAAATCATCGTTACGTCCCCGGTGCAAATCCGCGTTCAACTTATACCCACAAACTTCCATCACCCAACCGTTCGGAAAAGAAATACAGTTTTCCCAATCATCGGGTTCTTGCCAAGGTCGGTCCCAATTTGCGGGCGGCTCTTTCCACAAACAATAATCCCCTTCGCCCGTCGAAAAGTCGTAGGGCGTCATGTTGAAATGTTCGCGCCAAACGGATTTCACTCCTGGGAAAATACTCCGCTTAAACTGCTTTACGGTGTTGCAAGCAAATTGCCCCTTGGCTTTGGGCAAATCTTCTTTCGAACACAGCATCGCAAAAGCCATAATAAACGACTTCCCTGAGCCGATACCGCCGACGATGCCCGCCGTCTTCACCCCTTTGGCGTTCAAATCATAGGTAATGGCCTCAATAAAATCGGCTTGACGGTCATTGAGTTCAAACTCGACCGTTTCGTCATCAATCCAATTGCTCATATTCAGCTTCTTCGTCTAAAACATCCTTTTTGATATTCCCATTGACGACCGTCGTGCGGCGTTTGACCACAATTTTGGTCGGTTTCTTTTTATCCCCAATCGACCTTGAGGTATCGTAAGCCCCGTCAATCACCGCCGCTTCTTTCATCAACCGCGTGTATTCTCTGAGCAGCATGGCTACCTCTTTCACCGTAGAAGTATCTACGTTCATTTTGATGTCCAAAAACACCACATCTTCACTCACTGGTACTCCTATAATCTCATTGATTTTGTCCATCACCATCTTGGCGGCACCCCGAAACTGCTCGGCGTAGATGTACTTGATGCCGTCTCGATTGCGGAGCTGCCTCAGCTCGGCAAACACCTCATAACTCATCGCTAGGATTTCCCGGGCTCGCCGCTCCATTACCTTGCTCGTGGGGTGATTTTTCAGCATTCGGATCACTTCCGTATCTGAGTAACCATCCTTAAGCCAGGCTCGACAAATATCCATTTTTTCAAAAGTCTCTTCCTGCGTTGGGGTAAGTTCATGGCCATGCAGCAAATGTTTACGATACACGTCCATTTCGCTATACACTTTCTCCAAATACTTATTGTGTTGTCTCATATTTGATTCTCGTAATTTGGGTCTGTAAATCGGTTTTATGGGCTTTCATCCGCGCAAGTTCTTCTTCCCACTGAGTCGCTTTTTTGTGTTCCGGACTTTCGGCCAATTTCTTGGTGTATTTCACAATATTGACATTGAGCCGTTGGAGCTCCAGCCGTAGTTCAGCTTCAGAGCCGGAGACGGGTGAGTGAGGCTTGGCCGATGAAGTCTCTGGAAATTTTCCATATTTCTGAAAATGCTCAATTCGCAACCTAATCGCTTTCCAAGCTTTCCTTCGGTCCATTATCTGGTCAATTACGACCTTGGCACCCTCCGCGTCCCGGTCTTGGAATGTATGCAACTCATTAGAAAAACGAGCAGCTTCTTGATGCAAGCGTTCGGCCTGCACAAGAAGCTGCTCATACTCATCCAGCGAAGCGTTGACTACGCCTCCGTGTTTTTTTTTGCCTGTTCTTCGTCGGTTGCTTCCGCTTGAGGCTCCGTGTCCGTGGCTTGGGGTTCTTCAGTAGTAATTGGCGGATTGACTACCACCGTAGGCTCCTTCTTTTCAGGCTCCACTTTCTCCTTTTTAGGTGCAGCCTCTTTGTTTGTTTTAGCCTCCTTAGCAGGGGTGCTTTCCGCTTTGGTTTCCTTCAGCTTTGCTTGAGTCGCTTCAGGGGCGGTAGCATCTTCTGCTCTTGCGGCTTTCAAAACCGCTTTGGCTTCCTCCAGTTTTGCTTTGGTGGCTTCACTTTTAATGGCATCGTGGCGCATCTGTGCAAACTGCACATCTGCCTCCAATCGTTGAATATCGTGCATTAGTTGTCGGCGTTTTTAGGTTTTACCTCGTTTTTCTCGGCTTTGGTTGGCGTTTCAAACAGCTCTTTGTATTTGTCGCCTAGCCCCCATACCCACTCCAAATCCTTTTGGGGAGTATCGTTGGCCAGCACAATAGATTTATCTGAAGGAGTAGCTACCGTGGCGCCGATGTGTTCTTTTTTTACCTTGAGCATGATTTTAAAAACAGAATAAAAACCAAGAAAAATGCCCTCGGCGAGCATTTTTCTTGGCAGATACAAAGATTAAACCGTTGGCAGAGCTTCTACCAAAAATACCACGTCATCGGCCATTGGGACGGGCATCGTCGTCAAACCGTCGTTTTTAGCTCTGACGGTGATGTCTTTGCGGGCATTTCCTTTTTCGGGCGAAGCACCCACCGCCTCTAGCATAAATGGCACGTGTTTTTGTCCCAAATAATAACGCGAATCATCGTTACCTTGAATCACGATATTGACCGGAACCTCGTACAAACGCGTCAAAAACTTCACGTTGTCTTTGTTGATACCCAAGATTTTGAACTCGAAGCCTTGGGTAAAACCCGCGCCTGGTTTCATCTCAAAATCAAACTTGGTCGTATCATACCACGCTTGTACTTCAATGGCCTTCTTACCCGTGGCCAAAGGAATCGCCGTTGGGCCCGCCAGTTCGCCTCCCGTTACTAGCATATCATAAGTGACCACCTCGTTTTCCAAATCATCGCAAAAGATAATCCACAAACGTTTCGAGCCACCCAACTCAGGCTTTTGGTACTTGCGTTTGACCCCAATCAAAGGCGTAAACGCCAAAATAGGAGCCGTCAGCCCCAAGCCCGTTGGATCACCAAACACCTCAGTACCCACCACAAAGGCCAATACCAAGGCGAGCATCCACCCCAAAATAATCCCTAGTTTTTTCATTACTGTCAATAGTTGATTGTGTTAATTATTAAATAAGTTTAGAAGCTTGCTGACAATCCCCTAGTCAGTACGGTTGTTCATAAACAAGTACTTTCCTACCCCGTAGTTGACATCTGCCGAAAACATAAAGTTGGCTTCCCAACCCTTCACGTTCTCAATCATCTTGGCATTGAAGTTTTGGTAATTCTCGTTGAGTACGAAAAACAAGTTCTTCGGCAAACTGATAAACTGGAAGCGTTTATTGCCCAAACCTTCCTCTACTTTGATTTTGATGTGTGGGAAGTCATCCAACTGTGCTGGTTGTTCACTCAACGAAATCGTGTTAGGTGATTTTTCCCGACGCGTCGCTTTGAACTTACGGTAGCTCGGCGCCGACATATACACCGTCATCGGGCGTCCCGAAATATCAGGATTCGATTCCGTCAACTGCGCCAACTCATTGGTTTGGTCATACACATCGGCATCAAAATCGTTGGCCGTCATGGCCGCGATATTCTTGACGTTGTCGGTCGGAATATCTCCCCCGGATCCCCGACCTTCGGCAAACTTGTAAATCAAACCATTCATGACCGTAAGCGAGCCTTTTACCGCCGGGTTTTTCACCCCTCTAAAGGTCGAATTGTAAGCCAAATCACGTCCCGCTTTTTCCAAGATTTGCTCCGCAAAAAACAACGGCCAAGGGTTAGAAATAAGGGCATCAAGGCTTTGAAAACCAATCACGTTTTTCAAATAAGTGCGATAAAAATTAATCAAGTCACTTCTACGAAGCGACAAGTCAATATCGATATCGTTGAAAGTAGGCAAACGCGCCCCAAACTTCACGGCGTCGGCGGAGGGATCGAAGTCATCACTCGCCACGCGCATTATATCCATTACTTCCATCGAAAGCAAGGGCGTACGGTCATCTTGCTCCCGCACCTCAAAATCACTCCGAATCTTCCCCCAGCCATTGGCCAAGTACATATTCATGATTTCGGGCGTGCTGCTGATGGTGTCGGCCAGCTCGTTGGGCAAGTTGTCAAACTTGACCGAGTTTACTAGATTGTTAGCAATAAGTGCCATTGGTAAAATCGCTGTTAAAAAGGTTGAAAAAAATCAAATCGTCACAAAAGCGTCGCAGCTCTTAGGCTTGCGGACGATTACGCTTCCAAATCTCCGCTGCCACGCCCATGGGGGAGTCGGTGGCTGCCTTGGTCAAGGCTTGTGGCACGCGGCTCGAGGCATCAGCTTGGGGCAATACTACCCCTGCATTCTGAGCCGTTTGGAAGTAGTTATCATAAGCCGCCTGTTTGGTCGCCATTGAATCCACTTTTTGCGTCAAGTTTTGTACCGCTTGGAGTACGGCCTGCATGGGGTCAGTCGTCGGGGGTGCCGTTGCTTCAGCTGAAGCTTGGGGAGCAGGGGAAGTCGTCGCCGCTACTGGAGCTGAAGCTGCCGCCACCGCCGAGGTCGTGGGCTGAGGAGCTGCTGCACCTACGCTAGTGGTGGCCTGTATCGCTTCCAGTGTTGAGTCCTGGGCAAAGGTCGCCGCATTCTCCGTCAGCTCCGTGTATTCCTCTGGCGACAGCGCCTCCGAAATCTTCTTGTGAAGCCCGCCAAAAATCACCTCAAGTACACTTTTGTTCTTGTTCTTCATGATGTATAAAAAATAAAAAATTGGTTATCACTTCTTTTGCGCCAAAGCCAATACGCGGTTCACCGCTTGCGTCAGCGTCCCCGTGCGGTCGGCCAGCCCTACTTCGATGGCTTGTTTGGCAAAAAACATTTTACCCGTCAACGCTTCGGATTTGACCTTGCCTTGCCGTCCACGTTTGACGATGCCCTCAAACTCCCGTTGGGCGGCATCCACCGCCGCCTGAAGCTCTGCTCGGCCTTCGTCGGTGAGTTCTTCCAGCGCATTCACCCGCGCTTTATCGGGCGATTTCTTCGCTCGGATGATTTCCCAGTCAATGCCCTGCTGCTTGAGACTTTCGGCAATATTCTGGTAGTACATGATAGTACCGATGCTGCCCATCTGAGCCGTTGAGCTATCCTCCAGCCAAGTTTCGTCCGCTTGGCACGTGACCAACACCCCCGCACTGGCACAGAAGTTAGTCCAGTTCACAATGGGTTTGGGAAAATTCTCTACGGCTTGTGCCAAAATCGGCGCGCCATCCGCCGCTCCGCCACCCGTGTTGGTTTTCAAGACGACCCCTGCGTAGCGTTCATCTTGGGCGGCACTGTTGAGGAGCGACGCCAAAAACTCGTAGCCCGGCGTGTAATAGCCGCCTCTTGATAGCGGTCCCTGTATGGGCAATACCAGCACCTTTTGGTTAGGCGAGTATACTTCCGTAAAATATTGATTCCAAGATTGCTCCCGCGTCAAGCCTTGCAGTACCAATCCCGCTACACGCAGCGGATCGCTCCACGTAGGTTGTTGGGTGGCCAAACTCATCAAAGCCGGGATATAAGAATGTTCAATGTGCGCAATAATCGGCTGCATGTTCTAAACTTAAATTTTCACGTTACGAAGATGCAAGCCTGTTTTTCAAGGAAAAAGGACGAAAAAGCCTGACAGTATTACCATCAGGCTTTCAATTTATCAGTCCAATTTACCCTACGTCTATGCTGTTGATGATGAGCTCACCGATCGTTGCTAGTCGTTCCTCTGGAATCGGTACCAGCTGACGCTCGCTATTCAATACGCGTATTTCAATCGGAGGCTGCCCCGCTATCATTACCACTTCTTTGTTGATGGCATCCATTACCGATACTTCATAACTCGTCACCCCTCGTTTCACGCTCCCTCTCAACACCACTTCAAATTCTTGGTCTTTGCTCAACTCCAACTCGGCAATTGCCTCTAGTTGCTGTTGAGGACTCAGCTCCGCATAGAGCTTTTTCAATACATTTTCGGTCAATTGAATATTCATAGTATTACCAGCTAGTTGTTGACTGAGTGAGGGTGCCTCTAATTTTCATATTCCCTAGATTATCGGCATAAAACATCGGAGGGTAAGTAGCAAAACTGGTAGAATCAAATTCTACCGTCCCCGTTGGCACCGTGGTAGTAGTAGCCTCGCTAGGGTAAAACGTAATATTGTTGGCACTAACCACATTAAAACGAACAAGGTTATAAGTCGGAATCACTTTGATGTAGATGTCCACTTTGCCCGTTGTGGCACTCTTTACGCACAAAATCCCCGCGACGATATTATCAGCTAGAGGACCCTTTCCGCCTGTTATATACCACTTATACTTGTGGCTGGCATTGGTACTACCTCTATTAGAAAGGATAAAACGGGAAATAAGTAAGTGGTCAGCTGACCAAAGTCGGCAAGTCACCAAATCCACGATGATGTTATCGTAGTTTCCGTTGTCTTCAAATTCCCGAAGCTGGGCAATCTTCAGGTAAGTGTTCGCCCCAAAGGCATTCCCCATGTCTTTTGACATCTGAATCCCATTGATGACGCCCGTCACGTTCAAGTTGCCGTTCACCGTAGCTACTCCAGCGGCTTCTCCTATGATAGAGTCTTCAAAATTGCTGCTACCCCGCTTGGGCAATCGCCCTACGGTCGAGTTCATCCCTCCGCTGCCGCTGCTATCGATACGAGCGTATACTTCTTCTACGATTTTGTTGAGAATCGCCTTGATGGATACCCCTGTATTCAATCGATTTGGGCTCGTGAAAATATTAGAGGCTATCCAAGCCTTTAGTTCGTTTAGGGTCATGGCTTAATGAAAACTTAAATCAAAATCTATTGAAAACTCTCCCTCACCCAAGGTCTCAAAATTGAGTTCCTTCATGGCCACCGCCGGGAGCCAATTTTGTCCGTTGAGCGATATACGTACATCATTGGGTGTGCCCGTCACTTTCGACCACGTCAGCACCAGTGGCAATTCGGGGGTGCCCACTAGCCAGCCACTTTCGTCTTGAAGCTGCACTATCGCCACCCACCTCACCAAGCTGGCCGTCATGAGCCAAGCCATCAGCAAGCCGTCGGGCGCGGTAAGCCGGGTCTCAATCACGCTACTCACCACCCCACCATCGGGTGTGCGCGAAAACCCTTCCGAGAAGCTACATTGTTTGGGTCGAAATTTAAGATGGGTGCAAACCGTTTCCGGCTGTAGCTCTATATCATAGCCGCTAATTTCCCAAGCCGATGGGGTTGAAGGCATCACTACTGCCAACCGATCCGCCGGAACCAACAGCAAACGCACGGGATATCCAATCCCCATACTTTGCCCAAAATGCCCAATGGTTGTACTTTCCATAGCACGAAAGTAAGGGGAGGAACTCCTTTCTAAAAGGACGGAATTTTCGCGCTTTTTACCTGCCTTTTAGATGGTAAAAACGCCTTTTCCGCGCTAGAAACGCACAAAAAAGCCACCCAAAGAGGTGGCCTTATCGCTATTTTATTGGCCTTTTCTCCCAAAAAGTGGCCTTATCTCATTTCTAGTGGCCTTATCCTGCAAAAATTTTCTGCCTTTTTTTAGCCACACTTTCGAGGTAATCGCGGTAGATTTTACGCATACTTTGCCAGTTGACATCCACGTCGGGGATGATACCATAGCGTTCCAAAAAATTGGTCACGTAGGGCCCGTAATCACCACCGATAAGTTCGTGCTTCCCCCTGACTTCATTGATGAGTGCCGACCTGAAAATCTCGTTCAACTGCCGCGCTAGACTCTCTACTTTTTCCGGGGGTACATCATACACCTTCTCATAAGTCGTATATTGAATGGTCAATACATTCTCTCCCTTGTCAATGCTCGGATAGGTATAATTATAAGGAATAGACCGCGAGATGGCATGGATCAACCAGCCCAATTCCGACTTCTTATCCACTTTCACAATCCCCCTACCATCACAGCCGTACTCCCCTTCAATAAATTTCTTGACATAAATCGGTACTTTCAATTTAATTCTTTTGACCATGTTATTGGGTGGTGTTTGCCTAAGAGCGAAAATACAAAATAATTACTTTTTCCCGAACGACGATATGGCCCCAATCAACGAATCCAATCTACCTCCCTGATTAGAGCTGTTGACGGCATCTTTCACCTCGTTTACGGCACTTTGTACCCCGCCTAGCTTATCACCGAGGCTGGTATTCATGCCACCGATACCCAAGGTCAGCAATGCGACCCGCTTGTTCAGCTCCTTGGCTTGCTCTTCGATGCCCTCCAGTAGTTTGAGCTGCTTCTCGCCCTGGGCTTTGGCCTCCGCGTGCGCTGCTTCGGCGTCGGCACCTCCTTCTACTCCGCCCGCATCGCCTGAGGAGTCGTAGTCCCCTCCCGCGTCGGCTTGCTGCGCGGCGGCTTCTTCCTCCGCCCGTCGTGCTTCCTCTTCGGCTTGTTTCTTTTTCTTCTTTCCCCCAAAAAGAAACATATCCCGCTGCCAGTACGGCGACTCTGCAATCCCCCCATCCCGAAAAGCCGGGCCTCGCAAATCCCCCCCAATGGGCTTGCGACGTTTGCCCGGCGTGCGGGCGTTCATAAACATCTGTTGAATGAGTGGCATGTTTGCCTCGGTTTGGTCGGCGCTGATGATAGCCTCGTTGCCTTCCATTTCGCCCACCTCTCGGTTGGTCTTGCGGTCAATCAGCGCGATGCCTCCCTCGCCGTACTTACTACCGTGCTTGCTGCCTTGCGCCACAAATCCCCCCTGGGCAAAACTCGGCTCAGGTTGCCGTTTTATCATGGCGACCTGCACAGCCGTCATCGCAGCCGTTACCGCCGCAAAAACCAAGTTCAATGGAAAAAATCCCGACGCCAAGGCTTTGATGGTGGCCAGTGCTCCGCTGATGATAGCCGTCGCAATATCCGCCCGCTGCTGTGCTTTCCACGCTTGGCGTTTGGCATTGGCCTCGCGGTCGCGGGCTTTCTTGTCTTCCGCCGCGATGCTGCTCTCCAGCTGCTTTTTGCTTTGGATACGGGTTTGCTTTTCCTGCTCCAGTTTCTTGAGCTTTTCCCGCTTTTCCTTTTCCGCTTCGTCGATTTTCGCTTTGGTTTCTTGCTTCGCTAAGTCGATTTTTTCCTTAGCTTCTTTCTTGGCCGAGGCTAGCATCTCTTTGGCTCGCTTGGTATCACCCGCCTGTACGGCTTCGATAGCCTCCAGCTCACTATCCCGCTTCAGCTCCGCCAATTCGATTTTGGTTTTGGCTTCCGCCTGCGCTAGCTCGGTTTTGGTATTGGCCTCAATGGTGGCTTGCTCTATCTTAAAAGTAGCCTCACTTTCGGCCATGCTTTTCTCTTCCTCGTACTTGGCCTGCGCTTCGGCTAGCAGTTTGGCTCGGGTAGCCGAGTCAATATCTGCCCGCTGATTGATGGCCGCAATCTCCGCATCACGGGTGACCTCTGCCGCATCAATTTTGATGAGTTTTTCGTTTTCAGCCGCCGAGATAGCCTCTTCTTTTTTACGAGTCAGTTCCGCAATTTGGTTATCGGCTTCCTGCTTGGCCAGCGAGATAGTTTCGTCGGCCGTGGCACGGGCTTCGTTGCGTTTTTCATCGGCATTGGTGAGGTAGGCGTTGAGCTGCTCATCCAGTTTGGCAGCGTTGTCGGTCGTGGTCATTTCACGGTACTGCGCCTCGAGTTCGGCCACCCGTCGCGCCGAGTCGTCTTTGAGCTGCTGCACCTTGGCTTCGGCTTGCTCTTTTACGCCCCGTTTTTCTTCCTCAATCCGCTCCAGTTCGGCCTTCTCCTTTTCGAGACCTTCGGTCAAAATCGCCACCTTTTCGTCGCGCTCTTTGCGGGCAAGTTCTATCTCCCGTTGGGCTTTCTTTTGGGCTAAGTCATTCAGGAAATTAACGGCAGCCGTCGCCATCTGCGCCACCATTTCGTACTTGGCCATGTCCTCCCCAATCTTCTGTTGCCAAGCCTCTTTGTGGCCTTGCACCATGCTATTGGCGGCATTCAAAAAACCATTGACGTCGCCCTTCAAAATACTCGAAAACATATCCGAGTATCCCTTCAGGTGAGCTTCTTTTTGGGCTTTCAGGTCGGCATCAATCTTCTTCTTATCCTCCGCCGCTTTACGCTCCGCCGATACTTCCTCGGTACGGTAGCGGTCCCGAATGTTTTTCAATACCTGCTGAAGCTGCTCCGTATCCGTAATCTCCCGTTTGGCTTTGGCTTCTGCTTCCGCTTGGTCTGCTTTGAGTGCCTCCTTTTTGAGTCGGAGTTCGGTATCCACCCGCTCTTTGGCAATCGTCAGCAGTTTGGTGGCATTGCCCTTGGCTTGGAGTTCTTTCCAGTCCAAGAGCGCCATTTCGGCCGCTTTTTCCTGCTCCCGCACAAATTTCAGGGCTTCTGCCCGTTTCTGAGCCGCTTCCTCCTCCGCTTTTTTCTGCTTTTCCCGGGCTTCCGCTCTCGCTTTTTCGATGTCAGCGTCGGCGGCTTTGTTGATAGCCGCTCTTACTTTCTCTTTATTGGTTTCGTCGGCCAGTGAGTCATTGATTTCCTTCAGCCGTTTGCGCCGCTTTTCATTAATCTTGGCCTCTTCGGTTTTGATAGACGAGTCGGCCACGAGCTGGTCATGCTCGGCGTTGAGTTGCTCCAGTAGTTCGAGGGCTTTGGCATTGGCATCCTTTACGTCTTCAAGGTGCTTTTGCTCTTCTTTGAGTCGCTTTTCCTCCGCTTTTTTGGCCGCTTTCTCCCGCTTTTCGAGGGCTTTCTTTTGCTCGTCGCTGATTACATTTTGCCGTTTTTTCTCCACCGTTTCCGCCGCCAGTACCGCCGGAGCTTCATCCTTTTTGGGTTGGTCAACAAAGGTATCCGTCCAACCTTTTTTGATTTTGGCAAAGGATTCATTGGCGTGGGTTTCGACGTTGGAGAAGTTCTTCTTCGATTTTTCAAACGACTCCGCCGCTCCTTTAAAATCTCCCACCAGTACCTTAGCCACGGCTTTGCCGCCTTCTACCAGTCCGGCCATTGCATCATAAGCCAAGCGCAAACCGCCAATCATCAATTGGGTCGGGGTCAGCAATGCCCGAAACACCACGGCCACGCCTTTCATCACTCCTTGCAGGGTGATACCGCCGCCGCTGAAATTGGGAAACAGCGTCCGAATGTAGGTCATAAACGAACCCGCCAAATCACCGACGGCCTCGTACATATCTTCAAATACCTTCACCACCGGGTCACTCGCGTCCACCAGATCCTGTAGCCATTCGATGCCCTTGCCAATCGCCCCCAAAATCCCCACAAAAACGGGCGCTAATTTCTGCCCAATCGTCACTTTTAGGGCATCCATCGCATCGTCGATGTTGGAAACTTTCCCGTTCAAAGAGTCCATTTGCTGAGAGGCGTAGCCCATTGTACCGGGGAGTTTCCCCATTTCTACGGCCAGCTCCATGGCACCCTTTTCCGTTCGTTCAAACGACTTGGTGACTCCACCGATAGTGGCCTGTATCTTATCGCCAGAGGTCTTGACTTTAACCCCAAATTCACTCCAACGTTCGTTGTTGTTGACGTCCAAAATCGCTTCCCCCAACTGCGAAAGCGAAAGCCGAGATTTGGACGAAAAATCAATCATCCGTTTCATCTGCTCTTCTCCGGGTCTCAATCCCCGGTTTGCAAGGGCAATGTACCCCTTCGTCACTTCATCGAGCGTCAGCGGCGTATCTTTGGCAATTTTCGCCAAGGCTTTCATACTGGAGGCCGCCGCTTTTTCGGCATCCTCTTTTTTCATGGTGGCCTGATAGGTCGCCGCCAACGATTTATTATAGCTCTCAAATTTGGCCGTCGTGTCAAAAATCGCTTTACCGATACCCGCCACGTACTGCACCACCTGCAAGGCCATAAAAGCTTTGAACACGTTCATCATGTTGCCCGCTCCTTGCGTGATTTTCTGCCAAATCGTAGGTTTGCCCAAATCTTCCCCGCCCTTTTTGATGAGTCCCACTTCGGTCTTCAGCTTCACGAGCTGGGCTTCGGCTTCCTTCAGTCGCTTCACCGAATCGTTGGTTTTGGCCATGCCGGGCGGGATATTGGCCACTTCTTTTTTGAGGTCGCTGACGTGCCTAGTCAGCTGTTTGACGGTCATTTCGCCCACGTCCATGCTCTTGAGTGCCTTGGCGGCATTCTTGGCTTGGTCTTCTACGCCCTTCAGCTCCGTCTTGTATTTCTTCCAGTTGTCAGAGCCTTTGCCACCCGATTTTTCAATCTCCGACAAGGTTTTACGCAGCTCTTTGGCACGGGTGTTCAGGTCGTCAATTTCCTTCTTGGAGTTGCCCATTCCAAGGCTTACCCCCAAGTTCAATTCATCACTTTTCATGGCTTATGGGTTGTATTTGCGGCTTAGTTTGGTATCACGGGCATTCCAAGCCGCTTGGATGCGGGCAGTATTGACGGGGTCGGGTATGCTGATGCGCACTTCATAGCCAAAGGCCTCTTTGAAGGCATTGGCCGTGTAGGTGGCCACATACTCCCGCATGTTTTCGTAGAAAGTAGCTATGAGCAGCTTCAAAGGATCGTTGTAAATCCCGCGATAGCCGCGTTTCACATTAGGCACGGCCTTGAGGTGATACTGTATCCCACGGGCTACCCGGTAGATGCCCTGAATTTCGGAGGATTTCTTGAGGCCGTTTTGCATGCCCGGCACGTAAGGAAATCGATTGAGACCTTTTCCTTCCACCCACTCGGCCAAGGGTCCAATCGGCGGAATGGTGGTATAGCGAAGCTCTTTCAAGTCTTTGACCCGCAGCAGCTCCGAATAATATACATGACCCTTGATAAACCCACTGCCCACTTCCACGGCACCTTCGCGGATAGAGTTGAGCAGGTCTTCGGTATCCAGCAAGCCTTCCCGACGCACGGCATCGCGGAAAGCCTTGGCTGATTGACTCACAAAGTCCTGTAAAATTTTCTTAATGACGGGATTATTCTCAATAGGTACCATAGCGCGGCCATACAGTGATTCACGCTACGAAGAAAAAGGGAAGGAAGAGTGAAGGAAAGGACGAGAATAAATTACTCGTATGCTGTCCAATACTAGAAATTTAGTATTTTTTTATTGAATAAAAGGCTAAGGGAAATAATGATATTTGTTTTGTAAGAATTTAAGGAAAGGAAACTTTGAAAGAATGACATCCCTTTTGATAGGAATAAGAGATAGTCCAGCCGTTTAAGACACATATTTGTCGAACAATGGCCAAGCCAAGCCCCGTACCTTGCGTATGGCTCCAGCCCTTAGTAAAACGGTCAAACAACCCCTGTTCTGGAAAATCTAACAGCTCCCCAGGATTAGTAATAATGAGTTGATGTGAAGTTAGAACAATAGATACTTCGCTGGGTGAAAATGAGTATCGTAAAGCATTAGAGAGAAGATTGGAAAGAAGCACTTCACATAAGTATTGGTTGGCAAAAACCGTTAGTGAAGTCATATCAATAACCAACGTAATTTTACGAGCTATAAACAAATCGTCCATTTGTTCCAGATGCTTTCTTAATAGCTCTTTCAATTCAATAGGTTGCTTTTCTACAAATGCTTTATTATCCAACTTAGCTAATAGCAACAGATTTTTATTCATTTTGGTTAAACGCTCCACTCCTGATTTGGCCTGAACAATATAACGGGCCATTTCTTCACTGACTTCTAATTGGCTCATACGGTCTAGTTTAGATTGAATTATACCCAATGGTGTTTGAATTTCATGGGACGCATTTTCGGTAAATTCACGAAGTGCGAGATATTCTCGGCGGCTCCGCTCAGTCAGTTCTTTCAGGGATTGCTGTAATTCTTTAAATTCAGTAACGGAGGAGTCGTGCCATTGCAAAGGCTGAGACGAACTAACGGAAAACTGTTTCAGATTTTCCAAATTTAAAAAGAAAGGCTTCCATAGATTATGATTAGAATAGTAATTTAACAATACCCCCATGAGTGTTATCCCGAAAGCAACCGCCAAAAATGAGATAAAAATCGTTTTGTAGTATCGTTCCCAACCAATGTAAGAGGTCATCACCATAATATGATAATTACGTTGGTTAATCTTTTTGGTTATAGTGAGATAGTAATACCCTTCTTTTTTATCCTGCAATCGGTCATAAATCAGCGTGTCGCCCAGTCGTTTAGATGCAGCAGACGAAAAAGGCATTTCGCTAACCGAAGCAAGCGGAAAATTAATACTCCTTCCTGCGGCAAGTTCCTCCTCAATCAATTCTACCTGTAATTCAAGCTGTTCGTTGATTTCGTCGGTTACTTCTTGACGAAGTAATAAATACAAAGAAAGCCCTGCCACGGCCAAGATAAAAGTCATAGCAGGGAAGAAGTTGAGGGTAGTTTTATAAAGTAATTTCACATCGATGTAAATTTATAACCCATTCCGTATACAGTTTTGATATAATCAATTCCAGCATGGGCAATAATTTTCTTGCGAAGATTCATGGTATGTACATACACTGTATCAAAGTTGTCGACCGAGTCATAATGATCCCCCCAAAGATGTTCGGCAATCGACTGCTTACTAACAACCCGGTTTTTGTTAATAATAAAATACAAAAGTAATTCAAACTCCTTTCTCGTTAGTGCAATGAAGGTGCCGTTGCAAGAGACTGTTTTAGCTATGGGGTCAATGATTAAGTCGTCTACCACAATTTGAGGACTACCTTTAAATGATTTTCTACGTACTAATGCATTGACTCTTGCATTCAATTCCTCTAAATGGAAGGGCTTGGTCATATAGTCGTCAGCGCCAAGGTTCAAACCTGCCAATTTATCAGTTAGCGAGTCTTTTGCCGAAACAATCAAAACTCCGGCTTCTTTTTGTAATTTTTTGAGTAATTGTAACAACTGGAGGCCATTTCCTCCGGGTAAAGTAATATCTAAAATAATGACATCATACTCGTATAGTACTATTTTGTCCTCACCTACTCCAAAAGTGGTTGCTTTTTCACAACGATACCCTTGCTCAGTGAGATAAGTATCCATTTCGTCCAACAACATAGGCTCATCTTCAATTAATAGCACCTTCATCTATATGCAGAAATAATTTGTTCTAAGGTAGAAATTCCTTTTAAAACTTGTAGTTGTATCCAAACCTAATGACTTGGGTTTCGTAATAATCCGTACTGACGTAACTGAACCCCATTCCTTTGATAGTTTTTTTAATTTGCATTGTATTTAGGAGGTCAGACGCATTGATATATAGCTCCTGTTTTCCGTTTTGCATCAGTTTTTTCAACCCCATATCCAATGAAAAGCGCTGTCCGATACTACCTTGTGGAATCAAATCTGGAGCTAAATAAATAGCCGATACTTGAAAGTCAAATTGATTGGGTAAATGAAGCATTCCGTTCCATTTGATATTTCCTGACCACATCGATTCTGTTGGAGCTGCGAAGGTGTTAAGTTGAGGGTATTGGTTGACTACACTAAAAGCATTGATTTGATTTCGATACCCATTCAGATTCAGATTAAACGAAAACCGCTCGTTTATTTTCTGAGACCATACCATTTCTAAGCCAGACATATAGCTTTTACCAGCATTTTGCATAATAGAATAAATCAAAGTACTGCCAGGCACTGTACTCGCGATCCTTGTAATAGTACCCTGAGCCGCCCGATGGTAAGCTGCTGCGTAAAGATAGCCAGAGTTCCACCCTGATTTATATCCTACTTCCAAGGTATTAGTAAACTGCGGAGCCAAGGCTGGATTACCAACTTTGATAATTTCGGCATCATCGTATTTTGGAAATACTCTAATATCAACTTCATTGGGACGATCCACTCGACGATTAAAGAATAGAGATATTTTGTTGTAATCGTTGAATTTATAGGCCAGCCTCACATTTGGAAACGGTTGAGTATAATTATACCCGTCACTTTTGTACGTATTATGATTGGGGTCAACAAGATAATTGACACCTACATATTCGACTCGAAGACCCGCTTCCAATTCCAGCTTGGTGTTTTCAAAAACATAAGTACTATAAAGAGCGGGGATGTTTTCCCGATAGGTAGCCTTCCCACCTGCATTAACGTCTAAAGGTGAGTTTTGACCTGGGAAAAACTGCATATTAGTAGGAATTTCACGCCAGCGATATTTCACTCCCGCTTCCAAGCGACCATATCGAAGCGGACGTATGTAGTCAGCAGTATAATCCAAAACATGTTCATCAGACAGTAGTTTAAAAGCATCCTGCCCAGTGAAAGCAGGCATGATGTTGGTAAAAAAATATTTCTCGTCTTCTCGATGAAAGGTATAATTAAGACCTGAATTGAAAATGTGCCCGGGTTCTCTAAATTTATGCTGGAAAGCCGTTGTAGCAGTAACGGTCGTCTTCAATTCATCTTCCAAAAATTGCCACAAGCGGCGGCGCTCGGTTAAGTATTGGTTGAAAAATGGTTCATCGCCGTTGTCAAGTATTTTTTCACTACTAAACAAACCCGAAAAGCTTAAAGAATTGTGGGGATTGATGTTCCAATCCATGCCCGTACGCAGTGTACTAATGGTTGTTTTGCGATTACGTTTGGTTTGTTGGTTGATGACCTCACCCGAATCATAAGTACGAACAACGAACTCGTTTTTGTTGAGAGTAGGAGTATATAAAACATCCCCTTGGAAAAAGGTGTTAATTTTGTTTTTTCGATAATTAAGTGCTAACGAAGGGTTTAGTTTAGGGGTATTCTGAAACTGAGGACGTATATCGGGCAAGTTCTCTTTTTTAATCCATAAAGCACCCAAGCCCGCCATCATCCCGACCTTGCCGTTAAAGCCTTCTCGGTTGTTCTTTTTAAATACAATATTGATAATGCCCGCATTGCCATTAGCATCATATTTAGCAGAGGGATTATTGATAATTTCAATTTTGTCAATAGCCGACACTGGTATATTATCTAAGCTTGTCTGACTCCCAAAGCCAGTTAAAGCAGTTTGTTTACCTTCTATCAAAACCACGACTTTATCACTACCCCTAAGTAGTACTTTCCCCTCCTGCATCGTAATTCCTGGCAAATTTTGCATCATTTGCAGGACAGAACCCCCGCTTTGGGTGATGTTGTTTTCAACTGAAAATGTTTTTCGATCCAACGTTTCTTTCACTTCATCAGCTTTACCCGTCACAACCACTTCCGTAAGCGTTTGGATATCTGCTTGCAGGTCTTCTACCCCTAAATCAATAAACTCCGACAGATTACCCACAAAAAGCGGGTGTTGTTTTGGAATATATCCCAGAAAAGAAAATAGTAAAAGATAGCGTCCAGGCTTGATTTTAGTCAATTCAAAACGACCTTCCTCATTACTGATTGTTCCTGCTACAAAAGAGCTATCTTTTTCGTTTTTAAGAATTACATTGACAAATGAAAGTGAGCCTTTAGTTTGATTATCCTTAATCGACCCAGATACAGTAATGGCACTGTATTGGGCACAAAGTGAGTTGGCACAGAACAGAAAAACGACTAACAAAAGTACGCATCGAGATGGGGTGTGTAGTGTCATAAGAAATGAATTTTATGACACAAAAGAGAAAATCAATTTTAAAGAAAGTTTAAACTTTTATTGCATGATATTCACATCCCCCCCATCAGCAACGCCCCTACCGGCTTGCTGATGGGGAGTTCAGCCGTGAGGGAGGCAATGAGATAATCCACGCCATTGAGGTGGTATTTGGCTCCAAAATCAAGCTGCGCCAAGTCACTTTCGTTGAGCATCAAATCCGTCTTCAGATAAAAAGCCGTGGCTTTCATCGCCTCCGTGCGCTGCCAGTACTGCGCCGCCAAACCCGTCGCTCCCGTCCAATAGAGCGCAATCCCGTCTTTGGAAGGCAATGCTTTTGGCCAGTCATCCACTAGGCCGTGCCAAAACAAAAGACGCGGGGCAAACTTGTTGGTCGTTTGCTGAAACTGCTCCGTGATACCCGCTTGCTTTGCTACTGGATAACCCGTAGATTCATCCACCAAAAGTGTCGAAAACTTACTCTTCAGCACCGCTATTCCCGTCGGCTCTGCCAGCTCGGGCGTCAGGTAGTCGGCTGTGAGCGCTGGTTTGTCCTTCATCAGCCCGTCACCACCGTCCTGCTCACTACCCAGCTGGAGGCGTCGATTCATTTCGGGGGTTTTGATGCCACCCGCTACCAATTTTGCCGTCCAATTTTTGGTGGTGACCGCCGCCAGCCGATCCTCCCAAAAATCAATCCTCAGCTTTTTTTCGGGTGAATTGAAGGTAAACATCAGATTGGGGAGCTTGCGAAGCTCAATCAAAAATTGCTCCAGCGTCAGTTCGGGCAAGTGGTTTTTGATGACTACCTCCGTCGCCGCGTCCAATGCCCTGGTATTGTACATAATCAGGTGCTGCCACACGGGATGCGTCAAAAAATCCCCCTCAATGGTCGTGCCCGTCACGGCGGCTATTTTCAGCAACAGCCACTTCACCGAAATCATCGGCACTTTGGGCTCGGTCGTGGTGTAAGCACCACTCTCATAATCGTTGACTTTGCCCGAGTAACCAATACCCGCGCCGTTGGTACCGTAAAAATCTGGATTCAAAATCGTGGGAAAACAGCACACCTGCCCCAAAGCATCCGAAAGCGTCGACGTCAGTACCGTCGGTACCGCCACACTTCCAAAATCAATCTCCGTAAGCAGCTTGGTTTGAAAATCCCCAAAAAACTTGCCCAGCCGATCCGTAAACGCCCCCACATAGCCACCGCGTTCTGATGCTTCCGTCAGGATGAAGTAGCCCGCCCGGATCAGCTCTCCGCCAAAATACTGCTCACAATCAAACTCCCCCAGTGCTACACTAGCTTGCGGCTCATGGTAGTACTCAAACACCCGCTGATTGTTGGCCGAAAACGGAATACTTGGAAAACTCGCTTTGCTGCTCTCGATGCGGTCGTAGAGCAAGTAAGGATTGTTGAATTCCCACAACACTTTGGTTTTGGGGGCCAAATCCAACGGTTGGCCGTTGATGCGTACTCCTATCATGCGTTTTCAACTTTGATGGTTAGGGGAGAATCGGGGCTATTGATGACCACATTCTCAAACAAAAACAAGCCATTGCCCGTCACGGTTGCCGTGCGGCCTTTGCCCACCACTTGCAGCGTACAAGCCTGCATCGGGGTCGTCGAATAAGCCACCCGACACAAAATATTATACGTACCCGGCATATAAGTACTGGAAGAAGTCTGCGTCCCGCCCGCTGAAGTATTGGCCACAATATCGGCTGATTCGCCCGCAATCGCTATCACTGGCGTATCGGCGCCACCCACGCTACTCGTATTGTTTTGGATACGAAATACAAACGGCACCGTATTGTTGATACAGCTGCCATTGTCGTCAGCATAAGCCTGAGTGTTCAAGGTAGCGTACTCCGCCTCAGCGAGCGCATCGGCATCGCCCGGCCGTTCGCCCCCATACTTACCCGCTGGAATCACAATCGTGGCGGGGCCTCCCACAAACCCACTCGCGCAATTGCTGCGGTTGTAAGTTCCCAATCTCGATATGGCCACCGAGGGGAAAGGCGTCGATCCCGCCACCACCGCCGAACTCACAATCGGAGCCAGGTAATCAGGATCGCCGGGGGTGTTGGGTTTGCGAGTGATAGGCTTGTAGAGTTCTTCGTTGTCGGCATACACCTTCTCCAGCTGGGCAAATCCTACTTCACCCGTTCGCTTGCCAAATGCATTGAGGATGTACCGCAAATTGAGCCCGCGCCAGCGCGTAGGCCGCGTAGGTTGAGGAGGCGAGGGAGCCATACGGCTAAAATTGGAGGTGGTTTCGCCCAAATCAAAGGTCAATACCCGCGCTTCCAGTTTGCGCTCATCGTTGAGATACTCCAGCTGATTGCTGGTAAGTCGGAGACTTTCCAAACCTTTGTCGGTAAGTAAGTACCTTACGGGACTCAACGCCAAGTCTTGCAAACACCGCAGATACACCGCCCCATCTTGCCTGAAGTAGCCCGTCGATACCGTCAAACTACGGTCGCCTTCGCTGTTGATGACAATCAGCTCCGGTACGGTCGAAGTATTCAAATCGCGCTCGGCCAAAGTTTGCCGCACGGTAAGGCGTTCGCTGCCTTGCCCTATGAGGCGTAGCGTATCCCAGCCCCCAAGGCTATTGACGTACATCAAATAGCGGTCGGCCAGCGTGGGCATGGTATCTATCCAGTAGCGGCGTACTTCCGAAAGCCGCAGGTTGTTTTCGTCGGTCAGCCATACTTCATAGTACTTGGCGTTGGTTGGGATACTCAAGGCCACGGGTCCCACCGGGCATTGCAACACACTCAAGAGAGGCGTGCGGCTGACACTCATTTTGGTGCTGACCGTAGGCTCAGTCCCGTCTTGATACACCACCCGCGCCCGAAGCCGCACTTCTTGGGGAATAGGCGTGAAGTTGAGTACAAAAGACAGGTATTCTTCTTGGGTCGCACTGACCCAACGCTCGGCAGGAAGCCACGTCAAAAACTGCCGTGCTTCCGCTTGGTAGAGATTCCAGAATTGTTCGCCCCATGCCTCAAAATCTTTGTGGTCAAGCCCCGCTTTAATCGCATACTTAGTAGTGCCTTCCACGTCGGTATTGACCGCAGGCGTTCCCCCTTGCACTCGTTCACGCAAACGGAAGGGGGCAGTCTGTGTAACTATTACGCTAACTTGATTTTGGCCTTTGGTAGGCGCTTGGTACGTGAGTAGCCCGTCGATTTTCCCGTTGATGTGGTTGTAGCGAAACGTGGCACCTTCATAGACTGACACCGCCGAACTATCCACCGGGACTTCCCGCCCTTCAGAAGTACTCAAGGTTTCAAAAATCGACGCATTGGGATACGGCGGTACCTCAATATCCAAAAAATATTTAAGCCCTGCTCGGCTGCTCAACTCAGGATCAGCCGCCGCAATGGTATGAATCAGGGCATTGCGGGTGAAGTGCATCGGCAAAAACACCAATCCACTCTTGAGTGGGTCTATGAGCATATCAAGGTCTAAATTTTGTTCGGAGCGGCGTACCGCTCATTTCCTGACGTACCAGCATGGCTTTCCCCCATGGCCACGGCCTTCTCTGATTGATAATATCCATCGTTAGAAAATAGCCCCACACTAGCGGAAAACAAAACCAAAAAACCACTTCAAACAAAAACCGATACAGGAAGATATTAAACAGTATTTTCATCAGTGAGCCAATAAATGATTGATGTATAAGCCTACCTCAAAACTCACCTCATAGCCATAAGTAGCGTCGAGGGTTTTGTAAATGACGGGTTCGGTGCTGAAACTATTCAGGTCAAAAAGACAATCGTAAGCCTTGCTGTCCATAAACAACCGCTGCATGAGGTCGGTGGCCATGCGCTCCGCCGTTTGGTAGGCGGTATCTTGCTCGGCTTCCTCCATGCCCGCTACCACAAAAAAATACAGGGTAGTCTGGAATTTATGGACGTACACGCCTGTGTTATCATCAACACCTTTATAACGGGGACGCATCACAAAAGCCGCCGGATAAATATCCTCCGAGCGACTCGCTATCGACAGCCGATCCATGCGTTCGGCATCCGACAATTGTACGGAGGCCACCCCGTCGATGCCTTCCAAAATAGGCTGCAAATAGGTCCAAAAAATATCAGTAGGTAGCATGGGCGTCTTCATGCGCACGCATTAAGTCGCGTTCGCGTTTGTTGTTCTCTTCTAAAAACAAAAATACTTCGTGCAAATTAGCGGCGCGCGTTTGCGGTACCGACCCAAAAATCCCTTTTTCGGCCAGCGTAAAGGTGTTTTTGACGAACGATTGACCGGGGTAATCTTCGCCCTTGGAGGGGCCGTCGCCAAACAGTTCGTACATTCCAAAAACGGCGTTCATCGTGCCAATAAACCACAGATAAATGGCCGCTTGGGTCGCCGCTGGCAGCTGTGCCACTTGCGCCACCCGTTTCTCCACCAAGTGGGGATTGTACGGCTCCCGTTCATCACCGTTCCAATCGTCGCCTCGGCCTGAGCGAGCGGGGCGGCATAGGGTTGCGATGAGTTGATACAAACGTGATTCGCCCGGCTCTAGCTGCTCGGCGTAAGCTTTGGAATGCACAAAAGCATCACTCAGCTCCCCCCAACTCATGGTCTTAAAATCTTCATCGGGGAGCAGCCACCTTTCTTTGCCTATTTGGAGATACCCAAAAGGGCGTTGGGTCAAATCCGTTTGCCAAATCCAGCGTAGCGACATCAACAACAAGTGAAGTTCCTGGGCATTTTTCTCGCGGGTTTTGTCCGAAACGTGTCGGCCAAAATACCGATTCATCATGCGCCGATAGTCGCGCTCTTCAATCCCTAGCACCGCTCTAAAGAGCGCATGGTAAGTGAAAGCACTTTCTCTTTTCAAAAAAGCCACTTCTACCACCCTCGGTAGACGCTCAAGGGGTAGCTCCTGCCACGACTCAGGCAAATCATAGGTGTGAGGGTGTAAAGGAATTTTTTTCATAAAACAATACTGGCTGAATGGGTAAAATCATCGTCGCTGGGCGAGCATTGTTCCTGCATCAGCCGCGTGTGGTAGGCTGGAAAGAGACTTTCACTCGCCACCGAGTCGAGCCATTGGCGGAGTTTGGCAAGGTAGAGTTGCCCGTCGTTGAGGAGCTGCATCCGCTGCGCGTCGCGCTGCTTGCTATCCACGATATCTTCTTCACGAGTACCGTCGGTTTTTCGGATTTGGCGAATGCCCTCCTGGTCGATGAGTAACGGTAAATACGGATAGGCTTCATAGACGGCCAACGGGCCCAAGGCTTTCCGAATCCGTTCTATCAGCATTTTGTCGGTCGGGCTGAGGAGCGTGGGCGTTTGCCATTTCTCCAATAGTGCGCCGTACACTTCTTCCGTCACCGCCGGAGCAATGTACAGCTCCTCAGCGCGGCCAATGTACATGACCAAACGGTCAAAGAAACGGGCGTTTCGTCCAACCAACCCCACGTACTTATCAAGTTCTTGGGGACTTCGGAGCAAGTGGGCATTCCGGGCTTGGTAGGCTTCTGAAGTAGTCCATACCGCCGGGGCTACCACTTCGAGTTGGGTATAAAAATGCTCCAAAAACAAATCATACATCACCATGTTGGCATCTCTGGTATCGGTATAGTACCATTTGGTGGGCATGGCCGTATTTTGGGGAAGTTGTACCAACAGCCCCATATCGCTCACTCGCATCTTCAGGTGAGGCATGGCCAAGTCGTAGGCTTTCCAGCACACGACGGCTTCGGCGAGTTCGCGCAAGTCTTTTTCATCTTCGCTAGCAGTGGCCGTAATCGCCGCGATGAATCCAAACAAAGGCGCGCCAACGCGCTGTTTAAACTCTCGGTTCGCGGCCTTCAGATGACTCAGCACCGTCGCTTCGGCAAGGGCACCCTGCACCCCCGAAATGTGTTTTTTGAACGTCGCAATCGTGGTCAACATCATACTGAGCCGTGGTTAACGACGGCCGCTTTGCCCGTAGGAGCGACGTCGAGGGTGGTCAATGATACATCTTTAAACATCGGGATGATGTCCCGCTTGCCCATTGCTACGAGGCTGTGGCGCACATCCTCCAAAATGGCGTTGCGTACAATGGCCGTGCGGTTGCCCTGCTGAAACTCCGCCATGACCCGGATTTGGCTACCCGAGTCGTTGCCCTTGCCCGGATTGACCCCCGCCAAAGTAGGGAGAATCCCCATCGAATTGGCGATGCTGATGTTGGCCATCTCCCATACTTGAGAGTAGGCCGAATCCGACATCTCGTTTTTCAGGGGGACTACGTCCACGTTGTCGAGTGCCTTGCCGTCACTACCACGCAGGTATTTGATGAGCATCGTTTTGTTGACTTGCTTTTCGCCCGCCATCCAAGAGTTGAGCCGCTCCGAAAAATCCTTCCATTTGCCCTTCACGGCTTTTTCGTCGAGGGGTTTGCTGCCTTCTTTGTCAAAATAATCCATCGGCATCCGAATCAAGTACTTGATATTGTAGCCGTTTTTGATGCCATTGAAGTGAAAAATAGGGATCAAGTTGGCAAGTTCAATCCAGCTCCGCGCACACCACCACGCGGGGTAGGAGTAGTAAGGGTTGCCCGGAATCTTGATTTTGCTCTGACGCATGGTCACAAGTCGAGCGATGTTGGCCTCATGCTGATGAGGCTCAAAGACGGGCAGGCGTTGGGTATCGTTGGGACGGTAGAGTCCCCGCTCCCCAAAGTAAGGATTGACGTGGTACTCATACACGCCACCCGCTCCCGGTCGCCCCACCCGCGTCATAAATCCGTCGCTGACGTCGAGGCGGTACCAGCGTTTTTTGATGTCCCATACCCAGCGCGTAAATCGATTGGCCGTGTGGGTCATCTGGTTGATAGAGGTCACGATGTAGTCGTTGAGGTCGGTTTCGTACGCCCAATCTTCCACTTGCTGGTCGTAGAAAGGACTTAAACTCACCTTGCCTTCCACTATTTCCCTTTTAAAAAAACCTACTCCCGTGCCGTAGATGATATCGCGCAGGGCTTCGAGCTGTCCCCGCACTTGATTGTTTTTTTCGATGAGCTTGTTAATCCAGTTGGGTTCATCGTCGCCCGCTCCCCAGCGAACGTGCGGTAAGTGGTCGCTTTGGGCTTGCCACACACTCCCCACCCCAAAACTCTGGTCTCGGACGGGGGTCAGCTCCAGTACCGCATTTTGCAGCACAAAAAGCCCCTCTGATATTTGTTGTACTTTCATACGCTGTGGTCTACTATCATCCCATTGTACTCCACAATGAGGTCGATATGAATGTTAAAATCTTCGTTGGTCTGGTGGTCGTGCAGGAGCAGCAGGTGATTGTGGCCGATATGCGTTCGAAAACCCGACTGCCCGGGCGTGCGGCGAAACGACTTACTGACGCGTTTTTTGCGCGATAGGCTCCCGTCTACTTTGCGGTAGGCAATCTCAAACGTACGCAGACCGTCGCCACTGGGGATATCCTGCTGGTGCATATCGGCAAACATCGCCCGGCGTTTTATGACCTTCTTGGCCATTACTTATCGAGTTTGACGGTGAATTTGGCAATCAGGGAGGTGACCGCTCCTACGGCACCCACCAAGTAAGCCAACCATTCGGGTACGGGTAGTCCTTGCGCCACCAAGCTTTCGTGGGCCGCTCCTAAACCCACCCCGACGGCCACCACAATGCCGCCGATTTTGAAGAGTGTTTGAAAGAATTGGGGCATGGGGGCGTTGAAACGCTCCATTAGTGTCAGTTTCATGGCTTTGAGTTAATTGTTATTGGGTTGATACTTCTTTTTGGTAAAAATTCGTTCGCGGGCTTCCGTCCACAGGTGGTAGAGGGAATCATATTTGGCTTTCCAGTAAGCCGAACTATCAGTAGCTGTCAGGTAGGCTACTGGCGTATAGGGTGGCTTGGTCACAATAGAAGGTACCAAAGGTTGTTTTAAAGATACTTTTGGTACAAAACGGTACAGAATCCCCATGGAAGCCAACAAAACAATTATCAATAAGACCGTCCGATTCATGGTGTGAGGACATCTGATATCTTGTAAAATGACTTCACCGACCGCCGCACGTAGTACACGCCGTCGCCCTCTCGATTGACGGTATTGTAGGCTTGGGCACCCGAAGTGTTGGCCCCGATAGCATATACGTAGCCTTCCTCAAGGTCGATACGCTCCAAAATCTCCACGTGCGAAATCGCCCCTCCGTAAAAAATGTAGCCGATGACATCCCCCTTTTTCGGCAGCTTCAGCATTCGACGGTTGCCCCGTAAGCTTTGCTGCGTCAGTACCGTTTGCTTCGATACCAAAAACCATTCCCGCGCCCGCGCTGGATTGGCGATTTTGGGTTTTACACCCGCTTTACTGTAGCAGTACCACACAAAACTCGCGCAATAGGGCGCCACCGGACGATGCTTGTAGAGCCATGTACTCACCGCTCGGTGATAGTCCAGGATACGAGGGTGGTCGTTGCGGCCACGCGGCTCCCGCAGGCCTACTTCCCCAAGGGCAGTGTGCCAAATCTTTTCCCGTAGAGAATCGGCGGCCACTAGTCCAGTTTGCCCGCGGCTACCAGTACAAAGCACACCAATAAAAAGCCAAACAAGGCCAAGGCGATTAAATTTCGTTGCCATTGGGTTAGTTCTTTAAAGTCCTCGTAAAAATCTAATTCGGAGTGGTTGAAGGGGTTGAAGTAGCGGCCAAAACCCGGAAAGAACACATTGAGCGCGATAATCACGCTCACAAATCCGCCAATAAAAACCGAAAAACCAAAGAGAATTTTTTGGAAACTCACTTCATTGTAAACAGCCGCTTGGGGGTATTTGCCCAGTATCCAATCGCCCGAATACAGCACAATGCCCCAACACAAAAGCAGCAAGGCCACTATCTTGAGGGTGGTGACCCAAGCGGCATTGGCCGTGGGCTGTAGGTCACGCTCGGGTACGGGTGCCGGTTCCTGACCTAAATCATACTTGGTCTCGATTTCGCGGATACCATCTAGCAGGTTTTGACGCTCACGCGCCAACTGCTTGGCTTCTTCAAGGCTGAGTTTGCCCGCTACATTCATGACCGCATCCAGTTCTTTGAGTCGGTCTTTGGTGGTAGCCAGCGTATCCATGTCAATGGCACGGTCGCGCTCCAGTTGGGCTTGGCGTTCGCGGGCTTTTCGTTCACGCGCTTCACGAGCACGCTCAGCCAGCTCAGATGCTTGTTGCTCCAGTTCTTCGGGGGTATAGTCCCCTTCATTTTTCAGGATCTTCATGGCAGTATGGTTACTCAAAAATTCAGGTTTCATCTTCAGGATATTTTGAGCAAAACTCCCTCAAAATCATCCCCCAAAAAAGGACGGAATTTTAGGGCTTGAGCTTCCACCACAGCACGGCCGCCGCGCCTATGCGCCACGCCCACACTTCTAAGTTACGCCGCAGGAGTTTTTGGCGGGTTTGGCGTTGTTGTTCTTGGGCAGCATGCACCGCCGCCACCAATACAGGCAGCTGTTGTTCACACTTCTGACGTTTCTGAGTTTCGGTGTTGAGCTGCTCCAGCCAATCGGCCATTTGGCGTTTTTGGGTCTCTAGTCGCTCGGCCAAAAAATCAGCCCGCCGTAAGTCCTCCAGTATCCGATTGGCATTGCGCTGGTACTCCGCTCGGATGCTATCGCTTTTGGTACCGCTCGTTGATTGTGCGCATAGCTTCCAGCTCAGACATACGGCGCACGCTATCCAGCGCCATTTGCTCGCGAAGGTCGATGATGGTTTCATGGGTTTGGTGGAGTTCGATTTGGAGTTGGCGTAGCTGTAGCTGAAGCGTAGAATCTGATGATACTACGTAAGGCGGTGCGGTAGCCGCTGGAAGGCTAGGGTTGAGTTGGCGACCGAGGAAAATGCCCAATACGATCCCCAAACCCCCTGCTATCAAAACAGGCGTCAGGCGGTTGGAAGTACTTGGGGCGGTCGAAGGAGTGGCCGAGAGGAGCCAGTTCCTTACGAAGTTCCAAACGCGCTTCATTTGGAAAAAGCGTAGTAAAGTTCGAGGGCAATGCACCCAAAAGCCAGCAAGGCTGTAATGGCCGTGATGACGGCGCAGATAGGTAGTAGTAGCTTAGCGATGTCCCGTTTCATATTTTTTTAGGACAAAGATGAGCTACTCACCCCGCTAGCGAAAGGACATAAAAATAGAAAACCTGAATCTGTCAGGATTTACTTCTAAAGCTGAGAAGATAGGCTAGTGACAATTACTTAATTTGGGCAACTTTATCAATCAATATTCGAAGTAAATGAACTATTTCTTTCTGTGGTTCACTTAATTTTTTGTTTCCCAAACTTTCTAAAAAAAGGTCCTTATAGAGGTCATGTTCTTCAATATTCAATTCAGAACAAACTTTTTTTAGTAGGATGTGGCTTGGCCACTTCTTACCCTTCTCAATTAGAGACATATAGGTAGGAGTAATGCCAAGCCTTTCTGCCAATTCCTTTTGACTCAAGCCAGTTTTCTTTCGATATTTAGCTATCGAATGACCCACTGAACTTAACATAGTATGTTTTATTTGTTGAAAAATTATATTCCCTATTCTAATAAATCTGTTATATCTTGGTCCGTAATCTTTTCTAGCACTGTGTGTAAAAAGTGAAGATTTTTAATAATTTCGTAAATTCTTTTCCATAATTTTTGCTTACTTCTACTTCTGTCAGAAGATATGTCTAATCTCCTGAGGTCATCTTCTAAATCTTTTAACAATTTTAGCCCTTTGGTATCTTTTCGAGCCACTAAATGAGATTTTAAGTTTACGAGCACATCTCCAAACTCGTTGGTTTTAAGCGAATTAGCCATGTCTTTTTAATTGTTTTTTTTCTGCTGCTTCCATCCTGGACGTAAGCAACTCTTTGTTTAATTTGATTCATTTTTTTTCAAGTTGTGTTGAGATTACCTCAACGTTTCAGATATGTGTAACTATAATTCAATGCCACAAACCTAGGTAATATAAAACCAAAAAGCAAGAAAAGTCTAAGAAAAGTTTAACAAAAATCTAACAATAAGTTAAAGTTTTTTTTGGGACCTAGAAGTCATCCACTTAGTGTGAAAAATAACTAGAAAAAAAATCCCCCAACCAAGCGGCTGGGGGATTCCGAATTATAAACGCATAATATACATGTCTTACTCAACTCGCCGCCAATATTTACAGGCTTCGAGGTCGGCGATAAAATTTTCAATGGTATCAACACGCACCACGGCGCCGTTCCAAATTTTGATTCGATAGGCAAATCCCTCCATGTATTCTTCGAGTCCCTCCTCCGAACCAAAGCGACTGCCATCACGCAGTGCCTCCACTATTTGTTGGGGGGAGGCTCCTTCGATGGCCTCCCCGTCTTCAGTTATAAATTTCATGCGGCTAACTCTTGTTTACGGTTATGGTAAAAAGTAATTACCTCGGCTTGATTAATGCTTTTGAGCGTGTCCCAGCTGTGGTCGGTTGCGAGGTGGTTTTTTGAATAATCAACCAAGTTATGCAAAAATACGAGCCAGTTTGAGATTTTCGAGTATTCAATCGTTCCGCTGTGTTGGCGAAATTCGATGGTGTTATGGCGACTGTATGAGGTGGGGTTAATTTTAAAATATCTGCTGTTGTTAAATACCTCAGGCATTTGGTTTAGCGAGCTTACTAGGTCGATTTTAGCGTTTAGGTTTCTGATGCTATTTAAGCTGCGGCAGTAGTAGTTGGTGTTTCCGCGTCGGCTTTGTGGCATCAGCTCGTCGATTTGGTTTTCAAATCCTGCGTAGTTTTTATAAATGTTTTTCCATTGGCGGAGGTCAAAATTTTGAGCGTCAAAATGCACATGAAATCCGCAGCTTTTATTGATATAGGCGTTCAAATTTTTAAGCACTTCACATACCTTATTTACTTCTTCCAACCCTGCTTCGCCTTCCAGCACCGGACTTACGAGTTCAAAAGCGTTTACTCCGCTGATGCTGCTGTCCGAAATGATTTTCCAGTAGCTTCTTGTGTGGTGGTTGTAGCCATCCACAAAGCATCTGATTCCTGCGTTTTGTAGGCTATTAGCTAAAACGTGCATCTCTACGTTATAGGCTTCGATTTCGATACCAAATTTTTTATTGAAGGGGCTATGGTTAAAATTTTCGATGGCTACTTGGTTAAGTTTTCCTTCAGCCTTCATTTTAGCGTACACGTTCTGCACAAATCCGTAGTTGCCGTTGGTGACTAATTGCGCGATTTGGGTGCGTGTAAGTCCGATTAAAATTAGCTCTTGAATTTTGCGGGTTTTAGTCCAGCTTTGGCTTAAAATCTCTTGCGTATTCATTTGATTATCTGTGTGTTATGCGTTTATTTTGATAGAACAAACAACGCACTTGTTGTCTCGACAAGCAAGTCTTTCGGCAAGTATTTTTCAATAAAAAAAGAAGATTTTTTGATAATCATACACTCCGATTTAACTCATTTTTTTCATAGAATAAAGTTTAGTGGCATGGCCAGTTTAACATTTATTTAACTAATTTTAGGCTGCATCTATACGCAATACATCATTCCACGATGTCATTTTACGCGCTATTCGCTCCTCTTTAATTTTTACGTAATGTTTTAGGCTGCGGGTGGTCGTTAAACCCAAACAAGCCGCCACATCACCTTCGTCCAACATCAGCACATTCAGTGCCATGTTAGCAAATGTTTTTCTTGCGATTTTCGTACTCAAAACCAGAGGCACTTTGCACATCGTGGCCAGCTCCTTCAGTGTAGTGTTGCGTTTTTGGTTAGATTTCACTGGAAGATTTTCAATCTGCCCACCATATTTTTGGAGGATAGCTACCGCTGGCTCAAGCAGCTTCAGACTAAATACCTTCTGTGTTTTTTTTCGCTTTCCTTTCAAAAACGTCGCCCCTTTGTAGGTTTCCAACCAATACTTGCGCTTGGTATAATCGCAATGGTGCATCCCCGTAAAAGCCGAGAAAACAAAAGCATCGCGTTCTCGGTCCAGGCGGATTGCAGTCTCCTGGGCAATGTACCCTTGAGCATAGAGCTTCATAAAATCAAAAGCCACTACCCTTTCTAATTGGGATATGGTCAAATGAGTAGTATCAGGGTCATCTGGTTCACTTTTCACTATCACCCCTTCTAAAGGATTTGATTTTATTCTTTTCTTTCGAAGTGAGTGTTTCAATAGCTGCTTAACCCAACTCAGGTGTTTTCGAGTATGCCCATACACAAAACTCTTTGGTTTAGACATCAAAAAAATCTTAAATCCATCTAAATGGTCTTCTTCAAAATGACTCGGTGCCAGTGTCTTTAATCCTTTCAGTACTAAGTATTCTTTAAAATTTTTGGAATAATTTTGGTGCACATCAAGCGTTTCTTGGCTGACTAGCCCCGCCTCCTTCTCCTCTTTTCTGTCTTTAAAATATTCCTCAATGAGTTGCTCAAAAGTGTACCTAAAAAACTTCTTACCCGTAAACAAGTCCTTCACCATTTTGGGAGTGACTTCATCACCATGTTCTATCTGTAGGAGTTCATAGATACGCTCTAGCTTATTTTTTATGTCATTGAGAGTTCTGTTATAACGGCGAGCGTTAGAGTCATTCCCTATCACTCGCTGAGTTTTTTCGTCCCATGCCGACCTCTTAATATTGATATGTACGCTTCCTATTTCCTCTACTTGCGTGGCTATCGTTATTCGGCAGCATAGACCTCCCAAAGTGTCATAATTTGGATTTTCTTCTCTTTTTAGTTTTTCGGCCTTCGAGTCACTTTTCCGAAACCAAAACAAAACAAACATTTGCTTAAAATTGAACATAAGTGTGTGTGTGCTTTGGGCCACACCACTCAAAAAAATATCACAAAAAAGAAGCCAAAAAAATGACGTAACTGCGACGCCCCGACGTAATTGTAAACGTAACTGTGAAGTGAAAAACTGAGAATCAACCCCCTAAAATGCAGAAAACCACCGCCTTATATAAGCGGTGGCCTCATAGTCAAAAGCTTTCAGCAGAGAGAGAGGGATTCGAACCCCCGGACCTGTTACAGTCAACGGTTTTCAAGACCGCCGCATTCGACCACTCTGCCATCTCTCTAATTTTTGTCCCAGAGCTCGTTGCTTTGGGACTGCAAAGGTAGATGTTTTAAATCGTTTGTCAAGCGTTTTGAGTAAAATTTTTCAAAAAAAATTAAGATAAAATTTCTGAAAAATACCGCTTTGAAACCAATATTTTGATAATCAAAGACTTGCCCTTATGAAAGTGCTTGCGCCAAATCTGCTATCAAATCATCGATGTGCTCTAGTCCTACCGAAATACGCAACAAATTCTTAGGACTGACCGAATGCGCGCCTTCTGCCGTAGCACGATGCTCTATCAAACTCTCTACCCCTCCTAAGCTAGTAGCCCGTACAAACACTTTCACTTTGCTCTTAACTCTCAATGCTTCTTCTGCCCCTCCTTTGACTTGGATTGATAGCATACCACCACCCGAAAGCATTTGTTTCTGGGCAACTTCATAGCCCAAATGACTCTCTAATGTGGGGTAATGCACGGCTTCCAAACCAGCATGAGTACTTAGAAAATGAGCCAACTGAGTGGCATTGGCCGACTGCTGACGCACGCGCAAAGGCAAGGTTTTAATACCCCGCAAAATCAACCAACAATCAAAAGGCGACGGCACAGCCCCTCCTAGTGCCTGAATTTGCCGAGCTTTTTCGGCCAAGGGGCTATTTTCTTTGAAAATCAAAGCTCCACTCAGCAAATCACTGTGTCCTCCAAAATACTTGGTAGCAGAGTGCATTGATACATCACAACCCAAATCAAGCGGACGCTGTAAAATAGGCGTTGCCCAAGTATTGTCGCACACAGAGTAAGCGCCATTATGACGCGCTAAGTCGGCGATCGCCCCGATATCCGCAATTTTAAGTTGTGGATTTGAAGGTGTTTCTATCCATACAAGTTTGGTATTGGGCTTAAAACTACGGGCTACGGCTTCTACATCCCCCATATCGACTTTGGAATATTCTAACCCCCATATACGCATCACATCTTCTAGCAACGCGGGAGTACCGTAGTAGGCGTCGTCGGGGATAATTACGTGGTCGCCAGGTTTTAAACATTGAAAAATAGTGCTCGCAGCCGCCTGTCCCGAGGCAAATGCCATCCCAACGGCTCCTCCCTCCAAAGCTGCGTAGGCTTTTTCCAAGGAATTGCGATTGGGGTTGCTGGCTCTGGTATAAATATGTCCGTGCGGCATACTGCCGTCTGCTTCTCTTTCAAAAGTAGTTGATAGATAAATCGGCGGTACTACTGCACTGGCATTGGCATCGTGAAATTGGGTACTTTGAATGGCAAGTGTTTCTATATTCATACTTAAAATGAGTGTTTGAATCGATGGTCAACTAACTACACAATTTTACACCAAATCTTTTTGAATCAAAAATTAGTTGTGTAGGTTTGTAATATAGTATGCAAGCAGAACATTTGCTTATAAAATGATGAATTCAAAATCAGGTTTTTAGTGCTTACCTTTTCTTTCTACATATGCTATGAATTTCGAAACTTTTCAGCTTAACATAGAATCTCATCTTGCGCATGTTACTTTCAACCGCCCCGAGCGCGCCAATGCTCTCAATCAAAAAGCATGGGACGAAATGAAAAGTATTTTTGACCATTTAGATGAAAATGAAGACGTAAGAGTAATCATCCTCAGCGGAGCAGGCAAACATTTTTGCGCTGGTATTGATTTAGAATTGCTGATGAATGTAGCTCAATTTTCACAAAAATGTGAAGGACGAAAACGCGAACAACTTCGCAAAAAAATCCTTGACTTACAAGCTCCTATCAACGCTATCGAGCAATGTAGCAAGCCCGTCATTGCGGCGATTCATGGAGGATGCATTGGCGCAGGGGTGGATATTGCAAGTGCTTGCGATATGCGCTATGCCGTCTCCGATGCTTTTTTTACGGTCAAAGAAATAGATATGGGTATGGTGGCCGATTTAGGCACGCTCCAACGTTTACCCAAAATCATTGCTCCTGGCATAGCCCGCGAAATGGCTTTTACGGGGCGAAACGTGAGCGGACAAGAAGCCGAACGCATTGGGCTGGTCAATCGAAGTTTTGAAACCCCTGATGCAATGAATGCCGAAATTCTCAACATAGCCCAACTCATTGCGAGCAAATCTCCTTTGGCTATCAGAGGCACTAAAAATGTCATGAACTATTCGAGAGATCATTCTGTCGGCGATGGACTCGAATACATTGCTAGCTGGAATGCAGCGATGCTGCTATCTGATGATTTAACCGAGGCATTTCAGGCCAAAATGCAAAAGCGTGAGGCTACTTTTAAGTAGGAGCACGACCTTGTTTAACCCATTGATTTACAACACCAAGTACCTCATCAACGCCTTTTCAACTTAGTACATTCACTTATATTTTTAGCATTTAAACACTTTCCATGAACTATTCCCAACCTATGCTACGCGAAGGCTCTTTGGCGGGCAAAACCATCATCGTCACGGGCGGCGGCACTGGCCTTGGCAAATCGATGGCCAAATATTTTCTTGAATTGGGTGCCAATGTAGTCATCTGTAGCCGCCGTTTAGCGGTGCTAGAAGCCACTGCCCAAGAACTCGCCGAAGCCACTGGGGGGCAAGTACTAGCCGCAGAATGTGACGTCCGAAAAACCGACCAGATTGAAGCAGTTATTGAAGCGGGGATCAGTCGATTTGGTGCGGTTCATGGTTTGGTCAACAACTCCGCTGGCAATTTTATTAGTCCTACCGAACGGCTTTCTTACAAAGCTATCGATACCGTAGTGGATATTGTTTTAAGAGGAACGTACTACTTTACCCTTGCGATTGGGAAATATTGGATTGAAAACCAAATCAAAGGTACAATTCTCAATATTTCCACTACTTATGCTTGGACAGGTTCAGGCTGGGTGGTTCCTTCGGCCATGGCCAAAGCAGGCGCCTTGGCAATGACCAAGTCGTTGGCTTATGAATGGGGACAATACGGCATCAGGCTCAATGCAATCGCACCGGGGCCTTTTCCTACAAAGGGAGCTTGGGACCGTCTTTTTCCGAAAGATTTGGCCGAAAAATTTGCTTTCGAAAACCGTATCCCTCTTCACCGCACGGGCGAGCATCAAGAATTAGCCAATCTTGCGGCCTATCTCATGTCCGACTTTTCGGCTTATATGACGGGAGAAGTCATTACGCTCGATGGTGGAGAAGTATTAAACGGGGGGCAGTTTAATTTCTTACGGGAAGTCACTCCCCAAATGTGGGATATTTTGGAAGCCCAAATCAAAAACGCCAACCGCGCTAGTAAGCAAGAAGGCAAGTCTGAGGGGTAAGTTTTTCATAGGCTGATTCAATTGCTCCATTAGACTCTTGAATCAGCTTATATTGCTTTCGCCCGTTTAGTTTGCTTTTCTGTCCGCTTCATTTCTTTTCTTCATTTCTCTCTTCTCGTTCTTGCGTCATTTTGTAGCAAACAATGTCACCAAACAGTTATGCTACAAATCTTAAAATACTTCCTTTTTGCTTTATTAGTAGTACATTCTGCCCTAGGCCAAAACAAGTACACTATCAGCGGTACTATCAAAGACGCCAAAACAGGCGAAACGATGATTGGGGTCACCGTTCGGGTAAAAGAACTCCCCAACACCGGTACCACTTGCAATGAATACGGTTTTTATTCACTCACTTTACCTCAAGGGACTTACACCATAGCGGCTAGCTTGATTGGCTACGATACCAAAGAAACACAGGTAATTCTTACTTCTAACCAAAAGCTAGATTTGTTGATTTTGGAAAACACGGCGCTGTTGGCTGAAGTTGTTGTCAAAGCCACTTCCGACAACGACAAGATAACAAACCCTACCATGGGTGTTGAGAAGCTGAGTATCAAAGAAATCAATAATATCCCGGCTTTAATGGGCGAAAGAGACCCTCTTAAAATAATGCAACTTTTGCCCGGAATCAAATCGGCAGGAGAAGGCAATAGTGGTTTCAATGTACGGGGTGGCAATGCTGACCAAAATCTCATTCTTCTTGACGAAGCTCCTGTTTACAATGCGTCTCACCTGTTGGGGTTTTTCTCTACTTTCAATGCCGACGCTATCAAAGACCTATCCATTTATAAGGGAGGTATGCCCGCACAATACGGCGGTAGATTATCTTCGGTACTTGATGTCAAAATGAACGACGGCAACAATCAAGACTATTACGTAGGAGGCGGCATCGGCCTGATTTCGAGTCGGTTATCGGTAGAAGGGCCTTTACAAAAAGACAAGAGTTCATTTCTTATTACTGGACGCCGTACCTACGCCGATGCCTTTCTCAAGCTTTCTTCCGACCCAGATATCAATCAAAACACGCTTTACTTTTATGACCTCAATGCCAAAATGAACTATACTTTTTCGGACAAAAATCGACTTTACTTATCGGGTTATTTTGGACGAGACAAATTTGGCTTGGGGGATTTGTTTGGCATCGATTGGGGCAATGCCACTGGCACACTTCGTTGGAATCATCTTTTCAGCGAAAAACTATTTAGCAATACGTCACTCATTTACAGCAATTACGATTATAGCGTCAGTATCGCCAATGGAAGCAATGAATTTAACCTATCTTCTTCTATCAAAGATTTCAACCTCAAACAAGAATTTAGCTATTTCCCCAATCCCAAAAATGCAATGCGGTTTGGGGTAAATTTCATACACCATACCCTTAGCCCCCGCAACCGCATCGCCAATGCTCCAAATTCAAGTGTCAACAACACCAGCGAACCCAACCGAACAGCCCTTGAAAATGCTGCTTTTTTTAGCAACAAATGGCAACCTTCTTCTCAGTTTAGTATGGAATATGGCCTCCGAATAACCTCTTTCTTGACCTTAGATAGTGCCCAAAGCCAGACTCATTATTTCAATGTAGAGCCTAGGCTTTCGGTAGCATACATCGCAAGCCCTTCGCTTTCGGTCAAAGGTTCTTATACCCGAAATGTACAAAACCTCCATTTGCTCACCAATTCCAACGCTTCTTCTCCTACCGACCGCTGGCTCATGAGCACGGCTCAAATCAAACCCGAAATAGCCGACCAAGTATCTTTTGGAATTTTTAAAAACCTGTACAACAATGCCTATGAGCTAAGTACAGAGGTTTATTATAAAACCATGAAAAACCAGATAGATTACAAAGACGGAGCTGACTTGACTTACAACGACCAAATCGAATCACAGCTTCTTTTTGGGCAAGGAAGGGCTTATGGAATAGAATTCTTGATACGTAAAAATAGCGGCAAACTTACAGGCTGGGTAGGCTATGCCCTTTCTCGTACCGAAAAACAAATCGACGGTATCAATCAAGGTCAGTGGTACGCCGCCAAGCAAGACCGTACCCACGACTTATCGGTGGTGGGTGTGTATAGGCTTTCTAATAAATGGACTTTTTCGGGAACTTGGGTTTACAATACCGGCAACGCCGTCACTTTTCCGACAGGCAAATACCGGATTGATGATGCGGTAGTTTTTCAATATTCGGAGCGAAACGGGTATCGAATGCCTGATTATCACCGACTTGATTTGGGGGCTACGCTCAAATTCAACAAACGGAAGCATTTCGATTCGGATCTTTCGTTTGGGATTTACAATGCCTACGGGAGGGCTAATCCTTGGGCCATCAATTTTGAAGAAAACGGTGATGCAACCGAAGTACAACGCGTGTCGCTTTTTAAGTATGTTCCTTACATCACTTACAATTTCAAATTTTAAATGTTTACGCAGTGGCTCTTGTCAATCACTGTATTTACTGCCAAAAAATGAGTCAATGGAGACACATAACTTCAATACTCCACTAAAATTTTCCATTACATCCATGAAATCTTCCAATACACTTATTCTCAACTCTTTATTGCTAGTGTTTAGTTTAGTCAGTCTTACTTCTTGCGTTGATACGATTCAATTGGATTTAAGAGAAGTAGAGCCTCAGCTGGTCATTGAGGGGAAAATTACCAATACCCCTTCCGAAAATGAAGTAATCATCACTACAAGCGTCGATTTTCAATTGAAAAACGAATTTCCCCCCATCACAACGGCAGATGTAAGCCTTACCGACCAAACAACTGGCGAGTCAGAAAAGCTCATTCAAACTTCAGCAGGTGTATATGCTATCACTGCCCTCAAAGGTATAGAAGGACATACCTATGCTTTAAAAGTAGCCTACAATGGTCAAATATATTCGGCGATTTCCACCATGCCCCAACAAGTGAATTTTGAAGAATTGACCTATGAAGAAGGGCCTCGCAGACCACAAAATAACTCTCAAACCCGCATGGTAGCTATTTTTAAAGACCCTGCATCGTCCGAAAACTTCTATCGGTGGGTTAGTTATCATAACGGCCTACAGTCTCGGACGGTGTTTGTACGTTCTGATGCTTTTACAAATGGTAATTCAATCCGCCAGTCCATCAATAGCGACATTGATATTGCCGCAAATGATGCCATTACTGTCGAAATGCAATGTATATCCAAAGAGGCTTATGAGTATTTTAATACGCTTATGAGACTTCAAGGTGACGGGGTTAATCAAGGCACTACTCCTACCAATCCTCCAAGCAATATTGTTGGAGGTGCTTTAGGTTATTTCAGTGCACACACTTCTCAAAAGCAAACAGTAGTGATAAAGCCATAAAGGCTACTTATGAGGATTTTTTCAAAAATTGGGTTGACAATTTAGAGAATGGTAATTTTGGAAACATTGCGATTTTAAGATTTTTACATGAAAAAATACCAAATAAAAACCGGAGCCGTCATCTCTCTTTTCATCTCAATACTGGCACTGCTACCTCGGATTATTCGCTTTGAAATGGATAATCTCAGCAATATCACCCAAAACCTCTTCTTTACATTTACATTTTCGCTGCTCTGTTGGATTCTTTTACAAGTACTTTTTCAAAGCCGTCGTTTTACAAATATTTATCTCCGGCTCTGGGTGGGAGTATGGGGGTGCATTTTCCTCTCGCTGCTTCATTATTCTTTTTTTATTCAGCTTCTTCCTCGACCTATCATTTCATTTTTTTTAAATGATTTATCTTGGAAACAACGCGTAGGAATTATACTTTTTAGAGGTATGATGGTAGGCGGAGTTTTATCTTTTATTATTTACTACTTCAACTTACTGCTTCGTACCCAAAAAATTAAGTTGGAGATAGAGCACTTAAAACAAGATAATCTATCGGCACGTCTTGGTTCGCTCAAACAACAAATCAGCCCCCATTTTTTATTTAATTCATTGAATACCCTCAAAACATTGACTGAGGAAGAAAATGTAAAAAATTATGTGGTACAACTTTCAAATGTATATCGCTATTTGCTTCATCATTCAGAACGTCATTTAGCCCTGATTGAAGAAGAACTTAACTTTGTAAAATCTTACTTTTACATCTTACAAGAACGTTTTGAAGACGCTCTTTTGATTGATATCAAGGTATCGACTGAGACCTTGAAATGTAGTATTCCCCCGTTGTCGTTACAAATACTTGTGGAAAACAGCATAAAGCACAATGTCATTTCTCTCAACAAACCCCTCACAATCAGCATTTTTAATGAGAATGGCTATTTAGTTGTTCAAAACAATCTACAACCCAAAAAATCAGTAGAGGAAAGTACTGGAATAGGACTTAAAAACATTATCAGTCGATATGCTTTATTGGCCGACAAATCAGTCGAAATCTCTCAAACTTCTCATACTTTTACGGTCAAACTTCCTTTGCTCGCATGTCACAAATACTCATCATAGAAGACGAGATAAAAGCCGCAAAAGAACTCAGGCGGATGCTCGAAGATACCTACCCCGAAGCTAAGATTATGGGTATTTTATCTTCCGTTGAAGAATCGATTGAGTGGTTAAACCAACACCCGAGCCCTGATCTTATCTTTTCGGATATTCAACTAGCTGATGGCCTCAGTTTTGACATTTTCAAGGCGGTCAAGATACAAGCACCGGTGATTTTTTGTACAGCTTTTGATGAGTACGCCATTCGAGCATTTGAGACCAATGGTATCGATTATCTTCTCAAACCTATTGATAAAGAGCGGTTACAGCAAGGACTATCTAAGCTAAATACCTTAAAAAACGCATTTAAAGCCCCTAATACACCCCTTGAGAACCTTCTCTCGGTTCTCAAGCCTTCGCATAAATCGACGTTATTGGTTTATTTCAAAGACAAAATCCTCCCCATCAAAGCCCATGAAATTGCCTTTTTTTATTACGAAAATGGAACATTGGCCGCCTATACCCACAAAAACCTCCGCTATCAGCTACATTATTCGCTTGACGACCTTGAAAATCAACTTGATTCGCAAATGTTTTACCGCGCCAACCGGCAGTTTATCGTTCACAAAGAGGCCATCATTTCAGTAGAACAATATTTTGCGCGGAAGTTAGTTTTAAAACTTAGTTTAGCTACTCCCGAAACCGTCGTGGTCAGCAAAGCCAAAGCCTCTCATTTTCTTCGTTGGATGGAGCAATAAGTGTAAATCAAAACATCGTATCTCTAATCTCCTAAAAATCTGCACTTTAAATATATTCCATCAACAATATTTGCTCACAAAAAAGGCGACAAAAGCACTTTCTTGCTTCAACTAGCAAGAATAGCACTTTTGTCGCCTTAGGGAAGCTAGCCTAAAAGTTTATACCCGACGCAATTTTGCTTCAATCGTCTGCTGCGTGTGTGGCACAGCACGTAGACGCTCTTTTGGAATCAACTTGCCCGTATCTATACAAATACCATAGGTACCATTTTTGATACGAACAAGGGCATTCTCAAGTTGTGTAATAAATTTCTGCAAGCGAGCGGCCGATTGACTCATTTGCTCACGCTCACTTGTATCTACATCTTCCATCAACTTGGTAGCAGCGCCAGTGTTGTCGGTGCCACTGTCGTTTTTCCGACTCAACGTGTCTTTAATGTACGCTAATTCATTGCGCGCAGCATCTAATTTCTGGTTGATGATACCTTCAAACTCCTTCAACTCTTCTTCGGAGTAACGCTTTTTTTCTTCCTGTACTGTCATACTCAGTTTACTGTTTGGGGTAAAAACTTAAATGGCGGCCTTCGATATTCAGCCGCAAAATTACGCTTTATTCTATTTATACCAATGATTTTAGCGACCGTTTACTAAAAAGTTATTATTTTTTGATTTGCAAAAATGTCATAAATACCAAGTTTTATTTGGGAAATAAACACTAAACTTCTATACGATTCTACACTTTATAATTTAATTGATACAACCTTCTTTAAAAACCAAATTGTACTTAAACAAGAAAAAACTATCTTTTTGTTTTTTTCGTTATAAAGATATTAAGTTTGCGTTCAGGAAATAGACTGCTAAAATAAGCAAGTAGCTAGTTCGTTTCCTTTTTCAACAAACAGCAATTCCAAAACAATCAGAATCGTTAAAATTATGACTTATATTGAGCCAGCTCCTATTAAAGATAAGGAGAATCCACTGGAGTCTATGATGTCGCGCTTTGACAAAGCAGCCGAGCTTCTCGGTATCAGCGACGAAATGTACCATATACTCAAAGTTCCTCGCAAACAAGTAGTTGTAGGGCTTCCTGTGACAATGGACAACGGGCAAATCAAGGTTTTTGAAGGCTACCGCGTCATTCACTCTACCATCTTAGGCCCCGCCAAAGGTGGGATTCGTTTTGATATGGGTGTCAATATCGACGAAGTACGCGCTCTAGCTGCTTGGATGACTTGGAAATGCGCCGTAGTAGATATTCCTTACGGAGGCGCCAAAGGAGGCATTGCTTGCAACCCTCGCCAAATGTCGGCGGGCGAAATTGAGCGTTTGATGCGTGCTTATACGACGGCTATGCTCGATGAATTCGGGCCTGACAAAGATATTCCGGCTCCTGATATGGGTACAGGCCCCCGCGAAATGGCATGGCTCATGGATGAATACTCCAAAGCCATGGGGATGACCGTTCCGGCGGTGGTGACAGGTAAGCCTTTGGTATTGGGTGGGTCACTAGGCCGTACAGAAGCCACGGGCCGGGGCGTGACGGTATCGGCATTGGCAGCGATGGAAAAAATGCGTTTGAACCCTTACCGAACTACGGCTGCCGTGCAAGGATTTGGAAACGTGGGCATGTATGCAGCGGCGCTTTTGCATGAGCGGGGCGTCACGGTTCAGGCGATTAGTGATATTTCAGGGGGATATTATAACGAGCGCGGTATTGACATAGAAGACGCAATCGCTTATCGGGCTGCCAATGGTGGGATATTGGAAGGTTATCAACAAGCAGAGTCTATTACCAATGAAGAATTGCTCGCACTGCCGGTAGATGTGCTCGTACCTGCGGCCAAAGAAGACGTGATTACCCAAGAAAATGCCGCTCATATCCAAGCCAAAATGATTGTGGAAGGTGCCAATGGACCTACTTCGGCCAATGCAGATACCATCATCAATGACAAAGGTATCATGGTAGTTCCTGATATTTTGGCCAATGCTGGGGGAGTAACCGTTTCGTATTTTGAATGGGTACAAAACCGAATCGGTTATAAATGGAACTTAGAACGAATCAACCGCCGCTCTGACCGTATTTTGAAAGACGCTTTTGAAAACGTGTACGCCACTTCACAAAAATACAAGGTCAATATGCGCCTAGCTGCTTACATTGTGGCTATCGACAAAGTAGCGAGTACCTACAAATTCCGTGGGGGGTATTAATAAAAGTAAGCACTAGGCAGTAGAGAGTAGTAATAAGATTACTATTTTTGCGGGGCAAAGGACTCACCTCCTTTCCCCGCATTTATTTTTTATACGTATAAGAATGATGACTATCCATAAAGAAGGCTTTGTTAGTATTGGATTAGCGGCACTGTTTGTATTAGGAACCAATGCCCTCCTACGTAATTTTTTAGGCGAAATCGAATGGCTTACCACCACTTGGCTAGTAGCCTCTATTATATTCTTTTTTATCATTGTACAGTTTTTTCGTAAACCTACTCGCCTCTCTCCTATCAACCCCAAGCACGTCATAGCACCTTGTGATGGCAAGGTAGTAGTAATAGAAGAAGTGGTTGAAACAGAATACTTTAAAGGACCAAGACGACAAGTATCCATTTTTATGTCACCCATCAATGTACATATTAATTGGAACCCTATCAGCGGAGTTGTGAAGTATTTCAAATATCATCCAGGAAAATATCTAGTAGCGTGGCACCCCAAATCAAGCACCGAAAATGAACGCACTACTACCGTTATTCAGTCACCAAATGGTGTAGAGATTTTGTTTAGACAAATTGCAGGTGCTTTGGCCAAGCGTATCGTTTGGTATGTAAAAGAAGGACAGCAAGTAAGCCAAGGCTCTGAGATGGGTTTTATCAAATTTGGGTCTAGAGTAGATATTTATTTACCCCTCGATGCTACCCTCAATGTCAATTTGGAAGACAAAACCACTGGTAGTGTTACGGTCATAGCCACTCTTAATTAATCTTTCAGGTAAAGTTCTTCATAAACACAAAAGGAATTTTACTTTCAAAAATTTGCTTTATTTTTTACGCACATGCTATCTACAACCGAATCGACCTCTCTCTATAATAACCTCGAACTCATGAGCGTGAGAGAGCTGTTAACTAATATCAACAATGAAGACAAAACTGTGCCCTATGCCGTGGAAAAAGCCATTCCACAAATAGAAGCACTCGTAGAGCAAATCGTGGTTAGAATGAAGCAAGGGGGTCGGCTTTTCTACATAGGCGCAGGTACCAGCGGTCGGCTAGGTGTAGTAGATGCATCCGAATGTCCCCCTACCTATGGCGTACCTTTTGATTTGGTGATTGGTATCATGGCAGGTGGTGACCAAGCCATCCGAAAAGCGGTAGAGAATGCCGAAGATGACCCCAACCAAGCATGGATTGACCTTCTCGAATACGAAATCGATGAGCTAGATTCTTTAATTGGGATTGCCGCCTCAGGTCGTACCCCTTATGTCATTGGAGGCCTTGAAAAAGCGCGCCAAGCGGGTGTCTTAACAGGCTGTATTGTGTGTAATACTGGCTCTGCGGTAGCCGCAGCGGCGGAGTTTCCGGTAGAAGTAGTGGTAGGACCGGAGTTTGTGACTGGTAGCACCCGCATGAAAGCGGGTACCGCCCAAAAACTCGCCCTCAATATGATTTCTACCTCTGTAATGATACAACTTGGACGCGTAAAAGGCAACAAAATGGTCGATATGCAAATGACTAATTATAAACTTGTACAGCGTGCCATAAGAATGGTAAGAGAAGAACTCCCCTATTTAAGCATTGAAGAAGCTCAGGGTCTTTTAGATGCCCACGGTAGCGTGCGCAATGCCGTTGAAGCAGGCAGAAAGCCTTAATATGAAAGCGATTTGGCAAGCTATTCGAACGCATTTCCAAGCCGATTTTCGCTGGGATATTTACATTAGCATTGCCTTATTTCTTTTCGTTATTATTTTCTTCAATTATAGCGTCAATCTCGAAAAAGGCATCATTGATAGTTACCGTGGCAGGCCATTACGCATGTTTTGGTATTTTCTGCTATATGCCTTTTCTTACTATGGTAGCTTATTGATTTGGATCGGCTTTCGCAAAGAGTGGTGGCGTTTACAAAATCCACGTTTTTGGGTATATAGCCTTTTCATCTTAGCAATCCTTGGGATAGATGGTGGTTTTTATGCCTATCACCATTGGAGTCAATCGATATTTAAGGGAGCTATTTACAACTATGCTTTTCATTGTTTCACTAATATCTCCTCTTTCCTGACAGTATTTGTTCCTTTATTTATATTTTACAGCACATTTGATACCCAACGGCATTTTTTCTACGGTTTTCTTCCTAAATGGCATGCTTTAAAGCCTTATTTATTCTTGGTGGTATTGATGATACCTCTCATAATCTGGGCTTCTTTTCAAGCAGATTTTTTAAGCTCCTACCCCTCCTATGAAGACTCCAACGCCGATGAGTTTTTTGGAGTTTCTCCCATACTCACTACTTTGATTTATGAAGTGTTTTATGGGTTTGATTTTGTATCTACGGAGCTTATATTCAGAGGTTTTATGGTAGTTGGGATGTCACATTTACTGGGAAGGGGCAGTATCGTACCTATGGTTGTTTGCTATGCGGCCCTACACTTTGGCAAACCTATTGGAGAAACTATCGGGTCTATTTTTGGGGGATATATATTGGGAGTACTCGCCTTTCAAACGCGCAGTATATGGGGAGGCATCATTGTCCACATAGGTGTAGCTTGGCTTATGGACCTTGCCGCTTGGCTCCAAAAGATTTAAAGTTTATAATACAGGCCTTACCCTAAACCCTTGTTTTTTCAATAAACTCAACACTCCCTTTTGTCCACCCAAATGCCCTGCCCCGACCGCAAAAAAAGTAGGTTTTGTTTGCATGGCTTTTTCCATGATAGGTATCCATGCGGCGTTCCGATTGGCCAGTAAAATATCTTCATAACCATTAAAATCCCACTCACTATTATCCATTACTTTCAACAGCCCTTCTACATCTTGAGCTTTATAAAGTCCTACCATCTGCCCAAATTCTTTGGCAGATTCTTCTTTTTTTCGAACCATATCGGCCAGTAATGCCGCCTGCTTTTCGTAAGGAATTTGGTCAAAAACTCCCATTTGAAATTCAACGGTTTCCAGTCCTAGCATTTCTTTTTTGGCATTGGAAGCCATCTGCGTAAACACTAACTCATAGGACTGTGGTTGACACGACAGTAAAGTCATGTACAACATCGACATCACCGTAAATGGCTTCATGCCATTCATTTGGTCGAGTCCCATTCCCATTTTTTGTTTAAAATAATCATTCAATAACGTATAATCATCCACCGAGAGATAATCTTTGAGCTTTTTACCATCTGTAAACATCGCCGTCTTCATCATTTTCGACATCATGCTAGGGTCGTCCATGTCAAGTTCAAGATATACCTGATCGGTTTTTGCAAAAGCAGCCTTAGTCGAATCGGTCAAAAAATAATCACTGGGACAAATCAAATGAATGGTACCATAGAGATAGGAAGGCTTCGAAAGGCCATTGCCCGATATTTCCCATAACAATGACTTGTCTTGCGCTTGAATGAAGTGAGTTAATAAACAAAAAATAAGAACTTGAAATGTTTTCATTGCTTAAAAAATTAAACTATCCGTTTGAAGGCAATTTAATTGATTTTTATCTTTGTATATTCATTTTTCTTTATTCTTAAACATAATATTATCATGGGAAAAGGAGACAGAAAGACCAAAAGAGGTAAGATTTGGCGAGGTTCAAATGGTGTAAAACGCCCTTCTAAGAAGAAAATGATACCTCCAAAACCTTCCTCACCAACTACTTAAGGTAGGCTATGACACAACTGAGTTACTAAGCCTCATAGCAAATCATGCCTTCGCTTAGTAACTCAGTATCTTTCAAAATTTTTATTCTCAGCTTTTTCTCTTTGAAGCTCCTGCTATGTCATCAAGTGCATTGACCAAGCGATCAAGATCTTTGGGAGTATGATATACATGCGGTGTTACGCGTACTCCTTTGATATTTTCCCACTCAATGCTTGTTGTATGGATTTTGTGCTTGTTGTAGAGATGCCCGTCCAATTCCGAAGTTTTCATTCCATCGACGGATACAAGCGCAATCGCGCAGGCGTATTTAGGGTCGGGAGAAGTATGGATTTTAACGCCCGGAATCTGACGAGCTTTGTCAGTCCAATAGCGCTGTAAGTAATGCGCACGAGCCTGCTTACGAGCCGCCCCAATCGACAACTGAAAATCTACGGCTGTACCGATAGCCATTTCTGACGCAAAAGAACGCGTGCCCAGACTTTCAAATTTACGAATATCGGGGCCGTCAGGTTCATTGTTTGACAAGAGTGCCCATACTTTTGAGATTTTGTCTTTTTTGACGTACATCATACCACTCCCAAAAGGCGCACAAAGCCATTTGTGTAAGCTTGTAGCATAATAATCACAGCCTAAATCGGGAATTTTAAAATCCAACAGCGCAAACGTATGTGCGCCATCGGCAATTACCTCAATGCCTCTTTTATGAGCTTCATCGGCGATTTTGCGTACAGGTTGAATCTGCCCTACCCAATTGATCATGTGAGTGATATGAACTACTTTGGTCCGAGAAGTAAAAGCACTCACAAACTTGTCTACAAAGTAATTGTCGTTTTCTTGGGGCAAATCAAGATTAATCCAAACTAGTTTGATACCGTCGCGTTTTTCGCGTTGCTTCCAAGCATTAATCATGTTAGGATAGTCTTGCTTAGTCAAAACTACCTCATCTCCAGGCTTTAAGTCCAATCCAAAAATGACCGTATTGAGCCCTTCAGTTGCATTCCGATTGATAGCAATTTCTTCGGCTGAGCAGCCGGCCAAATCTGCCAATTTGCTACGCAACGACTCCCTACCTTGATCCAATATACGCCACATATAGTAGCTAGGGGCTTCATTGCAGTACTGATAGAAGCGAATATGGGCATCTTGTACTGAGCGGGGCTGAGGGCATACCCCTCCATTGTTGAGATTAAGTAAGTTGGGAGAGACGGTGTACTCCGTTTTGACCCATGCCCAGAAGTCTTCATTTTGAGCAGCCTCTAAAGGCGAAAAATGAGCCATTTGCTGATTAAACATTTCGAAGGTTTTGGCTTCGGCAGGTGCTAAGAATGGCGGCAGGGTGATGGCGCTAGCAGCAGCACCAAGTGACCCTAAAAATTGACGACGGTTAAACATTGTTTAGGTAAATATTTGAAATATGAAGCGGCTTTACAATACTACAAATACACCTCCAAAAAACCAACTTCTATTTTCCGTTTAATAAAATCCTGCCTTAGTTTTTACCCTTCCTTATGCTTTTCTTAGAACCGTTGTTTACCTTTGCTACGAAATAAATCTCTAACATTATTGTCCACTTACAAACACCACAACAATGAAACGCTCTCAGTTGTCGTCCTTCCTCCTCCTATTATTTGCTTCTTTTATCATTGTATCATGTAGCAAGAAAGATGATCCCACTCCCGCTTCGCTCTCTGATCAAGTAGCTGGTAATTATACAATCACTAGTTTTGGTTTTCTAGGTCTTTTACTTCCATTCCCATTCAAAGATCCAGCTACGGGTGTTACTACCTCTGGTAAAATCGAAGTAAAAAAACTAACAGATGATACTGCCAACGCAACGCTAACTTTAACAGATACTGATGCTGCTGGTAAAGCTACTTCTGATAGTGAAGACCTCGGTACAGTAACGCTCAAAAAAGCAACTACTGGCGAAATTGAAGCATATCAAGGCACTGTTAAAGTTGCTACCTATAACAACGGTGAACTCAAACTCACCGCAGAAGATGAAGATTTAGGAGAAATCAACATTATAGCTAAAAAATAATTACACTATAAAGGTTCATATTAAATTATGTGAAACCCTAAGAACCCGTAACTTTAGAAAGTTACGGGTTCTTTCTTTGTAAACATCCACTTTTACAAACTCCACCTACGATACATAGTTCATCTTTAATTTTCTGCACTCTTCATCTAAGTGATTTGAGGGTGCTTTTTTTATGAGCCAAATGCTTACTTTTGTGATTATCCAACATTTGTCTCCTTTCTATACTCTCATGAAAGTCCTCTTCTTTCTTTTATTCACCTTTACAATTGCTGCTTGTAGCAAAAAAGAAGAGCTATCCCCTTCGCTTGCGAATCAAGTAGCTGGAAGTTATACTTTTGTGAGGGAAGAATACAACGGATTTGATATCGTATATCCCTATACACATCCTACTACAGGCCAAACCACTTCTGGCAAAATAGAAGTAACAAAACTTACCGACGAAAATGTATCGGCTAAGATGGTTTACAGCTTTATCGATAAAACAGGAAAGGTAACTTCGGATTCACAAAATTTGGGGGAAGCAACCCTCAAACAACTATCCACCGGCGAAATCGAAGCTTACCAAGGTAAACTTCGAGTGGCTATTTATGCTAACAACGAACTAAGGCTATCTGCAAGCGATCCTGACTTGGGAAAATATACCTTAGTCACAAAAAAATAAACTCCCTAGGCACTCGTCATCTCTTCGCTTTCACCTACTTGCTGACGCCACATAGCATAGTACAGTCCTTTTTGAGTCAGCAAATCTTCGTGATTTCCAGATTCGATGATTTTTCCTTTTTCTAGTACGATGATTCTGTCGGCGTGCATAATTGTACTCAAGCGGTGGGCAATCAACACCGTAATATGCTGCTGATTGCGCGACAAATCGCGAATCGTTTGTGTGATTTCTTCTTCGGTGAGAGAGTCTAACGCAGAAGTTGCTTCATCAAAAATCAACAAATTAGGGTGACGCAAAAGCGCCCGCGCTATAGATAGGCGCTGTTTTTCACCGCCTGACACTTTCATACCTCCTTCTCCAATCACCGTATCGAGGCCATTATCGGCCCGATTGAGCAATGAATAAGCCGCCGCTTTCTGTAATACCGCCAAACACTCTTCGTCGGTCGCAGTGGGTTTTACAAAGAGTAGATTTTCGCGAATAGTTCCTGAAAACAATTGTGCGTCTTGAGCCACAAAACCAATTTGTTCGCGTAGCTCATCTTTATCAATTTCCCGACTATCTATTCCATTATAAGTAATATGCCCTTCCTCGGGGTCATATAAGCCCACAAGAAGTTTAATCAGCGTTGTTTTTCCACTACCTGAAGGCCCCGCAAACGCGATAGTTTCCCCTTTTTTCACTTCAAAATTGACTCCCTTAAGCGCATGACGACCCGCAGTGAGATGTTTGAAAGCTACCTCATGAAAACCGATTTTTTCGATTCGCGTCAATTCAACGGGTTTGGTGGGCTTGGCCTCAATGGGCTTACTCAAAATATCCCTGAAATTGTTGAGCGACACTTCCGCCTCTCGATAGAGTTGTATTACATTTCCAAGTTCTTGAAGAGGTCCAAAAATAAAAAATGAATACAGCAGCAATGAAAAATATTGCCCAATCGTAAGCACTTCTTTGAAAATAAGCCAAAGCATCAAGGCTACAATACAGCTACGAAGAAAATTGATAGTGGTACCCTGCACAAACCCTAAAGTCCTGACAAACTTCACCTTACGAAGTTCAAGCCCTAGTATTTTTTCTGTATTTCCATTCAAACGCTTGATTTCTTGGTCAGTAAGCCCCAGACTCTTTACCAACTCAATATTGCGGAGAGATTCGGTGGTACTTCCCGCTAGAGCCGTCGTTTCGGAGACGATTTTCGTTTGTATTTTTTTGATGCGTTTGCTTAGTACCGAGCTCAACCACGCAATCACCGGAATGGTAAGAAAATATACCGGAGCGATAGGCCAATAAATACTCCATGCGTAGATAATCACAAACGTAATCCCAATTACGGACTGAAATACCACATTGACCACCGACGTAATCATGCGCTCAGTGTCGGTTTTGACTTTTTGCAACACCCCCAATGTTTGCCCACTACGCTGATCTTCAAATACCTGATAGGGTAAAGCTAAAGAGTGCTTAATTCCGTCGGTATAAATCTGTGTACCAACCTTTTGCGTAATGACACTTATGAAATAGTCTTGGAAATTTTTGGCAATGCGCGACACCATAGCAGCGCCAATCGCCAAGCCAACGTATTTTAAGACACCCCAAATGTAATCGCTTTCAGAAAAGTCTTTGATATGCGAAGCATAACGGTCGATCACTAAGCGATAAATGTAAGGGTCAAGCAAAGAAAAAATTTGATTGACAGCGGCCAGAGTAAGAGCCACCGTGATGAGTTTCCAATAAGGACGAAGGTAGCGGTAAAGTATATCCATGAGTGAAAAACACCGCTTTTCCCCTTTCTGTTCCGCATAGGCTACCTAAAAATAGCGTTTTAAATTTTTTTGAAACGATATAAATAAGGAGCTTTGTTGGGCGCTCCAGTATAGCGTTTTTCGATACGTTCTAGAATGTCTAAACTCAGCATTTTTCGTTGAAAATTGTTTCGGCGCAACGATTCTCCCAAAATTCCTTCGTATAGTTTTTGTAGCTCATTCATCGTAAATACATCAGGTAAAAGGCTCGTACCTATCACTTTAGAATCGAGATTGAAGCGAAGAGTCTCTAAGGCTTTTTCGATCATTTCTTGGTGGTCAAAAGCCAAAACAGGCAACTTATCAATCTCAAACCACTCGCAAGCCAGCGTAACTTCATTGACCTTGGCGTGTACTTTCGAAAAATCGACCAAGGCATAGTACCCTATAGAAACAAACCTTTTCAACAACCAATCCGCTTCAATACCTACCGAATGATTGGCGGCCAAAAAATCCTCTATGGATTGTTTGGTAGGGCGTTTAGCTTTCCCAAAAACCCGAAATTGCTCTAAATAAATATCATAAACCCCAGTTCTATTATACAGAATATTTCTTGCGGCATCATCAATATCTTCCTCTTGTTCGACAAACCCCACCGGTAACAGCCAATTTTGCACTCCTTTGGTTTTCAAAAGCAGAATATGAAGTTGATTTTCATGAAAGCCAAACACGACACAAGCAATCGAAAGTTGGGGTATAAAAAAATCTTTTTTGGACAAAAATGTTGATATTTCTTCTGAATCAGACATCATAAATTGACTATAATAGATAGATACAATATTGTTATAATTTGTTTTTCTAAGACTTATACTCCCTACTACCCATGCTTCTATCGAAATAGTAATAATTTAACCTTGCTTTGGGTAGCCATTTACATTAGATAAACGTAACCAAGCGAGATCTACATGTGGAATACCAATAAAAAAATATTGTATCTTTAGAATATGAAACCAACGACCTTTTCCTCTCGACGAGAATTCATCAAAGCATCGACAAGTATGGCCACAAGCTGGGTTTTGTTGCCAGATATTGACATTGCTTTTTCTAAACCTCCTTTCAATCAATCACCCAACATGACAGTCATTAAAAGCCTTATTGGAATCTATGGCGAATGGGCCGCTTCCTTAGTGCCCAACCTCCCGGCGCTATCGTTTCGGCAAAACAAATGGAATGATACAAAAAAATGGCAAAAAGAAGCATTAGCCAAAACCAATGAGCTACTATCGAAGCCTAATTTAGGAAAAACCCCTACCGTGACGCTTGAAAAAAAATATACTTACGACGGTCTGGAGATTGAAGAACTTTCATGGCAGCTTCCTTATGGGCGTGCGACCAAAGCGTATCTGCTCAAACCTCAAGGAGTACAAAAGCCACTGCCTGCGATTTTGGCCCTTCACGACCACGGTGGTAACAAATATTTTGGAAAACGTAAAATCGTAAAACTTTCAGACGACCAACATCCGCTACTTAAAGACCACCAAGAGCATTATTACGGTGGCAAAGCTTGGGCCAACGAAATCGCCAAACGAGGCTATGTAGTACTGGTTCATGATACTTTTGCTTTTGAAAGTAGGCGAGTACTTTACGAAGAAGTGGGCGGTTTTTTCTGGGGGCCTCTCAAAACCGAGGGCAAATCGGATGCCGAGCCCGAAAAGCCTGAAAACATCCAAGCTTATAATACTTGGGCAAGCGAGCACGAGCATGTGATGTCGAAGTCGTTGTTTTGTGGGGGCACTACTTGGCCGGGCGTAGTACTAGCCGAAGACCAAGTTGCCCTCGACATCCTGAGTAATCGTCCCGAAGTAGATAAAAACCGTATTGGCTGTGCAGGGCTATCAGGAGGAGGACTTCGCACGGTTTATTTAGGCGGGCTTGATCCCCGTATTAAGTGCGCCGTGTGTGTGGGTTTTATGTCCACTTGGGATGACTTCACCCTCCACAAATCCTACACCCATACATGGATGCTGTATGTTCCGTTGCTTCCTAATTACTTAGATTTTCCTGAAATATTGAGTATCAGAGCACCACTTCCTACTATGGTACAAAACAACAATGACGATGATTTGTTTACCTTACCCGAAATGAAAAAAGCAGATGTCATTTTGCAAGATATATTCAAAAAAGCAGGGGCAGCCGACCACTATCAAGGTAAGTTTTATGAGGGTGAGCATAAGTTTGACCAAGCCATGCAAAAAGATGCCTTCGATTGGTTTGATAAATGGTTGAAAAGTTAGACTTAGCCCTTTTTCTTCTGTTGTTACTTTAAACTCACTACACTCTGATTCGCCTTAATTCGGCACTTTGAGGTAGTGAGTATTTTTATTCTTCTACCAAGACTCTATGCGCCTTTAACAGCTCTTTTTCAGGCGATATTTCTCCGATTTTAAGCATAAAAACACAGAAAATAATTAATATGTACGGTTTTCATTCGTACCTTGCACCCCCATATTCAACTCACAATTATCGTTATGCCTCCAAAAATTCGTAAAGAGGACGCACTCTATTACCACTCAAAGGGCCGTCCTGGCAAGATTCAGGTTGTTCCAACCAAAGAGACCAACAACCAACTCGACCTTTCTCTGGCTTACTCTCCGGGAGTAGCCGAGCCGTGTATGGAAATCCACCACAACGTCGACGACGTCTATAAATATACGGCCAAAGGCAACCTAGTGGCGGTCATTAGCAATGGCACCGCCGTACTAGGTCTGGGCGACATTGGGCCAGAAGCGGGTAAACCTGTTATGGAAGGGAAGGGGATTTTGTTCAAAATTTATGCCGATATAGACGTATTTGACCTTGAACTCAATACCAAAAACGTAGACGAATTTGTCAGAACCGTCAAAATTTTAGAACCCACTTTTGGGGGCGTCAACTTAGAAGACATCAAAGCGCCCGAATGCTTTGAAATCGAACGCCGCCTCAAAGAAGAGCTTAATATCCCTGTCATGCACGATGACCAGCATGGTACGGCTATCATCAGCGCAGCAGCGCTCTTGAATGGGCTTGATCTGGTCAACAAAAAAATTGAAGACATTCGAGTAGTAGTATCAGGGGCAGGTGCATCGGCCATTTCGTGTACCAAGCTTTACATTTCGCTAGGCGTAAAACGTTCAAACGTAGATATGTTTGACAGTAAAGGGCATATCAACACCGCCCGTACTGACCTTGATGCCATGAAATCAGAATTTGCTTCTGAGCGCCGTTTTGATTCTCTAGCCGATGCTATGGTGGGCGCTGATTTGTTTTTGGGATTATCAAAAGCCAACGTTGTATCGCAAGACATGGTACGCTCTATGGCCAAAGACCCGATGGTATTTGCCATGGCCAATCCCAACCCCGAAATCCCCTACCCTGATGCTGTAGCCGCCCGAGAAGATGTAATCATGGCTACGGGGCGTTCAGACTATCCAAACCAAGTCAATAATGTACTGGGTTTCCCTTATATCTTTAGAGGAGCTTTGGATGTACGCGCCCGCGAAATCAACGAAGAAATGAAATTGGCCGCTGTACGTGCCTTGGCAGATTTGGCTAAAAAGCCAGTTCCTGATATTGTTAATTTAGCCTATAACACCGACAACCTCACTTTTGGTCGCGAATATATCATCCCCAAACCTGTCGATCCACGTTTGCTTACGACCCTTGCTCCTGCCGTAGCCAAAGCAGCCATGGACAGCGGCATGGCCCAATATCCTATCACGGACTGGGATGCTTATATTCAGCAGCTTGAAAAACGCTTAGGACAAGACAATCAAATCTCACGCGTCATTATCAATAAAGCGCGCCGCGCGCCTAAGAGAGTGGTTTTTGCCGATGCCGAAAACGTCCAAGTTCTTAAAGCAGCTCAGCAAGTACGCGATGAAGGGATTGCAACTCCTATTTTATTGGGAAAAGAAGACAAGATTCGGGGTATTATCCAAGCCAACAAATTGGATATGGCCGATGTCCCCGTCATCGACCCTTACAATCCTGACCAATCGGCCAATATAGACCGCTATGCCGAAGTGTACTTCAAAAAACGCCAACGCAAAGGTGTAAACATCATTGAAGCTCGCAAAATGATGTACTACCGCAGTTCTTTTGGTGCAATGATGGTAGAAATGGGGGAAGCCGACGCCCTGATTTCGGGTTTGACGCGCAACTATCCTGATACCATCCGACCCGCCCTCCAAATCATCGGTAAAGAAGCGGGTGTAAAAAAAGTAGCAGGGATGTACATCTTGCTTACGCGCCGTGGACCTTTATTTTTGGCCGATACCACTGTCAACTTTAATCCTTCAGTTGATGATATTGTAGAAATTACGGAACTGACAGCACAAGCCGTAGAGCGTTTCAATATCAAACCTCGCATTGCGTTACTTACTTATTCCAATTTTGGAAGTGCCAAAGGAGACGATGCCGAAAAAATGAGCGCTGCGGCGGCTATTCTCCAACAAAAACATCCCGAAATGATTGTAGACGGTGAAATGCAGGCTCACTTACCCTTTGATACTGAGCTTCTCCGTACCAATCACCCCTTTAGCAAGCTTGCCGAAGATGGCGCTAATACGCTTATTTTCCCCAACTTATCGGCCAGCAATATCGCTTACAACTTGTTAAAAGAAGTAGGTGAATATGAGGCGATTGGGCCTATCTTGCTAGGAATGCGTAAACCTGTTTATGTATTACAATTAGGTAGTTCGGTCCGCGAAATCGTCAATATGGTAGCTATCGCAGTGGTAGAAGCTCAAATGAAGGAGTAGTTCCCAAATTTTCAATCATTGAGTACTAAACAAAATGGGCAAGCTGAAAAAATTAGCTTGCCCATTTTGTTGATGGTAATACTTTTATTTGTTGGCTACTTTTCCCCAAGTATCTTTCAGGCCAACGGTACGATTAAATATCAGTTTTTCGTCGGTACTATCAATATCTAAGCAAAAATACCCTTTTCGGATAAACTGAAACCTAGCACCAATAGCAGCATCTTTCAAAGCAGGCTCCGCATAGCCTGTCACGATTTGTAAAGAATCGGGATTGATATAATCTTTAAAATCTCCTTCGGCATTAGAGAGGTCTTCTACTTTAAAAAGTCGGTCGTATTGACGAATCTCTACCGAAAGTGCTTGATTAACAGCCACCCAATGAAGCGTACCTTTGACATTGATACCAGAAGTATCGTTACCGCTCTTACTGTTTTCGATGTAGCTACAGTGAAGCTCTGTCACTTCTCCATTTTCGTCCTTGATGACCTCATCACAACGAATGATGTACGCGCTTTTCAGACGTACCATTTGTCCGGGAGCTAAGCGGAAATACTTTTTGGGAGGATTTTCCATAAAATCTTCCCGCTCAATGTATATCTCACGACTAAACGGCACCTCTCTCATACCCCCGTTGGGATCTTCGGGGTTGTTTTCGCTATAGCACATTTCTACTTCTCCTTCCGGAAAATTAGTAATCACTACTTTGATAGGGTCTAAAACCACCATACGGCGTTCGGCCACTTTATTGAGATGGTCACGCACACAAAACTCCAAAAGACTTATGTCAATCAACTGGATATTTTTGGTCACACCAGCCCTGTCACAAAACTCCCGAATCGACTCCGGCGTATAACCCCGTCGCCGCATCCCCGAAAGCGTAGGCATCCGAGGATCATCCCAGCCTGTTACGTGCTTTTCGTTGACCAATTGTAACAGCTTCCGTTTGCTCATCACGGTATAAGTGAGATTCAAACGCGAAAACTCATATTGTTTAGAAGGAAAAATCTCTAAATTGTTGATACACCAATCGTACAGCTCGCGGTGGGGTACAAACTCCAACGTACAAATCGAATGCGTAATTTTCTCAATCGAATCCGACTGACCATGCGCAAAATCATACATAGGGTAGATACACCACTTATCACCCGTACGGTGATGATGGGCAAATTTGATACGATACAGCACAGGGTCTCTCATAATCATATTGGGAGAAGCCATATCGATTTTTGCACGCAGCGTGCGCGTTCCTTCCGCAAATTCTCCATTTTTCATCCTGACAAACAAGTCAAGATTTTCTTCGACCGTCCTAGTGCGATAAGGGCTATTGGTACCGGGCTCAGTAGGAGTGCCTTTCATCGCGGCCATTTGCTCTGACGTAGAATCATCGACATATGCTAATCCCTTCTCAATGAGAACAATCGCAAATTGATATAACTCATCAAAGTAATCAGAAGCATAAAATTCATTAACCCACTGAAAACCTAACCATTGCACATCATTTTTGATTGATTCGACATACTCAGTATCTTCAGTGACGGGATTGGTATCATCAAAACGAAGATTGGTAGCACCTCCATACTTTTGAGCTGCTCCAAAGTTCAAACAAATAGACTTGGCGTGGCCAATGTGCAAATACCCGTTGGGCTCGGGTGGAAAACGCGTCAATACTCGGCCGCCATGTTTTCCCAAACGGAGGTCTTCTTCGATGATTTGCTCGATGAAGTTCAATGATTTTTCTTCGGTGGATTCTTTGCTAATGTCACTCATTCTTTTTGTATTTAACAATAAATAGGCTAGGTATGCTGCTTGTCGGCTTCTAATTAGAACTTTTCTAATAACTGACAATTATTTTTTAAGCCTTAGAAAACGCAAAAGTAGTACAATTCGATTTGATTGGTATTGCAATACAACGCGAAAAATAAGATAAAATCACCAATGTATCGTACTTTATTTTATGGTCTTTTTTTCTTTTTGGTAGATTTTATCCACTTATGTACTTCTTTTATCTGTTTTAAATCAGCCAATACATCTGTTTTTAGCTTCATTGGGGATTGAATGGGGTTAGAATTAATTATAGTATTTTTTCTACAGCTCAAAAAAAAATAAAACTATTTGGGGACTAAAGCCGTTTAGTTAATGAATTGAAAACGAGACTTACCCAAGGGCTTTGGTACCACGCCCAACGGTCGAGAGGGTGTTGCAGACAGACTTTCTGACGACTCCTCGGCACGTTCGTCACAATCACATTTGAAATTGAATACAATTATTGGTATGAACAACCCTAGAGTGGCAGTTTTTCGCAAGGCCCACTTCAATGCAGCCCATCGTCTGCACAATCCGTCGTGGTCGCAAGAGCAAAATGAACGTGTGTTTGGAAAATGTAATTTACCTAATTATCACGGTCACAATTATGAGCTTATTGTGCAAGTCACAGGGGAAGTAGACCCCCAAACGGGCTATGTAGTGGACTTAAAGTGGCTGAACGATTTGATTGAAGACAATGTTTTACAAAAGTTCGACCACAAAAATCTTAATCTTGATACTGAGGAATTTAAACATCTCAACCCTAGTGCTGAGAACATTGCAATTGTGATTCATAACATCTTACGTGGACATCTGGAGACCACACTTGACTTGAAAATACGACTATATGAAACCGAACGAAACTTCGTGGAGTATCCCGCATGACAACCAAGACCTTTTGGAATTAACCATTGATGAATGGGGTGACAACCACGGATTGAGTGCTTACAACACTCCCCTGCGCTCCGATGCTTTTGAGTTGAGCGACGCAGAAAAAGTGGCCAAAATTGAACACCATTTTCGAGAAATTATGGAAACTTTGGGCCTCGACCTTACCGACGACAGCCTCAAAGGTACTCCCCTGCGAGTAGCCAAAATGTATGTTAAAGAAATTTTTTCTGGCCTCAATCCCGCCAATAAACCCAAGGCTACACTCTTTGAAAATAAGTACAAGTACAATGAAATGTTGGTAGAAAAAGACATTAGTTTTTACTCCAACTGCGAGCATCACTTTGTACCTATTTTTGGAAAAGCGCACGTCGCTTACATTTCGAGCGGGAAGGTGATTGGCCTTTCCAAACTCAATCGAATTGTACAATATTTTGCTAAGCGGCCGCAAGTCCAAGAACGCCTCACAATGCAAATAGCCAAAGAGCTGGAAGATATCTTAGAGACACCCGATGTAGCTGTAGTAATAGATGCCAAACATCTATGCGTAGCTTCGCGTGGTGTACAAGACGATACTAGTACAACTGTGACGGCATATTATGGCGGGAAATTTCAAGAAGCTGGCACAAAAAACGAGTTTTTGAAATACTTGGAACTTAGCAAGTAAATCTCCAATCAGAAAAAAATCATTGATTGATTCTCGCACTAGTCAGTCAGCTCCCAATAAAGTCAAAGCAGCGCGGGCCTTGTTGTCCACGCTGTTTTTGTATTCATGCTTTGGGTAGTTGAGAGCTAGTTTGAAGTATTCAATCGCTTTGCTTTTCAGGTTTTTGTTTTGGTAAATATAGCCCAACTGCAAAGCTGAAGTTGCCCCAAAATACAAACTTTGAGATTTACTCAATACGATAGCTCGTTCGTAATGAGGTATCGCTGCTTCGGATTGGTTCTGACGTTGCAGAATCCGCCCCCAACGATACTGAAATTCAGCTTTGTCGCTTGTTCGTACAAATGTCTCTTCTTGGCACGGCTTCAAAACCTGCGCTGCTTCCGCCAAGTACCCTCCGTCAAAAGCAAAACGAGCTTTCATCAAAGTCTTTTGCTGCTCCGAAATCTCGCCTTTCTTGAAATTTTGAGCAAATTTTTCGGCAAATTTATCAGCTTCCACATACGCACTGCCTACCTTCGGGATACGATCCAAATACGGCATGGCCGCCTGCGCTTGCCCTGCAAGCCAATAGCTCAAAAACAATTTTAGTTGGGTATCTTTCAAGAAATTTTGGCCTCGGTAATTTTTCAAAAAACTATTAAAAAGAATTCTAGCTCCCTCATAATCACCTTTTTGTAGCAAAATCTCCCCTTTCAAATAATCTAAGAAAGGAAAAGGCAAATATTCTTTGCCCGTAGGACGATTTGAAAGAAATTGTAGGGCTTGGGTGCCTCGCCCGTCTTTCATCGAAATAGTAGTACCAAAGAAATGAAGTAAAAGATTTTGGGCGTCACTTTCAACCAGGGCTATTAGTTCCTTGTTTTGTACGTCCGTGTATTTCAAGACATAAGCATGCAGCAGCGCAGAGACCAGTTGCGCTTCAATCCGAAATAATGAATCTTGCTCAATTACTTTTTGTAATTCGCTCAATCCCAACGGAATATTACCACGCAATCCGAGAAGTTTGGTTACCCATTGATAGTTTTGTGGTGCCGACCCAATCAACACATGCAGCATTCCGAGAGATTTGTAGGTGCTGATAAAGTGGGGATACTTTTTTGCGTTTTCTTCCAACAACCGATACGCCTTGATGATGTCCCAGCAAGCACTTACTTCTTTGCCAAACTTTAGTTTTACAAAAGCCCAGTGAAGACGTATTTCGGCTTGCCACAAGCGCTGATAAGGGGAAGTTGACGGCAATTCACTCAAAACCTCCAAACGCTGATCTTGACGAGGGACAAGCTGCTCAAAAAGCCTTTTCTCATCACTCACCAGCAAGGTCACCATGTCTGCATAGTCTTCCACGTATATCTTAAAAGCATTGGTTTGGGCTTCTTTTCCCAACAACGTACGAGCCACACCTACTTTCATCCTAAACACTTCCCTATAAGCTTGCTGTTGTATGGGAGTCATGGTATAGGGTGCGTTTTGAGCTATCAAAGACCAAGGAAACAGTACCCACACCACACACCTCGCTATGCTATTCAAGCTTACTTTTCGAATCATTTTAGGTGATATTTTGGATGACGGCTTTTTTTTGTTGGAACAAAAACGTATCTCCCACTTGCTTTCCCATCAGCGAAGCACCAAGTGGCGATTGAGGAGATACCACGATTATTTTTTGTCCCGACACCATCACCACCCCTACGCTTACGGCAATCAAAAAATCCCCCAACGACGAATGTACCAATGCCCCTAGACCTACCCTTTCAAAATGGAAAGAAGGATCAATCCGCTCCAAGACCGCCCGCTCTTGACGCAGTTGCTCATAAAGCTGCGCATGACGGTCACGTTCGATTTGAGCCATGGCGCGGGCGGTTTCGTATTTGTCACCCGCACTGCTTTTGGTTTCTTCGTTGGCCGAATCTTGCGCCGATTGCATGGCATCATAGGCCGCTTGCATGCGCGTATCTAGTTGATTTTTGAGGATTTGTAGTAATTCTAATTTCATTTATAAAAGAAAAAAGAGCATTAGAATTTTCTAACGCTCTTTTCTTGAGTTTAAAGGCGGTGATTAATAATTTGGTCGTAGGTTCCGGCAAAGGCCGATTGTTTTACACCTTCTGACGACAAAAAATCGTGCGGAAACCCTAGTTCAATTTTACTTATTTCGTTCAAACGCTCCATCATTTCGTCAGGAATGACCGAGTTTAGACTTTCTAAAGAATCTTTGATTTGCTCCACACGACGCGAACCAATAATTGGCATCACATTAGACACCCGCTGACGCACCCAGTTGATAGCCACTTGGGTAGGTGTACACCCCAACTCTTGAGCGATACTTACTACTTCTTGGGCGATTTCCATACTGCGGTCATTGCGACGGAGGCTATTTTCGGGCACTCTTCCTCCTTCACCACGAAGGTATTTGCCAGTGAGAGCACCACCTCCAATCACCCCCCAAGGCGTAACAGCCATATCAAGGGCTTTGGCCATGGGCAGCAAATCCCTCTCAGCTCCCCTTTGAAGCAATGAATATTCGATTTGTAAAGCGGCAAATTGATTCCAGCCCCTAAGTTCGGCCAGCATATTGGCCCTAGAAATTACCCAAGCGGGCGTATCCGAAATCCCGATATAATGCACTTTACCACTGCGTATCAAATCATCCAATCCCCGCATTACCTCATCGACAGGCGTGGTAAAATCCCACATGTGTACCCAAAACAAATCTATGTAATCAGTGTTGAGTCGTTTCAAGCTTTCGTTTATGGAGCGAATCATGTTTTTGCGGTGGTTTCCCGCAAAGTTGGGATCACCATCGCGGTCCATCAAGGTATATTTGGTCGAAACCACAAAATGATCTCGATCAGCGGCGATAAAATCTCCCAAGTATTTTTCGGAGGTACCTTCTGTGTACCTGTTGGCAGTATCCAAAAAATTACCGCCAGCTTTGGTATAAGCATCAAAAATTTTTTTACTTTCATGCTTATCGGCCCCCCACCCCCATTCGTTACCAAAAGTCATCGTACCTAAGCAAATTTCCGAAACGCGCAGGCCAGATTTTCCCAATAATTTGAATTTCATAGTTAAAATGTTTGTTTGATGAAAGTAGGACGGGAATAGTATTTTCGCCCAAAATTAAGGATTAAATTGGTTCATTATGTGTTTTCGCAATTCCTTAACCGCCACCGTTGCGGAAATAGAGCAACGTCTAGAAGCCGAAATGGAAGTTGATGCCGCTGACTTCCAGCCTGTTTATCACGCCAACGGATTCGACTACCCCAAATGGCCCGTCGTAACTGCACAAGCTCCCCGTCGTATTCAATTTTTTAATTGGGGTTTGGTTCCTCACTGGGTCAAAACCGTAGCCGAAGCCGAAGAAATGCGCCCTTTGACACTCAATGCTAAAGTCGAAACGCTCACTCAAAAACCCTCCTTCAAATACGCCCTCCAAAATGCCCAAAGGTGTCTGATTCCTTCGACGGGTTTTTTTGAGTGGCAAACCGTCAACAAACAGAAATACCCTTATTATATTAAGCTACGTACTCAACCCATTTTTGCGATGGCAGGAGTATGGGAAAGCTGGGTTAATCCCGCCCACGCAGATGATGTCTGGAATACATTCAGTATTATTACTACGGAGGCCAACCCTCTTATGGCAAAGATTCACAATACCAAACAGCGCATGCCGTTGATACTTCTTCCGGGTACCGAAACAATTTGGTTACAAAACAATTTATCTACTGCGGCGTTAAAAGAAATAGCCAAACCACTTGATGATAGTCTTATGGAAGCTTTTACAATCAGTCGTCGCCTTAGCAATCAACGTAGCAATCCAAATGTTCCGGAAGTTTTGTTGCCAATGGCCTATCCTGAACTCTCTCAACAACAGCTCTCTTTGTTTTAGCTTTTGTAAATAATTACAAAACTTTTGGCTAGTAACTTTTCACTCAGACTCTAACCAAATCTCACACTTAACCATTCTCATGTTAAAGAAACTCTTCATTTGGGCTTGTATCTGCGGATTGTGCGGAGGACTTTCTTCTTGTTTTCGTTCATGGCGAAAAAGTGACCGAGAAATCAGAGAACATTATGCCAACCGAAACATTAAACCTACTTATTATACCATCCAAAACGACAGTCTACGATTGTTTGTCGCCACCACTGGAGCCGATACGCTACCGCCGCTTTTATTGATTCATGGCGCACCCGGTGCTTGGTATGGCTATATGAACATGATAGACGATAGCTTGTTGCAACAAAAATACCATATTATCGCCGTTGACCGCCTAGGCTACAATCACTCTAGTTATCGCAAAAAACGCTTTGTGACGTCTATCGACACCCAAGCTCGTGCTGCGGCTCTTGCCTTGAGCCTTAATCATTCGCGCCAAAAAGGGGTGATTTTGGGACGCTCCTATGGTGCTCCTATCGCCGCCAAAATCGCTATCCTAAATCCCCAAAGATTCAATAAACTAGTGATGCTGGCACCCGCTATTGATCCTGCGACAGAAAAGTTCTGGTGGTTTTCGAAGCCTGCCAAGTGGTGGATAGTGAGAATGTGGCTACCCCATCGCCTCAATGTGGCCACTTTCGAAAAGTTTGCCCATGTCAAAGAGTTGGAAAAACTCAGCAATGAATGGTCGCAATTGGAAGTACCTACCACGGTGGTTCAAGGTGGCAAAGACTGGATTGTAGACCCTTCTAATCTGGATTTTGCCCGAAAACAGCTTACCAACAAGACCGCCGAGTTTATCTACTTGCCAGAGGCAGGTCATCTTATTTCTTATTCACATCCAGATTTGGTACGTAAATTGGTCACAACCCTCTTCGATTCTGGTTTAGCTACTCCTATGGCAACCGCCAGTAGTGGGCAAGATGAGCACTAAAACAGCCCTAAGTCTAGAGGCACTCCTATCTTACTTTGTTTTGTGACAGGATGTTTTTTGTCGTACTTTCACGATTTAAACACTCATCCAAATGAAACCATTTTTTATATCATTCTTAGTCGCCTTGCTAAGTTTGTGGGTATCAAGCGCATTTAAGACCCGCCCCTCCTTGTCCTCAGCCAATATCATCACTGGAGCCGACCAGCCTTCTGAATATATCCCATATCTGAAAGGGAAGAAAGTAGGAATGGTCATCAATCAGACCTCTATCATTGGCAATAAAATAAGCGTAGACAGTCTTGTTCAAATGGGGGTGACGATTGCTAAGATTTTTGGTCCCGAACATGGTTTTAGGGGAAATGCCAGCAATGGTGCCAAAGTAGACGATAGCGTAGATGCAAAAACGGGCATTCCAATCATTTCGCTTTATGGTAAAAATCGCAAACCCAGCGCCGAACACCTCAAAGACATAGATGTGATGATTTTTGATGTGCAAGACGTAGGGGCTAGGTTTTATACATACATCAATACCCTTGCTCACGTCATGGAATCTTGCGCTCTCAACGGCAAAGAGCTGATTATATTTGACCGGCCCAATCCACACGGATTTTGTGTAGATGGCCCTATCCTGGAGCCTCACCTCAAATCAGGTATTGGGATGTTTGCGATTCCTATTACGCATGGACTTACGATTGGCGAATTTGCCCAAATGCTCAATGGCGAAGGCTGGCTTCCCAATCAAGTGAAGTGTAAGCTCAAAATTATAAAGGTAGCCAACTATACCCATGACATGGGCTATACGCTGCCCGTAGCTCCTTCCCCCAACCTCAATACACAGCAGTCTATCATGCTTTATCCAAGTATTTGTTGGTTTGAAGGTACTATCATAAGCCAAGGACGTGGTACTTATATGCCTTTTGCGGTACTTGGAGCACCTGCTCTTAAAGGCAAATACAGCTTTTCGTTTAAACCTGTCAGTATTCCCGGCATGAGTGAGACGCCACTTCACCAAGATACCGAGTGCTACGGCCTTGATCTTCGCCAATACGACACCTCCATTTTTCTCAAAACAAAAAAACTCAATCTAAAATGGCTAATGGAGCTATACGCGGCTTATCCGGTGAAAGAGAAGTTTTTTAACAATTTTCAAACCCATCAAATGGGTGTGTTCAATAAGCTTTCTGGCAATGAAGCTTTGCAGCAACAAATTATTGCCGGGAAGAGTGAAGAAGAAATCAGAAAAAGTTGGGAGCCTGGTCTTTCTAATTTTAAGAAAATGCGCCAGAAATATTTGTTATATCCTTAAAACCAAAAGTAGCAAAGGAGACTTTACTCTACCTTAAGTGCTATCAAAGCAAACAAAGCCCGCTAGTAGTCTAAACTTACACTAGCGGGCTTTGATTTATAAACTTATCAGAGTATGATAAATTGAAGCAATTGGGTATAAAGAGCAAATACAAAATAAAATCCCTCGCAACTACTCAAACCCCTTAGGTAGTGCGAGGGAAATTTTCATCATAGGTCAAGTTGTGATTGAATCATCATTGCAAAGTTATGCAAAGTTTTGAAAACAAAACAACTTTTTGTTGCATTTTTTTGCAAAGTTTTTTTTGATTAATTTTCCCCTAAATTTAGGAAGCAGCTATATCAATTTGTCCATTCTACGCTACCTTAACTTATGATAAAAGAAGAACGCCAAAAACTCATTATTGAGAAACTTAACCGTGATCAAAAAATAAATCTACTAGAGCTAAGTCAGCTCTTAAATGTATCCTATGACAGTATCCGAAGAGACGTCATCGAACTGGAAGACAAGGGATTACTAAAAAAAGTACATGGAGGAGCTGTCGCTAATTCTTACTTGTCTTTTAAGACCACGCAGGGCTATGGCATGGACAATCAAGAAGTACTGCATCTTACCCGCAAAGCCCAGAAACTCTTCGAAAATCATCAAACTATTTTGATGGATGGAGGAACTACTAACTTTCATATTGCGGAGCAGTTTCCCAAAAACCTAGAACTTACCGTTATTACCAACAGTCTCCCCCTTGCCACTGTCCTCAACGACCATCCCAAAGTAGAAACCATACTGCTAGGCGGCACTTATCATAAGCGGTATCAGATTACGATTGGCCATGAGGTAATGCGCCAACTTGACCATTTCAGAGTAGACCTTTACTTAATGGGATTCAACGGTTTACATCCTCAAACTGGCGTTACGTTGCGGCATTATGAAGAATCTGTATTAAAGCAAAAAATGGCACAATCTGCCAATAAAGTCGCAGTGTGTGCCATTGCCGAGAAACTTCATAATATAGAAACTTACAAAGTTTGTGACATTCAGGAGATAGATATTTTGGTAACAAGTCTTAAACCCACCGATGTTTCTCTACAAGATTTTCGCAAACATGGTATTGAGCTTCTGTAAAGTTTGCAAAAGTTTGCAAACTTTACATTTTAGAAAATTCTAATTTAAAACCTAAAGGGCTTCGTTAGTCGTTATCTTGTGCTTCTTCCAATTTAGATACGAGTATCTTATCAATACGACTTTTGTCCATATCGATGATTTCGAAGCGATACTCTTGCCATTTAAAATGCTCGCCTGTATTGGGGATGTCTTTCAGAATATGAAGGGCAAAACCTCCTAGCGTATTGAAGCCTGTTAAATCAACTTTGTTTTCGACCGTAATCTCAAAATGTTCTAAGAAATCCTCCCAAGGAAGCTGCGCATCTACCAAAAAACTCCCATCTTCACGTTCTACAATGTCATAATTAAATTCATTGGTTTCGGACAAATCTCCCACCAAAGCATCCAAAATATCATTGAGAGTGGCGATTCCTTGCAAAGAACCATACTCGTCTACGATAATACCAAAGTGAACGCGCTTTTCTTTGAACTTCTGTAATACTTCGTAAGCCTTGTTGTTTTCGGCAATATAAAGAGCCTCACGCTTATAACTCTCCAAATTGGCAATTTCGTCGTCGAGCGAATTTTCTAATAAATCTTTGACATACACTAACCCTACCACGTTGTCGATACTATCATGACATAAAGGATACACCGAATGCCTAAATTCCAAAATCCGTCGTTTGTTTTCCTCAATTGTATCAGCCGTATCGAGCCATACTACTTCTTGCCGATTGGTCATGAGAGAGGTAATTTTGCGGTCTCCTAGATGAAATACATTTTCCACAATTTCCTGTTCTATCTCATCAATGACTCCGCCCGTAGTGCCTTCCTGAATGATTGTTTTTATTTCTTCTTCGGTGATAGCTTGGTTTTGTTGTTTGATGCGTAGCACCTTCATGATCAAATCACTTGACTTTGCCAACAACCAGATGAAAGGAGCAGTAAGATTAGAAAGCCAATTCATGGGTGTCGCCATAAACTTGGCAATTCCCTCTGGATTCGACATCCCTATACGCTTGGGTACAAGTTCACCCAAAACCAAGGATAAATACGTCACAAAAAGCACCACTCCACCTACCGCTATGGTATGAGCGTAAGGTTTGAGGGGCTCGTATTGCTCAATAAAAGCCTGAAAGTCGTTGGTAATACGCTCTCCACTAAATACCCCGTTGAGGATACCAATGAGAGTAATACCAATTTGAACAGTAGATAAAAAACGGTTGGGGGAATTGGCCAAAGCGAGGGCATGTTCGGCTTGTCGGTCTCCGTTACGAGCCGCAGTTTCCAATTTCGATTTCCGCGATGAGACCAGCGCGATTTCCGACATCGAAAAAACTCCATTAATAAGAACGAGTAGAACAATAACAAGTAGCTCCACGTAGAGGGGGGATGTTGATACAAATGCAAAAATATCAAAACTATTTGCTATCCAAAACAAAGGCATTTACTAATTTTGTCATGTTTTACTGTTTTACTACGCGAATGATCATTTTTATCAAAGACCGCCCAATCCGGATAATAAACGAAAAAGCTGCTCAGAAGCTTCCTCACCGCATTACATTTGACAAAATCATCGATGCTCATCTAGAAATGCTGAAGGTGGCCAGCTTGAAAGGTCATTTGCTTATTCTGAACGCAACGCCTATCACCGCCGAAAAACTCTTTCACTTCCTCAACAACTTTGATTTGCCTGATTTACAATCGATTTACTTAGTTCCAAAAGACAAAGAAGCGGTCGAAAAAAGGCTCAAAAAGATTTATTCTGTAGTGAAAGCAGCGGGTGGAATTGTAACCAAAGACAACCAGTTTTTACTTATGTTTCGGAGGGGTGTTTGGGACTTACCCAAAGGCAAACTTGACCCCAACGAAAAGTCCAAAAAAGCGGCTGTTCGTGAGGTAGAAGAAGAGACCGGCGTCAAGGCCGAAATCATCGAGAAAGTTTGCACTACTTGGCATACTTATACCCAAAACAATCAAAAGATTCTTAAGCGCACCAAATGGTATTGGATGCGTAGTCTTGATGACTCTAAAATGAAGCCTCAACAAGACGAAGATATTGAGCAACTTGTATGGCTGACCGACGCTGAAGCCCGCCCTCATTTGGTCAAATCTTTTAGTTCGATTCGGTATGTAATCGATTGCTTTTTGGGACAAGAAGTAGATATTGAGTAGTAATGATAAAAACCAAAGCTAGCTTTTATTGACTTCGTAAAAGCTAGCTTTGGTTTTTCATGGTAGTTTTATTCAAACACCGTTTTCATTCGTCTAATTATTTCTTCCAATCGCTCACGCGGACAGGCAAAATTGAGCCGGATAAAGCCCGCGCCGTCAAATTGCGCGCCGTCAGAGATGCCCACTCCTTCGGCTTCCAATTGCTCCGCTACGTTGGTAATCCCAGTGGCGCGGGTATCTATCCATGCCAAGTAGGTCGCCTCAAGCGGTACCATATGCAAACCCTTCATACTTGACACCTCTCGGTACAATAGGTCGTGATTTTGCCGTAAATACCCCAACAACTCCTCATGCCACTGCGCCCCGTCGCGGTAAGCTGCCAAGGCCGCTTCAAAAGCATAGGATGAAAGCATGGGCATCAAACCTGCTTTGGTTTTAAGAAAATTGGTCCTGATAGTATCGTTGGGAATCACCGCAAACGAACAACCTAATCCTGCGATGTTGAAAGTTTTGCTCGGGGCCAATAGCGTAATGGTATTTTGCTCCGCTTCTGGACTTAGGGTAGCCATCGTAAAATGACTTTTATGCTCATCCAAAATAAGATCACAATGGATTTCGTCAGAACATACCACAATACCATGCCGATGACAAATCTCAAACAAACGACTTTGTTCTTCTTTTGTAAAAACAGTGCCAGCGGGATTGTGAGGATTGCACAATAAAAACAACTTGGTTTCGGGCGTAATGGCAGCCTCTAATGCCTCAAAATCATACGTCCAACGATTGTTTTGCAGCACCAAAGGCACTTTAATCAGTGCGCGATTGGCGGCTTTGGCTTCAAGCATAAAAGGGTGATAAACAGGTGTTCCCATCAAAACCCCTTCGCCTTCTTTGGTAATGGTCCTAATCGATAGCCCGATACCCGGCACTAGCCCTGGCAGCCATACAATCCACTCTTTTTTGATCTCCCAATGATGACGCTTCCGCAAACGCTCCACTACTATCTCTTCTAGCTCATCAGGGCAATGAGAATAGCCAAATACCCCGTGTCGCGTTATTTTATCTAAAGCCTCTAATATAGGCGGAGCAGCTTTGAAGTCCATGTCTGCCACCCAGGCTGGGATAACATTTGGGTCGGTGTATTTGTCCCATTTATAACTATTGGTATTGGTACGGTCAATCAGTTCGTCAAAAATACTCATTTTAAAAAAGTTATGGGCTATCTATGGTTGTGTCAAAACACCCAACAGATAATCTAATTTTAATTAGTGCGTTGGTTTGTCTTTGGCGGGTGCCGATGCATGATAATCCCGCCGAATCATTTCGGCATATTTGTCCATCAATTCAAGTACTCGTTTTTGGCTATCAGACTGTACGATAAGCCCTACGTGGTATTCTTCTTTCATACGCCAGACGATTTCGGGGTCATCAAACGGCGACATATCGGGCCATTCTTGCCGCGCTAGTGAAATGATAATACCCGAATATTTTTTTTGTACTGTCGGTAAAGTATACCCTTTCCCTTTGGCCTTGGCCGTTTCGATGAGCGCCCACTCACGCCAAAGGTTAATCCCCGAAGAAAAATCAACCATCTCCGCCAAATGCGCCCCTCCTACCCTAGAAGCCGTTTCGAGAAAATAAAATTCGCCGTCTTCGTAGCATTTGATGACTTCTGTGTGCGAGGCACTGTAGTTCATATGAAATGCCTTCAATACCTGCTCGTTTATTTTTTTGAGGGCTTTGGTATCTTTTGAATTAAACTCCACCGTCACAGACCTAAAAATCCCGCCACCGTGGGCTACTTCAAAAGGAGTATTGAGGTATTGGCTACTTCGCTCAAAAATCACCTTACCATCGAGCGTAAGCGCATCTACGTGGTATACATCGCCGGGCTTAAATTGCTCAATCAAAAACATATGCCGTTCTTCGCCCAAGCTATGTACTGTTTGCCAGGCTTCGTCGAAACTGTGTACTTTTTTAATGCCCGCCGCCGAAGCTTCCGCACGCGGCTTAATGACCCAAGGCGGAGTCGTAGATTTTAGATATTCGGTAATTTCAACATCATTAAACAAAGCCGAAAATGCTGGTACTTTGATTCCTTCATCTTGAGCCTGCACGCGCATCGCAAGTTTGTCACGAAAATAGCGAGCGGTGGTTTGTCCCATGCCCGGAATCCGAAAATGCTCCCGAACAATAGCCGCTTTTTCAACATCAAAATCATCAAGAGCTACTACTCGGTCTATCTTGCGGCTCCGCATGACATACGCCAATCCTTTGATCATATTGTCAAAATTGGCGAGTGTATTGGAATCATCTTCTAAATAAAAAAACTCGTCGATACTTTCATAGGGCCAAGCTTTTCCTTCAGTACGTTTGGCAGTCAACAACAAAACCGTATTGCCCGCTTCTTTACAAGCCCTCAAAAAATCCCCTCCTTTGAAATAACACGTGATACAGAGAAAAGTCAAACTCATATTGGGTTGTTAGTTTAGTGTTGATAAAAGTTGGTCTGTATGTTTATAAAGATGTTTAGTTCGCTATTTTTGGGGCAAGCCACGCCCATTTTCTAATCAAACTCACGATAATTGAAAAGAAAACGTTTTTTTTGCAGGCACATTCCAAACATACAAACTATCAATCTTTCTAACAAACGTAAATTGTGAATTTCCCTATTTTCGTAGCCCGCCGAATTCGCCAACCTCAACAAGCCACTTTTTCGGCTACCGTCTCGCGCGTGGGCATTACTACTATCGCTTTGGGAGTGGCTGTGGGTATTGTAGCTTTGGCGGTATTGTTTGGGTTTAAACACACAATTTATCAAAAGGTGTTTGTGTTTGGTTCTCACCTTCAAGTATCCAAATTGAGCCTTAATCAGTCTTTTGAAGAGCCTCCCATACCTCTACATACCTCAGCCTACGACCAATGGCAGCAAATCCCCGGCATAAGACACCGACAAGCGATTGCGCACAAGGCAGGTATCCTCAAAACTCCCGACGAACTCCAAGGAGCAATCGTCAAAGGAGTGGGCAAAGACTATGATTGGCCACTTTTTAAAGAAAGTTTGGTAGAAGGCCGTCCGATACAATTTTCGGATACAACCGATGCCAAAGAGATTATTTTGAGTAGAATCATTGCCCGAAAACTAAATTTAAAAGTAGGGGATGATGTAGTGATGTATTTTGTACAAAACCCTCCACGAGTGCGAAAACTACAAGTGGTCGGCATCTACGAAACCAATCTTGAAGAGTTTGACAATCAGCTCATTATTGGAGACATTGCTCTTATCCAACGCCTCAATGGTTGGGGGGCAGATTCGGTGGGAGGATATGAATTTTTTGTCAAAGATTTTGAAAAACTTGACCTTACCGCCAAAGAACTGTTTGCCCGTCTACCAGCTGATATGCGCGTAGAGCGAGTGACGGAGCGCTTCCGGCCTCTGTTTGAATGGCTTCAGCTGCTCGACCAAAACACCCTCGTCTTGTTTGTATTGGTGCTTTTTGTGACTTGCTTCAATATCGCCTCGGTCTTGCTCGTGATGATGATGGAGCGTACTCCAATGGTGGGATTACTCAAAACCCTCGGTAGTCCCAACATCCAGATTAGGCGCATCTTTTTTTATGTGGGACTTCAGTTGGCTATCAAAGGGTTGCTCATCGGCAATATCGTAGGGCTTGGATTTTGCTGGTTACAGTATCAATTTAAAATCATCCCTCTCGATGCCACCAACTACTTCATGAGTACTGTCCCTATCGAATTCGACTGGAGTTCTATTTTACTACTCAATCTAGGTATTTTGGCACTTATTGCCCTTATTTTACTGATTCCTACCCTCATCATCAGTCGCATACGTCCTGTGCAAGCTTTGGTATTTAAGAAATAATATCCCGTTAAATAAAATACGTCCCATTTGGATAAGGGTAAAACTATCCTTAGGTGTCAATGTGGTAAAACAGCCATTCAAATATGACACCTCGTTATTGTATTTTATGGGCGCAAGCCATTGTATCTCTTGCTTTTGCAAGTTGCCAAAATCACCTATCTCGCGTAGGCAAACCCGCCGCGCTATCGGTCGAAATCACCCCCGAGCGCGTCCAACGAGGTGCTTACCTCGCCAATCACGTAGCAGTGTGCATGGATTGTCATTCGCGACGCAATGATAACCAATTTGCAGGCCCTATCATTGCGGGCTCTGAAGGAGCTGGTGGAACCCGATTTGACCACAAAATGGGCATTCCGGGCGTTTTTTATGGTAAAAACCTCACCCCTGCCGCGCTTCACAACTGGACCGACGGCGAACTCTATCGGGCGATTACGTCGGGAGTCTCTAAAGAAGGCAAGGCTTTGCTACCCGTGATGCCTTATCTCAATTATGGTAAAATGGCTTCTGAAGACATCAAATCAATCATCGCTTACTTGCGGAGCCTTCCGCCTATTCCCAACGACGTTGCCCCTTCTAAACCTGACTTTTGGCTGAAACCACTTCTCAAAAAAATGCCTCAAAAAGCACTTCCTCAGCCCAAGCCTGCCCTTCAGGATTCGATTGGATACGGAAAATACTTAGCAACCTTTGCAGGATGTGCCGATTGCCATACGCCACGCCGAATGGGAATGCCACTCAAAAACAAAGGCTTTGCGGGGGGAACACCCTTTAAACTCCCCAGTGGAATCGTCACCTCTGCCAACCTTACCTCCGATACGCATACTGGCATCGGGCGCTGGACCAAAGTAGATTTTATTGCTCGATTTAGGGCTTTTGACGCAAGGAGGTTTAAGCCCTTTGATACCCAAGGGGGTTTCAATACACCCATGCCTTGGCTTTTGTACAGTGGCATGACCGACGAAGATTTAGGTGCCATATATAGCTATCTCCAATCGCTTCCTCCTATCAAAAATGAAATTGTTGTTTTTAAACCCAATAAAAACGCCTCTACTGACCTAGCTAGCCTAATAGCAGGCAGCTACGAAGTAAAAGAACTCCAAGTGTTTGATAAAAAAATAAATATTACTGAAGGTTTTAGTGGTAGCATCATTTTGAGTAAAATCAGCAACACTAGCATAAAAATCGACATTGATATTCATCATCAAGACGCAGAAGCCACGCCAGTGAGTAGTATTTGCAACCTAGTACCAACAAAGCACAAAATGAGCCTGATTGAAGTCACCACCAAGGACGAAATCGGCTATGCCTCCAAAGGAAAAATTTATTTGTTGTCCCGAGATTCAAAGGGTGCTAAAACCAAAATTGTGGCTCATATGAAAAGGAAATAAAAGTCCTACTTTTAGCAAATGCAGTGGCGTTGCAAACGAAATTTTAGATTTAGGTGTTCAAAACAGAAAGCGAGTTTTGCGAAAGGGCTAGCCAAATTTTATCACAAAGCCCCATTTTTCGCAGACTTGACGTAACTTTGTATCCATATCTCAAGAAAATCCTCTAATGACACAAAAAGAAATTAAATTCACCATCGAGCAAGACGAAGAAAAAATCCCCGAAAAAATCTACTGGGAAGCTACCGACAATCCCAACGAAGGTCTGGAAGAAACCAAAGCGATTGCGGTAGGCGTATGGGATCATTTTCATAAAGGAACGCTTTTTATCCCACTGTGGGCCAAAGACATGGAAGTACACGAAATGAAACGCTTTTGTATCGAATTGCTCGGCTGCGTAGCAGACACCCTTCGCAATGCGACTGGCGACGAAATCATGGCTGCCGATATCGACGAAGTGGGAATGAGCCTTAGCAAACGTCTCCAAAAAGAAATGCAAGCTGCCGCCAAAGGGCAATAATTCTTTCATTTAACTAACAATTAACTGTGCTTTAGCACTTAACAGTGGCTTGCCACTTAATACAATGAATAAAATAAAAGTTGGTATTGTAGGGGCTGCGGGATATACGGGCGGAGAGTTGTTGCGGATTTTGGTAAATCACCCCTTTGTGGAGATTGATTGGGCTCACTCAAAAAGTCAAGCCGGAAAACCAGTGTATGCCACCCATACAGACTTGCTAGGTGATACCTCATTGGTATTTTCGGGCGATGACCTTGACGCGCTTTTACAACAAGCAACACTTTCGGCCATTTTTTTATGCTCTGGCCATAATGAATCACGAAAATTTCTTGAAACATACTCCGTACCTAGCACCGTCAAAATCATTGATTTAAGCACTGATTTTCGGGATGAAAGCAATGGATTTGTGTACGGTTTGCCTGAATTTCAACGCGATAAAATCAAAACAGCTACCAAAATCGCCAATCCGGGATGTTTTGCGACTAGTATTGAGCTTGCGTTGTTGCCTCTGGCAGCATCAGGGGTTTTGATTGATGATGTACACGTAAGTGCCATTACGGGCTCAACTGGAGCAGGGCAGGCTTTGAGTGCTACGACTCATTTTACATGGCGCAACAACAACATCTCTATCTACAAAGCTTTTACACATCAACACCTCAAAGAAATCAAAATGAGCTTGACTGCTCTTCAAAGTGGTTTCGATAAAGAAGTAAATTTCATCCCTTATCGGGGAGATTTTACCAGAGGTATCATGGCCAATGTGTATACCAAATACAGCGGCACGCTCCAAGAAGCATTAGAGCTCTATCAGGCGTATTATGAATCTCATCCTTTTACTCACGTTAGTACCCAGGATATTGATTTAAAACAAGTAGTCAACACCAACAAATGCTTGATTCAACTCCAAAAACACGGCGACAATCTATTGATTACGAGCGAGATTGACAATCTTACAAAAGGAGCTTCGGGGCAAGCAGTCCAAAATCTCAACCTGCTTTTCGATTTTCCCGAAGATACAGGTTTGAGACTCAAAGCAGCCGCCTTCTAGCACCGCAGAGCTGCTCATTGTTTTTCAAAATTTGCCTATTTTATACCCATAATCAGCATGAGTAAATTCGCTTTATCATTAGGAAGTGTAGTGCTTATGCTGATTTTTATTGCTTGTGGTATCATTGATGGTTTTAATAAGCCTCCAAGTACGTGGGAAAATGAGCGATGCGATACCACCCTCCGCCTAGCGCAATGGGACATCATTGATTTGGTCTCTCCTTTCTCGCAGGCTGATACCCTCAAAGATGCACTCATTCTTCCTCCTCAAGTCTGGTTAGTAATCATAAAAAATGGTAAAATACAGCAATCAAATGCTGTTTTTGCTCCCACTTTTCAAGCTCTTCCCGCTGAACTTATTTCATTGACTGATAGCATCCGATCAGATACGCTTTCGTGGCTCGACCGAGCTTATTTATGGACACTTGCGGATCGTCCTGATTACCCTTATCATCGTTATGAACGGTTGTTGGGGTCAACAAGAAAGAGATTTATCGAAAAGCGGGATTCGATGATGAGTGATTATCTAGGACAATATCCAAAGTATAAACTTCGAATAAACTCTGATTTACGAGGCAATCGCTCCCAAAAACGGCACCTCACAATGGGTAAGAGTGTATCACCCCTTTCGCAGCATCAGTTTGGTTTTGCCTCAGATGTGCCCATTATTTACCGAGGGCGTCAGCTCCAAAACATCCGTTATTATAAAACTTTCATGGACGAAATAGGTGGAAAATACGGCCTTACTTGGGGTGGTACTTTTCGGGGGTTTATTGACCCTAATCATGTCCAGTATTTTAAAAATTCTTCGGAAATGCTCAAGCAATTTCCAGAACTACGATATGAATATGAGGCTTTTGGGAAGTATTTTAAGAATCGGGTCAAAACCATGACCGCAGCCGGAAAAGCCGACAAAATAGAAGACACCCAAGCGCTTTTAGCGACGTTACACGATTTGCACAAGGGTAAAGCTTGCGTATGTGATAGCTTGGCAGAGCGCCCCACTCCTACCAACATCACTAAAATTAGTACGGATTTTTATGCCTCAAAATTACAATCTCAACGAGACATTCTTTTAATAGGAGACCTTGATAGTCAGACTATTACTCTTTTTCATCCTACAGGTATTATCAAAACATTCAGATTGGGGGTGTGGCAATAACAAAAAACACAGCCGAAGCTAATGCCTCGGCTGTGTCAACTCAATCATTGATTATTCAAACCCACCAATATATAATCTAAAATGAGTTCAGCATCACGTTAAGTAAGGATAAAATCGAATCGTTGTTGATGAAAAAACGTCCACAAATCCTGCGACACCAATTACTCAGATTATTCTACTTAAAAAGCACCAAAGTGCTTGTACTCCAATTAATTTGCCTGCAAACGAGCTAGTTTAGCAAACGATTGGCTTTTGTGCGTTCCGGTCAGGGTAAGTGATACTGTAGACCCTGCTTTGGGTGCTGCCACCCCTAAATCCGCCCAAGTTTTGGTAAGCGTAGCTTTCCCACTAGCATCTGTGGTAATATCAGCAATTTTTACGCCGGCACGCGTCGTTACTGAAAGTGCCAAGCCAGATACCGGAATTGAATCAATTCCTTTTTTATAATCTAGGATATTGGTCTTATCCAACTCATAAATCCGTACACTTAAGGTAGCGCTTGCCAAAGTAGCTTTGGAAGTGACAGTAGGCTCGGTCGTAAAACCACCTCCATCTCCAATGGCATTGTCAAATACCAAAAGTACAGGTGCTACTACCCGATCTACAAAAGGGTCATCTACTTTACAAGAAGCCACCGCAAAAGCAGCCACAACGAAAAGGAATATTTTTGCAGTCTTCATAGTTCTCATCGGTTTTTTAAAGTTTGTTGAATAAGTGGTCAATGCGACAACAAGTGTAAATGACTTCAAGAATAAAAAAACAAAGGCTCTTTATTGTCGAAGAATATTAAGCTTTAGAAAACTTTACAGATGCTTTACCGATTAAGTTTGGGATGATGCCAATACCGATAAAAATCAAACCTGTAATAATTAAAGTGGGCAAGTGAGCAAAGAAAGTACCCGCCGACAAAATCCCAAGAATCAATAAGGTGGAGAAGGGCAACGAAAAGGCCAATACCAACACCGCAAGTTCGGCATCGAAGGTGCGACGTTCTTTGGGTAGTCCACTGTTTTCTTCTCGCAAGTTGAAAGCCGAAATATGCGCAAAAGGCCAAAAACTAGCCGAACTAAGCGGAATAGCTACTGCCAAGAGCACCATAGTGGGGTCGTGGATACCTAATACCGAAATCACAGCCGCGCTAAAAAGCATGGTTACGCCAGCTCTAAATATCAACAAAGAGCTGATAAGGCGTTTCTTACGCTGCTTTAGTTGAACCGCTAAACCAATGAAAATCAACACCAAAGGGGTCATCATGGCACTAGTTTTATCAAACATATCGGCAATGATAGCGGGTAACGATTTGAAACTTACGCCCAAACTCAACAAAATAAGGGCAGATGCAATGATGATGTTTATAGGTTCTTTGACAAGGTTCAAAAGCAAACTTTTGATTTTGGTACTGAGATTTGCTTCTTCGCTTTTAGCATTTTTAAGAAACATATTCAAAGCCACTATGTACAAAAATATCAAGACAAAAAACTTGTTTCCGACATCACCCATTGCAGCCATTGCGACGCTTTCTTGTCCCAAAAACTCTGCGATAAAAGGAAAACAAGAAAGACCCGGTGCTAATGAAGGCAACAGCATCACCAAGGTACGGCCCGTGGGGCTGTCTTTTTCGACGCCAAAAAAAGATAAGGCAAGCGGCGTGATAAAGTACATAAAGAAATTAAATACCAGCGTCAAAGCAGGGACTATAATCAGCTTTGAATCGACTGTTACTTTCATCAAAGCAATAAAAATAGTAGAAGGTAGTGCTACTGAAAGCACCATTTCTTTAATCCCGTCGGTTTGTTGTTTGTTCTTGAATTTGGAACGTAATACTAAGCCCAATACAATCAATAACAATAAGGTAAATGCTTTTTGTAGAGCGTCACTCATAACTTTAATGGATAGTGGTTAAAATAGCAATGAACTTTCAGGTAAGTATTGGGAGAGAAATTGTCGCTCCCAATACTGCTTACTCATTGCCAAAAATTAACTTATTGATTCTAGGGCGCTTACAAATTGCTTTATTTCGTCCATAGTCCCCATACTTACACGACACCAAGGCTTACCCTGAATTTCATACCCTCTTACCATGATTCCTTTTGCCATCATTTTTTGGAGCATTTCTTTACCAGGCATATTGATTGGGAAAATCACGAAATTGGTATATGAGGTTACGTATTTATAACCTAAGCGATCTAAGTTTTTGCAGAGATACGTTTTTACTTCATGATTGAGTTTACGAGTCATATCCTGAAACTCGTTGTCGTCCATACTTGCTACTGCCGCTGCGATAGAAGTTTGGGTGATACCCATACCACCACGTGTGATTTTCTGGATGCTATCGAGAGTTGCAGGCAAAGCAGCAATGTATCCAACGCGCAACCCTGCCATTCCCATGATTTTAGAGAAAGTACGAGCAATGATGACGTTTTTCTTTTGGGTCAACAGCGACACCATACTTTGCGTATCAGCTCCTACCGCTAATTCAAGATAAGCTTCATCTACGAAAATGGGCACTTTTTCGGATACACGCGAGCAGAAATCCAACAATTCCTTCCCAGAAGTAATACTTCCCATGGGGTTGTTGGGGTTACAGATATAGACAAGCTTGGTATCTTTGTCAATAGCCGCTTCCATAGCTTTCAAATCATGCGACCAATCCCCTTTGCATGGTACGGCTTTCCACGTAGCGCCAGTAGCTTCTGCTACTTTCACAAGCGACATATAGGTAGGGTCAGCCGATACTACATTTCCACCTTTTTGGAACAATACGATCGCTACTTTTTCCAACAAATCCGAAGAACCTGGCCCCATCATGATATGGTCAGGAGTCACGCCTTCTTTTTTGGCAATTTTCCCAACCAAGTTTTCCAACTCTTTCCATGAGTAGCGGCTTCCCGTAGCTACCGATTCGGCTACTGCCTTACGAGCAGTCATAGGAGGGCCGTATGGGTTTTCGTTGGCATTGATACGCACCATGGTAGGGGGAGTCTTGGGAGGGTTTTCCAAGAAAGTCTCACGAAGAAGAGGACTGTGAAAAATATTGCCGTTGGCATCAACACGTGAGGGTACGTTGGCGAAGGCACCTACAGCAGGCATAGCTGCCATGCCTCCTAGGGTCATCAATCCTGATTTTAATAGACTGCGGCGGTCAATTTTCTGGATCATTGGTATAAGTGTTTTTTTTAATGGAAAATGGAAAATGATATATAATGTACAATTTAAGACTTATTTTTCGGCCCACCAAAGCTTTGTTTTCATATTGTCGGCGCCGCCATTGAGGGCAATACCTTTATCCAAATTAGCCTTGTTGAGTGAGTATTCACTTCCTGGATAAGGCAGGCGAGTTGGGAGCACTCCGTCGTTTTCAAATACTGCTCTTGGGTCTTTGGCAGGCATTTCGGGCAAGCCAGTGCGACGGTATTCGGTCCATGCTTCAATACCCACTCCATAAAGAGCCAGCCATTTTTGTTCAAGGACTTTGGCACGAGTCACTGCACCTACTGTGGCAAAATACGTAGCGGGTACAGTAAGGCCATATTGTTCGAAAGAAGCAGTAATACCTGCCTCAAAATAACCTTTAGCAGTACCCACAGTAATGTCACCGTCGAGGGCGGCTTCTGCCAAAATGAGATTTACTTCCGAAGCCGTCATCAACACACTAGGAGCATCAATTCTGGTGAATGCACTTCCTACAGTGGAGCTAGTCGCCAAATAAGTAGTAGCAATGGCATCGGGAAGTCCGTTGGCATGACCTACATATTTACCCGCTACAGGGTTGGCGTAAACTGTAATGCGAGTATCTCCCAAAGCGTTCATTTTATCAGCCAATGTACTGCTGATGTTCCAGTCAGTACGGCTCTCTTGGATAAGTACTTGGTGCCACTCATTGTTGCTTGGCAATACCGAAGTACTTCTCAAAACGGCATTGTCGGCGTTGGAAGTAATAATAGGATACTTAGTAGGATCGCTCAAGATTTCATTCATGATAGCCCGCGACTCATTCGGCTTTTTGGCAGCCTGACGATTGGCCAAACGCAATCTTAAGGAGTTAGCAAATCTTTTCCAGCGCAAGATATTACCATTATGCACAATATCTCCAGAAATGGCTGGACCTGACACGCTTAGCTTCTCATTGGCGATTTTAAGGTCATTCAGCAAAGCTTCGTATATTTTTTCTTGCGAATCATAGGTTGGCGTATAAATAGCCTCACCTGCGGTACCTTTAAGGGCATCGTTGTAAGGAATAGCCCCCCAAAGATCAGTTATCACTGAAAACATCCACGAGCGCATTACCAAAGCTACTCCTTCGTAGTTGGTATTAGGTGCTGTACCTTCTGGCGCACTTTCAGTAATAATCCGTTGGAAATTTACTAAGCCATCGTTGAAGAAAGCTTGCCAGTTGTTGTTTTGCATCGCTGGCGAAATCCCGTAATTATCGCCCTCGTTGGAATAAATATTGCGAGAAAGATATTGCATCCATAGCATAGCTCCGTCGAGGTTGAGACGCTCAAAACGGGTTCTCCCTCCCCAATAGCGATCAATCGAGCGCTCCAGTGCATAAGGCAGCAGATACTGAGCACTGATTTTGGTAGGGTTGTTGGGGTCTACGTTCATTTCGTCAAACTTCTCAGTACAAGACGTAGCCGTAAGAATCAAAGCCAAAGAAAGTAATATGTATTTTTTCATAATGTAAGTCTGTTTAATAAAACTTCGATGGACTTCTTGATAGGGGCAGCCCCTATCAAGAGATCATTTAGAATCCGAAAGTCAAGTTAAATCCTAAGCTTCTTGAATTAGGCAACTCGCCATATGCAAATCCTTGACGGTTTCCGCCGAAACGGTCGACCTCTGGATCGATATGGGTGGTGTTGCTAAACAAAATAGCAAGGTTACGACCCACTACTGAGAACTTCACCGAACGAATCATATAACGCTTAAGCAATGCCTCAGGAACACTATAACCAAGGGTCATCTCGCGTAATTTTACATAGCTACCGTCATAGATTACTGCTTCATGATAACGACGGGGGTTGTTGTAGCCATAAAGCTGATTGGCAGCTACAATGATATCGTTGGGAGCATATACTGCCGAACCGTCGGCATTAGTACTTACTACTTTCACGCCTTTACCGATGATACCCTCTTCACGACCTACGGCAGTTTCTTCATATTGACCTGTCCAACGGGCTGTTCCGGTACCTTCATCAAAGAAATCACCTCCCATACGTACATCAATCAAAGCTGAAAGAGAAAGTCCTTTGTAAGTAAATGTATTGCTGAGACCTCCCGTCCAGTCGGGCTGAATATTTCCTAAAATCCGAGGAGTCGTAGATACGACAGGTAGCCCGTTGCTATAGATAATCTGCCCGTCGGGACTACGTTCAAACCCAATTCCATACAAGGCTCCATAAGCTTCTCCTACGCGAGCTTCGGAGTTAAGGCCACGTTGCTGATGCAAAATCAAAGTGGTCAGCCCTTCGGCAAGTGCAATTACTTTGTTGCGGTTACGAGCAAAGTTGGCCGTAACATCCCACGTAAACCCTTGAGGAGATTTGAATGGTGTACCACTCAATACAACCTCTAGCCCTTTGTTCTGGATTTCACCCGCATTGAGGATACGGTTGTTGTACCCACTTGCTTTTGAGATTTCTACGCCTAATATCTGATTGCGTGATGTTTGGTTGTAGTAAGTTACATCTAAACCTACTTTGCCGCGCAAGAAACGCAAGTCTAAACCAAATTCAAGCCCTGTGGTGATTTCAGGTTTCAAGCCTGAGTTAGGAATCGTGGTGTTTTCATAATATTGTGGAATAGAACCATTCCATGCACCTCCCGAACGATACACTTGGTTTAATTGATACGGACGGGCGTCGTTTCCTACTTGTGCCCAGCTAGCCCGAACTTTACCAAAACTCAAAACTGAACTTTGAACATTAAACAAGTCGGTCAATACCGCACTTACCGAAGCCGAAGGATAGAAATAAGAACGAGCATCGGCAGGCAGGGTACTCGACCAGTCGTTGCGACCTGTAAGGTCTAAAAACAAAGCATTGCGCCAGCCTAATTGGAAAGTTCCAAAGAGCGATTGCATTTCGGTTTGTTCGATACGGCTTTCTACCGTATTGAGGCTAGGAACTGAGTTTGAGAGGTTATAAACGCCATCTACTACCAATTCCCCAACTCTTGTAAAGTTACGTTTGTAGTAATTTTGGCGCAAAATCCCTCCTCCTTGAGCAGCGATTGAAAAATCGCTCGTAAGAGATTTGTTAAAACTTAAGATAACATCCGAGTTAGTTTCTTGAGCGCGCAATACCTCTTCAGAATACTGTCCTGGGGTACGGTTTCCGTTGCGAACGCGTTCAAAATTGATAACATTGATACGAGTATCCGACCAAAAATCAGTACCCGAACGTGCCAATAAACTTAAATAAGGGGTAATTTTATAATTAAGTGCGATATTGCCCACAAGGCGATCTTTGACGTTGCTTAGCGGCAATTTATCATTGATAAAGAATGGGTTTGTGAAGAAAGTGTGCTGCCAGTTTGGCGGATCGCTATCAGGCAAACGCCCGGCAAGTGCCCGTTGAATGTGCGTACTTGTATAATCCTCATAGCTTTTGTGTTGCTCCCATGAGATATGGCGGTGCGCCCAGATAAATTGCTGCCCTTCTTGATAGCCACGGTTTTTGGAACCTGATTTAATATATTCAGACGATAGCGTTACGCTCAATTTGGGAGTAAAGTTATATCCAGTATTGAGTTTAAAGTTGTTACGATAAAAATCATTGCTGCGCATGATACCATCTTGTCCCATACGGCCAATCGAAAGGCGGAAATTCCCTTTTTCATTAGCTCCTGATATGGCGATGTTGTTGGTACGAGTTTGACCAGTTTCCCAATATTGCTCCCAGTTGTTTGGATTAGGTGTAAGAGGCGCGACCTCTGTACCCGACCACCAGTGACGAATCAGACGCCCGTCCATAGGTGCACCCCAGCTTTCGTCAGTACCTTCAGTCCCAAAAAGAGGAGCAGTAGGACCATAAGCCGCACGGTACTGCGCAATGGCATCGCCTGTAATTGCCCCTGACCATCCGTCAGCATACCAAGTACGGTATCCATTACCACCACCATAAATATCTTGGAAATCAGGCTTTACAAGTGGTCTTTCAAAAGTTATGTTTGAATTTACTTCTACGCCAATACCTTTAGTACCTGCCCCATTTTTGGTAGTAATCAAGATTACCCCGTTTGCAGCACGCGAACCATACAAGGCAGCGGCGTTGGGTCCTTTTAAGACACTAATGTCTTTGATATTGTCAGGGCTTACTTCCGAAAGCCCGCCTCCAAATTGTTTCTCTCCACTAGTCATGGAGTTAGAAGTACTTTGGTCGATAGGCACCCCGTCAATTACCACCAGTGGCTGGTTGTTGCCTGATACTGAGGAGGCACCCCTAATCTGCACCGTAGAACCACTACCGGGACCACCATTGCTTTGGATTCTTACCCCAGCGACCCGTCCTGCGAGGTTATTGACGACGTTGTTGGAGCGAGCTTCCACTATTTGTGAACCTTTTACTTCTTGAACTGTATATCCCAGTGCTTTTTTCTCTTTTTCAATACCAAAAGCGGTTACAACTACTTCTTGGAGTGCTTTGACATCCGGCAAAAGCTCAATGTTTATTGTTGAGCGAGAGCCCACAGTGATTTCTTGGGTGCCATATCCAATAAAACTAAAAACCAAAACAGCATTATCGTCAGGAATCGAAACTTTATACCCCCCGGTGCCGTCAGTGGCTACCCCAGTTCTCGAACCTTTAAGTAGTACGTTTACACCTGGAAGCGCTCCCTCATCTTTGGAAGTAACCGTCCCAGTGACTATCCGCTGGGCGTATCCTGCCCAGCTTATCGCACACAAAGCAGAAAATAGTAGAAGTCTTTTCATCTGGTAATAGTTTGGTTGTTTGTTTAAGTTAAGTGTAATTCACGCTATGCACCGACCGCTCCGAAACTGCTAATACAGGCCGCATAAGTATCAGCAACCGTTACGGCCGGGCAAGCGTGGCCAAGCAAGAGGACTTTTCCTCCTTTATCGTTTAGAAAATCAATTACTGAGCTTTGAGCAATTGTCTTTTCTATCCAAATTTTTTACCCTGATTTTGGCAGATTTAGTTTAGGTTAAGCTACATCATCCATCTTCTCGAAAGATGGCATTCCTAAAATGAGAAAAGTCTTGTTACTCCTCCTTTATGTCTTTTCTCAAGTTGATAAGCCTCTACAAGTGCGGCTAAAGAAGTTTACCAACGTGAAGCAAATTGTACTTTTTTTGTAAATACCGCTCGAAAGTATGTCGTTAAAAACAAATAATCAAGTTTATTCGATAGTTTTTTTTAAAATATTCAAAAATTATACAAAATATACAATTTTTTCCAATTTAAAGCAAAATTATATTCTATTTTATGGTGTTTATACCAAATTTTAAAACATGAGTTCACAAATAGCTTTAGTTACCATAAACGTTATAAAATCTATTTTTTTTGAAAAAAATTAGATTTTTAGTTTTAAAATCACCACAAAATAGCCATTAGTTTGACTTTTTTTATTTTTTTAATATATTTATATAGACAAAATATTGCATAAAAAATTATCTTTTTCTAATTTTGTTAAATGTAAATGAGTAATGAGTCGTTGCCAAGCGAGTATCCTTTTTCCTTCCCGAAAAGAAATCATTCACCCTTTACATCTTCGCCTAATGTCATCTATCATCAACCGCCGTGATTGGCTCAAATCTGGCCTACTAGCATCCGCAGGTCTTACTTTTGGTCAATCAGCCCCCTCCTATGCTAGCCAAACTTCTCAGCTGGGCATTATTAATGTATATGCCGAACGAGAAATGGAGCTCGCCAAAGAAGCTATGCTAGCAGCAGCACCTCAAATCAAGGCTAGGTTGTCGTCCAACGAAAACCCTTGGGGGCCTTCTGCTTCTGCTATCAAAGCAATCACCGAAACTGCCCCTAAAGCATTTTTGTACGCTGGTGCTATTACAATGGAACTCCGCAAAACCATTGCAGATATGCACGGAGTAGCTCCCGACCAAGTCCTGCTAGGGGCAGGGTCTTCAGAACTACTCATGGCTAGCTTAATGATGGCTGCTACCAAAGGAAAAGTCATGATGGCGGAGACTTGCTATATTTCGGGAAGAGATGCCCGCGACGAAAGCGCCAAAATGCCCACTGAAAAAGTAGCCCTTACTAAAGATTATCAGTACGACTTAGATGCAATGGCTACGCGTGTGGGTTCAGATACTGCCATGATTTATGTTTGTAATCCAAACAACCCGACCGGTGTCATGCTTCCTTCTGCAAAACTTAAGTCATTTTGTGATGCCGTATCTCCCAAATCAACCGTTTTGGTAGATGAAGCATACATCGATTATGCACCAAACCCTGCTACCGACAGCATGGTAGATTGTATCAAAAAAGGGCAAAATGTCTTAATCCTACGAACATTATCCAAGCTACACGGCTTTGCAGGGCTTAGAATCGGATATGCCCTAGGTCAACCTGAGATTTTGAAAGAACTCAGAAAATATTGTTCTGGAGGTTTTACGGTATCCGCTACTTCGGCGGCGGCGGCGGTGGCAAGTTTCAAAGACAAAGCCTTCCAAGAGATGGTGATCAAGAATACCGCAGAGTCTAAAAAGTTCCTTTATGAGACCCTGAAGTCAATGGACTACACTTATTTGCCTTCCGACGCCAATTTTGTATTGTTTCCTATTAAAATAAAAGGGCAAATGCTCGTTCAAAAAATGATGGCCGAAGGGGTTAGTGTAAGAAGTTGGGCTTTTGACCAGCAGAATTGGTGCCGCGTAAGTATTGGTACGATGGACGAAATGAAAGCATTCAAAGAAGCCTTTACCAAATCTGTTAGTTAAGCCCCTTTAAAGATGAAGTTTATTTTTATCCTTTGCTGTGCCCTATGCCTGAGTGCATATGGGCAAGAATCAAAACGTGCGCTCACTCTTTCAGAGTATGACCTCATCAAAGGCATTTCGTTTAAAAACATTGATAAAAAAACATCCATCAGGGAAAAAGGATTCTTATTTTCACGGCCTTCTACCAACGGCGTATTTTCAGTAGCTCTCAATGACGGTAGCGAACGAAAAATCTTTTTGTACAAAATCTCTGAAGGCACTACTCCCAAAGGCCTTGGATTATTGGCGGTTTTTAGTACTCCTACTAAGCAGATTCAGCAGTGTATCCCCAATACCCTCGCTCCCAAAGAGGTATGGGCTAAGTACGTAGAAGACCTCAAAAACAACAACAAAACGACCGACGGCTTTGCGGTTTGTATGGCCTATGTTTTGAGTCAACTAGGTCCCGATTTGGCTACTGAGAGTATAAAAGAAGAAGAGGATTCAAACGATTTTTGCTTTCCTGCCGAATTATTCGTCAATCTCGCCGATGGAACCGAAAAATCGATTGCAAGTATCCAAGTAGGAGATATAGTTTCGGGAATTAAGGAAGGTAAAGTAACTCAGGTAAAAAAGCACCAAGGTACATTCTCACTGACTCGCTTGCTCATCAAACCCAACAGCCAAGCATGGGTGAGTCGTAAGGTACAAAATGGGTTGATTGCCCTTGAAGTTACTCCTAATCATCCCATTCTGACCCTTCTGGGAAAAACTTCCGTAAATCGGTTAAAACAGAAAGATTGGGTGTTTGTGCATGATGTAGTCTCTGAAAGGTACGTGACTGCCGAAATTGTGGATATCCAACAAAATGCTAGAACGGTGCCTGAAGTCTATAGCCTCAGTACCGAACACGGTATTTATGACGTAGAAGGTATTGTGGTTTTGGATAAACACTAAACTACAAACTACACTTAATATTTACATTCACTTAACCACGCAGATAGCAAAATAGTGCGAATCACTTTTTCTTGATAACTAATAGTTACAACCTCTAGAAATGGAAAAGCCCTGATTTTCATCAGGGCTTTTATAATGGAAACCTAAATCTAATTGATTGATTAGAAGAATTTAGCACGATTGTCAACTATCTTGGCGCTTTCGCGGATAGCTTCATTGAGTAGGAAACTAGCCTGAAAGCTTTTCGATTGTAAGTTAGCCTTATACATCGAATAATCCCCAATCGGCGGCGCAGGAGTACTGCTAATTTGCTCCATGATAAACACGCCATTCTCACCGGTAAATACTTTTGATTTTTTACCTGGTTTCAAGCCAAAACCCCTACCCAACGCAATCGGGTCAAGTCCCGCACTTGTGAGGAAGCCTGTCGCCAATGAAATATCGTTGGCTGTTTCGACCAAAGCACCTGCGCCATATTTTTGGGCAATACCTTCTAAAGTAGGTGCTTGAATAGACGACAACTTTTTAGCGATTTGCTCAGCCTTCAACTCATTACGAACCTTCAACGTCAATTCTTCACGGAAATCGTCAACCTTAGGGGTATTTTTATCTGACTTACCAGTCAAAATCGCTACTACATACTGTTCGTCGGTCTCAAAAACAGGAGATACTTGATCTATTTTAGTATCATCATTGAAAGCCCACCGAACGATTTCTCTAGCATTTTGCATTGTATTGATGTTGGAAGCACCTTCTGGAATCCGATTTGCGGTTTGTACAAGCAAAGACTTGTCTTTCTTTGAGGCTTCATCAAAATCTGCTTTTGACTTTGAATCTAGTGCAAATTGATCAGCTTTCGCATAAATCGCATCGCGAGTGGCTTGGCTTGGGGTCATCGTTTTGCCAATTGCTGCGATTTTATACAACACATTGGTTTTGGCCTCGGTTACTTTGATGATATGGAATCCAAAGTCAGATTCAATCAAACGACCAATCAATCCCGTGCCACTCATTCCAAAAACGGCATCATTGAAAGGTTTCACCATTGCACCTTGACGGAAATACCCTAAATCACCACCACGCTGGGCCGAAGCTTGGTCTTGGCTATTGGTAGCGGCTAGTTGTTCAAAGCTAGCACCACCTTGTAGTTGTTTCAACAAATCTTGCGCTTTGGCACGAGCCACGGCTTTGGCCGAATCTCCCGTACCCACAGGACGAATCAAGATATGACTTGCTTTGGCAGTGTAGGCAGTATCTAATTTTGTACCATCATATTTATAAATAAAGTACGTATTTCCTTCACGATAAGGTCCATTGACACTACCTGGAATAAACCCTTTCACCGCAGCTTTCAATTGGTCTGGCATTTCGGAAAGCGACCAGTAAAGTTTTGTAGGTACATCAGAGTTGATTCTGGCGTAAGTCGAATCATTGGGAGCAGTAGCCAAGCCACGTGCCAATTCTTTAATTCTGTTGTATAAGTCTACGCTATCTTCTTTGGTAGGTACCACAGGAAACGAAATATACTGAATAGTGCGCGAGTTAAAGCCTTTGTATTCGTCTTTATGCTTGGCCAAATAATCCTCTAATTGAGAATCTGTCACTTTGATAGTGGTATCAAGTACAGAATAAAAAGGCACAAACAAATAGCGCAATGAAGCTTTAGTAGCTTGGGCTTGGTATTCTTTCTCCGCTTCGGCACGCGTTACATAAGTACCCAAACGTACTAGGTTTTCATATTTTTGGCGAAGACGGTCTTCTGCTAAACTCTTTTCAAAGTTTGCCCAAGCTTGCTGTTGTTCAGGTGGCAAATTTTTGAGGTTTTTGAGATAGCTAATGACCGAAGTTTTGTCAAAAACGCCCGTTTGAGGATTAGTGAATGATTGCTGAACCGCAGGGCTTACGTTGTTACCCTGCACCATGTCAATCAGCTCTTCGTTGCTCACTTTCAAACCTAGCGCTTCGTATTCTTTTTTGTAGGCATAATCTACAATGTACTGATTCCAGACTTGCTCACGCAGCGACTGCTGTTCGGCTTCAGAAGCAGCACGACCAGTTTGGGCCTCAAAAGCCTGACGTGCTTGGTCAAGTTTTTGTTGGAAATCTTTGTAGTCAATGTTTTCGCCGGCTATTTCACCTACTTTTTGGCTATTTCCACCTAGCAATGAATTGGGCCCTATAATATCTCCCCCTACGATAAAGAGAATTAAACTGACAGCAATGATGAGAACTGCAATACCTGACCGCTCCCTAATTTTGTTGATTAACGCCATAGTTGCTTGCGCGTTATTTAGTTAAAGTTAATTGTTTATTAGTTGATTAAAATAAGTAATCCTGTGGATTCCAGAAATTGACCCGCAAAATAACATCTTTTACGTCTACAATCCAACACTGATTGATTCTTTGTCAATTTTCATGCCAACGATTTATTGATTTTTAACGTATCACCCACAATTTTTGGGTTACAGCCGGAAAACGGCTACCATTGATTCTCAACATATAGAAACCTGAAGGCAAGTCTGTTACTTTGATGGGTTGAGATTTGGTGAAAGAAGGTAAATACTGGTAAAAAATAACTTTGCCTGTAGCATCAACTACGTAGATATTAGCATTTTCGATATTATTGAGGCTTTCTACCGAAAAAGCCCCATCCGTACTTGGGTTGGGATAAACAGCGATTTGGCTAACCGAGGATTCTAAAATATATTGATAATCGTCGGAAGCAGGAGAAGCACACATATGTGCATCATCAATATAATAAAAAGCCGTTACGGAATATTTGCCCGCATCAACGGCCTTTAATAAATTGTCGGTAGTAATGGTATTCTTATCTCCATAAGTCCACTTAAACTGAATATTGGGGAGGTATTCGCCAGTTGCCTCAAGCGTAAAAGGGCTATACTTTGTAATTTTAGGGGGAGCAGGAATAGGATTTACCTCTACCTTTACTTCGGGCGATGGCAAAGAGGTGCATCCCAAAGCATCTCTGGTACGGGCTTGATAGCTCCCCGAAGCAGCAACTTTTAATTGCTGACTGCTGACTTTGTCATTCCAGATGGTGGTAAGAGGAGTGTTGGCCGATAAAGTTACGGTTTCACCTTCGCAAAAGCGCAACGGGCCACTCGCTACAATAGAAGGCGTAGCAGGCAGTGGATGCACCGTAACACGGAGAGGTGTAGAATAGGACGAATAACAATTGTACTGGTTCATCGCTCTCACTGCATATTGTCCAGAGGTATTGACGGTAATAGTACCTGTTTTTTGACCACTACTCCACTCTATACTTCGGTTAGTGGCCTGGCTAGTGGCTCCTTGGACTTCCAACTCTACGCTTGCGTCAGCACAAAAATCAAGAGGGCCTTTGGCTACGACCGTGGGAACCTCCGGTACTGGATTCACTACCGCCGAAACCCCCGCTGAAAAATCAGACCAACAACCGTTTTGGTCTTTGATTTGAACCCGGTAGGCTTGATTGTCGCCAATAAATATATTTTGTGAAGTAGCTCCATTGCTCCACCGAAAACCTGAAGCATCCTGAACCGTCAATTCGGCTTTGTCTCCGGCACAAATCACCAAATTGCTCTTCGCAATGATAGTTGGCTGATTGGGTTTTGGTAAAGCTTCAAAGGTTTTGTTGGAAATATTGATGGTAGGAGAAAACAAAAAATTTCCAGCGGCATCACGCGCCTTCAATCGATAAGAACCAGGGCCAGTGTTAAAGATGTGCTCGTTCCAACCCGTGTTCCAACTGTAGGAAGAAAAATTTCCTTGCACCGTCAGTTTTACCTGACCATTGTCAGCGCATCCAATTTTGACTATAGGAATAGGTACAGGGGCTTGGGGCTGCGAACGGTTAAAAAAGTCTTGCGTCAGGCTAGCGTTCCACAACTCAGCCAAGGTTGACAAAGCTTGCCCTTGGATATGCACCCCATCAGGGCGAGGTACTTGCAGGTTGTCGGTGGCAGGCCCTTCAAAAACATTGTGGGTGGTCTGAATGACTCTATTTTGGGCATTAATCACTGCCGATTCAGTACGTGCATTATACGAAACTTTGGCAATCATCCAACTTATATCGTGTCCCGAATCGTTGCGACTTTGACTCACCACTTGCTGTAGATTAGAGACGATTTCTCCTTCTGACAAAAAAAACTGCGTATCAGCTTCGCCCTGATGCCAAAGCACAGCCCTAATCCCTGTCAAAGAAGCGTATTGCTTAATCGTAACCCTGAGTTGCGAATAGGGAAGCTGATTGGTATAAGTACCTCCAATGTAGGGGTTAGTAGCCCAGCCTGTGGTACTTTCGCGCCATGCACGACTAGTGGTACCTTCCAAAGCCGCATTGAAAAATAAAACCGGTACATTGAGCCGATTGGTGAGCATGTCTCCTAATTTACCCCAAGACCAAGCCGAATACCCATAAGGAGCGATGTAGCTATCAGAATTGAGATGCGCAAAATTTGGCTCTGGTAATTCATTTGTTTCAAAAGAAGCATTCAAAAAATTGAAGCAATTGACGCGGTCGTCGTTGGCACTAGGAGCACCGTAATTTTGTAATCCACGTGCATTGGACTGTCCTGCCACCACAAATACCTCCCCTATTCCAATTCTCTCTGTTTCGGTTTGTTCAGCAACTTGACCATTTCTGATTACCCTCACCTTCAACTTATACCACCCTCCTTGACCAGTGATTGTTCCCGAAAATATACCTCCAATGGGATTTGCCTCTAAAAGCTGCCAGCTTGTTTCGGTACCTTGCCCAGCTGCCATCGGTACCAAAGACGCCTCTACCCTTTCGGGGATTCCTTGCTGATAGGTACCAGAAACGACGAAGGTAGCAGTGTTGGCATTAGACCTTTGAAAAACGATACGCGATAATGGAAAAGTAATATTGACTTGGGCAAATGAAGTAGCTTGTGCAAACAATAACGCAGCAAATAGGAAGAAAGTAACAAATAACCGCTTATTTTTCAGGGGTTTTTGGAAATTAATCATTAAAATTTTCTAATTCTCAATGAGGTAAAAGCTTCAAAATTACTCAATTAAATCCTATTGATAAGGATAAAATGCAAAAATTATCTTTATCCACCTTTATTACGCCCTCCTAACGCCTATCGTTGCAATGAACAAGCAGGTGCTAAAGAAAATGAAAAAACGTTGGTGAAATTAAGTCAAGCACAAAATTACGAGTGCTTCCTTAGTCACCAACGTTCGACTTATTTAACGGGCCAAATCGCCCTTAGAAGTTATTTAACGGGATACGTAACGTTTGCCATTAGAGTATTTAAAATCTACACTACCGTCAAAATCTGTTTTTTCAAAAGCGACTCCATTATGAAAGTCAGCGTATTTGAAATCGGCATTGCGCTGAAAACGAGCATTGCGAAAGCTCACTTTATTACTAAAATTTGCGTATTTAAAATCGGCATTATCACGGAAACGAACTTCATCAAAATGAGCTGTAGCCGAAAAATCCGCATATTTAAAGTTGGCATAATCGCCAAAAGAGATGCCCGTAAAATCGGTTCCTTTCCGAAAGTTAGCATATTTGAAATTAGCTTGCTGCGCAAATTTGCTACCTCCAAAACGGGCTTCCTTCGAAAAAGTAGAATATTTGAATTCGCTTCCGTTTTCGAAAGTACAATTCTCAAATACTACATTTTCCCGAAAATCCGCTGAATAAGTAGTGCCTCCACCCGTAATTTCGACGACAAATACTTTGCTGCGACGACCGTTTTCTTCAATATGCTTATAGGCAATGACATCCCCTTTGAAGATACAGTTTCGAAATACCACCGGTACTTCTACCACCGTTTTGACTTCGGCCCATGCACTTTTCTCTTTTTTTACTTTACGATTCGACAACTCCGTAAAGTCTAAGTCTCCTGTCACTACAATCCCGTCGTATTGTACTGATTTGTTTTGGTCAATAGCCCTAAAAATCTCAGAAGCAGGCACTTCCTTTTGAGCATATCCTGAGGTGGCTACTACTACTGCTAACATTAGGCCAAGTAAACGTTTCATCGCTGTATGAGTTTTGTTGAATAGATAATTTACTAAATACAACCATAAGATGCCACCATGAGGCGGAAGGTTGCATGTCTCTCTATTTTTTTAAATTTTATTTTTTCACCAAAACAAATAAAATCTGACCTTTGGGAATCAATCTCGGCATTATATGATTACAGCACGTCGCATTTTATACTTTGCATTTGTACTATTATTAGTTGAAAGTTGCGCTCCCAAAAGCTTCGTTTCTTCTACCAATAGCATCCACTTAGCTTTGGGCAACCCTACCCAAGCTAATGACTCCTCTCCCGACAACTACCTCATTGTCAAACCTCAATACACGCTTTCTTATAATCGTACAAAAGGCCATGCCAATTGGGTAGCATGGGAGTTATCAAGAAATTGGCTCGGAAGTAGCGACCGTCAAAATGATTTTAGACCCGACGATAATCTGCCCCAAAGCTGGGTCAAGATTGTCCCCAGCGACTACTCCAATACAGGTTTTGACCGTGGGCATTTGTGTCCTTCAGCCGACCGAACCAATTCACCCACCACCAATTCGAGTACTTTCTTGATGACCAATATCATCCCTCAAGCACCTGAACTCAATCGAGAATCGTGGGCTTATCTGGAGGAATTTTGTAGAGATTTGGCGTTGCAAAAATACAAACTCTACATCACAGCAGGTACTTATGGAACAAGCGGCGAAGGAAGCAAAGGAAGCGCACGAAAAATCAATGACAAAGTGAATGTTCCGGCTCGTATCTACAAAATCATCGTTGTTTTACCAGAAAATGGTAGTATCAGTGACCTCTCTGCCGACACGCCCGTTATTGCAGTTGATTTTCCTAATAAAAGTAACGCCTTACAGAATACTGGTTGGTTTCGTTTTGTAACCACAGTTGCCGAAATCGAAGAAAAAACCGGTACTCGTTTTTTCTCAAGTACTACATCTTCAGTGCGTAACTCACTTATTAACAAACGTTTTGATTATCGTAACTCTAGCATCGACATTGATACCAAATGCAGTGTATACAAAGGCAACATCCTTTTTGTGGGACGAAGTGGGGGGTGTTATTACTTCAATGCCAAAGGCAACAAAACTTATGTAGAGCGCAATTTATGCGACTGTAAATAAAACGGGGGCCTATTCGCCCCAAGCCGTAATCATAAGTGTACGTGAGCCACCGTAGTTGCGGTGCTCACACAGGTAAATACCTTGCCAAGTCCCCAGCGCCAAATGACCATTAGTAACTGGTATCATCACCGAAGCACCCAACATTGATGCCTTCAAATGCGCAGGCATATCATCCGACCCTTCATAATCATGCCGATAATCGGGGTCATTTTCGGGGGCTATTTTACTAAAATACATCTCAAAATCTTTGCGAACGGTGGGGTCGGCGTTTTCGTTGATTGTCAACGAAGCAGAAGTATGCTGAATAAAAACTTGACACATACCTACTTTTAGCTCTCTCAGTTGGGGCAACGCTCTCAGCACTTCGTCCGTAATAAGATGAAACCCTCGTGAGCGTTCTCTAAGTTGTAATCGTTGTTGAAAAATTTTCATTCAGTTTTTTTAGGCTTATTAGCGTGGTTTTTAATTCCTAAACGCTGTAGGAGTCAGGTTAGTTTGTTTTTTGAAAAAGTGGTTAAAGTGCGCGGGTTCTTCAAAACCCAAACAGTAACTTATCTGAGAGATATTCCAATCGGTATGTTTGAGAAGGGCTTTGGCTTCGCTCGCTAAACGCTCCGCGATATGTCCGGTAGTAGTTTTGCCCGTACTTAGCTTGATGGCGCGATTGAGATGATTGACGTGGACATTGAGCTGACTAGCAAAGTCTTTGGCCGACCGCAACGAAAACTTTTGCGAGGGCGATTCTATCGGAAACTGTCTTTCAAGCAATTCTGTAAACACATTGGTAAGCCGCGTATTGGCATCAATGTTTTGGTATAGTCTTTCGGAAGGCTGCATTTTCAACGCATAATGAACCATTTCCATGATATAATTTCGAATTAAATCGTACTTAAAACGATAGTCGGATTGCAGCTCCTCTAGCATTTTTTCAAAAACCTGAGCCACATTTTTATCTTGCGTCTCGTTGAGCGGATAGGCAGGCTTTCCTCCAACGGCGTACATGGGCAGTTCGCGGAGGTTATTGCGCATGTATTCACTAAAAAACTCCTCTCTGAAAATACAAAAAAAACCACTGCGCGTATCATCAAGAGGCTGCATCGTGTAGGGGACTTGCGGATTGAAAAACAACAGCGTTGTTCCCTCCACCTCCAAACTTTTGTCGGCATAGTGATACACAAAATGCCCCCGAATCAATGATATTTTGTAATAATCACGTCGCGCATATTGTATAGGTGCTTTTCCGACTTTATGATAGTCTTCGAGTCGAAAAGCATTGAAATGTCCTAAATCCTGCGACAAATTAGGGGGTGTTTCGTTGAGCTTTTGCCGATAAAAATCCTCTAGCGTTTCGGTTTTTGACATGACGGTACATTTTTGATAACAAAAATAAATTAAGGCTTCTACAGAAAGCTAGCCGTATCGTTACCAAGAATAGTTTTGGTAAAGATACGGCAGCATGCTACAAACTAGGTTAACTAATTAATCTTTATACCTTACGGTCGGTGCTTTGACGCTCAATCATCCAAGCGGGATATTCGGGAGCTAGTTTGCTAATTTCGTCCAACTGAGCAAGCTCATCTGCTGTAAGCTGCACTTCTGTGGCCTTTAGATTATCGTCCAATTGAGTGGTATTTTTGGCTCCAATGATGACACTCGTCACCACTGACTGGTGTAAAAGCCACGCCAATGCAATCTGTGCAACCGAAACACCCTTTTGAGTGGCGATGATTTGCATCACATCTATGATGTCATAAGCTTTTTCTTTATTGACTGGCGGGAAGTCGAAATTGGCACGGCGCGCATTTTCTGGTGTTTCGTGGCGTCCATATTTACCACTTAGCAGCCCTCCTGCCAATGGACTCCAAACCATCAAACCTACTTTTTGATCTTGTAAAAGCGGGACAATTTCCCGTTCTAAATCCCGGCCTGCTATTGTATAATAAGCTTGTAGAGAGATAAATTTAGCGAATTGTTTTTGCTCCGAAATCCCCAAGGCTTTCATGATATGCCAAGCCGCCAAATTGCTACATCCAATATAACGCACCTTTCCGCTGCTTACTACACTATCGAGGGCGGCGAGGGTCTCTTCGAGCGGCGTAAGAGGGTCATACCCGTGAATTTGATACAAATCAATGTAATCCAACTGAAGGCGTTGAAGACTTTCATCGACCTGTTGTAAGATATGCTTGCGACTCAAGCCCGATTCATTGACTCCCGCGCCCATTTTCCCCCGGACTTTGGTAGCAATAACGAGTTCGTCACGGTGTAGTCCTAGATTGCGAATGGCCGCTCCAGTCATTTTTTCGCTGAGTCCTTCGCTATAGACATTGGCAGTATCGATAAAATTAATCCCAGCATCTACCGATTTTTTCACCAAAGCATCCACTTCATCTTGGGGGAGCATTCCGATGGCAGTCCACATTCCTTTTCCGCCAAAAGTCATTGTTCCGAGGCACAACTCTGAGACTTTAAGTCCCGTATTTCCTAACAAATTGTATTTCATGGTAATTGTATGATTTTGTGTTCAATAGATTCAACAAGTCTTACGATATACCTCATTTGATTTTGATTCATTATAAAAAACAAACAAAAGTATTTGTGAGACATTCCTAAAAAGCACATCCTGCATGCTCGGCGGTGCTTTTTAATGTCACAAAAGTACACGATTAGAGCGCCTATCTGTTTGCCTGAATCAAACGGATACTTGCGAAATTCAAACAATTAATAGAGATACCGAATTTAGGAGAAAAAACAACATGAGTCACCCCCAAGATTAGAGGGCGTAACAGCTAAGGCGAAGGACGGCCAAATAGAAGCTCAAGGTTTGTAGTCAAATAAGTTAAAGTTTGACCATAACTTGCCCCAAACTATAATTTGGGGCAAATTTGGTATTGCGTCTCCGACGCAAAGCATACAAGCACAACAGTTTATACTACTCTACTACACGCACGCCTACGTAAGAAGAAGCATTGCCAGAACAAAAAACTTTATGTACTGCTTTCTGAAAGTCGCTGGCGTCGGCTTTATAAATATTGACAAATTTTTGGGGATTGCGATCTACCAACGGAAACCACGTACTCTGCACCTGCACCATTATTTTATGACCTTTTTTGAAACGGTGCGCCGCGTCTTGCATATCAAACTTCACGTGTTCTATTTTGCCAGGTTTCATAGGTTCGGGCGTTGTGAAGCTATTCCTGAATTTGGCACGCATCACTTCACCACGAACTAGCAATTGAAATCCTCCCATAGCTTTGCGGGGATTTTCGGGGCTGTCGTTGGGGGCATTGCCGGGATAGACATCAATCAGTTTTACCACAAAATCGGCATCTGTTCCGGTCGTTGACACAAACAAATCAGCAAATACATTTCCCGAAATGGTCACATCTTCGGTCAAAACGTCCGACTCATACACCAGCACATCAGGGCGCTGCGACGCAAAACGCTGGTCTTCATACATAAAATCACTTCCCCTAATCACCCGAATCTCAGATGTATAAGGAACGGGTTTGGAAGGGTCGCTGGTATATTCATTGTAAGCAGGTTCTTTGCCTTTTGAAGCGGGGGAATTAAACGACAACTTGCCATCTGCATGAAAATACAATTTTTTCTCCACCGAATTTTTAGGTGGCCATTGGTCATAAGTACGCCATTCGTTGGCACCCGTCTCAAAAATATAAGCTTCGGGCAATTGCGGGTCAGGAGTATCTTTTAGGTGATGGTTAAAAAATGGCAATTCAATATTTTTTTGGTAAAACTCACTCGTAGCCGATCCAAAACGAATATGACCTAATGACTCGCCTTTGCCACGCGCCCAGCCTCCATGAATCCACGGCCCCATCACTAAACGATTAGAAGATGAAGGGCTGTTTTTTTCGATGCCTTCATAAGCTTTCAGCGGCCCATACAAATCCTCTTGGTCAAACCATCCTCCTACTACCATTACGGCAGGTTTTACGTTTTTAAGGTGCGGAACAGGCGTGCGAGATTGCCAAAACTCGTTGTAGGTTTCATTTTCCATCAACTGATTCCAGATGCGATTTTCACCTTTAAAGATTTTCTCGTTTACATTTTTTAAAGGACCTAGTTTCATATAAAACTCATACCCATCTGGTGTACCATAAGCCGAATACCCCGGACGCCCTCTAGGAGAGGGAACTGGCCGAGGTGCTCCGTAAGAAGAAATAAACGAAAAAGTCCCCATCAAGAAAAAGGCGCCATTGTGATGGCGATCGTCGCCTATAAACCAATCGGTGACAGGGGCTTGTGGAGAAGCTGCCTTCAAAGCTGGATGCGATTCAATGGTCGTCATGGTTGTATAATAACCCGGTGCCGAAATCCCCCACGTACCCACGCGGCCGTTGTTGCCTTCTATGTTTTTGATAAGCCAATCGATGGTATCATAGGCATCTGAACTTTCGTCGTTGTCGGTTGCATTTTTCTTTTTAGAAATAAAAGGGCGATAAGCTTCAAAATCTCCCTCTGACATGTATTTGCCACGCACATCCTGATACACAAAAATATACCCATCACGGGCAAAAAGCATTGAAGGACCCAAAGATGTTTTGTATAAAGTATCCCCGTAGGGTGCCACACTGTAGGGAGTACGATTGAGCATAATCGGAAATTTTTTCCCATTAGCTACTTCTTTTGGAACATAAATAGATGTAAATAGCTTTACCCCATCCCGCATTGGAATCATACGTTCCATTTTGATGTAATTTTTACGGATATACACCGAATCTGCATTGATTTTTGGGGCTTGTGCTAGACCGACTTGCATCAAACCTAGCATTAACAATGAAAAAACTAACTTCATTTGATTTTTTTGAAAGTGATGAAGAAAAACACTGGTAGAATAAACTATTTGATGCATAAAAACGAGGGGATTAGGATGTATTACAGAAAGGTTTGGCTCTAATAAGGAATAATAGGCTTAGGAACGGCTCTTTCTTTTGCGGCTATGAAAATACAAAACGAGGCCGATAATCACATCATTTTTTGCTAAAAACGAAAAAGCCCTCACGAAGAGGGCCAATAGTTTTAGAGGATAATCTAGCGAATCAAAGCAACACATGGTTTTTGGGTTGGATAGGCTTCGGGATGTTTGGGTCGCCTATTATCTGAAGCATATCAATCTCAATAGTTCGGCAGATGGTCAGCATCGGAGTGTCATTATGCAAGCCTTCGAAGGGATTTTCGGAATAGTCACCAATCATCTCCATCACTACATAAATCCACCCTATAATCACCCCCACTGGTACACTCAACCATGAATAGGCATCTCCTAATTTTCTAAATTCACCCACAATACCAAACGGAAGTAAAAAAACAAAGATGCAAACAAACACAAAACTAAAAGTGGCGTATTTTCGAGGAAAAGGGAAGTTTTTGATTCGTTCGGCCTTTCCCTGCTCGTCATAAAAGCTATTTAATACCTCTTGTAAAGTCGTTTGCTGCATCATATTGATGGCTCTTTTTTCGTAAAGCCATTGCACTTGTTGCGTTTGCTTATCTAATAGTTGCGTTGCTTTATTGTTGAATCCTTCTAGGCTATTTTTTTCTTCTTTTGAAAGATAATTATTACGGGCTATTTCATCTAGCTCTTCTTTGAAATCATGAAAGAATTTATCCCGTCGAATCTGATTAAAACTTCCAAAAACCCAACTCAAACTTACATGTTCCCATTGAGTAGGCTTCAAGAGCTGTTCGCGCAATTGGTATAAATAAGCAATATGACGATAAACAATCTGTTTTCTGACTTCCGTGCTAAAGTCTGAAGGGCTGTCTTCTGAGCGGAAGTGTTTGATCATAGTAGCCAACTTTCTACTGTTGTTTGTCATTGCGCCCCATATCTTTCTCGCTTCCCAAATTCTATCATAAGACTGGTTGTTTTTGAAGCCTACATAAAATGCCACCGCCGTACCAATGAGAGAAAGCGGCAACCAAGGCAAAGTGATAAACGTCCAATCTGTAAAATAATACATAGAAGTAACCAGCAACATCCATCCCGTGAGCCACGTAAGATGATGCCCCGTAAACTCATAAATTGATTTTAGCGAAAGCGTTTTCCTAACAATCATATCTTTTGTTAACGATTAACCTTGCATTAGCACTTACTTTCCGATACAAAAAGTAATTAACATTGAAAATCAGACACTTACAAAAAATAGGTACAAATAGGATACAAAACCAACATAAACTTAAGAAAATACACCTTTCTTGTAACAACCAAACTATACTTTAACACCTGTTTTACAAGTACGTTTTTTTATGTTCTATGTCCGTTTCTCTGGTTCTTACACCTGTAAATTACCTGCTTTTATTATTTTTCTCTCTTCTTTGGCTCTACCCCTGCATACCACTTACAAAAGTATCAACGTAGCTTAGTATCTTTTCTACAATGCGTTCACCAATCGATTTTCTTTGCAGTGTCTTTGGCTGAACTTCCATTATTTTAACTACTTCGTTTCTCAGCGGCTTATTGCCTGAAAACAAATACTCTCCTATCACCTCTTGCAGTTTGACAGGGTCTAACTTTTCTTCTCTCCAAAGTGTTTCAAAACCCTTTTGGCGTTCGGTTTCCCAAAAATCTTCAAATACTAACTTTACATCATCAGGGTCTTCGATAGCGGGTAGGTTTTCATTGATAAACTTCTCTATCAAACCGCGTTTGCTTCGTAGCTGTACCTCTCCTGAAAGTATATCCATAATCTCTTTACGCTGCTTGGCTTCTTCGGCAGGTGAGAGGGTTTTTAGTTTTGCCAACAACCTAAGTATGTATGCTACGTTTATTTCGTCGCGGTGAATAAGCTCTAATTCAAAATCAACGTCGTTTAGGATAGATACTGATTCTTTTTGTGTGCTGGTCTTTACTTTATCATGTAGGTCTAAATACTTGCTTTTGTAGTCTTCAAAATCCTGCTCCTCCATCTGTAAGCCATCAAAGGTGAAGTCGGTAAAGGTGGACATGATATTTTTGATTCTCATCAGTTCCCTAAATGCCTTCACAAATTCCAGTTCTTCGTCTTCGCTTGGCAGTTCGTCCACACTGTCAACTGTCGGGGCTAATTGCTTTAATTTATCATACGCCTCGTCAAACTTCTTTACATAGTCTTCGTAGGGCTGCATGATAATTACCTCTATGGCATCTTTGTTTGAAAAAAGCGTAATAGCGTCGTCGGTGGCGGTTTTGAGGTTGCGAAAACAAACCACATTGCCCTGTGACTTCTTTTCATTTAAAATACGGTTGGTGCGCGAATAGGCTTGTATCAGTCCATGATATTTGAGGTTTTTGTCAACATACAACGTATTGAGTTTTTTGGCATCAAAACCCGTTAAAAACATATTCACAACCAACAAAATATCTAAGCGGTCACTTTCTTTGCTTCCTTCCTTTTCCCGTTCTTTGAGTCGCTTGGCAATGTCTTTGTAGTAGTTATAAAAATCCTGGGTGTCTTTGGTGGAGTACTTTGTGCCGTACATTTGATTGTAATCGGCTATAAAGCTATCCAGCATTTCGCGTGAGTGTTTGTTTACGGGTGCGCTTCCTTCACTTCCCAAATCTTCATCGGGTAGCATCCCGTTTGCGTCTTTGTCGTCTTCGTTGGCAGTATAAGAGAAAATCGTCCCTATCCTTAAATTATGTTTACCTGCTTCTTTCTTAGCTTTAAAGAGTTGATAGTATTTGATAAGGGTCTCAACATTGCTTACGCAAAACATCGCCGAAAATTCTTTGTTATGCGTTTTGCGTTCGTGATTGGCTAATATATAATCTACAATCTTTTCGAGTCTTTGCGGGGACTCCATCAGCTCTTTGGTGTCAATGTCTTCTACTTCTATGTCTATCTCGGTGCGGGTGTCGTCTTTGCGACGATAACGCCCTACGTATTCGACCGAAAACTTTAAAACATTTTCGTCTCTGATAGCATCCGTTATTACGTACTTGTGTAGGCACTCATCAAAAAGCTCCTTGGTGGTACGTTTGCCGTGTTCGTTTTTTATGGCATTGTCCGCAAAAATCGGTGTACCTGTAAACCCAAAAAGTTGAGTATTGCCAAAGAAGGCTTTTATTTGGTTGTGGGTTTTACCAAACTGGCTACGGTGACATTCATCAAAAATAAATACCATCCGTTTGTCTCTCAACGCTTCCATGTGTTTGAGGTGGTGCTGCTTGTTGATAGCGTTGGATAGTTTCTGAATCGTGGTTACTATTACTTTGGTATCATCCGTAAATTTCTTTACCAAATCACCCGTGTACTCGGTGGCATCTACACTACCTTTTGAAAAGCTATCAAATTCTTTTTGGGTTTGGTAGTCTAAATCTTTTCTATCTACCACAAAAACCACTTTGTGTACTTGTGGCAAAGTGGCTAATATCTGACTGGCTTTAAATGAGGTCAATGTTTTGCCCGAACCCGTAGTGTGCCATATATACCCGTTTTTGTTGGTGTTTTTGACGCGTTCTATGATTGTCTCGGTGGCGTAGTACTGATACGGACGCATGACCATCAAGATTTGCCAAGTCTCATGCAATACCGTGTAGCGGGTGAGCATTTTGGAGAGGTGGCACGCTTCCAAAAATGCAGTGGCAAAGGCTTCTAACTGGCGTATGGGTTTGTTTTGGGGGTCTGACCAATAGAAGGTTTGTTTGAATGATTGTTTGGGGTTGTTGGCGTAGTATTTGGTATTGACCCCGTTGCTAATAACAAAGAGTTGGACATACTGAAACAACCCATAGGACGCCCCAAAAGAATGTTTTTGGTAACGGTTGATTTGGTTAAATGCTTCTTTGAGTTCCAGCCCTCTTTTTTTGAGTTCTATCTGTACCAGTGGCAGCCCGTTGATAAGTAGCGTTACATCATAGCGGTTTTGGTATGTACCGCTTTTATTAGTGACTTGGCGCGTAACTTGGTATTGATTCCTACACCAAAAATCCATGTTCAGAAACTCAATGTACACACTTTGCCCGTTTTCTAAGGTAAGTTGCATCTTATCGCGGAGTATCTTGGCGCGTTCAAAGATGTTACCTTTGTTGAGGTGGTTGAGTACCTGCCCAAACTCCTTTTCGGTTAGTTTGAGGTTGTTGTGTTTTTCTAACTGTACTTTGAGGTTTGCCAATAGCGCGGCCTCATCTTGGATAGTTACGTAGGTGTAGCCTAAATCTGTGGTGAGTTGTTTGATTAGGTTATCTTCTAGTAATTGCTCGGGCTGTGTGGTCATTTCAAAATGGCAGGGTTTAAATAAACATTTGCTGTAATAGCCCCTTTTTGTAGGCTTGGGTTTGTTCTATTTGCTTATTGATAGATTGTATTTTAACCTCAACTGAGTTTAAAAAATCAGTAATCTTATTTTGTTCAGCTATTGAAGGAAGTTTTAAACTTAATAATGCTAGCTGGCTTGAGTACAAATGAACAACTGATATACCTTGGGCAAGGACAGCAATATCCATTTTTTTAACGTTGTTCAAGTAGTATGAAAGGAAAACACCATTATTTTTAGTCTTAATGATGTTCAAATCACCTCCCAGCGCAATTCCTGACTTAATTACGCAAGAGGCCGTTGCAATATCTATTTGTGTTTCTCCAGAAGCAGGAATAATAACATCATTAGCTTCACTAAAAACCAATTCTTTAGTATTTGCGTTAGTTTTTGAATACACCTCATTTATTACCTCACCATAACGAGTATACAATTCACCGTATCGAATACATTCAGTAGCTCCATTCTCAACAATATCACTTTTAGATATTCCTTTCCCTTTTGAAAACCTTGCAATATCCCCTAATCTTTTCTCCTCCCAATCAGGATAATCCTTTCCATTTTCATCTTTAAAGCGTATTTTTTGGCTAAAAAGCTGCTGCATTACGCCTTTTTTGTACTCTTCCAGTAGGGTCTTCTTTTGGGTGAGTTGTTGGATTTTGGTATCTATCGCGGTTAGGAAATTGGCTATTTTGGTTTGTTCGGGGAGGGTGGGAAGCCTTTTTTTAAATTTAATAAAATCTAAATAGTGAACTCGCTTTTTCTCGATTAAACTACCCGAAGCCATTTTATTGTAATAAAGAAGCATATTATAACTGGTTAAATATGCCTCCATAAATCCAGCATTTGCAGTATCATTACAATAGAAAATATTGTAATACTTTGATACCAATACTTTACCATCATACTTTAGTTTTGCCAAAGCACCAAATCTTAAATTCATTGGATTAAATGCAAAATCGTCCTTTTGCATTACTTTATAGGCATCCTCTAAATCATTGACCAAATAACTCCTTTCATATCTTTCAGTTTTTGGTACAACTCCATTTTCAATAGTTAAACTATATAAAGGAAGTTGTTCATCGGTTAATTCGTTTCTTTCAATAAAGAAATCACCTAAAGTCTTAACTTTCCACTCTCCCACAAATTCAGGAAAACGCAAGTCAGGTACATTTTTTTGCTTTTCCATCGGCTTAAAACGGGGTTGAAATGTTGAGTTCTTTACAAAAATCGGCAATGGTTTTATCTGTATCAGCTATATCGGCCTCTAAGCTTTTCAATTGTGCCGCAATGAGATTTATATCTATTGTGCTTTCGGCTTCAAAGGTATCAACATAACGCGGGATGTTTAGATTGTAGTCGTTGGCTCGGATGTCGCTCAGGCTTGCTTTATGGCTGTATTTTTCCTCCTCGGTACGGTTGCGGTAGGTACTTACTATTTTTTCAATGTCGGTATCCCGTAGGTAGTTTTGATTTTTGGCCTTCTCAAAGTGCTGGCTAGCATCAATAAACAAAACATCTTCGGGGTTTTCGCGGCATTTTTTCAGTACCAAAATACAGGTAGGGATAGACGTACCGTAAAAGATATTGGCGGGGAGTCCTACCACAGCATCCAAATAATTACGGTCTTCAATCAGGTATTGGCGTATGTGTCCCTCTGCTCCTCCTCTAAACAGTACCCCGTGAGGTACTACTACGGCCATTGTGCCATTGTCGGCCAAGTGGTGTATCATGTGTTGCACAAAGGCAAAATCAGCCTTAGAACTTGGGGCAAGTTTCCCGTATTGGCTAAAACGGTCGTCGCTCATGTGTAGCGGATTGGCTGACCAAATAGCAGAAAAGGGGGGATTTGCTACAATTGCCTCAAAACGAAGGTCTAAATGTTGGGGGTGTTCGAGGGTATCATCTTGGCGTATGTCAAACTTTTTGTAGTGTACCCCGTGCATAATCATGTTCATCCGCGCCAAATTGTAGGTGGTACGGTTGAGTTCTTGCCCGTAGAAATTAGAAACTTCGGCCTCTTTTTGCAACCTCAACAACAACGAACCCGAACCGCAAGTAGGGTCATAGGCTGACTTTATCTTTGTTTTGCCCGTCGTCACGATTTTTGCCAAAATAGTAGATACCTGCTGAGGGGTGTAAAATTCTCCTGCTTTCTTCCCTGCACCACTGGCAAACTGTCCAATTAGATATTCATAGGCATCGCCCAATACATCGGCCTCGGTGTTTTGTAATTCAAAATCAATCGCGTCTAAGTGCGAAAGTACTTTAGTAATAACCTCGTTTTTGGCGGCTTCGGTGCGTCCTAGTTTGGTTGATGTCAGGTCGAGGTCTTCAAAGAGTTTGTTAAAATCCTCCTCACTATCCGAACCCATCGTACTTTGTTCGATATTGGTAAGGATATTGCTCAAATCATCCAAAATAAAGTTATCGGTTTGGGCTTTTCCTCGTTCGGCTATTTTGTGAAATAGTTCATCAGGTTTCAAGAAAAACCCCAATTGCTCCAAAGCTTCTTCTTTGATAGCTTCTAAATATTCTTGTCCTTCTTCGGTGGTTTCGTCTATTTCATCATACGTCATGCTGTCTTGCTCCAAAATCTCATTGGCAAAGAGGTGCATTCGTTCCGATAAGTATTTATAGAAAATGAATCCAAGAATATAATCCCTAAACTCATCGGCATTCATTTTGCCCCGTAGGGTGTTAGCAATGTTCCAAAGTTGCTGTTCTAGTTGTTTTTTGTGTTCTATCGACATTGATTAATCTTACACTAAGATTTTTAAATTTTATCATTTTCTCTTTATCCCAAAGGGGGAGAATGTGCAAGTATAATCTTTTTTTGGGGGAGATAAAAAGGCAAAAACAACAAAAGGGGGTAGTATATAGCCTCCCCCTGTGTTACTTATTGTAGCTTACTACGTCTAATCATTACAAAGTTTCACAACCTGCCCCAAAGAGCGTTTTAGCGCGTTTTCTCTTTGTTGGTAGCTATCCCCTAATCAATCCGTTTTTGTTCGGTTTTGAGGCATTTTTAGGGCTTTTTTTAGTTGCTCCACCAATCATAAGCACCTGATTTACTTATTATTAAAGGAAAGTTGCAAACTATCCCCCCCTATGTCATTTTTGCCAACGTGTTTCTATGGCAGGGCATCGGGTAGAAAAACAAAAACAGATAGACTTTTACCTACCCCCTCCCCCTGTTGTGTACCAAACCTTTGGGTTTCCTCATAGCTTGAAAAAAGAGATAACTATTTACATGACTTTTCCGATGTCATACACGCGTGTATTGACCGTGTTAAAATCTTCTACAGCTCAGGAAAGGGCTTTTTAGAACAATAAAAACTTAGGTTTTATTAGGTTTTACCGCTTAAAAGTTCAATTAAATCTTTTTCGGTGAGAGGGGGCGTAGTTGCTTCCTTCAATCCTAAACTTTGGGGAGTATATTCTTTCCATGTGGGTACATAGTCCTTTGGGGGGAGTTCGTTCCATTGGTGGGGATAAGGTATTGGCTCAAAAAAAGAGCTACTTTTAGATGGAGGTATGGGGGTCTGTTTGCCATATTCTATACCATCGCAAATCGTTTTTAAAGGCTTATAAGTTGGCTTATGGCTTGCCTGATTGTATATTTGATTGTACTCGTTTAACGCTACTATTGCTTTGTCTTCATCTAATAAACCTGATGCAATATATCCACCTGCTAATTTTGAAGCTTTTAACAGGTTATTGTGTCTTTCACCATCAACACTATTCTTAATTATTTTATGGCATACTTGAAGAGGGTCAAATTTATTCCAATCATATTGAATTAATACTTGCTTAGGTGTGTGGAGTATAGGAGTATCAAGCCCTTCAAATGGTACTGCTTTATCGTTCAAATATACACTATCATCATAGGTATATCCTCTTAGCCTTGTAACATCGCGGCAAGCCGCATCAATATTAATTTCAAGGTACTGTAAAAATATCTTTTTTAGAGCTTCAAAATGTAACACGTGTTTATCAGGGTATCGTATCGGGATACCCACAGCATATCCCATACCCGACACTGACTTTATACAAAAAGCGATATTAGGTATCTTGACAAGTTGCTCTTTTAAATCATCAAAATTGCCTATTGACTCATTTCCTTTATAGTCTATATCAAGACAAATTAAACCACTATGCTCTACTAAATTCTTAGAAGCTCGATATGTAAAAACACCACTTGGGGTAATTGCTGGCAAAGTTGCCTTTATTATATCTCTCTCAGGTTTGGTTTTTAATGCTCTGATATATTCTACTTTGTCTCGATATTTTGTTGAAGTCAAAAACTGCCTTATTGTAACTGTTTTAGGGTTGTGAGGGGTATTGTAGTTAGCAAAAATACTAACAGCTCTATCTAATATACTCATGGCTATATTTCTCTTAAATGTGTACTTTATTGAACCGACTAAACTGACTAAAGTACTTTTGTCGGTTTAGTCGGTACGATAACTACGCCTTTTTGTAAAAATCTTTTGTTCGGGGATTCACAATATACTGCGGGGCAGGGGGGCGTCCTCCTGTTGGCTCTGATTTGATTTCCGTCAACCAATCTAAAGCAACAAGCGTTTTAACAGCGTCATTTATTGTAGCGTTATCAGTCAATAAATACCACCCTTTTCTCTGTATTTCGCGAACCGTAAAAGTAGTAGGTAAAATGCCTTCGGCTATTTTTTTACTTAATTGATAAACGGCCTGTTGTCCACTATTACCAATTTCTGCGTATATCCGATAGGCATGACTCTCTAAATATGAGGCATATTTTATTGCTTTTTGCAAAGCTTTTAGCGAAACCCCTTGTTTGCATAATTCAATATTAGATGAATCATCAGCGGTCAATGAAGCGTAGTCGATTAAGTGAAAAATTAGTGCCAATGACGGTACTAATGAGCGATATTTACCCAAATGCTCTTCTATTAAGTTGGGCAGTTCTTCGCTTCTTAATTTTTCTTCTAATTGTTCTAGCCAATTTTTAAATAGGGGTTGAGCCTCATAAGTAAATTTTATATAAGGGATGCGGACATATTCATCTTTTGAAACCAAATCGTTAGGGTCAAAATTCGCTAATTGCTCAAAGATTCTATATGCTTTTTTTCTTGCTACTTCCTCAGGATATGAATCCACGTAATTCCAGTTGTTTAAACGGTCAGGATATACAGCGATTTGAAAACGCTGAATCATTCCATCATTACCATAACTGTTAATTAAATTTTGAAAATACCCTGCAAGTTTTGACGGTTGGATACCACCAAATATAGAAAGACACAGGTTTGGTATTGAAAGTGAGGGACGCCCAACCCTATCCACTTGAAACGAACCCATTCCGTTCCATGCTTCCAAATAAAATGCTCTGTCTTGTTCATGGCCTGAACGTTCCCACGAAGCTAATAAACCAGCTAATTCATCTCTAATAATAGTAATACCAGTAGGATTATCATTTAGGATAATACCTAATTTCTCAATGGTAGCATCATTGGCTAAATATCTTTTTTGAATGGGCATTGGCTGTTCTTCATTCAGTAAAGCCTCAAGTTCAGATAGGTCAGATTGGCCTCTTTTTAATTTAGCCTTCAGATTTTCTTTCTTTACTTTATGTATTTCAGTAGCATTTTCAACTCTTTTACATTCTGCTTTGTAGGCTTCATTTGCATTTTGCTCCAAAAACTTAATAGGTTTAGACACCTCATTAATAATAGGACTTTTTAACATAGAAGGCGAACCAATCAACATACCCCAAAGATTAGGTATGACAGTCCAATCGTCGTATTGTTTTGGTCTAATACTTATACGCGCCCCTATTAATCCACTGGTTAAAGTAACAACTGTTGCAAAAGCAAAATCAGGGGGGGTCTGTGTTCGATAAGAAATATCTTTTATCCAATCCTTCAACCCTTCTGGCAAAAAATCGTAATCTATTTTCTCAACATTAGGCAACGGTTTTTCTATCGACTGCGGTTGAGGGTGTCTTTCCCCTAGCTCATTGAGGTTAAAATTATCAGGAATAATTACATTTTTTTTCGTATCTTTAGCTCCAGATTCCTTCAAAATCTCAGGGCTGTGGTGTGGTGTTGTTTCCATAATCAGCCCTTATTTTTTCCGTTTTATAATGTAATTATCAGCCTCGGCAGCGGTTTCTGCATACGTCTTTTTACGGCCTTCCTTCAACCAAAGGTCTATTTCAGACTTTAGAAAATAAAGTTTTTTCCCTCGCTTATGTACTGGTATAACCCCGCTATGTACCCATCCATATATAGTAGGCTTTTTAGCTTTGTCGGGTAGGTAATCACAAAGCTCGGATAAGTCAAACCAGCGTTCTGGCTCTTCGGGTTGCGACTTTTGAAGCAACAAGGCTTTTAGCTCTTTTACTTCTTGGTGGAGTTGGTAAACCGCCTGTGGCAGTTCATCGAAAGAAAATTTCATGGCTATTAATGGTTAAAATTAATAGCGCAATATTAACAGGGGCATTTAGGGGCAAAAAGGAGGGAGTACTCCCTATTTTAATAAATTATACTCCTTTATTACGCTTTGTTTATGTTTATAAGCAGTATAACGCTTTTTATTTTCCTCAGTATATTCGCTCATAGAATTTATATTTCCTTTTATTGTCCTTTCATTCGTATTTAACAAGTCACCAATTTTTTTATCTCTATCTCTTTTCACTGTGCAAAAATTCTTCTCTAGGCACGCTAAAAACCCTAAGAAATCTAACATCGCTATAGCGAAAGGAATAGGTTGTGATGTTATCAAATGAATAAGGTTTTGTTGATTATTCTTAGAAAGGGCTGTAACTTTAGGAAGCTCAAAAAAACCATACTTTACCAATTCTTCTGTTATTCTATCGGGCTTTGTTTGCTCCCTTGGTATATTTTCCAATAAAACTTTTTCAGTATCTGCTATATACTCTTCTTTTTTAAAAACATATTCTATTTGCTTACAAAACTCTTTTTCTGGTGTAGCTTCGGGGTAGTTCAAAAACTCCTTTTCAATCAATTTCATTATCAAGTTATGATTAGGGGTATTGGAACTTTCAGCAACTGGATAACCTCCTACCTCAAATTTAAGTAGCATTCCATACAAAATATGCCTTACTTTATCATTGATAGGTAACAATTTTAAGTGTGTTATCACAGAATGGGGCTTGGATTCATTTGTTCTTATATAAATACACTGTTGCCACATCAAGTTTAAAAACGCTAGTGGCTCAATAAATCCTCCTCGGCTACCTACCTGAAAATATTTCCTCACAGGCAAAACCAAACCTTTTTGGTTTGCGATATTGTCCACATTATGATAAAAATCCCAATCATATTTTGTACTAATCTCTTCAAAGTCTTTAGCGTTATATGTATATGTTTGGGGCAGTTCTTCTAAAATGATATATTCACTATTGGTATTACCGTGTAAGACTTTACTATTGTGGCAATATTTTTTCTCTGGCGTATCTCCTGTATATCGTAAAAAAGCTTCTTCAATCAATAGTAAGCAAATCCCTTCTCCCTTTCTACTATTTATTTCTATGACTGGATAACCATTATAAAACTTTAATATAAACCCAAACAATACGTGCCTTTGTTCTTCTGTGATAGGCAAACTTTCATAATGCTTCAATGTACTATAGGGTTTTTTACGATTACTTTCTAAAAAGTCTATCTGCTCCCATAGTAAGTTCATGAATTGCAATGAATCCATAAAACCAGCTCTTTCCCCTGTCTCAAAGTATTCTTTTGTTGGGATAATGAATCCATTTACTATATCATCACTTGAATTACCTACATTGAAATAGTAATCCCAATCGTTGGCATATAAAGTCATACTTTTAGATAAACTTTTCATTGAAATAGGTGTAGTATTTTCTATTTCATTTTTCACTTTTAGTAAATAGGGTAAAAACAACCTACAGAAAGAGACCACAATACAAGGCATATTTCCATAAATATAATCTACTTTTTTGTGTTCATAATATCCGTTTTCAACCCTTAAGTATTCGTAATAAGCTTGTTTAATTTTATCTATTTCCCATGTCTTAGGGTCGCTGTAAGCCTTAGATATAGGTTGTAGCTCTGCCTCATTTATAAATTCTTCTATCGCCTTAATCTCTTCTTGTACAGCTTTTAAGGGAGGATTTGTACCATATTTGTTTTTAAATTTCCACTTCAAAAACTCAAAGTACATTACTCCTGTAACCTGTTTTAGACGCTGAGAACATTCTGAGGCAGTTTGAGGAATAGGCATATAACTATACTCTTCGTTGACTTTTCCTACTTCATCCCTTAAATATTCTTCTAATGTTTTATTTGGTCGTTCTTCATAGTACCTTTCCGTTTTTTGTTTTGTTCTTTCTTCTTGCTCTTCCTCTGTCAGTACGTTGAAAACGCGAAAAGGTCTTTCTATTTCCTCATACTTCTTCCTATCCAATAAATAATAAGCTCCTAATTCTCTTAAAAAATTTTGACTTGCAAATGCTTCTACTAACAATGTTCCTTCAATGTTATCTGAAAAATTTCTGTTATTCATCTCTTATTCTTAGTTAAAATTCAAAATGGCTTTAAAATTCCAATTTTATTTTGTCGGCTGCATCCCGTTTGGTTTGGTCTAAAACCTTTGCATAAATCATTGTGGTTTTTAAATCCTTGTGAGTGAGTAGTTTTTGTAGGGTTGTTATTTGAGTTCCCTTTGATAGTTGTAAAACTGCGTACGTATGCCTAAAACAATGAAATTTTATATTCTTTGTTACTCCTGCTGCTTCAATCCATTGGTACAGGTGTTTGTTTTCGTATGCTGAATACTTTAGCCCCTCAAATACTTTGTCTGTAGGTTCTTTGCGTTCACCCAGCAAACTGTAAGCCTGTTCGGATATTGGTATATTTTCAACACTTTTTGTTTTTTGTGTTGTAATTTTCAAAATATACCCTTCATTGCTTATATATTCTATTTCACCCCAAACAAGTTTTATTACATCTGAATGTCTCAACCCTGTGAGGGCTGAAAACAGGGCTGCACTCTTCAATAGGGGATTTTTACATTCCGTTTTTGCAAGTCTATTCAGTTCCTCAATGGTTAAAACCTCCCTTCGGGTCTCTGCCTGTTTCACAGATTGAATCCTTACATTTAGGTCGTTTTGCAAATATCCGTCTTTATGTGCTTGTTTTAGGGCTGCTTTTAGCTTATTGAAATAAGACACAGCTGAATTTTGAGAAAGAGGTGCTTTACTGCTCTTATTACTTTTAGTAGTGAGTAAGTACTCTTTAAACTCATTACAAAATTTCTCATTAAGGTTAGCAAACTTTAAATTTCCATTTGTGAATGTTTTAAGGTAATTGTAAGCAGAAACCCAATTATCATAGTTTGACTCTTTACGTTTGTTAACAAGGGTTCTAAAATACTCAACAAAGTTTTGTTCCCCCAACTCTTTGATTTTTAGTTGTTGCTTTTCGTAATCTGTATAGATTTCAGGTTTGTTCAATTGATTTTCCCGCTTCTGCTTTATCTGTTCTGCCAAAAGCGTCGTTTGTTTATTATGCTCCTTCTCTATTTGATTCTTTGGTTTTTCATAAATGTAAATTCCCAAAAATTCGCGACGGGTAGGTTTACCGCTTTCAGGGTGAGGTATAGGTGGGTAAAAATCCAAATAGAGGCTTCTACGCCCTTTAGAAATAGGTTTTTGCCGTAGCGTTACTTTCGTTGCCATTGTATTTTACGATTTGGGTGTTTTACTCAACAGTTTATCAATTATCGCTTTCGGAACATAGGCATACCAGCCCTTTTTTATTTTGGGAACCTCGTGCCGTTTAATCAAATTTTGTAGCGTCGTTTCTGAAATATTGTATTTGTCCTGAACCTCGGTAATTGTGTAACAGTCCGCAATGTCAAACGCCCCTGCATCTATCCATTCCTTTATTTCCTGTACTTGGGTTTGCGGTATGGGTGAGCGAATTGGCTCAGTAAATAGTTCATCAAGGTCGCAACGCCTTACTATGGTTTTCTTTAAAAGAATGTTTGTCGCTTTCAATTTTCCAGTATTGATAAGACTATAAACATTTTGACGGGAACAGCCTATAAGTTTTGATACTTGCGTAACGCTTAAAAATTCTTTAGTCTTTAGTTCTTCAATAGGTTGGGCTTTTACTCTTTGGGTGTGTTTGTTACTTTCCTCAACCTTACCAGCCCTTTTTTTCGCTTTGTATGCTGCACTATTGCAACGGTGTGAACAGTACATCGTGGTAGTAGTTCGGGCTGTGAACTCATTACCACAATGCTGGCAAATACGTTGTACCTTAATATTGCTACTCATTTGTACTAATGTGTATGAAAGTGTTTAAAAGTGTAAAATTTGTAAAGTAATTAAGGTACAAATTTACCCAAAAAAAATACCGCTTACAGAAACGGTACAAATAAGGTACAAATATAACCTTAATAAACTAATAATAAAACAAAACAACCATTAAGTAAAGATAAAATAAAAGCCCTATTATCAGGGCTTTAGCATAATTTGTTAAGTATTTAATATTGGGTTATTTTGGTCGGTTACTTTCCGATACAAAACTTAGAGAAAATATTTGCCAATAAGTCATCATTAACTATTTGGCCTGTGATTTCACCCAAATGGTGCAATGCCAGTCTTATATCTTGCGCTAAGAAATCGCCCGTTATGCCCATATCTAAGCCATTCAAAGCATCGGTAAGGGCTTCTTGGGTTTTGAGCAAATGCTCGTAATGTCGTAGGTTGGTCACAACAGTATCATCAGAGGTCTTAGCGGTCATCACCATAGCAGCCAATTCCTTTTTTAGTTCTTCAATACCTGTACCTGTTTTGGCTGAAATAGCAACCCCACCCCCAGCCCCTCTCCTTACAGGAGAAGGGGGATTAAAGCCCTCTCCAGAAAGGAGAGGGTTGGGTGGGGTTACCCTTAAAATCTCTTGCAATACCGCATCGACATTCTCTAACACCTCTTCATTTGTGAAACGAACAAGGGTTATACCATATATTTTATTCAATTCTTCTGAACGTAACTTATCATACTCCTTTTGTTCTGAGTCCGTATGAATACCCCCGTCTACTTCAATACCCAAACGGTGTTCGGCACAATAAAAATCCAAAACAAAGCCTTCCTGAACAGCATGTTGTCTTCTAAATTTTAGATTGTTAAACTGCCTATTTCTCAAAATTTGCCATAGGAACTGCTCTGCATCTGTTTCTTTTTGTCGCAAATACCGCGCATTCTCCAAGACTTCTGGGGGAATTTTGTAGTTCATTGGCTTATACCCTTCTTCAATAAGAAGTTGTGCTTTGGATTTAACCTCACCCAACCCTCTCCTTTCTGGAGAGGACTCCAAACTCCCTTCTCCTGCAAGGAGAGGGGCAGGGGGTGAGGTTAAATCCGCTTTATTCTTCACCCATAATACCTTTTTTCCTTCCTCTAACCCCTGCGCTAAATTTTCGACTTCAGCGTAGGTTTCGTCTCCATCAAACAACAACAGTACAATATCCGCCTGATTCATAGCGCGTTTAGAACGCTCAATACCCATCGATTCTACTAGATCGTCGGTATCGCGGATGCCCGCTGTGTCTATGATTCTAAATTTGATGCCCTCAATATAAAGTACATCTTCGATGACATCACGAGTAGTACCCGCAATAGCCGTCACTATTGCTTTTTCTTCGTTAAGGAGCGCATTGAGCAACGTAGATTTACCCACATTGGGAGCGCCAATAATCGCCACAGGCACTCCTTCTTTGAGGGCATTTCCGAAGTCAAAAGAATCGATAAGCGGTGTAATGGTACTTTGTAAACTTTGAATGAGCTTGCGCAGATCGTCACGGTCGGCAAACTCCACATCTTCTTCTCCAAAATCCAACTCCAACTCTACAAGCGAAGCAAAATGGATTAGTTCTTCGCGCAAGGCACCCAATTTTTTGGAAAATCCTCCACGTAGTTGGTTTAAAGCGGTACGGTGACTTGCCGCCGAATCGGCCGCAATCAAGTCGGCTACGGCTTCTGCTTGTACTAGATCAAATTGCCCATTCAGGAAAGCACGTTGCGTAAACTCACCCGGTCGAGCCAAACGAGCCCCGTTTTTTACCAACAATTTTAATATTTGGCGGATGATATAATCCGAACCGTGACAAGAGATTTCGACGGTATCTTCTTTGGTAAAAGATTTTGGGCTTTTAAAAACCGAAACTAGTACCTCATCTATGATAGTAGCGCCATCGCGAATCGTACCAAAGTGAACCGTATGACTCTCCACTTGGGTAAGGTTTTTGCCGCGAAAAAGGCGATTTACAATTTCAAACGTACCTTTTCCTGATACCCGTATCACACCCAATGCCCCCACTCCCGTGGCGGTAGCCAAGGCACAGATAGGTTCTTGCTGTATCATCAAAAAGTAGCTAAACGTTTAAATATAAAGAACATCTTAGAAGTAGCACCATGCCCCACGTTCATATCCAAGGAGTTGACAAGTTCCCAGCCTTCTTGCGCCATTTTATTCAATTGGACTTCAATATCTGCCGCATCAAGTTTCATACCCCAAAATCCACCGGGCTTCAACTCAATGACTTTGTATTCAAATTTTGTCATTTGCGCTAAGTTTAAATTTAGGGCAAAGATAAGGATTTCGGTTTTCTTGGCCTAAAAGCATATCCCAATGCTATCCCCGCCGAAATCCCCAAGGTGGTTCCATAATTGCCGGGTCTATTAGTTCTAAAAGTAAACCACTCTGAGCGGGAAGTGGAAGCACCTCCTACATTATCGCTCACCACCAAACCTCTTATTCCCATTCCCATATAAACATCAATAATGACACCTTGAGCTGTTTCCAACACACACCCCCATTTGAGATGGGCAGCTGATACTTTTCGATTGGTACGTATGGGCATCTCCTGAAAATAGGCACACGCTCCCGTAGCAGGATTGCATCCTTGGCCTATGCCCATCAGACTATGGGTAACAACATTTTTGTGATAATACTCAAGTGCTAGATAAGCCCCTGTGTTTTTTTCAGTTAGATAGTACCTCATCTGCGTTCTAAACCGCCAAGTTTCGCGATTTGGATAAAGCTCTCTTTGACGAGAATAAATATTGAACGCATTGTCCCCCCAGCCCAGTTCTTGCTGCACGCTCCAATGTTTACTAAAAGGTACTTCAGCGGCCAAAGTAAGCGAATTTTCGACGTCGAGGAGGGTACTCGGAATCGTCTTCAAAATCAAATAAGGAGATGCTTGCTCTTGAGCAATGCTGTTGTTTGTCCATAGCATCAACCCTAAAAGTATCAGATGTAACCTTCGACATAATCCATTCATGAGTACATTGGTCAAAATCACTAAAATAAAGAAGTAGGTTTTATTCAACTTCTATTTTACTGATTAGCTCTAATTTACCTTCATTTTGATAAGAATATTGCAGAAGCCCGCCGTCGCCGGTTACGAGCAAAGTCTTCGGAAGCGGAATCACATCAAAAGATTTGACATCCGACAAGGTATATTTTAGCGTTGGTTTTGTAGGGTCTTGAATATCAAACACTTTGAGGCCGTTGTTGCCTTCACATACAAAAAGCTGATTTTCTATCACTCCTAGCCCATAAGGCGTTTGCATAGTTTGGGTATAAACCAACTGAGGATTTTTTAAGTCTTTAATATCAATTACATCCAAAGAGCTTGTAGAGGTAAACCGACGACAATCTACGCCTGCCCGCAATGTAACATAAGCGTAATTTCCCTGAACCACCACAGGGTCGCAGCTCTGTACATGTCTATATTGTGAAAGAAGCGTAGGCTTTGAAGGTTGTTGATTGTCAAAGATATACATACCGTCGTTGGCCCCAATAAAGAGGTTGTTTTTATACGGAAAAATCGTCTCCAATCCCATGTTAAGCTCTACTGCATCTTGTTTTACGGGATTGGTGGGAGTGCTAATGTCGTACACCTGAAGTTGGTTGGGCAAAACACAATAAAGGGCATTGCCCACAATTGCAAATCGCGCCATTGAGCCACCCGTACCTGTTTGTCCGTTGGGCGATATATCGGCACTTTTGTCACTAGAACAGGCAAGCACCAAACTCCAAAGCAAACTAATCCCTAAAGCGTATATTACATTTTTCATGATTATTTCCTTTTAAATACCCTAACGATAGCACTTTGGACGACTCATTTTTACTTTCTCCCAACCTATTACAACGCCCTTAGTTTCATCAATACACTCAAAGTAAGTATTGATGTAAGGAGGAAACGATTGAAGCGGAAAAGCATTTTCTATTCTTTTTTGAATAGTCACCTGAGTAGGATCTGAAATATCAAGTACCACAAAATCCCGCCCATTGTCGGCATACATGAGATTACCTTTCACGGCAATGTCCACATTGCCCGGAATATTTATAAAAGAAAGTTTGCGAGGAGAGGCTGGATTAGCATTGTCGATGAGATGAATCCCTTTGCCTTGCTCATTGATAAATAGATAATTACCTTTTACGTATATTTTACCCGGCTTACGAAGAGGCTGAGGAGCCACAGTGGTTACTTGTTTTATTTGCTCGGCTGAAACATAAATAGGTCGATAGCCTTCGCCACTAAAAGCAGGTGCTCCAGGAGGAGCCGTATCGGTATCTACAGTGCAGCCTACCAGGCCACCCAAACCTACCAACAAACAACGTGCAATTGTTTTCATAATCAGCCTTTTATAGTTATAAAACTTTCTTCAAAATGCCAGTTTTAATATCAACTTCCCAGCTTTCGGTCACTACTATTTTATCCTCAATGTCGCGGTATTCGATGTCGAGTTTTTCATTGGTAAATTTCAACCACGCAAATCCATTATATCCTACATCTACCCGTCTCAAACTCTTACGTTTACGTTGGTCGTAAAAAACAATCGAATCGGTATCAATTTTAGGAGCATCTATTTCAACGGGCATTCCACCATGCCCGATACAACGCCCATGAATCGGCAATTTTGCCACTTTAGTTTCTTGATAACCCACCAAACGATGTTCATGCCCCCACATCCACAATACAGGACGTAAAAAATCTCCAAACAGTTGGCTCAACTGCTGTGCAGGTTTGGGAAAAGCTTTCCGAAACAATGAAAAAGGCGGATGATGACTCAAAAATATAATCCCACGGCGGTCATTAGGATTGCTTAAATGAAGTTGGTTTTTGAGCCAATTGAGCTGTTCTTTTCTCAAATGACAGTTGGGCGGAGAAAGTATTTCAATCAAAGGCCGCTCCACCGAAGTATAGCCCGTGTCTAAACCAATGATACGCCAATACTCATTTTCTAGGCAAAAAAAGCCCGCTTTTTGGGTACTGACACTATCTCCTTGCCGTACGCCCATCGTGGGGAGCAACGTCTTAAAAAATGCATCTCCATTAGAATACATTTCATGGTTGCCAGAGAGCGCCAAACTCCCCCACTTACCGCGCGGCCAAGAAGCCTTAGGACTGATGAAATTATCGTGTACTTCGGAAGGTGCTCCTACAAAATAAATATCCCCCAAATGAATCGAAAAATCGGGCTTATGAGCCGCTGCAATCGCCCCTATTTTATCAGACTCAGGCGTATCAGAAGCCCAATCTGACAACAGAGCAATCTGTGTAGTCTGGTTTTCAAGTGGCATCTTAAAGACACCCGTCTCCTCCCCCACGGGATAATATTGGTAGGCATGACGCGGCCCAAAACGACTTTTGAGATAATGGTACGCAAACCCAAAAATATTAAGCCACAGAAAATCAGTTAGTTTACGACTGGCGTCGGCATCGTCAGCTACATTTTGAAGTTGGGCGTTTTGGGTACGTAGGTGATTTTCAAGTTCTGAGTGCCCTACATCTACGTATTCGTTGAGTTCGCGTTTGGTCTTTTCTGCCATTTGACTTGTTTAAAAGTCAGCTAATTAAGCAAAAAAATAACAAAATCACACTTTCAAAATCGTAAACTCTACGCGGCGGTTTTTTTTGCGGGTTTCTTCGATTTCATTACTCGAAACAGGTTTAGTAGAACCCCAGCCTTTGGTCTGAAGTCGCGTTTCGGCAATTCCTTTGTTTGTTAAGTATTTTTTCACCTCACCTACGCGCTGTTCGGATAGCTCCATATTTAGCTTAAAATCGCCTTGATTGTCGGTATGCCCTTCGATGAGTATTTCCATCGTGGGGTATTTGAGCATCATATCGGCTATTTTGTCTAAGTCAACCAGTGATTCGGGTACCAGTTCAAACTTGCTTTGCTCAAACATCACCCCGTGAAGCACTATTTTTCTACCTTCTTTGATTGGAACCAACAGTATGTTGCGTTTTATATCCCTAAACCGACGGTCTTTGGATAAATCAACGATTTCGTCAATAGGAAAGAACCCTTCTTTGAGGGCACTCATTCTGTATGACTCTTGGACGGGCAGGATAATTTTGTACTCGCCTGTCTCAGGGTCATATTCTACCTTAGACACATTCGTATTGTCTTTCAACAAATTAGCGACAATTTCGGTATTGACTGGTTTTTTGGTATCAGCATCCAACACATTCCCCGAAATAATCGCCACCGGCTCGGGACGAATCGCCGCATATACTTTAAAGCGAAAAATATCTTCGCCCCCTAGGGAGTTTTGCATAGAGCTCACGTAGGCATATTCGCCAGAAGCAGGAATACTCAAAAAACCGTCCCACTGAGGCGTATTAATGGCCGGCCCTAGGTTTTCGGGTTGAGTCCATTTGATCCAACTATCATCAAGGCGACGACTGATAAAAATATCGCCTCCACCATATCCTGCATGACCATAAGAAGTAAAATAAAGTGTTTTGTTGTCGGCAGCGATAAAAGGTGCACTTTCTACTTCAGCGGTATTCACAACCGACCCCATATTGGTGGGTTTGGTCCAAGTTCCGTCATTTTTTAGAAAGCTTACATACAAGTCGCGGTCACCATTGGTATCTTCTCTTTTGACGGACATTACCAACACATTTCCTCTAGGCGATAGCGCAAACTCGGTATTGTTTTTCTTATCGAGGTTATAGATATTTTCAATTTTACATTCTACGGGTGAGTTCCAGCCAGTTTTGTTACGCGTTGCTTTCGAGAGCCCAAATGTCATGGTACCGTCAGGGCGATAGACGTTCATAAGATAGAGCGTTTTGCCGTCGGGCGAAATACTCACAATAGCATTATTGTCGGCATTGTTGATAGGGGCGCCCATATTTTGAGCTTCGCTCCATTTATCGCCCAAACGGGTAGCATACCATACATCTTGGTTTTCGGCCCCTCCGATATTTTGTTCGTATTTTCCGCGCGTAAAATAAATCGTTTTACCATCGGGCGAAATAATAGGTGCTACTTCTTGGGCTTTGGTGTTGACAGTAGAGCCGATATTTTCTTTTAAAATTTCCTTAGGGGCGTCTTTATAGACATTGATATTGAGTTCAAAAGGTTTATCGGAATTGTTAAGACCAATCGCATCGATTTGATTGTATCCTTTTACTCGCGCCGGATTAAGTACTATTTTGACCGATGCAATCAGCATGGTAGTATCAGCTACTGCCAACGCCAGGACTTTGCCTACTTCTGAAGTCACCGTGAGACCGTTTTCGAGCACGGTCATTTCTTTTCCGGCTGGGTCATAGGCATATACCCGCGTAATACAACCTTGATTAAAATTTTCGACAATTAAGATTTGGCGCGCTTTTTGTGGCGTTTCAAAACCGACCCGTATCCATTCTTCTACGTTCGAATCGGCATTGTACGGCGACCATGCACAAGCTGTTTCGCCAAAAGGAGGGAAAGTATTAGGGTAGCCTAAGGCTTGTACTGCACGGTACTCTTGCCCATGAGTTTCTTTCCTAAATTCTGAAGAAAATCCCACTAACTTGCTGGCCCACTGAATCTCTTGGGCTTGGCTTGTACCAATCGACACTAAAACAAACCACAACCAACCCGCTAGCTTGGTCATCATGAGAGGTGTAAAATTTATTTATGGAGTGTAATATTTCGTAAAAATAAACAAAAATCATTCCATAAGCATGGCTAAAACACCAATCTAATAAGTTTATTAAAGATATCGAAAGTTGTTCATGTCACTTACGACCTACGTTTCCTAACAACAACAGCCAATCATCCTCAAGCGTAGGTGGGATAAGTTCGCGAGTTCCTTTAGGTTTGAAATATCCTCCAATCCAACGCTTATTGGTGCGAGGGCTAATCCAAAGCGCCCGGATACTCGTCCCATTTATTTTTTCTACATTGACTTGAATGCTACGCCCCGTCGGCAAATAAATAGCCGCCATTCGGTAATTGGGCAAAACCCCTACGGTGGCATAATCATCTCCCCCAACCTTCCCTCTACCTTCTACCAATACTTGGCTAGTAGTATCTGCCTTAAACAAATACCACGGCAACGCCCCCATAATTTTAGAGAAATAAGCCATTTGATTAGCTCCCGGGAGATTGAGTTTTTCTTGCCAGTTATTTTCAAAAGCCCAAACCGAACTGCCATAACAATGCCCTGCTCCGCCACTTAGCATTGTCCAATAAGCCTGCCGACGAACCATTTGGTCAGAGCCTTCGTTTTCGTCTTCATGTTGAGCTTCTCCCAACACAAACGCCCGTCGAGGTATTTTTTGAGCTTCTGCCAAAGCTGATTCGTATACTTGAGGCCTGTCTTGTGCCTGACCTTCTTTTTTATCCTTAAAATAGTGATGAATCATACTAAAATCTAGCCATTTTTCGGCAGAAAACACATCGGTACTTGAATGAGTGTTTGCGGCATGATAGGTGAGTAATTGGAAAGGTGCGGCGCTTCTCAAACCTTCGGCTATCGCTATTTGTATTTTCTCTTCACGAAGTGGATCACGAGTACCGCCCATTATCCAGAGTACATTTTGGTGCTTTTTGAAACGATTGCCTAAGTATTCGCCATAAAGCTTGGCTTTTTGTTCCCCATTTTGAAACTGTACTTCATCCCAACCCGCCAACCAAGCCGGTGCCAACGCTACTAACAGATGTAACTGCGAAGCATGATATAGGATGTCTTCTACATACTGAAAATACCTTTCGTTGGGAGTGGCAAAATCATTGTTTTTCCCAAAAGGGCGTTCGCCATAGGCATTGGACTGAGTAGGACTAGGCGGTAGTAATTGAATAAATATGGTATTGAAGTTTTTGTTGGCTCGGTTGGCCATGTATTCTTTGGCATCATTGAGGGTCAACTTATGCAAAAGCAACCATCCTGCATCGGCATTCATTAAAAATGGTCGATAAAAACGATCTACCAAATAGCGGCCATTAGGGCTTACTTTGATAGGAAACACCCCTTGGCTAGTGACCACTACCGAGGACGGTGACTTTTTTACTGCTTTTTTCTTTTTTTGGGCTAACAAAGTAGGTAATATGCTCCAATAAAGCAGAACAACAATGCTTAACAAACGAGCCATAAAGGTTTACATAGATTAGGAAACGGCAAAACTAATAAAAAAGCCATTGCGTTTTGGGTTTCCTAATCTAAAGAAAGTCCCTTTTTAGGCTATTTAGCTGCCATTCTAATGGCTCCGTCTAATCGGATCACCTCGCCATTGAGCATTTGGTTTTGGATGATATGCTTGGCCAAAGAAGCATATTCTTCGGGCTTTCCTAAGCGCGACGGAAAAGGCACTTGCTGCCCCAAGGAGGCTTTGACCTCAGCGGGCATCCCCATTAGCAAAGGAGTTTCGAAAATACCGGGAGCAATCGTCATTACTCTAATCCCCATCTTGGCAAACTCTCTGGCTATGGGTAAAGTCATGGATACAATTCCCCCTTTGGAAGCCGCGTAAGCAGCTTGACCAATCTGACCATCAAAGGCCGCGACCGAGGCTGTATTGATGATTACCCCACGTTCACCACCCTCTTCTGGTTCGTTGTTTTGAATGACCGCCGCCGCCAACCTAATCACATTGAATGTGCCGATAAGATTTACAGCTATTACTTTTGAGAATAACTCCAACGAATGTGGCTGTGTTTTGCCCACTACCCTTTGCGCTGGGCCAATCCCTGCACAATTGATAACTCCATGAAGCCCTCCAAAAGCATTTATAGCAATATCAATGGCGTTTTTGATGCTATCTTCGTTTGTTACATCCGTCTGTACAAACAAAGCATTCTCGCCTAGCTCTCCTTCGTTTTCTTCGCCAGCAATGGTATTTACATCTACCAATACCGCATTGCCACCACTCTCTACTATCATTTTGGCCGCGGCAGCCCCTAACCCTGAAGCGCCGCCCGTTACCAAAAAAGTTTTATCTTCAATATTCATTTTAATCTATGTTTTAGAATTTAAGTTGAATAATTGTTGTCAAAATAGTAACATTATTTCAAAAAACGAATTTCAGGCTCTTTCATCTCTTACCCTATTTTTCATTTTGCTGGCTGCTCAAGGCATCCTTTGAATCGCTCTCTTATTAAAGTTTTGTGCTCATTATCCTACCTCTAAAATAGATAGTATGATAATGAACAACTTACAACTATGAGAGTATGCTTCAAATATGCCCAATTCCGCCCCTAAAATTTCTCGTATTAGATACTTTCTACAACTATTTAGCAAGTTTTTGCACGTATTTTGCTTTTCAGTTCGTAGTTTTATGCCTGAAATTAACTCATCCCTCTAAATACTATGGCGTTATTTGATTTGGATATGATCAAGGGGGTCTATGCTCGCATGGGCGAGCGCGTTGACTCCGCACGTAAAGCTGTTGGTCGTCCGCTAACACTTTCTGAAAAAATCCTTTATTCTCACCTCTGGGAAGGCACTCCCTCTAGTCCTTATACTCGTGGCAAAGATTATGTGGACTTTGCCCCAGACCGCGTAGCTATGCAAGATGCTACCGCTCAAATGGCGCTTTTACAGTTCATGCAAGCGGGTCGTCCTAAGGTTGCGGTTCCTTCGACTGTTCATTGCGACCACCTTATCCAAGCCAAAGTAGGTGCCGTAGAAGATTTGAAAATCGCCAATGATAAAAATAAAGAAGTTTACGATTTCTTAGCTTCGGTATCAGATAAATACGGTATTGGCTTCTGGAAAGCAGGAGCGGGTATCATCCACCAAGTAGTGTTAGAAAACTACGCTTTTCCGGGTGGTATGATGATTGGTACCGACTCTCACACTCCAAACGCTGGCGGTCTTGGTATGATTGCGATCGGCGTGGGTGGAGCTGATGCTTGTGATGTAATGGCTGGCTTGGCATGGGAACTGAAAATGCCTAAGCTTATTGGGGTTCACCTTACTGGTAAGCTAAGCGGCTGGGCTTCTGCCAAGGACGTTATCTTGTGGGTAGCTGGTAAACTTACCGTAAAAGGTGGTACAGGCTACATCGTAGAATACTTCGGAGAAGGTGCTGATAGCCTTTCAGCTACAGGAAAGGGTACTATCTGTAACATGGGTGCCGAAATCGGAGCTACAACTTCTATCTTTGCTTATGACGAAAAAATGGCCGACTACCTCCGCTCTACTGAGCGCACAGAAGTAGCCGAAGCTGCCGATGGCATCAAAGAGCACCTCCGCTCCGATCCAGAAGTATATGCCAACCCTGCTCCTTATTATGACCAACTCATTGAGTTGAATTTGTCGGAGTTGGAGCCTTATGTCAATGGTCCTTTTACGCCTGACTTGGCTTGGCCTCTTTCTAAATTTGGACAAGCAGTTAAAGAAAACAACTGGCCTACTCGCTTAGAAGTAGGGCTTATCGGCTCATGTACCAACTCTTCTTACGAAGACATGACCCGCTCAGCATCGTTGGCTTCTCAAGCAGCGGCCAAAAAACTCAAAGCAAAAGCAGAGTTTACCATCACTCCAGGTTCGGAGCAAGTTCGTTATACAGCCGAGCGCGACGGTATCTTAGCCAAATTTGAGTCTATTGGAGGAATTGTACTAGCCAATGCCTGCGGACCTTGCATCGGCCAATGGGCACGTCATATGGATGACCCTACCCGCAAAAACTCCATCATTACTTCATTTAACCGTAACTTTGCCAAACGTAACGACGGCTTTGCAAGCACTCACGCGTTTGTAGCTTCTCCCGAAATCGTAACGGCGTTGGCAATTGCGGGTGACTTGACCTTCAATCCTATTACGGATACACTTATCAACGAAGAAGGCCAAGCCGTCAAATTAGATGAACCCCAAGGTATCGAATTGCCACCTGCTGGCTTTGCTGTTGAAGATGCTGGCTATCAAGCTCCTGCCGAAGACGGTAGCAGCGTACAAGTAATCGTGAGCCCTACTTCTGACCGCTTACAATTGCTTGAGCCTTTTTCAGCTTGGGAAGGTAGCGATATCAAAGGTTTGAAACTTTTGATTAAAGCCAAAGGTAAATGTACTACTGACCACATTTCTATGGCAGGGCCTTGGTTGAAATACCGTGGTCACTTAGACAATATCTCCAACAATATGCTCATCGGGGCGACCAATTTCTTCAATGAAAAAACCGATAGCGTCAAAAACCAATTGACCGGAGAATATGGCCCTGTGCCAGCGGTTCAGCGTGCGTACAAAGCTGCTGGGGTGGGTTCTATCGTGGTCGGTGACGAAAACTACGGTGAAGGTTCATCACGCGAACACGCTGCTATGGAGCCACGCCATTTAGGAGTCCGCGCTATCTTGGTGCGTTCTTTTGCCCGTATCCACGAAACCAACCTCAAAAAGCAAGGAATGCTTGCATTGACTTTTGCTAATCCTGCTGACTACGATAAAATCCAAGAAGATGATTCTATCGACATCGCTGGGTTGAATGATTTTGCTCCGGGTATTCCTCTTACAGTAGTGCTCAACCACGCTGACGGAACCTCTGAAGCAATTTCAGTAAATCATACTTACAACGAGCAGCAAATTGAGTGGTTTAAAGCTGGTGGCGCGCTCAACATCATTCGTGCTCAAGTTTCTAAATAAGCTAGATCAAACAACTACTTTTTATAGTTGAATAGCGAGGTCAATGACCTCGCTATTTTTTTGTTTCTTTTGCCATTTGCTATCCTTCAGTGGCGTTCTTCTTAATCGCCGCTACAAGAAATCGGGACATAAAAAAAGCTGCCCTAGGGCAGCTTTTCAAGTAAATTTCTTCTATATATAACTATTTTTTATTTGCGATTGGCTTTCCAAGTCACAAAATCAGACATATTAACTTGTCCACGGATTTCACCTTTTGGATAGGCAACTGATTTTAAATTTACATAAAACAACCCCGCAAATAGTTGGTTTTCTCTTTGTTGGTTAAGTACCAAACTTCCTGATATAGGGGAAGTAGGATTTGCGCCAAAACCGCCTGGCACCTCTGGACCTTCCTCATAGCTTTGTCCTGTATGAAAACTTCCAGATGTAGGAGTAAGACCAGAATAAGTAATAGTATAAGTAAGGGTTTTTGTATCTTTGTTATAAACCCCTTCCATACGTCCTGTAGCACTACTCTGTACTGGTGGAACTGCATTAGCACCACTTAGCGTCGCTTCAAATTTAACCTCAGGATTGGTGTGTGGCCCCGTGTCTTTACAACCTATCATTACGCCTACCGTAAAAAGGGCGACTAAAATGGGTAAAACTTGTTTCAGTTTTTTCATGGAAATTGCTGCTTTTATTTTGTTTGATTGCAATTTTAGGATTTTATCTGTGAATATACAATATTTTCACAAAAAATCTCACCTACTGCACCGCCCATACGTCAAGTTTTCGGACGTATAAAGTTTGGTTTTCCCACCAAATACGCAGCCATTGGTCCGACTGCCCTATCACGGTCACCTTATTTCCTTGGGCTATCCACTCTTTTACGGGAGCCGCTGCCGAGGGAGCTTCGCGTAGGTACACTTTTTCTTTATTGACAATACCAATTTGGTAATTATCAGGAAGATTGAGCAGTAAGAGTAGCGTCAGTAAGTAAATCACCACTACCCATTTATGACGATTTCTTATACTTTCTCCCTTTATTTTTTTTTGAATTAATACCCCAAAGGTATAAATACCCACCACCAACAAAAACAAAGTAAAATAGAGGGAGTATTTTCTAAAAAAAAGGAAGACAAAACTAAAATCATCGACTTCATAACCTTCCAAATTGTGAGCAGCTGCAATCTCATTGATTTTGTTGAGGATATTTTGCTGAGGCTGCCGATTGTATATCATACTCAGATAGTACAAAGCCTTCGCATAATGATTCTTTTTTTCGTTTATGAAAGCCAATTTATAATAGATAGTGAGCGGAACTGCGGTCGTATTTTTGAGTTCAGACAAGTACTTTTCATAAAGTACTTCCGATTCGGCATGTTTGCCCTGCCGAAACAATGAATCGACTTCTTTAAGATCAATGGGCTGTGCTTGTGTTTCGACTATGATACCTATCACAGCCCATCCTAAAAGAAAAAAAACTCTTTTTAGTCTTGGATACAGTTGCTTTATCTTTTTATTAATTTTCAACGTCCTCTTGCTCAATTGTTGAGTTTTACAAAACCGCCATCAATCAAGTAATCACAACCCGTAATAAATCCTGCTTCATCTGAGCACAGATACAACGCCAAAGCCGCGATTTCACTAGGTTTTGCCATTCGCCCAATTGGTTGGGTTTTTGAAAGCTTTTCAAACATTTCTTGCTCTTTCCCTGGGTAATTTTTTGCAATAAAACCATCCACAAAAGGAGTATGCACGCGAGCCGGCGAAAGGCAATTGCAGCGGATATTGTCGTGTAAATAATCTTTGGCTACCGAGAGTGTCATCGCAATCACGGCACCCTTACTGGTCGAATAAGCAAAGCGATCGGGAATACCCACCGATGCGGCAATCGATGCGGTATTGAGAATCACCCCTCCCCCTTTAGATAAAAAATGCGGAATAACCGCAAAAAGGCAATTGTACATTCCTTTGACATTGACATTGATGATACGGTCAAAATCGCTTGCTTGTGTCGTGTGGGCTTTCCCAATATGGGCGATACCCGCATTATTGACCAATATATCAATCGGATGTTTTTGGGTAATTTCGGTCACTACCTGCATTACATTCTCTTGATTGGCTACATCCAAGGCATGTGCTTCGGCCTGTAATCCTTTATCGGTGAGTTGGTTGGCTACTTGTTGTGCTTGGTCGATGTTTAATTCTAAAATATGTACATAGGCACCTTGCTGGGCAAAAAGCTCAGTAATCGCTAGACCGATTCCGCTAGCTCCACCAGTGACAAGGGCGACTTTATTGGTAAGTGAAAACATAAGGGTTATTTTTTTGCTATTTAAAGCCCCAAAGTTGGTAAAATTACCGCGATTTTGATAACTCCTTTTACATTATCTTCTTCTTCTTTAAAATGCGCCCTAGCCTTAAAACACTTAAAATGAAGCACCTAAATTCATTCTTATTGTTACATAAAGAACCTACTCCTAAAATTAAATTTCATCCCAAATCAGTTAACTCACTTATTTCGTATATAAACATGAGTACTAGCCGTACACTAACTTTCTATTGCTATTTTTTAGCTTTTCCATAATATTGCCCTTGAAATTGCATAAATCTATGAGAATCGTAAAGTATCTAATAGGAGGCTGGCTACTATGGGGACTGATAAGTTGCCATCTGAATGATGTCACTCCCTCTACTATTGATGAAGAAATTACAGACTACCAAGGTGATTTCAACCAACCCTATGGCTCCGACCCAAGCCAACGATACGATATTTATTATCCGTACAGTACCAATCAACAACCTTCTGAAGTTTTGATATTGCTTCATGGTGGTGCTTGGGGCGCAGGCGACAAATCTTTTTTACTTCCCACGGTCAGGGCTTTGATGGCGCAGAAAAAAAACCTAACAATCGTCAATGCTAACTACCGGCTCACTTCTTCCAAAGGCATCCGTCTGGAGCAGCAACTCAACGATATAAAGCTCCTCATAAATCATTTACACCAAAAAGCAACCAATTTTAATATTACGACAGGAGCTTTTGCGATTGGGGGTGTAAGTGCCGGCGGGCATTTAGCCTTAGAATACGCCTATGCCAGAGATACAACACGCCAAATCAAAGGTGTGGTTGGGATTGTAGCTCCTACTGATTTGTCTTCTGAGCCTCTACGTCAAACAGGTCTTGATTTATCAATTCAACAATTGTTGGGAACTACATTTGAGCAAAATCCAGATGCCTACTACCAAGCGAGTCCTTTTTATACAGCCAAAAGCACCGCACCTACCACTTTGCTTTTTTACGGTGGTAAAGATGCGGTGGTACCTAGAGAGCAAGGCGAGCTTCTAAAGTTCAAACTGACAACTATGGGCGTCAAACACAGATACTATTTCTATCCTGACGAAACCCACGATTTTACCGCAGAACTGCTCGCTGATAAAATTATCGCCCTTTTTGCGATGTAATTTATTTGACCACGGTCAGTGTGCCTTTAATGGTTTTATCTGTGAATCTTAATCCATAGAAATAAGTCCCTGTAGTTAGTCCTTCGGCACACCATTTGAATTTTTTATCGGTAGCAGAAAACACCAATTTACCCCAGCGATTGTAGATATCTACTTGCAAAAATTGGGGTCCACAAGCCACATCCGAAATACCGTCAACGGTAAAACAGTCATTTTTACCGTCGTTGTTGGGAGTAATTACATTGGGTATCTTGGACTCTACAATTTGTACATCGGGAATATTGGCCATGCGTAGTGTAACGGCCATAGTATCGGTTTTGACGGGTCCACAACTATTGTCTTCACAAATAAAATTAATGATAAGGTCTTTGCCCGCTAAATCCGCAAATTGGCTGCAAGTAAGCGTCCAATCAAAGCGCGATGTCAAGCGCGGTAAGCCATTTTTAGCATCAAATTTTAAGGAATATTGACTCAAATTAAATCCTTTCCCTTGTGCGTATAGCTTGAGTTGGTCGGCTTTGTCAAGGTCATCGCCGTACACCTCGAAACTGATGGTATTGTCTCCTTCGCTGGTCGGATAAGGTACATTGATAAGTTGATTGGCGGGGAGATTGGTCGATACAGAGGGTTTATTATTAGCCCTAGCAAAGGCTTGTAACCTTACTGTTACGGTATCTTTTACTTGTCGGTTGCAGCCTACATCTGTTACTACAAAATCGACAACATACTCACGGTCAAGGGCATTACAAGGCGGATTCCAATTAAAGGGCTGTGTGATTGTGCCTTTTCCAGTGCCATTGCTAAACGACATACCTACCTGATTCAGCTCAAACCCTCTTCCTTTGGCTTCCAATATCAAATCATCGTTATCCTTATCCGCCCCTGTGACTTTAAAGGCCAGGTTGGTTCCTTGGGGTATACTAGCTCGGTTGTTGGCTAAGTCCGTAGAAGCTTCGGGGTTATTGTTGGCATTTCCTTCAATAAACACCCTCAAGCTCAGCGTATCGGTACGTGGCTGAGGGCAGCCGTCATCACTCACCACAATAGCTACAACGAGAGGCGTATTGTTGCGGCTTTCAAGGCATTTTTCAAAACAAATCTGGGCTTTAAGGGTATCTGTGGTAGATTTGGTAGTATAAGTTACGGGATTGACTGTCACGCTTTTATCATCAAAATTCACCCCTATAGTCTTGATAGAGAGGCGTTGATTGGCATCTCCGTCGGTAATCATGATATCCAAACATTTGGATTGGTCGCGTTTGATAGTCAACAGCTCTCCCTTTTTATAAAAGTTTATCTTGCCAGCTTCTCGAAACAACGCCACAGGACTAGCATTTTGGGGACAATCCACCACTTTCAACTGAAACTCTCGCCTCACTGCCCCAATCCGTACTCCTTGGCGGTATTCTTCAATCAGCACCGCAAACACATATAACCCAAGCCGCGAAGCCGTTACACCTAGCATTCCCGTTTGGGGATTGATGTATAAAGAAGGATTCCCCGGAATCATGTTTTGATTGTCTATTCCAGCCACCCATTGCACTTCGGGATATACCTTACTTCCAATAGGGATAGGTTGGGCAGAACTAGGACTACTGTAACCCGCCCACGGTTTGGTGAGTGAATACACTAGGCTATCCCCATCAGCATCTTTACCACCAAAATCGAAAGTAAAGGGCCGGTTCAAGCAAATATAATCACCTTTGAGTTCTTCAAACTGGGGAGAAGAATTGGTATAGGGTAGGCCATTTTTAATCAACGCAGGAAATTCGGTATGAAATGTCTGCCCCGTGTCACCCGGCCTAAAGATATTGGAGATAGTAGTATTGCGACAACAACGTTCCCAAACAATATAATAACCTCTAGCATCATCAAAATTTTGAGCATTAATGATTATTTCTGAAGAATAACGCAATAACAAAGTTTGTACTCCAAAGCTTCCACTTGTACAATTAGGGTTGGTATAATTGATTATTTTACGGGTTGTTTTGGGTAGTTCTACACTTCCCATGGGCTCATTGTCTGATTTTCTAAAAAAATAAAGACGAATGGTATTAGTTTCTGCGGCAGTATTACCGTTGATTAAATCAAAATAAAGATTAAGCCCTAAATAAAAACGGTTGGTAGAACGGTTGGTGGGATAAAACTCTATCTCTCCTCCTACTATGTGCGAAGCATTACTTATCAAAGGAATCCAAAACAAAATCCATACTACTCCAAGTATAATTTTTTTCATAAGGTTTTAGGGCTAAAGTTCTCGTTGTATTTTTGTCGCTTCACTTATCTTACGCCTCATCTACTTTACGCAACAATCCACCTTCACGTTGCTTACAGTATGAGAACAAGAGATTGGTTGGGCATGGGATAACGGTATATACAAAATTCGGATGAAAAATTACAAAAAAAATAAACAAGTAGTTGAGAATCTTCTCATAGAAGATTTTGCAGCAGAAGGAAAATGTATCGGACGCCACAATGGCGCGGTGGTTTTTATCGAAGGCAATGCCGCCCCCGGTGACGTAGTAGATGTAGAAATTCTCAATTTTAAAAAAAAGAAGTTTTACGAAGCAAAAGTCATTCAAACCCACTCGTATTCGGACAAAAGAGCGGAAGCCTTTTGTGATTATTTCGGGACTTGTGGTGGCTGCAAATGGCAACATATCAAATATGAAGAACAACTTCAATTCAAATGGCAGCAAGTAAGCGATCATTTGCACCGTATTGCCAAGGTAGCTCTTCCTCCTATCGAGCCGATTTTACCTTCCGACAAAACTACTTTCTACCGTAATAAATTAGAGTTTACTTTCTCTAATCTGCGCTGGTTTACGCTCAATGAAATCAATTCGGGATCTGAGTTGGAGCGTAATGCTTTGGGCTTTCATATCCCTAAACGCTTCGACCGCATTCTTGACATTGAAAAATGCTATCTCCAACCTGACCCTTCCAACGAAATCCGTAATCAATTGAGAAGCTTTGCACTCCAAAAGGGTTTTCGGTTTTATGACCAAAAAAATAACGTAGGCTTTGTAAGAAACGTAATCTTGCGAACCGCCAATACGGGCGACGTAATGGTAATTGTGCAATTTGCCGAACCTAACCAGTCAGATATTGAGGCTACAATGGCATTTTTGGCCGAGACTTTTCCGCAAATCTCTTCTCTACAATACATCGTCAATACCAAAGGAAACGACTCTTATTATGACCAAGATGTGGTTTTATATGCTGGTAAGCCGTACATTGAGGAGCGTATGGAGGATTTAGTTTTTAGGGTAGGTCCCAAATCATTCTACCAAACCAACTCCGACCAAGCCTATGAATTGTATAAAGTAGCGCGGGAGTTTGCTCAACTGACAGGCCAAGAACACGTATATGACCTTTATACGGGAACAGGAACGATTGCTAATTTTGTGGCCAAACAAGCCAAAGCCGTCGTGGGTGTAGAATACGTTCCTGAGGCGATTGAAGATGCCAAAATCAATTCTGAAATCAATGGCATTCATAATACTAAGTTTTATGCGGGCGATATGAAAAATGTCTTAAATGAAGCATTTATTGCCGAAAACGGCCACCCAGATGTCGTGATTACAGACCCGCCACGCGCAGGTATGGACGAGCCTGTAGTGCGTACGCTTCTGCGTATGGAACCTACGAAAATTGTATATGTAAGCTGTAATTCAGCCACTCAAGCACGCGATTTGGCATGGCTAGATGAAAAATACGCCGTGAAGCGTGTGCGCCCCGTAGACATGTTTCCCCATACGCATCACGTCGAAAATGTGGTGGTGCTCGAGAAAAAATAAACTACAGAAGCTAACCCCGGCAACGTTTGGAACGTTGCCGGGGTTAAAACAACAAATCCCCGACACAATGGTATCGGGGATTAATGTGAATCAAACCTATCGTTATCAAACCTTAAAATTATCTTACTCTCTGTTGAAAATTAAGGCGAACGCTGGCAACGTTCCAAACGTTGCCAGCGTTTAGTTTAAGCGTTTAGTTTAGGGTTTAGTCTAGCCCACTACTGATACATCAACCAAGCCGTAGCCTCACAAGCTTTATTAGCCTTGAAACGAATCCAACGAGCCTGAAAATCTTTACCAAAAGTATGCTCAAAGGTTTCACCGGGTTTTACCGTTACTTCTTTGTAAGTCATCCAAGGACCATGCCCAATCGGTTCTACTTCGATGGTGAAAGTGATTGCTTCGGTAGCTTTATGCGAAAGCTTGAGGCTTTTTTTATCATAGAAACCAATCAAATAAGGGTCTGAAGGTGTATTGGCCGTTACTTGACTATTTTTCCAAGGCCCACCTTGTCCAGTAGGTTTGCCCAATTTCCAAAGATCATCGATAGTTCCTGCCCATACTTTGGCTTTTCCATCAGCTGAGGCAATGATGTGATTGCTGTTGGGGGTTTGAGCATCCAAGCCCGTCAAAACAAACAGCCCTCGATAAGAAGCATAATCGTGAATCGTCAATGAGTGAGACGCCACAGGGCGCATTTTAGCAAAACCATCGGCATTTTCGGCGGGAAGTTCGTAAAAAGTACCGTGTACATTCATCAAGTCACGCTCCGTAGCTACTTCCCGACAAATCCGCAAAGAGGCACTCTTTGTTTTGGCAGTAAATGCCTCATTCCCTTTAGGTAAACGCCAGCGACGCCCTGCATCATCTACTATCAACACAGAAGCCTCATCTATGGTGACTACATCTCTGGGAATCGCAAATTCTTTGCGGATAAACTGAGCCGTAGCAGCGTCTTCTTTACGAATCAGATTGAGCGCACTATCCAATTCATAATAGCCGCTTTCGCTAAATTGTCCATTCACAAAATCTCCGGCCAAAATACCCAATTGACGGCGATTTTTTCCCAAACCATACAAGAGCCCCGCTTTGTAATTGGCACTATTGATATTGCTCAGTCCGTCAAATATTTTGTCTTTAGCAGTAGTAAAACGGCTTTCATCGGTGTAATTAAAATTAACGGTAGCCGTGGTAGCTTTGTTGGTTTTTACCCGAATCCATTCCCCTACTTCAGAGGCCGCAAAAGAAACAGAGGTAGCTTGTCCTGCTTTTACGGAAGCTGTTTTTAAAGATTTCCAACTTCCTTTGCCGTTGGTATCTACTTCAAAAGTAAAAGTCACGTCTTCAGTACCAGCATTGCTCATCCAAGCGATGCGCTGCTTCCAGCCTGCAAACAAAAACGGATCAGAAGCCACATTTGCCTCTACTTTGTCGTTGAGCCAAATCGCACCTTGGGCCGTATTGGGACCTAATTGGTCAGGCATATTAATAGATGTAAACCAGAGATTAGAATTTGATTGCCCCGGCCCTTCGATGTTACCTTTCGCTTTGCGTTTGTTCAAAAACTCCTTTTGAGCCGAGTCGTCACAACCAAACACGAGGCCATTTTGCCAACGGGTATAGTCTCCGATTACTTTCAAATAAGCCGAACGTGGGCGAATGCCTGCGGTGTTTTTAGAAGAAAATGTTTGAGGGAAACGCCAAAACATTCCGTGCATCGTCATCAAGTAGTCAGGGGCTTGGGCTGTACCAATGTCTCTGATACGTGGCCATTCGGTGTTCCACCCATGCGCCCCGTCATAGCTATGACTTGCCTTAGGAAGCCTAAAAAATGCCCATTTGCCACTATCACGTACCGCCAAAAGTACCGAACGGTGGTCCCAACCTGTAGCCCAAATAGGGTCGGTTTCGGGATTTTTGTTGCCATAAATTCCCCCCGGTCCTGTTACCTCTACAAACTGATTGCGACGCACTACTTTCCAATCTTTTCCGTTCCATTCGGCTAAGACACCCGCTTCAATGTCAAATTGTTTCAATGCCTGTGGGCCAGGTTCGCCGTTGTTTGAATATACCATTACTCCCTGCCCCGAATACAAACCCTTCCCATGCGCTCCGGGCAGGAGGGCTCCGTTATGATTGTTGGCGACATCGTTTTCTTTCTTGTTTTTAACGTTTCCGTCTTGGTACAAAAGCTTGGATTCTAAGGTTTTGACATCTACCTCATAAAATCCTTCTTCCATAGTACCATAATAAATCTTGGAAGCCGGCGAAAAAAGGTGGCGAGCATTGCCCGTATGGCGCCCCGGCATTTGGGTATAAGGAATCGTCCGCACGTTTCCGTTGCTACCAATGGCATAAGGGCCAATAAAAAGTTGATTGCTTTCGGCATGAACCATCCGATTGGCAGGCGTGCCGCCGATGCTTTCCGAGCGAATGGTTTTGTGCAAATCAGGGGTGATTTCGTAAAGCTTATCCGAAGACCCAAAGGGTAAATGCGGCCCATAGGTAATGACCCAAAGCTTTCCGGCCCAAGGGACGACTGCACCTGTGCCGCATTCTCCTTCGTTGTTATAATAAGCAAGGTGTGGATAAATACCGCTGATTTGTCGGTAAGATGATTTGGGCTGGGCTTGCGCCAAGCCACAAGCCAAAACGGCCGTTGCCATTCCTACCGTAAGAGATTTGAAGTCTAATTTGTACATATTAAAGATGAGTTATTTAAAAGTAAAATAAGCTGTTCCGACACAATCTTTATCGCTCACCAATCTTACCCATTTAGGGTTAAATGATTCGGGCAAATCAATACTTTTACTTTCTTTTGGATTGACGATTATCGTTTGAAATCTGCGATAATTCCCGTCTCCCACGATATCCGCTTCAAGGTCAAATTTGACTGAAAGGCTGCTATTGTGCCACAAATTCAGCGATTTGTTGTTGAAGTTAAAAGTAAAAAATGGATCCGAAGGTTGACCTTTTTTGATTTCTGAATCTAGCCATACACCGCCTTCTCCTTGCAATTTACCAAAACTCCAAAGGTCGTCAGTCTTGCCAAACCATAGACCCGCCTGGGGTTGACCCGCCAAGGGATTGTTGTCAATGCCGCTATTAAAACGCATGGGAGTGGCTTGATTCCCTCCCAATACCAGCATTCCGCGCCAACTGCAAAAGTCAGGAATGATACGAAGGTGGGAAGAAATAGGCTTGATAGCCCAAAGCTGATTGCCGTAAGTGTGGTATCCAATTTCGTAAAACAATCCGTGGCAATCCATCAAGGCGCGTTCGGTCTCTACTTCGCGGATTCGCATCCATTCGGTACAACTCGTTTCGTCAAAAGTACGGCTTCCCTTAGGCAATCGGTAGCGTTTCCATTCTTTAGTAGAAGGGAAATAGACATTCATCAACACCGAGGCTTTGTCCCAGCCCGTCGCAATCATAGGTTGACCAAAAGAGCCGGCACTCCATACTTCCGTAAAAGCCGTTTTTTCCAGAATTTTCCAAGTGTTTCCGTCCCATTCGGCCAGCCGCCCCGCCGCCCAAGAGCCGTTGTAGTCTTTTTCGTTGTAGCTATTGTTGGTCACTACTACTCTTCCATGTTTGGTAAAACCCGACTTAAAATGGGGTTTTGAACCGACAGGTTCGTCTAGCTCTTTCATAAGATTGAAAAGCTGTTTTGTTTCTAAGGTAGTCACATCCGTTTCAAAAAACTCACCTTCCATCGACAAAAAATAAACCTTTTTGGTGGGTTCTGTCAAGTGTGCCATCGTAGCAGCCAAGCGGTATTTTTTTACGCCTTCAATGAGTCTTACATTGCCAAGTGTATCAACCACATACGGCCCAATGATCAACTGATATGTAGAAGCATGAATGAAACGATTGGCATACGTACCTACGATACTTTCGGCTCGTTTTTTCAATTCCATTTTATCATTGATTTCATACAACCCTGTTCCTGAACCAGTGGGAGTCATATGGGCTACATAAGTAATAATCCACAATCGATTGGCCCAAGGCATCAGGCCTCCCGTACCGGCTTCAGTACGCGGGCTATGATTGGCAACCATCGCTAAGTTTGGAAAGACGCCACTCACTGAAGGCGCATTTTGGGCGTAGGTTTGCAAGGCACAAAACGACCCTACAACAAAATATTTGAAAAAATTTTGTTTCATTTTCTTAAACGATATGGAGAAGGAATAGACAAGTAAAACGAGCCTGCGAAAAGCAGAGGCAGGCTCGCTAAAAAGCAAAATCAATAGCCGTCGTTTTGCTTCATATTGGAATTGATTTGAATCTCAGCCGTAGGAATAGGCCATAAGTACTGCCGGTCGTTCCAAGTAGTAGGAACCAAGTTTTTGATAAGACCTGTTTTTTCCATTTCACTAAAATCAGGAGTACCGTCTTCATCAATTCTAGGCGTACCCGGAAAAAACCACAGATTTTTATCCACCACTTTACTACGTAAATCTACGGGATCGAGCATACCATAAATGGGACGATTGAGGACTTTGCCCGCAATCCGCCAGCGCACAATGTCCATATAGCGAAGCCCTTCAAAGGCCAACTCCATCCGTCGCTCCATGCGCAATTCACGCCGTAGCTCAGCTTGGTTGGTAGTAGTGATAGCAGGGTAAGATGTAGTAGCCGTAAGCGCCACTTTGTAGGCTCTTGCTCTTACAGAGTTGATGGCATCCAATACCGATTTGTCGATTTGATTTTGTTCAATTTTTGCCTCAGCATACATTAAAAGTACATCGGCGTACCGAACGATAATTTGCTCAGGCTCAATCAAACGACCATTGAGCAGCCACGAATCATCGACTCCTTTTTTCCAAATCAATCCGTTAAAAGAAGCAAATTGAGCATTGGCGCGGTTGTCGTTGTTAGTGACTTTGGTATTGGTGCTCAGGCGGGTAACTTGCAGCGCGTTGGGGTGTGGGTCATAGATAAATCCTAAGTGAGGCTGCCCAAACTCAACAATGGTAGCCGTACAACGAGGGTCGCGGTTTTTGAAGGGGTTACGTGGGTCATAAAGCGGCGACTTGTCAATGGTTTTACCATCAATGCAGAGATATGAGCAAAACAAATCCCATGAAGGATTAGCTGCGGCAAACCCGCCTGAATTGCGACTAATAATATCCGAAGTTGGCCCTGTAGTTACTTTTAATTCTAGCGAACGAGGAACGGAAAAAATGACCTCCCGTGAGTTTTTTGTACTTTGCAAAAACAAATTGGCATAGTCCGAATGCAAAACGTATTGGTTTAAGTCCATGCAGGCTTTAGCAGCATCGCTAGCTACTTTATAGTCTTTTTCATAAAGAGCAAAACGCGCTTTCAAAGCCATTGCCACGCCTTTAGTAGCACGCTTTACCGCCGAGGCAGCATAACTCGCGGGCAAATTGGCAATGGCATAATCAAAATCTTCGTAGATTTTGGCACTTACTGTTTTTTTATCGGTACGGCCTTTGGTATAGGCTTCTTCGATGCTGATTACATTGTCACTGTAAACTACATCTCCAAATTTGTTTACTAATTTGGCATATTGGGCCGCACGATGCAGCCGCGCTTCTGCTAAGTACACATCCAATTTTGCTTGGTTTACTTTGGCCTTGGTCTCGGGGCTATTTAAGGCTACAATGGCTCTGTTGGCACGAGCAATGGCTTTATAAGAGTTGCGCCAAAGCGTGGTCGAAAATGCCCATTGGCTCGTCACGGTGCCAGCTTTGACAGGTGTAAGGGTTTGACGATAAAAACCATCATCCGAAATGTAATTGACGCTCGTTCCGTCTTCGTCCCATTGCCAAAACTCAATCCGATAGAGGTCGTTGAGAGCTAGTTGGATTTCGGTTTCGTTGGAATACCACTTTTCAGCCGACGGCTCCGCAAGTGGATAAAGGTCAAGGGAATTTTGGCAGGAAGCTAGCAATAGTATGCTAAGGGCTGCGATATATATATTTTTTTTCATTGCAAATCAAAGGGTTACATTAAAAACCAATCGTAAATCCACCCAATACGGTTGTCACTATCCCAAAACCTTCTGGGTCCCAACCTTTAGGGTATTTGTTGAGAGTAAACACGTCGGTAGCATTGAGATATACCCGAATGTTGTTGGAGAGAATCTTACGCGAAATCCGCTGCGGAATGGTATAGCCCAAGGTGATATTTTTGAGACGAAAATACCCTCCATTAAACAACCAAAAATCAGACATAGCACGGTTCAGTCCCTTATTGGTTTCGGTAAATCTTGGGTATTTAGCAGCTAAGTTTTGTTCAGTTGTATTGTTAGCACTCCAAGTAGCTCCGTCTAAATACACAGGAAATACCCCCCAGTTTTCGGCATTATAATCAGTATAAGGCAACAGCGAAGTATTTTGATAACCAATGCCTTGGAAAGTCAGTCCCAAATCGAAGCCGTTGTAATCTAGCTTGATATTGCCACCATACATCCATTGTGGTTGAGAGTTACCTAACAATACACGGTCATACTCTGGCGAAATTTTACCATCCGGGACACCGTTAGGGCCGCTGATGTCGGTATATTTCATATCACCTACTTTTACGTTGGCGTTGATTTTGGGAGAATTATTGACATCTTCTTGGGTTTGGTAAATTCCTTCTGAACGATAGCCGTACCACTCATCAAACTGACTTCCCAACTTTTTGATACGGTCACCCAAAAATTCGGTTCCGCCCAAATCACCCATAACAGACTTAAATTGAGACAGATTGAACGAGGCCGAGTAGCGCAGCTTGCCGATATTGTCGCTCCAGCCCAAATCCAAATCAATACCTTTGGTAGTCATGACGCCCGTATTTTGGTTAGGATTTTCAAACCCTACAAAAATCGGAATCTGCAATGCCAACAACATATCTTTGGTTTGTTTGTAATACACATCGGTAGTGAAGCGCAACCGATTTTTCAAGAAGTAAGCATCCAAACCCAAGTCGGTAGAAGTGGTCTTTTCCCACGAAATATCTTTGATAGCATACTGCACTTGCGCGGCGGTTTGTTGAGCTACTGGTATGTTGTTTTGGAAAAACAGTGCATTGCTAAAGTTCATGATACCTACCGACGGGTAGTTTCCGATACGTTCGTTGCCAAGATTCCCCCAAGATGCGCGCAGTTTCATAAACGACACCACGTTTTGTCTTTTGAAGAAATCCTCTTCGCTCACTACCCAGCCTGCCGATATCGACGGGAAAGTACCCCAACGGTAGTTAGCATTGAAACGCGACGAGCCGTCGCGGCGTACATTGGCCTGAATCAAGTATTTATCTTTGAAACTATACGTCAAACGTCCAAAATAAGAGCGATAAGCCGTTTCGAATGCCGACCCGAAGTTGTCTCTAAAAGCAGCAGGACCTTGGTTGAGATAGGGATAAGTATCAAACAAATATTGGTCGCGCGAAGCCCCCATAGACTCTCCTTTGAAATAATAGTTTTCGTAACCCGCCAAAACCGTAAAATCATGATTGCCAATGGTTTTTAGATAATTACCCAAAAACTGCGTGGTAATGCTGTAGTTATTTGTGCGGTTTTCGTCCAAACGAGTAGTGATACCGCCTCCAATCAGCGATACGATGTATTGATTCGGGTCGTTGGCAGCATATACATCCACTTGACGATTGAACCGTTTTTGGACATTAAAATCAAAAATAGGCGCGATAATTCCTGAAAACTTCAATCCTTCAACTGGCTTTAAATCAAGGGCTAAACGACCACCAACTTGATTGTAAGTGTTACGATCAGTGCCCCCATATTTTACTTTGGCATACACATTTTCGCCCGCTTTGCCGTCAGCGATCCGCCCGTCGGCCCAGATAGCAGGATAAATAGGTGACGAAATCCGCGTGCGGTACAAAGGGTCATTGGCAGTAGGGTCAAGTGCATTCGTTCTTTTAAAATTAAAATCGACGGTTCCTCCAATAAGTTTATTGATCGTAAAATCATTATTGGAACGAACAAAAATCCGATTATAGTTTTTGTTATCGTAAAAACCACCCACCTTCTCAAATCGAACTGAGGCATTTGATTTTACAAATTTTGAGCCACCCACTACGCTAATGCTGTGAGCTTCTCTAGGTGCTATTTTATTGAGAGTCAATGCCATCCAGTCTGTATCGGGGTATCTGTCAGGGTCAGACAGGTGTTTTTGATTATAATCCGTCAACAAATCTTGGCTAAAAGTAGGAAAGCGATTGGCACCGTTTCCGGCATCGTTCCAGCGGAGTTCGTTGACAAGCTCCATATAGCGCTGCGCTCGCATATAGTCGGGTAGCTGCGTAGGCTTATCAAACCCATTTTCATAGCTATATTGAATAGAAGCTTGGTCTGTTTTAGCTCTTTTGGTAGTAATCAAAATCACCCCAGCCGCCGCGCGCGACCCATAAATAGAAGCCGAGGCTGCATCTTTCAATACAGTCAGGTTTTCGATATCGTTGGGGTTTACTTGGTTAACATCACTTACAGGTACGCCATCCACAATCACCAAAGGGTCGGAGCTACCAATCGTCGTAATCCCCCGAATGCGAATCGTTGCCCCCCCCATAGCTCCACTCGAAGCATTACGCGTCACCATCACACCCGACATAGCCCCTTGCAGTGCTTGTGCCACCTGCGTTTCTTTGCGCTCCTTAAACATATCAGCGCCAACAGTAGACACCGCTCCCGTCAAATCTTTCTTTTTCTGAACACCATAGCCTACCACTACCACTTCTTCCAGCGATTTGGTATCAGGTTTGAGCGAAATATTCAAGGAAGTTTGATTGGCAATACTTACCTCTTGACTCAAATATCCTACAAATGAAAAAACAAGGATGATATTGTCGTCAGGAATCGAAAGGCGGAAGTTTCCATTTCCGTCGGTGTTTGAACCACGCTGCGTGCCTTTTACCAAAATACTCACCCCGGGCAATCCTACGCCCTTTTCGTCCACAACTGTCCCCGTGATATTTCTATCCACATTTCGGAATAGTTCAAGACTTGACGCTTCGCCGTTTGGGACTACTTCTTTTTCATTTTTTACTTTTTTGAGGAGTATCCGATTTTCTATTACTTCATAAGTGACTTCAATCGGCTTGAGGATTTGGTCGAGTACGGCTGAGAGGCGGCGATTGTTGAGACTAACAGTCAGGCGTTGACTAGATTTGATTTTGGTGCTATACACAAACTTAACGTGGGCCTGTTTTTCGATTTCGTTGAGAATTCTACTTAGCTCTAATCCTTCTCCAGATACCGAAATAGGGCGATTGAGCACCTCTTGGGCTTGACTATCGTAAGCCCAAGCAATACTGCCACACAACACAAATAGGAGCAGTTGTGAAAAAGTAATTTTCATGAGCTTCCACCAGATTTTGGGAATTGGTAACGGTTTTTGCATACATTTACTTGTTTTTTGATTGGACAAATTAGAAAACACTCCCCTCCCACAGATTGGCGTTTGTAGAGGGGGTAATCAATGGCCGAAAATGTTCGCAGCATTTTCGGCTTTTTCTTTAACATCCGTCTCCATTAATGAAGACTACTGTACCGCGTTTTTCGTAGGTAGCGTCTATTGATTTACAGATAAGTTCAAGCTGCGTAAACATCGAAAGCCCGTTGAGGTCGGCTGTGATTTTACAATCCTTGGCGCTAGGATTGGCGATCACAAACTCTACTCCATACCGCAACGAAAGCGCATCTAGCACTTCTTGCAAACAGGTTTCTTTAAAAACAAAAGGAAGGTTTACTACCTCAGGTGCTACAATAGGAACTGGATTTTCGACAATGCCGGGTACTATATTTTTGGAAACTACATCGTACAAAACTTTTTGATTGGGGGTCAAAATCACTCCGTTTTTTTCCGATTTTTGGTTGGGTTTTTCGGTATAAACTGACACTTTTCCGGTAGTAACGGACACTTCTATGGTATTGGATTTTTCGTGGTGACTTACCCAAAAACTCGTCCCTAGCACTTCGGTTGTCAAATCTCCGGTATGAACGACAAAGGGCTTTTTTACATCTCGTTTTACTTTGAAGAAGGCCTGTCCTTTGAGATAAACGGTGCGTTTGGTTCGGTTGAAAGTTTTGTCATAAACAATACTGCTATTTTGTTTGAGTAGCACCACTGTACCATCTTCGAGGCGTACCTCTTGTTCTAGTTCTGTTGTATTTTTTACTTCAATACCTGTGTTTTCTACCTTAATTGGTAGAGAGGGTTCTACTGTGCTTGCCACTTGAGGCGGTGGCTCCAACGAATGCCACCACAGCACTCCTACTAGTAAACAAGCCGCCGCTCCCGAAACCCACGTCAGAGGCATTTGGATGATATGACCCAAGGGGCGAATTTGGGCATGAATTTGTCGCCATATTCGCTTTTCAAGGTTTTTACGCTGGTTTTCGGGTACATTCACCGGATACTGAGTAGGTTGGTTTTGAAACCATTCTTCCAAAAAACGCTCTTCTTCTTCGGTCGTTTTTCCTTCCAAGTATCGCTTAGATATATCGTTAAATTCTTGCTGAGTCATTTCTGTATGGGTGTGTTTATAGTCTAGTTGTAAGATTGATAAGACTTCAAGTTTTCTTTTAAAAACTTCAGGGATTTTGTGATATGATACTCCACAGCTTTTTCGCTAAGATTGAGGCTAGTGGCGATTTCCCTGACCGATTGGTTTTCGAAACGACTCCGTTTGAAGACCTCCGCACTTTTTTCGGGCAAAAGATTAAGAATCTTATCTACAGCTTCGGCTAGTTCTACAAAATTGACAATCTCATCGGTCGCATAGTTTTGGTGGATTTCTTGAAATATGAGGTATTCTTGGTACTTACGATAGCTTACTTGCGACTTGATATAATCATACACTTGGTTTTTGATAGCAATGGTGAGATACAAATCCAAATGCCGAATCACGACTTCTGCACGCCGATTCCACACATTTAGAAATACCTCCTGCACTAATTCTTCGGCTTCTTCACGCACGCCTGTTTGATGATACGCTATACCAAAAAGCTTATACCAATACCTACGGTATATCTCTTCAAAGGCAGAAATTTTCCCTTCTCTCAAAAACTCCACCAAACGTGCATCATCCCATTGCTTAATACCCATGCGTTTTCGCTATTTACATGTACAGTAGAACAACTACCTCAAATCCCTAAATAATTTTGAAAAATATTTGAATAATATTGTTTTTGTATACTTAAGACCTTTTTAGAAGGCCAAAAACAAAAAAGGAGGTCACATATAGCAACCTCCTTTGGTGGATGTATCAGGCTGATTTATTGATACACCCTTACATAATCCACTTCCATTTTGGCAGGAAATACCGTTTCATCAATGCCTTTTGCGCCACCCCAATTGCCTCCAACGGCGATATTGAGTAGCAAATAATGTGGCTTATCAAAAGGCCATTCATTCGTAGTTTTGTGTTCGTTTGGAATACTTAAATATACTTTACCGTCAAGCAAGAAATCCATTTTTTCGGACGTCCAGTCGATAGCATAAATGTGAAATTCCGTGTAAGGGTTTTTGATAAAAATCTTTTTTGATTTTTGGGTACCCTTCACGTGGTTGTAGGCTTGCGTATGAATCGTCCCCACCAAAGTATCAGGGTCATAGCCTACGTGCTCCATGATGTCGATTTCACCACATTTAGGCCAACCTACCTGCTTGATGTCGTTGCCAAGCATCCAAATAGCCGGCCAAGTTCCCCGTCCTTTGGGAAGTTTGGCTTTTATCTCAATGCGCCCGTACTTCCACTCACCCTTGTCGCGTGTGACCAAACGAGCAGAAGTATAGTCTCGATTTTCGTGTTTTTGTTTACGAGCCGTAATGGTCAATATACCATTTTTCACGACGGCATTGCTGGTATCGGCTTCGGTATAAAACTGTAGTTCATTATTACCCCAGCCATTGCCGCCTACATCATAGCCCCACTTAGCGGCATTGGGCAATCCTGCATAGTTAAACTCATCTCCCCCCACCAATTTCCACTTTGTTTTGGCAAAAAGCGCATCATGCTTGAGGGCTTTTTCGGGCTCGTCGGTAGTGATATAGTCTATGCCTCTTCCCAAGAAGTAATCAATAAGCGTAGTATCATTGACCGTCCAAGCATTGGTCGTAATCCCTTCTTGTTGGGCTTTGGTAAGCCATTCTTCATCTTTCTGAAATACACTAAAATGGTAATCAGCCCCGCCGATATTGTCGGCTTTGAGCTGCGCTGCCGAGATATTTCCATTCAAATACTGAAGCTTGGCCTTGGTATCTAGCTCTCTTACCTTTTTCAGAATATCATAATCAAAACTGATATAGACCACCCATTTTTGGGCTTTGAGCTTGTGCACGGTTTTTACCACTTTTTCGGCCAAAAGCGCGGCCCGTTCTTTGCCAGCCGGCGATGGTTTGATTTCCGCCACCAGCATGGTTTTCTTTTGTTTTTTACCAGCTTTCAAATATTCTTCCAAAGTAGGCAGCTGTTCGCCGTTTTTGAGTGGCTTTTTGCGTAACTCCGCAAAATCCGTCTGCTCAATGTCCATGCCTTCATAATGAGCGTCATGGTTGATGACGAGTACCTCGTCTTTGGTCATTCGGATATCAAACTCCGAGCCTACACAACCCAGCTTAATAGCCTCTTGAAGTGAAGCGAGGGAGTTTTGAGGGGCACCAGTGTGCTTCCATGCTCCTCGATGCGCCACAATTTTGTTGGAATGAAAGGATTGAGCCCAAGCGATATTGAGACCCAGCATGCTCCACAGGAGGAAAAGAAAAAAAGTTGTTTGTTTATTCATTAGTAATTATTGTTTTTCAAAAATTAGCTTTGTCACGCAGTTGACGTTGTATTGCTTTAAAAGGCACATGATGGCACTTTTTCCCCCTACAAACTTTCACAAAAGTAATATTCAAATTTCGTTATCATTTTCCCCAAATATTTTCTATCCAAACCGTAAAGTAACTTTTAAATAATATCGTCTTTGTATTTCCAAACAAAATAACTTAATTGCCAGCAAAAGCCACGTGAGTACAATTTACTAATGAATATACCCACAAAATACCTTCTTCTTTGCCAGAGAAATTCTGCCTATCTCTCCCTCAGATGGTAAATGTTCTGACTTATTTGCATTACTAGCTATTCAAATTTTACCTCCTTGAAACCGACAGACATTCAAAATCCCGAGTACTTCCACAAGGTAGTGGATTGTCAGTACGCATGTCCTGCGCATACTCCCGTGCCAGAATACATCCGACTGATAGCAGCTGAGCGCTACACCGAAGCGTATATGGTAAACTGGGAATCAAACGTATTTCCAGGTGTACTAGGTCGTACATGCGACCGCCCTTGCGAACCCGCCTGCCGACGCGGCCGCGTAGAAGAAGAGCCTGTGGCTATCTGCCGCCTCAAGCGCGTTGCGGCCGACAACAAAGGCGATGTAAAAAGCATGATGCCCCAAGGCCCTTTTGCGCCCAATGGGAAAAAAATAGCGCTCATTGGTGGAGGCCCTGCTGCGCTCACCGTGGCGCGCGATTTGACACCGCTAGGCTATGAGGTTCATCTTTATGACGACCAAAACAAAGGGGGTGGAATGATGCGTAGTCAAATCCCTTCTTTCCGCTTGCCCGACAGCGTGCTTTCGGAAGAAGTAGGCTTTATCCTTGATTTGGGTATTCATACGCATTTCAATACCCGTGTCGAAAGCTTGAAAGACATCCTGAGCCAAGGTTATGATGCGGTTTTTGTGGGCACAGGAGCACCTAAAGGTAAAGATTTGGCCGATTTGCCGGGTCGTTGGGACGCCCAAGCCAATATTCACATCGGAATTGAATGGCTTGCCAATGTAGCTTTTGAGCATACTAGCAAAATCGGCAAAAAAGTAATTGTATTAGGTGGTGGAAATACCGCTATGGATTGCTGCCGTACTTCTCGCCGCTTGGGTGGTGAAGATGTAAAAGTAGTGGTCAGAAGCCCTCGCAAAGAAATGAAAGCGTCGCCTTGGGAAATCGAAGACGCCCTTCACGAAGATATTCCTATTTTAGAAAATCACGTTCCTAAATCATTCGTATCCGAAAATGGCGTTCTAAAAGGAATGTATTTCGAAAAAGTAGAAGCTATCTACGACAACGGAAAACGGAAACTCGTGCCTACTGGTGAGCCAGATATATTCATAGAAGCGGATGATGTGCTTGTGGCGATTGGTCAAGAAAACTCTTTCCCATGGATTGAACGTGATTTAGGGCTTGAATTCAATAAATGGGGCTTACCCGTATTGGATGAAAAAACCTTCCAATCTACCCTTCCCAAGGTGTTTTTTGGAGGAGATGCCGCTTTAGGTCCCAAAAACGTCATTACGGCCGTAGCCCAAGGTCATCAGGCTGCGGTATCGATTGATTTGTATTGCAACCAACAATCCCTCTACGAACGTCCTTCGCCCTATACCAATCTGATTAGTCAGAAAATGGGGATTCACGAATGGATTTACGACAGCGATGTCACGACCGACATTCGTTATAAAGTACCTCATGCCGACAAAAGTCTGACCCTGAAAGATCGTAAAAAAGAAGTCGAACTGGGTTTTAGCCAAGATACTGGTTTTAAAGAAGCTCAACGCTGCCTCAATTGCGATGTACAGACGGTATTTACCGAAGATAAATGTATCGAATGTGATGCTTGTGCTGACATCTGCCCTACTACTTGTATCACCTTTACGATTAATGGCGAAGAAGACGACCTCCGCTCTCGACTCAATGCCCCCGCTCACAATGTAGAGCAGGAACTGTACGTATCTGATACCTTGAAAACAGGCCGAGTGATGATCAAAGACGAAAACGTGTGTCTCCACTGTGGACTTTGTGCCGAGCGTTGTCCAACTTCGGCTTGGGATATGCAAAAATATTTGTATTCAGTAACAAAAGCTGGCTGCCAAAGCAGCATATTAGAAACCATTTAACCTCTTTGTTTAAAGCATTAAAAAAAAGAGGCATAACCAAGTCTATCAATGCAACAACTTACCGCAATTAACGACTTAGTAGTACGATTTGCCAACGTCAATGGAACTGGTTCGGCAAGTGCCAACAATATGTTTGCAATGTCTATTTTTAGAATGGGCATTCCTGTTACTGCCAAAAATATTTTTCCTTCCAATATCCAAGGTTTACCTACATGGTATGAAGTAAGGGTAAGCGAAAAAGGCTACCTTGGCCGCCGCGAAGGAGTGGACTTACTCGTGTGTGTCAATCCGCAAAGCATGAAGCAAGACATCGCTTCTGTGAAATCAGGAGGTTATTTTATTTATGACAACACCAAAAATCTCCACAAAGACTTTATCCGAGAAGATATCAATTATATCGGTATTCCGATGATTGGTATCTGTATGCGTTTGTACCAAGATGCGCGTCAACGTCAATTGTTCAAAAACATGATTTATGTAGGCGCTTTGGCCGCCCTACTCGACATCGAACTTGACGTAGTGAAGGGCATCATCGCCGACGAATTCAAGAAAAAGCCCAAACTCATCGAGCCAAACGTCCAAGCGATGATGGAAGGGGTAAAATATGTACAAGAAAACTACGATAGCCCACTAGGTCTCCGCGTTGAGCGTCGCGACCTTGTGGGAGATAGCATCGTCATAGACGGCAATACCGCCTGTGGACTCGGAGCAGTGTATGCGGGTGCCACCGTAGCCGGATGGTATCCTATCACGCCGTCGACATCGTTAGTAGAAGCGTTTGCCAAATACGCCAACCGTCTGCGCACCGACCCCGAAACAGGCCTTAAAAAAGTCGCGATTGTACAAGCAGAAGACGAACTAGCCGCCCTTGGGATGGTGCTAGGTGCAAGCTGGAATGGTGCGCGGGCTTTTACGGCAACTAGTGGCCCGGGGGTATCTTTGATGAATGAATTTTTGGGGTTGGCTTATTTTGCCGAAATCCCTGCGGTACTAGTAGATGTACAACGAGGCGGCCCTTCGACAGGGATGCCTACCCGCACCCAGCAGTCAGATTTGTTATTGGCCGCTTATGCCTCGCATGGCGATACCAAGCATGTTTTGCTGATTCCGAGCACGCCTACCGAGTGTTTTAATTTCATGGCAGATGCCTTCGACTTAGCCGAGCGTCTCCAAACTCCCGTCATCGTAATGACGGACTTAGACTTAGGCATGAACGACCACCTCACCGCCCCTCTCAAATGGGACGACTCCCGTCGCTACGACCGAGGTAAGGTCTACACTGCCCAGGATTTGGATGCGTTAAGTGCGATGGGCAAACAATTTGGTCGCTATCTTGATGTAGACGGAGACGGAATTCCTTACCGTACCCTTCCCGCCACGCACCCTACCAAAGGATCGTTTTTTACGCGTGGTACATCGCACGACGAATACGCTCGCTATACCGAGGATGGTGTCAAAAACGCTGAAGTACTCGATCGTCTGCTCAAAAAATGGGACACCGCCAAAGACATCACGCCTAAGCCCGAGTTTTACCAAACTGCCAACCAAAGCAATATTGGAGTGGTATTTTTTGGTACCACCACTTACGCCGCCCTTGAAGCACTCGACTTATTGAAACAGGAGGAAGATATAGTAATCGATGCTATGCGTGCAACGGCCTTTCCGTTTCATGAGTCGGTGGAGCAGTTTATCGAAGCTCACGACCACGTATTTGTGATTGAGCAAAATCGCGATGCACAGTTCCGTACCCTTTTGATTAATGAATTGGAAATCAACCCCAAAAAATTAATCAAAATCCTCAATTATGACGGAATGCCTATTACAGCCGAAGCAATCCGCCGCCAAATTGTGGGCGTCTTGGCTACGGTTTAAGAATGATTTTGGTTGGTTTGCCCTGAAATATTCAAGTCAAACCAACCAAAAATTTGCTTAACGTGAGATAACAACTTTAACTTTTATAACTCAATGACAAAAAAACAAGTAATCAAATACTCACTTCTTTTTGTAGTTTACATTGTTTTATTTGTTTTGATAGTTGTGGGCGACATAGTACCTTCTCGTATTTCAAGGTTTCTGATACCAATCATGTTTGCAATACCAATGATAAGCGTCATCGTACTCACAATCACTGCAAAAAACAAATAAGTCAATACTTTTGTATTTAAGATATGGTGAAAGTAGGATGTAAATTCTTCAATATCAAAAATATCCGTAACCTCCCAACCATAATTTAGACATCACACATTTAAAATGACTTACATAAAACCCAAATTCCGTCATCCCGAAATGCCCAAAAATCGCGTAGGATATGCCAAAAGCGATTATGAAGGGGTAATTTCGACCTTGTGCGCTGGCTGCGGCCACGATTCTATCAGCGGGTCTATTGTGCAGGCTTGTTATGAAATGGATATTGAGCCGCACCGCGTTGCCAAACTGTCGGGTATTGGATGCTCGTCCAAAACTCCCAATTATTTCCTCAACAACTCCCACGGCTTCAACTCCGTGCATGGTCGGATGCCGTCGGTGGCTACGGGTGCCAACATGGCCAATCGCGACTTGATTTATCTAGGAGTATCGGGCGATGGTGATACTGCTTCGATTGGGATGGGGCAGTTTGTACACGCAATTCGTCGCAATCTCAATATGCTTTATATTGTGATGAACAATGGTTGCTATGGACTTACCAAAGGGCAAGATTCTGCCACTGCCGATGCTGGCTCCGTCAGCAAAAGTGGCTCTGTCAATCCCTTTGAAGGTATCGATTTAGTCGGAATGGCACTTGAATTGGGGGCAACTTTTGTAGCAAGAAGCTTTTCGGGCGACAAAACTCAACTTGTACCTCTCATCAAAGCCGCCCTCTCTCACAATGGGTTTGCTCTGATTGATGTCCTTTCGCCTTGTGTAACATTCAACAACAATCCGGGTTCTACCAAATCGTATGACTATGTACGTGACCACATCGAAGCGCTTGCTCAGATTGGTTATGTACCAGAAAAAGAGGAGATTACCGTATCTTACGAAGAAGGTAGTACCGTAGGTGTAGAACTGCATGATGGCTCGGTAGTACACCTTCAAAAATTGGCCGACGGCTGGGATCCACGCGACCGTCAAGCAGCAATGCGGCGCTTGCAGCAGGCCAAGGCTGATGGCGAAATCTTGACCGGATTGGTATATGTAAATCCAGAAAGCAAAGACCTGCACGAAGTAATCAAATCTGACCTTCGTCCTCTCAATAGTCTTAAAGAAGAAGATCTTTGTCCGGGGGCTAGTACATTGGAAATCTTAAACGAAGAGTTTAGATAAAGTTTTATTCCTAACAAAAAAGCCTTTTACTGTACAGTAAAAGGCTTTTTTGTTAGTGGCACACTCTCGCAAATTTACGCTCATTGGTTTCTCCTTCTTTTCCAAACACAATACTAAGTACCAATTCGCGCGTGGTGAGACTACGCACTTTAACATTTTTATACCATGTAGCTCCTCCCAAAATTTGCTCCTGAAGTTTGACTTCTTTTCCGTCAAAATCATACTGAGTGGATAGTTGAGCAGGTGAAGAAGGCGCCACTCCATTGCTCCCCGACAACGCATTTCTTACTTTTACTTCTCCATTAGAAAAGAATTCTACAAGATAAGAATCAGCAGGGGCTTTTTTCCAAGTAGTATCTGCAATAGGTGGGCAGCAACCTCCCAAATAACGAAACTCTGTCAATGTCCATTTCCCCACGAGCGTGGGCTGATCTGAAACACAGGATTCAAGGCTCAACAACTCCTCGCTTGAAGACTTGCATTGCATCCCAATCATGGCAATTAATCCATATAAAATCAGCTTTTTCATAAATATCAATCTCTAAATTTACTGATATTATGACGCCCGCTCTTTCCAAAAGGTTGGAAACTTCTATTCCACAATCCACTTATTTTGGGTATTGTATTTGCCTTCAAACACAATTTTGTAAAGTTGAGAAGGAAGCTTGCTTACATCAATAGATACTCGTTCTTCTTCGACGGGTACTTCGTCCATCAGTAAGTAAGAATCTCTTTTTCCCTCTTCAAAGTGATTGGTAGTAGCCAACCAAATTTTGACTTTTCCTTCTTTCTCCAACGCTTTCCAAGTCGACTCTATGGTATTGCCACTCTTTTTGACATTGGTATTTATCAACGACAACTTCCCCGTCAGGGAAGTGCCGTCTATTTCAAACGCCTGCTCTTTGGGAATATTGATTTGTAAGTGCTGTGCCATGGTAGGCATAATATCTACAATAGCGGGCAAAATTTCCACACCTGTTTTTCCCATAAAATAAGAATTCAGCTGAGGCGTATTGGTGACTATCCACGTGCTTCTTTCTCGGTCCGACTGCCCACCGTGGTTTTTACCCATAGAAGCATCTCTGCCGTGGTCGGTCGTAATAAAAAGCTGCCATTTTTCACCAAAATTTTTCTCGCGATATTGAATAGCATTCCACAATCGCCCCATTTGAGCATCCATCATCTCTACGGCTCGCACAAATTGATCGCTGTCGCCGTAGCGGTGCCCCATATCATCGGTATACTCCAGATATACCCACGACAAATCGGGGCTTTCTTCTTGGATATACCGTGCCGCTTCGTCTACCACTTTTTCATCAATCTTATGAATATATTCTTTCTCAGCATCGTGCGGAAAATGCAGCGTATCGAGTTCGAAGCCATCAAAAAAATAATCAAGTTGCAATTGTCTAGTTTGGGGCAATCTTTCTCCAATAAGCTTGGTGCGGTTGTCGAGCCAAGTCGAAAAAACGGCTGTTTTCTTATGGGGGTATTGCTCTTCAAAAAACCGAAAAATAGTCCAATAATGATAATTGGGGTCTTTGATGTTATTGTCCCACACATTGTGCTTATTGACCCAAGTACCCGTCAAAAGGCTATTATAGCCTACTGCTGAGATAGTGGGTGTTTGCGAATAAGTATTTTTCTTTCCTCCTACATACGCTCTGGTATAGCCTCCTACTTTGGCAATGGCTTGCAAATTAGGTAGTTTCTGTTTTTCAATCACATCCGAGGCAATTCCATCTACAATCACAAACAGCACCTTGTTTTTGGGGTTCTGAGCCCAAATGTCTGTGTAGTTTCCAAGAAGTAGGAATAAAAAGCTAATTTTCAAATTCCAGAATTTCATTTTTTAGGCTTCAGATTCAGAAAGTTCAGAAGTAGATTCATCAGTTGTTTCTGTAGGAGGAGTCAAAAAAAGCCGCGTATTCATTACTTCTTCCATTGTCACATGAAAGAATCGTTCGTGAATATTAAAAGGTTCTTTGTTTTCTTCTTCTCTACACTTGACGTAGTTGCCGTCTTCCAACATATCATAGGCATTGACATTGTCGCGAAGATTATAATCTAGGATATGAATCGCTTCCTGTTTTACTCGGGGATTGACAAAAGCAAAAACGGACTCAATCCGCCGGTCAAACGAACGTACCATCACATCAGCACTGCCGCCATATACTTTGGGATTGTCGTTGTTGTGAAAATAAAAAATTCGCGTATGTTCTAAGAAATCTCCTACAATAGAGCGTACAGTAATATTTTCACTCAATCCCTTACGAGCTGGCCGCAAACAGCAAATTCCCCTGACAATCAACCGAATAGGCACACCTGCTTGAGAGGCTTTATACAGTTCTTCGATGGTTGCTTTATCTTCCAATGAGTTGATTTTAATACAAATTCCACTCGGCAAACCAGCCTGAGCATTGACCGCCTCTTGCTGAATCAGCTTTAGAATTTGCTTACGCATATCACGTGGTGCCGTAATCAAATACTGGTAATCATTGGGTAAAGAATGACCTGTAATTACATTAAAAAACTCCGTAATGTCTCGATTATAGACTTCGTCACAAGTGAGAAGTCCAATATCGGTATATAATTTTGCAGTTTCTTCGTTGTAATTTCCACTTGCTAGATGTGAATAGCTCACCACTCCGTGCTCTTCTGCCCTCACTACTTGCAATAGTTTGGTATGGGTCTTGAAACGACTAATGCCATATATCACAAAGCAACCTGCCTTTTGGAGCCGTTGGGCTTCACGCATGTTGTTTTCTTCGTCAAATCTTGCCTTCACTTCAAACAATACCGAAACGTGTTTGCCATTTTCAGCGGCCTTGAGCAGGGCGGCGGTCACTCGCGATTTTTTGGCCAATCGATAAATGGTAAGTTTTATAGCCAATACCTTGGGATCTTCGGCCGCCTCTTCCAATAATTGCAAAACTGGTTCGAAATTGTTGTAAGGATGATGGAGCATGATATCGCCTTCTTTGATGGTTCCAAAGATATCTTCCACCATTTTTTCATGATCTACTCCTAATGGCGACACTGGTGGCGGTGGCGGTGGTACAAGCTCCGAAAATTCGGGATACTTTATGATTTGCCACAAGCACGTAAAATCCAATAAGTGCTTACATACAAATACATTGTAATCGTCTATTTCCCAACGTTTTTTGACCAGATTGAGCAACCATTCTGAGGTATTTGCTTCAATTTCCATGCGTACCACACGCCCTAGTCGCCGCGTTTTGAGTTTTTGTTTTACTTCATCCAAAAAATCGTTTTCGACATCATCGTTTTCTTCAATCGAAAAATCCCCATTCCTGACGATTCGGAACAAGTGCATATCGATAATCTCTACGTTTCGGTAAAGTTTTTTGAGTTCATAACGGATGATTTCTTCAATGGGTAAAAACAATATCTCACCACTTTTACGCTCTATGGTATAAAACCTTGGCAAATTGGCTGGAATCTGAACAAACGAAATTTTGCGGTTTTCTTCGTCATCTTTTGCTTTTTCGCTAATCTTGGTTACTACCGCAAAAATCAATGTTTTAGCCAATAGTACCGGAAAAGTATGGGTATAGTCAAACAGCATCGGGGTAAGCATCGGATAAATAGTCCGATCAAAGTACTTCCCTACTTCTTTTCTCTCGTCTTCGTCCAAATCTGACCAACGCCCTAGTTTTAGATTATGCTGTTCAAACAAAGGCAACAAATCGTTTTCAAATACGTCGTCTTGCTCCTGGGCAAATCGATGAATAGCCGACAAAAGAGCCTTACGAAATGGGATTTCGCGTAAGCCAGAATAATCGACCCTTTCTTTTCCAAAATCGAGGTAGTTGTACAAGCTACCGACTCGAATCGTAAAAAACTCATCTAAATTAGAGTCTGAAATAGCCAGAAATTTCATACGTTCAAAAAGCGTACGCCGGGTACTACGGGCTTGGTCGAGTACTCGAAAATTAAACTGTAACCAACTCAAATCACGGCTGATAAAATTACTCTGTTCAATAGTCTGGCTTACCCGTTCGGCAGAGCGCGAAAAACGGTCAGTTTCTTCCAAAGGTGGTTGCCCTTCTTTCGGTTCTCGTCGCTCACGGATAAATGAAAAGAGAGAGGAAAATCCTCCTTTTCGATTTTCTGAAGATTGGGAATGGTTGGGCATATATTCGTTGGGTATTTAGGGCGATGATATTTTTTTCAAAATTAAAGCATAAAAAAAATATGCCACTCAATCCAGTGGATGAGTGGCTCAATTTAATAGTTTCTTAACACTAGTTCAACTCGTCTCTACACATCCACGCGAGCGTATTTAGCGTTGCGTTCGATAAACTCACGGCGCGGTGCCACTTCATCCCCCATGAGCATTGAAAATAAGTGATCTGCTTCGGCTGCCGACTCTATGCTCACTTGCTTGAGGCTACGGCGCTCAGGGTCCATAGTGGTACTCCAGAGTTGCTCTGGGTTCATTTCTCCAAGACCTTTATAGCGCTGTATATACACGCTATCTTCTTTACCACCAGCAATTTCTTTGACGGCTTGCTCGCGCTGTGCTTCGGTCCAGCAATAGCGTTCTTCTTTTCCTTTTTTGACCAAATAAAGCGGCGGCTGTGCGATATATACATAGCCATTGTCGATGAGGTCTTTCATATAGCGGAAGAAAAACGTCAAGATAAGGGTACGGATGTGGCTACCGTCCACGTCAGCATCGGTCATGATGATGATTTTGTGATAGCGGAGCTTATCCATGTTGAGCGCGCGCTCATCTCCTTCTTTTCCAAATGCCACGCCCAACGCCGTAATCATATTCTTGATTTCTTCGTTTTCGTAGATTTTGTACTCTTGGGCTTTTTCAACATTCAAGATTTTACCCCGAAGTGGTAAAATAGCCTGATACGCGCGATTACGACCTTGCTTGGCCGAGCCACCCGCAGAGTCTCCCTCCACAAGGTACAATTCACAACCTGCGGGGTCGGTTTCGGAACAGTCAGCCAACTTACCCGGCAATCCTACGCCACCAAGTACGGTTTTGCGCTGTACCATTTCACGGGCTTTACGCGCCGCGATACGCGCCTTGGCCGCCAATATCACCTTATCTACAATCGTACGAGCTTCTTTAGGGTTTTCTTGGAGGAAATTGTCAAGCATTTCGCTCACTACTTGGCTTACCGCTCCCGCTACGTCAGAGTTCCCGAGTTTGGTTTTGGTCTGTCCTTCAAACTGCGGCTCTTGTACTTTCACCGAAATCACCGCCGTAAGCCCTTCGCGGAAGTCATCGCCACTGATTTCGATTTTTTCTTTGGCCAGTATTCCCGTTTTCTCCGCATAGTTTTTCAGAGTACGGGTAAGGGCCATTCTAAAACCAGATACGTGCGTACCTCCTTCGATGGTATTGATGTTATTGACATACGATACCACATTTTCAGAATAAGAAGTGTTATAAATCATCGACACTTCTACTGGCACTGCACCTTTATCATTCTCCATATAAATAGGAGTCGGAATAAGCTTGTCGCGGGTGCTATCAAGATAGGTCACAAACTCTACGAGGCCTCCTTCCGAATGAAATTCTTCGTAGCGAGGCTGACCATTTTCGTCCAAATCACGCATATCTGTTAGCGTCAGCGTGATTCCTTTGTTCAGGAAAGCTAGCTCGCGAATGCGGTTTGCGACTGTGTCATATTTATATTCGGAAACCGTAAAAATGGTATCATCGGGTAAAAAATGTACAAATGTGCCTGTATCATCGGCAACGCCAATTTCACGAACCGGATAAAGCGGCTTTCCGATGCTGTATTCTTGCTCAAAGATTTTGCCTTCGCGGTGCACTTCCACTCGAAGATGTTTGGAAAGGGCATTCACACATGACACACCCACTCCGTGCAGACCACCCGATACCTTATAAGTGTCTTTGTCAAATTTACCACCCGCGTGCAATACAGTCATCACGACTTCCAAAGCCGATTTTTTTTCTTTGGAGTGCATACCCGTCGGAATCCCTCGTCCATTATCTCTTACTGTAATCGAATTGTCAGTATTGATTACTACCTGAACTCGATCACAATACCCCGCCAACGCTTCATCTATCGAGTTGTCTACTACTTCCCAAATCAAATGGTGTAAGCCCTTGATGCCAATGTCTCCGATGTACATTGCAGGGCGTTTTCTCACGGCTTCGAGACCTTCAAGAACTTGGATGTTTTCGGCTGAATAATTGCTTTTGTCTATTTGTTCGGAAATTTCAATTGTTTCGGTTGCCATATTTTAGTTTTGGTAACAAATAGGGTACTTATTTCTGAAAATATTTCAATTTTTTAACGCGTAAAGATACAATAATTTAGCCAAAAATCCTAAATATTGCGCGTTTAAGGTCGTCGATATACCCCTACCGATTGATTGTATACTCCAAACACTAACAAATCATTGACAACTGCCATTGAGCGCAGCTCGCCGTTGATATGAAGGCCCGATTGCACTGCTCCCACAGGAGCGAAAATGTGGCTGCCTTTATTGAAAAATAGCTGTCCTCGGCTGGCATCCATTTTACCGAGACGGATTCGGGCTCTTTCTATGTTTCCTCCTATTATTAAGTCAAGTTTTTGATCTTTGTCTACATCCATCACTTCCAAAGCATATACGGGGGCGTATTGTGCTTCAGTAGGCAAAGCCTTAAATACCAAAGTACCCTTCTCATTCCACAAAATCCCGGTGCGTAGTTCGTCGGCACTCAGCAGAAAGGCGGTTCTCAAAATATCATTTTCCAAAATATCGCTCAGTGTAGCTTTAGAATAGCTTACATAATCAGGAAATTTCTTTTTCAAAAATGGTAATTGATCTAGCAATTCATCACGACTAGCGTAGGGATACTCTTTTTCTTCCTGAAACAACGATACAATGGGTACGATACCGCCATTGCCCGTAAAATCTTTATAGTACAACTTGAGCTTATCACCTGAGGTGACATGGTATTGGGTATTAAGCCCCATATTGCCTACTACAAAATCATCGTCGCCGTCACCATCGAGGTCGGCTTGGAGTAAACTATGTGCCAAAGTAGGCAACAAGGCGTTGGTTTTCGTTTCGTCGGCTATCCATTTATCACCTTGATTGAGATACACCACTGGCTTCATCCATTCGCCTACCAGTAGCAAATCTGGCTTTTTGTCATTATTAAAATCCGAAAATGCCGCCCCAGTAACGAGCGACGAATGCGCAAAAGATCTGATGACAGAAAAATTGCCTCGCCCTTCGTTTCGCAGCAATACCGACGCCTGCGCTTCAGGAAAACGCCCAGGCACGCAATGTGCGCCAATAAACAAATCTTGGTCGCCATCGGCATCAATATCAGCGGCTTTGACTACGGTGGCATTGAGGCGTAAAGCCGACAACTGCCCTCCACGGTGGCGTTTTAATTTTCCGTTTTGATTGAGGTACAAACGAGGCTGTAACAACGAATCAGTGGCCGATAAAGCATAACCTCCACTGACTACCGCCACGTCTAAATCTTTGTCACCATCAGCATCAAAAAGTAAGGCGCATGAAGATTCAAAGGAGGCATCTTTTTCAAACTCAGGCTGCGGGCTTTTCACAAATCCATTGGAATTTTGTAGGTACAAAACATCCGCTTGCCCTTTGGGTGCCCCCACAAAAACATCCAAACGACCGTCTCCGTTGAAATCTCCTTTGGCCAAACAAGGCCCTACGCCCGAAAGCATTTGAGGGAGCAAAGTCTGGATTTTGAAATCATTGATGGCATTGGCAGACAAAACGGACATCAAATCTCCCGTGTAGGTCAAAAAAGAAGAAAGAGCAGGAATACTTTCTTGCCTCGGCATTGATTGCGCATAATCGGCCTGAATTGTTTGATTGACCTGAGGAGCTTTGATGACTTGTGTTTTTTGGTCAGTCCATTTGACTATGAGCGAATCTACTTGCGACACATCTGCCAACCCAAAATGCAAAGGAACATACATAGCAGACTGAAAACCTCTAACGGGCTGAAATTCGAGCGTTTGCGTTCCTTTTTTTGTAAAAACTGTTACTTTAGACCCTATTTTTAAGGCTTCGCTTGGGGCTTTCAAAGCCACGCTGAGATGGTTAGTAGGGCTTTTTTGTTGAGCATTGTTTTGATACACAAAAGCCTTTTCGTTGGTATTGTTCGTCACCAAATCAAGGTCGCCGTCGTTGTCCAAATCTGCGTATATAGCTCCATTTGACTGACTTGGCTGGTCAAAGCCCCAGTCTTTTACTTTGTTGTCAAAACTCCCCTCCCAAGCACCCTCTGCTGATACACCTCGATTTCTGAACACGTAGTTAGGCTCATTGATGGGAGGCATTTTGGCAATGACGTCCATTTGACTCGGCACCTTTCCAGTATTGTTTGATTCCACCTGAATATCAGCCGAATACTTCAAAAACTCCATATTGGTATAGTCACGCGCATAGCCATTGGTCACAAACAAATCCTTGAACCCGTCATTGTCAAAATCCGCAAAAAGTGCCGACCAACTCCAGTCGGTATTGGAAACTCCCGCAAGTTGCCCTATTTCCGAAAACACCGGTATCGCTGCTTTTTCTTGGCTTGCTTTATTTGGATTCACACCCATGTTCAGTTGCAGCATATTGCGCATGGTCTGATGATGAAACCCTGCTCTGAGAAGTGATTGATATTTGTCGTAGTTATCATCGCCTGCCGTAAGCTTGATACGTTCGTTTTGGCTGGGTAGCATATCAAGCGTCACAATATCCGCCCAGCCGTCGTTGTTGATGTCGGCGGCGTCAGTCCCCATCGAATAAAGTGAAGTACTTCCTACCGTTTCTCTAATGCTTTCTTTGAACGTTTTGCCCTCCTGATTGAGATAAAAATAATCGTTTTCGTTGTAGTCGTTGGAGACATACAAATCTAGCCAGCCGTCGTTATTGAAATCAGCTATATTGACACCCAATCCAAAACTCAACATATTGTTAATCAAGCCCATTTCGTGCGACACATCCACGTATTTACCTCCTTCGTTTCGCATCAATTTACTACCATATCGGGGATCAGGCTGCTGCCGATAATCGGCAATCAATTGACTAAATCCGGCGTAATCTTGGATAGAGTGATTGAGCAAAAAACAATCTAAATCACCATCCTTATCGTAGTCAAAAAAGGCCGCCTGTGTGGTATAAGAAGGGTCGTCTAGTCCATATTCGGCGGCTTTTTCGACAAACTTTACACCAGCCTCGGTTTTACCTTGATTGATATACAGTAGATTTTTGCGCAAATTAGGATCTTCGGCTCCTGAGCGACACACGTAAATATCGAGCCAACCGTCATTATTAATATCCACCACCGAAACGCCCGTTTTCCAGCCCGAGTGCTTGATACCTGCCGCATCCGTGACATCTTCAAAAGTGATTCCTTCGTCAGGTTTGGAGGTATTGAGGTAGAGTTTATCGGCCACCATATTGCCCGTAAAATACAAATCCACGAGGCCATCGTTGTTAAAATCCCCGGCCCCTACGCCACCACCGTTGTAGAAGTACCCGTATTTCAAAACGTTGTTTTCGGCATCTTCTTCAACAAAATTGTTGAAAGCTATGCCCGTATCATCGGCATCAAGGCGAGTAAAGAGTGTATCAGAAGAATTTTTACAGGCCGAAACAAGTAGTGTCCCTAAAAGCAACAAAAACGATTTTGGTCGAAACATGTAAGTTAGTGTTCAAGGTCTCGAATGTCATAAAAACCTCCATTTTGAAATTTTTCGTTGCCAAGCGCCTTATCAATAAAGGCCGCCACACTCTCTGGCGAGCGCAACTTACCTTCGGCATACAAAGCCTTAAAACGCTCTACCTCAGCAAACTGCTCAGGAGTGCGCGAACGAATCTCATCTTGCATGGCGGTATTTACGACGCCCGGTGCTAAGTTCCAAACCTTGACAGGATGGTGCAATTGATTGATTTCGAGCGCCAATACCTGCGAGGCCATCAAAAAGCCTGCTTTCGTAGAGCAATATCCACTCCAGCCATAATATTCGTGCTTGGCCGCTCCCGACGAAATGTTGACAACTTCCAAAGGTATATTTTTAGTAACTGCCAAGCCTACAAAGTAATTTTGGAGAATCATGGGTGCGGTCATGTTCAAAAAAATAGTTTTAGCCAAATCTGCCGCTGGCACATGATAAGAGGGTTCTATTTCGCCCAAACGCCCCGCATTGTTAATGAATACAAGAGAGGATGAGGGGTGGTCTTCTACGATTTGTTTCCAGCGTTTCATGGTATTTTCGCAGCCTTCCAAATTGCTCAAATCCTCTTCAATACCGATAAAATTGGCCTTCGACCATGATTCATCGGGCGCAGTACGGGCAGTACCTACCACCAAATCTTGGGACGAATGTGCTAAAAAATGAGTGGCAACCGCCTTGCCAATACCTCGACTACTACCTGTTATAAAAATAATTCTTTTACCCATAGCTTCAATTGAATGGTTTGATAAAGGAGACAAAATAGGGCAAAAACTCCGTTGAATCAACCAATTTTTATTGAAATAACTCCCACAACCCTAAATCGCTCTTGCTGAGTTGTTTGGCAAGTTGGGTAGTCTCGTTGACATCCACTGCTTTTTTAGCCATTTTTAGGTCAATTGTTTTTTTCAAAAAAGCAGTCAAACGATTGTCGGGGTCATAAGGCTCCCCCGAGCCTAGATTTTCGGGCCAAGTTTCGGCTTGGGTCAAAAACAGTTTGGCCTCTTTGTATTTCTTGTTTTTGAACAAGTCAGCAGCATACCTGATATTCAATTCTCTAAAAAGTGCATGAGCGCCCGAAGCACCTTCATTGGGCAAAATAGTAAGCGATTTCATCAAGTCGATGGCTTCCTTGTAGCGTCTTGCGGCCTTGAGAAGTTGGGCGCGTTGCTGTCCCAAAATATATACTTCGTGGTCTTGCTTGGGTAGTTTTGAAAAACTTTCATGAAGCGCCAAAGCTTTAGGCAATTCACCATTAGCCGCATAAAAATCTGAGAGTGTTTTTACCGTACGCCAACTATTAGGGGTCAATTCGTAGGCTTTTTCGAGCGCAGCTTTTGCGTGGATTTTGTCAGTTTTGAGTACTTCAGCTTTATACAGATAGTAGGGAGCAAAATCGGGCATCTCGCCTCCTTCAATTTCAGTAAAATCACTCAAGACTACATTGGGGCGAACGGCAGCCTCCGAAAGATGTAAGTAATAGCGTAATTTCCAATGAGGTTTTTGTGTCAAAGCCCACCGCAAGACGGCGGCGGTCTCGTTACGAAACGGAAAAATTCCTTCAGGAGAGGCCACTATAGCCGCCTCTAATGCCCTCTCTGATTCATTTTTTTGATTTAGTTTATCCCATAAAAAAGCTTTCCAAAGAGCCACCGCTGGGTGAGATGGAGACGACATCAACACGTCAAGGCTCTCGCGGTATAGTCCAAGTTTCTCATACTCAATCGCCACTTCGAGATACGTCTCAAAAGGCAATTCACTACGAATCATCTCAGAGGCAAGTTTCTTGTCTTCGGTCTGTTGCGTAATCTGAGCTATTTCAAAACGCACCCAATGATTGAGCGGGTCGTTTTGTAAAATTTCTTTGGCCTTTTGCAGAGCCAATGTGTGTTTTTGGGTAAGACGCAGTACTATTACTTTTAGTACTTTGGCATCCCAATGATCCGCTTGGCGTTCTAGCACTTGTGGCAATAATTCAGAGGCTTTAGCATAGTCTTTCTCATGGACGGCAATCTTTGCCAAGTGATACAGCGCGGCACCGCGATAGGTAGGGTCGAGCGAAGCAGTGGCAAAACGGTCTTTGGCCGCTACCCATTGTTTCTGACGTTCATAGACAATTCCCGCAATAAAATTTGCTTTGGCATCATAGGCGTTGTTGGCAAGTGTCAGATCTGCCTCCTCTCTTGCTTCCGCCATATCGCCTCTGACATAAGCCAACTCTGCTTTTAAAACTTGCGCGGGCTTAAAAGAGGGGCTTTTTTGCAATAAATGCTGTAGCAGTGAATCCGAATCTATATAGTTACGCTGATTCATCAAGTCTTTAGCGTGTAGATAAATGCCATAATCTGACTTCCAATCAAATGTTTTAGCCGCTTCCAATGGTCGTTCGGTGTTATTGGAATGCCCGTTGGCGAGTATCTCCGTCCCCACTAAGATTTTTAGAGACTCTATATTCCCCGTCCAACGTATCGAATCACGAAATGTTTGGAGGGGTTTTAGGTTTAATTTTTTAGCAAAAATCGCTCTATTTCCTTCCCATACTTTCAACGTATCTTGTACCGACGCAACCGCACAATAATCTATTTTAAGCCAGTTTTCAGCTCCTCTTACATTCATCGAACCACGCGGCGTGGCATGGGTCAACCCTCGCGTTTGTTTGACCGGAAACCAGTACTCCGTCCAACTATCATGCGTGTAAGGCATAAAAGAAAGGTGTTTAAAAGGACTATACATACTGCCTTCAGAAGCTTGATTAAACAAGCGCCCCGACTGCAATTCTACGTATTGGCCGTCGGTATCGGTCAGGAGTTTATCCCAAATCATACCCTGTCGAGACAGACCCCAAATCCATATTTTTTTACCAAGCTTCTCATGGTAAGGCGAATAGCGAACAAAGCCCATGTTGTCGTTGTGCCAAAAACCGCCATAAAAATCGGTCTGTTTTCCAAGGACATGATAAGACTTATAGGAACCAAAGTTGTTTTGTTCATAAAAATTCAGATTACGTCCTACCGAATCACGGGGCCATGTACCTACTTCGCCGTTGTGCCCTACATAATGCGTACCCGGAAATACAAATTCTAAATTGCCAGCGGCTTTGAAGCCCGCATTCAGCCAATGATAATAACTCGTCTCCAAAGGCGTGGCATTGTACCAATGGGACTTAGTGGTAAAATACGCCTTATCTTTCGGGAGGTTGACTTCTACCATCCAGCGCGTTCGAGCCGACCAATCCCAAGCTCCCAAAAAGCAACTAACGCTCCCGTCGGAATTGGTACGGGTAAAATAATCTACAGGAGCCGATACTGTGGGCGCATGTCCGATGTCTCCAAAATTGATTTCTATCCCTCCCGAAGTCCAAGCCCCGCGCATGGCTACATCCCGAAATTTGACGACATGATTGAAATACACAAAAGGAAAATCGGTGGATTTTTCGTAAGCACCCCAAATTTTTCCACCAATTTCGGGCGTGATATACACTTTGATATAATCGTTTTCGAGTTCGATAAACTTCCAATCTTTCATGACGGGCTTATCCGTAAAACCATCAAACCGAAAATAGGGATAGATTTTTCCGGGTTTAGGCACTGGATTAGGATCAGAAAAAGCATACGTTTTGAGGCGTTGAGTGGTTTCTTTGATGGTGGCTTGTTGAGCTGTAGTGGTCACGTTTGCCACCAATAAAAACCCTATTATTAAAATATATTTTTTCAATAAAAAACGTAATGGAATCATGGATAAGAAGCGATTTTGAAGGATAATTATTGAAATAGACTTTTTACAAACATCTCATATGCTGCTTATTAAAGACATTAGAAGGGAAAATGATTTTAAGTATAGATAAAAGAGTTGAAAATCAGGGCTAAAGCCCTTTTGCTATTTTCATATTTTTAACCCCAGCCTAAAGGCATGGAGTTAAAACATAACCTTATATCTGAGCTAATTTTACTTTTTTACTTAAGTAATGATTCTATTTTTTACGCTAGAAACAAACCCAATCAACTGATAATCTACCTTTTACAATTAACAAATCGAAGCAACAATCCGCCACAATTAAGGGTATGAGTTGAAAATCAGGGCTAAAGCCCTTTTGCTATTTTCATATTTTTAACCCCAGCCTAAAGGCAATGAGTTAAAACATAACCTTATATCTGAGCTAATTTTACTTTTTTACTTAAGTAATTGTTCAAAAGATGTAGCTATGAATAAAAACGGGCGAAAATTCGCCCGTTTTTATTCATAAATTATCGATTATTGTTTATCCCACCACAAACGAGTTGTTGATTTATCGGCTCCTCCTAATTTAGAAACCCCCGAATCTACACCCGCTTTGTTGGTGCTGATTTCGCCTGCCACAAAAGGTGCACGACGTACAATCGTGCCTACAGGCACTTCAGGGTCATCTGAGTTGACTTTTGGATAAAGCTTAGGATAACCCGAACGACGATACTCCGCCCATGCTTCAAAACCATACGGGAACAAAGCCAACCATTTTTGGGTCAAAATCTGCTCACGCTGACGAACAGGCGTAGACTCCCATTTAACAGGAATATCGGTCATACCGGGGCTTTTCACTACGTCATTGAGGGCAATGGGCGTCGTAGTACCATTGGTATAAGCAGCTACAGCGGCGGCATCCGTGATTCCCCACTGACTCATCGAAAGGGCAATTCCTTTTTCATACAAGTCTTTGGCAGTACCGCCCATATTCCAGCCATTGAGGGCACCTTCGGCGCGGAGGAAATGAGCCTCCGAAGCAAACATAATGCCCCAAGGCTGCGTAAAACGCGCCGCATCTTGGAAAGCAGGCGCTACGTTTGAATTGGCAGCGGCAGCATTTTCAGGCAATCCTAGCTGTACTTGTGTGTAGCCATTACGCAATCCTTTATAAACGTTTGTTCCTGCCACAGGGCTAAAAAACTTACCGATACGAGGGTCATTGAAACCTTTAAGCGTACTTTCCATGGCGGCACTCATCCGAAACTCATTCCATGCCGTGATTCCTCCCAAAGGATTAGGAGAGTTGGCCGTTACTTTCACAAAAGCATCGTCGGCGTTGGTTTGTAAAGTACCTGCTGCTACCGCCGATTCGGCTTCGGCTTTTGCCAAAGCAGGGTCTACTCTCGACATCCGCAGCGCCAAACGCAAACGCATGGTATTGGCAAACAAAATCCATTTATCAATATTACCATTATAAACTTGGTCGTTGTTGCCCAATACCGTCTTGCCTTTAGATTTTTCGAGCGTAGCTACTGAGGTTTTCAGGGTCGCCAAAAAATCTTTATAAATCGACTCTTGGCTATCATATTCTACGGTTTTGGTACCTCCACCCACTTTTGAGTAAGGAATAGACCCCCAGTAGTCGGTCATTGGCAAATACATTTGTACTTTCCAAATCGAAGCAATCGCGTAGATGTTTGCATCTTCAGCTTGCCCGCCGGGTTTTGTGGCATCCAAAACCACCAAAAGCGGGGGAATCTGCTGACCATAAAAATTTCCCCAAGCGCCATTGAGCCAGTTGCCTACCATGACGTTACGGTCAGAAGGGAAATTGATAGCGACGTTGGCATAGTATTGGGCATGAAGGTCAGCAAACAAGCTTTGCATCAACTGAAAAGGCCCTCTGTCTCCAAACACTCCGCGCCATTGGGCTGCCGCGAAGGCATTGCCTACGGCTGATTTATCAACGGAAGTAAGCTTGGTTTTATCGGTATTGATTTCTTCAAATTTCCCCGTACAGGCATAGAAGCCTACTGAGGCCGCCATCAACATCACAACCGGGATAGCGATTCTTTTTGATATTTTCATTATTTTCTCCATTTGAATGTTAAAAACAATCTTTCTTAAAATGACAAGTTCAAGTTTACCCCAAAAGTACGGGTAGAAGGCAAAGAGAACGACTCCAAGCCTATTGAGGTATTTTGGGCACCAGATGCAAGCTCAGGATCAAAACCTTTGGCTTTGTTCATAAAGAAAAACAAGTTACGTCCTACCAGCGAAACGGCAATTCCTTGGAAAGGTGTTTTCTTGAATAAGCTTGAAGGCAAGTTGTAGCTCAAAGCCATCTCACGCATACGGATATTGGAAGCACTGTATGTAAATACTTCTCCCGCAGGGGTATTGCGCCCGCCTACTTTTACCCAGTAGCGTTCGGCAGTAGTAGCGATATTGTTGGCCGAACCGTCTGATTTTACGCCGGGGAAAGTATAGCTATCACGCCCCGCCAAGGTTTCTTCAGTGACACCGTCTGCATAGATGACCGCATTGGTAAACGACGTCACTACGCCACCCATACGAGCACTGATTAGAAAATTGAGAGAAAGGTTTTTGTAAGAAATTCGGTTGCTCAAACCTCCCGTCCAATCAGGACGAGCATTGCCTAAATACACGGTTGTACCTGAAGTAATTTGGGGCAAGCCGTCGGTTCCTACCAGTATTTGTCCGGCATTGTTACGTACATATCCACGGCTATAGATTTCGCCAAGTGGCCGCCCTTCAATGGCGCGGATATTGTTCATAAAGTCGTTTGTAAGCTGCAACTCTTTCAAATCAGGCGTAAGCTCCACGAGTTTATTAACGTTTTTGGCATAATTCAAATCAATATCCCAACGCAAATTATCGGTTTGTACAGGGGTAGCATTCAATACTAGCTCCACGCCTTTGTTGTTGACCAATCCCGCATTGATAAACTCCGACGACCATCCTGAAGCAGGTGGAATCGCTACTGGAAACAACTGGTTTTTGGAATCACTATTGTACCATCCCAAATCAAAGCCATAACGGTTGTTGAGGAATTTCATTTGTAAACCAAACTCCAAAGCAGTGGTTAGCTCGGGTTTCAAATTAGGGAAAGGTTTTACGCCATCACGTACAATAAACCCATTAGGCCCACCTGCCAAGAAAGTATAGGTTTGATTGAGGAGATATGGACGGGCATCGTTACCTGTTTGAGCATACGAACCGCGTACTTTCATAAACGAAATCGCGTCTGGCAAGGTAATCATATTTGATAAAACCGCCGAAAAACCTACCCCAGGGAAGAAGTATGATTGACTTTCTTTGGGCAATGTAGAAGACCAGTCATTACGTGCCGTAACGGTTACGGTAAGGGCATTTTTGAAAGTCACATCAGCCGTCGCAAATACACCTTGTTTTTCGGTTTCGTTTACGCCACGTGTGGTTTGAGAGTTGCGGGCGTTGCCAGTGATAAACAAGTTTTCGCGGTTGAGCCCGTTATTGATGGTTAATTGGTCAAGCTGACTGCGACGTTGGAGGCTTCCCCCTACAGTAGCATTGACGGCAATTGATTCCGAAAACTTCTTATCATATATAGCAAACAAATCATAGTTTTGCTCGGTGACTTGGCGCCAGCTCGTTTGGTATTCACCATTATCAGCGATTGTGTAGGTATTGGTATACCATTTACCTTCAAATTTATCCACATAGCGGTCTATTCCTCCCCGTGCCATTACTTTCAAAGCTGGGGTGATTTTATAAGTCAAAGATGTAAAACCTGTGATACGATCACGGTTATCCAACGCAATCACCCGATTTTTAATCCAATAAGGATTTTGACCGCCATTAGAGCCGGGATTCCAGTAGTTTTGGCGAAGGCTACCAGTAACAGGGTCAACATACTCAAAATCTTGCGCTTGTGCCAAACTTATATTGCGAGGTATCCGTAAAATATGACGCTGGAGGTTGGCAAAGGCTTCACCCGTTTGCTGCCGGTTGTCAATGCGCTCACTTAAGTAAGTGATTTTGGTATCCAGTGAAAGCTTTTGGCCAATCTGATTAGAAATTCTTAGGTTAAGAATGTTACGCTTGAGTTTGTTGTTGTCCACAATTCCCTTGGCTCCTACGTTTGTATAGGAGAAGTAAGTTTGTGTTTTTTCGCTTCCCCCAGAGAAAGCGAGCGAATTAGAAATCTGCGAACCAGTTGAATAAAAATCCCGGTAATTGTTAGGATTGGGCGTCATGTTGTAAGTTTTCCCAGCATTGGTGGGATTAGGTCCCCACATCGCTACGGGCTGTCCTTCCATTTTTGGACCCCAGCTAAATTCACTCGCACGGTTGTACACGCCTGCGCTACCTTGCCCATATACGTTTTGGAATTTTTGCAAAATCATCGCTTGTTCTGCTTGGAATGAGCTATTGATAGTCACCCCAAAACCTTTTCGTACTGAGCCTTTTTTGGTATTGATAATCAAGGCACCATTAGCAGCGCGGCTCCCATAAAGTGCAGTTGCGGATGCACCATTCAATACGTTGATGGACTCGATGTCGTCAGGGTTGACACTCGAAAGCCCATCGCCCCCGTCACGGCCTCCGTTGGCATTGCCTGGGCTAAAGTTAGAGTTGTCCATCGGTACGCCGTCGATGACAATCAAGGCTTGGTTGTTGCCGGTAATAGAGCGATCGCCCCGCAAGACGACCCTTGAAGAGCCTCCTACGCCCGAAGAGGAGCGGGCAATATCCAAGTTTGCTACCCTTCCCGCAAGAGAGTTGGCGACGTTCAGCTCGCGAGCTTTCGAAATATTGCCCGTCTGAATCGTTTGAGTAGCATAGCTCAAGACTTTTTGGTCTTTGGAAATCCCCAAAGCCGTCACTACTACTTCACCTAAAGTACGTACATCTGGCGCAAGAGAGACTTCAATTGAAGAAGCAGCTCCCAACGCAATTTCTTTGGTTTCGTATCCTACAGAGGATAGAATCAAAGTCCCAGTCGTAGGTACCGAAAGTTTAAAGGTGCCCTCCGCATCCGTATTGGTCCCGCGGCTGGTGCCTTTGAGAAGAACATTGACACCGGGCAGCCCTTGCCCAGCTTCATCTTTGACCACCCCCGACAGCGTTCGGTCTTGGGCTATCAACTGCCCGATGCCGACAAAAATCGCCAACAGGCTGACAAATAGAATTTTAAACATAGATTTGATTGGTTAGTTGGTTATACCAATTGCAAATTATGTTTTATTTTTAAAATAATGTTATTACAAGTATACTATTTTTTAATTTTTTTTAATATGTCATTTATACACTTAAAATTTGTACAAATTTCATATATACATCATAATCCACTCGCGCAAAACTCGATTTACAAAATATTATTTTGCCAAGAAGCACTCAAATGCCTAAACCAGTTTTTATAAAAGATGTTTTCTACATCCTTATTGGTATATCCTTTGGTTTGGAGCACATTTTGGTACAATTGTAAATCTGAAATGGTATCTAAATCATAAGGCGATTGCTCTCTTCCAAACATGCCATCAAGATCAGTTCCAAAAGCAACATGGAGGCTATTTCCGGTCAGTTGGCAGATATGATCCCAATGGTCTACAAGCTTCGCCATCGTAACCCCAAAAGCTTTGGGGTCTGATTGTCGCTGCAAAAACCCAGGTGCCAACATCCACGCATCCAATGCCCCTCCTATCACACCACCCCTTTCTACGATGCGCAAAATTTGCTCGTCTGTCAGTTGGCGCTGATGAGGCACTAAAGCACGACAATTGTGATGACTTGCCCAAATTGGCCCCTTAAACAATTCTAACGCTTCGTCAAAACCCTTGTCGGTGAGATGAGTTACATCCAAAATCATTCCTAAAGAGTCCATTTCTTGCAGGAGGTCTCGCCCAGCGGCAGTGAGGCCATCCGTAGTACCCGTACCAGAAGCATAGCGCCCCGATCCATACCAGGCAGGGCCAATAGCACGCAGCCCATAGGCGTATGCTTTTTCGAGGTAAGAAAGATGAATAAGAGAGTCAGCCCCTTCGAGCGATAAGATAAACCCAACCGGCTTGCTTTCATTGGGGATAGAAGTATCTTCCCATAATGCCATATGAGCTTGTAGCTGTGTAAGGTTGGTAATTTGGGTCATTTCACCCAAATCTACCATAGCTTGATACCACGCCACTTGGGCTTGGGTCATAGCCCAAGCTTGCGCAGGCGAGTACCATCCGTCAAAGGCACTACCTCTTTGGGTCACCCGCGCCAATTGCGTCGCTACTACGAGGCCGATGTTTCCTTTACGCAAATCAGGCAATGACACTGTTCCTTTGCCACGGTCGCGTTTGTCGGTAAGTTGTTTTTCTATTTCACGTTCGCGAAGCTCCTGTACAGAGCAAGTATAATCTCGGTTCCACTCTATGGCATTCATAGCCATGTCTAAGTGGGCATCAATAATCAGCATCAGTTAAGGGTTTGGGGGGATAAAAAGAATAAACTACTTACTAGGACCGCTTTGCACTTGACTCGGGCAAGTTTGTGAAATATAACTTGCCCAGAAATGTATCCCGTAGAGTGTATGGTACTAATCTTCCGGAAAAGGAATAAAGACAAAACCAGCGAAATCGTTTTGGACAACAAACAAGCAGCAAAACTCGTCTGGATGACGGTAATTTTCTTTGAACAACTCTACTGATTCTAAGCCTACTAGCCCTCGTTGAATAAACTCATCAATATAGGATGCTCGATAAGCCCATTCGTTTTCGAGTTCGGTCTTATTGATTAATAATATACCCAAGTCAATCTCTTTCTGAACAGCTACAAAAATAGGATGCTCAGAAAATCCTCTTTTACGGATTTGATATGACGCTTCTTTGAGTTGGTCAGATACCTTCACAAAATCTTGTGAAATCAAGCCTAAAAGTCGTTTGTTAACTTCGGGCGAGTTGGCATCATCCATCAATGTATTTTCGTTACTATGGTTTATCATAGATTTTGAGGTTGAAGTAAAACTTTACATTCTTGCGGCTAGCAAAAGACTCAAATCTTTGTGACGCATACTGAATTTTTTGGCAATGACTGGATTGGTCAGCGTACCGCCGTGAGCATACACCCCCTTGCTAAACCAACGATTGGCATACATCATTTCTTCTATACCGCCCGCAGTACCAGTACGCAAAAGCATCGGCAAAAACACATTGCTCAAGGCAGTGCTAGCCGTGTGAGCTACCCTTGAGGCGATGTTTGGCACACAATAATGAATAACATCATAAAGGCGATAGGTTGGTTCTTTGTGAGTAGTGATGCGAGAAGTTTCGATACAGCCCCCTTGGTCGATAGACACATCAATGATGACCGAGTTTGGTCTCATCCGAGCCACCATCTCTTCGGTCACGATACTTGGGCTGAATCCGTCGCTTGGGCGCAGAGCACCTATTACCACGTCGGCTCGCTGAATAGCCTCCGCAAGCGTATCCGATTCAATAATCGAAGTATAGATATTTTGGCCAATTGCGTACTTCAAACGTTGCAGGCGGTAAATATGTTGGTCAAAAATCTTGATTTCGGCTCCTAGTCCTAAAGCTGTCCGTGCGGCATATTCGGCCACTGTTCCAGCACCTATGATCACAACTTTGGTAGGAGGCACGCCTGTTATCCCTCCCAAAATAATACCTTTTCCTTGATTGGCACTACTCAAATACTCCGCCGCAATGAGCATAACGGTACTACCTGCAATCTCGCTCAAAGAGCGTATGATAGGCTGCCCTCCTGCGGGATCTTCGATGTATTCGTAGCTCACAGCCGTGATTTGCTTTTCGTTGAGATGCTCAAAATACGAACGATCACGGGTAGGTAGGTTTAAGGCTGAAATAACCGTCTGACCATTTTTGAGGTGTACAAATTCTTGCTCAACGATTGGCTCGATTTTCAGAATCAAATCACTTTTAAAAACCTCGTTGGGAGAATATACGATTTGGGCACCTGCTTCACTGTATTCGTTATCAAAAAACTGTGCTCCTTCACCAGCACCTTTTTCTACTACTACTTGGTGACCATTTCGAACCAAAATTGCCACCGCTTCGGGAGTGAGCGCAATACGGTTTTCTTGTAATGAAACCTCTTTGGGAAGCCCAATCAACAGGCTCCGCTGACTCGTTTTCACGGGTGCTAAAGCTTCTTGTGGATAGAGGGCTGTTTTTTTCGCCAATTCACCAAAACCCATCATTTTTTTAGAATCATTTAAACTTTAGATGTCAACGTTATCAGTAACTGTAATTGCCCTTTTTCCGTTCGCCACTTCCTTAATTGTAATCTTTTTGAAACGTGCGGGCAGTAAGTCGGCAATTTTGTCGGGCCATTCGATCAAACACAACGCACCTGAATCCAAGTACTCTTCTACTCCAATATCAAAAGCTTCAACAGCAGATTTTAAGCGGTAGCAATCAAAATGATAAATAGTATCTCCAGCGCTAGTAAGGTACTGATTTACAATCGAAAAAGTGGGACTTTGAATGGTATTTACGACACCCAGTACTTTGCCAATAGCCTTAACTAGGGTGGTTTTTCCGGCTCCCATTTCCCCTTCCAGCAACCAAATACTATCTTCTTTACAAAGCGCTATTACTTCACGAGCGGCACTAGTGATATCCTCCAACTCAAAAGGAGTGATTGAGTACATTTGGTTTGGCATTTCGATTCAGTAATTTACAAAATCAAATGTTTGGTGGTCTATACTTCTGGGCTGTTATTAGCCTTCCAATACACCTTGTTTTTTTAAGTCTTTGGTCAACTGCTCCATCAACAAGCGATGAGCTTCGGGGGTAGGATGTCCATCGTGTTGGAGTTGAAACTCTTTGGAAGGGAATGGAAACAATTTTCGATAATCCAACACCTTAAGCCCTTTCTTTCTCAAAAGCTCCACCATAGGCGAATCTTTGTGCAAAACATCGGGATAAACAATGACATAAAATGGCGCATTATTGAATTGTTTTTTAAACTCTTCCTCTGATTTCTTGATAATATTAGCGGTCAGTTCATAATCTTTAGGACGATAAGCAAAGGGAAAATCCATCGCAAAATGCTGACGTACTTTGCTATGAAAGAGCATCATCCCCACACGATACTTAAGTGGATGTACAAATCGGTAGACACCTGTAGTTTGTAAGGACGACTCATCAACGTCCGGAAAATACCCGTCATACATACCTATCCACCCTGCGGAAGGAATGGCTCGATTGACATGGTCTTCAATATAAGTATAGATGCCAATCCCTTGTTTTTGGGTCACTTGCTTGGTAAGGTCTTGGTGCTGTAATCGCGCCAACATATGTCGAGGTGAGTACCCAAAAAAACCATAGTTGTAAGCTTGATAATTAGGATTATCTTTTTGAAAATAGTAAGTCATGGTTTCGTTGTCAGCCACAGCATCCCCAAAGGTGAAGGAGCATCCAAAGAAAATAGCATAGTTGTTGCGGTTTGTGCTTGTACTATCAGCAAAAGGAGTAACGCGCCTTGATAATGAATCGGCGTGCATGGCAATATCCATGACAGGTTTACCGCCCAATGTTTTGAGCCATCTAAAACGCATATTAGGGATGGGTTTTCGGCCTAAAAACTCGTCAAAAGCATAGCTAGAATCATAGGCAGGGCCTGCATACTGAGGCGCAGGAGTCCCCGAAGAAGGTGCCTGCTGAGCATCATGGATCCAACCTACTACCTTTTCAACTCCTACGATGACTACGATGACCGTAATCAAAGAAACCAATATGTTTTGTAAAAGAGGAGGACCATTTTTTATTAACAAATAAGCAGTAATCAATCCCACTGCCCATGCTACTACCCTAAAACCAATGAGCCTTAAATCATAATCAAACCATATTCCGTCTCCATTTCCTACAAAAAACTCTAGGCCTATCAACGCTAGAAGAAACAAAACAACAAAAGATATGAAGTAGCCGAGACGCGCAAAAAGAGTAGAATTTTTTTGGAAGAAACCCATTCTTTGAAATATTCTAAATTTTAGTCCTCAAAGGTACGACATTTTACCCATAGTTGAAATCCCCCCTAAACGGCAGCAGTGCACAAGTGCGGAAAGAACTTTGGAAAAACCCTCAAAAAAACAACTCCACAAGCAGTAACTTTTATTAGATTCTTTCTTCGTTTGGTAGCTTTGTCTTGCTTCTTTATGTTTTTTGGTTAGGAAGTAAGAAGTGCACTTTTTATATATTGGAGGCATAACACAACTTTTATTAATACCCACATTTTATTTATGCAATCAGAACTAGAAAAGGTTTTAAACGTCGGACTTATTGGTTTCGGACTCTCTGGACGCTACTTCCATGCTCCTTTTTTAAAAGTTAATCCTGGCTTTAAACTTACCAAAGTAGTCACTAGCAACAGTAGCTCAGTGCATGATTTTGATGCCACCGTAGAAGTGGTACAAAGCGCAGAAGAGCTTCTGGCCGATGCCAAGATTGATGTCGTTTTTATCTGTACCCCCAACCACCTTCACTTTCCTTATGCCAAAGCAGCTTTAGAAGCAGGAAAGCACGTAGTGATTGAAAAGCCTTTTGCCAATACAACTGCCGAAGCAGATGTGTTGATTGCTTTAGCTAAAGAAAAAAAATTAGTGGTGACAGCCTATCAAAATCGTCGTTGGGATGCCGACTTTTTGACGATTCAAGCACTTCTCAAAGAAGGAAAACTAGGCAATATCGTCGAATATGAAGGGCATTATGACCGCTATCGCCCCGAAATCGCCCAAGGCACTTGGAAAGAAGTAGCTGCTGCGGGTGCGGGCAATCTTTACAACTTGGGCCCACATATCATCGACCAAGCGCTTGTGCTATTTGGGCCTCCTGAATCCGTAACGGCTACCATTAAAATCATCAGAGAAGGTGGTGAAACTGACGACTATTTTGATATACGACTAGCTTATGCCGACAAAACGGTGATTTTGAAGGCAAGTTTGATGGTCTTTGAAAACAGTCTTCGGTATTTGATTCATGGAAGTACGGGAAGTTTTATAAAATATGGGCTTGATATTCAAGAAGATACCCTTCGCAAAAATATCTTACCAGATACCCAACCTTGGGGCGAAGAGCCTCAAAATCAGTGGGGAACCTTGTATACCCAAAACGGCCCCGAAACTATCCCTAGCATGGCTGGCAACTACATGCCTTTTTATGACAACCTTTATGCGGCTATTGCCAAAGGAGAAGCCATAGAAGTAACACCCCAACAAGCCCGTAATACCACTCGCGTGATTGAATTGGCACTGGAAAGCAATCGTCTCAAACAAACATTAGCTTTCTGATAGCGAAACCCTGCCGATGTTCGGAATATCGGCAGGGTTATTGTTATTTTACCCATTGTCCGAAAACTCGGGATAGAGCATCATTCCTCCGTCTACGTAGAGGGTTTCGCCCGTAATATAATCCGAATCGTCAGAGGCAAGCCAAACCGCCGCTTTGGCTACATCTTCTGGTTGGCCGATTCGTCGATAAGGAATCAAATTCATCAAATCTTTCATGTTTTGCTCCGACGACCACACACTTTTGTTGATAGGGGTCTGAATCGCCCCTGGGCTGATGGCGTTGACCCTGATTTTGAGTGGGGCAAGTTCTTGGGCTATTGATTTCATAAACATCAAAACACCTCCTTTAGAAGCGGCATAATTGACGTGTCCTGCCCACGGAATCATGTCATGCACGGAGCTCATGCAAATGATTTTTCCGATAGCTCGCACGGGTGTTTGCCCTTTGGCTTGCGCCACAAAATGCTTAGCTGCTTCCCTTGCGCACAAAAATTGCCCTGTCAAGTTGATATTAATCACATTTTCCCACTGCTCAAGCGTCATTTCCATGAAAGTAGCATCGTTTTGAATGCCGCTGTTGGCTACCACAATATCTATTTGCCCAAACACAGCAACCGCTTTTTCAAACATTTTGAGGACATCCGCTTCTTTTCCCACATTTGCCTTGACCGCAATCGCATCCCCTCCTTCGGCTTTGATTTGTTTGACTACCTCAAGGGCTTTTTCGCGGCTACTGTTGTAATTGACTACAACATTGGCACCTTCTTGCCCAAACGCAATAGCGATGGCTTTTCCAATGCCCGAACTGGAGCCTGTAATAATTGCAGTTTGATTAGTTAGTTTCATACAGATAAAATCTTGGAGAATAAGTTGTTGGTAATGTTAGGTAATGTTAGGTAATTTTATCTTAAAGTAAAAAATCCCTATCATAATGCGCTAAAAAGTTGTGCCACTTTTAAGGCATTTTAAATTTAATCACCTCACCCTCCATTGTTTCCTTAGGCTTAGAAAGTGCTCAAGTATTTTTTTGTACTAAAAAATATTATTTTTGTTACATAAAAACCATATTTTTCAAGCACATGGAAGCGATTGTTCGATATTTTGAAACCATACCTTCATCACACCGTTCGGCTATTTTGGTCAGTGGAATTACATTTTTTTGGCTTCTTGAAAGCGGGGTACCTCTATTTAGGTTTAGGTATAATAAATGGCGGCACGCCGGAATTAATATTTTTTTTACAATCACTACTATCATTATCAATTTTGCTCTTGCATTTATTTTGCTTAAAGCCAGCGATTGGGCGGTAGCGCACCGTTTTGGCTTGTTACAATGGCTTCCTCCACTCCCTTTATGGGCATTTGCGGTAATTGGATTACTGGTTCTTGACTTGATTGGGGCATGGTTTATTCACTGGACTGAACACAAAGTACGGTGGATGTGGCGTTTTCATCTTATTCACCACACCGATACACAAGTAGACACAACAACCGCCAACCGTCACCATCCCGGCGAAAGTGTTTTTAGATTTATATTTACTACTATGGCGGTATTTGTGGCAGGAGCGCCTATGTGGTTAGTAATGATGTACCAAGCACTTTCGGTGGCCTTGTCGCAGTTTAATCACGCCAATATCCACCTTCCATCTTGGGCTGATAAGATACTGAGCTGGGTGATTGTGACTCCCAATATGCACCATGTTCACCACCATTATGTATTACCTTATACTGACTCCAATTACGGCAATATTTTTTCTATTTGGGATCGGATTTTTGGGACCTTTACCAAATTAGAGCCTTCTCAACTTACCTATGGCATTGATACCCACATGAAACCCGAAGAAAACGACGAATTGGGCAGTTTACTCAAAATTCCGTTTGAAGAATATCGCCCTCCCGTAGGAGCCAAATTTGACTAGTGCGCCTGAATTCATTTACAAAATACTAATTTTTCAAAACCTTTTTGACGTTTTAATCGTACTTAAAGGGTAAGTATTTTTTTGTATTTTTTCATAATAATTCGAATGAATCATATCCAAACAATCAATGCACACATTGAGCCACTTAGACAACAAATCGTAAATCATCGGGTGTATTCTGTAATCGAAACAATCGAGGATTTACGCGTTTTTATGCAATACCACGTCTATGCCGTCTGGGATTTTATGTCGTTGTTGAAAACGCTTCAAAACAATCTTACTTGCATAAGCATACCGTGGTACCCCAAAGGATCGGCAGCGACTCGTTATCTTATCAATGAGATTGTGGTAGGAGAAGAATCTGATGTAGACATGGACGGAAATCGTAAAAGCCATTTTGAGCTTTATTTGGATGCCATGCAACAAGCCGGAGCCAACACAGCTGAAATCACTGCTTTTCTTGAGCATCTTTTGCAAAACCATAACTTGAAAAATGCTTTTGCAGTCGCTCAAACTCCTATCGCTGCCGTTAATTTTGTAGAAAATACATTTGAAGTCATAGATAGCCAAAAACCTTACATACAGGCTGCGGTATTTACTTTTGGCAGGGAAGACCTAATCCCGAACATGTTTGTTTCTATTATCAATGATTTGCACGCCCATTTTCCTTCACAAATTTCCATTTTTAAATATTACCTAGAAAGACACATCGAAGTAGATGGAGATCATCATAGCCACTTAGCCCTAGAAATGACCCAGCAACTTTGCAACGTCAACGAACAATACTGGAACGAAGCCCAAGAAGCGGTGGTAAAATCATTAGAAAAAAGAATTGAGCTTTGGGACGGTGCTTATGAAGAAATAATGGCCAACAAATCGGTTTTGGATGAACATTGACTCTCATTTAATTTCTCCTGCCGAGCCTAAAAACCTCGACAGGAGAAATACTGCAAATTAACTCAAGGCACTACACTAAATTGCTTGGTTGTACTTTTGTCTTGATGCTGTATTTTGAGCCAATAGCTGCCACCCATTCCTTGAATTTGGAGCTGCGAAGATACTCTTTCAAAACCTACTCGCCTTCCCGCTGAATCATAGACCACCAACTCAGCATTTGTCCAGTCTTCTGGCAACTCCACTACAAACACCCCACGATTGGGATTTGGGTACAACTTTATTTCTTTTTCTAGCTCTGGTGCTATACTCAAGGGCTGTAGTATCGTAACCTCCAATGACTGCGAAGTCCGCGAACATCCAGATTTCGTAACCCGAACACTATAACTCCCACTTTCGCCTACGTCCAAAGACGACGCCGTTGCTCCTCCTATCTCTGTTCCTTGCTTCATCCACTGATAGCTAAGGTCGGTACCTTGATTGGCTTTTAAAAGCACTTTGAAAGGTGCATAGACTATGCCTACAGACTCGGTGCTTATGGAGGCTTCAGGTAAAGGTCGCACATTGATAGGTACGCCTATAGAGCGGGCACTCGCCCTACAAGTAGTATCGACCGATTCCACTTGATAGGTACCTGTGCTGGTTATGGTAAGATTGTTTTGAAAACTTCCTTGAAGTGGAAGGCCATTTTTAAGCCATTGGTATTTCAAAGTAGGGCTGTGTAATGCGAGAGAAAGAGAAGTGGTACTACTACCTTCACAAAAATCAGTAGGTCCGTTTATAGTCACATTAGGTGTCGGAATCGTTCGATTTGTCACCTCAACTTGAGGAGAAGTAAAACTAGTACCACACACCGAATCCGATACTACCACTCTATACGTACCTCCCCCAGTGGCTTCAAAAGTCTGTTGCTTAGTAGTGGCGAGTGGTTGGGAATTGCGCTGCCATTGATACTTCAGAAGCCCCAAAGAATCGGTATTGGAGACCAATTCAAATTTTTGGTCTTCGCATACGGTTGTAGCCTTAGTCTTCAAAACTGCATCCAATTTTTTATAACAGGGGCCAGTAACCTTCGTTAAGAGAGTTTGATAAGAAAAATTTTCTTGTTTACCTATATGAGGATTAGGTAACACAGAAACCAAAGTTTGCGGTATCACATATCCTCCATTTTTAGAGGGCAATGCACTACCTACAAAATTAACTTGCTGGTTGGGGTCAGATACTGGCAAATTGATGGGCAACTCCCAGGCTTTTTTTCCTGATTTAGTATATTTAACCAGCTTAAAGGTGTGAGTAAACCCCCAATCCACCAATCTGAGAAATTCTGCGGCATTGGGATTAGTGGTTCTTATAGTCTGAGTCACTAAAATACCTCCGTCTTCATCAAGACTAAGCAATCCAGGTTGATTAGGGATAGACCATGCGATTTGCCCAGCCGGTGTAAAGGCATACAATTTTTCATTGTTTATCCAATAAAAGCCTCCATCCGCTGCCCAAACCAGATTTCCGTCTTTTAAAAGAAAAGTACCATCTTCTGCCAAGAGAAAAGAAGCAGAGAAACGACTATATCCTACAATACGCCCAGAAGGCAATACTTTAATTCTATCGACAAAATTCAAAGTACTCCCTTCTCCTACAGACCACATCAAAGCTCCTGTTGAACTATACTTTGCTATTTTTCCATTTACTTGTTTAGGGTTATAAAGCACAAATCCCCCATCAGGTGTACTTTGAAAATTGAGGTCTCCAATAAAATATTCTGGTAAAGTAATCGGTATCTGGTTTATTTTACGCCCTTGGTCATCCCACTTGGTGATCATATTATCACTAAATACAACCCAGTTGTTTGCGTTGTCAACTCCTATCAATCTAGAGCTACTTAAAGTTTGCCCCATATCAGTTTTTGATTTTTCTCGACCATCTACATCCACTATTACCAATTGCTTAGAAGAAGAAATAAGCTCCGAAAAATTAGCACGATTTCTCACTTCAAGGGTGGTAATATAAGCCGAGACACCATTGTGATGCAGCAGCCGCCCCGACGAGGTCGTTCTATTAAAATCAGTTTCATCTGGATAGCGATAGTACGAGGGCCTTATGGCATATTCCCAAACCACTTTGCCTGCTGTATCAAAACGCCTTAAAATATTGGGGATAGAAGACGCAACTAGCATTCCACCAGAAGGTATCTTACTCACGCTCTGAATAAAGTTGAATGAAGAAGGTGTCTCTATCTCCACTTTGTAGGTATAGTTTTCATCATAAATTATATTTGAGTATTTAGTGTTTTGTGGCTCTTCATAATATACTCCCTGTACAAAACTATTATTGATGAAGTTAGCGTACTCTCCATTGCGTGTATAGTTTACTTCCGCCTTAAAGGTACTATCTCTTCCTATGACACGATATAAAACAGTAGTACTACACTTAGGGACACATTTTCTAAACGGAATCTCTAATACAGTCGAACCGTCAGGAGTTAAATAACTATTAGGATACCAATATCCATCTGGTCGTTCGCATACTACATTACTCCCATATGGTTTTTCCCATACTGTCTGATATCCCAATTGTGCCCAAGAGGGCAAGACAACTACTCCCATCAATAAGATGATACATAATTTTTTCATGGCTTTGGTAAGGTTTTATGGCATAAGTCCAACACTGATTTTTAATCCAAAATTGTAAGGGTTAACTTTTAGTAAACCACTCGTGGTGGTCTTACTGATAATACTATAAGAAGCGGTAGGCTCTACCGTCATCAGTAAGTGTGGCGTAAGTATTTTCTGAAACCCTATCGAAGCATGTCCCCATACATAAGGCTCGGCATTAAGCATATCCACGGCGGTTTCTGCTCCCAAGCCAATAAAATAACGTTTATTACTAAGCAGTCCCCAGTTAAATTGCTTATCGACTCTAATACCCAATAAATGCAATTGTTTATTTTCTACTTCTTCCTCTATCTGACGACTCACCAACGGCTTATTGGGAGTAGTGTTTGTACTAAGAGTGTATTCATTAGTTGCTACTGCATAGGCTGTTTGCTGTCGCATTTGGGTATAACTCAACCCCACCCGCCATGCGCTGTGATTTCTGAGAAGGGTCAGTTCGGTTCCAATCTTCAAGCCCGTACGACTTCCATTGAGTGCCTCTCCCGCATATACTTGTTCGATTTTACCACTTGCCTCCGGCAAAATATACATGCGTTGATAAGTAGCTAAGGGCATCACACTTACAGACCAGAGCCAAAGCGATTTAGGAAGTTGGCTTTTTGAAGGCACGGCAATCGGTGTTTTCAACTCGACTGGTGAATTTTCGATACCATGAATAGCAAGTGACTGCAACTCCAATGATGTATTTGTAGACTCTGATATAGGTGTCGTCTCAAGATGAGAAGCATCCGCGGCTGGAGCCTGTACAGCTTCTACCTCACGTTCGGACATAACTTTTTCGCCAACAGGAGCATTACTTTTCTTGCTTAAGCGATTAAACTCTTGAGTTCTGATGTGCTGTATATCTTGCTGATTTGCGATTTGTGGGACAAACAAATCACTTTTAAGCGTTTGCTTAGATGTCAAAGCGACCGACACCGCCGTAGCGTTATCAGGTTTCATTTGCGCCCATTTACTCTGTACGGGCGCATGACAGACTCCTGCACAAAATACTCCCACCAACACGCCTATGATTGTTTTTGACCAGGGCGAGTGATGTGAATGCTTCGGTAAGGCTTTTTCAATGGTATCCCAAGCATCCGGTCGAGGTTCTGATTCAAAGTTTTTGAATATTCCTCCCAAAAAATCCTTCAACTCATCGTCTTGATTCATACTGGTTTATAGCGTTATTGACCAAAGGCCTACTGCTTTCAATTTTCGTTTTAGAATTTCACGAGCTCTTGCCAATTGTGACTTAGAGGTGCCTTCCGCAATCCCAAGGATTTTAGCGATTTCGGGGTGCGTATATCCGTCAATATAATACATATTTGCCACCATTCGATAGCCGTTTGGCATGGCATTTATTATCTCCAAAATTTCCTCTTGTGAGAGCTTATCATATACTTGGGGAGATACGCTCCAATCATCCAATATCGTTTCATAATCAACTTGTTCGTTTTCACGACGATGCTGACGATAATAATCTATAGCCGTGCGGATAACCGTCGATTTTACCCAATATTCGACGGACTCTACATTTTTGAGATCTCCAATATTGAGAAAAATCTTAATAAAAGCTTCTTGAAAAATATCTTCTGCCTCTGCTAGGGTACGTGCATATCGACGACAGACGCCCATCAAACGCCCCTTATACAGGTTGTAAAAGGCATTTTGGGCCTGACGGTCGTTTCGCTGACAAGCTTTTACCAATTCTATTTCTTTTGCAGAAGCGGCCAAAATTTTATAATTTGAAATGAGTGGATTGATAGGTATTTTTTAATGAACAAAGGACTTCTAAAATGAGTAGGAGGCTGGTAAAAGTTGATGAACGAATAAACCAAAGATTGCCATAATCACAAGTGCCCAAAACAAACCCCCACTTACATTTTTTTGTACTGAAATATCCACTGCCCTTCTCCATCAAAAACTACCACATTGTCTTCTCCATTTACCCTTATTTCAGCCACATATTTTGTGGGTTTAGGTTCACCTATTAGTTGCAATTTACGTCCTTTTGCCCATTGCCAATTGCTCCATTTAGAATCTATGTATTGCCGAGCCGAGGCTGGAAGTTCAGCGGCTGTGATATAACTTGCTTTAGTAGTCGATAGTTGATTAGCTCGCACATCTAAGCTCATCCAGAAAGTCTCTTGTAGCGTATTTGTGGCTCGCATTTTCCATTTGTTTATTTTACCAAATTGCTTTTCTCTAACACTATAGTTCCAAGTCCAGTTGGTTGTTTGAGAGGCTAATTCTTCACTGAGCCGAGAGGGTGTTTCGTTTTGGGTGGCTATCTCATATCCAATTTCTTTTTCGAGCGGCATTATCCATTCTTTTATTTGGCCGTTGGCATCAAGCAGGATTTCAGTCGTAATCAATGAGTTTTTGTCGCGTACTGTATTTGTCACAATAACCCTCGTCGTTTTGTCTTCATATACGTATATAGATACATTGGCACTTGCGTAGTTGTGGGTTTCAAAAAATTGCTTCACAACCGAAGGAATACGAGTATCGTTTTTGAGCTGCTCTACGGTAGTCAGAAACAGCGCCGTTACCCTCCCAGCCCTATCATCAGTAGTATTACTTTCCAAAGCATTGTTGGCATTAAAGCGAAGGCGGCGACGCTGTCCATCTTTCTGTTCTACTTCTACCAAGTGTCCTATTTTGGTTTGTGAGTTTTGCAAAACCACCGCCACCTCTTCTATAAAACCCTCTGGAACAATCCGATACACTTCATCTTTAACGACCTGTGGCAATGTTTGCGGGCTACCGACTAGCTTGTTTTCAAAAAGTATCTCGCCCTCATTGTCAATCAACATAAAGCTACGGTGAGTAGCAACCGGAAAATCTGCTTGCCACACATCTTTACTTACACGCGATAGCAACACATCAGCCATGCCAGGATTAGACACCCTAATCACCTCTACCACGGCCTGCGGCACACCGTCATCATTGGGAGGCGCCGTGCTTTTATCTACCACCGAATCGCAGGATGCTATTCCTAATAAAAAAAACATGTATATATATCGTCGAAAAGACATGCCAGACTTAAGAATCTAAAGGTGTACATCAACAAAGACGATACAACAGACAAAGGGGTTGTATCACGATTAAATTTTTATCATTTACCCTCACATTTATGTTTTTGGGGTATATCCTATCATAAAAAAACGGGGCGACTCCGTAGAATCGCCCCGTTACCAAAATCCATATTTTTTAGGATTACCAGCGCTTTTTGAAATCATTGTCACGACGGAATCCACCTCCGCCACCGCCACGGTTTCCACCGTCACGATTTCCACCGCCAAATCCTCCACCAGTACGAGGACGCTCTTCGCGTGGACGTGCTTCGTTTACGACAAGTACTTTCCCCATAAAATCAAAATCGTTCAATTGTGAAATGGCTTGTTGAGCCTCATCGTCATTAGGCATCTCGACAAATGCGAAACCCCGGCTTTTACCCGTAAATTTGTCCATGATGATACGGGCCGAAGATACTTCTCCAAATTCCTCGAATAACTCGCGTAATTCGTCATCGTTCGCTTTGAACGGGACGTTTGCTACATAAATGTTCATTGTGCTTTGATTTGTAAAACGTTTGGTGCGCTACGTACGGTTTTCGATTTAAACTCCTTCCGGATGGATGACAGATACGCAGCAACGCGGTCGAGAGAAATAGAGAAAGTACCAATAGCGCACAAATATAAAAACTAATTTTTTGATTTTTAACAAGCGAAATAAGGATTTTAGAGTTTTTTTAACCTTGCACGCAACGTAATCGCAACTTTTTGCGTACAGGTATACTGAGAATGTAAGGCTATTATTGTCTACATTCTTTATAATTGAGGAACGCACAGGTGGAAGTCGAGGGGGGCAATTGCCCCCCTCGACTTTTTTTAGTCGGATGTTTTGGATTTAGAGCATTGGATATTAATTTCCCCCTCTCTATCAAACATATCATCCATGAAAACTTTTGTGTTCTTTGCGCTGTCCATGACCGCGCTCTGGTTTCAGTCTCTGGCTCAATCCAAGGCTTATGAATGGCAAACAGCCACAGCAGGAGGCTACGAATATAAGTATGTCAGCAATGACCCACTTCAAGCTCGTTTTTATACCCTTAAAAATGGCCTCACCGTCATCTTAAGTGTCAATAAAAAAGAGCCCCGTATCTTCACTTTTATCGCCACTCGTGCAGGTTCCAACACCGACCCGCGTACCAATACTGGTTTGGCGCATTATTTAGAGCATATGCTGTTTAAAGGGACAAATCGTTTTGGTACATTGGACTGGGAAAAAGAAAAACCTTTACTTGACCAAATCGATGCGCTCTATGAGAAATACAACAAAACTACCGACACCACTGAGCGCAAAAAAATCTATGCAGAAATAGACCGCGTGTCAGGGCAAGCAGCCAAATTTGCAATAGCCAATGAATACGACAAAATGATGTCGTCGATGGGGGCGCAAGGCACCAACGCCTTCACTTCTCACGAAGTAACCGCCTACATGGAAGACCTTCCAGCCAATGCAATCGACCGCTATTTAGCAGTTCAGGCCGAACGCTTTCGTCAGCCTGTATTACGGATTTTTCACACGGAGCTAGAAGCTGTTTATGAAGAAAAAAACCGCTCACTCGACAACGACCCCTGGAAAGTTCAAGAAAAGCTCTATGAAGCGCTGTTTCCTACTCATAATTATGGACAACAAACTACCATAGGTACTATCGAACACCTCAAAAACCCCTCGTTGGTAGAGATTCGTAACTATTATAACAATTATTATGTACCCAACAATATGGCCGTCATTTTTGCGGGGGATTTCAATCCTGACGAGGTCATCAAAAAAATAGATGCGGCCTTGGGATACATGCAACCCAAGCCCGTCAAAGAATACAATCCTGCTCCCGAAGCCCCACTTACGAGTATCCAAGTGCGTGAGGTGTACGGGCCAACTCCCGAAAACATACGCCTTGGCTTTAGATTTCCTTCCATGGTAAATGATTTAAAGGGAATGGCCGTTTCGACGATTTGCGACGAATTGATGTCTAACAGCGGAGCGGGCCTCATCGACCTCAACCTCAACAAACAACAGAAGATTTTAGGAGGTAGCTCTACTATCGATTACCTCAAAGACTATTCAGTATGGATTTTATCCGGGCGCCCTAAACAAGGACAATCTTTGGATGAAGTGAAGAATTTGCTCTTAGGAGAAGTCGAAAAACTCAAAAAAGGAGACTTTGATGAATCGGTTATTCGCTCTATTGTAAACAACTACAAACGTAATGCTATTCAGCAGCTCGAAAGTAATTATAGCCGCGTAAGTCCCTTGCTCGAAGCATTTATTAGTTCGGGGGGAAACAATTGGCTCAACTATTCGAGCCGCTTAGACGCGATGTCGGCCGTGACGAAAGCTGATATTATGGCCTTTGCCAATACTTATTTTAAAGACAATTATGCAGTAGTTTACAAACACAAAGGCCCTGACAAAAATATTGTTAAAGTCGATAAACCTAACATTACGCCCGTTGAGGTCAATCGCGAAGCCCAGTCTCCTTTTTTACAAAAAGTCAACACCATGCAAATGGACGAAATCAAGCCCGTATGGCTCGATTATCAAAAAGATTTTAAGAAAAGTAAAATAGGGGGTGCCGAAGTTCTGTATGTCCAAAATACTGACAATGAGCTTTTTCGTTTAGGCTATCGCTTTCCAATGGGTACTTATCATAGCAAATTGCTCCCGATTGCCACCCAATATTTACAATTTTTGAGTACCGACAAATACAATGCCGAACAAATCAGTAAAGAGTTTTTTAATCTAGCCTGTAATTATAGTATCTCTTCTTCTGGCGAATACACCACGGTACGGCTCTCTGGTTTGCAGGAAAATTTTTCTAAGGGGGTAAAGTTATTAGAATATCTTATCCGAAATTGTAAACCCAACGACGAGGCACTCGAGCAACTAAAAGGGCGATTGGCCAAAGCCCGTGCAGATGCAAAACTCAACAAAGGTGCCATCATGCAAGGACTGATGAGCTATGCTCAGTATGGTTCTCAAAACCCTTATAATAATCAATTGACAAATGAGGAATTAAAAAATCTTACATCGGCACAGTTGCTTGAAGTACTACATAGCTTGTTTGATTTCCCCCACCAAATCATTTATTATGGGCCTCTATCTTTGACGGTGCTTTCTCAAGAAATTAAAACAAGCCACCCACTTGCAGCAAAATTCAAAGCGATTCCAGCCAAAAAAGATTTCAAACAACTTGACCAAACTGCCACCCAAGTGCTTTTTGCAGATTATGACATGGTACAAGCCGAAATCTCTTGGATTCGCAACACCGCTCAGTATAATCCAGTACTTGCTCCTACTGTCGAACTATTTAACAACTATTTTGGCGGTGGCATGGCTTCCATTGTATTTCAAACCCTTCGCGAATCCAAAGCCTTAGCTTACTCGACTTATGGGTATTATGGTACTCCTCAGAAAAAAGGCCAAAAATATACTCTCACCGGCTATATTGGTAGCCAAGCCGATAAGCTCAATGAGGCGATTGCGGGAATGAACGAATTGCTCAATCAACTGCCAGAATCAGAGAAATCGCTCGAAACGGCTAAAATAAACATGAAGAAAACCTTGCAAACCGACCGTATTTTGCAAGACGGCATCATCTATAACTATCTCAGTGCGCAAGAAAAAGGGATAAGTAACGATGAACGAAAACTCATCTATGACCAAATAGACAAACTGACTTTCAAAGACTTAAAGCAATTTGCTGATACAAATTTGGCAAACAAGCCTTATACTTATTGTATAGTAGCCTCTGAGAAAAGAGTCAAAGAAAGCGACTTAACCAAGTATGGTACCGTCAAAAAGCTTTCTTTAGAAGAAATTTTTGGGTATTAAAAACGACTTAGATAAACGCAGGAGGTTTTTGGGTAACGCAGGCAGGGTTCAAAATCCTGCCTGCGTTATTACCTGCGTTTATTCATACTCTGTTATCAAATGCTTTATTGCATTTTCATCTATTTGGCTTTGATGAAATAACTGATAGGCTTCTTTTCCTCCAAACCATTCTAATACATAATCTCTCTTGAGCTTTGTAGGCGCATTACTCAATATACTTCGATAAGAAGAATGAGGATAAATTCTAAAATCATTCACTAATCTGTGTTTTCTGGGATTGTGATGAATATACCATATCAATCTTGTAAAATACGCTTCTGAATCTACCACAATTCTCCGAAAAGGCTCTTCAAAAAGCCCTCCTCTACGATTATTTATTTTATTTAGGGCTTGTGCGTAGCCGTTAAAAAGTTTTGAAAATTGATTGCTGATACAAAAAGAAGCGCCTCTGTCATTGATAAGTCCAAAATCTTTTGCGCCCAGCCTTGCTACGATTTCATTTTCAGAACGAGTTTTTATCAAAAAATGAAAATGATTCTTTAATAAGCAATAAGCGTAGGTTTCGCCAATGGGTTCAATATAATCCGCGTATTTTTGAAGAAAATAACTGTAATTATATTCTTGCTTAAAAATAGTTTCTCCATTGATACCTCGATTATAAATATGATAATAAGTCTCAGTCTCTAACTTTGGTATATTAGCTTTCATACTTTTTGTCGTTAGGACGTATTCTATCTTTTCAAGTCACAACATTACAACAACGCAGACGGGGTTTGAACCCTGCCTGCGTTTATCTCCCTTTGCCATTAATACTTTGGTTATAAATACAATGATAAGTCTCAGTCTCTAACTTTGGTATATTAGCTTTCATGCTTTTTGACTCTTA
>NZ_KE384041.1:17110-39624 GCF_000423565.1 Runella zeae DSM 19591 | reverse complement strand
TTTTCAACTCACAACATTACAACGCAGACAGGGTTCAAACCCTGCCTGCGTTAATTCAAAACTCGTAATCCAACCTCACGATAGGGTGCCAAAATTGCATCGTTGGTTTCGTCGGTTACTAATACCTGAATCAAAGAGAGAGAAGCAAATTGTAAATATTTAGTGGTTTCTAACTTTGAAGCGTCACAAAGCAAATAGGTAGTCTTGGCCTGTCGCGCCATGCCTACGGTCATTTCTGCTTCTTTTTCACTTACCGCACTCAGACCATTAGCAACACTAATCCCTCCTACCCCCACAAAAGCTTTGTCGGCATGATAACGGAGGAGATGCTCTTGTGCCACAGCCCCATGCACCGCTTGCCGTTCTTTATCAATTTCCCCACCTACCAAATTAATTTCTACCTCCGTATTCATCAATTCATAAACTACAGGAAGAGAATTGGTAATAACTTTTATTCTTTTGTTTTTGATAAAATCACAAAGCTTAAAAACCGTACTCCCACAATCCATAAAAATGACGTCCCCTTCTTGAATTTCGGCCGCTGCCAATCGACATATCTGCTCCTTTTGAGAAGCATTCATGTTTGATTTTTGGGCAAAACTCACGGGTTGATTTACCAAACTTAACTTCATAGCACCTCCATGCGTGCGAAAAAGAAGCCCATCAGCTGCCATTGTGCCCAAATCACGTCTTATCGTAATCTCCGAAGTATCAAGCTGTTGAGCCAACTCTTTTACTTCGGCTTCTCCTTTTTCTTCCAGTATTTTTAAAATGATTTGTTTTCTACTTTGATAACTCATTTCATTTATTTTATTTTGCTCAAAAATAATCAAATTCAATCAAAAACAATCAAAAATAACAGCCATGAATAATCCTTCGGTTAAAATCATTGAAGAGAATTTGCTTTCCGACAATTGGTACATTCTGAAAAAAATCACTTTTGACTATCAAAATTCATCAGGCAAATGGTCGCGCCAATCACGTGAGGCTTACGACCGTGGCAATGGCTCTACTATTTTACTTTATAACAAAGCCCAGAACACGGTCATCTTAACCCGCCAATTCAGAATGCCGACTTACGTAAATGGCAATCCTACCGGAATGTTAATCGAAACTTGCGCTGGTCTTCTCGACAAAGATAATGCGGAAGATTGTATCAGACGGGAAACGGAAGAAGAAACGGGCTATCGTGTAACTGACGTTCAGAAGGTTTTTGAAGCTTATATGTCGCCTGGTTCGGTGACCGAAATCCTTTATTTTTTTGTAGCCGAATACCACAAAAACATGAAAGTAAATGAAGGTGGAGGCACCGAACACGAAAACGAGAACATTGAAGTCTTAGAAATTCCTTTTGAAGAAGCTCTTTCGATGATACAAACAGGGGAAATCAAAGACGGTAAAACTATCATGCTACTCCAATATGCCCAACTCCATCAGCTACTTAATCTTCAACAGGGCGGTGATAAAGCGTAAGTCCCGCGATTGGGGTTTCCATAACATGACCTATCGTTATGCCTTTTTCGGCAGCCGCTCTGCGCAAAATATCGTTGTAATAAAACGCCACCGAACCCACAAAATGCACCTTATATTGCTGATAATTAGGGAGTTTACAAACATACTTGGTCAAAAACTCGAGAAAGGCATCATAAGCCAATTGATATGTAAAAGGGTGGGTGCGATTGTCGAAAACAAATTTTGAGAAGCTTGCGAAATAGCGATTAGGAAAAGGTTTTTGATAGGCATTTTCCAAAACAATCTCCCGATTAAGGCCATAACGTCTGGCAAATTTTTCGGCTAATTCTTCGGGCATTTCTTTTTGTAAAAAAGCCACTACCACTTTTTTCCCAAGATAGCCGCCGCTCCCTTCATCGCCTAGCCAAAAACCAAGCGAAGGGATTTTGTCGGCAATAGAGTGACCGTCGTAAAGGCAATTATTAGAACCTGTCCCCAAAATACACGCAATGCCCGCTTCATGCCCACACAATCCGCGCGCTGCACCGAGCATATCGCTATCGACCTCCACGGTATGTGCTGAAGAAAAAACAGCCTGTAAACCTCTACGAACGATATTGCAAGGTTCTTCGCCTGCACAACCCGTTCCGTAAAAATAAATTTCGTTGACAATACCAGTCACCGACGGCAACAAATGTTGGGTCAATTCTTGGGCAATAGACTCCGAAGTTTGGTAGTATGGACTCAGTCCAATCGTTTTGGCCTGTTGGATATTTCCGTCGGTATCGATAATGCGCCAATCAGTCTTAGTGGCGCCGCTGTCTGCAATCAGTATCATAAAAGGGAGATTTGGTACTAGCTAGGTGGCAAAAATGCTGATTTTTTCTTTGAAAAACGCCATTTTTTAGCATTCTCCATGTTGATTTGTGTCAAATACCTAAATACCATACGGTTTCGAAAAATCCATTTGCGGGATAGTCGAAGCGCCAGCATATTTTTGAGAATACCTAATACGGGAAATATCCCCCACCGAAAATGTTCTTTTAAGGTTGTCAAAGTCGCAAGAAGTACTTGCTTGCGTCGGTGAGATGATATGCTTTTTTCGTCAAACTCATAAAACAAAAGATACTCAGGTAAATTGGCCACTTGCCAATGTTTGATTACCTGAAAGTAAAAAGCTAAATCCTCCCCTACTCTAAAACGTTCGTCGTATCCTTTGACCTCGTCCAGTACTTTTGTCCGAAACATGATAGAAGGATGCATAAAAGGACATGACCAGTATATTTTTTGGCGGATTTCGGTATCTTTAGTAGGCAGTGTACACACAAAAAGTCCTTCGCCTTTTTTGTCTACATACACTCCCCATGTACCTACCAAACCTATTTCGGGATGTTGTACCAAAAAAGCCCATTGCTTCTCAAATCGCTGTTTTCCGCAAGTATCACCACAATCCAACCTTGCGATAAAAAGGTACCCTTGCTCTCGAATCCAAATGAGACCGTGATTAATAGCTTTACAAATGCCCTGATTAACAGATAAGTACAAAAAATAAATATCTCCTCGAAAATTTTTCGATTGTCGGACTAAAGCTTCATCTATTTCTTCCTGACTCCCGTCATCTACCACTAGCACATCCACGTTCTCTGCACTTCCGATACTCGCAATTGATTTTTGAAGACCCTCGAAATCATTAAAATGAGGCAGCAAAATACAAACTTGAGGTTGCATATCTTTGATTTTATTTTTTAGTATATAAAATCTAAATACTCAGTATATTATTTTAAAACAATTGTTTTTATTACCGAAAGAATCCATTGTTAATCAGTCTTATGCTTGTAGCCTTTAGACGCCTAAAGGTCAAAAAGGAACTTAATCCACCAAATAATTGTGCAAAAGAATGTAAGCCGAAAGCTTACCTTTGTATCGTTTTTTTGAACTCCTATGAACACACTTACCGCTCATAAAGTACACTTTGAAGATTTAGGGTTGATTGATTACCAACAAGCTTGGGATTATCAAGAAAAACTATTGGCCGAAAATGTGGCGATTAAAAGCCAAAATCGGCAGCTATCCCTTGAAGCTCAAAAGAGTACGACCAATTACCTACTTTTTTGCCAACACCCTCACGTTTATACTTTAGGTAAAAGTGGTCATCTCGAAAATCTGCTTTTGACCGAAACCCAACTCCAGGATGTAGGGGCTACTTTCCACAAAATCAACCGAGGAGGAGATATTACTTATCATGGGCCGGGGCAATTGGTAGGATATCCTATTTTAGATTTGGAACATTTTTTTACGGATATTCACCGCTACATGCGCACTTTAGAAGAAGCCATCATTCTGACTTGTGCCGACTACGGCCTTTCAGCCGGGCGCATTGAGGGACTCACGGGCGTTTGGCTCGATTTTGAAACCCAACAAAATCCGCGCAAAATATGTGCCTTAGGCGTAAAATGCAGCCGATGGATTACGATGCACGGATTTGCCTTTAATGTCAACACCGATTTAGCTTATTTTGGGCACATTGTACCTTGCGGGATTTCAGATAAGGCCGTTACCTCCCTCCAACAAGAATTGGGTCGCCCATTATCGATGCCCGAAGTCGCTGAAAAATTGAAAGGTCATTTGCAGGAGTTGTTTGAGATGGAAATCACCGAATAAACATTTTTATGCCGTTCAGCGGTTTTAGCGTAATCAGTGGAAACATCATAGGTGGATGATGTTTGTCGGCCTCAAACGTAAATTTTTTCAATAAAGAAGCCAAAATCAACTGCATCTCAAGAATCGCAAATTGCTGCCCTATGCATATACGTGGCCCTGCCCCAAACGGCAAATAGGCATATTTGTTACGATTTTTCACCGCATCAGGGTTAAAATTTTCTGGTTCAAACAGCATAGGATGCTCCCAAAGAGCTGGATGGCGATGAAGTGCAAAAATGGGCATGAATACAATGGCTCCTTTCGGAATCGTCATTCCTTCAATCGTATCATCAGCGATGGCTTCACGGGCTACTGCCCAGGCTGGCGGAAACAATCTCAACCCTTCTTCTACTACCTGGCGCGTATATTTCATGGCCATCAATTGTTCCAATGTAGGAACATCCGCAAACAAATGGCTTTCTGCCCGAATTTTGGCAACTATCTCTGGATGCTGCGACAGCTCCCACAATAACCAATTCAGGCCATTGGCGGAGGTTTCATGACCTGCTGCAAACATGGTTATCACTTCGTCACGCACCTGCCTATCATTCATGGGTTGGCCCGTTTCTTCGTCGATACATTCGAGCAACATTTGTAGCATATCATCGTGAGTTTCTCCCGAATCGCGACGTTGCGTAATGACATCTATTACCAACTGATCAAAATAAGCTACGTCTTTCCGAAAACGCCGATTGGCGCCATTGATCGACAGCCACGGTTTCAAATACGGTTGACGAATCTGGGTTATAATATGCTGCTGGGTATGGTTGATTTGCTGGTAAATCTCGGCTTTATTTTCATTGGAAATCGTACTAAAAAGCGTTTTGAGAGCAATATCAGCAGTAAGAGCCATCATTTTTTCATCTATATCTACTGCTTCGCGGCCTCTTTCCTCCTCTAATTCATGAAGAAATGCGGTAGTAATTTCACGCATGGTCTGGAATAAGGTTTGTAATCGCTCTCGATGAAAAACGGGCTGAATCAACCTCCGCTGACGCAGCCAAAAATCACCCTCACTTGTAAGTAATCCTTCTCCTAATACTTGTTTTAATTCCTTCACCGCGCCTCCTTTAAGATAATTTTTATTATTGGCTTGAAGCACATGCTTAAAAAAAGCCGGGTCACGGGTAAACACTAGTTTACGAAATAAAGCAAGTTGAAATGTATCTCCACACGCTGTAAACCCTTTTTGAAGAAATGCCAAAGGATCTTTAGCAAATGTAAAGGGGGTTTTGAGGGGAACAACACTAGGACGATAATGCGGAATGGTAGCCATATAAGAAATTACTGTTATATCACATTGAGCAAATCTAAATCCAAAATGGTGATTACCCAATCTGTGGGTAAAATTCTTCACATATATGACTAATTCCTTTTCAAGATTCTAATAACTCCTACAAACGTCGTAGGCAAAAATATTTATTTACTCTTGCAACCATTAACTTTGCGCTCCATTTTGATACGCGTCCATGATTCACGACATTCTCAAAAAATACTGGAATTACGATACTTTTCGACCTCTACAACAAAACATCATCGAAGCAGTTTTGGCAGGGCAAGATACTTTGGCTTTACTGCCTACGGGCGGTGGTAAGTCGCTGTGTTTTCAGGTGCCGGCTTTGGCCCAAGAAGGCATTTGTATCGTGGTGACGCCGCTCATTGCGCTCATGAAAGACCAAGTAGAGCAGCTCCGCCGCCGTCGAATCATGGCAGCGGCGATCTACTCTGGCATGAATTGGCACGAAATCGACATTGTACTCGACAACTGCATCCACGGCACTACTAAGTTTTTGTACGTATCGCCCGAACGCCTCCGTACCGATATCTTCTTGGCAAGGGTCAAACAAATGAAGGTCTGTCTTTTGGCTATCGACGAAGCCCACTGTATTTCGCAATGGGGCTATGATTTTCGTCCTGCTTACTTGCAAATTGCCGAGTTTCGAAAACTCATTCCCACGGTTCCGCTTATTGCCCTGACTGCCTCAGCCACCGAACCCGTCAAAGCTGATATATGTCAAAAGCTCGAAATGAGCCAACCCGCCATTTTTCAAGCTACTTTTGCGCGTTCTAACTTATCTTATTCTGCTTTTTTTGAAGAAAACAAAGAAGCACGGCTCCTCAAAATCCTCCAAAATGTGCAAGGTAGTGCCATTATCTATGTACGCAATCGCCGCCGTACCAAAGAAGTAGCCGATTGGCTTAATCGACAAGGCATTCGGTCGGAGTTTTATCATGCGGGCCTTCCTACCAAACAGCGTAGCGATAAGCAAGAAGCTTGGATTCGCAACCGCGTACGGGTGATGGTGGCTACGAATGCTTTTGGGATGGGCATCGACAAACCCGACGTACGCGTAGTAATTCATATCGACCTGCCCGACAACCTCGAAGCCTACTACCAAGAAGCGGGCCGCGCTGGACGCGACGGTCAAAAAGCCTATGCTGTTGCGCTCTATTCGTCCAAAGATTTGAATGAATTGATTCGGGTCGTTGATCAAAAATACCCACCCATCCAACTTGTCAGACGCGTATATCAAGCACTTGCCAATTATTACCGAATTCCGGTCGGAGGTGGCGAATTTGAAAACTTCGATTTTGATTTACAAGATTTTACGGGAACATTTGGACTACCCATTTCTGAAACACACTTTGCGCTAAAACTCCTTGAAGAAGAAGGATTTATCCAACTAAGCGAAGCTTACAATAGCAGTTCCAAAATCCATATTATCGTCGATAATCGGGCGCTTTATGAGCTTCAACTCAAATACCCTCAGTACGATAGTTTCATCAAACTTCTGCTCCGAATGTACGGCGGTGAGGTATTTACGCAGTTTGTGTATATTTCCGAAACTGCCATCGGACAAAAACACTACAGCATGGAACCGGAAGTAATTGCGCTGTTGCAAGGCTTGCACGACAAAGGGGTTTTGGTGTATGACAAACAACGCGACAAGCCACAGTTTTCGTTTACAACTCCTCGCTACGATGCCAACCAAATGCCTATCAATGCGTTGGCGATTGAAGAAAAACAAAAAACGGATTATAGTCGCATCGAAGCCGTCAGCAACTACGTACAGCACACTACCCGCTGCCGTACACAATTGCTCCAACAGTACTTTGGGGAAGAAACCCATCAAACCTGCGGCATCTGCGACAATTGCCTTGCCAAAAAGAAAAAAGGAATGCCTGCCCCCGAACACCAAAAGCTCCGCAGCGAAATCCTACGTCTTTTAGGGATGAGTCCGCTTACTCCCCAACAACTCATTGCAACCTTTGGAATCAAAAACGAACAAAGCGCCATCGAGGCTATCAGGGAACTATTGGAAGAGGAGGTCGTTATCTATGAAAAGGAAGGGACTTTACGACTCAAATAAAGAAGCTCAACTCCCCAATTTGCAAATTTGCACATTTTCAAATTTATTTAATTCTACACGTCACTCATGAATATAGGAGATAAAGTAAGGTTAGTTCATTCGAAAGAAGAAGGAATCATCACTCGTTTTTTGCAAAACGACGTGGTTGAGATTGAAATTGAAGAAGGGTTTCGTTTGCCGGTCCTCAAAAGAGAGCTTGCGGTGGTGTCGTCGGTAGAGGGGCAATTTTTTCGCGGACAAAAAGGCAGTCAACCTGCCGAAAAGTCAGCCGAAAGCAGACCCAGCGGTATCCGCGCCGAAAAAGGGATTTTTATGGCATTTATTCCCCTCAACGACCGCGAAATCGCCCTGCATCTTGTCAATAATACCGACTGGGATTTGCCGTATGCGCTCACGCAGCCTAGCGAACGTCATCAGCGTGGGCTATCGGGCGGCGTACTCAAGGCCAAAAGCAGCGTAAAAGTGCAAGACTTACTTATCAAGGATTTTGACGATTGGGGTACGTTTGTGTTCAACTGCCTGTATTATACGGTAGGGTTTTCGCCCGAACGCGCCCCGCTCAACAAACGCGTGAAATTCAGAGCCAATACATTTTTCAAAAACAAGCGCAAAGCTCCCCTACTCGACAAAGACGCCTACTTGTATCAGCTTGATGCCGACGAAAAAATCGAACAGCCCGTCAATGCCCAAACATTGAAAGAAAAAATGTTTGAGAAAAACGAACCTGAGCCAGCCGTGCCTCCCAAAGTAGAGCGCCCTGCGGCAGTGATAGACTTGCACATCGAAAAGCTCACCCGCGATTTTTTGACGCTAAACAACGCCCAAATGATTGATATTCAACTCAAAACATTTGAACAACAACTCGAAAAAGCCATTGCCAGCGGCATGGACGAGATTACGTTTATCCACGGCGTAGGCAACGGCGTATTGCGAACCGAAATCCATCGCCGACTTGGCAAGCACAAAAACGTGCAGTTTTACCAAGACGCTCAAAAAGAGAAGTTTGGCTACGGTGCTACCAAAGTCAAAATCAAGTAAGAGCAGATTTTTTTTACATCAATAGACATTCCAAGTGAAGGAAACTTGGAATGTCTCATTTCCCCAACACCACCGCAATAAGCTGTTTTTTCTGGCGCAACGCTTCTATTTCTTTCTGTTCATTCAAGAGTTTTGCTAAAGTAGCCGTCAGCCGTTTTTTCACGCTTCGGCGTTTGATATTGAGCAGTTTGGCCACGGCCTCTTCATATACCAAATCGTGATTTTCATTGTAAAACCTGACCAAAGTAGTATCACGTGCGGCGGGGCTTATCTCTGTAGTCCAAAATCCCCGAGCTGGGTAAGTATGTACACGGGTGTGTTGACCGTGTACATGCCCTAGCCCTACAATAAGCATCATAAAAAATAGAGTTTTCATAATTTGAAAAAGGGTAAAGTCTAACTTCTATGATGTGTTAGTCGCTTTTGGGCCTCTTTATAGAAACAGGAATTTCTTATTTTTTTGAAAAACCATAAAAACTTCATTCTGCCAAATTGTCATTTTTAAGGATAGTTGTTAGGGCTGGCACGTTCGTTGTGTAAAACAACACGTACAGATTGAGAAAACATCCAAATCACTCAATCATTTATCATTCAATTAATAATTTAAGAAAGACATGGGAAAAATAATTGGAATTGACTTAGGTACTACCAACTCGTGCGTGGCTGTTATGGAAGGTAACGAACCCGTCGTAATCGCCAACAGCGAGGGCGCGCGTACCACCCCCTCTGTAGTGGCGTTTATGGACAATGGTAACGGCGAGCGCAAAGTAGGTGCTCCTGCTAAGCGTCAGGCCATTACCAACCCCTCTAATACTATATCATCGATTAAGCGTTTTATGGGAAAACGCTTCACCGAAGTAGGCAGCGAAATCAAAACCGTGGCTTACAACGTAGAACAAGGTCCTAACAACACCCCACGCGTTCGTATTGGCGACCAACTCTATACTCCCCAACAAATCTCGGCGCACATTTTGACCAAAATGAAGCAAACTGCCGAAGACTATTTGGGACAAACCGTAACAGAAGCCGTTATCACGGTTCCAGCTTACTTCAACGACGCCGAGCGCCAAGCCACCAAAGAAGCGGGTATCATCGCGGGTCTTGATGTAAAACGTATCATCAATGAGCCTACTGCCGCTGCTTTGGCATACGGTCTCGACAAACAAGGTAAAGACGTCAAAATCGCCGTTTTTGACTTAGGTGGTGGTACTTTCGACGTATCTATCCTTGAATTGGGCGACGGAGTATTTGAAGTAAAATCGACCGACGGTGATACACACCTTGGTGGTGACGACTTCGACCAAGTGATTATCGACTGGCTTGCCGATGAGTTCAAAAAAGACGAAGGCATCGACTTGCGTCAGGATGCAATGGCACTCCAACGCTTGAAAGAAGCCGCCGAAAAAGCCAAAATCGAGCTTTCTAGCTCTTCTCAATCCGAAATCAACTTGCCTTATATCTTCCCCGTCAACGGTATTCCAAAACACTTGGTACGCTCGTTGAGCAAAGCGAAGTTTGAGCAATTGGCCGACCGCCTGTTCCAACGCATGATGGAACCTTGCAAACGCGCCATGAACAACTCCGGTCTCCGTATTTCGGATATCGACGAAGTGATTCTGGTGGGTGGTTCGACTCGTATCCCACGTGTACAAGAAGAAGTGGAGAAATTCTTCAACCGCAAGCCTTCTAAGAGTGTTAACCCTGACGAAGCAGTAGCTATCGGAGCGGCTATCCAAGGAGGTGTATTGACAGGTGAAGTAAAAGACGTACTCTTGCTCGACGTGATTCCGTTGTCGTTGGGTATCGAAACCCTCGGTGGCGTGTTTACCAAACTCATCGAAGCCAACACTACCATTCCTACCAAAAAATCAGAGACTTTCTCAACTGCCTCTGACAATCAACCTTCGGTAGAGTTGCATGTGTTGCAAGGCGAACGTCCTATGGCTACCCAAAACCGTACCCTTGGGCGTTTCCACCTCGACGGTATTCCACCAGCCCCACGCGGTATTCCACAAATCGAAGTAACTTTTGACGTGGATGCCAACGGTATCTTGAATGTAACCGCCAAAGACAAAGGCACTGGCAAAGAGCAAAAAATCCGTATCGAAGCCTCTAGCGGATTGTCAGACGCCGAAATCCAACGGATGCGCGAAGAAGCCAAAGCCAACGAAGCTGCTGACAAAGCCGCTCGTGAGGAAATCGAAAAAGTAAACGCCGCTGACTCGATGATTTTCAGCACCGAAAAACAACTCAAAGAGTACGGTGACAAACTCTCAGCAGGCAGCAAATCAAGCATCGAAGGGGCATTGGAAGAGTTGCGTACAGCACACGGCAGCCGCAACGTAGCCGCCATCGACGCAGCCATGAACAAAATCACCGAAGCATGGAACGCCGCCTCACAAGAAATCTACGCTGCCGGCCCTGACGCCGCTGCCGCTGGTGGTGCCCAAGACCCCAACGCCGGCCAAGGCCAAGCCAAATCAGGCGCAAGCAACGAAGGTGAGTTTGTGAATTTTGAAGAAGTGAAGTAATTCGTCAGAATGATAAATTTAAGACAGCCCTGCCGCGAGGTGGGGCTGTCTTTTTTTGTTATCATCATTAGAAAAAAATTAAATAACTTATGTTATGAACTAATATTAAGCATAATTTATGAAAATTTGGAACTAGTAGCAATAGTGAATATATTGCTAAATCTAAGTTTTAGATAATGATATTATGGAAAGCTTCACCAAAATTGACAATATTGTAGAGATTTGTATTGCTTTAGACATAGCGATATTAGGTATAGCCTATCCAATCATTGTAGATAAAATCTCTACTATTGGTGACAAATACGGCTCTCTTTACATATCTAATGTTTTTGAAAGCACTTGGCCACAAAGAAAAGTTGGTAAAAGGGAATTTAAAATTTCATTATTCAGGTTAATAGTTTATTTTACTCTATCAACCTTTTTTTTTCAAGTCTTTCAATTCAAGCCTTGGTTTAAATTAGAGGATTGGCTTGCTTATCTTAATAATCCTAACAATTTCATGCTACGTGGGCTCCGTCCACTTGTGCTTTCTTTTGACTTTAGCCCGTATTTTGGTTGGAAGCATTGGTTTTGGATGCTTGAAAACTCTGCTGATTTGTTGGTGTTCATTGCTTCTGGATTGTTGATTGTTAGCTTTTTTATTTGGTTGAACAAAGTAGCATTGTTCAGTGGCAAATCGACTTCACTACTAACAGAGTTGACAAATATGTATAGCAGGTCAAAAGAAGATTCAGACCTTAGACGTTATTGTCTGAAAAGTATTAATGAGTTAACCTATTATGCCGTAGAAAAGCAGGACGAACATCTTGAAAAGACAATAATAAGGTTTTATTCCGGTGTTTTCTTGGAATATCAGAGAAGGCATGATAGAAGCGAACCACTGAGATATGATTTTGATTTGTATGATGTCATTTATAAGCTTCATATTTTATTTGTAAATACCAAGAATATAAAACTTCCAAGTCTTGAGGAATATGTTGTTAGTGGGAAATGGCTTTTAGGAGATGGGATTCCAAATCCTATCTCTGAAGAAACATACAGATCGATGTGGATGAATTTATGTGTGATTTCCGAAAATGAAAGGCTTATAAGATTATTTTGGGCTAATTCAAATCTATATTTTTCTCGTTCTTTAGGAGTGGTTAGTGAAAATTATGAGAATTTAAAGCTCACAAATAATGATGAAATTGACAAGAGAAATAAAGAGCGTAGCAGATTCAAGGAATTACATTATGCATTAGGAGGATTATTGCTATATAGGAGACAAAATAAAGCTATTAACTATATTTTCACATATTCGCGCTTTCACCCTTCTAAATATTTTCTACTTCCATATTCAATGAGAGAAGTCTTTGAATTATTTGATTTTTTTAGTAATACATATAGTAATACAGAACAGCCTTTAGACGCAAAATATTCATTTCCTGAATTAGACAATTTAGCGATTAGCGGGAAAGTTATTGATTTTATATCAAGCTATATAACACTACTGTTTATTAGGCAATATATGTTAGAAGAGCATTTTCGCAATAAAAGTTATATCATTTTATATAATTTACCCGAAGAAATTAGTGATTTATACAGATGGAGCGAAAATATTTCTTATTTTAAAAAATGCTTAAACGACATTATTAACAATAAAGAGTTGTTGAAGGATGTAGGATTTGACAAGATGTTGAAGCAAGAAAAATTTCAAGAAGATAACAGTGAGGTTGGAGATGGATATAAAAAAGTTAAAATTAAAACATTTGATGATTTTTTAGAAGAACTTAAAGACAAAGTTTGGGATAAAATAAGAGCTAAAAGAAAATCAGCAGAAATTTCAGAAGATAAAGAAAAGGCTTTTGAAAATGATTCAAAGAAAGAAATTGATAAAGTTTTTAAGAAGTATGATAGTTTGTTTAACAAAACGAATAGTGAAGAAACTAATGATGGTGATTTAAAGATTTACATTGACGGTATCAGAAATTTCTCTCCAAGAATAGATTTTACTGAATATGGCACTTCCTCTGTACTTACTGCAACATTAGCCACTTATAAAATAAGGAAAGGTATTGTTGATTCCTTTTTGGTCGCTAAAACAAAGAGTTATTTATTGCATAAGGATAATCTGAATGTGGGACTTGAGCGAATAATAGGCGCCGCTAAAGATGTGTTAGTATTGGGCTTCAATGTAGGGGATAATAATAAAAAGAAGTTAAAAGGATTTAACGTTCAGTTTTATGAAATTACGCATTTTGAGAATGTATTATTCATATTGAGGAGAAGTGACTTACCAATTATCGAGTATAAAGACTTAGAGGAAGATATAATAACCCAACAGCAACTAAAGCCCTTGAATGAAGACTTAAATACTTACTACTCTATTATTGATATAGAAAATTCCAAGAATGAACAAGTAGAAGGGTCAGTAGATGAAGAATATAGAGTACAAATATCAATCTCATTTCTTTGGGAAATTATTTGGAAAAGGGATAGAAGTGTAGTGCAGGTAAATATAATGTCACCATACTATGAGCAAGGTATAGAGACCGAATTAAATAATATTGAACCCCTGTGATTTGTAGGGATAGTAATGATATAAAAGAGGAACTAAATCGTATCAGTTAATTTAGGTTCCAACTATTGTGAATATTAACATAACTGAGTAGAGTGAACGAGAAATAGTGCGTAAACAAAGACAAGAAGAGCCAAACCACCACTAAAACCCTCACTATAAATCCATTAAAACAACTCCAAACCAATGCTAAATACCAGAGATTACTCAAAAATGACATTAGAAGAACTAAAGTCAGAAGAGCACAAATTGAAATCCCAAAAAATCACTATGGCCGTGATAATCGGCTTTCTTGTGGGCCTTGCGGTGTGGTCGGCTACGCACAAGGGTGGCATTCTTACCTTTATTTTCCTAATTGCGGCCCTGCTTATTGCCTCCAGCTATTCAAAAAAACAAAAAGGCATTCAAGCGGAGATAAATCGCAGAGAGAGGAATCGTTAATTAAGAAACCTGTAAAATTGGCAGCTCCAAAGATACTTCTAATCACAATTTTTGATTTCTATGAAAGTTAAGAAATTATTTGAATTAATTTCAAGCTCTTGCCCTGATTACAAAGAGCGAATAGAGAACCCTACTAATTTACAAAATCTATATCAAATAGAAAAAGACAATCAAATTAAGTTTCCAGATGCTTATTTTGAGCTATATTCAATTTTAAGCGAAGAAAGTTTATGTTTGGCATTAGGATGGTCTTTTATTTCAATTGAGCGAATGTTATTTGATTTATCTGTACCTCCAAGCTCAGGCAGTGTTATTTGTCATAACAAAACATTAGTAAAACCCTTCAATAAGTCCAATAAAAGGATTTTAATCGCCGACAACTATGATGGCTCAAAGATGTATTTAGATTTTGACCCCAACTTAGAAGGAAACTATGGCCAAGTGATTGTTCTTATCGAAAATGAAATAATATTTAATGTAGCTAAAGATTTTGGGTCGTTTATTGATTTCATATACAATGAAATAGCTAACAAAAAGGCTTATTTCGACAAGGACGATGAAGTCTTTGTATTTAAAATAAGACAAAACAAACCATATCATTCATTATGGTATGAACTAAGTTGTCAGTTCCAAAAAAATGTCAAGTATATAGAAATAGAAGACATTGACTCCGAACTACGGGAGTCTATTTTTGAGTTAAACAAAGATTATATAAGGCCACATTTCACACTAGATGATTACGGGAAAATCTTCAATATTGAACTAACCTCATCGTTCAAAAATCGAGTAGACATCATAAAACATTTCCCTAATTTATCGCACTTGTCAATAGATTTAGACGAAACAAATATTTTATTAATCAAAGAGCTAAATATTGACTATTTATCTATTAACACAAAATTAAAAAATTTAATATTTAAAAACACTTTTCCTTTAATAAGAAAATTAAAAATTAATTATGCTCCTAATTTAGAAGACTTGAATTTTCTTAAATATTTCCCAAAACTAGAAGCACTTCATATTGAGAACACCGACAACCACCTTGATTTATATCCAATCATACATTCCATTTCATTAAAAAATATATTTATAAATTTTGGAAAATTTCTAAACTTTAACTTTATAAAAGAACTTGTTAATGTTGAATATATTGATGTATCTAATACCAACTTTTACAACTTAGAGTTACTAAGCAAAATTAAAACATTAAAATATTTAAATATAGAAAATTGCCCTATTGTAAATCCAGAAGTATTAAGCGAGTTTATCAATCCCATTTCAATCCATTGCGATGTTTCAATTTTTGTTTCTTATTCACAACTAAGTAGTCCTATAAAACACAAATTTGATTCATTGAATGGCACATTGACAGATGATGAGTATTCAATATGGACGAATTATTGTGAAATCAAAAAATAATTTGTCCATTATTCTTTTGGGTTTAATACATTTTCAAAGTTTTTACACCCTCACTCTTGAGATACAAACGACATGACAGAGTATATTCATTCACGTAATGTTGTTTTGGTTGAGTATAATACTACTCAAAACTGGTATGCTCAAATTCCAAACCAAAATTGGTTGTGCGTGCTTATAAGCGATAATACCGCAAGAAGATATCTTGATGAGGTGATTGCGAAAATTATCGCTAAAGATGTTTGTTGGATTAGCACCGTAGGCAAACAATGCGCAATGCTTCATGATTTAGTCGACGAAGAAATTACCTTTAGAGAAGTGGATATAGATAAGCTATACCTACCTCAGCATCATATTATGACGACTTGGCACACCAATTTTGAGGAAGGTATTTGGTTTTCAATCATAGCCGCTAATGCCGACGAAATTGACATTGAAACTGTTATTTTACTGGACATGACCCACGGGAAAAGAAGAAAGGACATTGAAATGGCAATAACCAAGGTCAAAAATGGATAATTATCCTCCGCATTTTAAAAAGCTATTTAGTATTATAGCTATGTTTATGTTGGTGTATACTTTTGTTGAAATTTATTTAGCTAGAAATACATGGGCAATCAAAAACTTAGTCTATTTCATCCCTTTGATTGGATTTTCCTTGTTATACAGACAAGGCTTTTTTTATAAGCCCATCCGTTTTGATGCTCAATTTTTCTATCCACCTAAGAATAAGCCTGCTATTCTACTTTCTTCTATTCAGTCAATCAAGCTAACTTCTCTGGCCAATAAAAACGTTTATTATTGGGAAATAACTTACCTATCTGACAAGCCTATGTCTGTTCGGGTTCTTCCACCTATCATGGAAGATAGCTTTGCTAGATTTATAGGAGCAGTAAAAGAGGCCAATCCTACGGTTGATGCCGATATTTTTGAATTTAACTTGTATTTTGGCTTCTTGCCTTTTGTCCATTGGAAGCCGAAGAAGACCTGAATTTGCCCTGTCAAGGAAATACTACGTTTTTTAAAATTAATAGCACAAAGCACTATTTGACCCCATTTTAAGCTTTTCGCAGCCTTTGGGGAAATTATTTTTGTAGTATTTCAACAAAAACTATAATTTGTCGCGGTATCCTCATTTCCCTAAACCCCATGCGAAAATACCTTTCCCTGACATTTTTGCTCCTATTGAGCAGCTTTTTAAGTGTAGTAGCGCAAACCAAAACCCAAACCGTTCGAGGAAGAGTGATTGACCGTGTCAATCGGCAACCGATGGTCGGTGTGTCGGTCGTAGTGGTTGGAACAACGCAAGGTGCTCAGACCAATGCGCTGGGAGAATTTGTATTGTCCAACGTGCGTATCGGGCGAACGTCCGTGAAATGCTCAATGGTGGGGTACGAAGACTATACGACCGAAGAATTTATCCTGAACTCAGTGCGGGAAGTGGTGTTGAACGTTGAATTGAAAGAAAACCTCTACAACTTACAAGAGGTAAAAGTCGTGTCATCCCAAAACCTTAGTCGGCCTGTCAACGACCTCGCGTATGTCAGTGCGCGTTCGTTTACGGTCGAAGAAACCGAGCGGATTCCTGCGTCGGTCAACGACCCAGGGCGGATGGCGTTGGCGTACCCAGGCGTAAAAGCGGGACGTGATGAAAACGAAAACAAAATCATCGTACGGGGCAACTCTCCCTTTGGTATTTTGTGGCGTTTGGAAGGAATCGACATTCCCAATCCCAATCACTTTGCCCAGCCAGGTTCGGGAGGGGGAGGAATTTCGGTATTCAGTGCTCAGTTGCTCGGCCGCTCCGATTTTTTTACGGGAGGAATGCCTGCTGAATACGGAAATGCGTTATCGGGGGCGTTTGACATTCGGTTTCGAGAAGGAAACCTACAAAAACGAGAATATCGGGCCAAAGTTGGGGTATTGGGATTAGATTTTTCAACCGAGGGAGCGATTAAAAAAGGCCGTTCGTCGTACTTGGTCAACTACCGTTATTCGACACTAGGGCTGCTGAGTCAAATGGGTTTTTATTTGGTGGGCGAACGCGTCACGAACCTGTTTCAAGACTTGTCGTTTAATTTGGCTTTTCACAGTAAAGATGGCAAACGTACTACGACCGTTTTTGGATTAGGAGGTCTCAGTGAAGAACATTATATGCCAGTAGAACCTGCCGAAAAACGAGTAGCTGGCAAAGCCGATAATTGGGAAGACCGCGTACGACCTGCCAACATGGGGGCGTTAGGAGTGACGCATACCGCCAATCTCAGCGAAAAATCGTCGATAAAATACGTCGTGGCGGTGATTGGAAGTGGCATTAAGCGAAATTCGGATACGCTCAATTTACAAGACGTACGGTTTCGGTACGACACCCAACAGTACGATGAGTTTCGGTTGGCTGCTACTGCCGCTTACAATTATAAATTTGATGCCAAAACGCGCCTGAAAGCGGGGCTTATTGCCAATTACATCAAATTTTCATTCTTCAAAGAAACCGCCCCGCGCGCTTCCGTGACCGATATTAATGTGCTCAATGCGGGTCGCCAACAGTCGGTGAATGGCAAGGGAACGACCCAAACGGTGCAAGCGTACGCGCAAATTGTCCGCAACCTTACCGACCGATTGGTGATGAATGCGGGGCTTCATTCGATGTACTTGGCGTTAAATAATACAACTTCTTTGGAGCCGCGTTTGTCGTTTCAATACCGTTCGCCCAAGGCCCATACTGTAAGTTTGGCATACGGGCTTCACAGCCAACTATTGCCGATGAGTACTTATTTTTACCTTAAAAAAGACACCATTGCGGGGAAAATCGTGGAATCCTACCCCAACCAAAAAGCCGCTTTCCCACGGTCACATCATTTGATTTTGAGTTATAACTACATCACGCCAAGTTTGTGGAAGTTTTCGACCGAAGTATATTTACAACTACTGCGCAAAGTTCTTGTAGAACCTAACGCAGGTTCGGCGTATTGGATGCTCAACGGCGCGGATGGATTTCCTGAATTTACAACGGTAGCGAAAGGCAAAGGGAAAAACTACGGAATAGATATGTCGGTTGAGCGTTTTTTCTCGAAAAAATACTACTTGCTTATCACAGGTTCATTGTTTAACTCAACGTACCAAACCGCCGACAGTAAAACGTACAATTCGGCCTTCAACGACCGATTTAGCACTGCGTTGACTTTTGGACGAGAGTTTACGTTTAAAAATGGTTCGGTATTTCAACTAGGCGCTCGTTCGATGTACAACGGCGGGTACCGTTATACCCCGATTGATGCGGTGGCCTCGGCCAAAGCAAAACGTTTCATCCCCTTGGCGGGAGCCGACTATGCTGCACAAGCTCCTGCGTATTTCAGGGTTGACGGGCGAGTGTCGTATCGCTCTAACCGTAAGAAATACGCCACTGTTCTTTCGCTCGATGTACAAAATGCGACGAACAACCTCAATTACACCAGCACCAGCTACAACGTCGTAACCAATACCCTTGAGCCTCGTCGCGCTGGAAACGGTTTTGTGCCTGTATTGAGTTATCAAATTGATTTTTAGGGGCTTGTGTGTCGTTGATAGTTGGTAAAAGGTATGAAGCTTTCTTTGGGCAAATACATAGTGTTCTTGGTGGTTAAAATAAATTGAATGCTGAAACTGAGGGCTTTTGCTATGGAATGGAGACGAAACTTTATTACTTACTTACAGGGTTTTATTCCGCTGTCGTCGGAAGCAAAAATGGCACTGTTGGACGCATTGAAAGTTCGGCAATACGCTAAGCGTGAGCATATTGTGCCGCTCAATGGGGTCAGCGATGTCATTTCTTTTATTGCCAAAGGGTGCGTGCGAGAATATTATCACAACAACCAAGCGGAAGAAGTAGTGGTGTGGTTTGGAATAGAAAATGACATTGCGGTGTCTTTGCCAAGCTTCATTTCCCAACGACCCAGTCATACGGCGATTCAGGCCATTGAACTCACCAACGTGGTACAACTAAGCCGCGCGGATTTGTACCAACTGTACGACCAATTTCACGAGATTGAACGTTTGGGACGTATTATTGCTGAGCACTATTTGATGAACAGTGATGCGTATATCAAAGAACTACAAACCCAAAATGCCGCCGAACGTTACCATAACTTAATGACGCTAAAACCACAAATCCTACAACGGGTACCGCTATCCATGATTGCTTCTTTCTTAGGAATCAGCGGTGAAACTTTGAGTCGAATTCGTGCCAAACGAGCAAACTATTGATTTTTAGTTGTTTAGGTTTTATGTTTTGCGTCAGAGACGCAGTGCCATTGTGACCCAAATGATAGTTTGGGTCAAGCTCGACAAGCTCATCAAGCTCGTCCCGACATAATGTCGGGACGAAATCGGTACAAAGTCTCTGACTTTAGCAAATAATTACGATTTTTTGACAAATGTCAAGGAACAGTCTCCCTATAACACTCTATTTTTGTCCCATAACCACTAAACCCATTGCCTGTACCATGAACTTCTTAAAAACCCTCGTTGGGGCTGCTATGGTCGTAGCTTTACTTACTGCCTGTGGCTCCCAAGAAACCAAAAAAAGTAAGCTAGAAATTGCTTCTTTGCCAAAAGCGACACCCGAACAAATGGAGGCGTTGGTTGCGAAGTTTATTGAAGCAAAAGAAGGCGAGACAATTGAAATTCCCGAAGGATTTTACGAAATGAATACCCAATTGATTTTGGATAAAGTCAATAAGGTAACCATTAAAGGAGCAGGAATGTATAACACCGTGATGTCGTTTAAAAATATCAAAACGGGCGGTGAAGGAATGAAAATAGCGGGCGATGGGATTACGCTCCAAGATTTTACGGTGATGGATGCCCCTGGCGATTGCATCAAAACGCAACATTGCAACAGCATCACGTTCCGTGGGGTGAACACGACTTGGACCAACGATAAAAACTCTAAAAATGGCACATATGGCATTTATCCCGTTCAGTGCAAGAATGTATTAGTAGAAAAATGCGAGGTTTCGCACTCGCGCGATGCGGGTATTTACGTGGGGCAGTCCGAAAATATCATTGTACGCGACAACTATGTGTTTGAAAATGTAGCAGGCATTGAGATTGAAAACTCGGATAACGCGGAGGTCTATAACAACCTCGCCGAAAACAACACAGGAGGAATTTTGATTTTTAATTTGCCAGGTTTACCCAAAGCCTTTGGGTCGCGTACGAAGGTATATAACAACACGCTTAAAGAAAACAACCACGAAAACTTTGCTGAAGTAAGCAATGGACAAAATGGCAATGCCGTTACGATGATTCCGCCTGGGAGTGGGATTATTGTCTTGGCAGGCAATGAGGTCGAGATTTTTAACAATAAAATCTTGAATCACAAGACATACTCGATTGCGATTGCGAGCTACCACATTACCGAATTGCCCATTCCGAATCACCCTGGATGGTCACCATTTACCACCAACGTTTCGGTGCATGATAATACGTTTGAGCGGACGTTCGGGGTGCCTGATTTGACCAAAGAAATGGGGAAACTGGTGGCAGCAAAGTGCTTTAAATCGCAAGATGTGATCTATGACGGCATCATTGATGAGAAAAAAGGTAAATCGGCGGAGCAAAACCCGATGAATATTTGCATTAAGGAAAACCAGAAAGATTTTCGTTTTTCGCGCTTCTTAATCCCTGCCAGTGGCGCAGTGACCGAAATTGAGGTCTTTAATGATGTCAAGCCGTTTGCAGCGTGTAATGTAGAGGTAAAAACGGATGTGAAAAACCTAAGCCTATAAGGTTTTGAGATTAATACTTTCAACTATGTTCAAATCAAAACTCCTCTGGGCCTCGCTCGTAACGATGACTGTAGGTTGGTTGTACAGTTGTAGAGTGCAAAACCAAGCAACTGCGCACCCTTCCCAGCTTAACTTTAGCGAATTTCCCCTTAAAAAACTGTCAGATTACGGCTTTTACAAGGGCGAGCTAAGGCAATTGACTCCCAACGACAAAGTACTCGAATACGAGCCCGTAGCGACATTATTTACCGATTATGCCTTCAAAAAACGCTTTGTTTGGATGCCTGAGGGTACTTCGGCGACGTTTGACGTGAGTCAGCCCAACGAGCCCCTCGATTTTCCTGATAAAACAATTTTGGTCAAAAATTTCTACTATCCACATGATTTCTCTAAACCAACGGGCGAGCGACGAATTCTTGAAACGCGCTTATTGGTAAAAGACAAAGGAACATGGAAAGCCTATCCTTACCGCTGGAAGGACGACCAAACCGAAGCCGATTATAAAATAACGGGCGAAACGATTCCCGTAAGCTGGAAAGACGAAGCAGGGCAAGCACACCAAATCAATTACGCCATTCCCAACAAAAATCAGTGCAAAAGCTGCCATAATCGGAAGGACGTTTTTATGCCAATTGGCCCAAAAATTAAGCAGTTGAACCACGAGCTTGCCTACCAAGACGGGAAAGAAAATCAGTTGACACGTTGGCAAAAAGTGGGTTATCTGAAGGCCAAAGCCGAAGATATTGCGAAAGTAGTACCGTTGGTAAGCATGAACGACGCGAAGGCATCACTCAATGACCGTGCGCGTTCGTATTTGGATGTCAACTGTGGTCATTGTCATCATGCCAACGGTCCAGCTTCTACCTCAGGGCTTTATCTGAACGTTGAAGAAAAAGACCCGTTTCATTGGGGCGTGATGAAATCGCCCGTCGCAGCAGGAATGGGAGCGGGGCCGTACCGATTTGACATTAATCCAGGGAAAGGAAAAGAATCCATTCTTACCTACCGTATGAACTCCGTACATCCAGGCGTAATGATGCCCGAAATTGGCCGCGTGAGCATCCACAAAGAAGGCGTAGCGCTAATTACGCAGTGGATTGATGGGTTGTAGAAGGCTAAGTAAAGAAGAAGTATTATTTTTCTTATTGTGCTTGGCCTCGGAGACGCAGAACCATTTTTGACCCAAATCATAGTTTGGGTCAAGCTATCGTCCCGACATGATGTCGGGACGAAATAGGCA
>NZ_KE384041.1:0-16775 GCF_000423565.1 Runella zeae DSM 19591 | reverse complement strand
TCGGACTCTAGAGCTAGGATTTCAACGAGTTATGAAAGAATAGAGACAGTTTTTGTGCTTGGCCTCGGAGACGCAGAACCATTTTTAACCCAAACCGTAGTTTGGGTCAAGCTATCGCTCGTTCCGACATGATGTCGGCACAAAATAGGAATAAAGTCTCCGACTTTATGATAAATTAGGCAAACTATAACAATAAGAAGACTCTGAATCTTGACCCAAAAAACTGATTTTTAAATAGTTACTACTTTCTTAGTGAAGACTTCTTTCGGACTCTAGAGATAGGAGTTCAGCGAGTTATGAAAGAAGAAAGACAATTTTTGTGCTTGGCGTCGGAGACGCAACACCATTTTTGACCCAAATCGTAGTTTGGGTCAAGCCACCGCTCGTCCCTACATGATGTCGGGACGAAATGGGTAAGGCTTACTTACAACTACAGAGAAGGCTACAGTTGTTTTGAGTTTATTTGATTTTTGGCTTTGAAAGCTTGTATATGTATATGAAAAAGGTATATTTTCGTATACTCAAGAAACAACCTTACATCCATGAAAATTCATACCGTCATTTCCACGATAATCTTGTCATGTTGTTTATCATGTCAACAAGCCCGTTTGCCTTCTTTTCAAGAAGAGCAAATGAAAATGATTGAGGAGTTTAGAGAGCAGTTTTCAGGAACTTGGCAGATTAAACATGCCCAAATCCAACATAGTGAGCTTGTAGATATAAATTATTCCACTGGAATCATCGCCGACACCCTACTTCAAAATCTAGCCACATTACATATCCAACCAGCTACTCAACAATCCGATGACCGCCTCTTGACTCTTGAAGGTACGCTCCTATTTCGAAATCAAACCATTCCTCTTCATATCCAATTCTATCCACATACTTCCAAAGAATCTCTTTCGCAAGGTGTGGTATCCATTAATTTAGGGCTTTCAAAAACAAATTCTCCCCTCCCACAAGCCGAAATGAGCTACCTGACTACTATTGGATTTTTGGGTGAAAACTTTTCGATTAAGACAATTCCAAAACAATCTACTATGACTTGGCAAGGACTCAATCGAGCTATCATAGAAGCCAAACTTATTAAAATATAAGAAATGACCATTACAGCCCATGAAACCAACGGCTTAAAAATTGCCGAACTCATCTCTGACAAATTACTCATCCAAACCCACGAAGACGGTTTAAATCTATTGGGTGATTTGTACTACCAAGGATTTGACAAAATCATCTTGTATGAGCATCACATCACGCCCGACTTTTTCGACCTCAAAAACGGATTAGCGGGAGAAATCCTCCAAAAATTTTCTAATTATCGAATGAAATTGGCTATCATCGGGACCTTCTCCAACTACACCAGCAAAAGTATCCGTGATTTCATCTATGAAAGCAACCAAAGCCAACTTGTGCATTTTGTAGGAACCTTATCAGAAGCGTTGAATAAGGCTTGCTGATCACTATTTTCATCCTCACTCTTATGACGGCCTACATTGCTATCAGTTTTGGACAAAGACATCAGCTCGACCATCAACTCACTATAGTTGTTGAAGTACTGCGCAAATTCAACTTTCAACCTCATGTTTTTGTTGACCGCTACCAATTCGATGCTACGCAAGAAAAGCAAATGATACAGCAAGTGATGACTGACATCAGCAACTGCGATATATTATTGGCCGAAACTACCCACAAAGGCATCGGAATTGGTATAGAAGCAGGATACGCCAAAGCCCAAAACAAGCCGGTCGTTTATTTGCGGCAACACAATGCCGAGCATTCTACTACATTATCGGGTATCAGTGATTATCAAATTATTTACGAAAGTACCGAAGCCTTGGCCAAGCAGCTTTCCCTCGTACTTGGTAAAATCATCGATAGACGAAATGATGATTTTACACAAAAACCGTCTTGATAAGCAATTGAAAATCACCTATCAAAACGGTTTTCTTCATTTCTGAAGCTTACTTCAACTTAGCCAAAGCAGTGCTTTCAGTCTTTGTTTTAGTTGCTGTTTTGTTTTTGGCATTGGCTGTTTTGGTGCAAGATGTCTGACAATCTTTGTCTTCTGCTTTAGCTACTTTAGCCGAAGCCTCTGTTTTATCACAAGTAGACTTGCAGCATTTTTTGTCGCAGTTAGGATTAGATTGAGCATAGATTTCGGTAGCTACAACTCCTGCCAAAAGCAAAACTGAAAAGAGGACTTTTTTCATGATTGATAATAGTTAATTAGTAAAACATTGATTTATTTGACGTTACAAAGGTACAAGCCACACCCTCAGCAAGGTGTCATCTGAATGTTACTCACTTGTTATAGAGTTGTTATTGTAGTGCAAGATTCGTGCTAGAGATGTTATTTTTGTATAACTACTTAGCCCTAAGCAATAAGCTGTAAGCAGTAGGTATTTTTTATGAGGTTTTTAGACAAATCAAAACCCTTTTTAATAAAAAGCTTATGGCTTACGGCCTACGGGGCCGCCCGCGCGGAGCATATTGCTAAGTAATGTATTATGAAGATTCAGCGAAATAATCTATCAATCATTCTGATTGCTTCGGCACTGGGGGTAGCGGCACTGGCAGTGGTACAAGTCATCTGGATGCGGCATTCGTGGCAATTGTCAGAAGAGATTTTTAGTCAACGCGTATCGATGGCACTTTGCTCTACCATCAAAACCTACCAAGGAGGAACCTTGTGCGCTGGCGGCAAATGCGCTGTTACGGGCAGTTCTGGCAATCTAGCTCTTAAAAACGTATCTCATCTTCCCGTTGGATTGGTTGACAAGCCCGATTTCCGAGCCGAGCTTGACAAAACGCTACTTTTTTATCAAATTGATGCAGACTATCAATTAAGCCTTTCTCGTACCAAAAAATGCCAACCTGACGTATACCAAACCGCCATTTTGCTCCCTTCATTGGGAGGTGATGAAGCTTACTTAAGTATGCGTTTTCCAAATAAAAAAACATTCATCCTCAAAAGTATGAATGTCATGATGCTAGCCACGGCCCTTATTCTGTTTTTTATTACGGCAGTGCTTTTGTTTGTAAATTGGTCATTGATGAAACAAAAACGACTCCTGCAAACCAACGTAGATTTTTTCAATAATATGGCGCATGAGTTTCGCACTCCCCTTAGCAACATAGGCTTGGCAGTAAATATGTTAACAAAAAAACACAACGAACTCAAAGACAGCCGCTTAGTAGATGTGATACGCCAAGAAAACAAACTACTGTTGCAGGAAGTAGAGCGCGTTTTGCACTTAGCCAAAGTCGAAAATGGGGATTATGTACTAGAAAAGGAACTCATTTCGATTGAAACCATTTTAGAAACAGCCGTAAACGGAATGGCCATGCCTCTCGCCGCATATCAAGCAAAAATTACTTTGGAAGAAATCCCGCAGCATACCAATGTCTTAGGCGACAAACAACACCTTGTAAATGTATTTAGAAATTTGATTGATAATGCCCTCAAATACTCTAAAGAGCGGCCTATCATTCATATTTCGGCCAAAACTGAGCATAAAGGAATCGTAGTGACGGTGCATGACAACGGCATCGGTATCCCTGCCGAGCATCGAACACTAATCTTTGAAAAATTTCAACGAATCCCCCAAGGCAATCAACATACCCAAAAGGGCTTTGGGCTGGGTCTAGCTTACGTTAAAAGTATGATTGAATTACACAAGGGATTTGTACGCGTAGGCAGCGAAGAAAATCGCGGTAGTCGATTCGAAGTTTTTCTCCCAACGGTCTGAGTCTCTCACTCAAAATATAAAAATGACAGCCATTCCTAAAATACTACTTGTTGAAGATGACCTAAGTATGGGTTTTCTACTGAGTGAATTCTTAGAAGACAACGGTTTTGAAGTTAAACTATGCCGCGATGGCGAAAGCGGCTTAGCAGCCCTGCAAAGAAATAACTTTGACCTGTGTATACTGGATGTGATGATGCCCAAAATGGACGGTTTTACGCTTGCACAACAATGCCAAGCCCATACACCCCCACCACCTTTTTTGTTTTTGACGGCACGGTCACTTAAAGATGACAAACTCAAAGGTTTCGAACTTGGCGCCGAAGATTATATCACCAAACCTTTTGACGAAGACGAACTACTCTGTCGCATCAAGGTTTTATTGCGTCGTCAAATTGCAAGGTCTGCCATAGCTACCCAACAGTCTTTTACACTCGGAGCATATACGTTCAATTATGCAAGACAAGAACTTTCTTTTGGCACCGAAACTTGGCGACTCACCGAGACCGAAAATGAAGTATTAAAATTGCTATGCCAACACCAAAATCAAATCTTGCGCCGCGACGAAGCAGTCGAAAAGATTTATGGCAAAAAAGATTATTTCTTAGGCCGCAGTTTCGATGTCTTTATTTCTAAACTCCGTAAAATGCTCCAACACGACTCACGTATTAGCATCGACAATGTGTTTCGGGTAGGTAGGATTTATTCTCAATATTGCCACCGAATCGCCTATTTCAGACTCATAGCACTAGCACCATTTTTTTCATCAACCAAAACAATTTTACTATCTTGTGATAAAAAATACGATGACTGAAATAGACAAATTGCAATACGCTTTACAGCAATTTGCAGGTATCACTCCCGAAGAATTTGCATTATCAATTCCTTATTGGAAATACAAAACCTACAAAAAAGGAGAATTTTATAACCTCCACCGCAATATCTGCAAAGATTTGGGTTTTATCACGTCGGGCGTGTTTCGGTCTTACACCGTCAATGAAGAAACAGGCGAAGAAAAAAACGTTTTTCTTTACTCTTCCAATGGCTTTGTGGTAAGCTTCAAGAGCTTTGTCAACCAAATCCCCTGCGACTATCACACCCAAGCCCTGACCGATGCTAGTATTATCTACATCAATATTCTTGACTTGATTTCTTTATACCAACAGTCTCACCAATGGGAAACCTTCGGCAGACTCCTAGCCCAAGAAGCCTTCAATGTCACGATGACCCGCCTAGAAGGATTTTTGTTTAAATCGCCCGAAGAACGCTATCTTGATTTGGTACGCCAACATCCCGATATTTTCAACAATGTACCACTCTATCATATTTCTTCTTATTTAGGGATTCAAGGGCCTTCGTTGAGTCGTATCCGAAAAAGAATTTCTCGCCAATAATTCGATTTTAACTTGGGTTAAAATTATTGACAGTAGTAGGTGTGACCTTTGTATCATCAAAACACAAAAACACTTACTACAATGAAATCTTCAAACACAATCGTACTTATTCACGGACTATTTGTAAACAACACAAGCTGGGCTCAATGGAAAACTTATTTTGAAGCACAAGGCTACAAAGTATATACGCCAGCCAACCCCGGCCACGAAGGTGTCCCTGCTCAACTCCGCACTAATATCCACCCTGACCTTACCAAAACAAGTTTTGAAGATGTGGTCATGAACATCGTCAAATTGATTGATACTTTGCCCGAAAAACCTATTGTTATAGGACACTCTTTGGCAGGTTTGGTAGTTCAGAAACTCATCGAAATGGACAAAGCCGTAGCGGGTGTAAGTATCGACGGCGCGCCTCCAAAAAATGTATTGGCACCCTGGGCTACTATCAAAATGGTGTTGCCCGTGGTTAATATTTTCAAAGGTAGCACACCTTACTTAGGTACAAAAGAATGGTATCACCGGGCTTTCTTCAACAATTACTCGCGCGAAGAAAGTGACCTTTTGTACGATAAAATCGCAGTTCCCGAAAGTAGAAAAATTGCTTGGGGTACGCTCCTTGACTCATTTGCCAACATCAACTTCAAAAAACCGCACAATCCACTCCTGTTTATTGGAGGTTCAAAAGACAACATATTCCACTCGACCTTTACCAAACGCATCGCTGCTTCCTACAAAGATCCCAACAGCACCGTAGATTTTAAGGAATTTGAAGGCAAAAGCCACTTTATCGCGGGCGAAAAAGGCTGGGAAGAAGTAGCAGCGTATGTATTGAATTGGATAAAAAAATAATCACTTAAAAACCAGCGCTTCCCTTCGGCTAGATTTATCTGCGGAAGGGAAGCTAATTTTTATATCCCTTCTCCAATGGCCTTTTCCAATGCCTCTACTGAAGTAGGCTCTACAAAATAATTGAGGTGATGACAAGCCACTTCATACGTAAGAGTGTTGCGCACTTTAAAGATATTTTCTAAACTAACCGCAATATCATTGTCCTCATGCTTATACACCCATTCGCCCACTTGTGCTAGTACTTTTTCCATAAATGTCTCACTATCATTGGCTTCTAAATAAGCCTCTAAATTTCCCCCAAATACTACGTAAGGAATGGTAGGCGGATGACCTTCGTTCAAATCTTGAATAAAACTATCGTCAGCACTCATTTGGCTCAATGCCTTGAGTAGTACATCATTGGCTCCTTTCAGTAAACCTGACAAAAAACCTGTCACTGCGCCTACTTGGGGCGGAAAGAAGCGAGTTCCGAACCCTAATACTATCGCCGCCCAATTGACATAACTCGGAGCATCTCCAAACTTACTGCCGCCATTGGGCGTCCCTGCCATGATGAGTTTGTCCACAAAATCGTCGCCCGCCAAGCGTTCTATCATGTACCGCGCCACTAGTCCTCCCATCGAATGAACGACCAAAACCAGCTTCTTGTCGTCTTCTTTACCAAACCCTACTGCTTGGAGTTTTTTCTTCAAAATACGCGCATTTTCTTCAATAGGCGTGTTCAGGTTTTCGTAGTCGTAGGTAAGTACCAAATCATAGTCTTTGGTGGTAGCCATGCGGAATGTCTCCGCCATTTCTTCAGTATCACCAATGATACCGTGAATCAGCAGTAAAATTTTATCGGCTTTTGCGATTTTCTCCTTCAAATCCTCAGAAACTCGTTTGGCTTTGTTGGTATCACTATAGTCTACCCAACGTAGCAGCTGCGTCTCCCCTTTAAAACCTACCTTTTTGGCAAACTTTACTATTACCATTCTCAGTGCTGAGCCTAAACTACGGGTTTTAGCCGCCTCTATTTCATCAGGAATATGCGTGATTTCCAACCTAAGATTGCCTTGTTGGTCGATAGTGGTTTTCCCCAAAGGCAAAAAATCCTCCCCGTCAAAAAACATAGGCAAACTTACTTCCTCTTCTTCCGTGGTTTGTACCGTTACTACCAATGGATTCTCGATCAGCGTTTCTTGATTTTGAATATCACTAATTTCTAAAATAGTTTTATCATCGATTCCCTTTGTCCCTTCTTCCAAACTTACGATTTGGTAGTAAGGGTTCGTACGAAAATAGTCGTCTCGAATCGCTAACTCATTCACAGTCCGAGTACTAGGATGAATTGATACCCAGTTTGCATTTCCTCTAAATGAAGGATGGCGTTGGATTTCGATGCCTTTACCCATCACAATAGGCTCTTGCCCGGCTATTTCTTTTCCTTTTCGCACCACACGCACCGTAGTAGTTTTGGTAAACCAATCAGATTTTTTGTTTCCTCCAATTCCCCTTCCTAAACTACGTGAAGCATCAATGACGCCCCCCATTTCTAACCCTTCTTGTTCAAACAAAAAAGTATCAATCGGCTCGCTCGATACTAGCAATTTGAATGTATCTATTTCTTCATCGTTTCCGTCGGTTAGCGTAAAGGTATTCTCTATCAAAGTGAGTTGCTGGCCTGTGCCAATCGTTTGAAAATCTAAGGGAAACACCTGAATTCCGTAGTCGGGTGACATATATAGCAGCGAGGCATACCATTTTTGTTTAGTGTTATTAGTAAGTTTTATTTCAAACGGAATATCCTCATTTTCAAAATCTAAGGTAATTGTAGCGGCACTGAGGACATTGATTTGATTGTTTTGTTGAATCTCAAAAGTCAAATCAAAGCTTTCTTCTGTCAACTTAGTTTTGGGATTTTTTAAAGACAACAACCGATGCCAACGTGCCAAAGGCTGCAACGCATTCCAGATCAGGGCTGCCGCCTCATTCCCCAGAGCGTATTGAATGAGTTTTTTGGTGGAAGGCTGAAAAATCCCCCACCGCCCCTCTGCCATTTTTACTTCTACCAAAGCAGCGGCGGGCGTTTCTACCCATACGATGCCCGACTCAGAGGTGCTCACGCTCTCCATCAAGGTTTTGGTTTCGGTCTCTGCATATACATAAAATGGACTTAACGCCAGCGCATTTGTAGGCTCTCCCCAGTAGACTTTATCTTTATCTAAAGTTTTAGGTTCGGCTTCGAGAGCACTATTAGTAAGCCCTAAATCCTTCACTTTCGCTGTTCCAAGGGCGTTTTCGTCAGTAGAATTTTCAAAAATTTTCACCTGCATTTCTTCTCCCAATGTAGGTTCAACTCCCCTATCAGCGCCTAATTCTATTTTCCATTGAAAACTGACTTTATCAAAAACCACTTGATACCTTCCCAAAATCCTGTCGGTAACTGACTGTCCCAAAAACCCCTGACGCGCACTACTATTGCCAAGGGTTTCCAACTGAGGTGTTTGGTTTTTTAGTTGACTTTTGATAGCCGCTCGCACTTGCACAAACAAATCGGCGTATTGGATTCGGCCTGCATTCTTATTCAAAACCTTCAATAAAGCCTTCGTAAACTGACCTTCTCCTTGCGCCTCCCAGGCCCGTTCGGTGCGCTCACAAGCTGCCAGCAATAAGTGACTAGAAGTAGGCACTACCAACGACGCGCGTTTTAGATAAGCGCCTTCTAAATAACTCTCCAAGGGGCGCGGCTCGTTACTCCCACTCGTAAAACGTGATTGTAATTGCTTAAATTCCTCAATTTCGCGCGTGATAGAACCGGCATGACACGAATCCGAAATCACCACTAAATGAGGCTGATTTTGGGCGATTTCTTCCAGCAAAAGCGCGATTTCTTTGTCTGCCAAATCATACTTACCTGCTTCGCGGCTGTCGTACAGTACCCATGTTTGTTCTTTTGAATCGGCAGTAAACTTCTGGAAATCAGCGGCCGTTATACCTTCAGAACCATGACCAGAGTAATATACCAGAGCCACATCGCCCGCTTTGGCTTGGGTAAGGTGATTTTTGAAGCCTGTTATCACATTTTCACGCGTGGCTTGGGCGTTGGTCAATGCCATTATTTGGGTTTCGTCGCGCAGCAAATCTTTGTAATAAGTCTGCAAAAAAGTTTGCATTTGCGTCACATCATGAAGACAAGCCTGAAGAGGGCGAATGGAAGCGACCGAGGCAGGACTATAGTCGTTGATACCAATGAGTAGCGCGAAGAGTTTCATTTTTTTGTTTGTCTTTACGGAATAATATTTGATTATTGAATCAATCGACGGATTGATAGGTAGTAAAACAAAAGAGGCAAATCAACAATCTACCACTTTAGATGCCACAAGCTAATCATATTCAACCAATTAGACAACTTCAGTCCCCTTTTGAGTCAGTACCCAAAATAGTATCACACCCTCAATAATTTGACCCCACAACCGGCTTTACAGGTTGTCAAAACCAAATCAGTAAATGAAAGTTTAGACTTGATGATAGCGCAACTTAAAGAGCTGATTTTTGAAGAAATTCAGCACAGTTTATCGTTTTAGTGCTTATTGGATTGTTTTCTAAAATCAAGGTTTTGAAAGAAAAATAAGCGTATCGCGTTGATGTTTTTAAACCTGTTCCCCACTGCCAACTGCTGATAGACGTTCATATACCCTAGTTGTAGATTGGTATGAGAATCAAAGTTGTAAGCAAGCCCGGCAAAGAGGCGGTTTTGGTCAAAAACATTGTAAACGTTGTTTTTAGAGAGGTTAATCATGACTTCGTTGTTAAACTGCGCCGATAACGTCTTAGGGGCTACTCCTTTTTTACTTAAAGGAATGGTCAACATAAAATTATATCGGATACGTTCATCAAAACGGTATCCTTCGGCCAATTCATTGTCATTTTTGATTTTTCGTCTAAAGCGTTCCTCCAAGCGAAGCCACTGCATAGTACGAATTTTTCCGTACCTAGTATGCCATTGTAACTGATGCCAGATCCGATGTTCGGGTTGAGATACGTTGGCATGGCCTTCTTCTGGGTAATGATTAATATAAGCGTAGCCATTCGTCAATTTCCAATCATCGTTTATGTAATACATCAACCCCAAACGGACGAGAGCTTTGGAAGGTTCTTTGACAAAGTGCTCTGTTGTACGAAAATGAAAATCGCCCCAAACGCCCCATTTGTTTGAAAAACGTGTTTGGTTGAAGAAACCCGCCCATAGCTGACTTTCGTCGGTAGTTTGGCGGGCATTTTGAGCAAGTAACGACGTGCTAATCAAGCACATGAGAATAATCTGTTTCATTGAATTATACATACATTTTAACCAAAATACCGATAAAGGCAGCAATAAGAATAATGTGTGGTTCCTTAATTTTTTTACTGTAAATGAGCACAAAGGCAGAAGCAAGTGCCAATAATGCCGTTGGAATATCTACAACACTACGGAGCCCAATCACACACACCGCCCCTACTAAAGCCCCTACCACCGCTGCCGTGATACCATCTACAAATGCTTTAATAGACTTGTTTTGAGCAATTTTTTGGAAATAAGGAGCGGGTAACACTGTGAGTAAATAACAAGGCAAAAAGGTGGCTAAGGCTGCGACGGTTGCTCCCCAAAAGCCATTAATCAAATACCCAATAAACCCGACCGTAATTACGACAGGGCCAGGGGTAATCATTGCTACTGCGACCGCATCCACAAACTGCTGCTCTGTGAGCCAACCATACTGCTGGACTACTCCCGCGTGCAGAAATGGGACGATTGCTAGTCCACTCCCAAATACAAATGCCCCCGCTTCTCCGAAAAAAAGCGCAATTTTCCACAACAAAGAAGCATCATATTCCCAAAAGCCTGCTTGTAATAACAATACGCTATTGGTAGTTTTTGACAAAGATGTAGGCGGTGCTTTGACCAGCATATATACCAATCCAGCCATCACAAATAGTCCTGCGTTTTCTTCTTTGGTGATACTCGTAACGGCACAGGCCACGACAAAAAAACTCCACAAAAGCCAGTTTGTTTTCAAAGATTGAAGAGAAAACTTTCCGATGGATTTTTGGGTAAGTTTGTACGAACTGACTGCGATAATGCCAATCACCGCTGCTCCTACCCCATAAAAAACGGCTTGCATCCAAGGTAGCCCACCAAATCGCTGATAGGCCATTCCAAGCAGCACGACCATTAAAAAAGAAGGTAAAACAAACGCAACACCTACCAAAGTAGCGCCAAGTACACCATAATGTACAAAACCCAAATAGATGCCCAGTTGCGCTGCTAACGGTCCCGGCGCTAGTTGAGCCAGCGCGAGCCCATTTTTATATTCTTCTTCTGAAATCCACTGGCGCTTTTCGACCAAATCACGGTGCATATATCCCACCAATGCCACTGGGCCACCAAAGCCAGCATAACCAAGTTTCAAAAAATACAGTATTAAGTCCTTCAGCGAGTATTTTTGTGACATTGCTTTTTTTGTTGTTTGAGCAAAGTTTCACCTATCCCTTCTGATAAAATAGAACAAAATTAACCTTTTGTATTTTCTTTACTTTTTTTGTTTTGCCCTCGATACGACGAAGGGCTTTGGCCTACTGTTTTTTTAAAAATACGGGTAAAATGGCTCTGGTCTGAAAAACCTGTCAAATAGGCAATTTCAGTGAGTGTATGAGTCGTGTTTTCTAGCAAATCAAGGGCTTTTTCAATGCGCATCTTTCGGATGTATTCGCCATAGCTAACGTTTTCGAAGTATTTAGAAAACTCCCGAGAGAGATAGGTAGGATTGAGGTCTAGCTCCCTAGAAACATCTTTCAGACTGAGCGACAATTGCGTATCTATCTGATCCTGAATCATTTCTTTAAGCGCCAACGCCCAGGCAGGCTTACGCCTTGAGGGGCTTTTTTCTAATACCCTCTGCACGGCATTCACCAACAAATCTTCAAATGGAGTCTGTAAATGCTTAAAACCTTGCAAGTGAGTAGCCCAGCTATAGAGGGCATCATAGATAACCATCCCCTGTTCCAATAAAATGTGGTCATCGGCAATGTTATAAGCCAGCCCTGCCGAAATAGCCCATAGCCCTGCCGCTTCTGCCGCAAACTCATGTCGGTCGGTATCGGCTCCCCTTACGATAGATGCAATGATATGTATCGCAGGGTCTTGAATTCCGTATTTTTCTACCAAATAATCAAACGTACACCTATCACCATAATGCGTCAATTCTACGTTTGGAATATCAAAAGGAATGGCTTTGACCCTTTCGGCCTGAGAAATAACCTCATCAAAAGGGACAAAAATAAACTCAGCATCAGGGTCAATAAACTTTCTTATCAACCACGGACAAGCAATGCGGTCAATCTTAGGACGTTCTCGGGTAATCCATTTCATCAGATAGAGTTACATTTTGATTGATTACAAACTACTTTCACACGTCTTCGGAATACAATATACCTTAGCTCTTCTGGTAACACTCCTCCGAGTATATAGAATAGACTATTTTTGTTTTTGAAATAATATTCACAAGTGACAAGTTTCCCGCATCTTACTACGGATTATTTCTTTTAAACCAAAGTAAGATGTGACTACGTTAAAAACAAACATCCCTTGACTTTATTATCAAGCGGCAAACCGCCCTCAATGCTTTGGTCACTCCCTCACCCAAAAATCTAATGAAAGCCTTCTTTTTATTCCTTTTTTTGACAACTCATCTGGCTTTTTCACAAGTTCCCAACGACATCCGCCTCATCGTTCGTTCCGATGATATTGGGTTCTGTCATACCGCAAACGACGCCTGTATCAAAGTCTATACCGACGGTATCAGTCGTTCGGTGGAGATTCTGGCTACTGCACCTTGGTTTATGGAAGCCGTCAAACTTCTGAAAAATCATCCCCAATACGATGTAGGTGTGCATCTTTGCCTTACTAGTGAATGGGAAAACCTCAAATGGCGTCCTCTCACTCATGCCCCAAGCCTAACGGACGCCGACGGCTATTTCCCGCAGTTTATTTGGGAAAACAAAAATCTCAAAAACAGTGCTTATTTACTCCAAAAAACCATCAATATCGCCGAAGTTGAGCGTGAATTTCGCGCCCAAATTGAACTCGTCAAAAAATACATTCCTTGGGCAAGCCACCTGACGGCTCACATGGGCTGCACCAATGCCAATGCCGAAGTAAAAGCCCTGACCGAAAAACTAGCAGCGGAATATCAACTGCCTATTCAACTCCCTAAAGGAGCTATCGGCGTAAAAGGGTTTGGCGGAGCCACCAAATCGCCCGAACAAAAAGAACAAGACCTTGTCAATATTCTTAAAAACCTCGGCCCAGGCACTCATTATTTGGTAGAGCATCCCGGCTACGATAGCGGCGATATGAAAGGCGTCGGCCACGTAGGTTATGAAAATGTCGCCTACGACCGCGAAGGCGTGACCAGAGCCTTCACGAGTGCCGCCGTCAAAAAGGTGATTGCCGAGCACAATATCAAATTGGTAAGTATCAAAGAAGCTTTACAACCTTAAGTAAATAGTTTTATTTTTTGCTCGCAGAAATGCGCTGAATAATACAAACGCAGATTTGCGCCGAAAAAAGGGGGCATATAGCCAATCATCTGCGTTTGTCTGCGACTTCGATCTGCGCCAATCGGCGGGTAAAATTTAAAGAAACTTAGCTAACACTGTAGTAAGTGTATACACATATTAACCTTGTACTTGTTAAGAGTATGTATGAAATAAGCCTGAAAAGTACCGACAGTTAACCATTCATTAATCTCTTTTTGTCTTCATGATTCCCTCATTCTCAAAATTCCACCCATCCAAATTCCTTTTTTTACTCAGCCTTTTACTTTGTTGTAAAACGAGCATAGGTCAAAAAACAGCCTCGCCTGTTCCCTATGGTGTCACTCCTAGCGAACGCCTACTTGCTTGGCATGAATTAGAATTTTATGGCTTTATTCACTTCACTATCAATACCTTTACGGATAAAGAATGGGGCTACGGCGATGAGTCACCTACGTTGTTTAACCCTACTCATTTCGACCCTGACCAAATCGTCTTGAGCATGAAAGCGGCGGGGATGAAAGCCATCATTCTCACCGCCAAGCACCACGATGGTTTTTGTCTTTGGCCTACCAAAACTACGGAGCACAACATCACCAAAAGTCCTTGGAAAAACGGAAAAGGCGACGTAGTGCGCGAAATCTCCGACGCCTGCCGCCGCCACGGTCTTAAATTTGGGGTATATCTTTCGCCTTGGGATCGCAACAACGAGCATTATGCTACGCCTCACTATGTCAATACCATTTTTCAGAATCAGCTGCGCGAATTACTGACCAATTACGGCCCCGTATTTGAAGTATGGTTTGACGGGGCAAACGGTGGCGATGGGTATTATGGGGGCAAACGCGAAGAGCGCAAAATTGACCGCATTACGTACTATAACCTCGACGAACTTTGGAACGTCATCCGGCCTCTTCAACCGATGGCTTGTATTTTTAGTGATTTGGGGCCAGAAATACGATGGGTAGGCAACGAATCGGGCGTAGCAGGTGAAACTTGTTGGCCTACTTATACCCCCAAAGGCCGCGAAGACATCAACAAGCCAGGTCTTGGCCAAACGCGCTATGAAGAAGGGCAATTTGGCACCCGCGACGGCAAATACTGGATTCCTGCCGAATGTGACGTTTCGATCCGTCCGGGCTGGTTTTATCACGAATCCGAAAACAATCGTGTGCGGTCGGTCGAAAATCTGGTCAATCTCTACTTCAAAAGCGTAGGGCATGGTGCAAGTATGTTGCTCAATATCCCTCCCTCGCGCAAAGGCACCGTTTACCCCACAGACTCTATCACTTTGGCACAAATGGGCAATTATCTCCAACGTTTATATGCCGTCAACTATGCCACAACTGCCAAAGTAAAAGCAAGCGCCGTGCGTAGTAGCGATCAAGCATTTGCCCCCGAAAATGTACGAGACACCGACCGATACAGCTATTGGGGTACACCAGACGGAGTCACCACGGGAGAAATCACCCTACAATTTTCTAAACCTACCACCTTCGATGTCGTTCGCCTCCGCGAAAACATCAAACTCGGCGTCAGAAGTGATGATTGGGAAATATGGGCGCAAGTCAAAGGCCAATGGCAATTGTTTGGCAAAGGAACAGCGATTGGCGCAAGCCGGCTAGTAAAAGGCCCCAAAGTAACAGCCGACGCTATCAAAGTGAGCATTACCAAAGGAAAAGCTAGCATTTGTATCAGCGACATCGGGGTTTTTAATTCGCCCGAACTACCCAAAGAAAACCTGCCCGTTATCAGTCGTGACCAAAAAGGCCAAGTACATATTGTGGGCGAAAGTAAAAATGCGTCGATTGTTTATGAGAAAAATCGTAACGACATTTCAGCCACTTCTACTCCTTACCAAGCACCTTTTGTAATGACGGAAAGCGGAAGCGTGAGTGCCGCTTTCTTAAATAAAGACGGTAGTACAAGTCGTATCAGTACGGTTACTTTTGGGATTTTGCCCCAAAACTGGGTACTCTATAAAAACCAAGCAACGACCGATGCGAAACAGTTGGCTTTGGATAACAATCCCAAAACGGTTTGGCTGGTAGATATCAATGCTCAAGGAACCGATGCGCTCATTCTGGATACGCAAAAAAGTCAAGTTATCAAGGGGGTTTCATACGTACCTGACCCTACCAATGGACAAGGAAATATCACCCACTACGCGCTCTATGGTAGCCAAAATGGTAATGATTGGCAACTTATCCAAGAAGGAGAATTTTCTAACATAGAAGCCAATCCACGCCCCCAACGCGTCAATATTCCCAAAGATAAAGGCCAATTGCGCTACTTAAAACTAGTACCCAAACGCTGGGTAGGCAACGGTCATCAAGTCAGAATCGCTGACTTGCTATTGTTGTAACCTCTTCATTTTTTAAGATGCAGAGGCTGTCTCAAAAGTAACAGGGCACAAAATATTCTTTGGTTTTAACCTCATCCCAACCCTTCTCCTGCCAGGAGAAGGGCTTTAAAAGTCCCCCTCTCCAGAAAGGAGAGGGGGATTTAGGGGACGGTCGGCCGCTGCCGTGAGGTTGAATAGACACAAAAGAAAATTTGGCAACAAAAACTTTTGAGACAGCCTCTTTTTATTTCTCTATCGCCACCACATACGCTACAGTCAGAGGTTTAGCCAAAATAGCCTGCTCTTTGCGAAAAGATTTAGTGGTAATATGTTTTTTGTCGCTTACCTCGACCCTATAATTACCAAAGGGCAATAAACTCAAATCAAAACGGACAATTTTCTGAAATTCATAGGCCCTTACTATTCTACGAGCAAGAGGCATTCCTTCCGCATCTTTAAGAAGAATCATAACCTCTTGTCTTGCCTTCTTACTCACATAAACTTTCAGCATTGGCGTACCTACATCGGGCACAGTCAGGGTTTGAAAAGTGGGGGTTTCCAATCCTCCCCATATTGAATTTTCCTGCGCCCAAATGGTAATTGGACACCATAATAACAGCACACAAATAGCGATTGAGTGCCAAAAGCACACGTGGTTTTTCATAGCAAGAAGGGTTTTAAATGACTCTTAAAAGGGCAAAGTCTAATGGCTTACTACAAATGTCTTTTTGCCAAAACGAGCATTAATCCACTGACGAGCTGGCACTTCCACGAAATTATAGGTAAACCACTGATTACTGGACAAAAAGAATAAAAGCGATGTGAATCTTGTTAGAAATTTGTGAAAAAACTACAAGAACTTCATTCATCGCTTTTGGACAAAAG
>NZ_AUIF01000017.1 GCF_000423565.1 Runella zeae DSM 19591 | reverse complement strand
ATAAGGGAGTGATTGATAGTAGGAATATTTTTGAATGGTATTAATTCTTTGATAGTTGAAAAAAAACCACAGTCATAAACTGCCAATACAAAATCACCTTGTCCTATCTTATATTTTTTTAGAATAGGTTGCAGTAATTTCTCTACCTCTTCAAAGCGTTTAAGAGCTATCAGCTTCTCTCGAAATCTAAAATCAGTCAGATAATAAGTGAAGCCCATACAAAAAGCGTGGCTTTTATCTTTGGCTATCAGTGTTACTCCTTTTTTTGAGAAATCAACAATAAATTGCTGCCCAAATTGTTCTTCCAATTTCTTTTTTAAAAGTTCCATACTTCAAATTTAATTATCTCTGTCATTACGTTTCCTAGCGTCTGAGTCATCTGTGCTTGAGGAGCTTTGCTATTTCAACATCTTTTTATTTTGACAATCAAATACAAATCTCATTAAACAGCATGTCACGTTGCTTATCTAACTCAGGCAACTTTTCCATATTTTAGCATTGAAATCTATTTTTATCGCTTCGATTAAACATTTTTATTACATATCTAAAGATATAAAACACAGTAAATACTATCCCAAAAATACAACGGGAGTTTAGGATTCGACTCCTAAACTCCCCGATGTTGTAAAATATTTTTAGCTACAAAAAACTATCCAATGGCTTTTGTCTAATCACTCAATGCCTTTTTGCAGCTATATTTCAAAGATACCAAGCCCGTTTCATAGACTTTTGATTCGATGAGGGTGAGCCAATGCCGGTCTTTGAGATTTCCTAAAAAGGGTTTTCCCGCTCCCAACATGACGGGATGAACCGACAGCCAAAGCTCATCAATGAGGTTCAACTCCATCAAAAAATTACTAAGCTCCGCTCCACCAAAAAGCCAAATATCCTTCCCTTCTAAGCTCTTTATCCTTCTGACCTGTGCTTCTACTTCCTCAGGAGTACCGCTAATCAGTCTTCTATCTGATTTAAATCGCTCCAATGTGTTTGAAAAAACATACTCTTTGAGCTTAGGAAGCCAGCTTTCACGGCCGTCTTGAGCGATAGACATTTCGTAGGTTTTGCGTCCTACAAACAACGCATCTATTTGAGTAAAAAACTCGTTGAGACCATAATCTTGGTCAGTAAAACACCAGTCATATTCGCCGTTGGGCCCTTCGATGAAGCCGTCTAAACTTACGGCAAGTCCTAGTATTAGTTTTCTCATGGTTGTTATAGTTGAGTATATCCCAAAAGCAGGCTCTATGACTTACTTTTGGCTTTCTTTTTTTGTGAAATAATGTTTTGATAAGCGAGGTCTACCGCCTCGGCAAAGTGCGTTTTTTTTACTTGATTTAGGTCAACGTGAGTCCATCCCATTTGGCCCCATTTGTTGGGAACAGGATAAAAAGCGGGGTCTTCACAAAGAATATTTTGCTGCTCAGGTGTCAATTTTAGCGTCACCCACTTGTTCTCGATATTGAACGTAGCAAATATCTTGCCTTTAATTTTATAGGCAGGTTTGTCAAAGTGAGCCTCCTCTACGGCATCGGGCATCGAAACCAGAAGTGTATGAGCTTGTTCTAAATCTACCATTGTAGGGTAGGTAAAAGTGATGTCAGATGTAATCAAAACACGCGAAAGGGCGTTATTTACTTTTCTAAATCTCGAAAATATCGAATCGTTTCGCCAAAATTCAACCCCATCGACATGCCTTTTATCATCATGCTGATGCGTTTGGTTTTGGTTTCAATCGTTTTGGCCGATTCAATCCATTTGCTGTAATAGTTTTGATGACTTACGGGAAGTTTATTAAAAAACGCCAACGCCTGTGGTTCATCTTCCAAACATTCCAACAAATCGATGGATTGAGGCAATGGATCTAAATCGACTTCGAGCGTCACGTCAATCATTGCCCCTTCTTTCTTGCGAAGTCCACGACGCATTTCGGCATTGACAGGCATGATAAATCCCCCGTCGCCCATCGGCAGCAATGCTACCAGCTTGATGGCATACTCATCGAGTTTTCCTTTTACCCGAAAAGAAGTACGGACATTAGGGTTGAGCTTGTGAGCTATCTCTTCCGAAATCTCAAAATAAGTCCAGCCCGTTTTTTCTCCTTTTTTATCAAATTTCTGTAGCAATGCTCGAAACGATACCATTCTGTTTTTAAGTAATTGACCCTTAAAATAAGCCAGCGCAGCGTGGCTTTCCAAGTTAAAACCACGTTGCGCATTCGTATTTATTGTTCTAAGAGCTTTTTCATTTCGCCCAGTACCAGCTGCCACAGGTTTTCAGAATGATGTTGGGCGGTTTCATCTTTGATACTGTCTTGGGTGATGCTTACTTTGGTACCGTTTTCGACGGGCTCAACATAGTATTCGATTTGGGCATAGTTCTCAGGGACATCGGGAGTTCCGCCCATCGAACTCCAATAACTATACGCCAAATAATGCGCTGGTTTAAAGCTCAAAACGACACCTTTGTCTTCGTAGGTTTGTCCCTCCCACTCACCCGTAAAACGGATACTTTCTCCTTCTTTCCAAGTAGTAATCATTTGGGAACCGAAAAAATATTTTTTTACCATTTCGGGATTGGTAAGCGCATCCCATACTTCTGCTACGGGTGCTTCAACAATGATAGATGTTTTCAGGGTCAATAGAGTGCTGTTCATAACTAGAAGCTGTTTTGGTTTTGTGAATACAAATAAAACACCCCCTAGTGACAACCCTATGTCAGTGCCATTCGCATTTCTTGCTCTTTTATGAAAGTATTGATGTCTTGGTGCGAAGATTTACGAAAAGCAGCCTGTGTATTCACAAGCTTTTGGATACGCGCGACTTTGAAATCGCGGTATTCGAGACGCCGCCAGCACCATGCAATCACATGCCAAGCCATCGAATAAAAAATGATCCCTATAGGCTCTATCTCACGTTCGCTGTTTTCTTGATTGGCATTTTGGTATTTGATTTTAAGAATGGTCTGCTGGGTAATAGAGGTCTGAATTTCAGACAAATACTCAAAGTTTGATTGAGTACAAACTACGCTATTGACCACTTTCCCTTCCAGATGTTCGATGCTTTCTTTTTGGGAGTTTTTCAGAATAGCTTTTACTTTGTTGAGGGCAGAATGATAATTTTTACTGATAGATTTATCCGTAAAACGCTCTACAATAGACTCTACCAATACCAGCGCATTGGCTTCTTCGCTGCTGAAGGTGACGTGTGGTAAAAAATACCCCTGCATGATAAAATACCCTCTATTGGGCTCAAAACCTATCGGAACACCTATTTCGTTGAGTGCTTTCAGGTCTCGATATACGGTTCGGATACTCATGCCGAAGCGTTCGGCGAGGGTTTCGGCAGAGGTATATTTGCGAGATTGCAAGACAAGCGATATAGCCAGCAGACGGTCTATACGATTCATGAGAAAGAGGAAAGTTTTTTATTCTTCAAAAATATAAAAAAAATTTTGTCTCTTTTGTCCAGTTTCGAGAAGGTGGTTCGTCATTCGTATAAATTCAATAATTTAGTTCACAAAAAACAATTTACTATCATGAACAAGTACATGCTCGCTTTCTGGAATTCAATCCCTGCCGAAGAAGATTTTGCTCAAATGTCGCCTGAGACTATCCAAGCTGAAATAGAAAAATGGAACAACTGGATTGGGGGCATCGCGGCTCAAGGCAAAATGATAGCCACCGAAGGACTTTATCCTACTGGCAAAACAGTATCAGGCTCTAGCCATATTGTCACCGATGGCCCTTTTACGGAAGGTAAGGAAATCATCGGGGGATTTATGATTCTTACTGCCGATAGTATCGACGAAGCCATCGAGCTATCCAAAGGCTGCCCTATTTATGATGTGGAAGGAAGGGTAGAAGTACGTCAAATCCAAGAGTTTAATTAACCTTGACTTTCTAAGTTTTTAGGTATTTATTAGGTTTAAAACTTAGAAAGTCTATCCCAAAACTCATGAATGAAGTCAACCAATTGGCCGAGCATCTTTTCCGACATGAGTCAGGAAAGATGCTCGCCGTCTTGACTCGTTTGTTTGGCTTCCCCAACTACGATACCGCCCGCGACGTAGTACAAGATACGCTATTGGCAGCCATGCAACATTGGAAACTAAACGGTATCCCCGACAACCCCACGGGTTGGCTATATACTACGGCCAAAAACAAAGTTTTGGATCGCTTACGAAAAGAGAAGTTTTGGGCCGAAGTGAGTCCACACCTTATCCATGAATTACAATCCGAACAGCAAATGCAACAGCACATCGACCAGCTTTTTCTTGAGCACGAAATCGAAGATAGTCAGCTTCGGATGATGTTTGCGTGCTGTCACCCAAGTTTGCCCCAAGAAGCCCAAATTACGTTGATTTTGCGTACACTCTGTGGGTTAAGTATTCCAGAAATTGCACGCGCGTTTTTGTCAAACGATGAAAACATCAATAAGCGACTTTACCGCGCCAAAGATAAAATCCGAACCACGCCCATTGAACTAGAAGTGCCTGAAGGCAATGACCTCCTTCCTCGTTTAAACGCTATTTTGAAGGCGATTTATTTACTTTTCAACGAAGGATATCATTCCCAAAATCCTGACCAATTTATCAAAAAAGAACTTTGTGAAGAGGCTATTAGATTAGGGACGTTGCTTAGTCAACACAAAATCACAAATTTACCCAAAACCTCCGCTTTGCTATCGTTGATGTATTTTCAAGCTTCCCGCTTCGACGCCCGCCTCGACGAAGAAGGCAATATGGTGCTATTGGCTCACCAAAATCGAGAAAAATGGAATCAATCTATGATTCAGCAAGGAGTCCAATTTCTAAACAGAGCTTCGGAAGGGGACGAACTCAGTTCTTATCATATCGAAGCGGCCTTGGCGAGCTATCATGCCCAAGCCAAAAGTTTTGAAACTACCAATTGGCAAGCCATAGTTTACTTATATCGCTTACTAGAACAGATTAATCCGACTGTAATGGTACAGTTCAACAAAGCCATTGCGGTTGGCTTTGCCTATGGCCCTGAGCGTGGAATAGAGGCATTGTTACTATTAAAAGAAATGGAGAAAAACCACTATTACCACACGGCTTTGGGTGATTTTTATAAAAAACTAAACAACACGTTAGCGGCTAAAAACCACTACGAGATTGCCCTCACATTGACAAGTTCGAAAGCCGAATGGCAACTTATTTGGAAAAAAATCGAAGAGCTTTAACCCTGCCAGCGTTTGGAATTACCCCTGCCAGCGTTTGGAACGCTGGCAGGGGTGGGGTGGGGTCAAACCTCGGCTGCGTTCAAAACGCAGCCGAGGTTTGGCTTTTGGGCTTAGTATTCGACAGGCTCTAAAAAGCCCATTTTTCCCGATTGATAATCCTGAAGCGTTTGCATGATTTCGGCTTGGGTATTCATCACAAAAGGCCCGTAGCTAGCAATTGGCTCATTGATAGGCTCTCCGCCCAAAATCAATAAGCGCGTCATGCCACCTTGGGTAGCTACGCTCACCCACTCGCCTTGTTGACTCAACTTCGCAATGCGTTTGGCTTTGATACCTTGGGTATCGTTGAGAGCGATTTCCCCCTGAGCTACGTGAATAGCCACGTTATAGTTTTCGGGCAATTGCAACTCAAATTCAGAACTTCCTTCAATAATCACCTCCGCCAACAAAACAGGCGTGTAAGTCAACGCGGGGCCTTTAAGACCATTCAACTCTCCCGAGATAAGGCGCAGTTTGGTCTGGTCATTGATTTGAAGCACCGGAATCTGAGCCGCAGTTAGTTCCTGATAACGAGGCGCTTCCATTTTATGCGCTCTGGGCAAATTGACCCAAAGCTGCACAAAATCCAACGTTCCTCCTTTTCTCGAAAAATTGATTTCGTGCTTTTCTTCGTGCACCAATCCCGAAGCTGCCGACATCCACTGCACGTCTCCCGCAAAGATAGTTCCTTTGTTGCCGGCCGAATCTCGGTGCTGAAGTGCGCCTTCAAACACCACCGTCACCGTTTCAATACCGCGATGTGGATGTTCGTCTACGCCCTTTGGTACAGGAGATGGCTTTACTTGCATAGGCCCATGATGGTCGAGCATCAAGAAAGGACTAAAATCTTGGAATCGCTGAGAAGGAATCATGCTTTGTCCTACAAAACCATCGCCTACTTGCTGCGGGCGGCCTTCCCATACGTATGAAATACTTTTGAATGCTTTCATTTTTTTTGATTCAATATGTGATTGATGTGGTTGATTTCATCCTGAAAAATACTGTGGGGAGCATTAGGATAGATTTTTTCTACGGTATTGGCTCCCAAATTTTTAAAGACCTCAGTGGAGTCATTGACGCGGTGCTTGGGCACATGTGAATCTACGTCCGAGCATCCTAAAAAAATCGACGCTCCCGCAAAATCTCCTTTATAGCGTTCGGTTTTGACACTATCACCGATTACTCCACCACTCAATATAAAAACCCCACCAAAAGACTGGGCATTTTGGGCTACAAACTCAGCCGTCAAACAAGCACCTTGCGAAAACCCTAACAAATAAATTTGTTCGGATTTGAATCCTGCTTCTTTAGCCGTGTCAACCAATTGTTTTAATACTGCCAAACCCGACGAAAGTCCGGGTTCATTTTGAGTTTCGGGAGCCAAAAAACTATAAGGATACCACGTATGTCCGGTGGCTTGCGGGGCAACCAAAGCAAAATCATCGACGTCTAGCTCCGCCGCCAAACTCAATATACTCTGCGCACTTGCTCCGCGTCCGTGGGTCATGATAAGTACGCGCTTGGCCTCAGCCAAAGGTACACCTGCCCAAATACTATTCTTAACGTTGTGCATGATTTTTATATTTTTTCTTCCTCTCCTCTTGAAAAGGAGAGGAAGAATAGTTGCTTAATGAGTGATATTGTATTTCTGATAAACCTTTTCCAAAGAAATTGGTTGCAAGAGTTGTTCTATTTGCGCCCGATTTCTTTCTTGCCAAGGTGGAAGTTTAAGCGCTTCTCCCAATTTTGCTTTTTCTTCATCAAGCAAAAAGCCAGGAGGCGTGGTAGCTACTTCAAACAATACCCCGCCCGGCTCACGGAAATAAATAGAGTGAAAATATTGCCTATCAAGTACGTGTGTAGGCATAAAACCTGCCGAAAGCACAGCATCTCTGACTTCGAGTTGGGTATTGTCGGTGGGAGTGTCAAACGCAATATGGTGTACCGTACCCGCGCCATTCATTCCCCAACGGTTGTTGTTGTCCCAAACGATGTCTACAAATTGCCCATTTTGAGCACCTTTGGCGGCATATCTCCGACGAGCCCCGGCTTCCGCTACAAACTCATAGTTGAGCGAATTGGCCAACAATGCCTCGGTGCGCTCGTAGGTAGTTTCCCACATTTCGATATTCCAAAAGCCTCTGATTGAATATTCCAACGGAATATGCCCATAACTAAAGCCGGGACGCGTGTCTATGTCATTGGCCACAAGCTCCAATCCTAATCCGTCAGGGTCTTCAAAATAAATAAACACTTCGTTGAAACGCTGCTGTGGATTTTTGTAAAGAATACCATATTGGTCAAAACGCTTCATCCAGTAATCCAACGCAGCGGTAGGTATCGAAAACGATGTAGTGGCGGCTTGTCCTTTTCCATGACGACCTTTTTGGCTACCTTTTCCGAAAGGAAAAAAAGTAAGAATACTTCCCGCGTTGCCTGTTTCGTCACCATAATAAAGGTGGTATACATCAGGGGCATCAAAATTGACCGTTTTTTTAACCAAACGTAATCCCAATAAGCCAACATAAAAATCAACGTTTTCTTGAGGGTCAGCCGCAATCGCTGTTACGTGGTGAATACCTTTTATCAAATTATTAGTTTCCATTGCTTTATCTGTTTAGTAGTTTATGAAAGAAGGCTTTTGTTTGCCTTGGGTTGCTTTTGTCTTTATTGACAATACAAAGGTCGCTCAATAGTAAAGGCCGTTCAAGGTAGAAAAGCAGGAATACCTTGTCAAAATCATGGCTTGTATTTTTTGATGAAATAAGGCTTGGGTATTGTTTACCAAAAAGCAAATATTTTAATTTACGTAATTACTTACGCAAATTATTACAAACATGGATTTCTATCGCACTATGGGCTATGTAGCACTTGGCAGCTACATGCGGCGGCTAGGTGAAATAAGTCAACAAGCATCTGCCCAAATCTATCAAATGTACGGAATGGAATTTGAGGTAAAATGGTTTCCGGTATTTTTGGCAATTGCCGAAAACGAATTTGAAACTGTCTCCAAAATCGCCGAATACATCGGACAGTCGCACGTAGGGGTAAGCTTGATGGTCAAAGAAATGAGCAAAGCGGGGCTTGTAGAGACCCAAAAAGGCGTCACCGACAAACGCGAAACCCTGGTCAAGCTCACATCCAAAGGTCAGCTAATGCAGCTGCGAATGAACGAACTTTTGGAAGATTTGCAAGACACGATGACTGAAGTAAAAAACGAATGTGAAACGGACGTATTGCGGGCATTGATGGAGTACGAGCAAGTTATTTTGCGAAAAGGGCTACCCGAACGTATCAAAGCCCGTCTCAAAACCCGTGAAAGAAACAAAGTAAAAATCGTTCATCTCGACCCCACCACTGACGCACATCGCGCGGCTTTCAAGCGCATCAATTACGAATGGATTGAAAAGTACTTCAAAGTAGAGCCGCTCGATATGGAGTCGCTCGAAAATCCCGATACCTTTTATATCAACAAAGGTGGCTTGGTACTTTTGGCCGAATACCAAAACGCTATCGTGGGTACCTCAGCACTCAAACCCATGACAGCCGATAGCATGGAGCTTTCGAAAATGGGCGTAGATAGCAATGCCAAAGGGCTAGGAATCGGCGAGTTGCTAGGACAAGCTATCATTGATGAAGGCAAGCGTTTAGGTCTGAAGAGGCTTTATTTAGAAACCAACTCGCGCCTGCTTCCCGCCCTCAATTTATACCAAAAGCTTGGCTTTAAGACCGTCAAAGATTTTAGTTCGCCTTATTCGCGGGCTGATGTGGCCATGGAATTGTGGCTCTAAAATCATTCTTGCACAATAGGAGGCAAAGCGGCCTCAATCGTAGCCCGATTGTATTCTTTATCGTCGGGTAGCATGAGATGCTTACCCAATTCCTCCACCGACTCATCCACGTCAAAGCCAGGGTCACTTGTAGCTACCTCAAAAAGCTGATGCGAAGGCAACCGGAAATAGATAGAACGGAAATATTTACGGTCTTTTATTTCCGTCACTTGCATCTTCAAATCGCTGACAAGGCGGTGTCGCAGAGCAAGTTGTTCCTCCTCCGAATCAATCCGAAAAGCTACGTGATGCACAGTACCAAGACCGTTTTTTCCACGTGGGGCATCGGCCTCGGCGCGTAGCAGTTCGAGGAAATCTGCGTTATTGTTTTGATTGATTTTTAAGCGAATACGATTTTCTTCTTGGGCTATTTCGGTCATTTGCAGCTCTTGTGTCAAAAAGCTTCGTAATACTTCCCAATCCTGCGAAGCCACCCACAAAGCCACATGATGAATCCCTCGAATAGCAACTTCTTTGGCGACTTCATGGGTTTCAAAAGGAATGCGCGAATCCGCATCATTAGCCACCAATTCCAACTGTAAACCAGCAGGGTCGCGAAACCACAAAACGGCTTGACCGAAGCGTTGAGATGCTTTCGTTTCTACACCTGCTTTGGAAAGACGATTTTGCCAAAACTCCAAAGCGGTAGAAGGCACCGAAAATGCCGTCGAAATAATCAGCCCCGTTCCTTCTTCGCCTTGTCGTACTCCTTGGTTTTTATAGGGAAAGGTCGTAAAAATCGTACTAGGTGTTCCTTTTTTATCCCCATAATAAAAATGATATACTGCATTGTTGTCAAAATTGACCGTTTTTTTGACCAATCTTAAGCCCAAAAGTTTGGTATAAAAATCATAATCTTCTTGGGCATCGTTGACGGTGGCGGTGACGTGGTGGAGTCCTTTCAAAACGTGAGTAGCATTCATGAGAATCAAATTTAAAAACAATGCAAAGTTGGAATTTTGGGGCGATTGCTGCAATGTAAAAACAAAGGGAGGTATTGGCATTTTTATGGTTCTACGGTTTCGCGAAATTCCGTAAAAGCCACTCCAACATTTTTTTTGAAGAACTTACTAAAATGAGCCACATCTTCATATCCCAACTGATAGGCGATTTCTTTGACCGAAAGATTGGAATACCGCGCCAGCCTTTTGGCCTCTAACAGCAAGCGATTTTGTATAAAATCTTTGGCCGAAGTACCCGTTTCTGTTTTAATCACTTCATTGAGGTGATTGCTCGTGAGATTTTGCCTATCGGCATATTCGTTGACCTTATGCAACTTCTGAAAAAAATGCTCGACATCATTCTTAAATTGTTTTACAATCTCGGCTTGGCGTTTGTCCCATGTTTTATAGGTCACATTTTGAAGTATCTTAAAACGCTTACACTCTAGCAAAAGCAATTTTAGCCATGCTCCCACCGCATCCCATTTTTGGGGCTTATCAGAAGTGTATTCGGCTATCAGGCCCTTCACGTAGGGAAGCAACGACGCAAACGCTGCCGCCGAAAGCTCCAAAGGGCGAACCTCGTCACAGTTGAAAAACAACTCCATATCATATAGCTGCGCCGGCGAAATACTATACTGCTGAAGAAAATCGGGACGAAACAAAATCACGTGACCTTGCGGCGTAGATTGCGCCAAAGTCACGTGATGAATCTGCTCAGGGGCTACAAAATAGACGGTGTTTGCCCGAAGCTCATAATCAACAAAATCGATTTGATGTACGCCTTCGGCAGCTTCTACCAGCATCACCATAAAATAATCGTGGCGATGAGGTAAGTCTGGCGTTTGGCTACGTTTTTCTTCAATCTCTTGCATACTTCGGTACGCAAAAGGAGCTTGAAGAAACGCCTGCCGAATAGGTATCGTCTCTTTTTCAGACATCATCCGAATCATAAACGATTACCTTTTCCCACAAATGCGCACAATCTTCCACAAACTTATGGTGTACTGGGTGATCTTGATAAATATCCTGGGCAGCTTTGTCGTCAAACAGCATCAACCATGACACCGAATACGAACGGTCTATGACGCCTCGGTGAGTGTCGGCTACTTTTCCGATATGAGCAAGTTTGACGCCTTCTATCGAGGTCAGGGTCTGTAGGCCAGCGACGAGTTGGTCACGGTCGGCAGTATTATCGGGATTTTTGAGAAAAAAGAATACGTGATGTACAAACATGAGTTTTGGGGGATTAAATACAATCTAATGATAAAAGCCTCTTTCAAGCTTTGTTTAACTGTTTTTATAAAATAAAGAGGCCTAACAAACATAGCTGGTTTTGGATAAAAATAAAAGAGTAGGATAGCAAAACCATCCTACTCTCGACCCATTCCTAAACCCTTAACCTTATGAAAAATTCTACTATTTTTTAGGCTTACGATTTGGCTGTAATTCATTATAGCCTCGTTTGCCACTTATATTTTTTTGTTCTGATGCTTTAGCACTTTCTTTCGTAGAAGTGCGTGGTATATCTGATTTTTTTTCTGAATCGTCGTTAGATTCTCCTTCCGGAATTTTTCCATCTTGAAGTACCTCATTTGAGTTTTCGGTATTTCCCACTTTAGGCCGACTATTGGTAGTAACTATACCATTTTCTTGAGTACTCATAGCTATTTTCTGTTTTTAATCATACTTGGCGGCTTCTTCTGCCTTCTTTTTTTGCTCCTCATATAGCTCCCTATCTACATGGTCTGGAGCTTCAGCGAGATTTTTAGAAGTCGGCTTACTTTCCTCTTTTTTTCTTACGATTTCTCCTTTTGCGTTTTTTTCAAAATCATCTGGAGTTACAATAGTATCTGGCATCGGTCTTAGTTATCGTTTAGTTTTTACTAACTCTCGCTTCACGAGCTTCTTTCTTTGCTTGTTTTTTTAGAGACTCATTGGCTACAATGGCTAGCTCTACACGTTGATTTTGACGCCGCCCTTCATCTGTATTATTGGAAACCTCGGGTGTAGCACCGCCAAATCCTTGTCTTACGATTCGCAATGGCGATACGCCTTGAGAAGTTAGGAATTCAGCAAAAGCGGCGGCTCTTTTTTCCGACAATAATTGGTTCTGTTTGGCATCACCCACATTGTCGGTATGAGCGGCTATCAAAATCTCGGTATTTTTATAATTATTTAGCGTTTCCGCTAGTTTTTTCAAATTTGTTTGAGGCTCGGTCGAAAGTTCAGCGGTATTGTCTTTATACAATATCCCCGAATTTATGGTGATTATCAGACCTTCCCCTACTTGCTGTATTTGCGAAATCCAGCCTAAAGTTTGACGCAAGTCCGTAGCTTGTTTTTCCATGTATTTTTGGATAATACTCCCTGCGACTCCTCCCACCGCTGAGGCTCTAATCGCATAATCAGCGGGGTCTTTAGCCTTGCTTATTTTGCGATTAGAGTTGGAGGATGTACTCGGTTTCGACGTTTTTGGTGTGGAAGTACAGTCAGAAAGCGTGAGTATCATCAAGAATCCCAAACTGAGACTCCAAATATTATTCAGCGATATGTATTGATAAGTTTTCATGGCTGCGCCAAGGAATTCGATATATTTTGAGTGCTACTTTAAAAACGAACGTAGCATCCAAGCCATTTTTTCGTGTTGGGCCAGTACCCCTGTCAAAAAGTCAGTTGTAACTGGGTCGTCATATTTATCACTTTGGTCGATATCTTCTCTTAGATGTTTACACAAGGTTTGATGATCTTCCAATAGACGTTTGATTTGTTGGTCTTGTTGATGATGATAGGGGCCTTCTTCCAACCGTGTGGTTTCTAAGAATTCTTTCATGGTTCCTATCGCAGTATCACCTAGCTGAGTGACTCGTTCGGCAATTTCATCGATTAGATTGGTCAGTAGCTCGTATTGTGACTCATAAAACTTATGAAGCTCCATAAAACTAGACCCTCTGATATTCCAATGATAATTGCGCGTTTTGGTGAGTATGATGTGCTCATCGGCCAATAGCCGATGAAGCACATCTACTAATTTTTTGGTCTGAACTTGTGGTATTCCAATATCTGCTTGCATGACTGTTTACTTTAATATATTTGATTGTAATGGTGTGCTAACTCTAACTTAAAAAACCATGTGTTACTTCAAACGACCGGCATTTAGTTTTACGCGTCGATAAAACTCGTTGCGTCCTTCTGTATTGAATCGCGAAGTATCGTGTGAGTTAGTGGTATGTGATAAGTACATCATACCTACCGAAGTTGCCAAACCAATCAGTCCTGTGATGGTCATTAACAAAAAGATTTCCATGACGTTTAGTAAGTTAGAGATGAACGATGATAGCAAAAATAACTTGGGAAAATTAGACCGTTCCACGACGGATAAGACCTATCAAGAACGAAATAACAGCTAGTACCAATAAGATGTGAATAAGACCTCCGGCGCTGTAAGCAAAAGCACCAATTAACCAACCTATGATAAGGATAACGGCGATGATATACAAGAGAGAGCGCATAACTTTTAAAGATTTAGAGTTGATAAACAATTTCATTTGATGCTATACTTCTTCAAATAGCTATGCCAGTATCGAAAAAAGGTATAAATGGGGAAATTGCGTAGAGAAAACAACAAATAACGTAGAAAATATTCCCCAAAGTCTACAACAATACCATTGGAATGGTTGTTGGTGATATATATTATAAATAACTACTACTCTTGCACTTAACTCACACTTCTATCATGATTACATCTTGGAAAACATACTTTTCACTGCTTAAAGAAGCTTTTCAAGAATTCACCAACGATAATGCCCTCAAGCTGAGTGCATCTCTATCTTATTATACATTATTTTCTCTAGCTCCCATGTTATTGGTATTCATGTCTGTCGTAGGAGTTTTTTATGGGCGCGATGCTGTACAAGGGCAGCTTTATAGTCAAATCAGCTGGCTGATTGGTAGTGAGGCCGCCACACAAATACAAGAGCTTATTAAAAACGCCCAGCTTTCTGGTAAAACTGGCATTGCGGCTGTGGTGGGGGTTGTCACATTACTTATTGGGGCTACGGGAGTATTTGCGGAGATTCAAGATTCAATCAATCAGATTTGGTCGATTAAACCCAAGCCTAAGAGTGGTTTTTTGAAATATCTCACCAATCGCTTGTTGTCGTTTTCGTTGATTATTTCTTTAGGCTTTCTATTTATTGTGTCATTGTTGCTCAATGCGCTTCTCAACTTATTCAGCGAAAAGATAATGTCGTTGTTTTCGGAGGCTACAACTTATCTTTTTTGGATTCTTAATATAGCTGTCATATGGGGTGTAATGACGGTTTTATTCGCCGTCATATTTAGTGTTTTGCCCGATGGGAAAGTGGCCTGGAAAGATACCTTCATTGGCGCCGGCGTGACAGCCGTTTTGTTTATGATTGGCAAATACGCCATAGGGCTTTACTTAGGTCAGTCCAATATCGGCAATGCTTACGGAGCCGCTGGTTCGGTGGTGATTATTTTATTGTGGGTTTATTATTCGTCAGTGATTTTGTATTTCGGAGCTGAGTTTACCAAGGTCTACGCCAACAGCCTCGGCTCAGGCATCAAGCCCGGCTCGTATGCCGTGCGTATTCTGAAAGAAGAAGTGACGCTCCCCGCCAAAGCACAGATGCATCATACCTCTTAGTCTTAACATAAACTTATATATATATCATGAAAACTGTTTGGAGTAAATCAACCGTAAAAATCCTCCAAGTCCTCAATTGGGTTTTCTTTGGAGTGATGATATTTGTTAATTATTTGGCCAACGCCCTGCCTCTTAATGGAAAAACAACCGGGGCAGTTTCAGATCAATACCCCAATCTCTTCGTTCCGGCACCTATTACATTTTCCATTTGGGGAGTGATTTATCTTTTATTGCTGGTATTTTGTATGAAGCAGAGCAAATCTCTTTTTAGCAGTACCGTAGACGAAGCTACTGGAGATACAGTATCTACCGTAGGGGCAGGTTTTATGATTACCTCTATCCTCAACGCCCTTTGGATTCTTTCGTGGCATTATGGATACATTCAGTTTTCGGTCGTTGTGATGCTGCTATTATTGGCTCAATTGGTCCATATCAATCTAAAAATAAAACAAATTGCTCCTTTTTTGGCGAGTGGCTCACGCTTTACTGTCAAAGCAGCTTTTGGTACTTACTTAGGGTGGATTTGTATCGCAACGATTGCTAACATAACCGCCCTACTCGTAGATAGTGGCTGGAGTGGCTGGGGCAATACCGAAACCTTCTGGGCATGTACTATGATTTTGGTAGGGGCATTGATTACCACTTGGGCCTTGTTTAAAACCAAAAATGCCTATTTAGGTTTGTCCGTAATTTGGGCTTTCTGTGGCATTTTGATTGCCCGCATCAATGCGGATGTGTATTACCGTTTTATTGCGTGGTTGGCAGTTTTTGGGGCGTTATTTCTCACGGCTATGGTTATCATTAAGTTTACCCGTTCTCTTTTTAGAAGCAATTCTTCTAAAACGGTAGTTATTACTTCCACCCATGAGCGAGTCATTGTTCAAGAATAGTAATAAATATTGCCCCTACTTTCCTTCCTTTTAGATATGAAAACGAATGCCTTATTTGGATTTGCGTTGGTAGCTCACTATCTGATGTATGGTAGCTACCAACTTCCTACCGCTTCTCCCAAGCGTAGCCTATCAAAAAAAAATCCTGCTGTTTTTACGACATCTTTGACCCAAAAAAATAAAAGGGCTAATACAGCCCCTTTCATTTTTTTAAACAACTCAAATAAGAACGTATTTGTGTTTGCAAGCTCCTTACCTCCCACAAATATCTGACTATTAACAGATTAATTTTCAGGAAGTTTTTCTCCCAAAGGAAAAGTAACGGTAAAAGTAGTACCTTGGCCCAACTCAGACTCTACTTCTACCGATGCTTTGTGGGATTGGAGAATCGTAAAAGTAGAAGCAAGTCCCAACCCTAAGCCGTTGTTTTTGGAAGTAAAATAAGGCTCAAACAAGCGATTCAGGTTTTCGGGGCTAATACCCGTTCCATTGTCTTTGACTTCGACAAAGCATGATTGCCCAGCTACGTGCGTAGCTATGGTGAGTACGCCTACGTTTTCTTCCATTGCTTCTACAGCGTTGATAATAAGATTCAGAAAGGCAATTTTGATTTTGGGCTCGTCAAGCTGTAAAAAGCAATCTTCCCCATATTCTTTTATAAGAGTTATTTTTTTGAGGTTGATTCTATCAATAGCCTCATTGAGCGTAATATCTAGTATTTCTTGAATAGATACCTGCTTGAGGATTGTTTCTTGTGGCTTGAAAGAATTTAGTAATTCCGAAATGAGGGCATTGATGCGCTTTCCATTACGACGAATAATATCTCCAAAAAGACGTTGGTCTTCGGTCGTAAATTCGGACTCTAGCTGATCGAGTGATAAGTGAATATTGGTGAGCGGATTACGCACCTCATGCGCTAAAGTACGTATCAAGCGCGCTGTCGAAGCCGATTTTTCGGCCAGCAGTCGGTCTCTTTCGACTTTTTTTCGAGCTGTAATATTTTGAATAACCAGCAAATAATACAACTTTCCTTCGCTATCGTTTTGTTTGCTAGCATGGAGAGAGCATAGCACCCGCTCACCACTTTTTCGGACGAGCCATACTTCAAAATTCTCCAATATTCCTTTTTCTTCTAGTGTATGAACGTATTCATCGTGCTGAGTAGGCAAGGCACATAAGTGCCGCATGGAGAGTTGCAATATTTCGTTTTCTTCATAACCCAGAAGGTCAAGCGCCGCATCGTTGAAATAAAATATAGAGCCACCTTTGGGCCATTTGAGCAGTACAGCGTCTTTTAGTTGAGAAAAGATACCCCGAAGACGCGTTTCGCTCTCTCGCAGGCGCCGCAGTACTTCCGCACGCTCAAGGGCGTATCGGATACAACGCTCTAGTTTTTCGGAGTCAAGCTCACTCTTTACCAAGTAGTCCATCGCCCCCAGTCGCATGGCTTCTAGGTCTACTTGCTGATCGCCCTTGCCTGTTAATAAAACAATAGGGCAGCTGACCCCATTTTGAAGAGCGGACTTGAGTAAATCAAGCCCCGTTTTGGCTCCTAATAAAAAATCAAAAAAACAGAGGTCAAATTTTGACTGCGCTAGCTGCTCTACTCCTTTGCTAAAAGAACTAGCCCATGTAATATCAAATTTTTTTGAACGAATATCTTTTAGATAATCTGAGGTTAAGAAAAAATCATCCTCATCATCATCTACAATGAGAAGCTTAATGATATCTTTCGACATAAGAGAATTTGAAAATATGACAATTAGGCAATTTGAAAATACGATAATTTAGTAATTCGGGAATATGACAATTTGCAAATAGGTTCTAATTCTTAAACATTGAAAACACTAATATTCCATAACTTAATACATATCCAGCATAGTCGCCTGATGTTTAAATTATCTTATTTTCAAATTCTCAAATTCACAATATCTTTTTTCGCATCAATCTTGAGAATTGGGTAGCTTGACAATATCGAACCAATAATGCCCCAAGGTGCGGGTAACTTCAATAAAACTTGAAAAAGTGACAGGTTTTGTAATAAAACAATTGACCCCCAAATCGTAGGTCTGTAATACATCTTTTTCGGTCTTTGAGGTAGTAAGTACTACTACTGGAATAGTCTTGAGGGTAGGGTCAGATTTAATCTCTTTCAACGCCTCACGACCGTCCATTTTGGGCATATTCAAATCCAGTAAGATAATACCTGGGCGTGGGCTATCGGCAGGGTTAGCGTATTTGGCGCGCCGTTTGAGATAATCCATCAGCTCTACACCATCATTCACAAACCGAATATCATTCAGTAAATGGTTCTCTTCAAAGGCTTCTTTGGTAAACATCCGATCATCTTCATCGTCGTCAGCGACTAATATCAAAACACTTTCCTTGGTCTGCTTACTGTCTGTACTGTTCATAAGATGCATTAGGTTAGTGTAGAATTAAAAAATTCTACTGTGTACTAAGCCGAAACGCCGGACCGACGGTGTGGCAAATAAAAATAAAACTCAGCTCCTTCGCCTATATTTCCACGAGCTCCAATATATCCTTGATGGGATTCGACAATTTTTCGACAAATCGCCAATCCCAAACCCGTACCCTCATATTCTGATCTACCATGTAATCTTTGAAATATCGCAAAAATTTGTTCTGCATACTGAGGCTCAAATCCAATGCCATTGTCTTTAACAGTAAAACAAAAATAAGATTGATGTGGATTGAGTTGGGGTATTGCTTTTATTTCGGGCAAGGTAGCTTTCCGAACCCTTACCTGCACAATTGGCTCTTGGTCAGGTTTGGTAAATTTCAGGGCATTTTCAATAAGGTTCAGAAAAAGCTGGTGCATTTGGGTGGATTGTGCCTCGATAGTGGGCAAGTCGTCTACTTCAACAATCGCTTTTTTATCTTGAATTTTTACTTCTAAATCTTCCAGTACCTCTTTGGCTACTTCATTGAGCGAAATAGGTTCTTGGGATTCTAGTTGCCGAGAAGCCCGCGAATACGTCAACAAATCTTCAATTAGCCCGTGCATTCTATTGGCGGCGTTGGTCATACGAGCTATAAAAAACTGCCCTTCTGTACCGAGTTGATCTTTGTATTTTTTATCCAATCGCTCTCCAAAAGCAATGATTTTACGAAGAGGCTCTTGTAGATCATGAGAAGCCACATACGCAAACTGCTCCAATTCTTGGTTGCTTTTTTTGAGTGCAATCAGGCGTCTTTCCAACTCATTTTGGTAGCTTTCAATTTCTGTACGGTCTGCGGCGACACCCATAAGGCGGGCAAGTTTGCCTTTTTCATCAAAATAGCATTTGGCGCGTAGAGTGATGTATTTAAGGACTCCTTTGGCATCTACAATACGATGCTCTAAATCCAAAGTTCCGCGTCGTTCTGACAATAGTTGCCTTACATAACTTCGTACTTTAGCAATATCTTCTTGGTATATAAAACTTTCATAGACCTTATACTCAATACATCTATCGGGGTACTGATCTGGCGACAATTCAAATACCCTGAATAGCCCATCTGACCATCTCATGCATGTTTCGTGAGACTGCCACTCCCAGCTTCCGCACTTAAATATTACCTCTGCTTCTTTGAGCTGATATTGGTTTTTTTGATAGGCAAGTTCTCGGCTAGAGCTATCGGTCACGTCTTCGGCTGTTCCCATGATTTGGGTATTTTCTTCGCCCTCTTTCGTCATCACTCTACATCGATGACGTAAAGTGCGCACCGAGCCGTCTTTATGTCGTAATTTTAGATGAAACTCTGCGGTTTCGTTGGAAGGAAGTAATCTAAATCTAGTAAGTAAAGCTTCCCACAAAGAGGCTATATCCGAGTGAATCACAATGGATGATAGCTTTTGAACTAGCGTCTCTGCTTCAGCCATGCTATAGCCCAAAATATCGCTAACTCTCTCATTTATGAAGATTAGGCTTTGCAATCTTAAATCTACAATGTATACCAAATCAGGCGAATTTTGCAACAACGCTTCCATTTGACTTTGAGAAAAACTCAAGGCAAAAGGCTTCATAGCATTATCTTGATGATTGGGCGGCAGCATTAGTTACTAAGATTGATATTTTTCATTTTGTTGTATAAAGTCTTCCGGTCGATTCCTAAGGCTTGGGCTGCCTTACTTTTGTTGAAGTTTACTTGTTTCAAAACATTCAAAATCATTTCATATTCGGCTTCGAGCGCTGCCGATTTCAAATCTACTTTGGGGGGAGTCACCACCTTAGCCGGAATCGACGGAGCCGGAGCTTCATAGCTAGCGTAAGGAGAAGGCTCAGGCAAGGGTGGATTGTTTGGTTCTAAAAACAACAACCTATCATAATTAATAAGCTCAAAAGGGAGTGTTCGGATGTCTATCTTATCTCCTTCGGTAAGTAATGTTGATCGACGAATGATATTTCTCATCTCTCTCAAATTACCGGGCCAAGGATACTCCTTAAAAGCTTTTTCTACTTCTGGCGTAAAGCCTTTTACCTGTTTGCCCAATTCGGCGTTGGTCTTATCCAAGAAAAACTGTGCAAAAGTCAGTAAATCAGAGCGTCGGTCTCTGAGGGGAGGTACATCAATACTAAACTCGTTGAAACGATAGTATAAATCTTCACGAAATTTACCCTTTCGAGCTGCCTCAATCAAACGCTCGTTGGATGCTACAATCAGCCTTACATCTACGTCTATCTCGCGGTTTCCGCCGATACGCCGCAGTTTTCGTTCTTGCACTACCCTCAAAAGCGACATTTGTACATCGTAGGGTAGATTGCCGACTTCGTCCAAAAACAAAGTACCTCCATTGGCCATTTCAAAATGACCGATTTTTTGTCCTATTGCACCCGTAAAAGAACCTTTCTCGTGCCCAAACAGCTCACTAGCTGCCAATTCTTTGGAAATCGCTCCACAATCCATCGCAATGAAAGGCCCATTTGCTCTTTTACTACGCTTATGAATTTCGAGTGCAACGGCCTCTTTACCAGAGCCGCTTTCTCCGTAAATCAACACGCTATAATTGGTAGGAGCTACCAAATCTACTTGTTTGTAGAGATACACAGACTCGGGCCCTTCCCCAAAAATATACTGCGCTTGAGTGCTACTTTTACGGCGACTACCTGCGGGGTTAGAAGTAGTATTGGTTACGTCTAAGGCAGTATCGCCCTCAGAAGCTTCTTGAGAAGCTTTCAGGGCCTTTTTAATTGTAAGTAAAATCTCATCCGGAAACAAAGGCTTAGTGATGTAGTCGTAAGCGCCTTGTTTCATGACATTGATAGCGATTTTGATGTCAGAATAGCCCGTAATGATAAGTACTGGCACACTAGGGAATTTTTCTTTGATATTGGTCAAGATGGTCGTCCCGTCCATGTCACCCAAACGAAAATCCGTCAAAACCAAATCAGGACGAAATTCTTCGAGTGTCGCCAATCCCGTGGCGCCTGTGTGGGCAATTGCAACTTCAAAGCCATTTTTGGTCAAAAAACGGCGTAGTAATAAACAAATGTCGGTGTCATCATCAATGACCAATATTCTATTTTCCATACGAATCAAAAGTTCAAGATGAAGAAGTTGTTTTACGGTTTTTATTCTTAGGTGTTTGTGCTTCTACCCGCTTACTGTATTCTCCATGCATATGTCTCAATTTTTTTTCAGGTAGATTTTCAGCATCTACGAGTTGGTTGTTGGCTTTATCCAAAGCCAAGATTATTTCATCCAGTTTGAGCTGAATCGCCAAAGAATCTTTGTTTTGAGATTGTTGAATCAAAAAAACGATCAGAAAAGTGACAATAGCCGTGATATTGTTCATGACCAAGTCCCACATGTCATCAAATCCAACGGCTATACCTCTTACTAGCCAACCTATCACAAATCCACAAGCCAACAAAAAAGCCCAGCTACTTCCTACGCCTCGGGTAGCCGCTTCGGCCATTTGTTCGAATTTTTCCGAAAACTTAGCTTTCACATTCATGATCACATATATGATTTTGATTACAATATCCTTCGCAACGAGGCCGTTGGTATATCCATTTGTTCACGGTATTTGGCGACTGTTCTACGCGCCACCGAGTATCCTTTTTCACTGAGCATTTCGGCCAACTGAAAATCGTTGAGCGGGCTTTGCTTATCTTCTTGCGACACCAATTCTACCAACGCCAGCTGTATCTGCCGATTAGATACCTCCTCCCCACTTTGAGTGACGATTCCTTCCGTAAACAAGTCTTTGAGATGAATGACTCCAAAGGGAGTTTGGGCGTATTTGCCACTCGTAACGCGCGACACAGTAGAGACATCCATCTGAATACGCTCCGCTACGTCTCTCAATACCATCGGTCTTAGCTTGCGAACATCTCCCGTACGAAAATATTCTTCTTGCAGTTTGACGATAGCTCTCATTGATTTGAGCATGGTATTTTCGCGCTGCTGAATCGCATCAATCAGCCAGTTGGCAGCATTAAGTTTAGAGTTGACGTAGGTATTGGCAGCCCGAGTCCCTCCTACTTCTTGCGCATATGACTTATTGACACGTAAAGGTGGAATACGGCGGTTGTTGAGTTCTACTTCGATTAGGTCTCCGTCTACTCTGACAATATAGTCGGGTACAATGTTGTCTTTGATTACAAAACTGTCAATCTGACTACCCATGACAGGTTGCGGATTGAGTGACGCAATAAGTGCAATTACTTCTTTAAGTTCCTCTGACGAAATCCCGCAAGCACGCATTAGTTTTTCATAATTGCGAGCGGCTAGTTCGTCAAAATATTTTTTTATGATAAGGGTAGCTAATTCGGCTTCTTTATCTGAACGGCGCTCTAATTGAAGCAACAAGCAATCTTGCAAATCACGCGCCCCCAGACCTGCCGGGTCCATTTTACGTAAGATTTCGACGATTTCTTTGACTTCAGTCTCTTCTACAAAAATCCCACTTGTAAAAGATACGTCATCGGCCAATGCCTCCGCCGTATAGTTAAGGTAGCCTTCGTCGGTCAAAGAATCTATCACAAAATCAGCCAATATTTGCTGACGTTCGTTCAGGGGCAATAGATGAAATTGCTCCTTGAGCTCTTGACGCCAAGTGACAGCCTCTACCACAAGGGGCGTATAATTAGTATCGTCATCGGAATAATTGTTGATTCGAGTACGATAATCGGGCATATCATCATCCTTGAATTCATCCCAATCCATATAATCTTGCGTACGGTCTTCGGCCTTGGTAGGGGTATTAAAATCATCCCCAAAATTATCATCAGACTCTTCGTTTCCTTCTTCAAGCAGTGGGTTTTCTTCAAGCTCATTTTTAATATGCTGCTCAAGCTCAAGCGTATTCAACTGCAAAAAATTGAGCAACTGAATTTGCGCCGGAGATATCTTCAGCGTTTGCTTTTGAGATTGTACGAGGTTTAGCATAGTAGCCGCCATTGTTGGACAACATTTTTTGGTTTTATCTACCAAATTGGATGCCTCAGTAAGTAATTACATTCAATTAAAATTTATATTTACAAGTCTAAATTTACAAAAAATCCTAAAAATCAGCAGATTACACTTTTCAAACTTTTTATATACAACACCTATTATGATTTTATAGTTTTATACTAAAACGTTTTTTTACCCAAATTGGGTATTTTTCTCTACATATATTTGTAGAAAATAAGCCACAGATTTATTACCCTTATGATTTTACGCAACGATTTGTTGGGAATTTTTTTAGCAATGGCCGTCAGTTTATTTATGCTTATCTTTTTAAGCTGGCTCGCCTACGACCGAGTACAAGAAACCGGCCGACGCACCGAATCGGTCAATCACAGCTACCGTGTACGTCTCAAAAACAAAGACCTGACCAATACTCTATCTATTATAGAAATCGGACATAGGGGCTACTTACTCTCAGGCCAAGAAAAATATTTATATCCTTATGCCGAAGGGAGAAACAAACTAAAAAAAGTAACCCGTGACTTCAGGCTGCTTGTGCGAGACAATCCCCTACAGCTCCGACGCTTAGATACTATCAATATGCTTATCCAACGGCACATAAATCTAATTGAACTAAATATTAGCCGTATCAAAGCCAAACAGCATTTTGATGGTAATGCCCTAGAAGAAGGCCGAAAAGAAGTGGATAAGATTAGGGTAATTTCTCGGCATTTTGAAGAAGACGAACTCCAACTGCTCAATCAACGCGCCGAAATGCAAAAAATAGCCGACCGCAACACTAACTTTTACCTTTTGTTGCTTTCGGTCGTGTCTTTGGCATTTTTGCTCATTTTCTTCCGATTATTGTACGTAGAGCTTTCGCGACGTATTAGTTTCCAAAAGACATTGGAAGAAAAGCTCACGGATTTAGAACGCGCCAATGCCGAACTTGAGCAGTTTGCTTATGTAGCATCTCATGATTTACAAGAGCCGCTGCGCAAAATCCGCGCCTTTGGCGAAAGACTCATCCTAAAACAGTACGACCAACTCACCGAAGACGGTAAAGCTAACCTCAGCAAAATCAATCAATCAGCGAATCGGATGCAGCAGCTTATTGATGATTTGCTATTGTTTTCACGAACGGCAAATATGCGTGAAAAAATATTCCAAGACATTGACCTAAACGCTCTACTGAAACGCATAAAAGACGAGTTTTCGGATACTATCTCCAAGAAAAAAGTGACCATCAAAAGCGTAACGCTACCGGTGATTAGTGGTATAGAGTTTCAGATCATTCAGCTATTCAACAATCTGATTTCCAATGCCATAAAATATAGCAAACCCGATACTCCACCCATGATAGAAATTGTGTATAAGCAGGTGGTGGGGGAAAGTATCGCAGGAATAAATACCAACCAAAAAGAAAACATTTACCACCAAATTTCGTTTATAGATAATGGTATAGGTTTTGATCCTATTTATGCTGAAAAAATCTTCGTAATCTTTCAACGATTACATAATCGGTCTGAATATGAAGGCACAGGAATTGGTCTAGCACTATGCCGCCGAATTGTATCCAATCACAACGGGTTTATAGTTGCAGAGGCAAAACCAAATCAAGAAGGAGCCATATTCCACATCTATTTGCCAGTAACAAATCATTTAGCCCCGAAATTATGAACAGAAACGCCACTATCCTTATAGCCGACGACGACGACGACGATCGGTACTTGCTGCAATCTGTCCTTGACGATTGTAATTTACTCAACCCAACTGTGTTTGTAGGAGATGGTTTGGAGCTATTGGAATACATCCGTACCGACAACAATGATGCTTCGGTAGGACTTATCATCCTTGATCTCAATATGCCTAGGATGGATGGAAGAGAAGTATTAAAAGTGTTGAAAACAGAACCTAAGCTCCGCAAAATTCCAGTAGTGGTATTGACTACCTCAAAATCAGAAAAAGACGTTAACCAATGTTATGCTTTAGGTGCCAACTGCTACATTTCCAAACCTTCTTCGTTTGATGTCTTCAATGATACCATCCTAACATTGGTTAAGTTTTGGATTAACCTTACCCATTTGCCCATAAAACCCGAATCCTTCAAGGCTTTTTATTAATTATCCATAAGAGACGGATGCTGAACCTTGCCATTGAGCTTGGCAGGGCTTGGCAACAATTTTTGAGGAGCGGCCGCCTCTATAAGCTGTGGCTTGGGCTGAGGCTTATCGGTGGCTTTTTTGAGCCAAATCAGGGCTTTTTCTACGATGCTCGTTTTGTTTTTCTGAATTAGATTTGTGGTGACATTCCGTACTATGAGAGGGACTATCAACCTTGGAAGCCAGCCTGCTTTAGAGAGCAAGGTGCGTCGCAAGATTAGGTCTACTCCAATCCCTACTCCAATAGGCAACAGCCCTTTTCGAGGAGTAGTCAACAAATCACTTACCACTCCTACGGCCTGTCGTGCGGGGCTAAGCTCTGTCTTTATGGCATTTATTTCTTTTCGCATATGAATTCTAGACAATTCTAACTTGTTTTTTAATCGTGCTCTTTCAGCTCGCAGGTCATCCACTGTTTCAATCTTAGTTTTCATAATAAAACTTTTTTATAAAAGTGTTGACTACTGGAATTTTAATAAACCGGTCTTTGACCAAGTACAAAACCACTCCGACAACTCCATAAAACAAGGCTACGATAAAAAATCCCGCCGCCAAACTTTGGAGCTTTTCTCCGATGAGCCATGCAGCTCCTAAACTCAAAAACAGCAACCCCAACATACCAATAGCCCCCAAAATAAGCGCCGAAACCAAACTTGAAATGGCATTAGCGGTTTTTTGAGAAACATCCAACACGCCTAGGTTCCAACGTGCCTCCAAATAATCAGAAGCGTGTTCAAACCAGTCTCCGGCTCGTTCTTTGATTTCGTTTGCAGATTCTAGTACTTGCATTGGATTGAATCATATTTTGAGAAATTGCGAAGACTGATGCCTTCGCAATTTCGAGGTTGTGATAATGGTTTATAAGCTAGCAGGTTTGTACCTTTTCGTCAGACTCACCGTTATGAATAACGTTGCGCTTTATCTTTCACATTTTCAACTTCCGATTCTACACGGTCTTTTACTTCAGCAACTTTACCCGCAGCTTTCGACTTGAGCTCATTGGCTTTGTCTTCTACTTCGCCTTCTAATTCTGTATATTGCTGACGACCACGTTGAATGGCATCCAACAAGTCAGAAGCGAAGCCGTTGGCGGTGTCACGCATTTTATCACGAAGCTCGCTACCTTTTTCGGGAGCAAACAACATTCCTATAACAGCTCCTGCGGCAGCGGCAGTGATGATACCCAGTACAACTTTCGAATTATTAGTCATGGCATTTAAGTTTTAGTGATTGACATATATTTTCGTATATCATCAAAAAAAAACCATTCCATACACGAATACCTCCCTAAAAGTTGATTGTGTTACCTTTTTTCCCCAATTTGAGGTTTATTGAGTATCAAATCTGCCACTAATGTATTATACTGGCACGATTTTTTAACTAATATTAAAGCTAATAATACAAAGAAAAATTGCTTTGTATTATTAGCTCAGCCATGACTCAAAATATTAATAATGTGTATTTTAACCAATTTGTAAAAATGAGTAATAGAGCCTTTTCAGGAACCTACCGAAAGGCTGTGATCATAGACGATGAGATTGACACCTGTCTTTTATTAGGGTTAGCATTACAGAGATTTGGGATTATGTCGCTTAGAGCACATACTCTCGAAGAAGGGCTTGCTAAAGCCGCCGAAGAGCAGCCTTCATTGATTTTTCTGGACAACAATCTTCCAGATGGAATCGGTGTAGAACAAATCGAAAAATTTCGGGAAAAAGCCCCTACTTCTAGGCTCGTCATGATCACCGCAATGAGCGGCTTACGGGAGCGTGCACTACAGTCTGGTGCTGATGGTTTTGTCGAAAAACCCCTCGATTTGAGCAAAATAGAGCAAATCCTTCAATAGCCGTATTTTTTTAGCGATAAACTCTAACGGTCAAACTTAAATATTGACGCATCCGCATTTTTCTTACCTTCCAACTCATCTCTGATTATCTCCGCTGCTAGAAGGCTAAAAACAATGCCATTACCTCCAAATCCCATAGCAAAGTAAGTATGTGGGTGCTCTTTCACTTTTCCAATATAGGGTAGCCCATCAGCAGTCTCGGCAAAGGTCCCTGCCCACTTAAAATCTACCCGAAACGGGATATTAGGAAATTTTCGTTTAAAGGCATCTTCTAGCTGAGCTGCCTTACGCTTGTTGAGGGCGTCTCTTTTGGTAGGGCTATAAAAAGGCTCATCTTTTCCACCTATTAATATACGACTGTCGGAGGTTGTTCGGATGTATAAATAAGGGCGGGCGGTTTCCCAAATCAAGCAGTTGTGATACCAAATATCTTCCATAGGCACAGGCTCACTCACTACCGCAAATGAAGAATTGAAGTCTACTATTTTTTTGGTCAAATAGTTTTGAGATTCATATCCACACGCGATAATCAGCTTTTTGGCATCCACAGTATGGCCTTGCTCGGTCTTTAGGGTGACTCCATTTTTATGGTGCACCATCTCCTCCACGGTCGTATCATCAAATACCTGACATTGGCGTGCTTTTGCCCACTGAAAAAGCTCATGTGTAAAACGATAGGCGTCAATTTGCGCCCCTGAGCTTGACATGAGAGCCCCAGGGGCTGAAAAACTAAAATGCTTTTCTATCTTTTCTTGGGTCCAAAACTCAACTTCTATCCCTATTTTTTGCCTTAATTCTAGTTCTTTTTCAAGTTCGTCAAGGTCTTTTTTTCGGGATGCGTAGTAAAAACTCTGTTTGTTTTCAAAACCTACATCCTTCTGTAAGGTTTTGGTTATAGATTCGATTTTTTTGATGGCTTCTACACATAGTAGATAGCTGCGATTAGCGTTTTTTTCACCCACCAAAGACTGAAGCTGATTCAAAGGAGTATCAATTTCGTATTGAAGCAAAGCGGTACTCGCACAAGTACTTCCCATTCCGATTTTACGTTTGTCAAGTACCACCGTAGAAATCCCCGCTTGGGTAAGATGATAGGCTATCAAAGCACCGGTAATTCCGCCGCCTATGATAGCTACTTCTGTTTTGACCGAATGATTGAGAGAAGGGTAAGAATAAACAAAGCCGTTTTTCATAAGCCAGTAAGGCGAATCGGTCCTTAAATCCATAGCTATAAAGCGATTAGGTTAGATGTATTCAATAAATGAAGGTTGTTTGTTTTATCAACAAAAAGCCTCGATTCGGCTATATATTGAGTCGAATCGAGGCGATGAAGAAAGGATTATTATCTTGTTTTTTCCCGAATTTCTTCTTTTGTTTCTTGGGTTTTGTCGTTTACTTTATCGCGAATTTCTTCGGCTTTGTCTTTAGTATCCTCCCAAGCGTCTTTTACTTTGTCTTTGGTATTTTCCCAAGCATCTTCGGCCTTATCCTTGAAATCTTCCCATTTGTCTTGGGCTTTTTCGGCCAATGTAGCAGCTCCAATTTTTACATCGTCTACTTTTTCTTGTAGTTCAGATTTGGCTACATCTGCTTTTTTTTCCATTGTTTCGGCTTTATGCTCGGCAGCTTCTTTAAGCAATTCTTCTTTAGTTTTCATGATAAAAAATTGATTTTTGGTTATATTAAGAAAAGATATGTTTTTTTAGAAGGTAATCTCATTGTGTGTATACAGTAATCAGCTTGGATACGTAAGGATTAATTTCCCTGTATGGTGTCACTTTCGGTAACTATCGCTGAGTCTTTGCCGTTTACGGGGCCCATTCTTCCTCCACCGTCTTCACCGACTGTAAAATATCCGCTGAAATAAGCAAAGCCCATGAGTACGATTCCAACCACAAGCACTACCCACAAAATAGTACTTGCCGAAATTTTCTGAGATTTTGCGTCGTCTTTGACACTTTCTTTTTCAATGTTATTCATAACAATATCTTGTTTTGAGTATGGACTCTTTTAGATACTTATCTATCAGAAAAACAGATGCCAGTGAGGTAATCCAAAATATTGTAGAAAAAACACCCCAACTCCTCATTTTCTCTCCTCAATTTTACCCTAAAATGGGTGGTATTAGATTTTTTTGGAAAATATGTATTAATAATCTATTTAATATTTATTAAAGCTACGTCATGGAACTCAATCAAGACACCATCAAAAAAGTTGTTGATATACTCAATGGACTGCTACATATCAACAACGACCGGATAGCGGGGTACCATCAAGCAGCACAAGAAATCAAGGATGAAGACCTGCAAATAGTATTTTCGACTATGCTCAATGAAAGCGTCAATTTTGCTGAAAATTTGGCCGCTTATATTCGGGACATGAGAGCCGAACCCACCACCAAAGGAACAATCGGTGGAAATATCCATCAGGCTTGGCTTAATCTGAAAGCAGCGATTGTGGGAAATGATAGAGCCGCTATCTTAGCCTCCTGCGAATTTGGTGATAGCTCCGCTCTTCAGACATACGATGAAGCCTTGGCCACCGCAGAAATATATAACAATGAAGAACTTCGAGGAGTACTGCAACGTCAACGCGAAAACCTCGAAAACTCGCTCAAAATCATACAAAGTATCAGTACAAGCACCCAATATAATAAAGCCGAACAAGAGACTTTGAAAATCCAATAACTTGGTCTCTTTGAAGACTTTATATTACAAACCAAGCTTTTCTTAATTTCTCTAACTCCCTTAAATTTCTCCCAGACTTGTATGAAAGGAATAACTTATGCCGAAAACGAACTGTTAGAAATGCTCTCTCAACAAGATCGGAAAGCGTTCAACTATCTATATGACAACTATTCGGAGGCTCTTTATGGAATACTCCTCAAAATTGTGCAAGAAGAAGAAGTTGCTCAGGATTTACTTCAAGATACTTTCGTCAAGATTTGGAAAAAAATAGCCCATTATGATTCTTCAAAAGGACGACTATTCACTTGGATGCTCAACATAGCCCGCAACTGCGCTATTGATTTTTTAAGAGCCAGACGCCCCGAAATGATTGAAATCGAAAAAGCAGCTCCTTCAATAGAAGAGCGCCAAGCTATATTTGGATTGATGGACAGCCATGAACTAAGAGAGCTCGTATCTACTCTAAAATCCGAGCACCGGCTACTCATCGAAATGGTATACTGGGGTGGATATACGCACGAAGAAACTGCCAAAAAATTGCAATTGCCTCTTACTACGGTCAAGACCCGTATCAGGACGGCAATCATTAAACTAAGAGGGTGTCTGATGCAGACACCCTCTTTTGATTCTAATGCCGTGGTATTATACCTACATAGTAGCTCTCTAAGCGCATAATTTTTTTTTAGTCTTCTTCTATCACAGCCGTTTCTACCGTCAAAGACAGCAACTCCGAATCCCCAAACTGAGTCACCATGGCTACATCAGCGGCATCTCTCCCGTAGCCTATCACAATCCTACATCCTTCCGTTTGGGGTTGTACGGCATCAAAGGTGTGCCATTGTCCTCCCAAAAAAACCTCAAACCACGCATGTAAATCCATGTATTTTAGTTTGTCTAAATACCCTACAGTCATACGGGCAGGTAAGCATAAACTACGACACAGCGCAATACTCAAATGGGTAAAATCGCGGCAGACGCCTACTTTTTGCCGTACAATGTCTAAAGCAGTAGTGGAAGAATCGGTAGTATTGTACTCATATTTAATGTTTTGATGTATCCAATTGCGTATAGCTTCTGCTTGAAGATAGCCTACCGGCACTCCTTCCACAATCTGTTGGGCCAAATCATTGATTTCGGGAAGCTCAGACTGACAATAGCGACTGGGCAATAAATAAATAATCGTCTCGCTTGGTAATTCTTCTACTGGTACAAACCCAGGAAAAGGCTCTTGCAGCTGAACATGTGGCTCCACCAATGACTCCACCTCAGTGGTAATAGTAAGCGGGCCTACCGGAAATACCGCTCTTTGACACTGATTACCATAGTCGTCGGTATATTCATTAAAAGGGAAGGTTGGCTCAGTCGTAAATTCTTCTTTGATGATAGATTGGCCCTCTTGACGGCGAGGCCGTAATAGCATTAGGACGGGCGTGTTTTCGTTGACTTGATACTTGAAGACACTTTTGCCTCTTAGTTTCATGGATAAAAATGGGTTAAAAAGATAAGATTATAGTGATTTGAGTCGCCCATTTTCTAGTTTGTTTTTCAAAAATGACCGCTAGGTGAACATTAGTAAATGTACGAATAATTATTGACTCAACCCGACGGCTATTGCTATCATAAATAGCGAGTCAACCCCAAAGAAGCCTTGATACGTCCTAAGTTTCGCATCAGAAATCGCGACAACTCGGGGTATTCTTGCTCCCAAGAAGTATCATTCTGCAAGACAGTATAAACATTAATCAGATGATTATCAACCTCATACAGGCTTTTACAGCTCACGGCTATAGGCAAGCATTTTTGCCCAAGAATCCAATCAAACTGGCTTGCTTCGTTAAGAAAAAGCTGCGTTTCGGCCTGAAAATGTTTGATAAACGTACTTTTATCTTCAGCTAACGATTGTTTTTCGAGCTGCTTGCATACTTGCAAGCGTCGCAGGTACAGCGCCCACAACTTCCTCAACTGTACCACCATTGACTCTTTCACTTCTTCCATGACGCTCTTCAATTAGGTGTGTTATTATGTGGATATATGCTTAAGTTGTTTTATTGACTGACCTTAAATAATGTCTTTACGACAATAGTGCAGAGATTTTTCATATCATTTATTAAAAAATTCTGTCCGAAAAGCTTTTCTCACCAAATGTTTCTTGGTGCTTACTTACTTTTCGGACAAAATTGGATTGTATACTAGTTTTCTAGATCTTTTTGCATGTCATCAATCTTAGCATTTAGATCGCGCTTAAACTCTTTCCAATCCCGTTTGACGTCTTTTTTGACTTCGGCCATTTCAGCATCTAGCTCATTGATATCTTCTTTGAGATTAGCGCGGCGTTTTTCCCATTTTTCTTTTTCATTCGCCTTAGCCGTTTTGATTTTGGCATCCAACTCATCTAATTCTTCATTGATTTCTTTCTTACGTTTTTCGATTTTTTCGGCCATTTCTTTACGTTCGGCTTCGATTTCAGCCGCCGTTTCTTGGCCTGCTTCTTTTACATCTTCAGCTACATTATCAGCGGTGTTTTCTACTTTGTCTTGTGCATTCTGAACATCATCAGCTACTTCTCTTTTGTCTTCTCTTGAGCAGCTAGTCAATGTAAACATTCCTAATGCTAACAACATCGCGGCGGTTTTGAATACTCTTTTCATTCTATTAGTAAGTTTATTGTGAAACAATTTTGATTAATCTTGTGAATAAATAATAGTACTGTAAGCTCCTAAAGAAACCCCAGCAGTCCAATGAGAATCGTCATGTTGGGAGGTATTTATTTCTACATCATGGCTAAAATGACTATCAAAATCATTATCATAGCCTTCCCAATCACTGTTGAATCTGATTTTCCAAAGCCCTTGGGTTGGAAAACGGATACTATAGTTTTCGATAGGTTGCTGCGAAAAATTCATTACTATCACTGTGGTATCTTTGGGTCCCCCATCCATCCAACGCTGAAAAGCCACTACCTTATTTTGGTTGTCAACATGCAAAATTTCTACATTTTGTCCTGATAGACCTTTCGTAATTCCTTTATAATCAAGGCGCAAATGAATCAAATCCCGATAAAGCTTAGTAATGCCTTTGAATTCTGACACCCGTGCCCAATCGATAGGGTCGGTATCTTGAAACCAGCCATCTTCAAGCATGGTTTGTCCTTGAAACAACATCGGGATACCAGGCGCAGTCATCATAAGAGCAGCTCCTAAGAGAGAGCGTTTTTTGGTATACCAATTATCGACGTCCTGCTCTCCCGCAATTTCCTGCGTTACACGGGCTTGGCCGTTTGATACTTCATCATGAGATTCGGTATAAATGACTCTTTCAAAAACATCATTGTTATAACGGTGTAGAATAGACGCCACCACTACATCCATGTTACGATGCTCATCGTGCATTTGGATAATAATGTCTCTAATAGGATGTACAAATTGACTATCCCACTGACTACTATAGCCGAGTCCTCCATTTTCGACAGGTGCTGTAATGGCATCTAGCGTATGTAAATCTTCGGCTACCGTAAATTTTTGAGGATATCTAGATTTAATCTCTGAATTGATCCACTGTATTAGTTTATAGCCTTCTTCGAGGTCATTGGCAGGATTCCCGTCAGCATTTACGTTTCTGATATAAGGAACCATATCCATCCTAAGGCCATCCATGTGGTATTCTTCAAGCCACATGAGCGCATTATCACGGATATACTGACGCACTTCTGATCTTCCATAATCAGGCCGTGTATCTCCCCAAGGAGTTTTGGCGCGCCAGTCGTTATAAAAATAAATTCCCCCTAAACCGTTTTCTTGCCAACCGTCAAATTGCCACAAATCCATATCAGTAGGCCCAAAGTGGTTGTAAACTACATCCAACACCACCGCGATTCCTTTTTGATGTGCTGCTTTCACGAGTTCTTTTAGTGCTTTGGGGCCACCATACTCTGACTCTACCGCAAAAGGGTGAGCGGGATTATAGCCCCAGGAGAAACCACCCGGAAACTCGGCCACTGGCATCAATTCTATGACATTAACTCCAACAGATTTTAGATAATCCAATTTTTCGATTACGCCATAAAAATCGCCTGCTTTGCCTTCTTCCTTTACGTTAAAACTTCCTACGTGGAGCTCATATATGACCATTTTGTTGAGCGAGGGCATTTCAAAATGATCATCTTCCCAATCAAAATCCGAATGATTAACGACCACACTGTTGCCTACCGAATTGGTCATTTCGCGAGCGTAGGGGTCATTTCTCATCAATTCGCCTTGGGCTGTTTTCAAGACATACTTGTATTGATGCCCAGTGGCTGCTTCAGGTACTTGTACCGACCAAAAGCCGTTTTCTTCGTGAGTCAAAGCAATAGTTGTTTTTTCCCAATCATTGAAGTCGCCCGTTACAAATACTTCTTTTGCATTAGGAGCCCAAACTCTAAACGAAACCCCTTCGTCGGTCGGTACGGCTCCCATACCACCTACTTTACTTTTTGTATATTCTGGGGTAATGGCTATGTCCATAGGTATTTTAAATTGTAGTGTTAGTCTTTGATGTTTAAGATTTACAAAAAACTATACCACTTACAACTCTTCAATTTACTGCTTTCAAAGCTTAAAGTTTGTGGAATCTTCTACCCAATTTTACTCGTTAAGCAGATTTTGTGGCTTTTTTTCGCCCAAAAAGGGACTTTACTTCTTTGGTAGTTTCGGCAATACTTTCCACTACATTTTGTTCAATTTTTTGCACTTTTTTGCTCTGAATAGCTCGTTGTTTATTGGTAGTTTCAGGCTCTCCTAGCAAATATCCGTAGGGTTTGAGCGCTTCTACTTCATCAAAAACCACTTTTAAAATCGCCGTAAGTGGTAAGGCCAAAGCCAGCCCTGCAATTCCCCACAAAGCCCCCCCCAAAAACAACATGACAATGGCCGCCAAGGGATTGACACTGATTTTGGAACCTACGATATAAGGCGTAATGATGTTTCCTTCAAGCATTTGTACAAAGAAGAATATTCCAGCCACTCCTACCGCGTACATAGGGGAATCTTTGGTAACGAGAGCTACCACAATGGGCAAAATAGACCCTATCAAGATTCCTATATAAGGAATAATCAATAAAATAGCCGCTAAAAACCCAAAGAAGATAGCCGATGGAATCCCTAAAATCAATAGCCCTACCGAATTGAGCGTACCCACGATCAAGGTCACAATCAAAAGTCCTGAAAGGTAGCTGTGGACTACTTCGTATATTTTACCAAGTACTTCATGTATTTTGGCTTTTTTGGTAGAAGCAAAGACTTTGCAAAAAAACTGCTTGAACATATCGCGATAATACAGCAAGAAGAAAATATACACGGGCAAGATAGAGATATTACCTAGCATCGTAGTGGTGGTAGAGACGGCGGTTCCTACTACCGAACCTCCCCCTTCGGCTATATTTTGCCAATATTTCTGCAACTCATTTAACTGCCGGCTTGGGGGAATTTTAAAACGCTCATACGCCCAAAGCTGCACTTTGCTTAGGGAGGCATTTACTTTATTAATCAATTGAGGAAGCATCTCAGAAAAATCTCTCACCTGATACCCCAAGACCATACATACCCCCGCCGCTACCAACGAAAATGTAAGAATTGAAATCGTAATGGCTAACATTCTACCTAGACCTTTCCGTTCTAGCCAATCAGTAAGCGGATACATCGCTATCGAAAAAAGGATAGAAAACAATAGCAAAGTCACGATTGAGCCCAGCACGTGCATCCAATATACAATAATGGTCACACAAATAAGCCCAAAAGCTAAACGTGCTATATAAGGCAACTGAATATTTTGAGGTACGGGAGGCATAGCGGCTGTTTTTTTGGTTTTATTGTCAATACTTAATCAAACTTGAAACCTATCAAAGTTTGCTTCACTAGATTATTAGCGTTACTACTATACGCTAAAAATGTATTCCAGCTCAATATTGTACCAGCCTGAGGAGATTGTTCCCCAAAAATCGTGGCACAAGTTTTTCAAAATAATACCCAAACCAAACATATTTCAAACCATGAAAAACACACAAACACCCGATCCTACGCCTGCGCCACCTACGCCAGCACCCGAAGTGGAGCCGCATCCTGCGCAGCCCGAAATTCATCAGCCCGAAATAGAGCAGCCTACGGCTCCTCCCGAAATCGAACCTGATAAACACACTCCCCCCGACCCTCAAAAACACGAGATAAACGCCGAAAATGATACTCAAATCGTAAATGGAGAAGAGGATGAAGTATTTGAAAAGTAAAGTTCAATCAATAAAAAAAGGGCGATAATCGCCCTTTTTTTTATTGATTGATGGAATAAATGAAGCACTAAAAAGCAAAACCTAGTGTAGCTTGAACGAGATTCATCTTACGGTCAAACTGCGCTTGAGCTTGTGGATTGCTCAATTGAAGTTTTACTACATCTGTAAGGTTTCCTTCATAACGTAAGTCAAAATTGAGTTTGCCAAAATCAAGGCCTATACCTGCTTGATACCCAAGTGCCGCACGACGAAAAGCATCATCAAAGTCTTTTTCGTTGGTATAGTCTTCAAAAGCTTCCTCTAAGTCTCCATCACGGCCTAAGTTGAAAGCGGCTACTGGCCCAGCATTGATTCTCAAAAAACGGGCAATCTTCACCCCAAACATAACTGGAAAATCAATGTTTGTCATTTTGAAACTTTTTTCAGCTTTTCCGCTAGTACCTTCAAATACACTAAATCTACCTCCTTTTTGGGAAAGCATGATTTCGGGCTGTATGAAAAACGTGCGTCCAAATCTCATAAAGATACCTCCCGTAGCTCCCCAAACACGGTTGCTGTTGTCGGTCAATTGAAAAGAACCTTCGCTTGAATTCAACGACAAATCATTGCCTTTAAATTGTGATAAGTTGGCACCGGCACGTAGACCTAGACTAAAAAATTTGGGTTCACTTTGTGCATAGCTTAGTCCTTGAACCAACAGAAGCGCTAACAGTAATACTTTCGTTTTCATGTTTATTGTTTGTTTTTTGATTTGATATATTTCATCAAAAAACCATTCCATGCGTATTTTTTGGGCATTTTGTGGAATTCGTACCTCACCTTAAATCAAAAAAAACGCAGAGAAGCTACCAAAGCAGCCTATCTGCGTTCATGATTGTACTAATTACCAACGTAACCCCTTACATCGGTTTCTTTACGGATTTACGACCAATCGCATATTCTATTCCTCCCAGCAAATGCTGTACAAATAGCGGTTCTACAAACGACTCGTCAGTATGGCCACCTCCCGTGTAGAAAGACCGCCCTCCATCAAACTCACGATACCAAATAAAAGGATGATTGACCCCGTTTGCCCCACCTTTATAAGTAGATTCGTCGAGGGTCGCCAATACTTTGATACCAAGCACTATTTTTTTATAATTATATAATTCATCAAAACGCTTCCAGCGGTCGGGTAGCATAGTGGTAGAGGGGTGATTGTGGTCATTGACTACTACGTCTACGTTTTGCTGCTTGGGATGACTCAAAAAGTACGCTCCCACTAGTTGATTATACCAAGGCCAATCGTACTCGGTGTCGGCAGCGGCATGAATCCCCACAAAACCTCCTCCTGCCCGGATAAACTGCTCAAAGGCGTGTTCTTGGTCTTGGTTGAGGATATTTCCAGTAGTGCTCAAAAACACCACTGCTTTGTATTTCTTTAGGTTTTCGGGCGTAAATACCGATGCATCTTCTGTAGTATCTACTGCAAATCTGTTTTGCTGCCCCATAAGTATCAAAGCTTGCTTTCCTTTGGGAATAGACGAATGTCGGTAGCCCGCTGTTTTAGAAAAAACCAAAATGGCATCTTTCGTAGCTGCTTTTTTCTTTTTTTGCGCAAAAGAACTTACCGAAATAGCAAAAAGAAGCGCCAGGAGATAAAACGATTTTGTCATTATTGTACGTATTTTTTGATTAAAGCAGCCAATCTTACAAAACTACTTTTAGAAAAATCGTCGCTTGACTCAAAAAAATACGTTCTTATTTCTCTTTCATTTTTTGCTTGTCATACTTCTTGGGAGCATACAAAAACCCAAATGCCTCAGCCCCATCACGTTGGTGAACTTTATGATGCATATAATGCGCCCAAATGATACGATTGAGATACCGGCTACTTGTTTTGAATTTAACCTTGATTCGGCGGTGTACGATTACATCATGAAATACAAAATAGGCAATTCCGTAAAGGGTAACTCCTATTCCCACATACATCAACCACCTAAATGATTCCCACTCCGACCCAACTATAATGAGAACTGTGGCTGTCGCCCCAAAGATAATCCCGAAGAGGTCGTTGGTTTCCCACCATCCTTTATGATGAACATGGTGAGACTCGTGCCAATTCCACATCGGCCCATGCATGATGTATTTGTGCGTAAACCACGCAAAACCTTCCATAAAAACAAAGGTTCCTAAAACAATGAGAATATTAAGCCACATAATTTTTTGCAATCAATCTTTAAACAAATAGCTCATTTTAATGATAAAACTGATGATTAGTAGGTATGTTGTTTTTAACAAAACCATTTTTCACCTTCCTTTGTTAGCCAACATTATCAAAACATCGAAAAAACAGCTTTATGTCAGCGATTAATATTCCCCAACGCCCGCCTCGAAAATTTTTAGGAGAAGACTTTGAGCTTACCACTTGGGAGCAACTTCAGCCATTTTATGAAAACCTCGTCAATCGTCCTATCCAATCAGCCGAAGCATTACGGCAATGGTTTTTGGACAAAAGCGAATTGGAGTCTTATCTCTCCGAAAACTTTGCATGGCGATATATCCGCATGACTTGCGATACAAGCAGTGAGCAATACCAACAGGAATTTGGCGATTTTGTGGAAAACTTCCAGCCACATCTATCGTCCTATGGCAATGCACTTGACAAAAAAGCCTTGGAAAGTCCTTTTTTGAATGAACTCAAAGACCAAGGATTTGACATCGCGCTTCGTAGCATGAAAAAAGCCATTGAGATTTTTAGGGATGAAAATATTCCTCTTCAAACTCAAATCCAAACCGAACAAGCCAAATACGGAGCTACCGTAGGTGCCATGACGGTCAATATCCAAGGAGAAGAAGTAACCCTCCAAAAAGCGTCAGATTTTTTGCAATCGACCGACCGTGCCCTTCGAGAAGAAGTTTGGAACAAAATCCAAACGCGGCGATTAGAAGATAAAGACAAACTCGACGAACTGCTCAATACCCTACGCGATTTGCGTCATCAAGTAGCTACCAATGCAGGTTTCGACAATTTCCGCGATTATATGTTTGCCGCTTTGGGCCGCTTCGATTATACTCCCCAAGACTGCTTCAACTTTCATGAATCAGTGGCAGAAGCGGTAGTGTCAATGCTCAATACTATGGCTCTCGAACGTAAAGAGGCGCTGCAACTTTCGAGCCTTCGTCCGTGGGATTTCAAGGTAGATCCACAAAATTTACCCCCGCTCAAGCCTTTCAGTACGGGCGACGAATTGCTCGAAAAAACCATTACTTGTTTTACTTTGCTTGACCCTGAGTTGGGGGATTACCTGCGCATCATGAAAGCTATGGGACACCTTGACCTCGAATCCCGCAAGGGCAAAGCCCCCGGAGGCTACAATTATCCTTTAGAAGAAATCGGCGTACCGTTCATTTTTATGAACGCGACCTCCAATCTCCGCGATTTGGTTACGCTTTTGCACGAAGGTGGTCACGCTGTTCACAATTTTGTTACGCGGGATTTACTGCTCAATTCTTTCAAAAACACCCCAGCCGAAGTCGCCGAATTGGCTTCTATGAGTATGGAGCTGCTTACGATGGATTATTGGGATGTATTTTTTGAGAATAAAGACGAACTACGCCGCGCCAAAATCCAGCACCTCGAATCTATCATCGAAACCTTACCGTGGGTAGCAACTATTGATAAATTCCAACATTGGATTTATGAAAATCCTAGCCACTCAGTAGCCGAACGTCAACAAAATTGGCTCACTATTTACGAGCAGTTCAGCGATTCTCTGACCGACTGGAGTGGCCTAGAAGCGTTCAAAAAGTACATTTGGCAAAAACAACTTCATATCTACGAAGTACCGTTTTATTATATCGAATACGGCATGGCGCAGCTGGGAGCTATCGGCGTTTGGCGAAACTATAAACAAAACCCTCAACAGGGGTTACAAGGCTATCTCAATGCCCTCAAACTAGGCTATACTGCCCCTATCAGCGCGATTTATGCGGCAGCCAATATCCCCTTTGATTTTTCGAAAGAATACATCACAGAGCTTATGAACTTTGTGAAAGATGAATTAGAAAAACTCAAAAAGTAAATTAATTCGCGTCTTGGGCATAGCTATTGGCTATGCCCAAGACGCTACAAAAAGCTTATTTGTTTTTCTTAAAATCCCGCAAAAACTGCTCACGGTCAGTGATTTTAAAATCTGCTTGCCATTCGTATTCAAGCCCCCGATGCAAGCCCTGATGCGCTCCAAAATAGTACATCTTTTTCATAGCAGCGATGGTTTGGGCGGAGTTTGCTTTGATTTTTTCCGCTACTTGACTCACTTTTTCTTCTAGCTTTTCGAGAGCAACCGATTGATTTACCAAACCAATCCTTGCCGCTTCTTGCCCCCTAATAGGCTCTGCCGTAAACGACATTTCCATGGCTTTCAACAGCCCCACTTTTTGCTGTAAGCGCTGAGTCATGCCCCATTTGGGAGCGATGCCCCATTTGGTATGGGTATCTCCTATCTGAGCCTCATCGGCGGCATATACCAAATCAAACGCCAGCATCAACTCCAACGCACCCGTATAACAATGACCGTTGACCTGCGCAATAGTGACTTGAGGCATAGACTGAAGCGCTAAAATAAACGCTACCCCCATTTCAAGTACTTCTGTATTAGAAAAATACCCTTCTTGAATACTATCATTGAGACTTTGCAAATCTACCCCTGCCGACCAAGCGCGCCCCATTCCTGTCACAATCAAAACTTTGATAGATTCGTCCAATGCCACTTTTTGGGTAGCATCGGTAAGTTCGGCAATAAGATTTGGACTGAGGGCATTCAATACCTCGGGACGGTTGAAGGTAATACGCGCTACCCCTGCGCTTTGCGAAAAAAGAATGTCTTTGTACATACAAAACTAGGTTTGAACCAAACAAAAATAACTTATTAAATCCAATAAAACAGCTTAATAGGAAGAGGCAGGAGAGTTTGCGTTGAGGATGTTTTTATATTTGCGATTTCCCAACCAATCATTGATGTGAAAACCCTCATCCTCAACACCCCCGGACAGTTTAGTTATTCAGACACCGATATTGATACTTCACTCGAACCTCACGAAGTATTGATTAAGATTCATCGTATCGGTATTTGCGGTACAGATTATCATGCTTATCGAGGCAAGCAGCCTTTTTTCTCTTATCCTCGCATTTTAGGCCACGAACTAGGAGCGGAAATCATTGCTTTAGGCGATGAAGTAACTTCCTTGCATGTAGGCGACAAAGTAGCTGTAGAGCCTTATCTGCATTGCGGCAAATGTCAAGCTTGCAGAAGCGGAAAGACCAATTGCTGCGAACAAATCAAAGTACTGGGAGTTCATACAGACGGCGGAATGCGTGAGCTTATCAAAGTGCCTGCGTCTAAGGTATATCCTTCTAAGACACTATCTTACGAACAACTTGCTTTGGTCGAAACCCTCGGTATAGGCTCTCACGCCGTCAACCGTGCGCAAGTACAAGCCCATGATTTGGTGCTTGTTATTGGGGCAGGGCCGATTGGCTTATCTGTTATTCAATTTGCAAAATTGAAAGGAGCTAAAGTAGCGGTGTTGGATATGAACGCTTCTCGATTGGCTTTTTGTGCGCAACAACTCGGCGTAGATACGACTATTTTACTTCAAAACGAGAGTCCATTGGATGACATCCGACAAGCTTTTGCGGGAGATTTGCCGACGGCAGTGTTTGATGCCACTGGCAATCCTACTTCAATGATGCAAGCCTTTAAGTATCTTTCTCACGGTGGGCGATTGACCTTTGTGGGATTATTCCAAGGTGATGTTACTTTCAACGACCCCGAATTTCACCGCCGCGAAGTAACTCTTTTGGCAAGTCGCAATGCCCTACCCGAAGATTTTAGGAGCATCATCGCTGCAATGGAAAATGGCACGCTCGATACCCGCCCTTGGATTTCGCATCGAATTGCTTTTGACCAACTCATCAATACTTTCGACGAATTGCTAAAACCCGAAAGCAACGTCATTAAGGCAGTGATTGAAGTCTAAACCTAGTAGGTTAGGTATTTTCAAAAAATACCTAACCTACCTTGACAGAGGTCATCGAAATAGAGCCCATCAAGGTCTTGTCGTTGAAAAAACTTACTTTTTCATTCTCTTCTTTCAACCCCAAAATATACAAAAGCGGCAAATAGTGCTCCGGTGTTGGGATTGACATTTTGGCGGCTTGTCCTAAGTTCTCGTAATTGATAAGCGACGAATGTTGATTTTTTAGAATCAAAGACTTAAAAGTCTCGTTCATCTCAATCGCCCAGTCATAGCCCTTGTCAGTAAGTTGCCAATTAAGTATGCGCAGATTGTGTACCATATTGCCACTTCCTATAATCAACACTCCCTTTTTACGCAATATGGCAAGCTCTTTTGCCAATTCGTAATGATAGCGTGGCGGTTTGGTATAATCAATACTAAGCTGTAATACAGGGATATTGGCTTGAGGATACATGTGCCTTACTACCGTCCAAGTACCGTGGTCGAGGCCCCATTCGTGGTCGAGCCCCACGTTGGTTTTGTGAATCAAAGCAGCTGTTTCTTTGGCCAAAGCTGGATTTCCAGGGGCAGGGTACTGAACATCAAACAAAGCCTTGGGGAATCCACCAAAATCGTGAATCGTGCGCGGCTCTGGCATAGCCGTTACTTTTGTACCCGGCGTGTACCAATGCGCCGATACTACCAGCACTGCCGTAGGTACGGCAATTTCTTTACCAAATTTTTGCCAACCTTGACTAAACTCATTGTCTTCGATGCCGTTCATCGGTGAGCCATGCCCTACAAACAGCATCGGCATGAGACTATCTTTGGTAGCCAACTGCTCGTTCCATTGATACAAATCTTTTAAAGATTCCATTGCTATCGCCCCTCCAAGGGCGCTTTTAAGAAATTCGCTTCTTTTCATCCTATTGATTATCAATCACATCAAAAATCATAAATCCTTTTTTAGAATATGATTTTCGATTGCTGGATAAATATATGTATATACATACAATTTTACAATAAAGTTCTCTCGTGAAAAGTTCAACAAGTCAATAAAAACCGATTACCATGCATTTAGCCATATTCCGTCAATCTCGTATCTTCCAAGAAAAGGGTGGGTTCCGTTAGAAATAAATTAAGTCTTTGGCAACTGTCATCTCGACATTTAATTTCTTACATTAGCAACATTTTACCTGAAGATTATTCAATTCAATCATACATTAACCTATGCCTAGTTTTAATTTAAAAGTAAACAAAACCCATACCTACGATGCCATCGTGATTGGCTCGGGTATTAGCGGTGGATGGGCCGCCAAAGAGCTTTGTGAAAAAGGGCTACAAACGTTGGTATTGGAGCGTGGCCGCATGGTGCGGCACGTAGAAGATTATCCTACCATGAATCTCGACCACTGGGATTTTGAGCACCGCGAAAAACTTTCTTACGAAGACCAGCAAAAATACCACATCCAACTTCGGAGTGGATTTATCAACGAAACCAATAAGCATTTTTACAACAACGACCTCGATAGCCCTTATACGGAGGTCAAGCGTTTTGATTGGATTAGAGGAAACCAAGTGGGAGGCCGTTCTTTGCTTTGGGGGAAGCAATGCTATCGCTGGAGTGACCTTGATTTTGAGGCCAATGCCAAGCAAGGCATCGCCATCGATTGGCCGATTCGGTACAAAGACCTCGAAAATTGGTACACCTATGTTGAAAAATTTGTGGGTATCAGCGGCGAAAAACTCGGTCTGTCTCATTTGCCCGATGGCCATTTTTTACCTCCTATGGAGTTGAATTGTCTCGAAAAGCATTTCAAAGCAAGCTTGGAGAAAAACTACCAAGGGCGGCACCTCACTATTGGACGAGTAGCGCATCTTACCGAACCTTTGAATGGCCGTGGGCAATGTCAAAACCGCAACCGCTGCTCACGTGGTTGTCCTTTTGGGGCTTATTTTAGTAGCAATGCCGTCACACTTCCTGCCGCAGATGCGACAGGGAAGCTTACCCTTCGTCCTGATTCGCAAGTGGCGTCTATCATTTATGACGAAAAATCTGGCAAAGCCAAAGGTGTCAAAGTGATTGATTCTGAAACCAAAGAAGAGCTTGAGTTTTATGCCAAAATTATCTTCCTCAATGCCTCTACTTTGGGTTCAACCCAAATTTTGCTTAATTCTACCTCAAGCCGTTTTCCCAACGGCATGGGCAATGATAGCGGCGAACTAGGCCACAACCTCATGGATCATCATTATCGAGTAGGTGCCATGGGTGGATACGACGGCTTTGAAGACCAATATTACAAAGGTCGCCGCCCTAACGGGATTTTTATACCACGCTATCGCAACGTGGATGAAGCTTCCCAAACCAAAGATTTCATTCGTGGTTATGATTATCAAGGAAGCGGAGGCAGAGGCAATTGGGGCGGTGGCGTAGGTGGTGGAGGCGTAGGAGCCGACTTCAAAGATAGCCTTTTTGCGCCCGGAGGTTGGGGAATGTCGCTGGTAGGTTTTGGGGAATGTTTGCCTTATCACGAAAACAAAGTAACGCTCAACAAAGACATAAAAGATAAGTGGGGACTACCCACCCTGACTATGGATGCCGAATTTAAGGGTAATGAAATGGCGATGCGCAAACAAATGAAAATTGATGCCGCTGAAATGCTCGAAAAAGCAGGTTTCAAAAACGTCACCCCATTTGACTATTCGGGCGGAATCGGCGTAGGAGTGCATGAAATGGGAACAGCCCGCATGGGCCGCGATCCCAAAACCTCGGTTTTGAATGGACAAAACCAAATCCATGCCGTACCCAATGTATTCGTCACCGACGGCGCATGTATGACCTCTTCGAGCTGTGTCAATCCCTCCATTACTTATATGGCTTTGACAGCCCGAGCGGTAGATTTTGCCGTCAAAGAACTCAATCGCCTCAGCCTCTAAACTTACCGAATCGACATGAACCGCAGAGAAATATTAAAATCATCGGCTTTGTTTTTGGGGTATGCCGTCTCCACAACCGCCCTGAGTCAAACATTTTTGGCATGTACCCAAGAGGCAAAACTTGATTGGAAGCCTGTATTCTTGACCAACAATCAAGCAGCAAGCATTGCCGAAATTACGGAGACGATTCTCCCTAAAACCAAAACACCCGGTGCGAAAGAATTGGGTGTACCCCAATTTGTGGATAAAATGCTCAAAGATTTACTTTCTGAAGAGGAGCAAAAAGATTTTGTGGCAGGCCTCGAAAAGCTAGAAGAAGAATGCGAAAAAACTCACGGTAAGTCTTTTGTAGAGTGTACACCTCAGCAGCGAGAAGCCTTTTTGACCCAACTAGACAAAGAAGCCGAGGCTTTGCCGCCATCGGTTTGGGGAATCAGACTAGCGCCACCTTCTCCCACTCCGTTTTTTAGACGCCTCAAAGAATTGACATTGTTGGGATATTTTACCTCCCAAAAAATCGGAAAGGACGTTCTTGGCTATGACCCTATTCCGGGCAATTACATTGCGTGTATGCCTCTTACACCCGGCATGAACGCTTGGAATGAATAATCAACTCAACAAAATTACAGAAATGAATTACCGAAAATTAGGAAAAACGGGCTTTGAAATATCCGAAATCAGTCTCGGCACTTGGCAAGTAGGCGGAAAATGGGGCGATGATTTTAGCCACGACAACGCCGAAAAAATCCTCCACGCTGCGGTCGATGCAGGAATCAACTTTATCGATACAGCCGATGTATATGGAGCTGGAGAAAGTGAAAAAGCAGTTGGAAAGTTCGTAAAAAACCGCTCAGAGCGCATCTATGTAGCTACCAAGTGCGGACGCCAGCTCAATCCTCATACCAGTGAAGCGTATCAGCCAGCGGTATTGCGCAAATTTGTGGAAGACAGCTTGCAAAATATGGGCCTCGAAACCCTCGATTTGATTCAACTCCACTGCCCCCCTACCGAAGTGTATTACCGTCCCGAAATCTTTGAGCTGTTTGACCGACTCAAAGATGAAGGTAAAATCCTAAATCTGGGCATTAGCGTCGAAAAAGTAGAAGAAGCTCTCAAAGGCATTGAATTTGAAAACGTTACTACGGTTCAAATCATCTTTAACATGTTTCGTCAACGCCCAGCCGAATTGTTTTTTGAACAAGCCCTCAAAAAAAACATAGGGGTGATTGTGAGAGTACCTTTGGCAAGTGGATTGCTGACTGGCAAGTTTTCAAAAGATTCTACCTTTACCGCAGGCGACCACCGTTTTTTTAACCGTCACGGTGAAAAATTTGACAAAGGTGAGACATTTTCAGGGATTGAGTATGAGACGGGACTTGCAGCTGTAGAAGAACTGAAAGCTCTTTTTCCTCAATATTCCAACCTTGCCCCTGTTGCTTTGCGCTGGATTTTGGAATTTGCAGCCGTCAGTACAATTATTCCGGGGGCTTCAAATCCTGAGCAAGCTACCGCCAATTTAGCCGCCCTCAATACACCCAATTTGACTGAATCCCAGCAAGAAGCAGTCAATCGTATTTATGAAAAATACATAAAACCACAGGTACATCATCTCTGGTAACCAAGGTGGGAAAGAGATTCAAGCGTGGCTTTGAGTCTCTTTCCTATTATCGATATACCAAAGTACAGGAAGGTTTGGCAGATTTCTTCTTTTTTATTCATTGATTATTTTTCCAAACTCATATCCCAATTCCAACGATGCAAAAAGTAGCCTTTGTGATGAAACTCAAGCCCGGCTTTGAGGAAGAGTACCAAAAACGCCATGACGAAATTTGGCCTGAACTTTCGGCAGCCCTCTCTGAAGCAGGTGTAAGCGACTATTCTATTTACCTTCATCGGTCTTCTGGCTTTTTGTTTGCAGTACAAAAACGCACCGAAAACCATACTGCTGATTTGCTACCGCAGCATCCAATTGTCAAAAAATGGTGGGCTTATATGGCCGACATTATGGATACTAATCCCGACAACTCCCCTGTAAGTGAATCTCTTGAATGTGTCTTTCATATGGATTAATAAAGAAAGAGAGGTAAGTAATTGAGCAAAAATAGACTTTCCAAACGGTCCGCCGCGCGGTTTTAGGCTTATACTATTGATAATCAGAAGAGTTATAAACTTGCCGCGGCGGCGGGCCGCAAAGTCTCACCTAATTATGCGTAAGTACTTATTATAAATTCTCAAATTAGTACAATTTTTGCTTTTTTTATTGCCGCCTTTCAAACTTACCTAGCAAGCCTATTTTTTTCTTCGTGTTTTCTCAAAAGCATGATTTTGACACACTGACAACGTTGCCGATAACGTTTGCATAAAAAAAGTCAATATTTCATTTGTAATGTACCAAACCTAGAATGTAGAATTGAATAAGGAATATTTTCAGGTGTTTTGTTTGATGATTTAGGTTTCTTCAAAAAATCTAATTCTTTAAAATAAGCCTCTCAATTTTCCTCATCATTCTTCCAAATACCTCCAAACATGAATCATTCACAAGAAACTCTTAACCGCCGCGAATTTCTGCACAAAAGCTCCTTAGCTACCGCTGGAGTGTTGGCAGCATCATCGGCATTTGCCAGCGGCACCTCTGCCAAACGCAAAGTAGCAATGGTAGGCACGGGTCACCGTGGTACTAGTATGTGGGGCATTCCCGTTATCAAAGAATTTGGGGATATTATCGAATTTGTCGGTCTTTGCGACATCAACCCCGGCCGCGCCGAAACCGCCCGCAAAATGCTCAATGTCAATTGTCCACTTTATACGGACTTTGAAAAAATGATGCGCGAAGCCAAGCCTGATTTGCTCATCGTCACTACGGTAGATGCTACCCACGATCAGTTTATCATCAAAGGCATGGAAATGGGTGCTGATATTGTGACTGAAAAGCCCATGACCACCGACGAAACAAAATGTCAGGCGATTTTGGATGCCGAAAAACGTACAGGAAAGAAAGTCACCGTTACGTTCAATTATCGCTATTCGCCTCACCGTCAAAAACTTTATGAATTGCTACGGGAAGGGGCTATTGGCAAAGTGACCTCGGTAGATTTTCATTGGTATCTTGATGTACGCCACGGCGCCGACTACTTCCGTCGTTGGCACCGATTAAAAGAAAACAGCGGCTCACTTTGGGTACACAAAGCAAGTCACCATTTTGATTTGCTCAATTGGTGGCTCGAATCTGAACCTGAAAGTGTATATGCCCAAGGATCGTTGGAACACTATGGTAAAAATGGTACTCTAAGAGGAAACAACTGCCGTAGCTGCCCTCACAAAAACGATTGCAAGTTTTATTGGGATGTTACCAAAGATAAGCGCCTTGTGGCCTTGTACGTTGACAACGAAAAACACGACGGCTACCTACGCGATGGCTGTGTATTCAAAGAAGATATAAATATTTATGATAAAATGGCCGCGACGATTCATTATGCCAACGGCGTAAACGTCAGCTACTCTCTCACTACGTACTCACCGTATGAGGGTTATCGTATTGCTTTCAACGGTACCAAAGGCCGCCTAGAAGCATGGATTAAAGAATCTGGCAAGATGACCATCGAGCCTTACGACGAACTTATGCTTTCTAAAAATTTTGGAGAAGTAGAATACATCAAAATTCCCCAAGCTGAAGGGCACGGTGGAGGAGATGCACGCCTTCGCGACAAGATTTTCCGTAATCCCGACGCCAAAGACACTTACCGCCAATCGGCAGGTAGCCGCGACGGAGCAATGGCGATTTTGGTTGGAATCGGGGCTAGAAAAAGCATTCAAACAGGACAACCCGTAAAAATTTCGGATCTGACTGATCTCAAACCCGCAGCAGTCAAAGCTTAGGTATGTTATTTTTTTTAACAAAAAAGGCGGTCTATTCAACCGCCTTTTTTGTTATTTACCATTCAGTTCCCAATTATAATCCATGTAATCTATGTTGGTATTCTTCGTGATTTTAACACTAGAATACTTGTTTACCCAATCCACGATAGGCATTTGTTTGGTAAAATCTCCGCCGTACCAAGACATAATTTTCGATAAGGTAGCTTTGTCTTTTGTGACATTATTCTTGGTTTTGTCATTAATAAAATCACGCGCTTGCTCATCCAACTGCGCATTAAGGCGGTCGGCGACGTAGGCTTCGTTGCGGAGGGGTGGGCAAGATTTGGCAGCACATACAAGCGCAAAGTGAATACGTGGCTCATCAAACTTCTTACGGATGATGCCATGCTCGATATTGTTCAAATCCATCTTTTGTCCTGCGATTTTTATGAATTTTACATCCCAAGGCGTATTCACAAACGGAATCTTGATTTTAGAACCAATATCTTTGATACTACCAATTCCCGGATAGTTGTCCAAAATAAGCTGAATCGTAAAAGCATTGTAGGCATTGATCCAGTAAGTAAGTTGTTCTTCTTTACTCCATTTGTCGTTGGGAGCACTCGCACTCAGCATATCTAAGTACTTTTTAAGCTCCTCATAATCTTTTTTGAAAGCAGTGTAATTGACAAAACCTTTGTCGTTTACGTGTTTTTTCAGAAGTTTGTCCCAAGCAGAGTGATCTACAGGGGCAGCATTGGAAGTAGGTGTAGCTGTACAACTCCCAAAAGCGAATGTTATCAACCATACAATCAATAAGAAACTGCGCATAAATTTAGGTAAGTTAAAAAATGAAATGACGAATTTAAACTTTTGTCGAATGCCAATTTAGGTTAACGTTTCCATACAAACGTAAATTCAAACCCAAATAGATTCTTTTTGTTATAGAATAAAAACTTGTGCCATTGCTATGAATCTTGACCTCACTCACAAAACGGCCATTGTATGCGGAAGTACGCAAGGGATAGGCCGAGCCTGCGCGGTAGAATTAGCACTTTTGGGCGCAAATATCACCCTAATGGCTCGCAACGAAGAATCGTTGAAAGAAACCTTGGCTTCCTTGGATACTAGCAAAAACCAAATCCACCGATACATAGTCGCCGATTTTGCTAGTAGCGAAAACGTCAAAATGGCCATTGAAACTTATATGGCGACTTTTCCTGAAGTGCACATCTTGGTCAACAATACGGGAGGCCCTGCCTCAGGTCCTATCATCGAAGCCACTCCTGAGCAATTTTTGAAGGCCTTTGAAATGCACCTCATCAACAATCAAATCTTGACCCAAGCTGTAGTACCTTCTATGAAAAGGGCAGGTTTTGGACGAATCGTAAATATCATCTCAACTTCGGTCAAGCAGCCTATTTTGGGTTTGGGAGTATCCAATACAGTGCGGTGGTCGGTGGCAAGTTGGGCCAAAACCCTTTCTTTAGAAATTACGCAATTTGGCATTACCATCAACAATGTACTGCCTGGATACACCAACACCAACCGTCTAACGTCTATCAACGAACAACGCGCCCAAGCAGCAGGAAAAACAGTAGAAGAAATCAACCAACAACTTGCGGCCGATGTGCCTCTCAGGCGTTTTGCTGAGCCCGAAGAAATCGCCGCCGCAGTAGCTTTTCTTTGTAGCCCAGCGGCAGCGGCGATTAGCGGTATCAACTTGCCAGTAGATGGCGGCAAAACAGGCTCTCTCTAACCATAAATCAATATCTAATCTTAGACGATTTTATCGTATATTAACTCATTATTTTATCATGAAACTTTCCATTGGCGATACCTACGAATACGAATTTCGATTCTCCCAAGACGATGTAATTGCATTTGCACAGCTCACAGGCGACGACAATCCACTGCACCTAAACCCCGATTACGCGGCCACAACGCCTTTCAAACGCCCCATTATCCACGGGATGCTAGGCGCTAGTGTTTTTACCAAAATCATCGGCACTCGCTTTCCAGGTTATGGTTCGATTTATGTGGGGCAAACTTTCCAGTTTTTACGGCCTATGTTTGTTGATACTGACTACAAAGTAAAGTTTACGGTACAAAGTCTCAATCCCGAAAAGCACACTGGCGAGATTTTGGGTGAAGTGTTTGACGTAACTACCGGAAAAATCACTACCAAAGGCGTTGCAACGCTTATGCACAAAGAGAAGATATGATAGACCTATCTCGTCCTCTCATTCTTGCGTCCAATTCCCCGCGCCGTCAGCAGTTATTGCAAGAATTGGGGATTGAGTTTACGGTACAAGTTCGCCCTACCGATGAGCTTTTTCCCGCAGATATGCCCGCTTCGGAAGTAGCAGGATATTTGGCGCAGCACAAAGCCGCACAGTTTGCGCATGATTTGGGCGAAAAGCTCATTCTCTGTGCTGATACCGTTGTGGTGGTTGACAACGAAATTCTAAACAAACCCGCTAATGCCGCCGAAGCTCGCGCCATGCTTCAAAAACTATCGGGGCGGGAGCATCAGGTGATTACGGGGATATGTTTACTAAGTACAGAAGGCTACCAAACCCTCAGCGATGTGGCACAAGTAGTATTTAAAACATTGACCGAAACCGAAATCGATTATTATATCGCCCATTATCGTCCTTTCGACAAAGCAGGTGCGTATGGAGTACAAGAATGGATTGGAATGATTGGGATTTCTCGTATCGAAGGCTCATTTTATACCATTATGGGCTTGCCTTTACATAAAGTTTACGAACTTCTTTCAGCCTACGCTACCTCTTAACCATTCATCAAAATTCATTTGGGCAGTATTATAATGGTTGTTATTTTTGTTAATCACATCTTGTGAAGATTATTATCAAATTTGTGATTAACAAAACAGCCAAAGTTGTCATGAAAACCTCAGTTTATATCCTCGTATTTTTCAGTTTACTTTCTCTGATTGGATGTGCGCCCAGCTATTATCAACTACGCCCTGCCTCGGGTGACGTAGCTTGGATTGACGGACGTGAAGTGACCCGTACCGAACAAAATGGAGTTGTTTTGGTAGCTTCTTACGAATTTGAAGACCCAAGTCATTTGGTGCTTGATGTCGAAATCAAAAACCGAACTTCCGCCCCGTTATTGGTTGACCCAGTCGATTTTTCGTATTATCCTTTTGATACCAAGTCAGATACTCTTCGCAACAAACACAACCCACTGTACGCTTCTATTTATCGGGCTACCGACCCTGAGAAGAAAATTGAGCAAACCACGCTTGACATAAAACGACAAAAACAAAGACTGGTCGCTTCTTCGGTTTTTAATGGCTTGCTGCTTATCGCTACTATCGCTAGCGACGTCCATTCGAGCCGCAACGACCGCTCTTGGCAACAACGAGCCAACAATCGGTACATGCACGACCAAGCCTACAATATTATCATCCAAAAACAAATTGCCGACGTTCATCTCCAAAAAGCCCGCGCACAACAACTCAAACATGAACGAGCTAATTGGCAGGAAATGGCGTTGCGCAAAACCACTCTACCGGTGGGTGAGTCTGTGAGAGGATTGTTATTTTTACCGAAAGATACCCGCACCTCTTATTTATGGCTTCATTATGCCACCCCTACCGACTCAACTCGCATGGAGTTGAAGTTTGTTCAAGAAAAAATTAAGGCAAATTAGGCTTTTCCCAATCTATGCCTTTCAGAAAAAATTCATAGCTCAAGCACCCAAAAACAAGGAGATACTCCAACGTCACCATTCGTAAATTTTCTTGATAGGGTTGGGAAAGATAGGCAACATAAGTGAGAGGCAACAAAGCCGACCATACCAATGTGTACCAACGCTGAGTAAGCGCCCCCAAAGCTACCAAAGTAGTAATATACCAAGGATGTACGGTAGTAGCCAACAAAAAATACAAAGTAAGTGCCAGTAGCATTTGTTCTAACAAATTTTGCCGCTGCAAAGCTAACCAACCTACTCCCACAAGCGTTGTTAAAGACAGTACAGGGCCAAGCACCTGAATAATATTGTAGCCCGTGAGCCAAAATCCTACTTCCCGTAGAAGATAGTATATACTGGCGTTGAACTCAAATTTTTGGAAATATAAATCCAAGCTTTTACCGAAATTATGGAATAATGCTTCACTCATAAAGGGCATAAATAAAACCAATACCACCCCGATCGTTATCATTGAGTATTTGACGCCCTTGAGCAAGCCTATTCTACTCACAATCAAAGGCAAAAATATCAAAGGAATCAGCTTTACAGAAGCTCCTAACCCCAAAGCTACCGCCGATTTTGGGTATTGAAAAGGCATCTTTGATAGACTCATAAGCCCTCGTAGAGCCAATAAAACAAAAAACAAGGTCACCGCCTCAAAATGCAAATTTCCCACCAATTCCATAATCACAAACGGATTGAGGGCATACACCAACACAATTTCTCGACGGGATTTTTGAAGATACTTCGGCCATCGAAAAGAGGCCATTATGCAAAGACTTCCTACCTCTGCGGCTATAATAAAAAGTCTAAGTACCAAAATACTAATGAGCACGCTACCTTGTCCTAACCCAGCTGCTACCCCAAAAATCAGCTGATTAAGCGGTGGATAAACTGTAAAATAATGCGGCGAATTCAGCCCCTCATAAAGCGCTTGGGTGAGATTGGCCTCTTTTGCAATAGAAGTATGCAGGATTTCAGAAGGCAGATATAAATAGGGATTGTAGCCTGAAGCCAGCAATCGGCCATCCCAAATAAAGCGAAAATAATCGTCCGACAAAGCAGGTGTCGCCATCAAGAAAACCAATCTTAACCCTACGCCAACCCACATCAACCTTTTGATCCATTTAGTGGGCCACTGTTTTAAAATCACTATTGTATATAGCAAAAAAAGAGGTGCAAACGTAAGAATCAGTTCCCCTATTTGTGAACGCGACCAGCAATATCCTATCAATCCATGTCCTGTTGCACTCAGTACACAAAAGATTAGGAAAAAAAGCCAAGTTTTTTTTTCTGATCTTAACGAATTTATTGCGTCCAAATCTTTACGAAATAGGCCCATAGAAGGCGTTTTGTTTTGTATGAGAGAAGGTGTTGAGAGCTACCGCGCCAAATTTCGCGTTTTTCCCCGAAAAATAGTTTGTAAACTTTTATAAGTTTCCGTACCTTTGCGGACTCGTTTTGAAATCAAGGATTTATAAGTAATAAAAGGCTTTAAGAAATGAAACGTACATATCAACCTTCAAACCGCAAAAGACGCAACAAGCACGGGTTTCGTGAGCGTATGTCATCGGCCAATGGTCGTAAAGTATTAGCGGCGCGTCGTAAAAAAGGTCGTTGGAAATTAACAGTTTCTGACGAAAAACGTCACAAGCAATAATCTTGTTTGTGTGTTTGGGGAGTTTGATAGTTTGAAAAGTTGAATTTAGCTTCTCAAACAGCTTAAACCATTCAAACGATTCAAACATTGAAACAGACATTCAAAAAAACAGAGCGACTCTGTAGCCCAAAACGCATCGGTCGTTTGTTTGAAAAAGGTAGTACGGAAACCAAAACGTCCTACCTTTTTCCGTTTAAGGTATTTTATTTAGCTGATGCCTCTCTACCTTCTCAGCTTCCTCAAGTTTTGTTTTCTATATCAAAACGCAATTTCAAAAAAGCCGTAGATCGCAATCTTCTGCGTCGCCGCTGCCGTGAAGCGTATCGTAAAAACAAACATTTGTTGGAGATTTCTCCCACATCTCCGGCGTTATCGATTGCATTTGTACTTATTGCAAAAGAAAAAGTAGAGTATGACCAAATAGAACGCTCAATGCAAAAGCTTTTGCACCGTATTCAAAAAGACGTGATGTCGCCAGTTGCTCCTAAAGAATCATAGTCTCCTTCCCTAAACGGCATAAACTGTTGATTTTATTGAAGTTAAAAAAGTATTTTTACTTTTATACTTCATTCGTTTTAATGCACTTCAACTGTTAAATTTGTGTTAAGAATCAATAAGTAGTGTTAAAATTGTTGACACTACTTGTAATTTCGTCACCGAAATCAACATTTATGCTATGAGCGCTGCAAAATCGGCTCAGATTGCACACAAAGTTTTAGTCGTTGACGACGACTCAGATATTGTCGAGCTTCTTGCTTATAATTTAGAAAAAGAAGGCTACGATGTAGCCACTGCCCACAACGGAAAACAGGCCCTCGAAATCGCCCGTTCTTTCATCCCCGAACTCGTCGTTTTGGATATTATGATGCCCCAAATGGATGGCATCGAAACCGCCCGTCTGTTACGAGATATTCCTGATTTTCGCAATACTTACATTTTGTTTCTCACTGCTCGTTCGGAAGAGTATTCGGAAGTGGCCGCTTTTGAAATTGGTGCTGATGATTATATTACTAAGCCCATCAAGCCGCGTGCTTTGATGAGCCGCATCAATGCGCTGTTTAGAAGAGAGGCCCAAAAGTCCGAGCCTGAGTCTCAAATCGAAATTGCGGGGCTGTCTATCAATCGTAAAAACTATACCGTTACGAAAGAAGACAAGTCGGTAGTATTACCCAAGAAAGAGTTTGAGTTATTGTTTTTCTTAGCCAACCACCCCAACAAGGTTTTTAACCGCGAAGAACTTCTCCAAAAAATCTGGGGAGCAGATATTTATGTGCTCGAACGCACTGTAGATGTGCATATCAGAAAAGTGAGAGAAAAAGTAGGAGAGAACTACATCAAAACCCTCAAAGGCGTAGGCTATATGTTTAATGACGAATAGCCTACCTATCTACCTCTCCCATTACCACATCGATAGAGCCAATAATCGCCACTAAATCGGCGAGCATAGCCCCACGTGAGATTTCGGCAATAACCGAGAGGTTGTTGAACGAACAAGCACGTGCTTTGCACCGAACTGGAATATCAGATTTTCCGTCGGTTCTAAAAAAGAAACCTAGCTCGCCTTTGGGATTTTCGGCTCTTACATAATAGTCCATCGCTTGAGGTCTGATTTTTTTCGGGACAAAAGCCTGCGGGTCAAAATCGGGCGTGCGTCGATACTCTCCCAGCAGTTTTTCGATGCACTGCTCAATGATTTTGGTCGACTCCCAGCATTCTTGTACCCGTACGTAGTTTCTATCCCAGCAGTCGCCCACTGTTCCTACCAACCCTTCACCCATTGGTACTTCAAAATCCAATTCTGGATATACCGAATAACCATCCACTTTGCGTAAGTCCCAACGCAAGCCCGAACCTCTAAGTACAGGGCCAGAGCAGCCATAATTGATAGCCACTGCCAACGGCAACACGCCCACATTGGCGGTGCGTTGCACAAAAATTTTGTTTTCTATCACCAATTGTTGCAGCTCTTGCAATTTGGGCTTGAGGTATTTGATGTACTCTTGACATCTTTCTTCAAAACCTACCGGCAAATCATAAAACAACCCACCTACCCAAATGTAATTATAAAGCATTCGCGCTCCTGATAGCCACTCTAACATCCGAAGAATATGCTCACGGTCGCGCATCATCCACAAAAAAGGCGTATAAGCCCCAATATCCATCGCATAAGTACCAATAGCCACAAAATGCGAAGCAAGGCGATTGAGTTCCGCTACCAATACTCGAATATATTCGACGCGTTTGGGAATGTCTTTTTCGATACCAAGCATCCGCTCTACCCCCATTACATAAGCGTGTTCGGAGTTCATGGCTGCTACATAGTCCATACGATCCACGTAGGGGATGATTTGATTGAAAGGCAATGCCTCGGCGTGTTTTTCAAAACAACGGTGTAAATAACCTATATGGGGCACTACATCGACGATGATTTCGCCATCCGATACCACTTCAAGCCGCAACACGCCGTGGGTCGAGGGGTGTTGCGGTCCCATATTGAGCACCATTTCTTCCGATTTTAGATTTTCGGCGGTGTATTTACTCGGTTCCGAAACATTGAGATGCTCGGCTTTGTAGTTATATTGGATTGTGTTGGTAGGCATGGTATCATTACAAATTAATGACGCAAGTTAAGAAGAAAAACGGTCCAGCAGCCACACCCTCCCATCCATGTTTGTATATTTGTCCTAAGGATAAGTTGAAAGATAATGAGAGAAAGACATGCACGAGATTGAGCCTTTTTACAATTGGGAAAAACATTATATAGCCGCCGAAGACCGAAAATCTCCTTTTTATGGTCGCGACTATAACATGAATCAATATGAACACGATATTTATGGCTACTACATACACCCTTTGTGGGACGAAATTGATTCAGAAACGCTTTATGTTAAAATCCTCTTTGCTGATTACAAAAAGCATTTTGTAGTGATTGAGTTATTTGGAGAATGGAACGATACCCTCCACAACGACATCATGTATTTCAAGCGCAACGTCATCGATCACCTCCTCGCCGAAGGTATTAGTCAGTTTATTTTGATTGGAGAAAATATCCTCAATTTCCACGGCTCCGACGACGAATATTATGCCGAATGGTTTGAAGAAATCGAAGATGGCTGGATTGCGGTGGTAGGCTCGCGTGAGCACGTAGAACGCGAATGGAAACGCTATCGCTTAGATTATTTCCTAAACTTCGGCGGTACGCTCCACCTCGACAATTGGCGTACGATGCAGCCTCAGCCCTTTTATGAATTGGTCAAAGGATTGATTGTAAGACGCCTCATGTAGTGAGTTTTGGAGACTTTATGTCTTTTCCAAAAAAACACTTTCATGTCTTACACGCGTCGTCATTTTATCGAAACTCTCACGGCTACTGGTACAGCGGCTTTATTGTCGCCTTTGGCTCAGGCGATAGGTACCAAGCATTGGCCTATTTCTTCTAATCAGTACGCTTGGATTACTTTTTATAACCGCGACAAACGCAATTGGAACGCCGACCTTGATGCTTCTTTAGCGGAGTACGTCAAATCAGGACTCACGGCATACGAGCCTAGTTTTACGACGGTGGAGGAAGTAAAAAAACTGGGGCCACTCTTACAAAAATACAACTTAACGATGCCTTCGGCTTACGTAGGCAGTGTGCTTCACGAACCCAACGAAGGGAAAAAATCTATCGAAACCGCCTTGGCAATCGCCGAAGCGGCTCAACCATTAGGACTCAAAATATTGGTTTCGAATCCAAGTCCATTGAAATGGGGAGGGGCAGAAATCAAAAATGATGCGCAGCTCATCGAGCAAGCCAAAAATCTAGCGTATCTGGGTAAAGAACTACGTAAACGTGGTATAACGCTCGCTTATCATACGCACGACGTAGAGCTACGGGCAGGCGCGCGGGAGCTTCACCATATGCTTCAAAACACCGACCCCAAAGAGGTGGGATTTTGTCTGGATGTACATTGGGTATATCGCGGTGCTGGAAATTCGCAAGTTGCTCTTTTTGACGTGGTTAAAATGTACGGCAAACGCATCGTAGAGTTGCATATTCGACAATCCGTTAATCAGATTTGGGCCGAAACTTTTGGCGAAGGCGACATTGATTATCCTCGTTTAGTGCGCGAACTCACCACTTTAAAGGTAAAACCATTGCTTGTTTTGGAGCAATGCCTCGAAGCCCAATCTCCCAACACTCTCAAAGCCGTAGAAGCGCATCAACGCGATTTAGCCTATGCGAAGCAAGTTTTTGGAGGTTGGGTTTAGGGGTAAATTAGAACAAAAACTAAAAACCATCATTGGATTTTGTAAAATCTGTACATCACCAACTTACTAGTAAATAGACGTCACTTCTCCTTATTGATACTTGCCTATTGAAAAATAGCAACTATTTTTCATCGCACTTCACTATAAAAAAAACACTGACTCATAGCGACTTACACTATTTAAGGAGTTTCTATACAACTCTTTCGCGAGGGTTTCCGTCTATAGTTTTGTATCCTCTACCGGCAGAAGAACAACCTGAAGTGAAGTATTAATTCTAAAATATTTTTGTAGATGAAACGAGTATGCATAACCTTGTATCTCATAGGGTGGGTTGTTTTCAGTGTGTATAGTCAGCAAAAGAAAAGGTATGAACTAGATGCTACCTTCCAGACCCCGGATTTTTATCAAGAAACTACTCATTTTTATTTCTCTGAGCCTATTGTATTGCCAGACGGAAAAATCATCCTCTGCACTTCCAACTTTCACTATATCAATGGCAAGCATTTTTCGGGCAATATGTTTAGACTCAACCAAAACGGTACTTTGGATGAGAGTTTCAAGTCTAATCAAATTTTGGTAGGAGATGAACACAGGGTATTTGCGGATGGAAAAGTGATGATTATCCCTCCTCAGACGTGGGGTACTATGCTAAATATCACTCATTTAAAAAACAAAGAAAATGCCGGACTTGACACCGTCTACCAAAGTTATCACCCAAATTTTCATAAATGGAAAATTCAATCAGATGGTAAAATAATAGCTCTTGGCAACGACAAGCTTTTTCGGCTGCTCAGCAACGGCCAAATAGATACTACTTTTCGGTTTCAGCCCATAGCAGGCGAGCAATATGACCCTTACGTTTTAGATCTCAGCCTCAAAGCCGACGATAAAATTTTGTTGGCTACTCGCATAAACAAAAACATTAACATTCAGCTATTTAGCAAAGACGGCGTTTTAGAAAAAAAGGCAATTCTCGTTCACAATGGTCTTCCTTTTGAGATTGCAGATGGCCCCTTCCCTCAAATCTCCTTTTTTCCTAACGGGAAGCTTTTTATGAGAGACCGCATGGCCAAAGCCTATTACATATTTGACCAAGACGGGAAGCTCGAAAAAAATCACCCTCTTCCCAAAGGAGTGTTTGACGAATGGGGCAATACTATCATTGGTTCGGATGATTTTTTCATCGAACGCGGGGCTAAAATGCCTTACAAGATTATGATAAACACCAATGAAGCCACGCCTCTGCTCAAAGATACCACGCTTCATCCCGCTTTTGGGGCTTATAAAGTTTCGCTTCTTCCCCAAGGGCAGTTTCTTTTGACAAATTATGCCGATGAATTACTCTGGGTTGATGGCGAAGGTAATATTGTTCAAAAATCAAAACCTAAACTTGGGATTTCGACCGTCAATGCGGTCAGAGGGATTTTAGCCAATGAGCGCATTTTGGCTGATATCCAAAATGGCTATGATGCACAGTTATACCGCTTTTATAAAGATGGCAAATTGGACAGTAATTTTAAATATCAATCCGCCAAACCTAGCATCCCCCCACAGTATCAGCTCCCTTCTCCAACAGGCTACTACGGAGACGTCACTGCTTTCAATACGGTGAGAAACCCCGAGGTGTTTCCACTCAATGACGGCTCTATCGTAATGAATAGAGAAACGGATAGGAACTCTATTTTTGTTTTTTATCGAAATTCTTATCTCTTAAAACCCGACGGAAATGTAGATTCCAGATTTTTGAAAGACAGTGCTAGCACTTTACCCTTACCAAACAATCGCTTTGCCATTAGACAATTTTCTAACCCTTGGACTACCTCCGCACGTTTTATTGTGGACAAAGATGGCCAACGCGTAGCCCCTCAAAATGAATTTGAGCAATGTATCGTTGCGTCGGAATTTTATGAATATTGGCCATTGAAAGACCAAAAAAACATCGTAGCACGAATAGTCTCTTCTGACAATCAAACCATGTCTCTGACACGTTTTTTGGCAGATGGCTCGGTAGACGCCTCTTTCGCTCCTGTCATCATTTCGGCCCAAAATTACCTTAAACTGAAAGGTACTCAGTACAGTGAAAGGTTGATTGTGGCAACGAACGGCAGGCTTTCACGCTTCAATGACAATGGTCTGATAGACAACACTTTTCAAGCAGCTCTTCCAGACGACTTATCCGGGACAGCCTACCTCCAAAACGACCAAAAAATCTTGGTTTATGGTAAATACTTCAATGAAGAGAAAGCTTCGGACGAGACCTTATTTGTAAAACTCAACAGCGACGGCTCACGTGATACTGCCTTTCGAGTGACGCCAACTCTTGATACCCGCTTTATCAGCAGTATTTTCCCCGTATCTTCTCAAGAGATTTTGCTCGTTTATAAAGGCCGAATCGAACGTCTGGTGCTCGATTGTTCATCCCTCAAACCACAAATTACGGCGTCTAAAACTGAAGCGTGTACTGGCGAAAACATCATTTTGAAGGTCAACGAAGTAGAAGGTTTTAGGTATCAATGGCAAAAAGACAATCACAATATTACGCTCAATTCGACTTCTACTCGTCTCAATACATCCGTAGCGGGAATCTACAAAATCATCGCCCAAGATACTGACTGTGAGACCATGACTTCCAACGAACTTAGTATCAAATTTGGTTCTATTCCACCCGCTGAGATTAGCCCATTGACCAACGGCAATACTTCATTTAGAGCTATTTTGCAGGCCAACAAAGGAGACAACAGATTTTCTTATCAATGGCAAAAAGATAGTGAAGATATCACAGGTGCCACCAAAGTTTCTTATGAAGTTTCGAGTTCAGGAAATTACACGGTAAAAGTCACCAACAATGGTTGCGACAATGTTTCTAAAGGCATTTTTATAGACATCAGCCCTATATTAGGAACGGAATCAAGCAGCGCCGAAAGTAAATTAAGGGTTTTCCCAAATCCTAACAACGGCACCTTCCAAATGGATATTCCTGCTGAGTTTAAAAACGGAAAAGTAGAACTTTTTGATGTGATGGGGCGTGCTTTACCACTACAACAACAAAACGAGCACTTTCATATAACCAACTCTATCAAAGGAAGTTACCTCATTCGCATAAGCGAAGGATTGAAAATGATTACAACCAAGATTTTGGTAGAATAGGATTACGAAAAACGAACAATAAAGCCCTTCCAATTTTTAGAAATGGAAGGGCTTTATTGTTGATATAATAAACGGCTATGTATTTATTAACAACGTTTTCTAACTCATAAGTCTTTTAGGAACTCACGTGCCGAACGGCTCTTCTGTTCTCCATTTTCAACCAGACGCATTTCTTGTATTCCTTGACGAATATTAGAAATAACTTGTTCATCCGTATCTTCATTAGGATATATCTCACGCATTTTCACAAAAGGTAAACTCTGAAGAAGTTCTTTAAACAACTTGAGCTTTTTATCTTCTATTTCAACAAGTAGAGTAGCCATAGCTATTTTTTTAGTAAAAAAAAAATTTTCCTTGCGAAAGACCTGACGTTACAAATGAATCAACTTAAAACTTCAATCCCAAACTCACCAAGAAGTTTTGCCCAGCTTGTGGGTAATAAAAATTTTCGGTGGTGGTTTGACCTCCGTAGATATAGCTATAAGTATAACCGTTGGATTCGTACAATTCATTGAAGACATTGTTGGCCAAGGCACTTACCGTAATTTCATTCATCCATTTGGGCTTGATACGATAGATGAGTCGAAGGTCGTTGGTAAAATAAGCATCTAGTTTGCGCGCGTTGTTAGAAGTATTGTCGAGGTATTGCTTTCCCACATATTTGGTCAATAGCGCCACTTCGAGGTTTTTGACGGGAGTGTATGCCCATTGACTTCCCACAATCACATTGGGAGACAATGCGATATCAGTATTACCATGATTTGTGACTTGATAGCCGCCATTTTCGTCGTCATAATCAATCACATATTCCGTAAAGTTTTTGATTTTATTTTGGCTAAAAGTCGCGTTGGCATTCCATTTCCATTGCTTGCTGAGCTGCGCCCCAAACTCTAGTTCAACTCCCGCCCGATAACTTTCGGGAACGTTGATTTTAATCGGATTCCCCACATCATTGAGCTGCCCTGATACTACAAGCTGGTTTTTGTAGTTCATGTAATACCCCCCTATAGAAGCTGCCACGCGTCCTTTTTGGAAACGATACCCTACTTCCCAATCCCGCAATACTTCTGGCTTAGGCTGAATCTGCCGTGTCGATTCGGTAAAATCGTCACGATTAGGTTCACGGTGCGCCAAGCTAAACGATGCAAAAGCCGTACTGCTTTCCGAAACCTGATAAGTTAACCCACCTTTAGGATTGAAAAAAGTATAGTTGACATCATGGGCTTGCTGCCGCTGCTGATTGTCATCTCCTTTCACAAAATACCCAATCTTACGCACTTGCGCATCCACAAATACATTCAGCTTTTCAGTCAATTGATAATAGGTTTTTGCATAAAGATTAAAATCGGTTTTGAAACCCACATTTTCATAATATCGCTGACGAATGTTGGCATTGCCTCCAAAACGCGCCCAAATCACTTCACCAAAGTGATTTCCGTCGTATTGGTTCCAACCTCCGCCTATATTAGCCGTTAGTTTTTTGAAACTGTTGTAATCTAAAGAAAAGGTGGTTCCGTAGAAAGAATTATCCAACCAACGACGACGCACCAAATCACTCCGAGTAATCGTATCTCCGCCCACAATCACATTCGGAATTTTGTAATTTCGCAGGCGGTCGTTATCGCGAAATTGCTCATAATAACCTCGCCCTTTTACCAAAAATCCGTTGAGGTTAAACGTCCAATTTTTGTTGAGTATGTGCGACGAAATCAGCTGGTAATGGTCTTGTTGATAGTTGTCAACCTGATTGTCGTACAGGTATAAATTGTAAGTACGATTATTTGAATTCAACAGATTTTGGGCATCCCGCTCACTCAAACCATTGCGGTCTATATAAGCCAAAATACCTTCGCGGTCACCTTTGATTTTTGCTTCAGGCGTCCCTTCCCAAGCTTGGTAGGTTACTTCTTTGCCCGAAAATACATTCATACGGATAGAGCTTTTCTTTCCAAAATAAGCACCTGATACATAAAAAGAGCCTAAATCTGATTTGGCTCGATCGATAAAACCGTCGGAAGTGATTTTGGATAAACGTGCATCAACCGTAAATTTATCATTGAGTAGGCCCGTTCCGGCCATCACAGTATGTTTACGGGTATTGAACGACCCTACCGAATTGTTGATTTCGGCATAAGCTTCTTTTCTAAATTCATTGGTATTGATATTGACCGTTGCGCCAAAAGCTGCCGCTCCGTTGGTAGAAGTTCCAACCCCGCGTTGAATCTGTACACTGCTTACCGAAGAACTAAAGTCGGGCATATTGACCCAAAACGTCCCTTGACTTTCAGCGTCGTTATAAGGAATTCCATTGATAGTGACATTGATACGCGTCGCATCCGAACCTCGTATCCTCAACCCAGTGTAGCCTATTCCCGCACCTGCATCAGAAGTAGTGACGAGCGAAGGCGTAAAGTTGAGCAACACAGGCAAATCCTGCCCAAGGTTTTGTTTATTCAATTCTAACTTTCCTACATTGGTAAAAGCTACCGCCGAATTTTGATTGGCACGGGTGGCATTGATGACTACTTCATCCGCAGAGAAAGAACTTCTCCGTAACTTAACCTCAACCGTTGATTCACCTCCAATATTGATTTTTTGGGTTTCATAACCTACATACGATACTTCCAACGCTTCTGTATCACGAGGCAGGTTTTTAAGGGAAAAACCTCCTTTTTCATTAGTCACCGTTCCTCTCACACTTCCCGCCCTAACGGTGGCTCCGGGCAATGGCTGCCCATCTTCTGCGTCAGTGATTTTGCCCGATACTGAAAGCTGGGCAAGTACAGGCACGTAAAGCAACACTCCCGTTGCTACGGCCAAAAACCAAGATGTAAATTTTAGCATTTTAAATTCCCTCCGCCGGCATTACCCGGTTCAGGTGTTAAGGGTATAATCTCAGCCCGTCATGTTAGGGCACCCCATTTTTGAAAAATTCTGCGCGCCAGAATCGGCTACAAAGGTAAGAGGATAACTTAGAAAAATGCAAATATCTTTTCGATTCTACTTTCTTTGGGCTTTTCTACGAAGCCATTTCTGCTGGATTTTGTAGGACAGCCAAGCTCCCGCCGCCCCCGTGGCTGCTCCCACCAATACATCGCTTGGATAATGTATTCCCAATCGCATCCGCGAATACCCTATCGCCCCCGCCCATGCATACGCAGGCACAATCACATACCACTTTGGATAATTGATAGCCAGGGTAGTGGCCGTAGCAAAAGCCGCAGTAGTATGCCCCGACGGAAAAGAATAATGAGGCTCTTCTCCATCCACACGGGCTACAAACAACTGAGGATGAGTCACAAATGGACGATCCCTCAATATAATCCTCTTGGTGATTTGAGTAGTTGCATTGGCTATCAAAAATCCTCCCAGTGCCTGCCACCCTTGCTGCTGTAAGGTTTTATTGTGAGTAGAAAAACCGGCTATCAATAGCCCCGCCGGTAAAGCCAAACTCACGGGCGTAGCAGTAGATGACAAAAATTTTTCGGTGTTTACATTGGTAGGTTGAATGCTCCCATATACATTTTGTAATAAACGAACGTCTAAGTTTTGAGCATTTAGTTGCCAAGAAAATAGGCACAAAAAAAGAAGGTATTTTTTCACTTATTGATGATTGGAGGCTTGATACTAGGTCAAATATAGTTTGGCCACCGCAATCAACAATACCGAAGCTAAAATATATCGGAGCGTTTGAAGATTAAATTTAAAACTACCTTGATATGCACCCAAAAAGCCTCCTATCAAAGCAGCTATCAGCCAAGTTGTTATTTCTGCATTAGGCTCAAATCCTTTCTGCAAAAGTCCAGATAAGCCCGACATCGAATTGACAAAAATAAACAAGGCCGAAACCGCCGCCGTCTCTTTCACTCTGCCCCATCCTAACAATAAAATCACTGGACTCAGGATAATCCCCCCACCAATCCCCAGCATTCCTGACAATAGCCCAATCACTCCACCTATCGCCAAGGCACCTAGCAGTGGCACAGGCTTACTTTCAGCTTTGTCAACGGGCTGAAAGAGCATTCGAGCAATGGCAATAGCCAAGGCCACCGCCAAAAGTTTTTTGTAAAGCGAATCTGTAATGGGTAAAGTCGCCCCTACATACGAAAGCGGAATACTCGCAAGGGCAAAGGGCCAAAACAGGTTCCAACGAAAATGCCCGGCACGATAATACTGCACAAAAGCAATCAATGACACAAACACATTAAGAATCAAAGCCGATGATTTCATCAGCGCAGGTGAAGTCCCTAAGATAGCCATCAAGGCTAAATACCCACTCGCGCCTCCGTGGCCAACCGAAGCATATAAAAAAGCCATAATGGCAAACAAAAGCGGTGCTAAAACATCTTGCATGAAAAGGGGCGATTCGTTATATCCCCAAATATATAACGCTTTTATTGGTATATCAAAAATCGTAGTTAGGATGAAGGTTTATTTGTTTCGACGAATACGGAAGAGTTTAATCAAAGGTTCGACGTAGTCTTGTTTAGAATCAATAGACACATAATTAATATCATTTTGGCGGGCAAATAGCTCAATTTGTTTGCCTACGTTTCCAAAATCCTCCCTGACTTTACGCCGAAACCAAAGTGAGGAAGTATTGACCCACACCGTACGATTTGACTCAGGGTCTACCATCGGAATAATCCCCAATCGAGGTAAGTTAGTTTCTCGTTGGTCTTGCAAATGAATCATGACTAAGTCATGCTTACGAGCCAAAGCGCGTAGGTTGTGCTCGTAGTTTTTGTCAATAAAATCCGAAACAAAAATCACCACGCTCCGCCGTTTTACTACATTGAGGGTAAATAGAATAGCCTCCGCAAGATTTGTTTTATTAGACTGAGGCTTAAGTTTGTATAATTCCGTAATAAGCTCATAGCCATGTTTCATGCCATTGGAAGGGCGAATGTATTTTTCTTTTTGATCCGAAAAACAAAGCAAGCCTACATGACTTGCTTCCTGTATCGCCGACAGTGCCAATACCCCACAAATCTCTTTTGCAGTATCGAGCTTGGTACGAAATACATCGCCCACTTGCTGCGACCCACTCACATCTAGCAAAAAAAATACCGTTTGCTCTTTTTCTTCCCTAAAGATTTTAACAAAAGTACCATGCCCCTTGGCCGATACGTTCCAATCGATGGTACGCACGTCATCCCCGTATTGGTATTCACGCAAATCAGCAAACTCCACTCCTGAGCCTTTAAATACAGAGCGAAAGCTTCCACGCATGTCGGCGTTGACTGCCTTACGAATCTTAATCTCGTACTGTCGAATCTTAGTAATAAATTGCTCAATCATGCGTATTTTTGTAACTAAACTATCCAAAAGTACAAAAAATCAGCCATGGTAAATCGCACAGTTTTATGTTTTTCACTTTTTGTATTGTTCTTAATAAGTTGCCAAAGTGACCCCCAAATTCCGAAAGGAACAATAACTGAAGATAAAATGGCTCAAATTTTGGCCGACATTCACCTGATTGAAGCCAGAGTAGGGCGATTGGCTATTACATCTCTTGATTCGTCGACTATCATTACGGAGCAACTAAAACTACGAACTTTCAAAAAGTACGGTGTTGATTCAGCAACTTATAATCGTAGCTATGAGTTTTATTCGACCAATCCCGTTTTTATGGAACGGATATATCAGCAAGTCGTTAAACAACTAGAAACGCGACAAAAAAAGAAAAACTACAAAGGAATTTAAAATGGCTATCTCCCATGAACTAAAGAAGGCGATTGTCGAATTGCCTCAAAAAGAGAAAGACAAATTACTTCTACGCCTAATAAGCAAAGACAAAAATCTAGTTCAACGCTTTGAATTTGAGCTTATTGAACACGGAGATACCATTCAACTGCGCCGCGATGATATCAAAAAGCGCATCTTGAAAGTAGCCCAAATGACGCATGACACGCCCGGATGGATGATGATGGATATGAGGAGTTTTATGGGTGACATCACTCAGCACGTCAAAATCACCAAAGACAAATACGGGGAAATTGAGCTTATGATTTACTTGTTCTTAACTTTTTTTGAACATCAATCCCCCCTACTAAAAGTTCATAATAGCCGTAGTGATACCTGTGCCGAATACATCGCAAAAAAAACCGAAGCACTTCTCAAAAAATTAGCAAAGTTTAATCCAGATTATTACATTGATTTTGAGCGCGATATGCAACGGCTTTTAGAATATGTACATACGCATTGTCCTAAAAACTACGCTCATACGATGGGTATTCCGAAGAGTTGGCCTTAGACCTAATAAATCAATAAAGGGGTCGCGTTGATTACCACTCGCGGCTTTTCTGTTTTGTTTTCAATCTCAATACTAGCCTCAAACAATCTCCGCGAAAAACCATTCAAAACTTCATCAACTCGGTACTGAATTTCTTTAAGTCTTAAACTTCGCGGATGTGTGTAAGTGACCGTAGTAAGCCATAATTCCGTATTTTTATACTTCGCTAAGTCTCTCAAGTATTGTTCTATTCCTAACCTTTGATACACTTGATTGACTTCTTGAGGCGCGTATCTAATCGCATTGGGACTTTCAAAACCCGTTCCTGCACCTTGGCTGTGAGCGCGTTCCCAACCCGGAAGCCCCACTTCTACGCCCGGAAAAAGCACCTTTTCAAATCCGCTACGCTTGACAGCAGGGCCTAATTTGCTTTGAATGACTATGCCACCCAAAGCATCTACGAAAGTTTTTTCAGAAAAAATCATGGATAAACAAATTAGAGTGTAAGCATCTGATTTACAACTATATCAATAACTGTAAATTTAGATACTCTTTACAAAGGATTTTAGCGTAAAAACCCCCGTTTTAGCGTATGATACACCCTAATTTGTGAAGGATAGGAAAAATTCCTCGAAGATTTATTTTTTGACGGCCATTACCATTTTGATGTCAAGTTTGGCTCCAATAGCCAGTACATCCACCAAATCTTGTACCGAAATACTCTGATCTACTTGCAAGATGACCGTTTTTTCGTCTATTCCGGCAAAAGCGGATGATAATGCCGATTCCAATTGTTCTTTAGAAACAGGTTCTTTATCTAAAAAATAGTTTTTCTCGGCATCTACCGAAAGAGTTGTCTGCTTCTTCTGCATTTGTTGAGCCGCAGAAGCCTTAGGCAACATCAACTTGATGACATTGGGATTCACCATTGTTGAAATAATCAAAAAGAACAACATCAAGAAAAACATGATGTCGTTTAATGATTGCGTAAAAACCTCGGGGGCAAACCTACTTTTACGTCGGATTTTCATGGTATAAGTATTTATAAGTCAGCTTCATTGCTTAGATAGGTGTTTATTCTTTTTCAACAAACACCTCTTTCCAACCAATGCCTTTGACTAGCGATTCGTAATAGGTTTTTGCAATACATCTAAGAAATCAAAAGCACCTGCTTGAAGTTTCAGAGCGATACGGTCGATTTTCATATTGAGCAAGTGATAGCCCATATACGCAATCAAACCTACAATCAGACCAGCACCCGAAGTTACCATTTTTTCGTACATACCACTTGCGATGGTGCTAATGTCGAAATCGTTGGATTGGGAGATGCTGTAGAAGATGTTGATAATTCCCGAAATGGTTCCCACAAATCCAAGCATTGGCGCAATCCCCGCAATCACCCCCAAATACGAAAGGTTGCTTTCGAGGCGAGATACTTCGATATGACTGGCATTTTCGATGGTACTTTCAATATCTTTTATAGAGTATCCAATGCGTCCAATCGCTTTCTCAAAAATACGCCCTGCCGCTGAACGTTGATTACGGCACAGAGATTCGGCTGATTTAATATTACCTTGTTGGACAAAGTCCTTCATATTGTCGATAAAACTCTCTTCCAATTTGCCATTGGCATTGATAGCTAGCCAACGTTCAATGATTAAGAATATAGTCAAAAAAAACATAATTAGGAGGGGAATCATCACCCATCCACCTTTCATCAACAAATCAAACAATGAAATCCCTGGGGCTGAGGCAGCGGTAGCTACTGAATCGACGGCGGTTTGCGCTTGAAGTAAAATCATTACTGTTAGGTTTTTGCTGTGACAAAAACGGAATGGATTGGTCTAATATTGTTTATTGGCTCCAAATATACAAATTTCTATTAGATACCATTTAATGCCAAGCTTGTCTGTCTCATTTTCGTAATGATTTATTTAAAAAGTATCCTTAAAATCAAGTGGTATTTTCGATTCATTTCTGTCTTTTCATAACATATTTGGAGAAAAATTATACGCTTATATGTCCGACTCTTCTGCTCTTAACCAAACCAATCTTCCTATTTCACGCCTCACCGATAGCTCTCTGCCGCATTATCATGCCGGCGAAATTGGCCTGCTCAATTCGGTTGATTGTGTCATTTTTGGTTTTTATGGTACTGAGCTACATATTCTACTTCATAAATTCCCCTATGAGCCTTTCAAAGGATATTGGGCTTTGTTGGGGGGATTTGTACATCTTGATGAAAATATTGACGATGCAGCCCGCAACACCGTAGAGCGTCTTACGAGCCTCGAAAATGTATACATGGAGCAAGTGTACACCTTCGGAAATGTATTTAGGGTTCCTACCGAAAGAGTCATTACGACTTGTTATTATGCCCTCATTGAAGTAGAACCTACTTTATCCAAGCTCTCCTCCAATTTTGGAGCCACATGGCATCCCATTTCTTCTGCACTAAAACTTAATCTTGTGTATGACCATCTTTCGATGCTTCATAAAGCACTTGATCAACTTCGCCGAAAAGTCAGATACCAGCCTATTGGCTTTGAATTGTTGCCCGAAAAATTTACGATGCTTGAGCTCAGAAATCTATATGAGTCTATCTTGGGAAGACCCCTTGACAAGCGAAACTTTAGCAAGAAAATCCTGAATATGAACTTATTAGTAAAACTCAAAGAGAAACAAAAGGGCACTTCTAGACGCGGAGCTTATTATTTTTGTTTTGATGAAAAACGCTATCAGGAGTTAGTATCAAAAGGTTTTTTGTTTGAAATATAAGTTCATTTATCGAAACAAAACACCCCAATTATCGGGGATGTCGTTGGATTTGTCAAAACCCTCTACCCATTCTATAAATAAAACCCTAAACTCCTCAATTTCTTCCCGCAAGACCTCCAAATAATGCTTTTCTTTAAATCCCATCATTGCTAGCCCTGACACCTGCGTAAGTAAGCTCCTAGCATGAATTTTAATAATGACGGCATTTTCCATCCTTAAACTATACAATTCTCGACTCTCAGCACCCGCGATTTTGGCGCAAATCATACTAGCATCTTCAAATAAAATATCCCGATAATGCGCCATCATTCCGTCTTCCTCCATTAATTCGGTGAGCGAATCCACCGTATCCAAGATTTCGCGAGCCTTGAGCATAATGGGCATATTGGCAATCCGTGCGCGCTCTTGTTGCCATTCTTGATTGGCTTCTTCAGGGTCAAAATCTTCATCTTCAAACCCGAAACTTTCATCATCTTCAAACATCGCCATAACATTCAGATTTTAGAAGCTGCAATTTCTAAAACTTTTGGTTTGAAGCAAAATGAAAGAGTTTTTGTAACTTGAAACCCCAAACTTTTATGCCCACTTTATGAACAAACTATTCATCAACTTACTGGCTGTTTTTATCAGCACTCATGCGTTTTGTCAAGAAGTAAAAGAAAACAAAGGCTTTTATCAATTTTTGACTGACGACCCCAACCAAAAACCGTTTTACTCAGATCGTATCGGGGTCTCCGCCTCCAACGGCATGGTAGCATCTGCTCATCCTGAAGCGTCGCGCGTGGGAATAGAAATCCTGCAAAAAGGTGGAAATGCTACCGATGCGGCCATTGCAGTGCAGTTTGCGCTCGCTGTAGTTCACCCATCAGCCGGCAATATCGGCGGCGGAGGTTTTTTTGTTTATCGTGATCGAAAAGGCAAAAATTTTACGCTAGACTTCCGCGAAAAAGCGCCCATTAAAGGCCATAAAGACATGTACTTAGATGCCAACGGCAATGTCATTCCGGGCCTAAGTATGGTAGGGCATTTGGCAAGTGGAGTACCGGGTTCGGTAGATGGTATGGTACAAGTACATCAAAAATTTGCAAAACTCCCCTGGGCATCTCTCCTTCAACCTGCGATTGATTTGGCAGAAAAAGGCGTTGTTCTCACCACAAAAGAAGCGGCGGGACTGAACCGCATCAAAGCGGATATTGTCAAACTCAATGCTGATACTACTTATTTTGTAAGAGCAGACGGGCGCGAATGGCAAGCGGGAGATACACTGATTCAGGTAGATTTGGGAAAAACACTCCGTCGTATTCAACAAAACGGCAGAGCTGGTTTTTATGAAGGCGAAACAGCCAACTTGCTCGTAGCCGAAATGCAGCGCGGAAATGGGTTTATTTCGGCAGAAGACCTCAAATCTTACCAAGCCGTTTGGCGCAAGCCTCTCGTTGGAAAATACAAAGACTATAAACTCATAACCATGCCTCCTGTATCAAGCGGTGGCGTGGCTTTGTTACAACTTCTGAAACTTGTAGAGCCTTATCCTCTCAAAAAATGGGGCTGGCACGCTGACTCTACTGTCCAAGTCATGATTGAAGCCGAAAGACGCGTATATGCCGATAGAGCCAAGTTTTTGGGTGATCCAGATTTCGTAAAAGTGCCTATCAAGAAAATGTTGGCATCCTCTTATCTCCACAAACGTTGGGAAGACTTTGACTTTTCCAAAGCTACTGATAGTAAATCTATTAAGGGTGGCAACATTTCAGGATATGAAAGCATGGAAACGACTCATTTTTCTATCGTAGATAAAGACGGCAATGCCGTTTCGGTGACTACTACGCTCAATGGCGGCTACGGTAGCCGCATCATCGTGAAAGGGGGAGGTTTCTTTATGAACAACGAAATGGACGACTTCAGTATCAAGCCCGGTGTACCGAATATGTTTGGGCTGATTGGCAACAAAGCCAATGCCATCGAGCCTGGCAAAAGAATGCTTTCTTCGATGACTCCGACTATCCTCGAAAAGGATAAAAAACTCTACATGGTAGTGGGCACTCCAGGAGGTTCTACGATTATTACGTCTGTGTTTCAGACGATTTTGAATGTAATCGAACACGGCATGACCATGCAGCAGGCGGTGAATGCTTACAAGTTTCATCATCAATGGTTGCCCGACAAAACTACTTTTGAAAATGGGGCATTTACCCCTAACGTCATTCAGAAACTACAAGCCAAATCATACAATCTGGAAATGCAGCGCAATACCATCGGACGGATGGACTGTATTTTGGTTCGCCCAGACGGTACTTTGGAAGGCGGCTCAGACCCTCGCGGTGATGACACAAGTATCGGCTACTAATCTCAACGCTTATGAGGTTCCAAACCTCGTAAGCGTCACTTTGGGGCATGGCCCCAAAACGCTCTTGGCTTTTCACGGAATTGGGCAAGATTACCGTTGCTTTTTGCCTTTGGTAGAAGTACTAAAAAATCAGTATACCTTTTATTTGTTTGATTTGCCTTTTCATGGCCAAAGCCCTGCTCTTGCCTCTGAAAAACTCACCTTAGAAGCATGGAAGGTTTTTTTGGAAGATTTTTTGAAAATACATCAAATCAAAAATTTCTCTCTCATGGGTTTTAGCATGGGAGGGAAATTTGCCTTAGTTACCCTTCAACTTTTCTCAAAACAAATTGAATCCTGCTGGCTTTTGGCTCCCGACGGTATTACGGAAAGTCCTTGGTATGGGTTGGCGACGCGTTTTTGGGTAAGCAAAAAACTATTTCGCTTTTTTGTAAGCAATGTCAATCATTTTAAAAAACTAGCTCACTTATTAGTAAAGCTTAAATTAATTGAGAAAAGTGCCGTAAAATTTGCCGAAAGTACCCTTGCTACTTCTGAGCAGCGCGAGCGCGTATATCGCTCGTGGATAGGTTTTAGCTTGATGCGGGCAGATATAAAACTCATTGCTCAATTGATAAAAGAAAACCAAATCGATTTAAAGATTTTTCTGGGAAAACACGACAGCTTACTACCCGCGCACTACGTACTTCCTCTCACCACACAGCTACCTGACACAAAACCCATTGTCTTAAAAACAGGACATCATCGGCTTATCGAAAAAGTGGCGGAGTGGGTTGTCGCTCCACCTAAACAAGACAAATAAGCCCAACCCTTTAAATAAAAACCTTAATCGGTAAAGCTGAGCTTCATTAAGGGGGGCTAAATATTAATTTCCTTCAACACCTCCCACACTATATCGCTTTCAAAACCTCGACTTAATGCAAAACGTAGTAGCTTTTGTTTTATTTGGGAAGGTTCACCTTTGAGGCTTTGTACCTTTTTGGAAAGAAGCTCCTTCAAGGTCTCTTCGTAGGCATCTCCGTCTATTTCTAAAAGGCTTTTTTGAATCAAGTCATTTGCAAGCCCTTTCAGTTTCATTTCTTGTCTAATCTTGAGACGCCCCCATTTTTTGACCCTAAACTTTCCCCCTGCGAAAGCCCTTGCAAAACGCTCTTCATTGAGATAGTTTTGGGCAATTAATTCTTGTATAATGGGCTCGGCCTCTTCATCCGGCAAGTCCCACTCCCTCAACCTTTGACGTACTTCCTTGAGGGTTCTTTCTTGGTATGCACAAAAAGAAGCAGCTTTTGTCAATACTTGTTTTTGTAGTTCATTCATTAGCATTCAGTTTTTAACAAAGGTAAGAATAGAACTTTTATCCGATAACCCCGTATATTGCATCCTCATTTCCTAACCACCCTTTTAACCTCTCACTCAAATGTATATCGGCAACTTTCGTTGGCGTATTGTATTGTTACTGTTTTTGGTAACGACCATCAACTACATCGACCGAAACGTCCTTTCATTTGCAATGCTTGATGATACTTTTCGAAAAGAAATGCTCGGGGTTCCGCTTACTTATACACTCACACAAACAGACCTTGATACTTTCAAAATCGAATACGGCTGGATAGATACTGCTTTCAAAACCGCCTATGCCCTAGGGTTCATTATGATAGGCTGGCTTATTGACCGGCTAGGTACCAAAAGAGGATTGGCTTTTGCGATTGGACTTTGGAGTTTTGCGGGGGTAGCCAATGCCTTCGTAAGCTCTTTTCAAGGCTTATGGGCTACTCGCTTTGCACTAGGGATAGGCGAAGCAGGCAATTTCCCCTCAAGCATCAAATCTATCGCCGAATGGTTTCCTAAAAAAGAACGGGCTTTTGCCACGGGTCTCTTCAATGCCGGCACCAATGTCGGCATTATACTTACAGCCGCGCTCGTTCCTTGGATGACACTACACTATGGCTGGCGAATGTCGTTTATGACTACTGGGGTACTTGGTTTTGTAGTACTTCTAATCTGGTGGATAAACTACCAACGGCCTGAGCAACACCCAAAAGTATCGGAGGAAGAGCTTTTGTACATCCAACAAGACCGACAACAAGAAGAAATCTCTGGGCGGCTTACTTGGTGGCGTCTACTTCGATATCGACAAACTTGGGCACTCATTGTGGGCAAATTTATGGCTGATCCTATTTGGTGGTTTTATTTGACATGGCTCCCCGATTTTTTTAATTCTAGTGAATCTCTCACCCAACGACTCGATTTACAAAACATAGGTCTTCCTTTCATGGTCATTTACTTGATTTCAGATGGAGGGAGTGTCTTTTTTGGGTGGCTTTCTTCTCAATTCATGAAAGGAGGGTGGGACTTAAATCGGGCTCGCAAAACCACCATGTTGATTTGTGCCTTGTGTGTAGTACCTATCTTTTTGGCAGCCCAAACTCAAAATATTTACCTTGCAACGGTACTGATTGCCATTGCAGCAGCTGCCCATTTGGGATGGTCGGCCAATGTTTATACCTTTGCATCAGATATGTTTCCCAAGAGTGCCGTGGCGATGGTAACAGGCATAGGGGGCTTTTCGGGGGCAGTAGGTGGCGCTTTGTTGGCTGCATTTGCGGGCCCTATTCGGGTCAAATTTGGTTATATGCCCCTTTTTCTCATCGCTAGTTTTACTTATTTAGTGGCTCTTTTGATTATCAATGTGTTGATTCCTAAAATGAAGCCAGTAGAAATGTAAAATAATCTTTTGGTATTTTAACACAAATTCTTTCTCAAAACGTTATAGCTTTGCATTTAATTAGTTCCATTTTTTCAAATTACAAAACATCCTGCCTGAGCATGAAACGAATTACAAAAATGTTAGTAGCGGCTGGTATTTTTTGCGTAGGTTCTACCGTAGCCAATGCACAAGTGAAGATTCCTGCTGATATTGAAGCATTGTTACAGAAAAATACCTGCTTTGCGTGTCACCGCGCTGACCAAAAACTGGTTGGTCCTGGCTACAAAGAAGTAATGGCAAAGAAAAAATATACGCCTGAGCAAATTGTAGAATTGATTTATAAGCCTGAGCCTAGCCACTGGCCTGGCTACCCTCCAATGGCAGCGCTTCCTAATGTTCCTAAGGACGAAGCGTTGAAAATTGCGAAATGGATTGTGACTTTGGCTCCAGCCAAAAAGAAATAATCTTTCCTGTTTTGTTTTTCCTGTTTATAAAGCCGACGCCAAAACGTCGGCTTTTTTGTAGATTTAGGTTCTTTTTCGCAATTTTAGTCTCAATCAACAATCAAGTACATCCTCTCTTGAAAAGGTTTAGTTTTATTTGGTTCTTATGGTGCGTTAGCCTCAGTGTTTTTTCCCAAATACCGGAAAAAGCAGATACGACTATCTCCCAAGCCGCTTTTGACCAGACTCCTGTCAAACTCCGAAAACCCTCCGACGACGCCCTAGAGAGCTTTCGGAGCGACCGCGACTACAATTATCAGCAAGCGGCTCCTCCTCCCGAAAACCCCCTCTCCAGGTTTTGGTACTGGCTTACCCGAAAATTCTTTGAGTTTTTTAGGAGTAGCTCCTACGAAAACTTCTGGCAATATGTGTTTCTAGTCACTATTGGTGCGCTGGTGGTATGGCTTTTGTACAAGTCTGAGTTTTTGGGTGGGTTGTTTGGTACAAAAGCCAAAGAAGACCCGCTGGCCTACAACAAAATCACTGAAAATATCCACGAACTTGATTTCAACTCACTTATAGAAGAGGCCATTGCCAAAAATAATTATAGATTGGCGGTGCGTTTGTATTATCTAAAAACGCTCAAGCAACTTACCGACAAAGGCTTGATTCATTGGCAGCCTACCAAAACCAACCGCAGCTATGTGAACGAGCTAAATACCAAGACCTTACAGAGTGATTTTGAAAAACTCACTTCCCAGTTTGAATATGTATGGTATGGAGAATTTAGGATTTCGGAGGTAGAATTTGGAATCATCAAAGAAGAATTTCAGCACTTTTCATTAAAAATTTGAAGCTTTTATCCTTGTACCCTATCCCCAAAACAATAAGCCTTGCAAACATTACGTAGCAAATACTTTTGGTTTTTGATATTGACTCTCCTAGGTTTTGGTTTGTTTGAATACTATCGTCCTAAGCCATTGGATTGGACGCCTACCTATTCCAACAAAGACCACATTCCCTTTGGCACTAAGGCATTGTATGAGTTGTTGCCCGACGTTTTTATGAACCAAAAAACAACTTCTCTACGGACGCCCATTTATAATCATTTAAGTAATAACACAGATCGTTTTTTAAGCAATTACATCTTTGTCTGTCAAGAATTTAGTGTTGACCAAAACGACCGTGAACAGTTATTTAAATACGTATCCAAAGGAAACGATGTTTTCATATCAGCCTACGACTTTCCTGATACTTTGATGAAAGCCTTGGGCGTAAAAGCCGAGCTAAAAGCCCCTACTCTTCGCGATACGGCATTGGTAATGAACTTTGTTGCCCCTTCCTTTAAAAGTCCAAAAGGCTATGTATTTGCGCAAGATGATGGTCGTAATTATTTTTCGGTAAAACAACCCCAAAACGTCTCAATTCTGGCCAATAACGCCCGTGGCGAACCTATATTTCTGAAGGTAAAATTCGGAAAAGGGTATTTTTATTTACATAATCTCCCCTTGGCTTTGACCAACTATTATACCTTAGATCCCGCTACTACCGATTTTGCTTTTAAGTCTCTTTCGTATTTATCAGTACGACCTGTGTATTGGGACGAATACCTCAAGCAAGGAAGATTTGGGGAGGATGAGCAGTCTATCTTTAGGTATATCATGACACAGCCTGCCCTCAAGTGGAGTTATTATCTTATCCTTTGGGGTTTATTATTCTTTGCCATTTTTGCCGGAAAACGAACCCAACGCATCATCCCAATCATGACTCCTCCTCAAAATACCTCTTTGGAGTTTGTCAAAACCATCGGAAAGATGTATTTTCAAAAAGGCAACCACACTAACATTGCCCAAAAGAAGATACAACATTTGATGATTTATATTCGCGAGCGTTTTGGGTTACGTACTCAAAACATTGATGAAGAATTTAAAACCACGTTAGCTCACAAAACAGGGCTTTCTCGCTTAGACATCGATTTGCTGTTTGGCGAAATAGCCCATGCCGAGCGTACGCCCATTCTATCTGAATATGCGCTTTTGAGTCTCAATCGGCGCATCGAAGACTTTTATCAAAAATCAAAATAAGCCCTTTTATCACCTCAGGAAACTATTTTATAAAATGAACTTTAAATCTAGGATTGAGTTAGAAGACCTTAGCAATGCCATTGAAGCCATAAAATCACAAATTGGTAAAATCATTGTAGGGCAGCACCAAACCATAGAGTTGCTCCTTACGGCTTTGTTGGCTGATGGCCATGTACTTCTGGAGGGAGTGCCTGGCGTAGCCAAAACCCTTACGGCAAAGCTACTCGCCAAAACCATCAATACGGATTTTAGTCGCATCCAATTTACCCCCGATTTGATGCCTTCTGATGTATTAGGAACATCAGTGTTCAATCCAAAACTCACTAACTTTGAATTTATTAAAGGTCCCATTTTCTCCAACATCGTGTTGGTAGATGAAATCAACCGCGCTCCTGCAAAGACGCAATCGGCGCTATTTGAAGTAATGGAAGAACGACAAGCTACTATCGATAAAACGACTTATCCGATGAGCTCTCCTTTTATCGTGATTGCCACCCAAAATCCTATCGAACACGAAGGTACTTACCGACTTCCCGAAGCTCAACTTGACCGATTTTTGTTTAAAATCATAGTAAACTATCCTACTCCTGACCAAGAAGTGGAGGTTTTGAGAGGGCACCATCTAAGAAAAAATATGGCGGAGGCGATTGCGGATATTGAGCCGGTTCTTCAGCCCCTTGAGTTAGCCGAATTACGACAGAAGACCCATCAGGTACACGTGGAAGATAAGTTGCTGAGCTACATTGCTCAAATAGTGCTCGAAACTCGCAGCAACAAATCTTTATTTCTGGGAGCATCGCCGCGCGCGTCAGTGGCTTTGCTGAATAGTTCGAAGGCTTTTGCCTCTATCAAAGGACGTGATTTTGTAACTCCCGAAGACATCCAATTTTTAGCACCGAGTGTGTTGCGGCATCGGATTTTGCTCACCCCCGAAAGAGAAATGGAAGGCGCTACTCCTGATGATGTAGTAGCTCAACTGCTTCAAAAAATCGAAGTACCTCGCTAATGGATGATTAATCATTGCGCTCCATAATCAAAAAGGGCGTCTCACGATAACGGAGACGCCCTTTTTGATCTATATCTACAGAAAATTAGAGGACTTGCTTCAGCATCTCTTCTACTTTGAGTAAATCTGATTTGATTTTCTCAATATTCGCTTTTGATTCTTTCTGAACATCAAGCATTTGATCAGCCGTCAAATCTGGAGCTGGCTTATGATCATGATGGTGGTGCTCGCCCTCGCCATGATGATGCTCGTGAGCTAAGCCCGGTACTTCTATCACGTTTTCTTCCCAAGTTTCGAAGGATTTGGCTACGCCATCTAGGGCCGCCAATACCGAGTCAGCTTTGGCAATCTGGGCTGCATCGGTGAGTGTTTTTTTCTTATCATTCAAAACAATTTTTATCGAATCTATGGCTTCAATCTGCTCATGTAGAGACTCTTCTATGGCCATAGCTTCCAAGTGTACTTTTCCAGCTTCTTCCATTTTAGGGTCTTTTTTGTCGCCACAAGCCCCCAATAAAACGCCCGAAGCTATTAGCAAAGAACCATAAATTGCGGTACGATAAGCAGATTTTCTCATGATAAATGTAGATTAGTGGTTAATCAATTGTTGAAACTTGGTACCCTTCTTTCCGAAGCATGGCCAATATAGCTTGCTCTGAGGTTTTGTCTTGATAGTATCTCACTGATACTCCTTCGTCAGTAAGTTTGATTTGCGAAGGTACAACTCCTTCTACAGATTGAAGCGTATTGCTTAACTTTTCTACCGATTTGGGCGGTTTTTGGAGTTCAAATTGTGCTACACGCGTAGCCCGAATACGCTCAAACTGAGCCTGCGCTAGCTTACTTTCTTCAGCTTGGAAGTAACGATGAGGAATCAAATTCAAAACAATAGTTAATCCTACAGCAGTCCAAAAAACCTTTTTCTCAAAAGCCGATGAGCGATGCGAAGCCCGTAGGTATAAATCATAAAATGACCAAATCAAAACTCCTATCTGCAACGCTATCAACTGAGTTTGATACTGGGCAAGCCATCCTATTGATACTCCGTTGAATACAACCACAATCAACGGCAACCAGCAGCACAATAGATGAACAAGCCCTGTTAATCCTACGTTTAAAGTAATCGAAATAATTTTTGACATGACTAATTGCAACTATATTGCAAAAGTACTAACAAAAACTCATCATTAAAAAGTTTATGGAGATTGCTTTTTGTTAGAAATTATTTTTCACCCTCAAACTCTTCTCTTTTATGCAGAAAATTGCAATGCTTGGTTCTGGCTTTATCGGACGTTTTTATGCAGAATCTATTCACGGACAGCGAGGGCGTGATCGTGTAGTGGCGATATACGCCCGACGCGAAGAAAGTGCTAAAAAATTTGCTGACGATTATGGTTGTTCCTTTTGGGCTACTGATATGGAAGAGGTAATTGCCCACTCAGATGTGACGATGGTATGTATAGCTCTTCCCAACAACTTACACGAAACCGCTGTAATGCTCTGCGTAAAACACAAAAAGGCCTTGGTTTCGACAAAGCCACTCGGCAGAAATAGTGCCGAAGCCCTTCGCATGATGCAGGCAGTAGAAGAAGCAGGAATATTTGGTGGATATTTGGAAGATTTATGTTACACTCCCAAGTTTCTGAAAGCCAAACAAATGGTCGACAACGGAGCATTGGGACGGATTTTGTGGGCCAAATCTCGCGAAACTCACCCCGGCCCGCACAGCAATTGGTTTTGGGACAAAGAAATGGCGGGCGGAGGCTGTATCCTAGACTTGGGTTGCCATTGTATCGAAATAGCTCGTAATTTTATTGGCAAAGACATCAAGCCCGTAGAGGTGATGTGCTGGGCGGCTACCCAAGTAAAACCCATTGAAGCCGAAGACCACGCGATTGCGTTGGTGAAGTATGAAAATGGGGCAATCGGACAATTTGAAGTAAGTTGGACTTTTAGAGGAGGTATGGACTTACGCGACGAAGTAATGGGTACCGAAGGCACTATCTGGATGAACAATTTTTTACGCACAGGTTTTGAAGTATTCACCACGGGCAAAGGCGGCGACTATGTAGCCGAAAAGGCCGAAAGCAACTCAGGTTGGCTTTTTCCGGTGGGCGATGAAGTCAATGAATTGGGCTATAATCACATGTTTACGGATATGTTTCGGTCGGTAGAAGAAGGTCAAGAACCCGCCGAAACTTTGTATGATGGCTATGTAGTGAATGCCATCATCGACGCTGCTTATAAATCGGCCCAATCTAAACTTTGGGAACCAGTAATATTGCCCGTATGGCGTGGGCAAGAAGGGTTGAAGCCCGTTTCTACTCTGGTAGATTACGATGCCGACTATTACTTAATTAAAGAAGAAGTAACCCATGACGGGCGCCACAAAGTGATTTTGAAAGACAAAAAAACCAACGAAATCATCGAGCGAGACTTAAAATAAACACTTGAATTTTGGAAGTTTAATACCATTCTTAATGTTCCCAAAAAACAAAAAACGAGGCACTTCCTAGGAAGTGCCTCGTGCCGTTGCTGAAGTAAATAAAATTAAATTTTCTTTACTTTAGTTGCGTTCAAGCCTTTTTTTCCGTCAACGACTTCGTACTCAACACGGTCTTTTTCGCGAATAACAACGCCGCCTAAGCCCGTTACATGTACGAAAATTTCTTTTTGAGATTCATCGTCCACAATGAAACCATACCCTCTAGCTTCATTGAAAAACTTTACTGTTCCTGTTTGCATTGTACTACAAAAATTAAAAAAATGAAAAAAATAATTAAAAAACTGCTATCAGCCTCATTTTCTGAACCTTACAAAGACGCTGACAGGAACTAATATTTGAGCAAAGGCTTGAACTCTCAAAATTATGAACTTGCCGAGGCTAAACTTTGTCTTGCTGTGATAATGAAGTTTTAGGCAAAGCTAAAACAAAATTATAAATTATTTGTTAGAAGTCAAGTCATAAGGGCTGTTATTCAGGTGCTTGACATTTAATTTTGGTTTTATTATCTTCGTTTCAAATTTTTCAAAACAACGCTATGAATCGTTTCCGCTATTTTGTAGAAAACCATATTTTTGGCGTTTGTACGCGCTTGGGAGAAATCCTAAATATTTCGGCCAGTAGCATTCGTCTGTATTTTATCTATGCTACTTTTTTGACCTTCGGGTCCCCTATCATCATTTACTTGGTGATGGCTTTTTGGATGGAAATGGGCAAGCACCTCCGTCGTCACAAAAATCCCACGATTTGGGAGTTATAGCAAAGTCTATTCTTCTTTGCTATCCACCTTACTTTTCAAAAACGCTTTCACCACCTCTAGTCCTCGGTGGAAATGACGATTGTTAGGCACAATCAAGTCTGCATCTGCTTTGGAAGGCTTAATATACTGCTCATAAGTAGGAAAGACGTGATTTTCCCAACGATACAATACATCAGTGAGGTCATAACCTCGCTCTATTTGATCCCTAATAATGCGGCGTTTTAGTTTAATGTGCTCTTTGGCATCAATAAAAATTTTGAGATCCAGCAGCTCGGCTATCTCTTTGAAATAAAACACAAAAATACCTTCTACCACTATGATGGGCCTAGGGCTAAAGGTCAGCATTTTAGGGATGATATTGGGATTGTTGAAGGTATATTCTAGCTGCTGCACAGTACGCCCTTCACGCAACTCAATGATATGCTCGGCGTATTTTCGATGATTGATAGCCGAAGGCAAATCAAAGTTGTGTACTCCATTTTCATCTACCGCCACCTCATGCCGAGGTCGGTAATAGTGGTCTTGCGAAATCAGGCAAATTTCATTTTCTGGAAATGCTCCCATCAAACTGTTCAAAAAGTAAGTCTTTCCCGAAGCACTCCCGCCCGTGATTCCGACAATAAAAGGCTTTTTCATGCGGTAAAGTTAATTTGCCGTAATTAAATACCGAACTTCTGGCATTGATTTTGTGAAAGAACCCACAACAAATTGTTAGTTTTGTGGACAAATATTCGTTTTCTAGTTATGCTTTCGCCAAAATTCCCTTCTCACATGTTCCGATGTTGCCAATACTCGATAGTTTAGTATGTTTTTTTAAAATCAGTATTTCGCAATATCACCATGGCACAACCGCTCAAAATCTATAATTCACTTTCCCGCCAAAAAGAACTTTTCGAACCCCTCAGCCCTCCTCATGTGGGGCTTTATGTATGTGGCCCTACTGTATACAATTACGTACACTTAGGCAATGTTCGAACCTTTCTTACTTTCGATATCTTGTTTCGCTATCTTACCCACATTGGTTATAAAGTACGCTATGTACGAAATATCACCGACGTAGGTCACCTTGTAGGAGATGGAGATGAAGGAGAAGATAAAATTGGTCGAATGGCCAAACTCGAAAAGTTGGAACCGATGGAGATTGTCCAACGCTACACCAACGATTTTCATCAAGTACTAGAACGACTCAATTTCCATACCCCCAGCATCGAACCTACCGCTACGGGGCATTTGATAGAGCAAATAGAAGCCGTCAAAGATTTGATAAATAAAGGCTTAGCCTACGAATCAAATGGCTCTGTTTATTTTGACATCAATAAATACAACGCTCAAGGAAATAACTACGGCAAACTTTCGGGAAGGGTTTTGGAGGAGTTGCTGACCGAAACCCGCGAATTGGAAGGTACTTCCGAAAAAAGAAATCCTTTGGACTTTGCCATTTGGAAAAAAGCTGCCCCCGAGCACATCATGCAGTGGGAGTCTCCTTGGGGCAAAGGCTTTCCGGGCTGGCACCTTGAATGTACCTGCATGAGTACCAAATACTTAGGCACTCAATTTGATATTCACGGCGGAGGTATGGATCTCAAATTCCCTCACCATGAATGCGAAATAGCCCAGGCAACAGGACTCAACGGGGCAGCCCCCGTGCGGTATTGGATGCACTCCAACATGCTGACCGTGAATGGCCAAAAAATGTCTAAATCACTAGGCAATTCATTCTTGCCTGCTGAATTGTTTACGGGAAATCACCCATTGCTAGAGCAAGCATACAGCCCTATGACCACGCGGTTTTTTATGCTGCAAAGTCAGTATCGCAGTACGCTTGATTTTTCAAATGATGCTTTAAAAGGTGCCCAAAAAGCCTTCAAAAGGCTTATGAATGGACTCCGGGCTATCAAAGCAATGGAGTATATACCTTCCGAAGCTGACACTCAAACGGCCGGCTTAAAGGTATCTACCCCTGGCGTAGCGATTGATAGCAAAAAAGTCGCCGACATTGAGAAATCAGTACAAGGGTTTTATGATGCTATGAACGACGACCTCAACACCGCCGTTGCGATAGCGCAGTTATTTAACCTCTTAAAATATGTCAATATACTTTACCTCAATCAGCTTTCTCCTGCTGCATTGGGCGAGGCCGGGTTTGCAATGTTAAAAGAGAAGTTTACCACTTTCACGGAAGAGATTTTGGGGTTAAAAGAAGAGAAAAGCGAAAGTGACGCCATTTTGGGTGGAATGTTAGACCTATATCGAGAATACAAAGCAAGTCAGCGCTACGATAAAGTAGACCAAATTAGAACTTACTTTAAAGCACAAAACCTCGTAATTCGGGACATGAAGCACCGAATCGACTGGGCTTATGAAGAATAATGGTTTTCTCAACTAACATTTTCAAAGATGCGCAATCGTAGATCTTATTTTAGTTATGTACTTTTAGCCGTTTTTGTACTAGCGGGGGCGTTGTATTTACTACGCCCTCTGCTCGTTTCGGAAAATAGACCCACAAGTTCCGAAACCACCACGTCAGCGGCAGCACCCTCATCTACTCCTGCTACTATTTCGTCCAATGGTATCACTAAGGAGGGAGAAGTAACGTTTTTGAAAAATGGTAAAGAATTCAAAACCATCGACGTAGAAGTCGCCGAAAATGACGCAGAACGCCAAAAAGGGCTCATGTTTAGACCTTATCTGGCCGATTCGGTCGGGATGCTTTTTGTGTTTGATAACGCTACTCCACAGTCTTTTTGGATGAAAAACACGATGATTTCACTCGATATCATTTATGTTGACCAAAACAAAAAGATTATTTCTATCCAAAAAAACGCAAAACCATATTCGGAAGAAAACCTACCTTCTTATGGCAACGCCCAATATGTGGTAGAAGTCAATGGAGGCTACTGCGATAAATATGGCATCGGAATAGGAGATAGCATAGCGTTTTGAGTTTGGAACAATTTTTGCCCATAAGGTAGCATATATCTTAGCATATCCAACATCCCAAACTGAGGTTCATGAAGTGTCTGATTACGTGCGGATTAGTTTTACTGATATGGTCAAAAACTTGGGCAAACCATCTGATGGGAGGAGATATATCTATCACCAAAAGAGGTACTTCACCTAATACTTTTACCATAACGCTCACGTTGGTTTATGACCAAGTTCAGTCTCCTGAAGATAAAGCCTTTGTTTCGATTTTTCGTAAAAATGACCATACGCGAATGGATAATTTTACGCTCACTCGCGTTGTGGAGCAAGCATTACCTTACCAAAATGCAAGTTGTATCAATGGAACTCCTAGCACCAAAATTTCTTACATAAAATACGAAGCCAACGTCACTCTTCTTCCTAGCAATTACAATCATCCTAGCGGATACTATCTGGCATGGGAAGAATGCTGTCGCAACAACAACGTTCTTAATATTCAAGCAAATGCAGGGGCGGGATTGGTTTTCTACTGCGAAATCCCCCCCCTTACTACTCCCAACAGCTCTCCGCAATTTGTTACGCCTCAAGTCAAATTTGCGTGTATTGGAAAAAATTTTGAAGCTAGCTTTGCTGCTACTGACCTAGATGGCGACGAACTGAGGTATTCGCTGGTGACTCCCCTAGCGGGCAATACCGACCAAGGTGGAACCTTTCCTTCGATACCAAATGCTGGCCCTTATCGGAAAGCGACTTGGAATGCAGGCTATGATAGTACGAGAGCTATTACAGGAACTGTGCCGCTAAAAATTGACTCTCGTACAGGACAGCTCGCACTTAATCCTTCTCAAATGGGTACTTATGTCTTTGCTGTCAAATGTGAAGAATGGCGAAATGGCTCTAAAATAGGAGAAGTAAGACGGGAGTTTTTTATTAATGTGGTAGATTGTATTTCAACCCAAGTGACACCCGCTTATATAAATCTTAAAGATGGTTCACCTTCCATTACTTTTGATTTACAACCCAACGGCCACGTACAAACGGTAGGCCTCTGTAAGGGCGACTCGGTAGTACTAAAAGCCGACGACGAAAATCCGCGCTGGAGCTACCAATGGCTCAAAAATGGTCAACTTATTTCCACCACCCCGACTATCTCTTTGGCTATAAAAGAAGAAGGAGTATATAGTATGGTGAAGCGTTTTAAAGAAAGCTGCGGAGCAGAAGACTCCACCACCAATACCACAAAAGTCAACTTCAAACTAAGCCCTAATGCCGCCATTACGAGTAGTAGACCGTTACCTATTTGTTCTTCCGACAGCACCAATCTATCTGTTACGGTTACTCCTAATACCTTGGTTGAATGGCGATTCAATGGAACAGTTTTACCTAATATAGACAACGTTTTGGCCCATGTCAAACAAGGAGGACTTTATAAAGTAAAAATCACTGACAATATTTCGCGCTGCACTGCCACCGATAGCCTTTTGGTTAAATCTATCACATCTCCTTTGGCACAACTGATGATAAGCGGGGCTGCTACTTTTTGCTCCAATGACTCAGTCAAGCTTTTTATTGCTCCCAACAATGCCTACAATTTTGTGTGGTTCAAGGATAATTTTCCGCTAGTTCAAGCGCTAGGTAATGAATTTAGGCCCCGCGAGTCAGGTCAATATTCAGTATCGGTAGAAGATACAGCCTCAAAATGCCTAACTCACTCCTCAACTATCAATGTTGTGATCCAACCTACTCCCCAAGTCACCCTTGACTCAATTCCCTCGGTATGTACGGCAAGTCTACAGGCCATTACATTAAATGGGTTTCCAGAAGGGGGTATTTATAGCGGTACGGGAGTCGTAGGCAATCGGTTTGTAAGTGCCAATCTCTCCTCGGGGAGCTATCCCGTTACCTACACCTACACTAGCCCCGAAGGCTGCACTGGCAAAGCCACCAAAGTAGCGTTTATTGCTCCTCCTCCCCGTTTTTCTATACCATCCAAACTCGTGGTTTTAAAAGGAGACAGCGTAAAGATTAATACAAGTCTTCCTCTCAATGCTTCTATTAGTTGGTTTCCTAGTACAGGACTTAACAATGACCAGGCTCCTCAACCTACCGCAAGTCCCGAACGTACCACTACCTATTATGCCACGCTCATTAGTGCTCAAGGGTGCGTCGCTGAAGGAGAAGTAACGGTCGTGGTCATTAATCTTGATATTCCGAATGGCTTTACACCCAACCATGACAGTGCCAACGAAACGTGGGAGATAAGCGGTATTTTTGAGTATCCCAATTGCGTAGTTGAGGTTTTTAACCGCTGGGGCAACCTTGTCTTTAGCAGTAAAGGCTACGAAACCCCTTGGGATGGCACTTGGAATGGCCAACCTGTACCGGTAGGTGCTTACTACTACCAAATTTATTTAAGAGAAGTGGACTTCAAACTCACTGGTACGCTCAACATTATTCGCTAATCGAACAAAGAAAAAGGAGCCAACTATTCGTCAGCTCCTTTACTCATATACAATTTCTATGTTTTTTATTTGATAGCGGCAGCGTACAATTCGGATACTTTGTCCCAGTTAACTACGTTCCAGAAAGCGTCCAAATAGTCTGCACGTTTGTTTTGATACTTAAGATAATACGCATGCTCCCATACATCTACACCCAAGATAGGAGTTCCCTGAACATCTGCCACTGGCATAAGAGGATTGTCTTGGTTGGGGGTAGAAGTGACCACTAGTTTTTTGTCTTTTACAATTAGCCAGGCCCATCCAGAACCAAAACGAGTGGCACCCGCATCTTTAAATTTGGCTTTGAAAGCATCAAAGGAGCCGAAATCTTTGGTGATAGCGGCAGCCAAAGCACCGGTAGGAGTTCCGCCTTTGTTGGCTCCCATAATGCTCCAGAAAAAAGTGTGGTTCCAGTGACCACCACCATTATTGCGAACCCCTCCCAATGTTTCTTTGGTAATGGTTTTCATCAAAGCGTCAATTGTAATTCTTTCTTCTGGCTTACCAGCAAGTGCTTTATTGAGGTTATCTACATACGCTTTGTGGTGACGGCCATAGTGAATTTCCATGGTGTTTTGGTCAATATATGGCTCTAAAGCATTAGTCGCGTAGGGAAGAGGCGCTTGAGTAAACTGTGCCATAGCTTGTAGCGAGCCTACAGTCAAGGCTATTCCTAGGATGTTTCGAAAAAAATGGGTTGTCATTGTGATAAAACGGTTATGATACATTAATGATGTGCAATAATACACAGCAATACAACGCAAGCGTAGGTATTGGAGGTATTTATTAGGCAAAAATAAAAAACCTTCTGGTTTTGGCAGAAGGTTTCAAAGATTAAATCAGTCTAAGGGTTTAGGAATAGAACGAGCAAATATAAAACAATATTTCCACAACTGAACTATTCCAAGAAAAAGTTTAAAAATACCCCTTATGCAATTATTTAAAAAAGCATATCTAAATTCTTTCAAAATATCGTTTTCTTTCCCAATCCGTCACGGAGGCGTTGTAAGCAGCTTGCTCTGTACGATAAAAGTGAGTGTAATGCGCTACTACCTCTTCTCCAAAAGCTCGCTTGGCAAAATCACTATTAGAAAAAATGGCAATTGACTCAGCCAATGTATACGGTACGCGTGGCAAATGAGCCGCTGCATAAATATCCCCTTCAAAAATTGTAGGTGGCTCGATTTGTTTTTCAATTCCTTCTAGACCACAAGCCAACAAAGCAGCAAATGCTAAGTAAGGATTGCAGTCAGCGCCAGGAATTCGACATTCGATACGAAGGCTTTTACCGTGGCCTACTACTCTAAATCCGGCGGTGCGGTTGTCGTAGCTCCATGCCAAACGAGTAGGAGCCCAAGAGCCATCTACATAGCGCTTGTATGAATTGATAGTAGGAGCATAAAAAACCATTACATCAGGCGCATGGGCAATACATCCTCCTAAAAACCATTTAAACACATTGGTACATTTTACTGGTCCAAAAGCTTCGTCACCAGCAAAAGCGCTTTCTCCGTCTTTCCACAGACTAATATGAATATGGCAGCTAGAACCTGCCCGGTCAGTGGCAAATTTGGCCATAAAAGTGATACTCCATCCCATCGCATCGGCCACTTCTTTAAGGCATTGCTTGTATACTACGTGACGGTCGGCCATGTCTAGAATTTCTGAATATCTCACATTAAGTTCATGCTGACCTAGCCCCCACTCTCCTTTGGAATTTTCGACTGGTACGCCCGATTGTTTCAAATAGCGACGTGCCGCAGCATTGAAAGGCTCGGTGCGGGTTCCTTGTAAAATATGATAATCTTCGATATACCATCCCACTGGTTTGACTGCATCAAAGCCTTTTTCGTGGGCATCTCTAAAACTAGTTTCAAACAAATAATATTCTAACTCCGAAGCCGCCAACACCTCAAACTCATGCTGCTGAGCCCGTTGTAATTGTTTTCTTAATACGGACCTTGGCGCAATATCAACGTACTGATGCGTTTTCTCATTTTGTACATCGCACAAAATCATGGCTGTACGCTCAAGCCAAGCTGCTACTCTCAAGGTAGACAAATCAGGTACTAAATGAAAATCACCGTAGCCCAGCTCCCAATTGGCAAAGCTAAAACCTGGCACAGGTTCCATTTCCATATCGGTCGTAAGGAGATAATTACATCCATGAGTGCCATTTTTGTAAATGTCTTCCACAAAATAATCTGCATCAAAACGCTTTCCGACGAGGCGTCCGTAATGATCTGTGAAAGCAACAATAATCGTATCAATAGTTTGTTGTTCTACAGCTTCTTTAAGCTGCTCGATTGTAAGAAGTCCTTGGGTTTTAGGCATAGTCTATATTTTTCTTTAAAAATACCAAAAAATAAAAGTGTCAGATAGTTTGAGTTTCTTCCCGTGCCAATTACACGTTTTTTGCTGAAATTTCATACAAAATACAGCTTTTGTGTGATAATGGACTATTTTTATGAATAGTCTTATCTTTGCCTCTATCCTCACAAAACCCCGTCTTATGCTACGACTTTTAGCCAAAGTAGGCCTAAATGGATTTTTCTTTTGTTTGATTGGTGTCATTTTTCTTGCCTATTATTTTCCCACCATTGGTCTTCATGAAAGCCCGTGGCATTTACCCCAAATCGCCGAATATGGCGTCTCTATCATTTTCTTTTTTTATGGGCTCAAGCTAAGCCCCCAAAAACTAAAAAGCGGCCTTACCAATTGGAAATTACATATTCTGATTCAAACTGCCACTTTTGGGCTATTCCCGTTGCTTATTCTTAGCCTTCAAAACCTTCTTGGGGTTGACAAAACTTCTTTGTTTTGGATAGGTATATTTTATTTGGCAGTGTTGCCCTCTACCGTTTCGTCATCAGTCGTAATGGTGGCTATCGCCAAAGGCAACTTACCTGCGGCTATTTTCAACGCCAGTATTTCTAGCATTATAGGGATTTTCATTACGCCTCTTTGGATGAGTGGCCTTCTTGAGCAGCAAGATGCTAATTTTGACCTATTTCCAGTTATTTTACGCCTTTGCTTTGAAGTACTTTTACCCGTGATAGTGGGTTATGTTTTGCATTCACAACTTGGTAAATGGGCAGAGCGATACAATCATTTATTGCGTTTGTTTGACCAAACAATCATCCTTCTCATTGTTTATACTTCATTTTGTGAGTCCTTTGCAGGAGGTATGTTTGAAGGGCAATCGATGCGTGACCTGAGTATTTTGGGTGCCGAAATGCTCGCCTTCTTCTTTTTAGTTTTCGGTCTCTTATATCTGCTAAGTTCTTGGTTAGGGTTTTCTTATGAGGACCGAGTTACTGTCCTATTTTGTGGTTCCAAAAAATCGTTAGTACAAGGTGCGGTCATGGGAAAAGTACTTTTCCCCAACCCAGTGGCCTTAGGAGTAGTGCTGCTTCCATTGATGATGTACCATGCTTTGCAGCTACTAGCGGGCAGCATTATAGCCCAGCAATGGGGCTCCAAGCATTAGCCCCGGCGAGAGTTATTTATGATTTCCATTGAGTGATAATTTCCTTTTCTAACAATCTTTCTTGATTTTTGTGGAGGTTTTGTTTTTGTTGAAACTTATTTCCAAACTTGGTCACTTATGTTTGCCTACATTATCTGGGATGTAAACCCTGAAATTTTCAGTATTGGTAGTTTCTCAATTCGCTGGTATGGATTGCTGTTCGCATCAGGTTTTTTGATTGGTCAACGTATCATGGCCTATATATTTCAAAAAGAAGGTGTCAAAGAATCGTTTTTAGATTCGCTTTTACTCACCATGGTGATTTCGACGGTGGTAGGTGCTCGCCTAGGTCACTTTCTATTTTATGAACCAGAAGTTTTTTTTAAAAATCCATTGCAAATCATCACTCCTCCTTTTGCAGGCTTGGCAAGTCATGGTGCAACTATTGGTATATTATTAGGATTATATTTTTATGCTCGTACAAAAAAAATGAGCTTCCTGTGGGTTGTTGACCGCATTGTGATTACGGTAGCGTTAGGTGGCTGTTTTATTCGTTTGGGCAACCTCATGAATTCCGAAATTGTTGGTAAAGTCACGGATGTCCCTTGGGCATTTGTTTTTACTCGCAATTTTGAATTTACCCAGTACCCACGCCACCCAGCTCAGTTGTACGAAGCCATCGCTTGTATTGTATTGTGCTTTTTACTTTTTTGGCTTTGGACTAAGAAAAAATCACAGACGCCCCAAGGACTTTTGCTCGGTATCTTTCTTCTATGGGTATTTGGGCTACGATTTGTTATTGAGTTTTTTAAAGAGAATCAAGTAGCTTTCGAAAATGATTTGACTTACAACATGGGTCAAATCCTAAGCATTCCGGCGGTATTGTTAGGCTTTTTGTTTTTGGGAATAGCTTGGAAAAATCGAGACAAAAAACAGGTTGTTTTTACAGACAATCCTACCGAAGAAGCCAATCGGATTCAATCTAGTGTGACTCATTCCTAACCGCTTAGTAAATATTGCCTATAAAAAGGCGCCTACGTTTAGAAAAACTGTAATTTAGAGGAACCGAAAGGTTCCTTTTCTATTTTTTTTAAACCAAAAAGTTAAAAGATGAAAACGATTAAACTCCTTGCCTTATTTCTATCCCTTGCCTTACTAAGCTGGAACTGTACAAGTAAAGAAGAAAAAGAAGCCGAAAAGGCCAAAGAAGAACCTAAAAATGCGATTGAGGCATTACAAAAAATAGGAGAAGAAGCTGAGAAAATGTCAAAAGAAGGGCCTAAAGAGACCGTAGACCCCAAACTTCTTAAAGCACTTTTGCCAGAAGACGCCGATGGCCTCAAACGAAAAGAAGCTTCTAGCGAAAAAAGCGCCGCTATGGGATTTGGCATATCTACAGCCAAAGCATCTTACCGAGACGACACTGGCCAAGACATTGACGTCAATATCTCCGACGTGGCCGGTATGGGAGTAGCGCTCATGGGAATGGCCGCTTGGTCAATGGCCACAATCGACAAAGAAACCGAAACAGGCTACGAAAAAACTACCGAATATAAAGGCCATAAAGCTTTTGAAAAATACAACACGGAGAGCAAAAATGGCGAAATATCGGTCATTGTGGCCAATCGCTATATTGTACAAGTATCAGGAAGGAGCGTAGGAATAGACAAAATTAAGTCCGTTTTGGATGATATTGACTTAGATAAACTTGCTGATACTAAATAGCGTTTAGTTTGGATAATAACACATTCTCCAACTGCCAAATTTCCTCAAAAGTATTGTAGAGAGGAACTGGCGTGAGTCGAATGCAATTGGGCTCACGCCAATCTCCTACAATCCCCTCTCTCACTAAGAAATCAAATAGCTCTTTTCCTCCCTCTTCCACTAGCAAAGAAAGCTGACTTCCTCTTTGGGAAGGCTCTGATGGTGTGATGATTTTGATTTTTTGAAATCCAATTTTTTGATTGATTCGCTTGATTACCAATTCCAAAAATTGAGTGAGTACCATCGACTTACTTCGTAGATTCTCAATACCAGCCTTTTCAAAAATACCCAATGATGCTCGATGTATAGCTAGAGCCATGATATTTGGTGTACTGAGTTGCCAGCCCGCAGCACCTTTCATGGGTACAAATCCCTTGGTCATCTCAAATCGCCTTGACTCTTCGTATCCCCACCAACCTGCTAAACGAGGCACGGTATCACTGTGATGTTTTTGATGTACAAATACCCCTGATACTCCTCCAGGGCCAGAATTGAGGTACTTGTAAGAACACCATACCGCAAAATCTACGTCCCATTGATGTAATTGGAGAGGAACATTCCCAATGGCGTGGGCTAAATCAAAACCTACCAAAATCCCGTGTCTCTTCGCCTCTGCCACAATCTCACGCATATCAAATAGCTGCCCCGTATAATAATGCAAACCACTCATACAAACCAATGCAAGCTCATGGGCGTGCGATTTGATAGCTGCCACGATGTCTTCTGTACGAATTAACCACTCACCCACCGGTGGAACTATTTCAATAATCACCTCACTAGGAACATACCCACGCAACGCCACGTGAGTTTCGAGGGCATATTGGTCAGAGGGAAAATCGCCCGCTATAGTCAATATCTTACACTTCTCAGAAGTAGGTCGATAAAAAGAAGTAAGCATCAAATGTAGATTGACCGTCAACTGGTGCATAGGGCAGACTTCTTCGGGCAAAGTACCCAATAGCTCTGCGAGCTCTTTTTGGCAATATTGGTGGTAAGATAGCCACGGACTCTCGCCTTCAAACCAACCTTCTACTCCGTGGTTTTGCCATGTTTCTAATTCTTTGTTTATGGCAAGTCTGGCATTTTTGGGTTGAAGCCCCAGGGAGTTTCCGCACAAATAAATCACTGACTTGTCATTTTGCTGGGGGATATAAAACTGTTCGCGAAAGCCGCGTAACCTGTCTTTTTGGTCCTGAGCAAGTGCCCATTCTTTTAATTGCTGAGAAGAGACTGACAGAAGCGAATCCAAATTCATGATAGCTTTTTTATCTATAGTTTTAGGATTATCATAAAAACAAGAATCCCCCTTCATTTTGTTTGAAGAGGGATTCTTGTTAATCATTTCTTATTTTTTCATCACCATTTGAGCAAACTTGATGAGCTCAGGGCCATCCAGACCTCCCAGATGACTAGTCACTACTTTACCATTTCCATTGATAAAAAACAAAGAGGGATAACCTTCAATGGGATATACGTTTGCCAACTGTGGACCTTCTCCTATCTCCATGTCTTTTTTCACATTGATAAAATTGGCATTAAAAAAATCTCCTACGTCTTTACGAGTAAAAACATTTTTTTGGAGGAGCTTGCAAGGACCACACCAACTGGTATAAGCATCAAAAAAGATGAGTTTTTTCTCTTTTTTTGCTTTTGCCAATACTTTTGCCCACGGCAGTTCTACAAACTGTATACCTTCAGCAGCAGACTTAGAGGGAGCTTTGGATACCTCTGCGGTAGTAGCAGCAATGCCCGATAGCACGGCAACTGTCAATACTAAAGCAAAAAGAAAGCGTTGCATTGAGTTAAGTTTTTTTAGGTTTTAGATTCTATTTTGCTTTACAACGCAAAAATGCTCCTAATTGGTTTGCTCCTTTTTTAAAACTTACCATATCAACGAATACTTAATGGTTCCACTTGCCGGAAGCAACAATTCCTGCTGTCCGTTAGCAGTCCGCACTATAGGTTTACTTTTGGGGTCAACACGTACATAGTAGCTTTGTCCATCTACTTCATACAGGCCTTTTTCTACTTGTGCGATACTACCGCTACTTACAAGTCTTACGTAGCCATTGGGAAGAGTAGTGGTAATAGTGCGAGTCAAGCCGCCATTTTCGGGGATGATTTCGTCGCTCACCGACGCGTCATTGATAAAATAAGTCAACATCGGAAAGCCGTCAGGATTGAGTCTAAAGCCTTTGTAAACAAAATTGGCCATTGAATCAGGCCAACTAGCATTGGCATCCGACAATACGGCTACATCGGCTTGACCTTTGGTCAAAATAGCCGCCCCCATTGGTTGTAATATTTGAGGCTCTCCCCTTTCGTACCACATTTGGGTCACATCCGCAAAACCACCTTTCCAAAATTGTAAAAGGGCTCCTCTATTCAAATCTAAACTATAATGCGTCCCCACGGGCGACCCCACCGAAAGGCAATGGGTACGTTTGTTTTTTTCGCCTTCACGCTGAATAAACGACCTTACCAATTCAGCTTTGGTAGAAGCCGTGGCTTCGATCGTCGGGATAGGCTTTGGTTCGGGCAGCGAAGAAGTCACATGCAAAGCATAAGGTCTGACACCTTGAGTCGAAATAAACATTCCTAGGCCATGTCCTCGCCAAGTGAGTTTGTGATATTGGAGACGAAAAGCATGTAACCCTTTGGTAAAATGATAAGTTGCTGGTACGTAGTTTTGAAGAAAATCATTCCATTGATACGGCAATACGGTTTTCCCGTCTATTTCTAAAGAAGCATTAGACATGTAAGCTAGCTGAATCAAGTAGTCGGCTTCTTGTTCTACATCAAATTTCCCCTCATATACAAGATAAAAGCTATTGTTGCCAAGTCCCCACTCGCGGGTCAAGATAGAGGTTGTATCTTTTTTCAAGATATTTTCAGCCAACAACTCTTTCGGTCTATCATTGGTAGCTTTGTAAAGCGTATAAGACAAATCTCGAAGCTTCACAGGTCTAGCATCGCTTAAAAGTTGATAAAATATGTTTCTGAAAGCAGCGGTGCCATTTTCTATTTCAATAGACAAAGCCATATCTGGAGTTGGCGGGGTGCTTAAGAAAGCATTCTCTTGAATCACCACCCCATTCAATATAAGTTTTTCGACTTGAGCTACACTTCCTTTGGTAGCTCTTTTATATTGTACCGCCAGTTTTTGCCACAGTCCAGGGGCTTTGGAAGCATTTTGAATAGGGACTAGGCTCCCCACACTGCCACAAGCATTCCTGTCTAGTTTGGTGCTTTTCCAGCTATCACTGAGTCTAATACCATATCCTCCGGGGAGATTTAGAATGGCGGCGCTACCAGGAGCAAGCATAAAATCAAGATTCAAAATAATATCTCCTAATCCTAGATTTGCACTTGCTTTAGCACCTGTACTCCCTACGATCATGCTTGTTTTAGAATCGGAAGGGGAAGTAGTTTTAAGGAAAGTACTTTTTTCGGGATGCATCATCACCGATTGTGCCACTTTCCAGCTACCGGTCAGCTGGAAAGCACCCTTGCCATCGGTAGCAAGTTGGGTCATGCCTACATTTTGGGCCTTCAAAGAAAAAACCAAACCGGCTGCCAAGAGAAGGCAGCCGGTTTGAAACGCAACAAGTATTTTCATATTTAGAATGAACTTCAACTGTTTGATTGACTACTAGTGAAAATAGTAAGGGTTGGTTTTCTACTGTATTTTTAAAATTTTTCGTCGCGCAACCTCCCCATTTCTTTCCGCATTTAGAAAATACTCTCCAGGGTGTATATTGGTAAAGTCTAGCTCATCGCGACTAGAGGTGGTCTGCTGCCGCAATATTACCCTTCCAAATCCATCCACCACCGTAAGCGTGACTCCAGTGGGTCCTTCTATTTCTACGGTACAACGAGCCTGCACTGGTACAGGGTATACTTTGAGCCATTCAGCGCCAGAGCCAGGATTAACACCAAGCACAGGATTAACAATGAGCACAAAACGAGAATTAGCAGGCCCATTACCGCAACCATTTGTGATAGATACTACTTTGTAGGCATTGGTTTGTCCAGGTTTTACAGAAAACTCATACGGTGTAACGGAAGTAGTAAAAGAAGTATCTTTTCTAGACAAACTATCATTGTAGGTAATCGTCCAAGGTACTTCTCCGGTAAACGCAATCGCTATTTTAGCGCTTTCATTTTCGTAAACGCTTGGCGGGCCTGAAATGGTAGCTGTGGGTAATTCGCGAGCAGTAATTTGTACGGGGCTAATTTTGCCTTTTACTGTAAAGTTTGACGCAATTCCTACAACACGTACGTAGTAATTCCCCGCAGTAGTGGTATTGGGCAAGATACCCCTCAATGGGCTGCTATTTCCTTCTGTAGTGATTGTTTGGAAACCAGCATCTTCTGTGGTTTTCGAAATCTGAACCTTAAACTGTGTATTAGAAGGGAAAAAATCGGATGAAAAATAAGGCATTGTAAATGAAGTACCAGCGCACAAATTAGTAACGCTCGGGTTTCCTACATCTATAATAGCTACTTTTACATTAATTACCGCACTACCAGCAGGAGTTCCCTCACCGCAATTGTTTGTTACTTTAGTGATAATATAGGTAGTAGTATCTAAAGGGCTTACAGAAATAGTCGTTGGGTTTTGGGAGGTTGAAAGCGTAACTCCGTTAGAAAGTGTATAAGTCCAAGGAGCATCTCCCGTAAACACAATCGAAAGAGGAGCCGATTGACCTTGTGTGATATTGGAGCCTCCGCTCAGAGTTGCACTTGGCAAAGGTTTAATGACCACCGTGATTTCAGCTCTTGGGCTTTCACAACCATTTGACCCCGTCTGTGTTACATAAAATTGGTAAGTGCCTGGCGTTTGAGTGGGAGGAATATTAGGAGTGTTTTGAGGGGTTCCGCCAGTTTTGTTGGTATTATACCATTTCAGATTATCTCCAGTGGCACTGAGGGGTTGAGGTGCTGAGTTTTGACAGCTTACTACTGGCGCACTTGTCACCGTAGGAAGCGGAGTAGTACGCACGTTTACTTTGATATCGGTACGCCCGCCACGACATCCATCTAGCACTTGAAGTACACTATAAGTACCTTCAAAGCCTACATCCGTTTTTATAACAGGTGCCACATTGGTTTCCCCTATGTTATTTGGTAGTATCCATACCAGACTTTGCCCCGTTCCTGCGAGTTTTGCATCCAATTCTACCTGAGGATCAAACTGACACAATAAATATTCTTGTTTTGATACCGCTGGAAAAGGAGGCAATGGTTTGGTAGTTACTTTTATTTCTGACCTAGGGCTCTCGCACTCATATTGATTGGTCTGCGACACATAATAACTAGTAGTACCTACTGTGTTAGTAGAAGGTGTGATAGCCAAGCCAGACCATGTTCCTCCAGTAGGCTCGCTATACCATTTTAGATTTTGTCCATTCGCTGTTAGAGGTTGTGCCACGGCAGTATTACAATAAAAAATAGGCGAAGGAGCACTGGGGTTGCCAGGGGTAGGGTTGACTCTATACGTAAACTGCTGGGCACTAGCGGTACAGTTTGCAGTAGAGGCTACTACGCTAATGGTAGCGGTAAGCACATCTTGAGAATTATTAATAACCCTGTATCCTCCATTGATATTTCCTGAGCCGCTTGTTCCAAAACCAATATCATTTGATGACGACCAATTGAAGTTTGTATTGGGAGTTTCACTAGAAAAATTAAGCGCCACCCCTGTGCTATTGGCACAAATCTGATTGGGATTTGGCAGACTAGCTCTAGGCGTAGGATTGACAGTGATGGTAAACTTACCTTCTTTTCCTGCGCAACCATTTGCTGTAGGATTTATGGTAACGGTGGTTGTGACGGCACTTGTCACGGGACTTGTCACTGTATACCCTCCCACATTACCTGAGCCGCTCCCCCCAAAACCCACATCTGCGGTACTTGTCCACGCGAAGGTAGTACCAGGAGTAGGGCTTCCGAAATTGATAGGAGCACCACCTGTACCGCCACATAGGGTAAGGTTGTTGATAGTATTGACGGTAGGAGTAGGATTGACTGTGACATTAAACGAGCGAGCGGGGCCGGTACAAGTAGCTGTTTGAGCGGTGATATTAACCGTAGCTACCACGGGAGTAGCGCCTATATTGACGGCGGTATAAGCTGCAATATTACCAGTACCACTAGCCCCAAAACCAACATTAGCATTAGATACCCAATTGAAAGTGGCACCAGAGGTGGGACTTGAAAAACCAATGGCGGGAGCAGAAGCGTTATTGCAAAATACAGCATTGGTAATATCATTGATTCTTGGAGAAGGATTGACAGTCACAGTGAATGTTTTCGCACTTCCCACACAAGTATTAGCGGTGGGAGTTACCGAAACAGTACTTACTACTGCGGTGGGACTTCCATCGATAGCTGTATAATTAGGGATATTCCCTGAGCCTGAAGTACCAAAGCCTACGTTTGTGCTACTTGTCCAAGCATAGCTAGTACCAGGAGTAGCGCTACCAAATGCAATAGAAGGAGCAGCGGCATTGCCACAAAAGGTAGCGTTGGAGATAGAATTGACAACAGGGGTAGGATTGACAGTAACTGTAAAAGTGGTAGCTGGCCCTGTACAGGTTCCAGTAGTAGGAGTCACAGATACTGTATTTGCGACAGAATTAGTCCCCCCATTGGTAGCAGTAAATGCTGCAATATTGCCTGAGCCTGAAGTACCAAAGCCTGAATTGATTGAGCTTGTCCAATTAAATGTAGTACCGCTTACAGGGCCAGAAAAATTAATAGCACTTCCCGCAGCCCCATTACAATAAGTAGCATTAGACACTGTATTAACTGTAGGGCGTGGGTTAATGGTTATTGTAAAAGTTCGAGGAGAACCTGGGCATCCATTGATTGAGGGCGTAACAGTGATAGTAGAAACTACTGCTGTAGTATTATCACTTATGGTAGTGTAGCCACCTATATTGCCCGAACCAGAAGTGCCAAAACCTACATTAGCGCTACTCGCCCAGCTAAATGAAGCACCACTAGTGGGGCTTGAAAAACTAACACCACTTACTGGTACACCTCCACAAAAGCTCGCATCGCTTATTGCGTTTACACTTGCGGTAGGGTTTACTGTGACGTTGAAATTACGGGCGGGGCCAGTACATGAATTAGCCGTAGGAGTTACAGAGACAGTCGCTACTAAAGGATTTGCTGTACCATTCGTAGCCGTAAAAGCTGGAATATTTCCACTGCCAGAAGTACCAAAACCAACATTGGTGCTACTTGCCCAAGTAAATGTTGTACCAGCGGTTGGACTGCCAAAATTAATGGCCGAACCTCCTACACCATTACAAAATGATACATCCGAAATCGTATTGACAGTAGGAGTAGGTTTAACGGTTACCGAAAAACTTCTTTGAGTGCCAGCACATCCTCCTATTTTTGGCGTAACCGTCACCGTGGCAACTACATCAGAAGTTCCCCCATTACTAGCTGTATAAGCGGCGATATTCCCACTGCCAGAAGTCCCAAAGCCAACATTTATGTTACTTGTCCAGTCGAAAGTGGCGCTCCCACTAGGGCTTGAAAAGTTAATAGCTGCTCCTGAAGCATTATTACAATAATTAGCATTCGATATTGCATTGACAGTGGCATTAGTGGGATTGACAGTTACCGTAAATGAAGTTGGAGTGCCAGTACATCCGTTGGCTGTTGGCGTAACCGTGACAGTAGCTGTTACAGGATTAGAGGTGGCATTGGTAGCTGTAAAACCCGCAATATTTCCATTGCCAGAAGTTCCAAATCCGACATTGGTTGTACTTGTCCAAGCGAAAGTAGTACCAGAAGTTGAACTTGAAAAATTGATAGCACCTACCCCGCTACCATTACATACCCCACTGATATTGGAGATAGAATTGACATTGGGGGAAGGTTTGACAGTTACTGTAAAATTGTTAGACGTACCCACACAGCCGTTTACCGAAGGAGTAACTGTGACCGTCGCCGTGACGTTACTTGAACCATTATTATTAGCTGTGAAACTTCCAATATTCCCATTACCAGAAGTACCAAAACCTACATTAGCTGTGCTTGTCCAACTAAATGTTGCTCCTGTCGAAGTGCTACTAAAGTTAATAGGCCCCGCTGAGGCATTATCACAAGCCTCTACACTAGTGATATTGTTTACGGTAGCCCTTGGATTAATGGTAAAATTAGGACTTTGTCCACTGACCGCATTTACCCTTACTCTGATTTTGTAAGTAGAACTTCCAGCAACATTACTAGGTAAAGTCACCGTAATAGGGCTTGCTGCACCAGTTCCTAAGTTAGTTGGTGAGCCAAATACTCCGCTTGCATCTGATAGCTCTACCGTAAACGAAGAAGGTGCAGGTGTAAAACCAGTTGCCGCAAACGATACTCTCGCTTGGTTTCCTAAACAAAAACCACCCGTCGGAACAGCCCCCGCCGTAGTTGTTACTATTACGGTGTTTATACTTTGCGCAAAACTCCGATAGGCTCCTCCGCACATTAATATAACTGCACAGCCTAGGATAAGTAGTTTTTTTAACATAATCGATTCAAATTGATTTTTCTAAAAACGCTCAAAATTACTTCTTTATTGAAAAACATTCACATTCTCACCAGCTTCACTTATTATTCGTGTTCTGCAATAGCTTGATATACTATTTCATGGATTTTTCGTCTTATTCGTTGGCTGTTGATTTGGGTGTTTTCGGCATTGGGATATACTCTATTAGACAGCATTACAAATACTAGCTCGCTTGTAGGATCTACCCATACCATGGTACCCGTAAAACCCGAATGTCCAAATGACGAAGGCGAAGCCGAAGCTGCTACAAAAACACTTTCTCCCTTTTGAGGGGCTTTGTCCCAGCCCAAGCCCCGATGATGAGCACCATCATACATACGAGCAAAGGTGGGCAAAGTCTCTTCTTGGAAATAACGTCGATCTCCGTAAAGTCCTTTTTGTAAATTCATTTGCATCAAAATCGATAAATCATAAGCGGTACTAAAGAGCCCTGCATGGCCAGCCACGCCACCATAGACGGCTGCCATCTGGTCATGAACGGTTCCTCGAAGCAATTGATTACGGTATGTAAAGTCGTTTTCGGTAGGAGCAATTTGTGTATCACCAAACTTTTCTAATGGTTTAAAACGGGTATTCATCATTCCTAATGGCTCATAAAAATTCTGACCTAGAAATTCGTCTAAGGGCTGATTTGTGACACGTTCTATTACCTTTTGTAACATCAAAATTCCTAAATCACTATATACAAAAGGATAATGTCCATTTACTGGCTTTTTGAGTGGCGATTGCACTATCCACCGCCATACTGAGTCTTTCAATGCCGATTTTGCAAACAGCTTTGGCGCTATTTGCATGGTATATATGCTATCTCGTACCGAACTATAATATTCACTCATCAATCCCCCTCCTCCCGTTTTTGTATTTTCCCAAAGTTTTGGATAAAAAGCCACCAACCCCGAACGATGCAAAAGCAGGTCTTCGAGGGTTATGTGGGTTTTGTTGGTACCTATAAGCTCAGGCAAAAAATGTGCCGCTTTTTGCTTTATATCAATTGCACCTTGCTCCTGTAAGTACATGACCGCCTGCAATGTAGCCGCTACCTTTGTGACAGAGGCTACGTCGTACATGGTTTCGGAGGTCACTTTTTCATTGAGATTATCGTAGGAGAGGGTGCCATAATTCTTCTGAAAAACAATTCTGCCGCGTCTCGCCACTACTATTTGGCAACCCGGAAATATCCTTACTTGAATCGACTTCTGAACAAGTGTATCTATTTTGGAAAGGGTCTTAAAACTAAGCCCTGCTTGTTCGGGTAGCCCTAAAATCAACCGATTGAGGGCTTTTGTTTCGATGCCTGTTCCGAGTTTATACATACCCTCGATGGAAATCGGCAATTTCCCTTTGAAAGGCAATGCTCCAAATATTTGTTGGGCTGCAACTGCTTCCAAGTCAGGAAGATTTTCGTAGGCACAAATTACCCCAGAAGTAGTAGGAAGCTGCAATAAGGCATAAGGAGAAGCAAACAAACTCACAATTACCTTGGCTTTTTGCTGAATACGATTCAGTAGCTCTATAGTAGCAGGAGTGATTGTAAAAGGACGATTGAAGTTGCGACGCGTATCATGCAAGCTCACAATGACAATTTTTGCATCGCCTACTTGGGCTAATAAACTTTCTACTTCGGCATTAGTGGTAGGTTTTTCGGCATATACTACATGATTGAAGGAAGCATATTTGCTCAGGGTTTGCTGAAAAAGATTGATTCCACCACCACCGATAGAAATAGAAGCAAATGTATTAGTATCTAATGCTGTAATAGGCATTAGCTGATTATCATTTTTTAGCAGTGTTACAGCTTGCTCCGCCAAATCGCGCGTAAGTGCCCGAAAGTTAGCCGAACTCAGGTCATTATTAATAGTTTTAGAGTCAATATTAGTACGTTTGCTAAGCCCCATCCAATATTTTGCTTTGAGTATTTTACGTACTTTTTCATCGATTATTTCTTGCGATATGCGACCTTTATCTATCCCCTCTTTGATTTTTTTGATGGTTTCTGCCACGTTTTCGGGATAAAGTAATACATCGTTGCCAGCTATCAAAGCCTTGATATTAGCCTCCACTGCGGTGCGCCCACGTTTTACGCCTTGCATATTCATAGCATCCGTAAAGACTAAGCCCTGAAAACCCATCTGCTTTTTCAAAAGGTCGGTTACGATTTTGGAAGAAAGCGAAGATGCTAAATAGGGCGTATTATCTAAAACAGGTACGTATAAGTGCCCCGTAAGGATGCCTGTTAAACTATCTCCGATCAGTTTTCGGAAAGGGTAAAGGTCTGTTTCGGCAAGGCGGTCAGTGGAATGGGTCAACACAGGCAAAGTATAGTGTGAATCAGAGCCAGTATCACCATGCCCCGGAAAATGCTTGGCAGTAGCGATTATTTTCTGATGCTGAAGTCCTTTCATGTAAGCCCCCGCTTTGTCAGTAACATTTTCGCGTTCTTCCCCAAAAGAACGCATTCCGATTACTGGATTTCGAGGATTGCTGTTTATATCTGCTACAGGGGCAAAATTGATATTAATACCCAGTCTTTGGCATTGGCGTCCTATTTCAAAACCCATTTTATAGATATATCTATTGTCTTGAATAGCCCCCAATGTCATTTGTTTAGGAAAATCATCTATGCTATCCAAACGCATCCCCAGGCCCCATTCTCCATCAATACCTATCATGAGAGGAACCTTTGACAATGCTTGATAGCGGTTTGTCAACTTGGCTTGCCGCGACGGCCCTCCTTTAAAAAATATCAACCCACCTACTTGCTGATTTTTAATCAACAAATCTAGGTGCCTGTAGTAAGATTCATTGCGGTCAGAATGGGTGGCAACCATAAAAAACTGGCCAATTTTCTGCTCTAATGACAATGAATTGAAGACACTATCTACCCATTTGTTTTCAGCAAAAACAAAGGTATTTGTAGGGGTATCGAGCTTAGTAGGTTTATGAAATACCAAGCTCATACTACCAATTAATAGTATGCTTAAGATAGACGACTGAATCAATAAATTTTTCATAGGTACTGGGAAACACACAAAAATAAGAAAAAACCCCTTTGTAAAACCTTAAAAAAATTGTACAAAACCAATTTTCTTCTCTATTTATAAACCTATGTTTATTATTAGTCAACTTTAATTTACAAAGCAGGCTTACTCTTCTTTTCGCTGATTTTTAGACACTTACTACCTCAAAACCAATAATAATCTACTCATAATATTGGCTTAACATTGGCATAATATTGTACTTCTACTTTTGTATCGAATTTTAAACACCGATATGAAAGTAAATTTTAAACAAGACAAACCCATGAGCAGATTATTACTGTTTGTTGTCCTTTCTTTCTTTTCCGCTTTTAGTTTTGCCCAAACTGGAACCCTGCGCGGCACTATCACTGATGCCAAAAACAAAGAAACTTTGATTGGCGCTACCGTAAAATTGGTAGGTACTCAACTAGGTGCTGCTACTGATATCAACGGTTTCTTTTCTATTGCCAAGATACCAGCTGGCAAATACACCGTTGAAATTACGTATGTCTCTTATAAAACGGAAAACATCGCGAATGTTGCGATAGAGGCCGACAAAGTTACAGAGATAAATTCCGCACTTTTAGAAGCTGCTTCTACCCTTGATGAAGTACGAGTAGTAGCTACCCGTCAGACCAATACAGAGGTGTCGGTCATTAGCGAAATCAAAGCTTCTCAAAACATTGTGAGTGGGATTTCGTCCCAACAAATCGCCCGTACGCTCGACCGCGACGCTGCCCAAGTCGTGAAGCGTGTACCTGGTATTACAATCGTAGGCGACCGATTCATTAATATTCGTGGCTTGAATCAGCGTTACAACAACGTAATGCTGCACAATGCCTTCACGCCTTCTATGGAAACTGATGTAAAGTCGTTTTCATTCGATATCATCCCGAGTTCACAGATCGACCGTTTGTTAGTATTCAAAAGCCCGGCAGCTGATTTGCCCGGTGAGTTTGCGGGAGGGGTAGTAAAGATATTTACCAAAAATATTCCTGACCAAACGAGCATCACGTTTGATTATAACACAAGTTTCCGTCAGGGAACTACCTTCGGAGATTTTTATCAACCTGAGCAGGGCAAAAACTACTGGACGGGTTTTAACAATGGCTATCAGGATATTCCGGGCAATTTTCCCAATAAGAACCTCAATTTTGCCACTCCGGCAGAACTGGAATTGGCCGGCCGTGCCTTACGTAATAACTGGACTGCTCAGAGAACATCCGCGATTCCTGACCAACGCTACTCAATAACGGGTAATTTTAAATTGCAGGCGGGCAATGTCAGAATCGGAAACGTAACCGCGCTTACCTACAGCGACAGCCGGACTGCTTTTGAAATCAACCGTAAAGACTTCAATGAGAGCAACAACAATGTTCAGTCGGTGATTTATAATTACAACGACGCCCAATCCAACCGTAATATTCGCGTAGGAGTTCTGCACAACTGGTCGGTACGGTTTAATGAAAACCATTCTATTGATTTCAAGAACCTGTATAATCAATTAAGTAATTCAAGTACCGTAAACCGTACGGGCCGTAATCTTGAATCCAACTTCTCACCCGACAGCTATTCTTTCGACCAGGTATATCGAGGAATCTATACGGGTCAGCTCACTGGGAAGCATGAATTCAATAATGACAAAACGATGATTGACTGGGTCGTGGGCTATAACAATGCTTATCGTGACCAACCTGACTACCGCCGCTACCGTTCTGACTTGGATGAATCCAATGGCCAACGCACACTTTATGTGCCCGTTGGTACAGCGGCTGCCTTTTTCTTAGGTCGTTTTTCTTCAACAATGAACGAGAATGCGGTGACGGGCGGTATTAACCTGACGCACAAACTCGCTACCAAAAGTGGTTCAGACATTGAGTTGAAAGTTGGCGGTTATTACGAAGATAAAAGCCGCGAATTTAAAGCCCGAAACTTAGGCTATGTGCGCACCAGCCGCACCAATCCCGATATTTTGAGCGGTTCGATCACACAACTGTTTCAACCTCAGAACATTAACAACACCGACGGGATTCGGATTGACGAACAAACCAACAACAGCGACTCTTACGATGCCGACAACAACTTAGTAGCCTTTTATGGTTCGGCAAATATTCCTTTGTCGAAAAAATTCAACATGATTGCCGGTGTACGTTACGAAGCCAACACGCAGCAATTGCAATCAGCTACTATCAACGGCGACCCGGTCAATGTGAGTTTTCCCGTCAATAAGCTGTTGCCTTCGATGAATTTAACGTATAATTTCTCCGAGAAAACACTGATACGCGCCGCTTACGGCCGTACGCTCAATCGTCCCGAATTCCGCGAATTAGCGCCGTTTGCTTTCTATGATTTTGATTACAACATTGTGTATAAAGGAAACCCTGACGTTCAAACGGCCAATGTTGACAATTTTGACCTGCGCTACGAGTGGTACCCAACGCCCAACGAAGTGGTGAGCATTGCAGGTTTTTACAAGTATTTTACCAATCCCATCGAAGTGATCGTGGTACCGGGTGCCGGTTCGGGAGGGGCAAAAACGTTTACGTTTGCCAACGCCAAAAGCTCGGTAAGCTCAGGTTTGGAACTCGAAGTGCGTAAAGGACTTGGCTCATTGGCTCCTTCTCCAATCTTGGAAAACATGAGCCTGTTGTTTAATGCAGCCTTGATTTTCAGCCGTATCAAATTGGGTACGTTGGGCTTAGGTCAATCTGATGACCGCCCGCTTCAGGGACAATCGCCGTACATCGTCAATGTGGGTTTGAATTACAACAATCCCAAGTCTGATTTTCAGGTAAACGTTTTGTACAACGTCATTGGGCGCAGAATCTTCGCCGCAGGTTTTGAAGGATACCCGGATATTTATGAAATGCCGCGTAACGTACTGGACGTTACATTCTCCAAAGCAATCGGAACGCGTTGGACGGTAAAGGGCGGAGTAACCGATATTCTGAACCAAACCAATGTACTGTTGCAGGATGGAAACGGTGACAAAAAATTTGACCGTAAGAATGACCAATTGATTCAGACCTTCCGTCCGGGACGGATGTTGCAATTGGGCTTCTCTTTCCGTATTCTATAAGTTTTACGCTTTAACCACTAAATAAGTCAATTATCCAAAACTATGAATATGTTTAAATCCATCAAAATGTTACGAACGATAGCGCTTTTGCTGTCAACGGCAATGATTTTCAATGCCTGTAAAGAGGAGGAAGAGGTTTTTCCTGCACCTACCATCACGGCCGGTACTGCCGCAAACGGTAAAGCAGGTGATGTCGTAAAAATTACGGCCTCCATCAATGCACCCGGGGGTTTAAAGACGTTGACCGTTTTGAAGAATGGCCAGACATTTGAAAGTAAGGCTTTTACCGGCGAAACAATTACTTCTTATACAAAAGATTACACGGTCGAAAGTTTGCCAGTAGGAGCAACGGTTGTGTTCACATTTCAGGCAACTGATAACAAAGACCAGGCTTCTACTATTGCTACGCAAATCATCACAGTATCTGCTGTTCCGAGCAAGCCTATTGTGGATGTAAGTGGCACACTTGAAGGTAATATTTCTTGGACCAAAGGCAATATCTATCGGTTAAAAGGTTTTGTGCGAGTAGGCGAGGATGCTAAAATCGACGGAACTCCTACCAAAACCGGTACATTGACCATTGAAGCAGGAACGGTTATTATCGGTGAGCGTGCTTCAAAAGCTACGTTGATTGTTCAGCGCGGTAGCAAAATCATTGCTAACGGTACCGCAGATGCTCCAATCGTATTTACTTCTGAGCGTGCAGTAGGTGAGCGCGAAGCGGGTGACTGGGGTGGTTTGGTAATCTGCGGTAGAGGAATCAACAACCTTACTACGGGTGGTGTAAAAGGAGTAGCTGAATTGGAAGGCCAATATGGCGCATTCCACGGGGGTACTGACAATGCCGACAACTCTGGCTCTTTGAAATATGTACGGGTTGAATACGCAGGTATTCCTATTAACCCAAATCAAGAAGTAAACTCGTTCACTTTCGGTTCGGTAGGAAGTGGTACTACAATGGAATACCTACAAGCTTCTTACGGCGGCGACGACTCTTTTGAGTGGTTTGGTGGAGCCGTAAATGGTAAATATTTAATCGCTTATCGCGGTATCGATGATGACTTTGACATAGATAATGGCTTTAGTGGAAACCTGCAATACGGAATTGGCGTACGCGGTGCTTCAATTGCTGACCAGTCAGGTTCCAATGGTTTTGAAATTGACAATGATGGCAGCGGTACTGCCAATACACCGGTAACATCGGCTACTTTGTCAAACTTCTCTTTGATTGGCCCTAAACAAGATAATACAAGTGCCATCAGCGTTCAATTTCAGAACGGTATGCACTTACGCCGCAATGCACAAGTCAAAATTTACAACACATTTGTAACAGGTTATCCCAACGGAATCTTTATTGACCCAAGTGGAGCCGTTTCTACTTTACAAAATGCAGCCGATGGCAAATTGGTATTAAATCAAACAATTGTATCGGGTGTAAAAAGCTGGGGTTCTAACAGCTTTGGAGCAGGTGCAGGTAACCCTAACGGTTTTGCAGTGCGTGATGTAAATACAGCCTCTACTCCAGTAGCTTTGGCCAACATAGGTACTCAAAAACCATCCGAATGGTTTGCGGCTCAACCCGGTAACAAAATCATTGATGACTGGACGCTTACAGGAATCAGCAACACTTTGTTTGCAGCGGGTCGTCCTACATTTACAGTAGGTACTTCTGCTACTGAAACCTTAACCAAAGGTGGTAAAGCACCTGCGGGTTCATTCTTTACAGCAACTGATTTCATCGGTGCTTTTAAAGACAGTGATTGGACTGCTAATTGGGCCAACTTCAACCCCGGTACTACCGACTACTCTAAAGCCCAATAATTATTATCTTTCGGAGAGTCATTTAAAGTCTGACTCTCCGAAACTATGAAAACACAATTTTCAACCACGTTCTTTCTTTTATTTATTGCTTTTGGGGTAACTGTTGGCTTTGTTAGCTGCAAAGACGGCGACCCATATGACGTAAGCACGTATTTTTCTGAAAATGAAAAAGATACGCTTCTGACCAACATCATAACGTATACGAGTCAATACGCCCGGGGAGCCACCAATGCAACCCGATTTGACCCAAAATTTCGGAAAGAGTACGTAAGCCGTTTGCCAAATTATCGGTTTGTCAACTATTTTGTAACACCTGACTCGACACATTACTTTTTCATCAATCGCCCAGTAGGCAGCGGAGGCTTGTACCGACGGGGAGTGGGCGGGAAGTTTAAAATGGGGAAGAATTTAATGCCCGTGCAGTATGAAGAACTATGGTGTACGCCGCATTTTAAAAGTGACAGTTTGGTGCTGGAACGAGGAGGGTTTTTGTTTAAAGCAATGATTAAAGAAGGAAATATAGACAAGTACCTGACCATGAAGCATTATGTCGAATGGCCCGATTCAACTCTTGTCTATGATAAAAAAATAAAAGAATGGGTCGCAACCAAACCAATGTTGCCCCAACCTTAAGATTTCATATTGGTGTCAGATTGTCAAAAAAGCCGAGGGCAGCTGTCCTTGGTTTTTTTATTGGAGTAGATTTCTGGAATAAATTCATTTTCAGATTGTTATTCCTTAATCATCGCTTCTGTCATGAAAATCTATTCGGCCTACCGTTTTGTTTCTTTATGGTCTCTTTTCTTTGCCATCAGCAGCTTAAGTATTTCAAACGCCTTAGCTCAAAAAAATATCAGCACTGATATTCAAAAAGCTACTGAAGTGTTTTTACAAGGGCTTTCGGTAGAGCAGAGAAATGTAGCCAATCTGCCTTTCGATTCTGAATGGCGTTTTGATTGGCATTTTACGCCTCGGCAGCGTAAAGGGCTTCCCCTCAAACAGATGGACGCCTCCCAGCGCCAAGCAGCTATGCAAATCCTAAAAACGACCCTCAGTGATAAAGGATTAGCCAAAGTAGAAGCCATTATAGGATTAGAACAGGTATTACGCCAAGTAGAAAAACGCCCCGAAAATGACACCTATCGAGACCCCGAAAACTATGCTTTCCTTGTATTTGGAACTCCCGACTCCAAATTGCCTTGGGGCTGGCGCGTAGAAGGGCACCATCTTTCTTTACATTTTACTATCATAAACGGGAAAATTCAGTTCTTACCCAGCTTCTTTGGAAGCAATCCCGCCGTGGTGTTGCCGGGCTATGTACAAGAAGGAAAACAAATATTGAAAGAAGAAACCGAAAGCGCTTTTCGTTTATTAGCATCATTTGACGAGCAACAGCTCGCTCAGGTTATTATATCAGATAAAGCGCCTTACGAAATCATCACAAGCAATTCCCGAAAAGTAAATCTTCAAACAAGAGAAGGTTTGTCTTTTGAAAAAATGACCTCATCTCAACAAGCCATTTTTAAAGAATTGTTGAATGTTTATTTTAGCCGTTTTCATGTTACACTCAAAAATCAAGCCCTCCACCGCATCAGCCAAGCCAATCTCAACGAAGTATATTTTGCATGGATGGGAGACCAACGTCCCGAACGAGGACAAGGAAAGGGGTATTATTATCGTATCCACGGTCCTACATTTTTGATAGAATACGACAATACCCAAAACAACGCCAACCACGTACATTCGGTCATTCGTGATTTAACCGACGACTGGGGAGAGGATTTATTGAAAGCACACTACGAAGCCGCCCACAAAAAGTAAAATCTATCGAAGTACAAACTCCAATTTGATGATTTTAAAACTGATGAAATGATGAAAAAATAGAAACTTCGACGCAATACCCTAATTTTGTGCGAGACATTGTCTCTTGTTGTCAATTATTTTCTAAAATACTCATCGAAATGTCATCAGCCCACAAAAATTTAAGTGTCTTTTCCACCGACGGTTTGCCCGATATTAGCGGCAAGCGATTTGTGATTGTAGTAGCCGAATGGAACGCCGAAGTCACCGAAGCGCTTTATGAAGGAGCGCATAAAACCCTGCTTGCTTACGGTGCTCATCCCGACAATATCAAAAAGGTAAGCGTTCCGGGTAGCTTTGAGTTGAGTTTTGGCTCTCAAGTCTATGCCCAAAAAACCGAAGTGGATGCCGTGATTGCGATTGGGTGTGTGATACAAGGAGAAACCAAACACAACGATTACATTAATCATGCCGTAGCGCATGGCCTCACCGATGTAGCATTGAAATACAACAAGCCCGTGATTTTTGGCGTACTTACTCCCAATACCCTTCAGCAAGCACTCGACCGTGCAGGGGGGATTCATGGCAACAAAGGCGACGAAGCCGCTATGACTGCTATCAAAATGTTGGGCCTTCAATAAAAGCAATGAAAACAGTTATTATCAAATACAATGCGGGCAACGTGCAGTCGGTCATGTATGCCCTCGACCGCATCGGTGCTCAGTACGAATGGACCGATGACCCTGACACCATTCGGTCGGCCGATAAAGTGATTTTTCCGGGAGTAGGAGAAGCTAGCACTGCGATGGCTTACTTACGAGAGCGAGAGCTTGATAAGCTCATCCCTTCGCTTCGCCAACCCGTATTGGGGACTTGTGTAGGAATGCAACTTATGTGCCGCTATTCGGAAGAAAATGACACTACTTGCATGGGAATTTTCGATGTAGATGTGTTGCGTTTTCCGGCGGTAAAAGGCTTTAAAGTCCCCCAAACTGGTTGGAACGATATTTACGATTTAACAAATCCACTTTGTCAAAATCTTAACGAACACGACTACGTATATTACAATCATGGATATTATGCCCCTCTATGTGAGCAGACTGTAGCCAAAACAAATTATATTTTGGAATATTCGGCCATGCTTCAAAAAGATAATTTTTTTGCGGCTCAATTCCACTCCGAAATCAGCGGAAATGTAGGACAACGTATTTTTGAGAATTTTCTTCAACTATAATAAAGGTGGAAATTTTAGACAAACAATATTGGGACAACCGCTATCTCAATCAGCAAACAGGCTGGGATATAGGCTATGTGTCTACTCCACTGAAGCAATATTTTGATACCCTTACAGACAAACACATTTCTATCCTAATTCCAGGAGGAGGTAATAGCTACGAAGCTCAATATCTACTGGAATTGGGTTTTACAAGCGTAAAGGTGGTCGATATTTCGGAAGTAGTATGCCAAACACTTACCACAAAATACGCAGCCCAAGGACTAAACGTAGTTTGTCAGGACTTTTTTCAGCATGAAGGCCAATATGATTTGATTGTAGAACAAACCTTCTTTTGTGCTTTAGAGCCACAGCTTCGTTCGGCATATTGTCAAAAAATGCGGACTTTGTTAAAGACAAAAGGAGTATTAGCAGGTTTGCTTTTTAATCGTACTTTTGAAGGTGGCCCCCCTTTTGGTGGAACAAAAGAAGAATACCAGAAACTCTTTACCGAAGCAGGATTTGAAGTAATTTTTGACCTTCATCCCTCTTCCATTCCCGCAAGACGTGGTACTGAAGTGTTTTTTAGGGCTACTTATGCTTCTTTGATTGAATAGAGCTTGGTAAATATTATTTCACTTTAACAGGAATGTTGTAGCGGATTCCTACGCCAGCCGTAAAGCCCGAACCTTTTGATACAAATTCGGCATTTTGAGTTGGTTCTTGATTGTTTCTGATGGCGACTTTTACTTGAGCAATATTGACAAGACCCATCATCTGACGAGCATATACGCTGAGAGTCCAACGACGCGACATGGCCCAATTAAAACTTGCTGATACTTCCGCATTGATAGAATGTTGCCGTACCACATTAGCGGTACCATTATACACAAGTGAATCAGTCCAAGTATGTCTGTTGGTCGTAATGACTCCACTAAAAGGTTGCGCACCTAATGTACTGCTGGCCGAAACATACTGTAATCCTGCTCCAAGATGAGCGTCTAATTGGTCATGAAAAACCCTTACTCGCCACAAAGCACGAACCGGCAAAGCTACATATTGAAGCGAACTAGTACCGATAATACGGTCTTTTTGATAAAGATAAACAAGATTCAGGGGAAGTGAGTAGACACCGGTTTCAACAGATAAGTAGGGATTCAATACTCGACCTACTTTCACTCCATACATAGACATAATCCCCGACCCTCCGGCATTGTATGTACTGAGCTCTCCCGCAATCATACGCGTATGACTGCTAAATACCCCAGCATCTGCTCCTACATACCAGTTGCCGCGAAAAAGCCTCGCTTGACCATATCCCGACAGTGCAATCAAACATAACAATCCAACAATCACGTAGCAGTGTTTCATAGGAAAGGGAGGGTTAGAAATCTGAAACAGAAGCTAATGTACAAAAATATCAAATCCGTTTGACAAAAAAAGATGACTTGTTTAACAAACGGTATAAAAATCTCGTTTGAAGGGATAAATTATTGATTAAAAGCTTATTTTCTCTTCAAACGAGATAATAATATTAGAACCATCCAGCGCCTAAATTACGGAAAGGCCAAGGGATAGAAATCAAAATAAGAAGCAATGCTATTGAATAGTACGCAAATACCTTACCGTGGTTGAGTTTCTTGGCTTGTGAATGCCCAATAGTGATTAAAACAATCGCTACCAACATTCCTACCATATGCTCTACAGTATAAAACCGATAAAACTTATCGCTCATCATATCAAAACGTACCTTTACTCCAAAATCAAGCGCATATAGTATAAGGCCTATCAACAACTGTGTATGAGTGGCAATCATGGCAAAAAGATATACTTTTGAGTAAGGGGCATTGCGCTCTCCACGTTTGCTAAAAGCCACGAAGATAGCCGCAATCAAAAGGCCTAAAACCACATATCGAAGGCCAGAGTGTGCACGGACAAGAATTTCCATAGATTCGTCTTTTGTTTGGGTGTTTATGAGTTTGATTAGCGTGTTATTTGCTTAAATGTTGCCATCCCTGTGCCTGAATAGGGAAGCGTCCCCCTCCTTTTGTTATCAATTCTACTTGGTCGGGTTGGTTGGTCATGAACCCTACAAAGCTTATATGAGGGGAGTTTTTGATTTTTTCATAATCGCTTTGTTGAATCGTAAACAACAGTTCATAATCTTCACCGCCGTTGAGAGCACCCGTGAGTGGGCTAAGTTTAAACTCGTCGTTGGCAAGATAAGTCTCATCCGCAATCGGAAGATTTTCTTCAAAAACTTGCGCTCCTACGCCCGATTGAGTACACAAATGAAGTATCTCTGAGGCAAGCCCATCTGAAATATCAATCATAGAAGTAGGTATCACGCCCGCATCTTGCAGCTCATATACAATGTCGGTGCGGGCTTCTGGTTTGAGTTGCCGACCTACTACATACGATTTATCTTCAAGCTGAGGCTGCATGTTAGGGTTTTCCAAAAACTCCCTTTTTTCACGTTCGAGTAATTGCAAACCTACATAAGCGGCGCCCAAATCTCCCGTGACACAAATAATGTCGTTGGGTTTAGCGCCATTACGATAAGCTATTTTTGATTTTTCAACAACGCCAAGAGCTGTTACCGAAATCACTAATCCTGAGCGAGAAGCAGTAGTATCGCCTCCTACCAAATCCACCTTATAGGCTTCGCAAGCTGCTTGGATACCCGCATATAGCTCATCGATTGCCTCGACCGAAAACCGATTGCTGAGTCCTACGCTCACTGTCACTTGCCGAGGGATACCATTCATGGCCGCAATGTCGGATACATTGACCGCGATGGCTTTATAGCCTAAATGCTTGAGTGGGGCATAGCTAAGGTCAAAATGCACCCCTTCTACCAACATATCGGTAGATACTAGCAAGTATTCGTCTGTGCCAGTATCAATGACGGCGGCGTCGTCACCAATGCCCTTGATAGTCTGCGAAAGTTGAGGGGTAAATTGCTGATTTATACGGCTAATCAGCCCAAATTCACCTATAGTAGATAGTTCTGTTCGAGTCATTTTAAGAAAGATGTCAGATACCTGACATTTGTTGTAAAGTAATAGTTGAAAATTTGCATTACAAGTTATCTTAACTAAATAACACGAAAACAAGTTTTCTGAAATACTGCATTTTAACTACCCTTTTAAAATCCAAAGCAACAAAAAAGAAACAATACTTTTGTCAAGTTTCATTTATTTTTCAAGTAAATTTTAAGTAGCTTTCTTTTGTTTGTAGTCCTCATAGACACTTTTAGCTTGATCTGTTTCAACGTGGTCATGGATATACTTTTGAGTGGTTACAACAGAAGCATGAGCCATTGCTTGCTGTACAGCCCTCAAGTCTTTGGTCTTTTCATAAAGATGTGTTGCTAAAGAATGCCTAGATGTGTGCATAGTCAAACCACCACTAAAGCCTAATTTTTCGCAAAGCTTCCTAAAATTCACATTTAAATAATTATCTACATAAGCCAGCCTTGTATTTACGGCCCTTTCGCTTCTTGGTTCGCGTGATTTTGTTACAGCATTTTCGTCTGGTATGTCGTAAATAAATGGCAAAAAATACCCTTGTGGTGTATATTGCTCAGAATCTAAAACACACCCTTCTAAATAATACTCTATGATTGGATTTGCTACGACGGGAATAGGTAGCGGACGGAACTTATTATTTTTCCCCATCGAGTATTCAACTCTATAAATCTTCTCTCCCGTCTTCAAATCAAAGGTTGTTATAATATTTTCCCGCTTCATTTTGAGCATATCACCCACCCGGATACCCTGAAAGAAATACAAAAGCAAATATACATTTCTAGCATGGTACTCTGCCAGTTCAACCTCTTCTTTTGCAATTTCAATCAACTTCTGTATATGCCACGGATACAAACTATTTTTTTCTTTTGTAGAAGTATCAACAGTGTGCTTAAAAAAGAAGAATGGGGTTTGTTTAGGTATTATCTCATTATCTTTGTGATAACTGTTATAAACAGCTTTTAGGATTGAGAAATAATTTTTTATAGAACTTCCAGTTAATCCTTTTTTTTCAAATAAAAACCTTTCAAACTCCTTTAAAAAAGAGTGCGTTAGCGCCCCCACAGGCAAAGTTTTACCATCACCATAAAAATCCTTTAAATGAGTTATGAGTGCCGAATATTGGTTTTGACGAGAAAAAGACTTTTGTTTTGGCTGCACATCCTTCAAGTAAGCCATCAGGTCGGCCGGGTCTCCCTTTTCTATGTACTCTTTGATTTGAGCATTCGTTAAAGTGTCTATCCTATCGGAATCCCTTAAGAACTTAACAACATCCAGTGCGTGATCATAAATAGACGAAAGTGCTATATTATATCTGGATGCCAACTCTGTTCTACGTATCCAATTTTGAGCGTCGCGGGTCCCGTCTAGATTAAAGCTTTGCTTTTTTACATAAATACCGGTACCAATGTAAGAAGGAGTCTTAGTGCCCGATTTAAAGATATAAAGCATAACCAAAAACAAGCCATCCGCCCCTGATTTGTTGTTAATAACAAATCTTAATTTTACGTTTGTAATTGCCATTTCTGACTATCTCAAGGGTTGGTCCACGATAGAAATAAGCTCAATAACAAAATCAATATCCTCACGCTTTATCGTCAGAGAGCCAGAGAAATTATTGTCTACACTCACAACTTCAAGCATATCATCAGTGCGTAAACGATTAGATACAACCCGCCTTACCAATACCCTGCCAATAGTACCAATCACAACAAATCTATCCAACATTCCATACTCAGACGGAGGTACCAAAAGACCCAACACCAAAGCACCCGGCAACAATACAGGCTGCATATTATCGCTTGAAGCTATCTCTAAAACCAAAGCCCTATTAACCTCCTCATTGGATAGTTTATTTCGCCGGACATAGAAGTAATTCTTTGAGTAAATATCCTCTATACCGACACTATTTAACAGATTATCTAAATATTCTTTTGACAACTTTCTTCTATCCGAAACTTGCACGATAGGCACACTAAATAAATCCATTTCGGGCTGATTAGAGGGCTTTAAAATTGTCTTAACCCCAAAAACAGCCTCTTCACTTACTCCGAGAGCCTTGGCGATCTTTTCTTTTACACCGGCCTGAAAGTTTACCGTTTGCACATAATAACTTACAGAAGTTTGGGCAATTCCCATTAGTCGCCCCAGCTCTCTGTACGATATCTTATGAGAGCGCAAATAGTTTTTAAGCTGCTCCCCTTCATGGATAGATTTTTTTTCAGCCTTTACCGGAGTGTGTAGTTCAGGCAAAACATCGCTTTCGCCACTCATATAAGAAACAGCCTCAGGTAGGTTTTTTCTTAATTGAGAGAAAAAATAAGGAGACGGTTCATGGTTGTAAATTTCAATTCTATTAATAGTACTTAATGATATTTTGATAATATCTACAAGTTGATTACGAGAGACGCCAAGCTCCCCTCTAATACTTTCTAAACGTTCGGCATAATTAACTTTTGTGTGGTCTTGAGTTGGGGTGTTCATTTTTTTGATAGTTTCTGAGCTTACGATGTTGGAAAACTGGCACAAATTACTATGTTTGCATAGTAATTTTCACAAAAAACTTAACTCAACTTAGTTAATGGTAATGAATAATCAAAACATAGATAGTCTCAAAAACTATCAAATACCACCTCATTGCGCCCAAACCGTCAAAGAATTAAGTTTTTCAGAGGTATCGCTTGAGGTTGGGGTCAACTACAGCACACTATCAAAAAAAGTGCAAACAGGGATAGCCAAACGCCAATTTTGGCGAGTTGTTGCAGATGCTTGTATCTGCATCTTAAACAAAAAAATAGCATCTTATCATCAGAAAATCAACGAGTTAGAACAATGGAAAACAACCCTAAACCCCTGATGGTGGTACCCTTTGATTTGTTTCAACAAACGGTTGAAGAGCTTAAGAAGGAGATTAAACAACTTAAAAGTGAGGTGTCTGTTCATAGCGAACTAATACCGGGATTATCTTGGCTCAATAGGCAGCAAGCAATGAAATTCTTAAACTGCTCTTCAACAAAATTATGGGAACTGGCAAAGAAAAATAAAATAGTCACTACAACTATTGGATCAAAAGTAATGTACAAAACCGATTCCATTAAAGGTTATTTACTATCTAATAGCACTGAAATTCAAGTTGTTAACTCAAGATTGAAAAATATTTTTTCAAATTTGCTTGACACTGATAGTGTCTGAAACTATCTTTGTACAAGTCAAACATCAAGAACAAGTCAAAATGAAAACTTTAGTATCTATTGGGATCGCTATGATCTCATACACCGCCGGGTGTACAACCCTAGCAATATCAACCCTATTGTTGGGTGGAATACTGTACCTCTTCTTTAAGCAAAAACCTCTCACAAAAAGACAGAGAGAAGATATTGATAGCTGGACGATTGTAATCCTGTCAGCTTCAATACTAATCTTTATTTGGGTATGTATCTATAAAATTTACTCAAAAAATCTCCTCTTCTAACTCTCTGTCACAATGCAACTATCAGAACTTATCAAAGACCTAGAGCAATGGGTTTTTGCAGATCAGACCGTACTATTAGTACAGCCAAAACTAGTACGACGGTACGACGGAGGTAGCGGGGACAGATACTACTACACAATCGACGAATCAGGGGTGAAGTTTTATCCTTCTACCACAACCTTTACGAAGAAGGTACTACCTACCTCACCCTATTTGGTGGCATGGTGGAAGAAGCACGGAGAGTACGCAGATGTACTAACTCAACAAGCAGCCGATTATGGTACACTTATGCACATTGCTTTTGCTGATTTCTTTCTAACTGGATTTGATTACGCAACATCACGCGAAAAGGTCAAAAGCTACGTCGAAGCCTTGGGGCATCCAAAAGATTTAATTGGCGAATGGCACCATAAACTAAATAAAGCAGTGGCTAGTCACGCCAAGTGGTGTAGTGATTTTAAGGTGGAGCCAGTGGCAATTGAAATGCAACTATGCTCTGACGAACTTGGTATTGCTGGCACTCTTGATTTAGTACATTATATGACAGACCACAAAGGAAGAAGAACACTCTGTCAAACAGACTACAAGTCTGGAAATATCTACAATAGTCACGCCCTGCAACTAAGCGTCAACAAGCTAATTTTTGAAGAGAACTTTCCCCATCTTGAAATAGAGGAGTTGTACAACTGGTCCCCGAAAGATTACAGAACCGCGCCAACTTGGGAATTTGTAAACCAAACCAAAAACCCATACACCCCCGAAATAATCGAGTGTTTCTTAAAAATCTACAGAGCCGAATACCCCGAAAACTTTGCCGAAAAGAAGATTCACGTTTTTGAGGGAACCGTCAAACCAAACTCCACACTAACAGACAATACAAAGCAAATTACCGTAACCGAATACCTAATTCAAACTCTTCAATCATGAAAAAATCAACCCTAAAACACCGAAAACCATTTCCTAAAGTCCTCTCAATACCTTCTGGATTTGGTTTGACCACAAGGCTTTGTAAGCGCCTAAAACAAAATCATATCATTGTTGAACAACCCTCAATATCACTTTCCAATGACTATCTCAGATGCGCTAATTGAAAGAGAAAACTATACCCCTCCATCGAATCCAACGGAGTTTCAGGAGGCCATTTTGTTTGCCGAAATAAGTGAAACCGGTACAATAATATTCAAGCCACTTGGTAGAAAACTGTACGTAAGTGTAAATACGGCGCTTGAAACAATAGGTTGCAAATGGGATCGAAAAAGCAAGTGCACCACAAGTAACCTCTCTCACGACGCGCTACTTACTGCCTTGAAGTCCATCATCAAAAACGAAGAAGAAAATCCAAGAAAAAAATATCAATTTTTTGAAACCCCCTCCAGTGTTGCCGATAGAATGATAGAACTTGCAGAGCTAAAACCCTATCATCGTGCTTTGGAGCCAAGTGCTGGCAGAGGTGCCATTATCAAGGCGGCACTAAAAAAAATACCAAGCATTCGATTTGACGCCATTGAGCTTTGGGACGTAAACGCCAATATCCTACAAAGCACACTAGGAGATAAACTCAAAACCATTGGGTGTTTGGATTTTTTAGAATGGGAGCCTGTCAATACTCTATACGATAGGATAGTCGCCAACCCCCCGTTCGCCAATAATCAAGATATAGATCACATAAAAAAGATGTATAGCCTCTTATCTCTCGGCGGTCGTCTAGTTTCTATCTCTTCTACTCACTGGACTTTTGCCAAAGAAAAAAAGTGTGAAGCGTTTCGCGAATGGCTTATTGATGTCGACGCCAATATCTATGACATAGAGGCTGACAGCTTCGAGTATACCAAAATTGCCACCAAATTAATTGTAATCGATAAAGTTAAATACACTGATGTATCCTAAAAGCACCGAACTTCCACCTCTCACCCAAATTATAAAAAAGGGCTCCACAATTCGAATTTACGTAGCTGATTGTATCTCAGCTGGTACCACGGCCTACACCGCCGGAATAGCAACAGGAGAGTTTGATACAGACGGAATACCATTTGTATTGCCATACGACCCCAAAAAAATGGTATACGATTTTTATCTACCTCAATCAAAAATAAAATTCAGTAAAACGGCCGATAAACCCAAAATCATAATCAGAAACTTTCCTAAAGCTGGATACAACTTAAATAACGTATAAACATGAACGGACGAATAAAAATAAACCAACCCCAAAAGGAAGATATTATTGAGCCACAAAAAAAACAAGCCCTGTCTAAAGCTGGCTCTATTAAAACAGGAACAAAAGCCATCAGTCAAAACGGCCACGAATACCCGGTAAGTACCGATCATTTTGTGGCGAGCTCCAAATTTAAGTTTGATGCTTTTGTTAGGGCAAAATATGGAGACAAGCCTACTGAGTTGCCCATATTATTTTACTCAGACGATTTTAACGATTGTTGTTCAGAGAGGCTTGAAATTAGAGACAAAGCTGGGCGATTGTTTGCCTTTGGAGATGGCGAAACCTTCGGGATATACTCAGAAAAGACAAAAGATTTTATTCGAATCACTACCGAGAAGCGCCCTAATATTATGGACGAAGTTCGCGCTCATCTGCACGAAAGCGCAACTAATGAACAGGCTAAAAATATAAAATGGGTCCAAGCCCTAACCCTTCGGTTTATTATTAAGGACATCCCAGTTATTGGCTACTGGGAGTTAACTACCAAAGGGCTAAAAACCAGTATACCCAACCTTAGAGACAGGTTTGATCAATGTTTAGAACTGTTTGGGACGGTGCGCTGGTTTCCTTTCTTGCTAACCGCAACAAAGGTGAAAAGCAACAAGCCGGGCGACTCCAGACAATACCCTATCATAGACCTAGTTCCGGCATTAAGCATCGAAACTGGACTGAAGATAGCAGCCCACATTCAAGAGTCTGGCAACTTCAATCAGGCGAAATTGGCGCTGATTGATTTGAATAATCTCAACAACGAAGGTAATAACAAACTACTGCTATGAGCATGCACGCTAACAACAATGATGCATTAATATCAATAGGGTTCAGGATCGACACAATGAAATTGTTACACGAGATTGCAGACTGCGGACTTCCGATTACCGCAGGAGTGCTAAAAACCCCTTTGAATGTTTTTAGGAATCTTCTGTCCAGGGTAGCACAAAGAGCTACCGAACTAAACGATCCAGAACTAAACATACTTATGCTATCTCTCAATCTATATGAGGTTTCTCCAACAGAAATCCAAAAAGCCATCGAAAGTCAGTTGGCTATCATAAATTCAAAACCTAAAAATTTAAAACAACAATGAGCAATCAAAAATCAATTCAGAAAATTGTCACAGAGAAGGTGCCAGATGGAAACACTCTTGATGAAAAAACCAGAAATTGGGGCAAACGAGCTTTTGATAAATTAATAAAAAAACAAAAAAAACGCGCAACAAAGAAATGACAGAATTGCAACTTTTCAAGTTCGTGCAAAACCACCAACTTGAATACAACTACATTGTATCTCCAGAAGGAGAGCAACAAGACAACGTAGTACTCTTTGTTGATTTTCTCGCACTACAAGACTTTACAAAACTGCTTGGCAATTATCTACAAGATTACGATCAAGAAATTACATTGAAAGAGGATTATATTGCAGTAGACATGCGATACATATGCGATTATTTTAATATTAGCCTCACAGAGGTATTTGAAAGAAAGTAAACGCCACTTCTTTTGCTATTTGCTAAGATTCATTTCTTAACTCAAACAATCATCGTTATTTTTAAGCCCCATACTTAAACCATAATAACGATGATTGCAAAAACTCTCTTTCTAGCACTGGCATGTTTCACCTTGTCAATTTTGGAAACTTTTGGCCAGAACGAAGCCAAAGAAGAAGAAACAGGTCTTTTTGTATTTGACTATGAAAAGGTAAATGAACCCTTTTACAATTGTGAACTTTTTGTATGTACCACAAACGGGGGCGCGAAAAGCTTGGCTGTTGAAATTAGAGGCATATTTGTTTATTACCCAAAAGAGAAGGTAAAAGAGTGGATTAGTGGAATACAGGCCGTTATTGACTCAAAAACAGGTAAAACAAAAAATGGAAAACGGACATCATTATTTATTCTCTCAGACGGCAATTCAAGTATTTATTTTAATGAAAAAGGAGAGTGTCTTATAAAGTTTGGCCCTACCGATAGGGCAATAATCACCCAAGATTCGGCAAAAAAGATAATGGAAGGATTTAAAATAGCCTACGAAAAGCTTTAGACTCAATACAACAATTAGAGATAAGCTTTTGAACAAACCTATTTTCTTATTTAATTTGATAGTTTTAGAAACTATCAAACAAAGCCTTCTCAATCAAACTACATAACATTACATTTTATTGAATAATTGGCGTAAGCAACTCAATACTACCAGTCAAGCGAACAGAGCCTAAGAGAATTACAGTCTTTGCTATGAATATCCTTCCAACCGAAATAATGAATTTACACCATCAGCGAGCAGAGGGGGTTATGACCTCTTTAACCTCATACATATCAGGCGTAGCCCTAAAAGATGGCGAATTCAAAGAGACAACTGAACAGCTTATGGATAGATTTCGTCTGTCCAGACGAACAATTCAAGAGCATATAAAAAAAATGGTAGAAATAGGGTACTGGGAAAGGCACATAGATAGATTAAACAACAGGTCAATTACCGTTTCGGAAAAATATAAAATAATACTATACTTAGAGTGTCAACAAATATTATCCTTCCTCACAAAAGACAAAGACATCTCTGATTACATTTCTGGGGCGCATTTGAACAGCAAGGGGGGCGCATTTGAACAGCAAGGGGGGGCGCATTTGAACAGCAAAGGGGGCGCATTTGAACAGCAAGGGGGGGCGCATTTGAACAGCAAAGGGGGCGCATTTGAACAGCAAAAACATGAAAACACCATAAAAATCAACAACTTACAAAGCGAGCAACTTTATCAAGATTTGCAACAAAATAAAGAGAGAGAGAATAATATTAATTCTAGTAATAATATATTAATTAATAATACTCTCTCAAACGCGCACGTACACACGCGTGAAAAAGATCCGGGTGTTACGGTAAATAAAGTCGAATGGATTAATGCCGACTCTCTAAATATGCGATTGTCGCAAGATGATAAATCGCTCTTTATGGTTGAACATAACGGTCAGGATTTTCCAAGCCGCGAAGCATTAAAAGCCTATTTAAGCTCTTGGAAAAAGTTGAGAGCTAAAAACAAACCCAACACCAATAAGCCACTTGACCAACGAAAAGAACAGTTTCATTTACTGATCACTCAGTATCAGCAAGCCAATCCGTGCGAATACCCTGAACTTCATTACAAAGAATTTGTTGAATACTGGTCATGTCCGCTCATAAACGAGGCCAAGGGTCAGCAACTCACCGATAAAACCCTTATGAGGTTTGAGACGGAAAAAACATTTGACATAGGCCGCCGCTTGGCCTTTTCCTACAAAAATATTTACCTAAAAAACCATCCCCATGGAAGTGACAAATCAAAACCTAGTACCTTTAAATCCAGAGGAAAAGAATACGCATTCGTTGACCTTGAAGCAGCAATTGCTGCTAAAGCTGCAAAACGAGGGTACACCAGTGAGACAGGCGTCGTTGACGCGTCTTACGAAGATGTGGAATAAGATTGTATTTTTAATTGGTATGCGAGCGGATATAGATAGAGATGAGGAGTCTAGGGAACTGCATTCAGACAATCTAATTTCATTAACATCTTTTTTGCAAAAAGCATTTCCTAGGGTTACTGTAGAAGAAATTGAACAAGCCTACGAAATGGCCGTCAAAGGCGAATTACCAAACCCAAGCTACCCCTCCAATGGCGAGTCCGCTTTTATCAAAGCTTTTCCATTGTTAAATCCCCTACAAGTTTCTCAGATAATCGGCGCCTATCTTAAGTATCGACACGTAAACATGGCAAAGGCTTATAGAGAGCAGAAATTACTCTCTTTGCCAGAGGTTCCAGTACCCACGCCCGAACAACACAACAAAAATCTTATTGATTTGCTTCGTAAGGCATTTTCTACGATAGAGGCAGGGGAAATGTACAATGACTGGGGAAATGTTTTATACGACGCTTTGGATGCCAAAAAGCTTATCCATTTCTCTGTTGAAGAAAAACATGAATTCATTGCTCAAGCAAGACAGGAAGAGATTCTGGAGGCAAACAGAAAAATCAACGAAGTTAGGCATACAATCTTTTTTAAGGCGGCAAGTAAGGTGCTGGAGGGTTTAGAGTCTGAGACAGGTATTCGCCCAACTTGGATTCCAAAAGCAAAGAATTTTGCGCTCAATCGGCTTATTCATGAGCAGATACTTGCCGGGATAGATGCTAATAGCCTTTGGAGTCAAAATAATGATTAATTTTTTTGCAAATGATAGTATCAGGTATTAATATTGCATCACATTATTCCAACACAAAACAAGTATTTGCACATGAAGCCAACTTTAAAAACAAAAACACCGCCCTACATAAAGCAAAGCGGTGTAAAATCAATAAGTCAAACATCAAAACAGCAAGTGTTTTGAAGTTGATGCAAAACTAATAAATCTTTTCAACTATGGGATATTACCGGGTAGAACTGAAAAAGCGAATCGAAGAAAAAAGAGCATTAGCCGTCAAGATTGTCGAGTTTATGCGGAGTAAAATGAAGCACGTAAACCTGTCTGCTTTAGGGCGAGAACTCGATATTACCAATATTCAACCGATTGTAAATACCGGAACTAGAAAACTCCCCTATAAAGAAGCTGATCGTGTAGCCATTTACTTGGCGAAGCACTATGGATTTCCTTATGAACCACAAGCGGCTGACACTCTAAGTTTTCAGATTGAATTTTCGAGCAAGAGTCAAAGTGTGAAAATCGTAGGCATAGGCTTTGAGTACATTAGGAATGGGCAACGTACATCCCTGCGCTCTACCTCTGGCAGAGAATTTTCTGATATTGAGCGCCAGACGAAAATCGCTAAATTGGCCCTGATTGATAAATACATAACCCAGCTTTAATATGTCACCACTGCTTGAGCTTCAGCACTTAAAAACATCAAAAATCGACAAAGATACATTTCGTTTCTGGTTTAGCTTCAAAAGGCGTCCTATAGGAGCATTTGTCTTGTACCTCTCCTTGTATGACACACAAGAAGATACCGAAACCTCTTTTCGTTGTGAGGTAAAAAAGTTATCAAAAGAACAGTATGAGTCTTTTTCAAAAACAGGAGAAACTTTTGGTAGTTTTAGTATAGATACCGGCATATTGCCTCATGAGAGTTATAAAACATTTAAGTATTCGTATCTCTTAAACCCCCTACTCAAAAAACGATCTTTGCCTCAAAATGGCACCTTGAATAGCGAAATTGAGGACTTGACAGATCCGGCACTTCTTGTAAAGTACTTGTCTATGATTCAAAGCTCAGATTTTAAGGGGTAGCTCCCTTTTTTTACATTACAAATGATAGTTTCAGAAACTAACAAACATTTAAAACCATGAATCTTGATCTTATCAAAGTAAACGACAAACAAAACCCTATCCCAGTCTTAAAGTTTGGGAGTAGCAATATTATGATTGGCTCTATTGTAGAGGACAACGATGATTCGGGGATCGGAAACACTCTTTTGCTTTCGGTAAAAACCGATAGTACACCCCCTGCCACCCCTGCCGGACTTTGTGTGGAAAAACTAGAGGCTTTGCATCTAGTGGCTTTGTATTTCCCTGACGCACAAAGTGTACAACCTTTGATCAATTTACTCCAAAAATTCCAAAAACAATTATCATGAAGCCGATTAGATTTCAAGAAGTAAACAAGGTGTATGCTGAAAATCAGCCCGAGTATACCCCATTGCCCGTATTTGCAAAAGACAATCAAGAGGGTGAGGTAGTTAGCTGTTGGAAGTTGTCTATACTAGAGCGCATTAGGTTACTTATAACAGGCAAATTATGGGTATCACTATACACCTTTCATCAACCATTAACCCCTAGCTATTTTACTACTATCAAGTCTGAACTTATATCGTGTGGTGTATGGTATATTCATCGCAATGTGCGTATAGAGGCAAGGGGTAGAAAAACCAAAACCATGTACATTATGAAGTACAGGGTTAAATTTCTAGGGCGCATGATTTGGACAAGGGTTGCCGATGTATGTACAAATCCAGACGAAAGAGGGCTTGTTTTGACCGTTGGCACGGTAGAGGCTCTTTTGGACAGTCGTCGCGAAGCCTCAAGACAAAGACGCGACTATATTGGTTTATTGCGCAATAGCAATACATACCCTACATGGCCATGAGGAGAAAGAGTACTGATCCTATGCAGTTGAGTTTATTTTCTCAAGAACTAACGAGAAAAACTCCTGAGATTTGGTTTAACTGGCGACCGCGTGTTGGGGGTTTGGTAAGCTGCTCTTTTCAGCGTGGATTAGACCTTATATCTGAACAGTATCGATGTTATAATGGAGGTCAATATGGATTAATTCTGTCAATGGATGATACCTATGCGGTAGTTCATTTCCCTGCTCATCCAGAAATGCGATGGATTAGAGACGAGTGGTTTAAGATGGAGATTTACGACACCTCATTTTCCGAACCTGCTAGATGGGGCTTCAATGAACAAGATTACCGCAAAAATAGGGTATTTAAGCCAGTTCCCACAAAAGGATGTGGTATAGAATACTACTGGGAGGGTCAAAAATACATTTACTAACACTTCAAATTAACCTATTTATGGAAGTAGTTTCGTTTGTTAAGGTTTCAATTGGAGTCCAAAAATACGGGAGAAGAGAATCCTTAGTTTCTGTTTGGTCATTTGATATGCCTAGAAATCAATACAATTATCCTCAAACCGCCAGACGTATCAACTGGATAGCGGCTCGTTTTCAATATTTCAATCCAACCAAAAGTGTATGTACGCACTATTGTTTTTATGATAAAAAAACGGGAATTGATTTAAGTTACAAATCTGCATTTGTAAAGCTTAGTAGCGCCAAAGGGCAAGTTACCAAAATTAAAAACGCTATCGAGTCCGCTAAAGCAGCCTTTATGCCGACCTTGTTTGTAAAGCAACTGGAAGATACTGACGAATACAAAAGAGCTATCGAAAAGCTTAATACTGCCCAAGCAGAGGTTTTTCGATATAAGGCACTTGTTGACGAGGAGCTACAAAAACTAAACCGTCTAATAAATTAGAGATACCAGAAATTAAACAAACCGCAGCCCTATGCAAACCTTAGAAAGATACCTAGAAAAACAGGCTCGTTCTTACTACAAAGAATATATACTAAAGCCAATTATTGCCAAAAACCAAGCTAGTAACCAACGACTTTACGGGCTATTAGATAGCATCAAAGGAGAGGAGTTTACAAAAGATGTAAAAGGTTTTTGTGAATTAATTGGAAGCAAGTATTCGGCAATTAGAATAGCTCGAACTCCAAAAGGGATTCAGTTATCAGACAAAAGATTCAAAACGATTCCGTTTCTATACGTTGATGTAGCACCACATTCGGAAAATGGATTTGGTCACATTTATATCAAAGTTAAAGAGAAGCGATTTTTAAAAATCCCTTTCACTAGCCTTCAATTGGGCTTGAAATCATAAAGTTTCCTTGTTTCCGTAAAAGAGTTCAGTATAATGCTCTAAATCTATGTTTGGTTTAGAGGAATCAAAATAATGGTTTCCCCATAAAATTATATACCCATTTATAGGGTACACTATCCGAATATCTGGAGATTGTGGGGTTTCTATTTTCTTTAAGAACTCAGCCCGCAAACGACAAAGGAGGCCAGCGAAATATTCAGGTTCGGCGTCCGGAATGGTGTCTGAAGGTATTACAATATCAAGATATAAGACATCTTTCGCGCCCTCTGTTTTAAAGTGAAATGTAAGGATGTCGGAGCCCGCTACATGGCTTTTTCTAAGCATCTTTAAAAATGTACCTTTCATAGGTGTAGTAAATTTTTGGTTAATAAATATTAATAATTCAAAGGTAATACAGGGTTAAAATCAAATTGAAATCTAATGAAAAAATACAGTTTTTTCGACCTATTGATGTCTCACTATGGCAAAGCTTTCCGATTACAATAAAAAGGTAACTCTCGACGATAAAATCGAAGAGTTAGAGTATGAAGTTAAAATGAGAGAAAAGGTTTTTCCTGAGTGGGGTTCTGGCCTCGCTCCAAAGAAAAAGCCAGAGACTCTCTCAAAACGTCTCGCTGTCATGAAAGCGATTTTAGAGGATTACAAAAGAACGAGGAATTTAAAAGGCGAACAATCAACATTGAATTTTTAAAATGGACATAATACTAACATACAAAGAACTATTCGTATTGATGAGGGAATTGATGTCTGATGAGGATTTAGAGCAACCCGTTAGACTCTGTGACCCAGAAAGAGAAATTAAACCTCTCTTTGTTTACAGACTAAACCAAGACCTTGGGCACAGTGATGATGACAATGGAGAATATGGTCTTTACGAAAAATCAGACAAATCGGAGGATGATACCAGTGAGTTTGTTGTCATTTATCCAAAAGGCACAATTTTTTTGACAACAGAACCCCCGAATAACAATGATAAGAAGACCATTTAGCGCACGCTTTCCAGCTACACATCGACGCAAAGGAGAGCTTACATTTTTTCCAGAAAAAATCTGGGCGCACCTCATACTTAATCGTGGACATACAGACCTAAAGGAAAATGTCTATCACTGGCTTATACCATACTGGAAAACCCTTACATCAGAAGAAAGAGATTTGTCAGAAGAGAAGTTATGTGAATTTGTGAATAACAAAACCCCTAAAATCCATACAATTCGTGAGGGAGACGGTTATCGTAAAGGTATGAAGTTTGCTCCATACGTCTGGTCGGGACGCCCATACAACTCTCTTCAGATAGTTTTTGCCCCTGAATTAACTGTTGAAAAAACAACACCTATTGTGGTTGATAAATTTGCCGTAAGAATCATTACTGCTGACACAGGAACCTTAAGCGGCTCGCAAACACTGGAGCTTGTGAAAAACGACGGAATTGACAATCTAAAGGATTTTCAATCTTGGTTTACAAAGGGACTTGCTGGCAATATTGTATACTTTTAATCAAATTTTAGCTGCTGTTTTGATATTTACCCGCCCGCTATTGATTCATTAATAGTGGGCGGTGGCTTTTTGTTAAGACTATGAAAAGTTTCTGTTGGACTAGGTTGCTACTAGTACAAAAACCGTCAAAATTTAACCTATAACAAGGATGAAAAATTAGAAAAGAAGAAATATGCAAAATTTATTTTACCTAATAATGGTAAATATTTTTAAAAAATATTTGGAAAGTCAGAAAATCTTCTACACAAAATAAAAATTTACTAATAGGGTTAACTTATTATGAATGAGTTTATTCTGATATTTAAGTGTCTCAGAAAAGTGATACAAATACCAAACTCATAAAAATTTCAAAAAAACAGTTCAATCATAAAAACAGTCTTGCGTACTTTTTTTTTCTTGTTTGTTAGGCATAGAACAAGTAAATTTGTTACGTCTTCAAAGGTGAAGACAAAAAAAACCGTCTAACGAGTTACCAGCTCGCTAAACGGTATAGTTTCAAAACATAGCTCGAACTATGTCTGAAAGTAAAATGTGTACCTCGTACGATGACTACGACGAAGAGAATTTCGTCAAAGTTATCACGCCATGGGTAACCCGAAAAGGCCGTAGGTTTTACCATCCGAAAGGAGGATTCTACGTTTTTCTCGTTCCCCGAGGTAAGTGGAAGTCAAAGCAATAGCTTTTGACTTGCCAAAGTAACTTTGTAAGGCCGGGGCTACCTCTCCGAAAGGTGCCTCGGTTCTTTTCCTTTACCCTACTTCAAAGATAATATACAAACATTTCAATTCCAAATCATGCGAATTTGGGTAGGGGTCTCTCTTCGCGTCTCATTCTTCTGAAAAACACCCCAAAAATCCCTTGTGACAAACGAGTTAGGTTAAAACCTTTGAATAGCGCTTACAACAACCAAAGTCAAAAATAGAAGACAATAGAGGCCAAAGTTTTGATTTTGTGTGTGTGTTTTCAAAAGCCTCCAAAATTTTTTCGAAAAATTTCCAAAAAATTTCCAAAAAAATTTAGTCAAACGTTTTATTGACAACTTTTACAAAAAAACCAGTCAGTATCTACCGACTGGTTTTAAGAAACCCTAACTAATTATACAAAAGGCAAAAACTTATCCACCAAAGACCCACGCCATGATTGACGAGGTGACGGTACCCACCTGCTTGACAACTACCTTCCAATAGGGTGAATTAATATCCTCTCCCTTTTTATTGATAAAATAGGTAACGGTACCCGCGTGGGTAGTAGGTATGGCCACGCTGTCAGTTTTTACAAAGGTTTTACCGTTATTACTTTTCATTAAATAGATATAGGAGCCTGAGCTATATGTGCCCGTATTTTTCGTCACATCGACCTGAACGCTGGCAGCGGAGGGTTTATTGAAGAATGTAGCAGAGGCAAAGCTCCCGGTTGCGCCATTTGACAGTTTTAGGGTGTCTAACGGTGGGGTAGTGGCAGTTTTTAGGAGCTGGGATTTTCCAAGTGTTTGGCTGCAAGTTGGCTTTGTGATACAAGTCGATACGACTAAAATAGCCCCCATTAAAAGAATCTTTTTCATGGCTGTTTTGAGATTAAAAGTGAAAAAATAAATTAAAATCTATGTTTACGCCAAGCCTTTTCTCCAAACCAGCGTACTGCTGTGTACATTAGCACACATTGCCAGATTGGAACGTCTGCGCGTATTAAGTCGACTAAGAATAGTTTATCAACCTCAATCCTGCTCATTGTTTTCGACTTCTCGTACAGAAAGTCATGAGGAATTGAGGGGTTCGTGGCGCGTCCGTATGGTGGAATGAAAGCCCAAAAAATGCGCGGTATGCTTGCAAAATCGGTAGTTTGGCCTTTTGGAATGATTGTCTGAATTGAGGGTACAAAACAATCCTCTGTCACCTCGAAGAGATCATATCCAACCCCCTCCACCTTTTTGAATCTAATGTCTGGATAGGTCGTCATGGCCAAGTTGACAATGCACTTCTTACCCACGTATTCGTGGCAGTGCATACATATATATAATTAGCTGTTACTCTTATTTCCCCTGCCGTACCTGTGTCGCTTGCGCTTGCGGGTGCAGTGTTGAGTGCAGAAAGATTGTAGGATGCCGCAAGGGTCTTGCCTGTCTTGTCTACAGAAAATTTACTTGTAAAAACACCGCCACCATTGGCCGCCGAAAACTCCCCTAGATTAATCAGGTTCTGCACCCCCGACCCAGTGGCTTGATAGTAGGCACCTCCGTAAATTAAGTTAGAAGCTGCTGTACCTGTTGTGTTGAAGTTAGCAGTTAGCAGGATGTTGCTATCATTTCCACTGCTACTAGTGAAAGTATAATTGCCTACAGCAACTTGCCTAGTTATGCCAATACTTCTAAATCTATTACCTGAACCTATGTTATATAGGTCTGAGTATTGACTATTTAAGTTGCCGTTCGTCACAATATTACCCGAGCTGACTATAAAGGGCTGATTAGAACCGTCAAACCCAAAACCATTGGAATTGACGGTTGTTCTAATTGTTGTTGCACCTGTTGGTATATAGATAGCACTAGAAAAAGTAGCATCGCCCTGAATCCTTGCAGTCCCGTTGACATCGAACTTAAACCCAGCATTCGTACTACTTCCAACCGAAAAATTTCCGTCAGAATGAATGCGAGCTGCTTCACTAGCAACCACACCTGTTTGAAAAACAAGATTTGTATTTCCATACAAAATCCCCCCATTTCCAATACCAAGCATAAGTTGCCCAGTATTAGTTCCAGTGTTAAATACAGTTAGAGAAGGAGATATTTCTACACGTGAAGACAATAAACTTACACGATTAGCACCTCCAGACTGTAAGTTAAGGGTTCCTACCTGATTGTTTATTGTGGTTGCAAAAACATTCCCCCAGTGCTGCCCAGAACTAACCCCGCCCAAACTAAGCCCACCAACATTAGGAAGCAGCGCACCATTGAGCGTTGTTGTGCCGCCCAAGAAACTTGTCAATCCAACATCCACAGTTAGGCCAGTATAGGCGCTTGAGGTGATTGGCCCCACAAAAGCCTTTCCAGATGCGTACAGGTTACTTGAGTAGACGCCAAGAAATCTGTTTGCGCTACTACCCAAATTGCTTGTATTCGCAGTCGTCGGCACAAAGTCACCAGAGAGCGAAGAACTGCCAGTGAGTGGCACATAAGAACCGCCACCGCCGCCTGAGCCAAGAGTTGCGTCTTGGTCAGGCAGGGTGTAAGTTCGGTTAGCGGTTAGTCCAGATGCATCAAAAGTTGCATTGTATCCGCTTGCGTTGGACTTGGCAAGAATAACCTTTAGGCTCTTAACAATTGCCCTGATTGCCTTTTGAAGGCCAAACGATGTAGTAGCAATCCTTACACTATCCTTCGTGAAAGTGTTGACGTGATTGAAAACAAAGACCGCTCCAGACTGAGTAGTAAGCTCCACATTAGAGGTTCCAATCCTGCGAATACTCAGTATCGCACGGGCATCAATGTCATGCACAGCATTGGTGTCCGCAATCGACACAATTGTGACACAATTACAATCAGGGTTCGCAAAAATCTTTCGACTTGTGACAGTCTGAGCAAGTAAGTTAAGTGTTGTAGACAGCGCAAAAAACGCCAATAACAATATTTTTTTCATCTTAAGCAGCTTCAATGTTGATGTATTGCTCTCCTTTCGCAACGAGAGGGAATACTTTTTCGTAGAACTCTATGTAGTAGGATTGTGAAAACAAAACGCCTTCGCGACCTTTAACAACGCCTAGGCCGCGTCCGATAATGATGCAGCCATCCGAATCCAAATCAGTGTTACCCCAGTGAATGAGGATAAACTCAAATTGAGGCACGTTGAGTACCCAAATGAGTTGATGCTCTTTCCAGTCGTCATACTTTTTGTGTAGCTCCCGAAACCCTTTTTCGTTATATTTTTTGTTATACTTAGGGTTAGGGATAAGCTTTTGTGCTTTTTCGCTCCATAGAAAGTACTTAGAAAACTTAGGGCTATATCTGTGACCAAGCTTGTAACGTCCGTACCAGATTGCGGTTTCGCCTTTCAGCTTTTTTTCGCGTATTTCATCCTCAACTGCGAATCCGTCCAATACCCCATCTATGAATACACGCGAAATCGTCCAATCGGATTTCGGGTTGTATCTCTGTATTGTAATTAAGTCCGACATGGTAGTAGGGTTATTTTTCGTTTCGTAGTCCTAGTTTCTTGCGCAAGTACTTCCAGAGCATTGCAGGAAGTTCTTTCTCTGCGTTTCGAGAGAAACCGTAAGCGACCTTTGCCGCCGATAAGCTAAAAAACGCAACTAAAAGGTAGATAATCGATGCGCTGGAGGAGTCTAAGGGTATATTGTATTTTTCGCAAATCCATTTTCCAAAGAATACGGATAGCGAAGGGCCAATAAGAGACATTTTGAATGCGGCTTTGTTATTGACTTCCTCGTCAAAATACATGAACCAGAAGAAAATAAAGCCACCAAGCAAACCGGCAAACCAGTTGTAAAAAGTACTACCAATCGACAAATTAAAATTGAAGATTGTAAAGGTGAGCAACAGTTCAGTTGTCCAAATTGCGAGTGATTTAATCATTGTCGTGGTATTCATAGGGTTAACGAGTGTAGTGTAAAGTGTGTAGCACGTCGTTAAAAAAGTCTCGATAGAGTTGCGCCAACTGATGCGCCAAGTACACCCCAAAGGATGGGTTTCCAAAAGAGCCGACGATTCATGCGCCTAATCCTCTTCTGTACTTCCGAAAGACTCCAAACATCCATATCAAGAGCTTTCATTATCGTTTCCTTATGGATTGAGGTTAATTTGCGCTCATCCTTTAGGGTTTGTCGGACTGTCGCAAGCTCCTCTTTCAAGTCAGGATAATCGTTGAGGATTTTCAAGACCGAATCAATCTCGCTTTGCGTCCCCTCTAGCGACGCGTAGCTTGAATCCATGCTTTTTGTTGACTGAATCGATGACTTTTGAGCGCACACTATCGTTAGCGAAAGGAATAGCAGTACTATTGTTTGCAGCGCGGCGAGCCTGAATATCTTCAAGTTTCTTTTCATTTTGTTGGATGCTTTTTTGGGTTTTCTCCTCTTCACTTAGCTTGCAGCTTTTCAGAGCAAGGCCAATACTGAGCGCGGTAAGCATAAGCAGCGATGCGCTTAACAGGTACATAATTCTTTGTGCTTTCACAGTACAATAGCTAGTAAGTTGTTGCCTGTAACCTGTTTGGTGATTTTCTGTCCGTTCACCGTGGCCGTAAAATACCCCTGCTCAAAAGCATCCGCAAAAGGGTCTTGGTAGAGTAGTACGCGTTTGCCGGTTTTAGGGTTTTTCCAAACCTGAATCCACGGCTGATTGTACTTATAAGAACGCGCAAACTCTCCTGTATCTGCGCGGAAAACAGGGTTGTAAATCGCAACTGAGCGCGTAAACGAATCAAAAGAAATATCAAAATCGCGCACCTGCGTGCCGTCGCAAACATCCTGAATGCCCTCCTTTGCAAACCACTCGTGCGCCTGAATCATAGCCGAGACGCTAAGGGCATCTTTGCCGATGTAGCCCTTATTGCTTTGGGGGCAGGGCGGATTATTGGAGCCGCTGTATTCGGTGACGTAGAACCCTCCCGCGTTTTGGGAGTGACACGAGAGTTGACCGTTTATTTTCGACCAATAAAGTAGGTCGTAAGGGTCGTAACTTTCGCCAAAAATCCAGTACTGAGTGTACTGATGTTTAGGATTACAGAGATAGGTCAGAATCGCGTCACGCACAAGATTGTGCGGATATTGCACCCTGTTATCAACCTGCTTGATATGCCCTTCTCCTAGCTTCATACGCGTCATTGGGGTGCGCTTTGCATCGCTAGGCTTATCCTCGAACGGCCAAATGAACAACAACAACTTTTCGTCCTTAGGTGTTATGAGTGTTTGTACATTTAGCACGTCGAGCGCGCGTAAGTACCACAACTGAGGTGCAACCCATTGACTACCTTTGCTTGCGTCGCCACCAATCACTGTAGAACTATAGCCAAATCCGACTTGAGTGAGTACAGGTGTAGCAATGTCAATTCCCTGAATTTCGCTAGGGTTTTCGTGCAAGGCAATGTATGTGTCAAGCTGCTCATTGCCCCACGAATCGTTTGCTGGACCATCCAACTCAAATTGTTTACCTCGAAAGGCAAACCGATTTCCTTTTCCAATCCACGAATAGAAATACTTTCCACTTCGGTCATAGACCTTTTGCGAAAGCTTTTTCATCACTTCGCGGAAGTTTGGCGCGTTGAAATTCCAACGCCATTCGTCAGCCGCAGGGTTGTGAGGCTCGAAATCCACTGCGAAATACTTGCTCGTACTCATGTTTGCAAGCATATCCGCCGCTCTGTCAAGCTCAGAGTCACTTAAATCGGTAATCCCCTTGCCAAGTGCCGAGGTAAGGTTTTGTACCTCGTTTGCGTAGAGGAGCTGGTATTTGTCCGCACCCTGCGCCCAGGAGATTTGCTTCAATCTGTCTGCGCTTTCGGCAGGTATTGATTCACTGCCGTATTGTTTTGAATTAAGCTTGAACCCTGTGCCTGTGGACAAATTAAGTCCATTTCTTAAAGGGTCTGCATTCCAAAGCGGCAATGTGTAAGGTGTTCGCGGTGCGTTCAATCCTTCGACATAAAAAGTACACTCATACGACGCCGCATACTTGAGGTTACGCTGTCCATTGTACTGAGTCGAAGTGCGCCACGCATCTGTGTTTACGTTTTCAACCTCAGTGACGAATTTTACTAGGTGAATCCAAGTGTTTGCTTCAATTGGGTAGTTTTTAAGTTCAGACGCATTTAAGCGGTTAACCGAGCCATTGATACTGTAGTAGGCCCGATGATGCGCTTTTCCTTCATCTGAGAGATAAATTTTACCGTCCGAACTACGCGACGCAACCAAGTTGATTGCATCTAGTTTTTCACCTGTGTCGTCATAGTTGAAATAGACGACTTTGGCTTTTTGGAATGCGCCTACGTGTACACCTTCGTTATTGACGGTGATATTGCTATCGTTGATTTGCGGAGGGTCTGACCCAATGCGAAACGTTGTAAGAGCGCGACCCTTGCACTTTGGCGAGGTTATCTCAAGCTCATACTCACCTTCTTCGTAACTACTTAGGTCAATTTCAAAAGTGCCAGATTGGGGGATAAATTCGCGCCGTACGGAAAAAGACAGCCCAAACAAGGGGTTTGTCTCTTTTTTCTTCACCGCCCAGCGCAAAGGGTTGACGTTGCAGGCATCAAATGACACCTCGTAAGTACTACCCCCTTTGTGTCGAACCGAAGTGGCAAAATCCGCTTGACCGCATCCGCAATCAACCAGAGGTGAAGTTAAATCAACAATAGGCTTGCTCCCTGCATCTGTTTCGGTACCAATGGTTAGCTTGTACTCTCCACTTGGAAGCACAAACTTCTTTCCATTGCCTTCGATAGTTACCTGAGCAAATACAAAAGAATGAAGCAGTAGCATTGAGCTACATAATAAAAAAAGTATCTTTTTCATGGCTATTGAATAAGGTAAAAAGAAGACAATGCAACAGTAGTTGCATTGTCGGATTGTTTTGAAACCCTAGGCGATGAGCTTGGCTCTCCAAGTGCCAGTCACGTTTTGCCAGCCGCCGTAGTTGGCGAGGTATCCCGCTGGCCGCAAGAATACCCCTCCATGTATGGAAGGAGTTACGTCTAACGTAGGCCAAGCTGTATCGTTTTCGCGTGCACGCAAGTCCATGTCAAGATTAAAGGTTGGGGCGCTGTACTGTCCCAAGTTTATGGCCATTTTTCCATAACTAGTATTCGCCATTCGCTTTTGCTTAATCATGTAGGCGTGCTCCAAAATCGTCTGGAAGCATGACGCGTTTGCCTCTTGGATAATCACCTCGCCAGTACCCAACTGTGCCTCTATCTCTGGATCGTAAAAGAAGTCAGCCGCAATTGTGTTAAGCATTGCTTGTTGATTTAATCCCAAGTTGTTGACCGCTACAATGTTTCTTTTGTCGAGGTAGCCAGCCATGGTGTCGCCTCCAATAATAATAAGGCGTCCACTGTAGTTATGACGACGCTTGATTGCGTTTATGAAGTCCCAGAAATCGGTACGCATCATTCCCTCTGCGTTATAGAGCAAAATATCTGGAGACAGCGCATCCCCTGTAACAAAATTGTGGCCTACGTGTGCAATCAAAGAGGCGACAATCTGCTGATTTATTGGAGTTAGGATACTCTCAATAGTTGTCAGTATTTCGTCTCCAATAATGGCAAGGGCTGGAAAGTTGGCCAAATCAAAATTTACATTTCCCGCATTAACGGATTTTAGGTAAGCCTCTGTTTCTGCTGTAAGCTTAATCATATCATAGGTTGTAAAATTCTTTGTATACTCCCTATGAATGCCAAATCCAGTTGTTACGGAAACTTTGTCCGTGGTAGCCTCTCCATTTACTACACCTCTCGCTGTTCGAATAGCGCCGCCAGCAACCTGACGTTTGGGGTTATAATCTAGTGTTATAGCAGCTTCGGGGTTTCCGCTTCCATCTTGACGAATGGACATGCGCTTCTCTGACTCTGCCACCACTGGCGACGTTGCATTAATAAGAGCCTGTTTTTGTGGTGCTCTCTGCGATTGCATGGCTCCCAAAGAAGGGAACCGACGCCCACAATCTTGAAGTAACATTATTGCTACTTTCGCGATTAGGGCGTTGGTCATTTGAACTTTCATGGCTGTTATAAAAGGTTAAAATTGAAAGGCTTTTTTATTCAGAATCCATATCAAGATTCCTTGTTCGTGCCGATGCGTTTGAGTCCTTAGTGGCATCGTCAGTCTGTCCTGTTATTACTATTCTACCGGCAGAAGCTGGGTTAGACACTGGAGCCTTGTACTCGAAATGCTCAATGGTTAAGTCTGCCAAATCTGCAATGGTAACTACCTTTCCATCTAGCATTATAGGCTGGTCTGGAGAGTCTGCTCGCATGATTTTGCCCGTCTCATAGTCGATAACTCCCTTTACCTTTGATTTGCCAATTCCAGTAGTAGCAACTAGCTCACTGGCGTCGTTAAAGAAGTTTTCTTCAAAGTGTCTGGCGTTAGCGGCGTCTCCGATTTTTTTTGCGGCTGCGATTGAGAGCTTGGTTTTAAATGCCCCCTGCATTGCCTTCGTCGCTTTTTGACTGACCGTCTCGTAATCTTCTTTTTTGACATATTTGGTATCCACATCACTTTTAAGGGTTTCGTACTCGCTTTTAAGTGAATCGTAATTGGCGTCTCCGGTAGGTGTTTCCCGCTCAGCAAATACCTTTAACATGTAATTGTATTTTTTGTGAGAGGTGTCAAGTTTATTGTACTCTGCCTTTTCCTCGGCCTTTAATTTGGACTCGAAAGCTTTAAGTATCGTGTCGATAGGATTTAAGGCTTCGGCCTTTGCTTTGCTTGTTACCTTTTTAAAAAGGTCATCGTTTCCTAGGGCTTCGTCTGAGGTGTATACTGCTTTTATGGCGGCATCGGCTTTGATATCATCTATCTCGTCGCCATCAAGATTGTTGAGAATATCGTCAAGTTCAGTTTGGTCAAGACCACTTTTAAGACCCAGTTTTTTGAGAAAATCTCTCCGTTTCATTAGAAAAATAAGTTAAGATACTATCGGTAAAAAATTATTGAGGCGGGTTTTGATCCGATTTCTCTGTGTCGGGAATTTCGTCTGCAATCACCGCAAAAGGAATATAGTCGAGGGTTTTCTTTTTACCTCCCGGCGAACGTGGGTCATCTTCGATTTTTATATCAGGATGACCTAAAGCTTTTACTGGAATCACCTTCGTGTCTCCGTCGGAATCCCGCTCCATTAACTCATAGCTACCCTTGGTCATAGTGGTTAGTCTAGCCTCTTCCACCACAACCGGTTTGTTGTTTTTAAGCTCATAACGAGGGCCTACCTGTACTACGATTTGATCATAGTCAAACAGCTCTTCATAGGTCTTGGGGGACTCTAGTGTCTTAAGCTGTTTTTCGTCTTTGTTTTTCGATGCCATCTTGAAAAGATTTTGTACAAAAATATAATGTCTGAAACTATCAATGCAAACATATTGACTTGTATACAAATTTCCTAATTTCAGACGGTTTGATTTTCATTTCAGACGGTTTGATTTTCGTCTTGAAGATTTGCGGCTGGTTTGATGTTTACAGAGTTGACATTTAATACATTACCGGCGTGTAGTTCAGAGAACATTAATTCAAACTCTTTTCTAATAATTTCATTGCGCCCCTTTACATCCAACTTATAAAATCCATCGCTTTTGCTTGTACATATTACTATTAGCGAATCGAAAAATACACTAAAAAGCAGCTCTTTAATGGCGCTAGTTCGCTCTGGACTATCCTTCATTACAGAGTATGTCAAGCCAATCGCCATGTTTTTTTGGTCGAGCGATAGCGACCTAAATGGGTCTAACATCACCTTAGTCTCGTATCTCTTAAAAATGTCCGAATTTTCGCCTACATTGTATTGAATAAGTTTTCGCTCAAGCGCTTCCACAATAGCAGGGTCAAAGTTGTTGCTTTTGGCATCCTTAAGCTCTTCTCTGGTAAGTTCTGCATTTTCCAAATTCAAACGTATTGGGACAATTATACTAGGAACCTGACTTTCGTTTGATCTTTTAATTACTCCGTAGCGCATATTTTCAATCGTCTCATACTGTTGACTCATCACATCAAGCAGGTGAGCCCCTTGTGTGTTCACCTCTCTATACCCTTCTTCTCTATCGTATCTTTTTGAGGTTCCAGAGGCGTCGGTATTTGTATTGATTACGTATTGCATATTCAATGTAGTCAACACCTCTTTCTTTAAGTTGTCGTAGTCTTTTGAGAGCTGTATATAAGGCTCAATACTTCGCGGAATAAATCCGCCCGGGACTCCAGATGCTGGACTTTTGCCATCTCCCGCCTCTACCGAAGAGTCGATTAGCCATATATCCAAACCAGATCCGGAAGGCATAAGGCCACTACCTTTGCATTTTGGGCACTCTTTTTCTCCAACTATTTTTCCTGCCTTGTTTCTTTCGATGATTGTTCCATTGTGACACCCTTCTTGGTTGCATTTTTTGTTTACATATCTGTACTCTTGCGAAGAGAGGTGTTGGTTTTTTTCTATCTCCTTATCATTCCAAGTTTGCTGTCCGCCTTTAATAAATGGTATCGAGTCGGATAAAATTGATTCGCAATACGTTTCGCCATAATCGTTCTCTTTTGCAACAATTTTGCCGATTTTTTGGGCAGGCATTTTTTTGCAATAATGGTATGGAGGCTGAAAGATGTTTACAGTTTCCCCATTGTCTAGTACTTGTGTGTACATCCCGTCAATCTCCCATTCTATTTGCATTTGACCAGTTGAGATATTTGTTTTGGCCACTTGACGAGCAACGCTGTAACTTTCGTGGTCAAGAAAAATCATTACGACCCCTTCCTGTTCTCTGCCATATTGGTCTATGAATTTATTTTTAAAGGGCGCTACAAGAGCCGCAAATTCCCCTTTTCTATGCATCAACACGTTTTCGCACGGAAAGAGTATAGGTACAGGCTCAACGAACTCGTATTTGCTTGTCGGTTGTTTTTTGGGAATGCACACAAGCACCGCATTGGGATCTCTCACATATTGAGGAATCACCTTCTTGAAAAAGAAGGTTTCAAAATCCCCCTCTGCTGTTAGTGCCTTATTTTCTGTATAAGACTTTAGTGACTCCTCAGGCTTTATTCCTTTGGGAATTTCAGCTGGAAATGTTATACTATAATCATCTGCCTGTCTGATATAGTCCAAAACCTCGCTAATTCGACGAGGCATTGAACGAAAAGGGTTTGTGTATATCTTCTTTCTATGAGTCTTATGCGTTTTCTTTTCGCCCGGACGGTTTATGTCCATATATGAAGGATACTTATCTCCGAACACTTCCTTTAAAAGCTCTTTAAGATCGATTGACTCTTGGTAGTACTGATGAATGTGTTTTGACTCTGGCTTTCCAGTTGTCAGGTATGGGGCTATTTTTTGATAAGTAAGCATTGTTGTAATTATTAAAAAACCCCTGCCCGTTTTCGGGAGGGGCTTTGTGAAAAAGAAAGAAGGGTAAAGAAGCGATTAAGAAGCTTTGATACGAAACTCCCAAGAACCCCAAATACCGTTTGGAGTTTCAGCTACAACGATAAAATCAAAAATGCCAGCAGTTAATGCAGACGCTAAAGTAATAATGCCAGTGGTGGAGCCAATGGTTACATATTGTGATACATCATTTGTGCCGGCATCATTTATGTTCAACTGCTTAATACTGTATTGAATACAGGTAGCTGTTTCATTTACGGCTCTGGGGAGTGTGCACGCTGTTGCGGAGGCGGTACGAGAAAATACACTCAATCCGCCAGACTCACAGGGTTGAGCGGTCAAATTGACAAGACTTCCTACGGCTGCCCAAGTAAATTTGAGCCTAGATGCTGCTAGTTTTGAGAGTACAATCCCGAATTTTATTGGGATTTCTCCAGCAGAACTAGTATTGATAGCGAAATCACCGGCAGAAATAGGCTGATTAGCATCCCCTTGAATAGCATAAGACATGTCCGTAAATACAGGCTGGTGCTCTCTAGCTTTTAGCCATTGGAAGCCATTGTTTGTAAATAGTATTACATCCATTTCGCCGGATTTATAGGCTAAAGCATTAAAATGCTCGACGTTTTTGTAGTAATCGCGCACTTTAATCATAAACCGCTCTGTTACCTCTCCAGATTCTTCTGCCACCGCTTGAGTTCCCATTAGCTCTGGTAATTTAATGCGGTTAGCCTTGTCTTTTGAGCCAGATATTGAGGGATTAAAAAAACAGAACGCACCGCCCTTGAAAGCCAAGTCTACCAATACGTCTGGCAGATTTTTTTCTGTAATAGTTACCTCTGTATTAGCACCCATGGTATATGAGGCCCCTATACCACCCAAGGCACCAGAGTTGAAGTAGGCCATTGCAATGTATGCGCCTTTGGTTCGAGGGCTTCTGTCACCAACTCTGGCGCCGGGTAAAACCCTGTTTTGTGATTCAATGAAATCGACGAGCATGACTGTGTGTATTAGTTTGAAAGTTTAAACTACGGAGTAATGTAATGTATAACTATCTGGAATAAGTGCTTTAGTATTCCAGATAGTAATTTCGTCTGAAATGGGGATTTCTGTTGGTTCGGAATTATCCAATGAAACCTTTAAAGTTTTTCCAATCGCATCTTTGGTATCAAAAATGAATTGTCTTGAATTTTGATCAATTAGCTTGACCGTTTCTGTTTTTTTTGTTTTTGAGATTTTAACCTCTTCTTTATTTTCCATGACTATATAGGTTTTACATGTAAAAAGTAGTATAAATTGCCGTAGAGGGCTGTCCTACTAGACGCACCCTTAAAACGCCTTCTCCGTTAGGTACCCCGTACAGCCAAGTGTACTGAAAGATAAGTCCATGGGCGGGATTACCTCCGTTATTGTTTGTTTTAACCCATGGAGGGTTAATCATGGTAGGCAGATTTGTGTAGGATGTTACTCCATCAACACTAACCTCTGTATCGCCAGTTGCCACAATCTGCGGCCAAAGAAAATTGCCTAAGCCTCCATTTGAGGACGGATTGTATCTTTCTGTTGTCCATCCAACTGACACAATATCCTCGTTCACACCTGAAGGGTCTGGGGCATCGGCTGGCATAACTACATCAAATTCTAACTCTGTACTTATGTTGGTGTCTTCCGAGTCAATCACCTCTACTTTTTTGCTTCCATTGGCCATATAGGTTTTTGAAGGTATATTACCCATTACTCCTTCATCAAATCTATACATAACACCACCTGACGGACTTCCACTTACATTTTTAACAGTGGCTACAACTTGCGGAGCACCACCAACGCCATACGAGCAATCTAATACCAGTTGAAATATTATTTTAGGGTCTTCAATCTGGTTTAGAGTGTTTTGTCTTTCGTGCAATACCCTATTTAATATGTTAGGGATGTATAGGGATGGTATTGGGGGGTTTCCCTCTGTCAGCCAATCTTGATACGATTGCCCATTGACCGTTGTTGGGTTTTGCCATCCAGTCAGTTCTGTGTCGCTAAGCTGAACAGTTGTTGCGGGCCCTGATTTTTCGCCAAAACCTCCAACAAACGCCTGAATAACTTCAAGGTACTCCAGAGGTCTGTTTGTTTCAATTGTAACAACTCCGTCTGTGATAATATCGCTACCTAAAAACTCGTAAAAACTATACAAAAGCACAGTGGTTCCGTTTGGTTGTTGAGTCGAAACCTTTACTTGTGTACTTCCATTTACAGCTCCATCTGTGATATATGCCAAATCCTCGTATGCCATTAAGGGTATAGTGCGTTAAGGTGAGTTTGCGAAGTTATAGTGTCTAACACATACCCCTGTGCAGTTGCAAAGGTCTTAGCAGCAAAAAATATGTTCTGCTTGTTACGGGAGAAAAGCAAAGGTAATAGCGATGCTGGCAGGTAGTCGTTTTGCGTCTCCGCTACAATAAGTTGCATGGTATCCTCTGGATTTTTTCGGTAGAACTCGAAGTAGCAAAATGCCGCCGAGGTGTCCCCCAATGTATAATTGAGCACCTTGGCGCTTATACCAACCACGTTGTAACCGTTCGGTATTCGTGGGGAGGAAAAGTACTTGGGCTTGCAAAGAAAAATAAGATTGCCACCATTAGTAGATTGTGGTACCGTTGTCGGTTTTTGAATTGCTGCCACCACTCCCAGCGCAAGCAATAAAATTGAAACTAGAGTTTTCATGTGTATTAAGTCGGAGAAATTACATTGCAGAATCGGTGACTTGCCGCCAAGAAGAACCATTATAATAACACACTTTGTTGAGGGTTGTATTGTAAACCATCAATCCGGCGGCGGGACTGGAAATTGCATTAACCTGCGTCGTTGTTAGGCGTGGAAGTAAAAAGCCTTTTGTGGTCGTAGTGACCTGAAACTCAGCCGATGCGTGCACATCCGCATCTGCCCCAATATTTACACCGTTATTCGTCGCATGGAACCATACCTTGGATAGACTATTGTTTTGCATCACAATCCTACCGCCCGTACCAGAATCAAAATTTCTAATTATAAGGTCATTTACGTATCTTGAGATACCCTTTGAGCCATCGAAAATAACATCTTCGCCGTTGACTCTTATCACTGTGTTTCCGTTTAACCTAGAGGTTCCATCAACCTGAAGTTGCTCTCCAGAGTCAACAGATTTATTGACAAGCAAACGCGTCGCGAAGCGCGAATAGCCCTGATTGTAGTACACAGAGAACTTCTCTGCACCATCGGCGTTGCTGTAAATTGAAAATCGAGACGTAGAGGTATTACTTCCGTATATACCGAGCAAAAAGCTTGAAGTTGACGGCCAGTACCATAAAAGCTTAGGGTTTGTTCCCGATATTGTATCATAAGATGATGACTGGGATTGGATGTTATCCAGTATGTCGTGAAATATCTCCCTTGACTTTGCGGCCGTTATCTGCTTTGCGTTATTGGTTGCGTAGTAGGTGTTTACCTTGGTTCGTATCTGTGTGATTGTAGCTTGAGACCAAGATAAGCTTGGAAGTAAAATTAAAAAAAGTATCTTTTTCATGGCTGTATGGCTAGTTGGCAAAATCCTCACTAAAGTCGCTGTTGAAGGATATTTCGTCAGTATTTTGTCTGTACTCATTCATATACTGAATTTCTTCAGGAAGTAGATAAGTTGTTGTATCAACTGTTTCAACTACAATATTATTTGTTATTTTGATAATATCAAAAACTATCATCATATTTGAATTGACGCGAATTAATTCATCTCTAAGAAAACCTCGTGAATAGGCTGGAATTAGGCATTTCGTCAAAAAAAGACCATCTGAAAAAATGAGTACCTCTACCATAGAGGATTCTGTATATATTTCTAAATTATACTCCCCTACTTTGAATGACTGCTCCCCGTCTATCAGTGTCGATATTTCAAATCCATTAGTAAGAAACAATTTTGCTCCATACGATGGGCGATTGACGACAATTTTACCATAAAGTTGTTGATTAGAGAACTCAAAAAAGTTTTCATAGTTAGTTGCATGACCTTGAACTAATAAATCGCATTTTACCTGTTTTGACTGCATAATCAAACTTACGGGCATATCCCTATAGCCTCCGCTTGCTAAATAGGCAATTCTGTCTATCACCACATATCTGTGTTGTAGCCAATAGGCCAGTGCTAATGCATGTTCGGATGAAATCTGCCTCGTTACAAGGGATTGTTTTTGAAACAATCTAGTATTTCCCTTTTGCACACTTCCATCAAGCATTGTAACACTCTGCTCTTCAATGCTATTTATTGGCATAGAAAGAGCTGCTGGAATCCGAATAGACTGGTATAACGAATCTTCGGCATAATCATAACAATACACTTGACCATAGTCTGACACTTCAAGCAAAATGGTATTGTTTGGCACTACAGAATAGTGTCTAAGTGTGTTGGATATTGCAAAAATTTCATTGTTGGTTTTATCCAAAAGCCCAAGTACGTAATCTTTTTGAGAGCCTTCTATATAGAAATTAAGTACTATCTGACTAGATTTTCTAACGATTGGTCCCTCAATAATAGATATATCCAATACTTTTTCTAGTCCTGGCTCTAACCCGGGTTTTGCGTATGCTATTAGGTGGGTTCCTGTATCTACCGAAACTACAAAAACAGGCGCTGGGTAACCTAAACCGTTGGCGACACTAGCGTCTGTATCTTCTTCTGTAGCAACATACACGTTATCTCCCAAAGTAAAGATATTATTTGCTTGAATATCGCCTCCTACAATTACTTGGTATTTGTCTACGTTTTTTGCAGGATATATTGCCTTTTTTTTAAGGGTTATACTTGGTGCGTTTGTGTTTCCAATTGTCCTTTTTCCAGACAAAACAATTATACTCACCGAAGCGCCAGATGTTACGCGAAATCTACCGCTATAATCGGCTGGATTTAAAACCGCTTCAATAATACTTCTTGTGTCTCCTGTGGCAACTGTGTAACGAATAGTTGTCGCTCCCGCTCCGGATATTTCAATGTAATTCCCTTCAACAAAGCTAGTGACATTAATTCTATAGAAGTCCCATCCTCCTTCTGTTGCTTGGTAGACACTATAAGCATTTGCGGTCTCGCTATTTTGAATACTCCTACTGCCTTTCTGAGCCGCACATATTATTGTTTCTGAACTTGGCCTTGTTATTGTAATTTCCCCTCCTGTGAGGTTTAGTAGTATATCCTCTGAATTATCTCCTAGTTTTGCTGTATATAATTTACTGCCTAAATAAAAGATATTTCCCTCGGAAATTGATTGAGACACAACTATTTCATATTCTATCATTTCAGGAATTGAAACATTGCTTTCAATAAGACTATAACCCAAAGTTGGATTGTTTTTATTATAAAAAGACTTTCCAAGCTCGATCTGCAACTCTTCGTCTGCCAAGTAGAAAAAGTTAGTATGATAAATGCGAACCTCTAAAACACTGCCTTTTAATTCTACCCTTACCGGTGCTGAAGACAAAGACTCAAAATGAGATTTTATCTGACCAAGAAGTTCGGTTTTAGATGTCGCATTAGATTCAAACGTCCCAAATACTTTTTGTCCATTTTTTCTACTTACAGCAAAATACCTCATCTCTCCATTTGGGATTTCGCCCACAAGAAAACGAAGTAGTGTATAGGCTTCTGAGCGCTGAGGCTTAATTTCGCCCGCAATCTGACTAGCGGTTGGCTCTAGTTCGTTTGGTACAATGGGGCTGTATCCATTGCCGTTGCTTTGTTCACACAACACAACGGCAACATCTTCTATTTCTCTACCATAAAGGTCTGAGCGCGGCACTAAAGCACAATACCTTTCCCCTTGCACAGTTTTTATAAAACTGTCAACTTTTGATGTGTATAAATTTGTGGGCTGTTCGCCTAATGCGCGAAAGCGAAGAAAGTTTTGAAATTTCATGACTGTTGTACTTTGGCAGTTATTATAGTGTTGTAACCGGATTCGCGACGAAAGGGTCGGTGACTAGCATTTGTAACTCTTGCAATAATCTCGTTGGGGCCGTCGTGAAATATAATACACTTAGAAAGTTGCGAAAACTCTCTGGTTGTTATATTCGCCGCAATAATCGCCACATCCCCGTTGTATTCTGCACCTTGAGTGGGTTTTGTGTTTTCTCCAATCCTACTATCATAATAGGAGCTTGTGGAGTTTGTAAGTGTGAGCGGAGCAAGGTGACTCCATTTTTCTTGGTGCCCAAATAGTATTGTTTCTGGCAGTAAATTACCATTAAGTTGATCTCCCTTTATAGTGGCAACCCCGGCTTTGGCACTAATAACAAACAACTTTCCGTCTGTTGAAATGTCAGACGATGGTGTAATCTGTTGGTCAAATCTAATACGACGAATACTTTCTATACTCTTAGAACTAGCAATTGAATTGCAAATCAACTCAAGCCCCGCCCTGCCTCTTTTTACTTTGGTGTGATACGTCAATAGGGAGTTCTTTTCTAAATTGCCGCTAGCAGATGATGATTCAAAGTTTTTGTACCCAACCTTAATCTCATTATATATAGAGCCCATATCGGGCTGGTACTCAATGCTATATATATCTTTAATAAATGTGGTTGCTGAGTTTTTTTTATACCCCTCCACCGAAACCTGATTGGTTTCTAGTAGATTGAGTGTTGCGTTGGTTAGAACCTTTAAATCATTGAAAATCACTTGTAAAGAGGTAGAGATTGGTTTTTTAAAGCCTCTTAGGTTGAATCCATTAGTAAAATACAATCCAGAGGCTTCTAAAAAAGCCTTTGAAGACGGTGTGAGTGTTAAGTTGCTATCAATTTTAGTTAAAAGAGCGCTCATTGCGTCATAGGCACTTAGGCACCATACTTCACTGTCTGACACATCATCGTCCGACAATCGAAAGTAGGATTCTGTTTTATATTTAAAGGTGTGGCTATCTACACTGTTCGTGCTCTCCATTTTCAAAAGGATAGAACAGTCTGGATTAATTTGTAACTTTTGACTTACACCACCAGTAAACTCTTTCATTTCAGAATCTATATCATAGACAACATCCGCAATCTTACGAACCAAAAGCCCATTTTTATCCGCCAAATACAGTGCAGATATGCATGTTGTTGGAGTGTTGGTTTGGGCAAAAAAACTTATGAAACACTCTATCTCTACACTTTTTTGCTGTGAAGTAGTGTTTGAATACAAAATAGAACTATCAGAGGTTATAGAGTACACTGAGCCGTTGGCCAACGTTTCTTTGCTATCAAGCTTAAAGGGGATATTGTGGTTTATGTATTGAGATTGGTTCCGCTTTTCTATAATCGCAAAACTACCGTCTGCGTCTATTTTCCAAGACACTCTTGATGCAAGTGTAGTGGCCGGAATTCTTATTTTACGAAAAGGAAGAATAGAAATCTCCTCCGCCACTTGAATCTCTAAAATATCTCCAAGTTTGTCAATCACACCCACTTGGCGCACATTCTTGTTTTTTGAGAATGTAGCAAAATCAATGTTAGCTCTACTGACCACCTGTCCCTTGTCTCGCATCTCAAAAATAACATCCTCGTCAAGAATTGATTGTTTTCTCGCATTATCCAGCAATAAAACAGCAAGCGGCTCATCAAATGAAATATTACCAACTCCTTGTACACGCGCATGACCAATGCTTCGCCTAACAAATCCCTCAAAAAAATTAGAATATTGCTTTTCAAGATAAAACCCGGCCATACCACCCGGCTCCTTGATTCTGGTTCCATTTAAATAATATTCCATGTTAACTGTTTTTAAACTGGTTGTAATATTTTTGAGTCAATTGGCCAGAGACCCGCTCTACGCTAACGGCATCAGAGTCGATATTTATTTTGACCAAGCCATTGGCAAGCTCCTGTCTAATTGCTCTCATCTCTTCTAAAAGTCTTTTATCTACATGGTCATCTTTGGGTTTAATGTTTTTAGGCATAGACAGCTTTACAGACGCCAATGAGCTAAAATCCACCATAGAAAAGTTTTTTGAAAGCGTCTCAAACACCTTGAATCCCTCCACAACCGTCTGATTGGAAACCGACTTTCCACCTATTTTTTCATTATCCTCGCGAGACAAAATGCGCTCTCCTTCATCCAAATGAACGAGCTTGCTACCTCCTACTATAGCTGGTATGGTATCAACACCACTAGGGTTTCCACCTAAATCCAAGTAGTTCGTACCTTTGAAAAAGGTTTCGCCCGTTTTTTCGACAAAACCGGTGGCATTGCGGATTTTGAACGCATTTTTGTTTTTGTCATAAGCGATAAATTCCCTATCTTCATCGACATAGGTAAGTTGAATCAAATTTCCATCGCGGTCGTAGGCTTCGGTGACAGGAGCTAAGGTTTCTGAATTAAACGGTGTTTTGGCGGCTTTGCGCTCTCCAATTACGATATTTTTAATCTTTTCAGTGAAGAAATCTCCTAGTCCTTGCGCCCCAGAACCTGCCCCCTCAATATCCCTAATAGCTTGTTCTAAATCTCCAATCGCAGAATTAATCCTCCCCGAGTTGAAAATGTTTTTCTTGCCTTTTAGCATTGCAATTTCGGCCTGTAATTGTGCGATGTACATTGCTTTTTGAGACTCAAGCATATCTTTGTTGGCTTGAATGACAAAGTCGCGATACTTTTGATTTTCAAACGTCATCGCATCCTTTGCCTGCTTGTCCTTGTTGGCTATCTCCTGTTTTAGGATTTGGATTTTTGTTGCTGTATCGGTTTCTAGTTGAGTTATTTGCTTTTGCAAAAACTGTTCACGAGCATATTGATCCTCGCTCATTTTCTTTAGCTTGGCATCATGCTCTTCTTCAAGTTTGGCAAGTTCGGCTTTTTGTTCTTTTTCGCGCTCCTTGTTAGCTAGAGACATTTCTTCCAGTTTTGCATCGCGCTCGGCTGCAAGCTCCTTGAATTTTGCTTGATATTCATCATCAAGACGCTCAAGTTCGGTTTTCTCTTCATTTTTTAACCTTGTTGACTCGTCTTTTTCTTCTTGGCGAAGCTGTTTTGTTGCAAGCAAAACCCCTTTACTTTTATCTAACTTTGCTTGCTCTACTTCGTCATGAACTGCCTGTATTTGCCTGTTGTATTCTGCCGTAACAGTGGCTCGTTCAGATTCATCGGTGAGCGTTGCAAGTATTCTATCGCGCGTAGCAGTTAGTCTGGCAACTTCATCAACCCTGTACCTTTCAACTGCTTCATTGCGAAGTCTATCCACTATTGTAATGGCTTCGGTTTCGTCTGCTGTGGTTTGCTCTAGTTGAGAGCGCTTGAAGTCGTAAAGCTCTTGCAGTGCGGTTTTTTCAGCACTTTGTTTTTCTCTAAGAGCATCAAGCTCCTTTGAATAAGCGTCTTTTATTGCATCTACTTGTTCGTTATAAGAGTCTCGCTCCAAACGGTGCTTCTCTTTAAGTGCATCAACTTGGTCGCTATAGGCTTGTTTTACTATGTCAACTTGTTTTCTGTAATCATCTTTTGATGATTCAATAGAGTCTTTTAGTATTTTTTCTTCGGCATCAGCAGCTTTCTGGATTTCGTCAATACGCTTTTCAAGTGCATCACGTTCAGCTTCCGCACGCTCCCGAATAGCTTCTATATTTGCATCCCTAATCTGACGAGCCGCGTCTACCTCTTCTTGAATGCGCTGTTGACGCAATTGCTGCGCACGAGCATCGCGCTGTAACTCGGCAGCTTCCATTTGGGCGTTATGCTCCTTCCACGTCATCAACACTTTGAACAGCTGCTGAGGACCCAATGGGCCTTTGGACAAATCCCACGCTGATGATATTTTACTCGTTGTCTCCGTGTTGATTTCGAGCATACGAGCATTGAAGGTGATTTGGTTATCTATCGCATCCCTGTTTTCGGAGAGCCTCTTTTGTTCAGTGTAGAACTCGCGAATCATGCGGATTTTTTCTTCGTGGGTACCCCTGAAAGCTTCAAGCTCCGCTTTTAGGTTCTCTCGATTAGCTGTGAGAATGTCGTTGTAGTAGGTTTTTAAAATATCTCTAGTCCTGAGCATCGAATCAACAACCGCTTTGTTTGTTTCAATGACGCCCTGAAAATACATATTTTTCAAACCCTCAATCACCTCGGCAACCATCATGATGAGTCCGGCTTTTGCTTTTCCCATTGCAGCCTGTGCCTCTGTCAAGTTCTTGTTTGCTTCTGCAACCTGTACGCGCGACTGGTTATATTGCTCACTGCCGGCGCCGAAAATACTAGCCGTACTTTCGGCGTTTTCCTGTGCCGCTTTCAGGGTTTTTGCGTAGCTATCTACCGTTTTTCCGTTTATGAGATCAATGTCGTCGAAAGCTTTTCGAGCGACGCGGCCAAGTTCGCCAAATACGCCACCCTGCGCGGCAAGATAATCCATAGCCATGCGAACGCCGTCGCGTCTCGCATCCTGTTCGACTTTTGCTGTTTCTTTGGTGATGCGCTGAATGTCGCGTTGATACTGCTCCCATTCCTGCTGAGTCTGCTTATTCTCCTTTCTCTTCTCCGCCTCAGTCTTTTTCTTCTCCTTCTCAACCTCCTTCATGTCGAACTTGAGTATCTCAGCAAGCTCTTTGGAGCTGATTGCAACATCGGTGTCGGTCTCTTTTGTCGAGGCAAGCATCATGTCGGAATACTTCTTACGGAGCGCGGCCTTTTCAGCTTCCGCAGCCTCAACGATACGAATCACCTCTTTTTCAACCTCTGCCCTTGATTTCTTGACGTGATTCGCCCTTTCAATATCAAGTTTCATTTGAGCGTCAATGAGCGCAATCTGGTCTTTGAAGGAATCCTGCTGAATTTCCTTTGTCAGCACCGCTATCTCCTTGGCGGTAAGCACTGCTTTTGCCTTCTTCTTTTTGTTGCCATCGTCAGCGATATTTAGTTCTTCCTGCTTGGATTTTGCGACGATATTCAGTATCTCTTCTTGTGCTTTACGCTCAAGCTCAACATACTGTTCCTTGGTGATTTTATTTGCCTTTAGAAGTCCGTCCAAGCGCGCGATTTCTTGACGATAGGCGTCGTTTCTAACTGTATTTGTTTGGAGCAGAGCCTTGTTTGTGTCGGAGATAAGTTTGTTATAATCCCCATTAAGAGTGTTCGCTTTTTTCAAAAGTTCAATCTGCTGACTTGACTGCTGAACATCTGTGCCAATTGACGCTTGGTTCGCTTTTCGATACTCATTTTGCAATTGTAGGGCGATATTTGTCTTATCGTAGACGTCAATACCTTTTAGCCCTAACGCAACGAGTTGTGTCTGAACTTTATACAACTCCTGCCCAACTTCCACGGCCTTTTTCTGCGTTTCTTGCTGCACAGCTTCAAGCGTCATCAGTCTAATTTTACGCTCTAGCTCGCTGTTTACTTGTCTGTATATCTGCCAGATACGCTTGTTATTGGCCTCTTCCTTATTAAGTTCGCCAAAGTACTCAGGGTAGGTTTTAATAAGTGTGTCGAGAGATTTTTTATAGCCTTCCGTTCCTTCCTTCATTGCCGTAGTTGCAAGAACTGCTTGGAGTATTGCTTGTTTCTTCACTTCCAACTGCCCTATCTCCTTGTTATTTTCCCTAGCAAGCTCCATGATGCTAGTTGCAGTCTCCGTAGCTGCGGCTTTATAGGCGTAATACGCAGATGTCGCAACCCCTACGGCCGCAATGACAAGACCAAGCGGATTGCTTGCAAGCGTTGCCCAGAAAGTGCGCGCGGCTGCGGTAGAAGCGGTTGTAACGTTGTAATTTACGCTGATTACATTGTTTAGGGCTTGCATGGCAATGTTGTACGTTCCAGCAACTATTTGTGCTGCCTTCATAACAACCTCCTTTGCAGCAACCGCAACCGAGAGTGCGGTAGTCCTAATTTGGGCTAGATTTACAATTGTGGTATATGTAGTCCACGCCGCCACTGCCGATTTAACAATATTTAAGGTGCGATTAAGTGCGTCAGACGACCCTATGGTTTCTTTTATAAGCTTCTGAGTAAAATCTATGCCCTTGGAAATAGTACCCTCAAAGAAATCCCCTATCGTTGCCTTTGCAATAAAATATGCATCTTTCAGGTTGGAAACTCTACCAGCTAGGGTCTGTGCCTGAATATTCATCATATTGTAATACCTACCACCTTCCGACGAGGCATCCTCAAGGGCCTTTTTAATATCCGAAAAGGCTAGTTTGTGGTCTTCTGCAAGCTTAATAATCTCCGCCCTGGTTTTTCCCATGGAAACGGCCAATAAATCATAGATTGGGATTCCATTTTCAGCAAATTGGTTGATCTCTTGTTTCATCAATTTGCCCTTGTTCATAACATCCGTATACGCCTTTGCCACGAGTGGCAATTTTTCGGTTCCAATCACCGAAGCGGCATTTCCTAGGGTTACAAGGGTTGGTATTAATTCTTCTGTGGCCACCCCCATAGCCTTTAAGCGAATTGTCGTCTGCATCAAGCCTTCTACTTGAAATGGGGTAGCCTTGGCCAGTTCAAGTAATTTGGGAAATAACTCAGACACGTCCTTTTGCGACTGAAGCATCTGTGTCAACCCCAGACGAAAAACATCAATCTTTGACTTAGCATCAATCACCCCCAACCCAAATTGCTTTATCTCATGAAGTGCAAAAGCTCCTGTGATTAAATTTTTTGCATCATTTAAGCTGTTACCAAGAACACCCACCGAAGAGCTTACTTGGTTGATGGCCTGTGTTTGTTGTGCGGTCCCCTGACGAATTGCCTGCGTTTGCTGGTTGACGGCGGCAACTGTTTGGGTTATGGCTGCGTTGGTTTGTTGTTGAGATTGTGTGATAGTACCCAAACTTTGTACAATCACCTTGGCCCCCTCCTGAATAGCTTTCGTGTGTTGTCCAGAGATTGTAGTTCCCTCTTTTGTTAGGGCAATAAGGCGCTCGAATTGGCTAATCACGACACCCATCTCCGAGTCGGCAGCAAACTTAAATTGCACCAACTTATTTGTTGTTTCCATGGCTGTATAGGCTGTTTGTAGATACTTATTAAGGCGCTAACTCTCTTTCTTTGGCCTTCAAGACAACCGACTTGTTTTTGAGCCTGAATGACATAGACTTCAAATAACACATCACATCATCACGAGACTCTTCTCGATGAGCGGTCACGAAACGAACGGCATCTTGTGTGAAGATTTGCCAAAAATTGGCCTCTTGAAATAAAAAGGTATGATACTGACAGAGTAAATCGTCCAAAAAATCTTCAAGAGTGGCATCGGTAAGACGGCCGTCTGCAAAGCGAACTTGAAGTAAATACTGTTGAAGTAGGTCATAATCGAGAGGTTTAGAAATTTTTTGCATTAGTCTGTATGGTGTTTAAATTCATTCCTTACAATTATATCTAACTCTTCAAAGTATCGCTCGACTGTTGAGAGGTTGAGGTAATTACGTTTCGCAATATCTCCGCGCGTGAAGCGATATAGGGTATCGTTTCGCTCTTGAAGCCAAAGCTCTCTATGTTCGTTAAGGTCTTCATCAAGTCCAAGAGCTCTTTGGTTGCTATATTCGCCGAAGAAGTCAGGGTGTCTTGATCGAAGTGCAGAGACAAGGGATAAAGCGCGTTTACTGGCATATTCAAAAAAAAAGCATACAAATCAGGATATTGCGTCCAAGTCTCAATTTTCTTTCTATGCTTTTCAGGCACTATACGTCCGGGAGACTCATCTTCGCTTATAATCCAAATCGCTGCTACCTCAAAAACTTGCACAATGTCTTTACCGAATTTCGCACGCTGAATTTCTGCTTCATTCAAGCGCTGAATTTCTTGAATACAATCCAGAGCGGTTTCGGGGTCACTGGTTAATGTGAGTAGTGCGCGACGTGTTAGGTCTTGAACAAGCTTTTGTCTGGTTTGCACTTGATTCTCAGATACACGAAAAGCTTCATGTGTGCGAGCCAAATCTGTAATTGCATGAAACCTAGCAATAGCCAAGTTTGCCCCCTGTTCGGTAGGCCAATAGTACTGAACATCATTGATAATCATCGGCTCTCCACTGGGCAGTTTGACGGGTTCCAAATAGCCGTTCGATAGGAAATCTCTAAATTCCTTATTCATAAAATCCAACGTTTTTAATTTCGTAGGTGACAGTAAAGGCGGTTGCGTAAGGAGGTAAATTGAAGTTGTCGTCAAACTTTAGTTTAAATGTGTTTCGTAAAACACTCATTGTTTGACAATTGAATGATACAACCTTTAGCCCTTCTACACTTTCGATAGCTTGAATGGCGGATAGGAATTGTATTTCAGGACCAAAGTTGATAACGCCAAAAATGCATTGAATAGAATAGACTCCCTCTTCATAGGTGCCAAATTCTTCGGCAGAGTCTTTTGTGCCAGACAAAACCACGTGAATAGTATTGTACTGAGCAGAATCATCTAGACTCCATTGTTGTTTTAAAGAGTTTACGTACAAAACTGTACGCTTCTCTTCTTCACTGTACACCTCATTCACAAAGCCAGAGGCTTGCAAAGTTATGTTGTTACAAGGATTGACTCGGGTCGCAAAGGCCAAGTCAATTAATTCTGGAATCTGATCTGTAGGAACTAAAATCATTTAATGAATCCGTTAAAAAGTTGAATAAATCTGTTTGTTGCCCTTTTTTCTTCGCTGTTATTCATATTAAAAGCTACACCAAAACGCTCTGCATTATAGCTGGCTATTTCGGCTGCTTTTTCACTATCAAAACCAACTGAAACCTCACGTGGCAATCTTTCTATTAGTTTAAAAGACTGTATCATTTCCCCTGTGAATTTTAGTGTTACGCGGTCAATAGGCAGTCCTTTTGTGACACGTCTACGTCCATGACTACGGGAGTACCGCCCTAACTTTTCTGTAGACACACTCTCCATTGTTTGCCCACTGCTATTTATGCCGTTTTCAATCCTTTGAATCACGTCAGAGTGAGCTGTTTCAGCCGCTTGCTCTAAATTGTATGGAGTTATGTTTTCAATCCGGCGCAACTGCTTTACTATATCCGTAAAGACCTCCAAAGCATTAGTAGTCATTGTCTTCAAATACATTAAAAGTTCCTAAACTGTAAGTAGACGCGGGTTCATATGGCACGAATTGTGCACTCGTTATTTCGTCAGAAAGAGTGTTTGAAATAGCTTTTATTGATAGTTCCGCTTCTTTTGGGTACTGTGTAGACCTAAATTCCGAGTCTTGTCTCTTTGAATTGGTAAAGAGACTTAGTTTATAGCTGGATAGTTTATACTCCAAAAGATTGGCCGCAAGAAGATAGGCATATGCCTCCGATAGTTCGAGTGCGTACGCGTCTATTAAGGCATCTAAATTAGATGCAATGTGGGCATCACACAAAAGAAAAGCAGGGGCATCTTCTCTGTTAATAAAGGTATCTATAACCTCTAGGTTTCCAGCCAAACTCTCCCTTTCTAAGGCGTATAGCTGAACGTCCTGCGACACAAGTTGCAATACAATACCCTGATGCAGTATTTCGTCTGACCAATCGGGAAAACTTACAGAGACTTTATTTTTTCCAACCAACACATTTACCTCAACCTCTTGAACAAGCTCCATAAAGGGGAGTTTAAAAATATACAAAGTTGCACTTCCGGCGCTTTTTGCACTAAACACCACCTCTGTCAGTCGCACCATGGTGTATTTACTACCAGCGCCGCAGCTTATTCTACACACAACATTTTCCGGTATATAAAACTCTGGCTTTGCAGGTAAACTACTTCTTGGAAACTTCGAAAGCACCTGTTTCCAGTCGCAAGATTTCGAAAGCACACCCATAACCATGCGCCGAAACTTTGGAGCTGTGATAGCGTGAAGCTGAGTGACAAAATCAACAATATCCTCTCTATTGTTGACGGACGTTACAAGTTCTTCACTCATACCCGGTACATCGTTCACCCAAAAAAGAACACCCTGTTCTTCAGTTATACCTCTAAAGCCGACACCTTGAATTAAATTGTTCATAATGATAAGTTCTAATACTATCAATCTTGAGACGAAATTACGGCTTTTCCCGATTTCCGCAAATATTCAAATGTATCTTTCTCGAAAGCGTGCAAATCATATCGAAACGCATCACCCGCATGACCGTAATCTAACTTATTACAGTCGTTTTTGTCAATGCTTCCATCAGAAAGAGTTTTTGTTTTTGATAGATCGTCAAGTAGGAGTTTACACTTCTCTTTGTGTATACACAGGAGACTGCCAAAGTATAAGATAAGAGCATTAACAAAGTGCCTAGAAGCGTTTGTATTAGGGTTTTTGAGAATTAGCCGTGAGCTGTCAATATATCGTTGATTTAGTCCGAACTCAATAAGATAGGCCTTAATACTTTCATATGCTGGCCTATTACCTGTTGAGTATGCACTTGCGCCGCGTCCAGTACTATCACCCGTTAAATAGTAAAGATTCCAAAGTCCGTAGGTTTGTACAATATAGCGACACATCTCTCGCAAATCACCTATACCGTGAATTACCTCCAAATAATTGATAGAACCTCCCGCGTCAAAATGTTGGCTTACAAGACAAGTGTTGACCTTGTTAAAATCCCAAGAAAGATAGACAGGACTACCCGGATCGTATTCTGGTAGTCCAACGTTTACGTTTTCTTTGTAGGCACTGAAAAAGGGATTGTCCGGCTTAATAATCCCCCATTCGCCACGCGCATAAACTCGGTAGTATTGTGCATCATTGTCTGCATACCATGCCATATCGTCTATGTACTTTTGTCCGACGAATGGGTTAATTAGGTATGTGGAAAAAATAACTGTTACTCTATCATGTTTGTACCAATAGAACTCATGATTGGGTTTTTTCTTTTCAAATTTGTCTGAGTGAAATCGCTTTTTGAGCCAATGCAGCTCACTAATAGGGTTGTAGGTAAGAATAATTTGGGGCTCAATCTGGCCACGGATACGGCCTGAAAGTATATCAAAATCGCTCTCTGATAGTTCTGTAGCCTCTTCAACCCAAACAACGGTGATCCCCTGAATTGATTTCATTTTCTCAGGATTATCAAGACCTCGAAACCGAATTGTACTTTCCGAATTCTTGAAGAAAATCGTCCGATTGGACTTGTTGTAGTAGTAATCAGTACCTTTTTCCATTCCCCAAAATGGCAATGCCACTTCCAGAAACTGACTAACTACACTATCATTTAAAGAATTGGCAACTTTGCGAATGACAAGAACCTTTTGATTTGATTCTAAACACTTGCGTACAATATGCAGAGCTGTTGAGTATGATTTGCCAGAGCCCCCGCCGCCATAATTCACGATATATGTAGTGTTGGCCGCTTTTAGTGCATGATACGTACGCAGCAAACTATCACTGCTTTGCGGACGAATTACCCGAAAGAGTTGACCATCTTTGTTTTTGCGTAGTATCTTCTGGCTGGCTAGTGTCATTCGTCATCACTGAGCATTGGGGGTAACTCCCCTTGTGATTCATCAAGCATTGGAGGTAGGAATTCGCCTGTACTTTGCACATCTTCGATGATAAATCCAGCAAAACTGTGTTCATTCTTGACCTTGTCAGATTGATCCAAAAAGTTTTTACCTAAATGAATGAGCATGGTTACGTCTGGCATAATGTGCTTAAACTTAACTGGTACACCTTTGTTGTTTTTTTCGGTTATAACAGTCGTACCCATTGCCATTTTGATTTGTGCAGCAAGTAGTTGCTTTTTAGTCCGGGCGCGACATTGTTGACGAAGCTCCGACAATGTCATTCCCAATCCACCCAGCTCAGGAGTCTTTTTCTTGAACGGCTCTTTGCAGCGCTGCTCAAGTGTGGTATAGTGAATACCTAACTCAGCGGCTATGTCCACATTTTCAACAAACAAGGCTAGACGCTCTTTTACAAAATCCCAATCAATGGGTAGCTTCTTTGCGCCGGGCGTACCCTTTTCTTTTTTGGGCCTATTGTTCTTCTCCATGTTTAAATGAGTTTACGAACGCATTAAAGCGCTTTTCTTGGTCTTCAAAAATCTCCATATCGTTATCGCAGGCGTAAAAGTCAAGGCCGTTTTTGTAGGAACTTATTCTGGACGATCCAGAGCCCAAATGAGTATCCAGTATCTTAAAGCCCGGTTCAGCAAACCTAGTAAAGACAAAGTCATAGAGCTCTACAGGTTTTTGGGTAGGGTGAATACTCTTTTCTTTGCGCACTGAGCCATTTTCATGGTTTCCATAGTACTCATAATCAAAACAAATAGCAGGTCGTTTGAAGCTCGTCCAAGCCATTTCGCCGTCCGAAAAGGAGGGTGCCGGATTGTGTTTATACCAAAAAATAAAACACTGTGTGTTACTTAAAAACTCAATGAAATAGTTGCCACCCCAAATAATTTGTTGCTTCGAAACTCTGAATAGTTCGTCAAAAAACTCTTTGGTGGGTATGTTTTTATCCCACTGTTTAGGTTTGTGGTTGTTTCTATGAGGCTTTGCTGCTATATTGATACCATAAGGCGGATCTACTACAGCTATGTCAAAAAATCCGTCTGGATAACGTTTCATGAATTCTATGTTATCCACACACTCGGCGATAGAAACAACATTCGGATTTGGCTGTAAAGTACTGGTTTGATTGATTTCACTAGACTGCCCTTCTTCGCTTCCAGACGAAACTTCTCCAGACGAAACCGCACCCGTCCAGCTCTCGTCTAGCATGTTATCAAAAGTGGTAAGCTCTTTAGTAAACTCCTCAAAATCTAGCAAGTCGGCTGTAAACTCGTCAAAACCCTCTTTAGTTACCTCTCCGTATTTGCTATCTATGAGAAGTAGGCGCTCTTTAGCGTCATTGACATTACTAGCCTCAATACGCACAAAGGGTAAGTTTACCCCTTTGGGGCTTTCCTTTTGAATCACCCTAAGGCGCTGGTGTCCGTCTAAGGTGTACGCATTGTCTGTACCTTCATCAAACCAAACGTACAGAGGGACAAAAAAACCTTTCTTTTGAATGCTAGACTTAAGCTTTTTGTACTCCTTTTTACTTAAATCCTTTAGGTTTCCTTGAAGCGGCTTTACATCGTTTGAATTGATTACTGGCAGATTAGATAGAGCTTCTGAAATAACAATTTTCATGGTTGTCTGACGAAACAATTAAACTACAAATACTATCATCAGGACAAATATAATAGTTTTTGAAACTATCAATTGTTTCGCGCGTAAGTGAATTTTGATGATATTTAAGAGATTTTAAAAGATTTTATACTTTTTGAAAAAAATATTATTCAAAATACTTGACTTATGATAGTTTCAGACACTATATTTGCAATGTCATCAGACGAAAAAACAAGTCAAACATCAAAACTTCTTAAAAAATGAAAACTGCACTCGTATTCTCTACCAAAGAATTTCAAAATGTATCTGAGTATGTGGCTAAATACCGCCACCTAGACGAATCACTTAGCTGGGATACCGTAAAAAAATGGTCTGATCTATGTGAACTACTGGAGGTAGATATTACCAAATGGTATAATCACGCTAGACGTGCACTAGACAAAGAATCTGAGATTTTGGCAGGTGCAACCGTAAAGCGCAAAGCTCAACCTATTAGCACCTCTGTTCCTATGCCAGTAATTCCAAAAACTTCTACCCCTGTAGTTAATCCAGTGCAAACTACTGTTGAACCCAAACCGGTGCCAGTTGCTCCTCAGAAACAAATAACACCCTCAACGTCTACACAAAACGTAGCAACCCCTTCAAACGTTGATGAAGTGGCCGAAAATATGGCAGCGGCGCTAAAAGCCTTGATGTTTCAGGCTCCAAAAACAGAGATTGACGAAGCCAAAGTAAGAGAACTTATTAAAGAAGAGGTAGAACTACCTATTAGCGAGCTAAAAGACACCCTTGATAAAGTTTCAGGCATTATAAGTAATATCACCCCAAAGACCCTTAATATATCAATAAACAATCAACCAGTTAAACCATCAGGTCTTGTACATAAAGAGTTTGAAAAAATCCTTATCCACGTTTCTGTGCGTGACAATATCATGTTGGTGGGGCCAGCGGGTAGTGGTAAAACTACTACATGCGAAAAAGTAGCCGAAATCCTTGAGCTTGATTTTTACTGCAAATCGGTTTGCGCTCAAACTAGCAAAGCAGAACTTTTGGGGTACATGGACGCGAATGGTAGATATGTTTCTACCGAATTTCGTCAAGCCTTTGAGTTTGGGGGAGTGTTCGTGATCGATGAAATAGATTTAGGAAACCCCAATGTATTGGCAGTTTTAAATTCGGCACTGGCAAATGATATTTGTGCTTTTGCTGATAAAATGGTGAAAAAACATACCGACTTTGTGTTAATCGCTTGCGCAAACACCTTTGGACAAGGTGCAGACCGCCAATACGTTGGGAGGAACCAATTGGATGCCGCAACCTTAGACAGATTTTCAATGATAGAATTTGGTTACGATGAAGCTTTAGAGGTAGCAATAAGTGGCGATGCCAAACTTGCAAAGTGTGTACAAGAAATACGTAAAGAGCTTGCCAATGAAAGGGTCATTATCTCTCCGCGCGCCACAATTCAGGGGGCAAAACTTTTGGCCGCTGGACTTGCACCTCTTCACGTATTTACAACTCGCATATCCAAAGGGATGCCACAAAATATCTCTCAGAGAGCAGAGTCTATATTTTTAAAACACTACCCAAAATAGTGGTTATTAGCACCATCAAAGAGTTTAAACAGGAACAATAAAAGTTCCTGTTTTTTTATTCAATATATCACGTGGTTTTGAAAAAATATTTATCAAAATGCTTGATAATGATAGTATCTGAAACTATCTTTGTATAAGTCAAACATCAAACAATTGCAAAAAATGAAGACTATTAAAATTCAACATTTCAACACCCCCGATGAATTTTTTCAATACGCTATTGAGGTTGCAGAGAAAATAAAAACTCACAAAAGCATTCTCACAAGCCCCTATTACGCCAACGAAACAAGAGAAATACAAAAGAGCTACCTAAGCAATAAGAGCGACAACGAAACCAAGTTTTTAGATTATCGAAAATCCATTGGGTTGGACTTTGTTGCCCCTAAGCAGGTAGATATGCAATATGATGTATATGGCGATTATCCAGACATAGATAGATATGTAATGGGTGAACCTGAGTGCATGGTGAACTACGAAGCCAACAAAGAAGAGTCGATAAGATTTCAGAACATAGAAATAAGATACGCGCATCCTAATTTTGTTGACACAATAAACACAATGCACCACTACGCTATAATCTTATCCATTATAGACGAAATGGAATCTAATAACATTCGATGTAGAGTTTCGGTTTCGTGCGATTATATGGACACAGAAGAGGAGATAAGAAGTAACTTCACTCTCCTTGTAAAGGAGTATAACGAGCCCATAAATTTACGCGTACTTTGTAATATCCTTATGGAGAAAGAAATGGCCACTGCCGCCAGAGTTGTAAATCTACACGAAATGCTAGAATACGAATCTAACAGCAAGCGTTTTAAACTGGAACAGTGCGCAGGAATTGATGCCTTCTTAAAAATGCCAACTTACGAAGACAGGGACGGAGTTGAAACCCTATGTTTTCCTAGTCTTTGGGTGATACGCGAAAATCTTCACAAAACACGGTTTCCCTATAGGTATGACAAGAAATACTTTTGCGAATACCTAGGACTCAAAACAAGTTAAACATACATCATTAAAAAAGGGCTGCAACAATCAGCCCTTTTTTAATGTTCTTCTAAAAGGCATAACAACAAAAAGTTATACTTTTTAAGTAAATTTCAAGTTTCACATATCTTTATCATTCATAATCAATCAATTAACAATAAATCACATATTTGCATTACAAAACTTTTTGACGCAAAGTTCGTTAAATCAAAGTCTTTTCCCGTATGTACTCCCAAAACGTGCTCAGATTCGATGCAAAGTTAGGAGCGTTTTATTGAGAACTTAATCACTTCTTTTTTGTTAAAATAATATGAAGACAATCATCAAAAAAATCCTTTTAAGTGTGTTGACTTTTTCTGCTCTTACCTCTTGTGGGCAGCAGTCAGCAAAAAAAATCGAACAGATGGAAGACAAAGCAAAAACCATGACAGGCTTGGCAACGGCCACTTTTGGAACGGGCTGTTTTTGGTGTACCGAAGCAGTATATCAAGAAATGGAAGGAGTAGAATCGGTAGTATCAGGCTATTCGGGAGGGTTTGTTGAAAATCCCACCTATGAGCAAGTATGTGGCAAAGCTACGGGTCATGCCGAGTGCGTGGAAGTTAAATATGACCCCAAAAAAGTATCGTACGTGGAGTTGTTGGAGGTATTTTTTCGGGTACATGACCCTACAACCAAAGACCGCCAAGGCAACGATGTAGGCCCACAGTATCGGTCAGTAATTTTTTATCATGATGCCGAGCAAAAAGCCCTTGCCGAAAAAGCCATCAAAGAGCTCAATGCATCAGGGGCATTTAGTAAACCTATCGTGACGGAAGTATCCAAAGCCGTGAAATTTTATGCCGCCGAAGACTACCACCAAAACTTTTTTGCCAACAATCCCACTCAAGGATACTGTGCTTTTGTGGTAGCTCCTAAAGTGGATAAATTTCGGAAGGTATTTAAAGAAAAATTAAAACACTAAGAAGTTAGAAACTTTAGTGTTAGTGATTGAAAAAGCCCATTTTTTGGGCTTTTTTTGTGTCTTCATTTTAAGGTATAGGATTTCAATAAGCCGTCCGAAGGCGTACAAATATTGTCCGTTTTCGGACGTTTTTGTTAAGCTACTTCAAATTAACTATTTGTTTATCAGCACGATGCGTTATTGGCACAACTCATGCAAACTATTAATTATTATTTTTAATCACTCAGCAGCAAGGTTCATGATTCAGTTAAACGGTATTTCAAAGCATTATCCCGCAGGTTTCGGTAAAACGTACGTACTGCGAAATATTAACCTAGACATTCAAGAAGGAGAATTTGTATCAATCATGGGTCCGTCTGGTTCGGGCAAGTCCACTTTGTTACATATTTTGGGCTTGTTGGAGGAGCCTTCCGAAGGTCAGTACTTATTTATGGACGAAAAAGTAGATAGGCTTAGCGAAAAAAAACGTACCGAGCTTCACAGGCATCGTATCGGATTTGTGTTTCAGGCTTATCACTTGATTGATGAACTCACGGTATATGAAAACATAGAGACGCCCTTGTTGTATAAAGGAACCTCCTCCTCAGAGCGCAAAAGTCGGGTGGCCGAATTGCTCGACCGTTTCAATATCGTTGCCAAAAAAGATTTGTTCCCTAGTCAGCTGTCGGGTGGGCAGCAGCAGCTTGTGGGTATTGCCAGAGCGATTGTACATGAGCCTAAAATCATTTTTGCTGATGAACCTACCGGCAACTTGCATTCCGAACAAGCCAAAGAAATCATGGAGTTGTTTAAAGAACTTAATCAAAAAGATGGCGTTTCGATTGTACAAGTCACTCACTCAGAAGTAAATGCCGAATACGGTAATCGGGTGATAAGATTAAAAGATGGCTGGATTGCCTAAAAAATGACGTAGTAGTCTAATTGTATATTTGTCAGGATGATGAAAGCATCTAAAATTAAAATTCTTTTATGTTGTGCATTATTACAAGCCTTGAGTGGCTATGCACAAAAGACTTTGACGCTCAAAGAGTGTGTTGAATTGTTAACCAAAAACAACCTCACTTACCGCGAAAGTCAGCTACAGGCGCAAAGTGCCGGGGCGCAGTTGCAGCAGACCAAATCGCTTCAGCTTCCCCAGCTAGGTTTCAATGCCGGTCAAAACCTAAATTTTGGTCGTAGTATTGATCGTTTTACTAATTCGTACATCGACCAAGTGTACAATACCAACGGGATAGGAGTAGGAATGCAAATGCCTATTTTTCAAGGATTTCAGATTCAGCACCAAATTCAGCAAGGTATTGCGCTGCGAGATGCCGCGCTGAAAAACCAAGAGGCTATCCTCAATCAGCAAATTATTCGCTTGTTACAAGCTTATGTGCAAGTGTTGGCCACAAAAGCACTTTATGAAGCAGCGCAAGAGCAGGTGGCATCGTCGCAGCAACAAGTAGAGCGGGTCGAAAAACAAGTAAATGCGGGCACTGTGGCACTCAATACCCTCTATGAAATCAAAGCTCAACTAGCCAATGATAAGTTTGACGAAGTGACGGCTCGAAACAACGAAGAAATAGCTCGTCTTACTCTTTTTCAATTGATGAATTTGCCCCCCGATAAAAGCACCGTTTTCCAACCCGTAGAAGATGCGGCTACCGCTTTGAGTGCTCCCCCATCGGCCGAGGCTATTTATGAAGATGCTATTAAGACTTTTCCAGAGGTAAAAAGTGGCGAGCTACGCCTTAGTAGCTTTGCCAGTCAGATTAAGGCTGTCAAAGCAGCGGCGCTTCCTTCGGTGGATTTGTCGGCTAGTTTTGGCGCTTTTTATGCCTCTTCTAATTCGGAAAGAAGTTATTTCAAACAACTAGATGCAACCCGTAACGGCTCCTTGAGCTTAGGTCTGAATATACCTATCATGGGGCGTTGGCAGATTAGGCCAAGGGTGGATGTAGTGAAAGCCCAGCAGCAATTGGCACGTAATCAGGTAGATGTAGTAAAGCAGGTGCTACGTCAATCTATTGAGCAAGGAGCCCAACAACTAGCCGCTACCACTGACCGCTATGCGGCGGCTAAAAGTCAAGTAGAATCGCTAACGGCCAACTTTGCCGCTGCCGAAAGCCGTTTGGCGGCTGGTACGGCCAATGTTTTTGAATATACTTTGGCCAAGGCAAATTTGGCGCGAGCTCAGGCCAACGAAATTCGGTCGCGTTATGAATATGCCCTACAGCGGCAAATCATCGACTTCTACCAAAAAGGTAGGTGGGAGTTTTAAAAGAGCGTTTTAGGTTAGAATGTTTATACCGTCAGCGGTGGCTTTTATTTAGAGCCACCGCTATTGTGTTTTAAGCCCCTAATCACTTGTATGTATTTTTAAAAAAGCAATTATTTAACAATACTTATAACCACAGCGGAAACGGAGTTTCACAGGAAATATTAAAAAAAACGCGATGTAACTCCGCGTAAAAAAATATTATCAATTAAAATTTTAATCTTATTTACAAACACAAAAACGCAACATCCTCCCCTTGGAAAGCGTAAGCACTAATAAATATTCAAGTTTTTGAAAATCAACTATATTTATAGCTAAGTAAAATAAAAGTTTTACTACTTTTAATAAAAAACGGCTTTATTCACACTCTATGCACAAAACTCTACTGTTTTTAGGGTACTCTGTTTGCGCAGTGCTTTCTTTAAAGGGGCAAAATGTACCCTCTGCCACAATCGCCGATACTCCTCTGGCGCTTTACAAGGCCGAAACTCGCCTGTCACCTCATTTGTATAATGGCAATCGCTACCATATTTATGACAGTCGCTCTAAAGACCATCAATTTTTTGAAACCGAATCATGGGAGCAAGGTTCAGTAGTCTACGACGGGCAGCTGTATGAACCTGTAAATATGCTCTACGACATTGTGAAAGACAAAGTGGTAGTCCGTCACCAAGAAAGAATCGGTCTGGTGCAGCTTCAAAGTGAGCGTATCAAAAGCTTTAGGGTATTGGAGCATCAGTTTGTAAGATTAGAAGCAAACCCGGAAAGTGGAATCAGTGTAACTGGTTTTTATGATTTGCTGTACGGTGGCAAAACAGCGCTTATCGTACGCCGAACCAAGCAAAGGCAGGAGCAAATAGAGAATAATAAAGTGACCGTAAGCTTCCCAGAAAAAACATTTTATTATCTCAAAAAAGACGACAAATATCATATCGTACGCTCTAAACAAGCGGTTTTGGGACTATTGAAAGAGGAAAAAAGGGCTTTAAAACGGCATTTGAGAGACAAAAAAATAAAATACCGTAAAGCCAAAGAACTTGCGCTTATCGAAATAGCCACTCAGTACGACAAACTTCACCCATGAAACAACGTTATACGATTCTTACTTTATTTTTTGTGTTTGGGTATGCTTTAGTTTTTGCTCAGTCAAAATCCGAAAAGCACATAACAGGACGCTTCAATGACGTGCGATTTGAGCAGTTTGTCAAAGAAGCCGAAACCCAAACAGGTTGTTATTTCTATTACGACCCTTCGCAACTTGATAGTCTAAAAATAACCCTAACGGCCAATAATGAGCCTTTAGTCAGGGTCTTGTTGCAGGTATTCAACGGTACTGACTTCAAATTTTCGATTGATGACAAAGACCGGGTTTTTGTAACAGCCGACCAAGCGATTATTACAGAGCTCCCCGCCGATTTGTTTGAAAATAATACCTCCGAAAAAGAAACCGATAAAAACCTGTACGTAGCTCCTACTACCGAAGAGCAAGATAGGCTACTGTCTACGGCAGAAAGCAAAACGTATAATATCGGCGTGCAACGTCAACGAATCATTGAAGGAAAATCTACGCTTACAGGATATGTGAGAAATTCTCAAACGGGTGAGCCTGTCATAGGAGCTTCTGTATATATCGAATCACCCTCAATAGGAGCTTCGACAGATGCGCTAGGGCTGTTTTCGTTGACAATTCCGCGCGGCAAGCATACCCTTAAAGTAAAAAGTATAGGCATGAGAGATACCTATCGGCGTATTGTGCTATATGGCGATGGCAAGCTTGATATTGAAATGCAAGAAAGTGTAATGGCTTTGAAAGAGGTATCGATTACGGCGGGAAAAGATGCCAACGTAGCAGGTACCCAAATGGGCCAAGTAAAGCTCAATATCAAGACCATGAAGCAGGTTCCTACGGCTTTTGGCGAAACAGACTTATTGCGTACAGTCCTTACCCTTCCGGGAGTAAAGGCCGTGAGTGAAAGTAGCGTAGGACTCAACGTAAGAGGTGGCTCTACGGATCAAAATCTGATTTTGTTTAACGACGCAGTCGTTTACAACCCTTCTCACCTTTTTGGTTTTTTCTCCGCTTTTAATCCTGACGTGATTAAAGAAGTTGAACTCTACAAAAGCACCATTCCTTCCAAGTACGGCGGGCGTCTATCGTCGGTATTGGAAATTAATAGTCGCGACGGTAATAAGAAAAAGTTTGTGGGCTCCGGCGGAATAGGCCTCCTTACAGGACGGTTTGCGGTAGAGGGACCCATTATCAAAGAAAAATCATCTTTTATTTTGGGAGGACGTACTACGTACTCAAACTGGTTGTTTAGGAGATTAGACAACAATTCTTTTAATAAGAGTACTGCTTCTTTTTATGATATAAATCTCCAGGTCAATCACGAAATCAATGAGAAAAATAGTATCTCTCTGACGGGCTATCTGAGCAAAGACCAATTCAAGCTTTTTGGGGATACGGCCTATAGTTACCAAAATCATCTGGCATCTATCAAATGGAAGCACACTTTCAATTCTAAACTTTATGGGGTTTTCGTAGGAGCGTATAGCCATTATCAGTATTCGGTGGGCAGTGAGAGGGTTCCTATCAATGCCTTCAATTTGAAATTTGATATTAGCCAAACTCAAGGAAAAGCAGACTTTACTTACTTTTTGCATCGGCAGCATACCCTCGATTTTGGGATTACCTCTACGCATTATAAACTACACCCTGGCACGCTCAAGCCGACGGGTGGGGAGTCGTTGTTGATACCCGACGTTATGGAGGCGGAGCAAGCCGTCGAAAGTGCGATTTATATCGAAGATAGGTTTGATGTAAGCCCTCGACTCTCGTTAGCGGGTGGAATTCGTTTTTCGATGTTCAATTATTTAGGCCCCAAAACCATCACTACTTATACCGAAGGATTACCTATCGAAAAGGCTTATGCCTCAGGTAGCGAGACTTACAAAGCAGGCCAAAATATCAAAACCTACCAAGGACCAGAGGTGAGAGTATCGGGGCGGTATTTTCTGAATAATTCTACCTCTCTCAAGGTAAGTTATAATACCACCCGTCAGTACATTCATTTGTTGACCAATACAATGGTAATGTCGCCAACAGACATTTGGAAACTGAGCGACCCTTATATCAAACCCCAAGTAGGAAGTCAGTGGGCTTTGGGGCTTTATCGCAACATGAGGGGCAACAAACTAGAGATTTCTATTGAGGCATATTATAAAAACATTCAGCATTTTCTGGATTATAAAGGAGGCGATTCGTTGATTCTCAACCATCGTATTGAGACGGCAGTCATTTCTACCACCGGAAAAGCATACGGGGTAGAATTGATGCTGAAAAAACTTACGGGTAAGCTCAACGGATGGGTAAGCTATACCTATGCTCGCTCTCTGCTCAAAGCAGATGACCCCACCGCCTCAGATGTACCTAACAAAGGTGAATATTATCCAAGCAATTATGACAAACCGCACGATTTTACGCTGGTGAGCAATTATAAGTTTTCGCACCGCTTTAGTCTTTCGTTCAATATGACCTATAGCAGTGGCCGCCCTTATACCCCACCGATTGGCAAATATGTACTTGAAGGTGTGCCACGGATTTATTATGCCGACCGCAACCAATTCAGGATTCCTGATTATTTCAGGGTCGATTTTTCAATGAATGTGGAAGGAAATCACAAAATCAAAAAACTAGCGCATAGCTCCTGGACCTTTGCCGTGTTTAACTTATTGGGACGTAAAAATCCTTCGTCTGTTTATTTCCGTACCCAAAATGGAGTCGTAAACGGATATATGCTTTCAATTTTTGGGCAACCCATCCCAACCATTACTTATAATTTTAGATTTTAGTTTTAGAGCTTATGAAAACCTTTTTTGGGATTGTGGCAGTATTGATAGGGATGCTAGGATTAGAAGGTTGTATTGTGCCCTTCTCACCTCCTGAAGTTACGGCCGCTGACAAGTTTTTGGTAGTAGATGGATTTCTGAATACAGGAGCAAAAGACAGTAGCCGTATTCAGCTTAGTTATACACAGCTCGTGACCAACAAAAACGCTTTTACGGCTGCCGTAGGAGCGCAAGTAATTGTAGAAGGAAATAAAGGAAGCGTGTATAACTTTACCGAAATAGGAAAAGGGCTTTATCGATTGGCTCCTAGGACTTTTAATGAAGCCGAGCAGTTTAGACTTCGTATCCGCACTTCCACTCGTAAAGAATATGTCTCATCGTATGTAGAGGTCAAACAAACCCCACCTATTGATAGCATTACTTACAAAATAGCTGCCGACAAAAGCGCCGTCCAAATCAACATCAATACCCACGACCCGCGCGCCAAAACCCGTTTTTATCGGTGGAAGTTTGAAGAAACTTGGGAATACCGGATGTCGCTCTATTCTTTGTATGAAGTTAAAAACAATGCCATCATAGACCGAGTCGACAATATCAATACTTGCTGGAGTACAGAAAAACCTTCTACGATTCTATTGGCTTCTACTGTAAAGCTTACGCAAGATTTGATTCGAGATATTCCTATCACCAATGTCCCGACTTCGAGCAATAAAATGCTTGTTAAGTATAGCATTTTGGTAAAACAATACGGACTTACGCAAGAAGGGTTTGAATACTGGACCAATCTCGCCAAAACCACCGAGACTACGGGCAGCTTGTTTGACCCGCAGCCTTCGCAAGTCACAGGCAATATCAAATCTACTAGTGATTCGCAAGAATTGATATTTGGTTTTTTTAGTGCTGTTGCACCTCAAGAGCAACGGATATTTATCACTCCTTCATTGGGGCGATACGAATGGTGCGTGCCGACAGATACCCTCAGTGCAGCAGAGGCTATCAAAAGTCCCGACCTTCTTTTGTCGGAGTATTGGCCTGAGGGAGCAAGAGTCCCGCAGTATATCACAGGCGACCATGCTTGCACGGATTGCCGCACGCGAGGTGGCACCATCATTAGACCTAGTTTTTGGCAATAAAAATGCTCTTTATGAAAACTTTTTTTTCGTTTAAAAATATCTCTTGGAAAGCCAAAATAGCGTTGGTTTTAAGCCTTTTAGGAATGCCAACACTCTCTAAAAGCCAAGAACAAAATCTTCCCCAAAAGCTTACCCAACATAGTCAGCGGGCTGTGCAAGAAAAGATGTTTGTCCATCTTGATAGGCCCCTTTATGTGGTAGGAGAAAGTATTTGGTTTAAGGCCATTTGTGTAGATGCCTTGCTACATCATCCATTAGACATGAGCAAAGTAGCTTACCTTGATGTATTGGACAAAGAGCATAACCCAGTTTTACAAACCAAAATAGCTCTTGAAAAAGGTAAAGGAAATGGTTCGCTTTTCATCCCGCCTTTTTTGCAGAGTGGACATTACTCTGTAAGGTGTTATACCAACTGGATGAAAAACTTTAGCCCTGATTTTTATTTTGAAACCACCATTACCATTGCCAATCCTTTCAGTAAGCCTACCTTTATCCCTTCAGCAGCGCCTACTTTAACCTATGATTTGCAGTTATTTCCCGAAGGAGGGCAGTTGGTGCAAGGTCTAGAAAGCAAGGTAGGATTTAGAGCTACAGATATAGCAGGAAAAGGAATCAAATTTGATGGCACCATAGTCAATCAGCAAAACGATACTGTAGTGCGATTTGAGCCTTTAAAGTTTGGGATTGGCTCTTTTCAATTCAAACCTCAGATGGGTGAAAAGTACCGCGTATTACTGAAAGATGCGCAAAAAAAATGGCTAGTTTATAATCTTCCTACGGTTCAAGAAAAAGGATTTTTACTGAAAGTCACCGACTCTACGGCGCGGTGGCTCAAGGTGGAGGTAGTGTCCAATGCTTCTTCCAATGCTTCCGTTTATATCTTGGCTCATACCAAAGGAAGCCCCAAATACGCTGAAAAAAAGATATTGAAGGAGGGGCAGTCGGTGTTTTTAATCAACAAGAGCGACTTGGCCGATGGCATCACTTCTATTACACTTTTTGACGAACTCCAAAAACCGTTGTGCGAACGCCTTTACTTCAAACGCCCCGCTCAAAACCTGAGTATTAGTGCCAAAACTGACAAAAGTCAATACGCCCCTCGCCAAAAAATTGAACTTGATTTGGGAACCACAGGCAAGGGAAATACCCCTACTTTAGCGGATTTGTCGGTGTCGGTTTATCTGGTAGATTCGCTGCCTGTCGAAAATCATCCCATGATTGAAAGCTACCTTGGGCTTTCGTCTGACTTAAAAGGCAATGTTGAATCGCCCCAATATTATTTCAACAATACCGACGAAACCGCCAACACTGCCCTTGACAATCTGATGCTTACCCACGGATGGCGGCGTTTTAATTGGGATGAAGTACTTGAAAAACAAAAGCTTTCATTTGATTATATACCCGAAAATGGAGGACATTTTATACGAGGCAAAGTGGTAAATCCCCAAACGGGCGCACCCGTGCCGTGGGTTAATACCTATCTTGCAGCGCCTTCCAAACGACCTCAGTTGTTTGTATCTACCAGCGATGCGCAAGGAAGAATCGCTTTTGAAATGAAACATTTTTTTGGTTCGCAAGAAGTGGTCGTGCAGACCAATACCCAAGTAGACACTACTTCTCGCATCGAAATTTTAAGCCCTTTTTCCGACAAATTTGGCGTACGTACTTTGCCGTCTTTTGCGTGGAATGCTACTTGGAAAAACAACCTTCAGGCCCGAAGCATCAATATGCAGACTTATAATGCTTTTTTGCCCAAATGGGCCCAACAAATGACCACTGGAGAGACGGACACACTGGCGTTTTTTGGCAAACCCGATGAGAGGTATTTGCTTGATGCCTATACCCGATTCCCGACGATGGAGGAAGTAATGAGAGAATATGTGCCAGGGGTGGTAGTTCGGAAAAGACAAGGCAAATTTCGTTTTCGCGTCGTTGATTTATTGCAACCCAACGTACTTTTTGAGGAAGAACCGCTGGTTTTGATGGACGGAGTGCCGGTGTTTGATACCGACAAAATCATCGCTTTTGACCCCTTGAAAGTTAAAAAATTGGAAGTGATAGACGGGCTTTATTATTTAGGAACCATGTCTTTTTCGGGAATTGTGAGCTATACTACTTACAAAGGTGATATGGCAGGGTTTCCCATTGACCCACGCGCTTTGGTGCTATCTTACGAAGGAGTGCAAGGCAAAAAAGAATTTTATGCTCCTCGCTATGATACCGAAACCGCCCAAAAAACACGTGTGCCAGATTTTAGAAATTTGCTCCATTGGTCGCCGCAATTGATGACCAATGCCGAAGGAAAAGCTTCGGTGAATTTTTATGCTTCCGAACAGCTCGGAACTTACAAAATAGTGGTGCAAGGACTCACAAACGACGGTCAAGCTGGCAGTAAAACCGCGACGTTTGAGGTCAAAAAAGCGACGTTATAAAACTTGGTTCGTTTGGGAAATTAACTTTCTAAGTTTAGGTTTAACTTCTCAGAATACTACAAAGATTGAGTTTCTCCCAAGCCTTTTTTCACAATAGCATTCTCAAATTCGCCTCGGAGAGGCTCAAAGTTTGTAGCTAACAAGTCCTAATACGCATAAAAAAACCTTCTGTTTACATTTGAGCGTTTACCTACTCGAACAAAAATCAGAAGGTTTTTTTAGGAATCATCTAAATCTTAATGACTCATGCTTCTATATTAGCAATAAACCTTATTTGAGGCTTACTTCTTGGGTTTTACCTTTTTCGACCGCTTTCATGACACGGAAAAAATTGCCGCTCCAAATCTTTTCGATGTCTTTCTTGGAATAACCCCTACGTACCAATTCAATAGTCATGTTTTCGTATTGGCTCACGTCAAAGCAGTCGGCCAACGCACCACCACCGTCAAAATCAGCCCCCATACCTACGTGGTCGATACCAATGAGCTTGACAATGTGGTCAATATGGTCGATTGCATCTTTGACAGTAGCGAGTTGGACGGGATATTTTTTGTTTAATTCCATAAACTCAGCACGGGCTTGTTTCTGCTGCTCTTCCGACAAAGTAGCCATGCCACGGCGGTCTTTGATGTTGTATTTTTCATAAAGGCCCTTCATAGCAGCCTCTCTTTCGGGGCTAGGAGGAATCGTTTTGATATAATCGCTCAACAAATTCAATTGAATTACGCCCCCATTTTTAGCCAGAGCTTTGAGCATATCATCGGTGAGGTTACGGGGGTGGTTGCAGATAGCCCGAGCACCTGAGTGAGTGGCTACGATAGGAACTTTAGAAAGGCGAATAGCATCATAGAAGGTAGAATCAGACACGTGCGATACGTCGATAATCATCCCCAAACGATTCATTTCTTTTACTACTTGCTCCCCCAATGGGCTAAGACCTTGATATTCGGCTCCTTTAGGGTCGGTAGAAGAGTCACAAATGTCGTTGTTGCTAGAGTGGCAAAGTGTCATGTAGCGTGCGCCCAAATCATAAAATTTTTGGAGCATTTTCAAATCATGACCCATTGCATAGCCATTTTCAACACCAATGAAAATAACTCTTTTACCCGTTTTTCCAATGCGGTAAGCTTCTTCGGGTGTAGTGGCCAACTCCGCTTCTGAACTCGTATTTTTCAGCGTAGTATTGACGGCTTCAAAAATATCCAACGCGCGTTTTTTAGCGGCCTCATGTGCTTCAGTAGTACGCGGGCCTTGACCCAAATAAACCGCAAAAAAGATAGCATCTAGTCCACCGCGCTTCATACGTGGATAGTCTACTTTGCTATTGGTCGTGCGGGCGTCGTTGTCTTTGGTAATATCAAATCCTCCACGTGAAAGCAACATAGGCGTATCAGCGTGAGTATCGACAGTGAAAGCTTTTTCGTGGATTTTTTTTGCTTTTTTGAGCAAAGCTTTGTCTGCTTCCTGACTCATTACTACAGAGGTACTCAAGGCAAAGCACGAAATGAGTGTAGAACGGATAAGGGTTTTCATGAAATGATTTAGTTTGAAAATGATAAAATAAAAAGCGGGTAAAGAGACAAAACTCCTTACCCGTCTGAGGTTATTTGGCAAACCAAAGTTTGAGCTTCATATCGTTGGTTCCACCTTGTTGTTTGAGAGCCGCACTGAAATTTTCATAATTGAGGGATTCTTCCGAGCCAGGATAAGGCAAGCGGGTTGGAATCACACCCCCATTTACATTAATCACGGAAGGTTTGAGAGCCGGAATGCCAGTACGACGAAACTCCGTCCAAGCTTCCACCCCTTGTCCGAAAAGCGCAATCCACTTTTGCTCCATGATTTGCGTATAGCCATCGCTGCCAGTTTTGAGGGCATTGGCCGCTAAGTAATCAGGGCTTACCGTCAATTTGTATTGGCTATGAGAGGCCGTGATAGCAGCAGTATAGTTGGTAGCAGCAGTTCCGGCAGCGGTGATTCCTTTGTAGGCCAATTCGGCTTTGATAAATAGTAACTCGGCATAGCTCATAATGACTCCGGGAGCAGTGGCGGCTACAAAATAAGCACCCACTTTTGAGGTTTTGGACAAACCTAGCGCATTGGCATCGGCATTTGAAAGACCATTGGGCACGCCTTTATAATCTCCACCATCGGCAGGCTTATCGGCATATACCGCCAAACGCGCATCTTTCATTTCCGCTAGTTTGTTTACCAAAGTCGCACTTACGCGGTGGTCATCACGGGTTTTACGATTTTGATTAATAGGGTTGTTGTTGTTGGTAGCATCAATGTAATTCAATTGGATATTGTCCGAAACCGAACTAATCACTGGATACTTGGTAGGATCGCTCAAAATACGATTGATTTCGGCTTTTACATCAATACCCGCATCCGATTTGTCCAACATCCGATTGAGGAGACGCAAGCTAAGTGAGTTGGCGAATTTTTTCCATTTGGTCAAATCATTCGCAAAAAGAATATCTCCCGCAATGGCCTTTGTTTTGTCGGTAGCATCTATGAGGTCGTTGGCTGTCTTCAATTCTTTGACGATACCTGCATACACTTCTTTTTGGGTATCATATTTGGGTTGAAGGATACCTTCTAACCCCTGAATAGATTGGCTATAAGGAATGTCACCGTAAATATCGGTGATAAGAGAAAATACCCACGAACGCATAATCAGCGCTACAGCCTGGTAATTGGGGTTTTTGGTTTCGACGCCCAATTTATAAATACGCTGATAGTCAGCTAATGCTTCGATGTGGAAAGTTTGCCAAGCCCCACTGTATACATCGCTAGAGACGAGATATTGGTCAATATCAGTGTATTGGATACGAGCCCAATATTGCGAAATCAAGTTACCAATGTCCATCCCAAGCGACCCACCCCAGTAAGCATCTACGGCACTTTGGATACCATGCGGCAAAAACAAATCTGCCGTTGCGGTAGAAGGTGCGTTGGGGTTGGTGTTGATTTCGTCAAATTTATCGGTACAGGCAGATACGCCAAGGGTAAATGCCGCAATAAGGGATATATGTCGGAGAGAAGAGAAAATACGTTTCATAATTCATCAAAAATTTTGAGATGTTGTTTTAAGGTAAATACTTTGGCTATCTATTTTGTGGTAGCCAAGGGTTGTTTACAAATTAAAACTAATATTAAAGCCCATGGTACGAGTAGTAGGGATTTGACCATTTTCGATACCTTGTAGGTTGCCATCGTTATAATAGCTCGTTTCGGGGTCGATGTGTGGAACATTGCTGTGCAACAATAGTAAGTTGCGACCAACCACCGAGATAGCTATATCGCGGAAAGGCAATTTTCTAAATACCTGACCACTAATCATATAAGTGAGTTTTACTTCTCTAAGTTTGACGAAACTACCATCAAAAATCGTCATTTCGTTGTTGGTAAGGGCATAGTATTTGTGATGCCATTCTTCTGACGTAATGCGTGTAGTATTAGGCACATACACAGGCTCAGTAGCGGTACCAGTGTTTACTACACCTTCTCCTACGATACCTTCTTCTCTACCCATGAGCGTCTCTTTCAATACTCCCGTGTAGCGACCGATGTTTACACTTTGAGAGAAAATATCTCCACCTTTTTTCATATCAATCAAGGTACTCAAAGACAATTTCTTATACGTAAAAGTATTCTGAAGACCACCTATCCATTTGGGGGTAAAATTGCCTAAGATACGACGGGTAGGATTAAGAGTAGGATAGCCGCTTTTGTCATAGATGATATTGCCATTAGGGTCACGTGCAAATCCTTGCCCGAAGAAGTTTCCGTAAGGTTGACCTACACGCGCCTCAATCGCCATACCGCGTACTGTACCCAAAGTATAAGTGGTAAGACCTTCGGCTAGTTCGATTACTTTGTTTTGATTGCGAGCCCAGTTGACAGACACATCCCATTGGAAAGGTCCAGCGATGACAGGCGTTGCACTTAATTGAATTTCAACCCCTTTATTCTCAAGCTTACCAGCGTTAAGAAGTTTAGATGTAAAACCAGTAGATTGAGAAATATTAACATCCAAAATCTGGTTAAAAGATTGTTTGTTGTAATAAGTCACATCCAATCCGACGCGATTACGCCAAAGTTTTACTTCTGCCCCAATCTCGTATGAATTAGTAAGCTCAGGCTTAAGGTTGGCATTGAGCATGGCGTTGTTTTCAGACAACGACGGCGTGCTACCCCAAGGGTTCTCGTATTTGTAAGCTTGAATTAAGCGATAGGCATCCGTATCGTTTCCGACACGCGCAATACCCGCTCTCACTTTGGCAAACGACAAGACGGGTGAGTTGATGCCGAGCATATCGGTCAATACGGCACTCAAAGCGGCTGAAGGATAGAAATAAGAGCGGTTGTCAGATGGAAGGGCACTCGACCAGTCGTTGCGAGCGGTCAAATCCAAAAATAAATAATTTCTAAAACCAATATTAGCGGCGGCATAAACACTATTGACTACTTTTTCGGTAAAAGAGTTTTCAGCTACTTTGGCTTGACGTGAGTTACCTAAATTCCACACGCGAGGAATCGCCAATTCGGTAGCGCCCATGTAGTTGCGTTGGTAATAATTGCTACGGTGGTTGGCTCCAAGGTTGGCGGCTAAGTCAAACTCCCCAAATTTGTGCGTGGCAGTCAACAAGAAATCGGAATTAGATTCCCTGATAAAGATTTGCTCTTCGTTGTAGCTATCGTATTGTTTAGCACCGTTTAAGTTGTCGATACGAGCAGCGTTTTTGGTTTTGCGTCGGTCAATATACACATCCGTTCCGGTACGTGCTGTAAGCGTAAGCCAATCTGTAAATTTGTAAGTAGCAGCTACATTGCCATACACCCTATCACGTTGATTAAATTTAGTACTCAAATTAAGCACATAGTAGGGATTGGTCCAGTAGTTGTAGTTCCAGTTGTATTGATAAATACTACCCGGAGCTTGATAGTCTTTCAACTTTTCCATATCTACTTGGCGACCAAACCAGATAAAGTAAAGTCCCCAGTTGGTACGGTTGTCGCTACCATCTACTACGTAGTTTCCAGTAGCTCTGATGCTCAATTTTTTGGTAACGTTCCAACCCGCATTCAACGACAAAGTACGTCTTTTGTAGTCAGTGTTAGGAAGAATGCCTGATTGATTCAAATCGGTGTAAGAAAGACGAAAATCGCCTTTTTCATTGGCTCCCGTGATAGCGATGTTGTTGGTATAGGTCTTTCCTGTTTCAAAGAAATTGGACACGTTATCAGGATGAGGGATAAAAGGCGTAGGAGTGCGTGTTCCATCTGCGGCGATAGGCGAATCAAACTGCGGGATAAGCTGCCCGTCCATTTTAGGTCCCCAGCTTTCATCCACCCCGTCGTTTACACCTTTACCAGTTCCATCCACAAACGAAAAACGGCCTTTGTTGCCCTGACCATAGCCATCTTGCCATTCGGGTAGGCGAAATGGAGTATCAAAGGCGGTATTTGAGTTAAACGAAACGCCGATTCCTTTAGAACCTTTTCCACTTTTAGTAGTGATAAGAATCACACCATTGGCACCTCTTGAACCGTAAAGAGCGGCGGCACTTGGTCCTTTCAAAACACTCACATTTTCAATATCATCGGGGTTGATAGAAGCGGCGCCGTTACCATAATCTACGCCCGTTCCTGAGCCATAGTTACCGTTGTCGATAGGTACACCATCAACCACAAACAAAGGCTGATTGTTGCTACCGATAGAGCTAGCTCCGCGAATTAGTATACGCGACGAAGCCCCAGGAGCGCCATTGGTACCAGTGACTTGTACCCCTGCTACTTTTCCTGATAAGGCATTGACGAAGTTGGTGGTGCGGGCTTGGGTCATTTGCTTACCGCTTACTTCTTGTACAGAATAACCCAAGGCTTTCTTCTCGCGGGCAATCCCGAGAGCGGTCACTACTACTTCATTAAGAATAGAAGCGTCTTCTTCCAACGAAATATCAAAGGAGGTTTGATTGCCAACTGCAATTTCTAGGGGTTTATAACCAATAAATGAGACTACAAGAGTGGCATTGGCAGGGGCTGCGAGTGTAAACTCTCCCGTAGCGTTGGCACTTGTACCTCGGTCAGAGCCTTTGACTATAATGCTGGCACCGGGGAGGCTTGTGCCGTCTTTGGAGAGCACCCGTCCTTTCAATGTTCGGTCTTGTGCATAGCTATGAAAGCATAAAAGCGTGAAGACCAAAAAGCAGGTTTTTGTAAAAAAATTTCTCATGGGCATTGTAAGTATTAAGTTATCGGATAAAAATTGTACTTTTCCAATTTTGTAGACGCATTTCTTTGGTAAGAAAGCGTCTTGGAATCTTAATAGTTTGCGGCCATTTCGAATTCAAAAACCTGATTTTAAAAGAACGGAGAAGAGTTATTGCTTGGTAACAGACGCTGCAATTTTAGATTTATTAAATATCATATCCAAATTAAATTTTACAAAAATTTAATATTTAAAAATAATTATTGGAGAAATTATAATTTTCCTCCACAGTATCTATGAATTTTTTAAACTTATGGAATAAAATATTGCAAAATATAATAGTCAACTTTGTTTTATTTTAAAAAATATAATTATTTTTATATTTCCACCACCTTAAAACACATAAAAAAGAGGCTGCCCTAAATTTATTAGAGCAGCCTCTTTGAGTAAAAAATAAAATCGCTTAATCGCGGCTTGAAAGCTTGGCCAATAGACGGAGCACTTCTACATATAGCCAAACAATCGTGACAATCATACCGAAGGCGCAATACCACTCCATGTATTTGGGAGCACCGTAAGCGGCTCCTTGTTCGATAGTATCTAAATCAATCACCAAGTTGAAGGCAGCCAAACCTACCACAAACAAGGAAAAGCCAATGCCAAACCAGCCTGAATCGTAGATAAGGGGTACATCGATACTAAACATGCGAAGTACCATAGCCACCAAATAAAAAATAGCCACGCCCGCAGTAGCCGCAAAAATGACTCTTTTGAATGTAGGAGTAGCCCGAATGACTCCTGCTTTGTATAAACCTACCATTCCGGCCAAAATCGCAAACGTAAGCAATGCCGCCGACATCCCAATGCCAGGATACATACGCTCAAATACCAAAGTAATCGCACCCACAAAAACACCTTCTACTACGGCATATAGAGGTGCCAAAGTAGGCGCAAGGTGTTGCTTGAATGCAAGAATCAAAGCCACTACAAGGCCTGCAATAGAGCCTCCAATTGCCAAAGGCATGATAAGCCCGGGATTGGCCACAAGCAAAAACCAGCTAGCCGCCGCTGATGCGATAACAAGCGCACCCATAATGATGATTTTATTGACAGTACCTTGGACTGTCATAGCACTCTGACCGACGCCTTCTTGTGCTGCTTTGATGAAAGATTTTTCGGATAAGGTTGGATTTGCCATTTGTTTATTAGTGTTTAATAAAAAATCATATTCTGATTCACAATTTATACCAATTATGAATATAGTGCAAACAAAATAACGGATATTCTACCTAATGGGCTTGTTTTTGGGGTGTGGATTGGCAAAAGCAGGATTGGTAATGAAGGTAGAATCCGTCAATAAATGAAGAAAAGCAATGATGTCCTTTTTTTCGGCCGAAGTAAGCCCCAACGTTTTTCCGCCTTCTACGTTGGTAGCCGTGCGCAGTTCGTGGCTGAGGTTGGAAGGGTGAAACATTCTTTCATTGTAATGGTCGAGCACTTCTTCTAAGGTGGCAAAACGCCCGTCGTGCATGTAAGGTGCAGTCAAGGCGATATTTCTTAAAGTGGGTACTCTAAAACGGCCATTGTCTGATGCCTCTCCAGTGATTTCTTGCCGCCCTTTGTCTTGTACGGCAATACTATCTAAGCCGTTGTTATGAAATACTTCCTGAAAAAGCTTTACACCACCGTGGCAATGAGCACAATTGGCTCCTCTTACGCCACGCTCAGGCGCGGGGCCACGCATAAATAGCTCTAAGCCTCGCTTTTCGGTAGCCGAGAGTTGATACTTGCCCTCCAAGTAGCGGTCATAAGGCGAATTGGCGGAGATGAGTGTGCGCTCAAATTGAGACAATGCTTGGGTGATTTGATCGCCCGTAATCGTCGCCCCTCCAAATACCTCCTTGAATAGGGGAGGATAAAGCCGCGTCTTTGAGAGTTTTTTGGCCGAAATCTCAAGGCTTTGCCCCATTTCGTGGGGATGGGTAAGTGGAAATGCCGCCTGTGCTTCTAGCCCGCTGACACGTCCATCCCAAAATAAGTTTTTAACCCACAATAAATTAGCCAACGACATTGAATTGCGACGAGTAGGCTTGCCCGATACACCAATGCTCAGGCGACGATTGTCAGAAAAGGCAAGCGATTGCTGATGACAGCTACTACACGAAACCGTATTGGTTTTGGAAAGCAAGGGTTCATAAAAAAGCATTCTGCCCAATGCTACTCCTTCTTCGGTAAGAGGGTTGTTTTCAGGAATCGTAAATCGACTTCCAAAAGAAGAAGGATATACCAACGAATAAGGGCGCAAATGGGCAACATGAGGTGCCTTGAGAGCCGCCAATCCCCCTAAAAACACTAATAAACTCACGATAACCCTTAAAATTTTCATTTGGCAAATCGTATTTCAATGGTTTTGATTTCACGAATCCACCGCGCGGGTCTTCTTTCATCAGGAACGACAAGGCGAAAAGGGCCTATTCCTTGAGGCAAAGCTTGCCCATCTACCGTATGAGCTAGTAAGATGGTGCGTCCGCTAAATTCTTCATCAATTTCTGCTAAAGAAAATAAAACTTCATAGCCGTCGGCAGCCCTTGCGATGACATACTTAGTGAGGTTTTCTCCACGCAGTTCACCACCAAGTGTCACGCCTGCTTTTTGAAACAAATCTACTAAACGTACGCCACCGTACTCATGCTCTTTTCCATCACGGTCTTTGGCCTTTACCTGAGTTTGCGGCATTGCTTTCAGATCATTGATTGACAAAGTGAGCGGGGTTTTTACTTCGCCAGTGATAGAAAGCGTTTGGGCAACTACCGAGAAGTTTCCCACCAAAACACAGCCTATAAAAAAACAAGTATGTATTAATCTTAAGATTTTCATTGTGATTATAAATTATTGAAAACTAGGTTGATAAAATAATTTCGCCCCGCTTCTGGGAAGCCTTCTGCTAAGGCATAATTGCGATCAAAAATATTGTTGACTCCTCCTTCTAGCTGAATAAAACGCCACACTTTTGCCGACAATTTGGTATTGGCTACCACAAAAGAAGCGGCTTCGGTACCATAGCTTGTGCTGAAACGTTTGGCATTGTATTCTACACTTGCAAGCCACGAAATCCTTTTGAGCAAATGAGCTTGGGCAAAAATGAGAAGTTTGTGAGGGGGAACATCGATGAATTTTAAATCAGGATTACTGAGGTTTTTGCGGCTGATATATGAGTATTGTATTCCGCCTTGCAGCCAATTGTGTGCAGAAGCATTTAGACTGATTTCAGTGCCATAAAATTCCGCTTTTCCTGTGTTCTGAAATTGGTAAATATTAGGCTGTACATTGTGGACTTGTTGAATGGCATCCGAAATGCGGCTGTAAAACACATTGGCTTGAAGTTTTAGAAAAGAGGCAAATTGCTCATTGTAACCTGCATCAAAGTGCAACGCTCCTTCGGCTTTCAAGTCAGGATTAGGAATCGCTGCTCCCATTCGATACGAATATCGGTCTTTGATAGTAGCAAAGCGGGTTTGGCGCGCTACCGTAAAACTTAATTGACGAGCCGCATTGGGGCTATAAAAAAGCCCTGCTTGGGCATTGAACGCCTGACTATTGTTTTTCGGAAAAAGGGTAATCGTTTTGGTAGAAGAGGCATAATTTTCGGCTTTGTCACTTTGTCGGGAATTAAAGCTCAAACCCGGCACGAGCGTAAAGCTATTGCCAAGGCGGATTACATCTTCGATACCGATGGAGTAAGTTTGGTCAATAAAATTCCGTACGGGTTCGCCTAGGTTGTTTTCACGATGATGGTCGTGTTTATAATGCACCGAGGCTTTGAGGGTATGCTTGTTCCATTCTTGAATACCCAATTCAAGAGAAGCTCCTTTGGTATCATCATTATAATAACTATTGAAAGAAGAGCCACGGGTTTGTTTGGTGTAAGTATTGTCGTCAAAAGCACTGAGGAGATTTTTGAAGCGGTCATAATATACCCTTGCTTTCAAATAGCTTTTGGCTGTAATACGAGTTTTGGAGATAAAATACCAACTTTCTTTGTCCCAATAAGGCCATTGCCAAAAACGAGGATTTTGGCGGGTATCATCTCCTACATAGGGAGGTGTGCCTTTGGTACCTTGTTGATTGATATAGCTGAGGGCATATTCATCAGTGGCATTGGGAGTAAAGCCTACTTTCACACTATATTTAATATCATCCCGAAAAGCATTTTGGCGGTCGCCGCCGTCTTCTTGAGCTTTAGCCACAAAATCGGCAGAAAGAGGGTAGGTATCTTGTTTGAGTTGAGAAGCGGAGCCTTGAATATAAAAACGCCCCAATTTAGAACCGAGATTGAGATTGAGTCGTCGGCCATTGCCGCTAAACACCCCTACTTTTCCGTCAAATTCTAAAGATTTTTGGGGACGGCGCGACACTAAATTGATAGCACCTCCCATGGTATTGGGGCCATAAGTAACAGAAGTAAACCCTTTGGATATGTTGATTTCGGCCAAATCAAAAGTTGTAAATCTTGCCAAATCTACGTAGCCATCATAGGGTACGTATACCGGAATACCATCTACAAATACGGGAACCTGTCGCAAATCAAAACCTCTTATATACACCATAGACTCATTACGAGCACCTACATTGGATAAATTGACACCTGGCAAAAGCGCCAAAGCTCTTCCTACATCTAAGCGATTGAAAGCCTCCATTTGGGCAGAAGATGCCACTAAAAGCGTATCTGAAGCACGGCGACCAATCACCGAAACTTCGCCCAAAAGAAAAGTGCGTCTGCGTAAAGAAGAATCAGGCACTTGGGCAAATACGGTGACGCAGAGGCTTAAAGAAAATATAAGAAAAGTAAAAAGGCGGGTAGATGTAGATAACATGTTTTGAAAAAGCGTTATTTCTTCAAAAATATAACGCTTTTTCAAAAATACCTAATTAGTCTCCAAAACGAGCTGAGCGGAGATTATACTTTGGCTTTGGTGGTGCCGCCTTTGGTCATTGAAATATCAACGGGAGCATTGTTTTTCCAAGACCCACCCGTAAAATCTGGAACGTCAATGGAATTGGAACGATTTGCAACCGACCAGCCACTGAGAGGCGCAATACAACTCCAAAGGGCAGCATCATACACATCTTGGTCGAGCGGAAGGCCATTGCGTAAGCAATCGACCGTACGCCAATCCATCAAGAAATCCATCCCTCCGTGTCCGCCTACATTCTTGGCAACTTCACCCATTTTTTTCACAATCGGCGGAAGGTACTTTTGTTCCAACGCCTTGTATTCTTCCGCACTCATCCATTCATGCCCCGTAGAATAACGTGCAGGTTCTGGATATTTGAGCCCCACGGCCTTGGTTCCACTTACAAGCTGAATCCGAGAGTAAGGACGAGGAGAAGATACGTCATATTGGACCATGATAGTACGGCCTTTATTGGTTTTGATGGTGGTCGTACTCATGTTTCCATTGAAAGATTTTCCTACATAAGGTTTATAAAAATCATCTTTAGCCGCCAATTCTTTAGCCAAATTTCCTAGCACAAAATCGTTGCTCGACATAGAAGTCAGGTATTCCATTTTGTCGCCTCTGTTGATATTCATTACCTGACAAATAGGCCCTAAACCATGTGTGGGATAAAGGTTGCCTTTGCGCTGATACATTTCATGAAGCTCCCAAAGTTGATAGAAATGATTTTTGGAAAATACATAGTCTTGTAAATTGTGGATATAGGCAGCTTCCCCGTGCACAATCTCCCCAAAAAAGCCATTGCGGGCGAGATTTAGGGTAAGGAGCTCCGAAAAATCATAACAACAGTTTTCGACCATCATACAGTGTTTTTTGGTGCGTTCTGAAGTTTCTACGAGTTTCCAAGCCTCTTCTATGGTTTTAGCGGCAGGTACTTCTACGCAGACGTGTTTGCCGTGTTCCATCGAAAATACGGCCATTGGGGTATGAAAAGCCCAAGGAGTAAGGATATAAATAAGGTCTAAATCGGTACGTTCGGCGAGTTTTTTCCAGATTTCGGGGGTACCTACGTAAGTATCAGGGCGATGTCCCGAGGCTTCGACTAGTTTTTTGGCTTTATCAACCCTTTCGGCTCTTAAATCACAGAGTGCCTTTATCTCCACACCTTCAATTTTGTTCATGCGCTCCACAGCACCCATTCCTCGATTACCAATTCCAATAAAACCCACTCGTACCGTCTCTAATTTAGGAGCTGCGTAACCACTCATATTGAATTTTTGAACACGGGTACGAGTGGCTTGTTCGTGGACTTGGGTCCATTCGTCGGGGGTGTGGGCATAGGCAGAAAATGGATTGGCTGCCATCAGCCCCAACCCTGTAGCGCTTGCGGCTTTTAAGAAGTTTCTACGGTTGTTTTCCATGTTTTTAGATACCCCTTACAAAGTTTTTAACTCTGTAAGGGGCTAATTTGAGTGTTTAGAAATAGTCGTTTTTCTTTTTGCCTACAGAATACAATCTCCCAAAAAAGCGGGGGTATATCCTTTGTCAGTGGCCCATTTGACACACGCCACAATCCGCTCACGAAAATCGGGCTGATAGGCTTCATAAAAAGGATAGAAATATTGCTCATGTACCAAGAAATCCACATACGGAGGCTGTCCCGAAGGTAGTTGTTCGTAATGATTGAGGTAAGGAACAATCTCGTCTAGCTCTTTTTTATCCACTACAATACTGCTTCTGATAAACGTGATGTTTTCGGCGGTATCGTGCCATACAAAACGCTTTTTGAGACGGCGGCGCTGCTCTACAGTCAGATAATAAGATACCGCTGGTAGGTCGTCGTCGACATTGAAGTAGCCTAATTGACCCACATAACCAGCATCGCGCAAAGCCCGCGACCCTTCTACGTTTGCCTCACCCCAATGTATCGTAGTGACAGGCCCCATGACGGCTTCTCCGGCAAAGCGTCGGATTTCGTTTTTGACTAATTCACAATCTTGGGCTACTTTTTGATAGCCTGCATTGCGGTAGGGCATATCTGGAAATTCGCCCAGTGCATGAAAACTCAATCGAATCCAATCGGCGTTAGCTGTCCATTCGGATTTGTACTTATCAGTCAATTGAGAAAGATTAAAACCGTCGGTTTCGTAAAACAAATTGAAATGAATCTTGGTCCCATAAGTATCATGTACTTGTTTGAGAAACCCTAAGTAGGGATTGTCAAAAATAGACGCGTACTTGTCTTCATTTTGATGAATATCGCGCAAAAACCAAATGTTGTCGTCAATCGAAAGTCGGTAGTTGCCAGCAAAACGCGGCAACCAAAAAACGGTAATTTGGGCATTGTCGCCCGTAGTCATATTTTTGACTTCTATGGTATTTTGGTAGTCGCTAAGAGTAATCGTTGCTTCAAAAACCCCTTCACGCTCTTGGGCTTCTACGCCGTTGATGGTGAGCAGATGCTGTAGCGGCGCTTTGATTTTGACGATGGTTTGTAGGCTTCCATTTACCACAATACCGTCGCGGGCATGGAGCATATCGCCTTCGATAGGATTTATAAATTCTATGGTTTTCATGTGTTTGGGTTTGCCGGATATATAGCCCCTATGGGGCATTGAGGTCGATTTTGTATGTCATTTGAGGTTACCAATATATAGTCCCTACGGGGCATTGACGTCAATTTTGCGTGTCATTTGAGGTTACCGATATATAGCTCCTAGGGAGCATTGAGGTTCATTGGGTATGCTATTAATTTCCTACCAATATATAGCCCCTACGGGGCATTGGTGTTCATTGGATATGTTGTTAATTCCCTACCGATATACAGCCTCTATGGGATATTGTGTCATTTTTCAATTTCAAAAATCAGGTTTGAACAATTCAACAAAAGATTTGACGGGAGCTTGTTTATCACGCTGAATCTGAAAATCTACTACTTTGAGATGTAATTTTCGCCACAAACTATATTCGACATCAAATCTACTCAAAATACCATTTAGCCGATACGGCATACATTCCGACAGCCATGCTTCTTCGTACACACGTTTCAGTTCGCCTGTCTCGTCCATCGCATCTACTAGTAAACTATGACAAGGATAGGTCAAATCATAAATTACATAATCTTCTTTTTTCTTGGTTACCATAGCATAATCCCACCGGTCAACGATGGTTTTGGCCCACATAAAGCGCGTAGCTGTATAATTGATAAGGCGTGCCGAAACCCATAGCGAGTGGATAAAAGCACTATCGGCACGAGTGGCTTTGGGAAGAGCCGCAATCAACTGAGCCTGTGCTTCTTCGCTGTATTTGCGTACTTCCCGAAAATCGGCCATGTGGGCTTCGGTATTGGCCAAATAATAACTAGCAAAAGGATTTGACCAAGCTTCTACCAAAGTACCTCGTGGCATACTTTGGGTGTTTTTTCCTAGACATTTTCCCAAATAATCGCCCGCAATGGCTAGGTTTTCAAAAGCTTGACCCATCTCTGACCCCATGCGAGGATACATAATATTACTGTAATGCTGGGCAAAGGTCTTTTTGTCAGGCACTTGCCCCTGCCAAGCAGCGATACATCCATAGGCCATAAACATCCAAGACGAACGCACAAAAGGCTCTACCGAATCGGTCCAGACAGAAGTGATAAAGCCGAGAGTTTGGTGACGAAGACCTGCGCGCAGACACAGGGCGATGTTGTCGTAAGTATAATCAGATTCGGGATAAATATGCCCCCAACCCGAAACCGCCGGCTGAATAAAAAAGGGTCGTTTTTCTTTTAAAACAGGGTCAAGATAATGATACGTAGCCGCCGAATCGGGCGAATATTGCCAGATAACCGGAATCACATCGGCGGGGAATTTCTTGATGATTTCTGGATAAAAAGAACTCATATCTGTCCAAGCAAGTAAGGTTTTGCCATACTGTTTGAGTTCATTGCTTACAAACGTGAGTTGCTGGATGTACAAAGCCTCTGGGTTGAGCGACATTTCGCCAGTGCTATTGAGGCGTTTGGTCTCCCATGTTTCGTCAAAACCTACGTGAATAAAAGGGCTTCTAAATAATGCAGTGTATTGTTTTATCCAATTTTGGAGGAGTGTTTTTACGCCCGCATTACGAGGGTCTAATTCGTGACCATATTTTCCAATCGCCAAAGAAGCGTACTTTTCATTGCGAATCAATTCATGCAAATGCCCATAAAAATTGACAAATGGAATCACATCCATGTGGCGTTGTTGGGCGTATTCGATGATACTCTTCACTTGCGCTTGGGTATAGCTTGCCCGATAGTTGAGCGTAGAGTATCCTTCTAGTTCGATACTTACTTCGTTGTAGAAATAGTATTGGTTTGTTTTCCAGCGGGCTAAAAAATCAATTTGTTTTTTGATTTCCTCTACCGTCAGCAGTCCTCCATGCGCAAAATCCATCATCACGCCCCTAAAAGCCATTTGGGGGCGGTCGTTGATATCCACAAAAGGCAAAGAAGCTTTGCTACCTTCTCCCCTAATCAATTGACGTAAGGTCTGAACAGCATAATACAAACCCGTAGAGGTGTGGGCATTGATGTCAATTCCTTTGGCCGAAATAGTCAACGTATAATGTTCGCGGGGACTTTGAGTTGTGGCTTCGTTGGGTTGAGGGAGTGCGCCGCCGGGGGTTTGGATACGGTACTGCAGCGTGGAAGTTTGTGCATTGCTTGCTCCTTTGGGAAGTTTGCCACTTCGTTCACGCAAAATTTGCTTCAATTCATTGAGGGCAAAACTAACTTCTTCGGGAGCAGAAGGAGCTACAAAAACAGCAATATTTTGCAGAAGAATCTCTCCTTGGTTGTATTTGACAGCCGTCGGTTGGGGATAAAGAACAGGGTGATTTTGGGCCAAAACCTCGACAAGTCCCCAACAAACAAGATTAAAAATAGTGAAGAGAAATTTCATACATCTTTGATTTTCAACAATGAGACTGTCCAAAAAGTAACAGGCAGCAAAATGTTTTTTGGTTTCAACCTCATCTTTTTAATAAGTGGCTCTTCCTCCCGATAAGTCGAAAGTAAAGCCTGTTGTAAAGCTGTTTTTGACCGAGACGATATAGGCTGCAAGATTGGCGGCTTCTTCGAGCGTGCCGCAGCGTTTCATGGGGATTTTGTCGGTCATGTATTTGACTTGGACTTCGGGCATGGCATCTACGAGCGGTGTCTGAATCACGGCAGGAGCTAGGGCGTTGACGGTAATGCCTTGCTCGGCGTATTCTTTGCCTTGTACTTTGGTCATGCCAATGACCGCTGCTTTGGAAGCCGAATAAGCCAACATACCTGCATTGCCTTCTTTGCCTGCAATAGAAGCAATGTGCAAAATCCGCCCGTATTTTTGGGCCAACATCGACGGGATAACGGCCTTTGAAGTATAAAAACAACTCATAAAGTTGACTTCAAACACTTTTTGCAGATTTTCGGTACTTACTTCGTGGCTTTTGAGGTTGGTGATACCCGTGATTCCAACGCAGTTGATAAGAATATCGATTTTGCCAAAATGAGCTACAACTTGGTCGGCGGCTTCTTGTACTTTTGCTTCGTTGGTAATGTCGATTCCGATGCTTAATACTTGAGCTTCGTACTTTGAAAACTCTTCTTCTAAACCTTTCTCGTTAAAATCTAATAGGGCTACTCTGGCCCCTTCTGCTAATAATTTATGGGCAATAGCAAGCCCAATTCCCGAAGCGGCACCTGTTACGATGGCGACTTGTCCGCTAAATTCGTTCATGATGAAATCTGATTAAAATGATGCAAATCAATACAACCTAGGCAGTAGCCCATACAAAGTACGGGCTTGCCTATGGCTTCCTAACCTAATTTATAACTCTACTACAGCTGAAGGGCGAAGGGCATAGGTTTCGTCATTGAGCACATCCAACACTCGTTGGTTAAGCTCTTTGATATAACTTACGCTCGACGGGTCGGGGATGTAAGCAGCCTTGCGGGCGATGCTGTTGGAAAGTACACCCCGGGCGATGAGCAATTCTTTTTCGGCATAATGAAACAACTCCATGTTTTGGAGCGAAAAGAAAATTTGCGGCATCACTTTTTCAAACAAATCAAACGCTTTACCATCTTCTCCATTGCGACGGAGGTCAAATACGCGTTGCAAAATATCGGACACGGCTAGTCCTGGCATCACGCCTTGGATGCCAATCGGGATGAGTTCGAGCATATACAACCCCCCCCAACCTTCAAAAAGTCCCACTTGACCTTTGGTAGCTTTGATGATACTCTCAAACTTGGGAGCGCAAAGAGGCTCTTCTAGCTTGAGGTATTTGAAATTGGGATTTTCGTTCATTAGCTCTTTGATAAATTCCACGCTAATAGACGAACCTCCCGGATTGAAATCTTGAATAAGAACGGGGGTGTTGGGAATGGATTGTAAAAATTCGGAAAGGTATTGTTTCAACGAATTTTCGGGTAAACTAAAAATCCGAGGTACGGCCAACGAAACCACGTCTGCTCCTGCTTCTACATTGGCTTGAGCGAGTTTGATGGCTACTTTGAGCGAAGGGTGATTGGATTGAGCGACGATTTTGAGACGGCCAGCGGCGTGTTGGACGGCTACACGTACCACTTGGAGTTTTTCGTCGTCGGTAAGTTTATAAAACTCACTGGCATAAGCGGGTAAGCATACGGCTTTGATGCCCCCTGCGATAGCGAAATCAATAAGGCTGCGAAGGGCATCTTCGTCGATTTCTTCGTTTTCGGTAAATGGCGTGGGAATAATCGGAACAACGCCGAAAAGTTCGTTGGTTAGCTCTGACATAATATTTGACTGATTATGGATTGTTATTAATCAATTTTTTTTGTTGTACTCTATTATCAACTATAGAAAGGATAAGGGTCGAAACTAGTACCAATACACCTCCTACAATGGCTTGGGTATTGAGTTTTTCGCCTAGCCAAAAGGCGGCAATAGGCAGCCCCATAAACGTAATGAGGTAATTGGACAAGGCAACTTGGGTGGCATCCAAATTTTTTAGAGCCTTGAAAAACAGCACCATAGACAAGAAGTTATGGAATACTGTCAATGAAATCATTCCTATCCAAGTGTTGGTAGTAAACTCTGGAATTTTGCCAAACATATCAGGCTCGTAATACAGCACCAAAGGAGTAAGTAGAATACACATCACGAGATAGGTATAAAACACCATTTCGATTTCGGTATATTTTTCGGCGATTTGTTTACAACCTACATTGTAATAGGCATTACCTAAAATCGCTAAGAAAATCAGCACATTCCCAAGCGCATAGCGAGAGCCCAAGTCCACGCGCTTAATGTCGTCGGTCGAACACAGAGCTACCCCAATAATCGCAATCCCAAAACTTATCCAGCGCGCAGTATTCATTCTTTCTTTTAGAATGAGAAAGGCAAATACTGCCGTAATAACTGGCAAAGTCAAGACCAAGATAGCGGCATTGCTTGCCAGTGAGTATTGGGTACCCCAGGTCATGAGTACTTGGGAGGGAAAAGCACCTAGCGCGGCAAGCTGTACAAAAATGAGAATGTCTTTGAGTTTTTTACCCCCTTTTTTGAAATCTCTCGCCACAAAAGGAGCCAACAATACCGTAGCTAGCAACATGGGTGCCCATACTGTGAAATAAGGGCCTACTTGGTCTTGGGTAAGCTTGATGCTTGTAAAGTGGAATGCCCACATAAAATTGCAAGCAAACAAGATAATCCAAGACATGACAGATTTTTTCATAAAACAAAAAGGGGGTTAAACGCTCATTTCGCGCTGTTTGTAATGATGAAGCGCTTCTTCGTCCAGCGCGATGCCAAGCCCAGCTCCCGAAGGCAGTAGGGCAGCACCATTTTCAAACTGAATGGGATTTACAATCAAATCATTTTCCCGAACCAATTCGCCGAAAATATCGGACGGAATGGTGCAGTTGACACTAGCCGCCGCTATATGAAGCCCCATGGTTTCGGAAATACCCAAGTCTACCTCTGAGCCACGCCAGCATGACTTGCCTTCCAAATGAGCAATCTCTGCCAAAAGCACGCAGTTGTAGGCCGAACCATTGAAATTATAGCCATCCACCGCATCGGCGCGTACAAAAGCAATCATATCGCGGATGTCTTGGGTATAAGGAAGGGATATATGCCGATACATCGGTATTCCCAAGGTTTGACGGAGGTATTTAAAACCCGCCACATCGGCATGAAGAATAGGATCTTCAAGGCCAAGCATGATGTCGGTTTCGACGCCTTCCATTAGCCGAAGCGTGGTAGCTACGTCGGTCCAGCGCTGATTGGGGTCGAGCAATATCTTGATGCCATCGCCACATTTTTTCTTTATTTCAGCCGTCCAAAGTCGCACAGGGTCTTCATCCGAACACTTGAATTTAAACGCCTTGTGTCCTTTTTGCATGGCTTCGTAGGCTTTTTGGGCAGCATCTTCGGGAGTACGGCGGCCTGTCCAGCCGAAGCAATCGATACGATTGCGATAGATACCTCCGAGCAATTGAGCGACCGGTACGTTCAGTATTTTGCCCACCACATCCAGTACGGCCGTCTCAAAAGCTTCGTAAATACGTTGGTCGGAGACTGGCAAACGACGCCAGTTTAGTTTCAAAACATCCTGCCCTACAAACGTTTTCATCGCATCCAAAAGCAACTCTTCGGAAGCACTCCGATACGTTTCACCAATACCTGTAAGACCGTTTGTCAAGCTAATCTCAATAATCCACTTAGGTTGATTGGCAAACTCAGTCCATCGTTCGCCAGTCAAAAATTTTTGGGCAAAGGCGGCATCTTTGTCAATTACGTCCTCAGAGTTAAGGCTGCCAGGTTTGGCAGGGACTACTACTTGTGTCGCTTTTATGGTTTTAATAAATGTCATTTTTATCTTCTGAAGAAGTAGAGGAATATTTTTTAGCCAATTTTCGGATGTCGTAGCTGAACTCAATAAATTGCTCTTCCCAATGCTCCGCACTTTGGGCTGTATAAGGATAAAAACCTTGGGCGTTGCTTACCCCCTTGGCACCAGAAGCTACCAATTCTTCCATCATAGAAGGTACTTGGGCGGTATTGCTGAGTTCGGGAAATAAGTCTTTCATAACGGTGAGATAAGCCGGAATGCCCGTCAAATCCATAAATCGAAAAGGCCCCGCAAACGTAATCCAATAGCCAAGGTCGTTGCGAAGAGAGCGGTCCACGTCCTCCACGGTAGCATAGCCATTTTCGACCAAATAAAAAGCTTCTCGTAGCATGGCGTACATGATGCGGTTGGTAATAAACCCGCGAATATCTTTTTTTAACAACGAAGGTTCTTTTCCCCAACTTTCGGCCAAAGCCATCATTTGATGAGCGTAGAGTAAATCAGAGTCTTTACCACAAATTACTTCCATAAATCGCGTAATATGGGCAGGCTCAGCCCAGTGAATGCCCAAGACCCGTTCGGGGTGTTGGAGTCCACTTTGCAAAACCGTAACCGGAATGGCCGAAGTATTGCTACCAATAATCGCCGTCGGAGATAGTACCGTTTCGAGGCGTTGATATACATTTTTCTTTTCTTCGATATTTTCTGTGATAGACTCAATCACTACTTTGTGTCCTTTCAACAGCGAAACATCATCCGTAATGGTATGGCGTTTTAAAACTTCTTGGGGATTTTGGGTCAGAATTTCTTCTTCGTGTAGCTGTTCCAAAAAACCCAAAATCCGAGTTTTGGCTTCGTTGGCTTGTGATAAGTCTTTGACTAACGATGTCACATCGTGCCCTGCGGCTAAAATGCAGGTAGCGATACTACTTCCCATCAGGCCCAAGCCTACCGTCCCAATAAGTATTTTGTCTGTCATGATTTTTTTGGAATAATGGCGATTGCGTCAATTTCTATTTTGATACCATCCGCCAATACGGATTGTACTGTAGTACGAGCGGGTTTAATGCCTTTAAAAAAAGAGGCATAAGCCACATTATAGCGGTCAAAATCGTTGATGTTTTCTAAATGTACCGTACATTTTACGATGTTGTCGATGCTGCCTCCGGCGGCTTCTACTATTTTCTGGATATGAGAAAGCGTATGTAAAGTTTCTTCTTCTATCGTGCCATGAATCACCTCGCCCGTAGCCAAATCTAGAGGTCCTTGACCACTCACAAAGAGCCACTCGCCTACTTGTACGCCAGCCGAATAAGCGCCTGTATCGACCGCTTTGTCGGGGTGATGGATTTCTATTTTTTCAGTTATATCTTTCATAATCATTCATTTACTAAGCAATCTGACAAAGGCCAACTTTTGAATGACTCTACAAAAGTCACTAGCCCTTCTATTGCTTTATCCAATAAATATTGGCCTTTTTCAGCAGTGCCTAGCTGCGGCTCTCCGCTGCTGCCATTGCTCGATATAAATTCAGTTTGCTTGAATACCGTAACACCTCGATAGGGCTCATCATCTTCCCAAGGGATATAGCCGTTGCTTTCGGGGCGTTGGGCACGTTCGACTCTATCCATCCATACTTTGTCGGCAAAGAGGTGGAGCATCATGCTGGTTTCGTACTCACAAGCGTGACTTAGGGCGGGGCTTTGCATGGGTGCCTCACCGGCAAAGGCTTTCCCGCCTACTTCCCAATAAGTAGCCAATGCGATGGTAGGCTGATGAGATACATCAAAACGCTTGCTCAATACCGCCAAAGCTTGTTTGACGGGCGAGATATTACCGCCATGTCCATTGAGCAATAAGATTTTGCGAAATCCACTCACTACCAGCGAATTTACGAGATCAATGACGACTTGGGTGTAGAGTTCGGGGGCTAGGCTTATGGTTCCTCCAAAAGACAAATGATGATGGCTCGACCCAAAAGGCAACGTAGGACAAAGTAAAACAGAGTAGGGCAATAATTTTTCTATCTGCTGAGCGACATACGTAACGATATCGGTATCGGTCGAAACCGACAAATGAGGCCCGTGCTGTTCGATAGCTCCTAGAGGAAGAAGCACAACCTTGTCTTTGGTTGCCTTGTTGAGGTCGGCGTAAGTGGAGGCGTAAAAAAGCATTTTTAATCTAAAAATTAGGCAAAGAAATCATTGAATCCTTTCCAAGGCTTCGCACCCTGGAAAGGATATTAAAGCTAATCAATAATTCGGATTTTGTTTCAATACCGAGTTGCCATTTACGACACTCAAATCAATCTGCGCCTGAGGAATAGGATACAATTCACTTTTACCTTTTTTGAAAGTAGCTCCTTTCATGTAAGTGAAGTTATAGCCCGGAATTGATGTTTCATGCGCTACGTATGCGTTGAGGGTATTGGCCATGTAGCCTGTACCATTGTCCCAACGACGAAGATCGAAGAAACGGTGTCCTTCCATTCCTAGCTCAATTTTACGCTCAAAACGAACCGCCTCACGGGCAAAGTCTTTGCCTTTGGCCGTAAACTCTGTTGTGTACAAACCTACTTTATAATTAGCGGCCGGTTCGCTGGTAAAACCTTTCAAAGGAGCGCTATTGTCAACATATTTTTTGACCCATCCCGCAGGGTTGGCGGCGCGTGCTCTTACGCGGTTTACATACTCCTGCGCTTTGGCTAGACTTCCTACCTCTACTTCAACTTCGGCGGCCCAGAGCAATACATCAGCAAAGCGAATCATGGTATAGTTGTTGGAAGTCCAACGCGACGACGAAGAAGTAGTAGCTGCAGCCGCTTGGTAATAAATGGTTTTGATAGGGCTGTAAGGTCCTGCCACATCCTGTACCCGAATCCATGCTTTGCCCGGATGAAGCCCCCAGTCTAAATAAGGAATACCCCGACGACCTACTGTCCAGTCCAAACGCGAGTCAAGTGTACCCTCATAAGGGGTAAAAGGTGTGCTACTTTCGATACCTTGGTCGTTTTTGACATCAGAGTTGTTGAAAGTGTCAATCAAAGGAAGTCCCGTAGTAGCGTCAGTTTTATAAGAATTTACCAAACTAAATGAAGGCTGATAAGCACCGCAGCAAGTGGCAGGCCCCCCCATTGGGAAGTTGAGGGCATCGCCATAGTTTCCGTTTTGAAACGACTCCGCTACCGACATTTGAACTGCAAATACCGATTCAGGGCCATTCTTTTTAGAAGGGTTGAAGTTGTCGGCATAGTTTACCAAAGCATATTTAGCCCCTGAAGCCGTCACCCCATTAGCGATAATATCTTCCAACACGGGTTTAGCATCGGTATATTTATCTTGAAACATATAGGTTTTCGCCAAGAAAGATTTGGCAGCCCAGCTATTGGCGCGGCCTACGTCGGTTTTGGTAGCGCTCAAATTATCGGCCGCAAATTTGAAATCTGCTTCGATTTTGGGCCATGCTGAAGTGGTATTGCTTACGTTGAAGTTACCGTTAGAATAACTCACGTTTTCGTCAAGATAAGGAATATTTTCCCACATTTTGGCGGCTTCAAGGTGATACAAAGCGCGCAAAAATGTGGCTTCTGCTTTGATTTGTTTGGCTTCCTCTGCCGAAAGCGAAGGGTCAGTGGTTTTGGCCAATACCCTCAATACGTCGTTGGCACGCTGAATCCCTGCATATAGCACAATCCATTTGTTATTGAAAGGTGCCATAGTAGCATCGTAGTTGTAGCTTTCTACGGCTTCCATAGGAGGGAGCGCAGAGGCTTGGGTACCAGTATGAGCGTCGTCGGACGTCACACCCCCAAAAATCCAGTTGCTTACCCCGACAAAATAATAGGTAGTACCAGGCACGCCCCAGCCATCGAGGAGCGAGTAAGCACCCACAAGCAAGCCATTGACACCGGCTTTGTTGGCCAAAGTGGCTTCGCTTGTGGAGCCTAGTGCGCCAATTTCTAAGTAATCGTCCTTACAGGAGTTGGTGGTCAAAATCAACCCCAATCCAGCGGCATATAAAAGTGTTTTAAATCTTTTCATGAGAGTCAAAATGTTTGGAATGTTATCCGATGATTTCTCTTGTTTATCATTTATTCAATACTTAGAAAGAAAGGTTGAGGCCCAGAATGAAATTCCGTTGGTTGTTGGGGTAGTTAGCATAATCAATTCCAAAAGCCGAACTATTACCACTCAACTCAGGGTCGAGACCACTGTATTTAGTGATTGTGAATAAGTTGGCCCCTTGGGCATATACCCGCAGCTTGCTCATACCGTATTTTTTGAGGAAAGAAGGCTGAACCGTATATCCGACCATCAAAGAGCGCATTTTCAGAAACGAACCGTTTTCTACGTAAAATGAATTAGAAACGCCCGATGAGCTAAACGACCCCGTCGATTCAATTTTGGGAATATCGCTATTGGGGTTTTCGGGCGTCCAAGCGTTGAGAAGGTCATTGCTTTTGGCACCTACGTAAGTGCTGAAGAAATGCGTAAAGGATTTTACGGTATTGAAGATTTCGTTGCCTTGTGAGCCATACAAAATCGTCGAGAAATCAAAGTTACGATACGTAGCACCTAAGTTAAGTCCATAAGTAAAGTCAGGGTTAGGACTTCCCAAGAAAGTACGGTCACTTGCATCGATTTTGTTATCACCGTTGATGTCGGCATATTTGAAGCGACCCGGCGCAGCACCACTTTGAGTAGGAGAAGCCGTTACTTCTGCATCATTTTTAAATAAACCAATCACCTGATATCCAAAGAACGAACTCACCGGCTGACCGATTTGGTTACGTACTACATTGCCTAAATTTTGGGTATTAGCTCCGTCAAAATACCCAGGGCTTGGCGTATTGACTACTTTATTTTTGTAAGTGGTAATATTGGCACCAATGTTAAATTTAAGGTCAGAACTAACCGCATGACGGTACGTTAGCCCCAAATCCACCCCTTTGTTTTGAATGTCTCCGATATTGACAGTAGGCGCAGTCGCACCACCTGCAGTGGCAGGGAGCGGTTGGGTAAATAGTAGCCCATTGATTGATTTTTGGTAGTATTCGACCGATACATCCAATTTATTGTTTAGGAGAGTCGCATCCAGCCCGACGTTGGTTACGATGTTTTCTTCCCAACCTGTGTTAGGGTTTCCGATGCTAGTTTGCGCAAAACCTTGTACCAAGGCATTGTTGCCATTGATGTCATAGTAGGCATTGGCAAAAGTTCCACCAAATAGCGTATAAGCATTCTGAGGACTTACGTTGTTTTGAGAACCCAATACACCATAGCTACCTCTGAGTTTAAGCTCGTTGAGCCACGCTACATCTTTCAAAAACTCTTCGCCTGTCAAGCGCCAGCCTAGTGATACCGAGGGGAAAGTGCCGTAGCGGCGATTGGCTCCAAAACGAGAAGACCCGTCGCGGCGAACTGTGACACCCACGAGGTATTTGTCGTCAAAAGCATAATCAGCACGACCAAAAATAGAGAAGAGTGTATTGTGATACGCGCTGCTTGAGTTGGTAATATTGATAGTACCATTTGAAAGGCTCAAGTAATCAAAGTTGGTAGAAAATAATCTACTTGCCGACCCAATCAAATAGCGACCGTAGTTGCGAATTGCCTCCGACCCTACAATCGCTTTTAGGTTGTGTTTCCCAAAAGCATTGGTATAAGTGAGGGTGTTGGTCCACATAGTGTTGCTGTTGTAGAGCGCAATTTCGGAGAAGGAGTTGGGGTTGGTATTTCCTTCGGAATTGTTGTAAGGGGTAAAATTGAAATTGGTAGCGTACTGATTATCAATAGTTCCACCAAAACTTGTGCGAGCGGTAAAGTGCTTTAAGAAATCTACTTCTGCGTATACATTTCCTACCACATCCCAAGCATTGTTTTTGTTGTTGACGGTATTCATTTGTACCGCCACTGGATTGGAAGAACTCCCTAGCTCTGGACCAGCAAATGTACCACCGTAATTGCCTTTGATGTCATACACGGGTATGATGGGCATAGCGCGGTAAGTCCAAGCGATAGGATTTCCGGTACTTAGGTTGTCAAAACCAGGGTTTTTCTTATAAAACATGTACACATTTTCTCCAACTCTGATGTTGTTTTTAATCTTGAATTGGGTATTGATACGAGCCGAATAACGTTCCAAATAACTCTTCAACATCGTACCTTGTTGGTTGAAATAGCCCAACGAAACCATATAGTTAGATTTGTCGGTTCCACCACTCGCGGTTAGGTTGTGGCTAGTCATAGGCGCATTTTTAAACAACTCATGAAACCAGTCAGTCCCTGTTTTATTGACGGCTTGTATCAAGTAATTGCGACCAGGCGCGTTGGCATCGAAATTGTACTTGGAAGGATCTACGGCGGCATCTCCTGCTTTGCCCACTCCCGTTGCACCCGGACCTCTATACGTAAAGTCAGGAAGGCCATTTTGAAACAAGCCTGTCGTAGGATAAGCGATTTTGGTCAAACGAGCAAAATCCGTTGAATTGAGCAAATTAAACACATTTCCTTGCAAAGGTTGCTGATTGCCGTAGTAGGCATCATACGAAATTACAGGCTGTCCTGATTTTCCTTTTTTAGTGGTTACGATGATGACCCCGTTTGAACCACGAACCCCATAAATAGAGGCCGCACCCGCATCTTTAAGTACCTGAATCGACTCTACATCATCGGCACTGACGTCGTTGAGCTCGGCTTGTACGCCATCTACGAGTACAAGCGGCTGCGTGTTTCCAAACGAAGAAATACCTCGTACGAAGATATTGCTTGGACTACCGGGGGCACCCGAACTAATCACATTGACCCCAGCTGCTTGGCCTTGAAGCGCTTGCACTGCCGAACCTGCCGGAATTGACTTTAGTGCTTTTACATCTACTACCGATACCGACCCTGTAATATCCTTTTTTCTTTCAGCAGAGTAGCCTGTCACTACTACTTCCCCCAAAGTTGTAGAAGAGGGCGTTAGGGAGATATTAAAAGTGGTTTGACTACCTACTGGAATTTCTTGTAGTTGGTATCCTATATAAGAAATCACCAAGACGGCATTAGCGCTAACCGATAGTTTGAAACTTCCGTCGGCAGCCGTAATGGTGCCATTTGTCGTATTTCCTTTGATAAGTACAGACGCCCCCGCAATCGGCTGCGAATCGTCAGAACCCACCACTCGACCAGAGACTTGGGTTTGGGCATACACCGCAATGGAGGTAAGTAGGCAAAGCAGTAGCATACTTACTCCTTTTTTTCGGAGTAGGAAAAAGTTGTTCATGTGTTAGATGGTTTTTAAGGAATGCGTTACGTTGAAATAGGGTTTATGCAGACAGGTTTTTTGAGATGTTGATTGGTTAGACTTACAGTTTACCAAAATATATAAAACAATTTGATCATGATTGTTGGCATATATTCTGTTAATTTGTTTACAAAGAAAACTTATTTTTGTAAACAAAAAAAATTGTGTAAAGTTTTTTTTACGAAAACTAACTACACACAGCCTGTTAGTTAACAATGCCAAGCAATAATTGGAGTTTTTAGAGAAAAAAGAGGCTGCTACCTTAATAAGATAACAGCCTAGGGTGAATCAAAGGAACAGTAAACAAGTATAATAAGTATCAATCCAGCTCCAACGCTTCTACTTCGCCACGGAGGAGATGCTTGCTAAGAGTCTCCTCTGCAAGCTTTATGTCTTTTTCTTTGAGCGCCTTTAAGATTTGTCGATGCTCTTGGTCGGTAAGCTCATAGTCATCCATATGAGTCTGCGATTTACCTAGCTTTTGATGAAATAAGGGAATATTACTGATTTCATAAATATCTTTTAGTTTCTCATTTTGAGCACAATCAATCAAAGTTTCATGAAATTTAACATCGGCTTCGCAAGCACCTCCAAAATACCCCCGCTCCACCATTGATGTAAAATCATTGCAGATTTCCTCCAGCTTCTGAATGCCTTGTTCGTCGATTTTCTGAATAGCCAACCGAATAGCCCCCAACTCTAAGATTTCGCGGAGTTCGCGGATTTGCCTTACATCTTCTGCACTCATCGATTTTACAAAATACCCGCCCTTTTCGCCCGTCTCAATGAGCTGTTCGCCCAAAAGTCGCGTTAGTGCCTCTCTTACAGCCATGCGATTTACATCTAGGCGTTTGGCCCAAATATCCTCCTTTAGGCGCGTGCCTGATACGAGTTGGTTGGAGAGGATTTTTTTGCGAAGCTCTATATATACTTTATTAGCAAGAGAATCAATCTTCATTTTTGTAATCAAATTTTATGCAAAAATGTAAACAAATTTTAACTATCTTTGTAAAGTTAAAAAAATATTTGTTCAAACTACCGTAGTAATAGTACAAAAAGACTTACTAAATATAGATATATTATTGTCTATTATTTAACTCTCAACATTTTATCATGGCTCAATCACTATATAACCGTAGAAAGTTTGTAAAAAATGCTGCTTTAGGAACTTTAACTTTGGGAATGCTAGACCCTCTTCGTACTTCTGCTCAGACGATAGCTGAAGGCAAGCGGGTGGGCATTATCGGGCTTGATACTTCTCATAGTACGGCCTTCACCAAAGTACTCAACGCCCCTGAAGCGAGTGCTGATTTTGGAGGTTATAAAATAGTAGCAGCTTATCCATACGGTAGCAAAGACATCGAAAGTAGCACGAAACGGATTCCGGGCTATATCGAAGAAGTAAAAAAGTATAATGTAGAAATCGTGGATTCGATTGCTGATTTACTAAAAAAAGTAGATGTAGTATTGCTCGAAACCAACGACGGTCGTCTACATTTGGAGCAAGCGATTCAGGTTCTTAAGTCAGAAAAACGTCTTTTTATTGACAAACCAATCGCCGCTTCGCTTTCGGATGCGATTGCGATTTTTGAAGCATCCAAAAAGTACAAAATACCCGTTTTCTCGGCCTCCTCTTTACGACATATCAAAGGAATCGAAAAAGTCGATAAAAGCATCGTAGTAGGAGCCGATACATTTAGTCCTGCTGTTTTAGAAAAAACGCACCCCGATTTGTTTTGGTACGGTATTCATGGAGTAGAGACGCTTTATACCGTCATGGGTACAGGCTGCAAGCAGGTAGTGAGAATCAACAACGACAGTACGGATATTGTAGTAGGTACTTGGGCGGATGGACGAGTAGGTACTTTTCGTGGCACTCGTACTGGAAAACACGATTATGGCGGAACGGTTTATACCCAAAACGGCAACATCGTCTTAGGGCCTTATGGTGGATACGAGCCGTTGCTCAAAGATATTGTTAACTATTTTGAGACAGGAAGTGTGCCTGTTACTCCCGAAGAAACCATCGAAATCTTTGCTTTTATGGAAGCCGCAGACGAAAGCAAGCGCCAAGGTGGTGCACCCGTAACCATAGAAAGTGTACTCAAAAAAGCAAGAAAAGCATAAATCTAAAAAAGTCATTACTATGCCCTCTCAACCCTTTTCCAGACGCGAATTTTTGAAGCGCAATTCTCTGACGGGTTTAGGCGCCATGCTGACGCCGACCTTGCTCACCGAAAAACTTCAAACGCCACCTTCACGAGAAGTACCCGTTACTTTTTCGTTGGCAGAGCCACCTGCTTTATTAGGCGGGAAGCCCGTACGGACAAAACCGTGGCCTACTTGGCCGATTTGGAAGCCCGAAACTGACGAAAAACAGCTCCTTGAGGTGATTCGGAGTGGTGTGTGGTCAAGAGCGGGTGTAGTAACTGAATTTGAAGCAAAATGGGCGGCAACCGTCGGCTCAAAACGTTCTTTGGCGGTTGTCAACGGTACCAATGCCCTCATTACAGCTTTGGCACAATTGGATATTCGGGGTGGGGACGAAGTATTGGTCCCGCCTTATACTTTTATAGGTACAGTGGCCCCCGTGATTGCAAACGGAGCAATGCCGGTTTTTGTGGATGTGGACCCCGAAACTTTTCAAATGGACCCGGCCAAAATCGAAGCAAAAATTACGCCACGTACCAAGGCAATCATTCCGGTGCACATTTTGGGCTTACCTGCCAATATGCCCAAGATTTTGGAAATCGCGAAAAAACACAAATTGGCCGTGATTGAGGATGCTTGCCAAGCGCACTTGGCCGAAATCAACCACAAGCAAGTAGGGACTTTTGGGGATGCAGGCTGTTTTAGTTTTCAAAACTCTAAAAACTTGGCTATTGGCGAAGCGGGTGCTATCGTGAGTGACAACGACTTGTTGATGGATCGTTGTTTTTCATATCACAACTACGGAAATCCTTACGGAATGGCCTCGGGCGTGATTGGCGCCGGGACGATTATGCAAGGCAACAAACAGCGCATCACCGAATACCAAGCGGCGATTGGATTGGCACAGCTCAAACGCCTAGATGCCGAAACAACCCTACGCAACGAAAATGCGGCTTATTTAAAAGCAAAGATTGAGAAAATCCCGGGCATTGTCCCCTATAAATTATATGATAATGTAACCCGTGCCGCCTTTCATTTATTTCCTTTTCGTTATAAAAAGCAGGATTTCAAGGGGTTGTCGAGAGATACATTTCTGAAAGCACTCACTGCGGAAGGAGTGCCGTGTTCAAAAGGTTACGCTACGCTCAACAATATGCCTTATCTCAATGACGCTTTTCAGTCGAAAAATTTCCAGAAAATGTATCCAAAATCTCAATTGGATTTTAAGCGATACGTAGAAAGGAATCATTGCCCCCAAAATGACAAACTCTGCAACGAAGAGGCAGTGTGGTTTACGCAAAATATGCTCCTAGGTACGCGCGCTGATATGGACGAGATTGCGAATGCTATCGAAAAAATCTACACTCACGCCGATAAACTCATTAGTTTGAAATGAAAAAAATGCTTTGGGTTATTGGGCTTTTGGTGAGCCTTACCACTTGGGCCAAAGGTTGGAAAGCCGGCGTAGCCAAAGTCATCATTACTCCTCAAACGGCGATTTGGCAAGCAGGCTATGCTTCTCGTACGCACGCTTCTGAAGGAAAACTACATGACTTATGGGCAAAAGCGTTGGCATTAGAAGACGAAAAAGGCCAAAAGGTTTTGCTTATTACCACTGATATGCTAGGGTTTCCCAAGGCAATGTCTGACCGAATTCGGGAGCAACTCAAGCGGCAGTTTGGATTGTCTAAAGCCCAAATCATTCTCAACAGCTCACACACGCATTCGGGGCCAGTGTTGGACGATGCTTTGCACGATATTTATCCTTTGAATGAAACCGAAGAAGCCAAAATCGCCAAATACTCTCGCCAATTAGAAGCGCAGGTTATAGCATTGGCGGCCAAAGCCATTCAATCTTTGGAACCAGTCGAAGTATTTGCCCAAAATGGAGTAACAAGGTTTCAGGTAAATCGTCGTAACAACAAAGAGGCGAGTTTGCGAGAACAAACAGAACTCAAAGGCCCTAATGACTATGCAGTGCCGGTCATCAAGGTTGTCAATACCAAAGGTGTACTCAAAGCTTTGGCTTTTGGGTATGCGTGTCATCCGACGGTATTGGATATTTATCAATTGTCGGGAGATTATCCAGGATTTGCTCAAATTGAGCTTGAAAAAGCCCATCCCGAAGCCACCGCTTTGTTTTTTCAGGGAGCTGCGGGCGACCAAAACCCCCTTCCTCGTCGGACGATTGCGCTGGCAAAACAGTACGGGCGGGAACTTGCGGCAGCAGTAGAACGTGTAATAGAAGAACCTATGCGCCCCTTAACGGCAGAGCTTCTCACGGCTTATGCTGAAATAGATTTGCCCTTGTCGCCTCCCCCTACAGAAGCCGAACTGCTTAAAGTCCAAAAAGAAGATGCCCCTTATATGCAGCGCTGGGCTACGAGACTTTTGAATGAGAAAAAACAAGGCAAACCTTTCCTTTCTTCCTATAGCTACCCCATCCAAATCTGGAAAATAGGCGACCAAGCATTGTTTAGTTTTGGCGGAGAGCTAGTGATAGAATATGCCATTGAATGCAAGAAGCGATTTGGACATGAGGTGTTTGTGATGGGTTATTCCAACGATGTGATGGGCTACATCCCGTCGGCTACTATTCTGAAAGAAGGGGGCTATGAGGGGGCTTCTTCTCAAATGGTGTATGGTTTGCCGAGTGTTTGGGATGCACGTGTGCCAGGGCTAATTTATCAAGAAATAGATAAACTAGCCACCCAAGTAGGCCTTATTCCAAAATAACAATTGAAAACAAAGTTTTTATAGCCAAATAATTTATTGTCAAGCACATTTAGAAAGGAAGCAAAGTCCTTTGAAGTCATTTTTGTGCCTTGTCAAATTCAAATCTTTCCCAATTATGACCCTGATTGCAACTCCTTATTTCTCTGGTTTTGATTTGGCACATGATACTTATAATGCCATTACGACCGCAAGCAACGGCAAAATTTATTATGTTCTCTGCTCCGAGTCTTACGAGATTGGTGGTCAAATGTACGCTTATGACCCCGCCACCGACCTCACCGAATGGGTAGCTGACCTGACCGAAATATGCGGCGAAAAAAATGCCGATGCCATTCCGCAAGGCAAAAGTCATGTGCGCTTTTATGAAAGCAACGGCAAACTTTACTTTGCTACACACGTAGGCGTGTACGACATGATTGACGGGATGGAACGTTTGCCAGTGTCGGCGCCAGCGGGAAAAGCGTTATACCCAGGGGGGCATTTTATATCTTATGATTTGGCAACAGGTCAGTTTGAGAATTTAGCCCTTGCTCCCGAAGGAGAAGGCATTCTTACCATGACTATCGACCGTGAGCGAGGTCATTTATATGGAATCACATGGCCGTTAGGGTATTTTATTCATTTTGATTTGAATACTCAAACCCTCAAAACCGTAGGGTTGGTATCGGCCAAGGGCGAAGCAGGGATTCCGGGAGATGATTATCGTGTACTGTGCCGCTCTATGGTGGTCGACCCCCGCGACGGAACTGTTTATTTTTCCACTTCCGAAGGCGATATTTTCACGTATCATCCCAACAACGAATCTATTCAAAAGCTAGAAGGGGTAGATTTAAGGTTAGATTATTTTGGCAAATACGACCCTACCCGTCCAGGAAGTATGGGATACAATTGGCGCAAAATCTTTTGGTACGCACCCGAAGAAGTGGCGTATGGTATCCACGGAAATTCGGGTTATCTGTTTCGCTTTGATCCCAAAATCCCTAAAATAGAATTGGTAGAAAGGCTTACTTCAGAGCCTTCGCGAAAAAGCGGAATGTTTGACCAATTTAGCTATGGCTATCTAGGTTTTCAGCCCGGCCCCGACAACGAAACCATTTATTATCTTACGGGCGGGCCGATTTACATCAATGGTAAACGCTTAAAAGGAGCCGATGAAATCGCCAAAGGAGCCGCTAAAGGTTTAGAAAATTTGCATTTGGTTACGTTTCATATTCCGACTCAAACATACAAAGACCACGGCCCTATTTTTTATCCCGATGGTAGTCGCCCGACTTATGTCAACTCTATTGCCGTAGGCCACGATGGTAGCGTTTATACCTTAGCCCGTTTTGACCACGAAGGCCACGAGATACAAGATTTGGTAAAAATACCCAAATAAGACAAAGCCCCCCAAAGGTGCAGCGCACCGAAATATTTGTAGACGTAATTAAATAAACCGCAACAACAAAAGGTGCAGCGCACCGAAATATTTGTAGACCAAAATAAACCCCACAACAACAAAAGGTGCAGCGCACCGAAATATTTGTAGACCAAAATAAACCCCACAACAACAAAAGGTGCAGCGCACCGAAATATTTGTAGACCAAAATAAACCCCGCAACAACAAAAGGTGCAGCGCACCAAAATATTTGTAGACCGAAATATTTGTAGATTTTTTTATAAATAACCCCATGAATGCTCCAACAAAATTATCGCTTCTCGTCTTGATAGGGATGAGTTTGTCGTGTGGACATTATACCGATTCGCTCACGGCAGAGGAAGCGCTTAAAAGTTTTACTTTGAGTGACGACCGACTCACAGTCGATATTTTCGCTACTGAGCCTCAGGTACTCGACCCCGTAGAGATGGTATTTGACGAAGAAGGAAATGCTTTTGTAGTAGAAATGCCCGACTATCCTTCCAAACCCGAAGACGGCACGCTCAACGGAGCCATTAGGCTATTGCGAGATACCAATCGAGACGGGCGGATTGACTCCGCCGTGATTTTTGCGGAGCATCTTTCGGAAGCTACCAGTATTTTGCCGTGGGAAGGGGGGCTATTAGTGGCCGCTGCGCCCGATATTTTGTTTTTGAAAGACACAACGGGCGATTTTCGTGCCGATGTGAAAGAAGTGGTTTTTACAGGATTTTTTGCCAGCAATTCCGAAGCTCAAATCACCAACTTGCACTACAATGTAGATAACTGGATTTATGCTTCTAACTGTGGACAAGCAGGCGAAATCAAGTTTTTACGAACCCCCAAAGCTCCTCCTATTTCTATCAAAGGTGGCGATTTTAGGTTTCGACTAGATAAGGGAAAGTTTGAAATTGAGTCTAGTTCGGGGCAGTTTGGAATGGCGGTAGATGATTGGGGCAATCGTTTTTTTACCGAAAATTCCATTCACATTCAGCATGCACCTATCGCAGGACGGTATCTGTATCGGCATGGGTTTTTGCCTTCTTACGATGTAGCGCTCAATATCTCCGACCACGACCCTGAGATGTTTCAGCAAACACCGCCGCCCTATTGGCGTAAAGAACGTACCAAACGCCGAAACGAACAATTTGCCGAAGCCAAGCTAGACCGCCACGAATACGCCGAAGACCACTTCACGGGAGCATCAGGTGGCACTTTTTATGGGGCAGACTTATTACCCAAAGAATACCAAGGGTCGATTTTTACGGGAGAAGTAGCTGGCAATCTGGTTCATCGAGATATACTTACGTTGGCTCCCAATAGTCCCACTTTTATTGCCAAAAGAGGCGATAAAGAAAAAGACAAGGAGTTTTTGGTTTCATCTGACCCTTGGTTTCGTCCAGTTCAGTTGAGCGTAGGCCCTGATGGCATTTTGTACATGATTGATATGTATCGTCAACACATCGAAACTCCTACGGCTATTCCCGAAGATTTAAAAGAAGAAATGGATTTTTTCAAGGGTAGTCAATTGGGGCGTATTTATCGTATTATACCTAAAGGCGCTAAACCTACGCCCGTTCAGCCTCGTTTGAGGTCGAAAAGTGCAGCCGAATTAGTAGCTCTTTTGGCGCATCCTCAGCAATGGTGGAGGCTACAAGCCCAACGCCTTTTGCTCGAAAAACAAGACAAATCGGTGTTAGCATCGCTGAAAGAAATATTGCTAAAAGACACCAATCCTCATGCTCGTTTACACGCCTTTTTTACACTAGAAGGTCTTAATGCATTGGAAGAGAATACAGTAGCTGAAGCCTTCAAAGACAACCAACCTGAAATAAGGGCTTATGCGGTAGCCGAAGCGGAGCGTTTTCCTGCGCTTTTTGACCAAATCGTAGCCGCCACCAAAGATGCCTCTCCCAAAGTAGCTTTTCAGGCGTGTTTGAGTGTAGGGCAATTTGGGACGCCACAAAGCACCGAAGCATTGGCTAGCATCCTAGAAAAGCAAGTTTCGGACAAATGGTTTCGGATGGGTGTGTTAAGTTCAGAGGCAGGCGCCTCGTTAGGTTTGTTGAAGGGATTACAGCAAAAAAACTTTTTCCAACAAATCACCCCTGCAAAGAATGAATTTTTAGAAGAATTTGGACACGTGATTGGAGCTCGCAATCGTAAAGGAGAAATCACTGAGCTATTTGGAATATTTGAAGAAGGGTCTGATTCGCAAATTTGGGTGGTGAAAGGAGCAATCAGAGGAATGAAAAAATTAAAAGTAGAACCTGAAGATTCTTTGAAAGAAGTACTAAAAAAACAAGTCGCAAAGGCCGACAGCACCACCAAAGCAAACATTGAATTTTTAATTTCCTCTAACACAAGCAAAAACCCATAAAATAAGGTGGCTTATAAGAGGCTGATTCATCAACATGAAAAGAAGGAATTTTATCGAAAAAACGGTCTACACCCTGCCTGCCTTAGGAATTTGGGTGAGTAGCTGCCAGTCAAAATCGACTTCTGAGGAAAAGAACTCAAAAGTAAATATTGACCCTTGCAAAGACTTATCGGGTGTATCGGACAACGACCTAAAGACCCGGAAAAAATTAGGCTATGTGGAGGTGTCGCCCCAAGCTGAGTCTCAATGCAGCAATTGTAATTTGTGGCTGCCGCCCAAAGAACAAAAAACTTGCGGAGGCTGTATGCTGTTTAAAGGCCCTGTAGAGGCCACGGGCTATTGTACTTATTGGGTTCCCCAAAGCAAATAAAAACCTTTTTTTCAAAACAAATCTTTGCATGAATAAGCAGGAAAACTCTTCAAGCAGTGCGTCGAGACGCGATTTTCTCAAAAAGACTTTGACCGGAACGGCGGCTCTCACCGTTGGCGGAATTTTGCCAGGCGTCAGCGCGAAAAGCTACGGGCGTATCATCGGAGCCAACGAAAAAGTAAGACTCGGAGTAATGGGAGTCAATAGCCGTGGACTCGCCTTGGCCAAAAATTTCGCATTACAGCCTAACTGTGAGATAGTTACGATTTCGGATGTAGATTCGCGTGCTGCCGAAAAATGTATCAAGGCCGTAGAAACTATCCAAAATTCAAAACCGAAAGATACGCCTGATTTTCGTAAAGCACTGGAAGACAAAAACATGGACGGGCTTATCGTGGCAGCTCCTGACCATTGGCACGCCCCAGCCGCTATCTTGGCATCAAAAGCGGGCAAACACGTATATCTCGAAAAACCATGCAGCCACAACCCACACGAAGGTGAGCTTTTGATAGCGGTAGCCGCTAAGTACAAAAATGTGATTCAGATGGGTAATCAGCGCCGTTCGTGGCCTAATGTAAAACAAGCCATTCAAGAAATCCACGACGGAGTGATTGGTCGGCCTTATTTTGCCAAAGGTTGGTACACCAACAATCGCGCCTCTATCGGAATCGGCAAAGCCGCCGCTGTACCTTCTTGGCTCAATTATGACTTGTGGCAAGGGCCAGCTCCACGTAGAGCTTATAAAGACAATGTGATTCATTATAACTGGCACTGGTTTTGGCACTGGGGTACTGGCGAAGCCCTCAACAACGGCACACACATGCTCGACCTTATGCGGTGGGGATTGCAAGTAGAATACCCCACCAAGGTATCGTCGTCGGGTGGACGCTATCGTTATCAAGATGATTGGGAAGCTCCCGATACTCAAGTGATTAACTTAGAGTTTGGTAAAGATAAGTTTATGACTTGGGAAGGCCGTAGTTGCAATAGCCGCAACATTGAAGGAAGCAGTGTAGGCGTATCGTTTTATGGAGAAAAAGGTACTTTAGAATATGGTGGGGGCAACGCCTACAAAATCTATGACCTCGACAATAAGCTTATCAAAGACGTAAAGAATGATATGCCGATTGACGCGCGCAATAAAATGGACCCTTCGCAAGCATTGGATGCCACTCACTTCCAAAATTTTGTGGCAGCAATCAAACAAGGTGCCACTTTGGCTTCGGGAATTGTGAGCGGGCATCAAAGTACGCTGCTTTGTCAGCTCGGGAATATCGCGATTCGCTCCAATAGCATTTTAGATATTGACCCTTCCAACGGACATATCAAAAACAATAAAGAAGCCCAAAAACTCTGGAAACGCGAATACGAAAAAGGCTGGGAGCCTACCGTGTAGCGATTCTTTCGGAACCACAAAGAAGCGATTCTATAGGCTCTTTGTGGTTCAAACAAATTCAACCTGAAACCCCTTTTCTTGCTATGAAACCCTCTACTGCTGCCGTTGAAGTAAGCAGCCTAAGCCCCCGCGAAACCACCGTTTCTATCTTCCTCATCGGGTTGATGTTTTTTATATTTGGTTTTATTTCTTGGGTCAATTCTATCCTGATTCCTTATTTCAAAATCGCCTGTGAGCTTACGAGTTTTCAGGCGTATCTGGTAGCGTTTGCGTTTTATATCGCCTACTTCATCATGTCGGTGCCCGCTTCGTATTTGCTCAAAACCCAAGGATTCAAAAAAGGAATGATGTTTGGATTTTGGTTTATGGCATTGGGGGCGTTTATTTTCGTACCGGCAGCTATGACACGCACCTATGGCGTTTTTTTAGCTGGTCTTTTTACCATTGGTATTGGATTGGCTATTCTTCAAACTGCCGCCAATCCTTACATTACGATTTTGGGGCCTAAAGAACGTGGCGCTCAGCGTATAAGTATCATGGGGATTTGCAACAAAGCAGCAGGAATTTTGTCCCCCTTGGTATTTGCGGCGGTCATTTTAAGACCTACTGATACCGATTTGTTTGCCCAACTTAGCAGCATGAGCGATGCCCAACGAGGAGCCGCTTTGGATGAATTAGTGAGACGTGTCATTACTCCCTATTCTGTGTTAGGCGTATTTTTATTTGTATTGGGTTATTTGGTCTATCGTTCGCCTTTGCCCGAAATCAACACCGAGCACGAAAGCCCCGAAGTGGCGTCGGCCAATGCCGGCAAAAACAGTATTTTTCAGTTCCCACATTTGATTTTGGGAGCCGTGGCCATTTTCCTACACGTAGGTACGCAAGTAATTGCGATTGATACCGTCATTGGTTATGCCAATTCGATGGGGATTGACTTGCTCAAAGCCAAAACTTTTCCTTCTTATACCTTGGCTTGTACCATTGCAGGTTATATCATCGGAATCGTTACTATTCCTCGATTCATTAGCCAAGTCAATGCTCTGCGGTTTTGTACGGTATTGGGCACGATATTTACTTTACTCATCATTTTCGCAAAAGGAACAGTCTCTTTTCTAGGCCATACCGCCGACCTCTCTATTTGGTTTGTGGTCTTGTTAGGTTTGGCTAATTCCTTGGTATGGGCGGGTATTTGGCCTTTAGCACTTGATGGTCTAGGGCGTTATACCAAGCTAGGTGCTTCTATCTTGATTATGGGACTTTGTGGCAATGCCATCATGCCATTGTTTTACGGATATTTTGCCGATTTGTACGATGTCCGTACTGCTTACTGGGTATTATTCCCTTGCTATCTGTATTTGGTGTATTATGCAGCTTACGGCCATAAAGTAAAACGCTGGTCTTTATAGCTCCGAAACTTTCCAAGTTTTGAAAACTTGGAAGGTTTGAATAAGGTAATTAGAGCGAAGCACTAAAAGAAGACATTTTTTTCATGAAAATAAAAATAACCAACGGTACCGTTCTTAGTCCTTTCCGCGCCATTAAAAACGGAACGGTAGTTGTGGAAGAAGGGAAAATTTTAGGGGTTCACGAAGATAACGTAGAAGTACCCAACGCCGAGGAAATAGACGCCCAAGGGCTATACATCGCTCCAGGTTTTATTGATATTCATGTGCACGGGGGAGGAGGGTTCGATTTTATGGATGGCACCGAAGAAGCTTTCTTGAAAATCGCCCAACTCCATGCCCAATACGGTACCACTGCCCTCGTACCCACCACACTCACCGCCGAAAAAGAAGATTTACTCCAAACCCTCGATGTCTATGAAAATGCCAATCGCTTGAATATAAGTGGGGCGGCGTTTTTGGGGATACATCTCGAAGGCCCTTATTTTGCCCTAAGTCAGCGGGGTGCACAAGACCCGCGCTATATTCGTAATCCTGACCCTGCCGAATACGAAGAGATACTCTCTCATTCGTCGTCGATTGTGCGGTGGAGTGCCGCTCCCGAACTAGACGGCGCTATTGCTTTTGGGCAACGACTTCGTCAAAAAGGAATTTTGGCAGCTATTGCCCACACCGATGCCTTTTATGATGACGTGTTGGAGGCATATGAAAATGGATATTCGCTCGTTACACACCTGTATTCGGCTATGTCGGGAGTAACTCGTAAGAATGCCTTCCGCTATGCAGGAGTGATTGAAAGTGCTTATTTGCTAGACTTAGATGTTGAAATCATCGGCGATGGCATTCATTTGCCCGCCCCTCTTCTCAAATTGGTACACAAAATCAAAGGCGCTGACCGTACCGCTCTCATCACCGATGCTATGCGTGGGGCTGGAATGCCAGAGGGTGAAAGCACTTTAGGTTCACTCAAAAATGGACTGAAGGTCATTATTGAAGACGGAGTAGCCAAACTCCCCGACCGTACATCTTTTGCGGGTAGTGTAGCTACTTTCGACCGCTTGGTCAGAAATATGGTCTTTATGGCCGATGTGTCATTGCTCGAAGCCGTCAGAATGGCGAGTACCACACCTGCGCGTATCATGGGTGTAGGCGAACAAAAAGGCTCATTAGCGAAAGGAAAAGATGCCGACATTGTTATTTTCGATAAAGACATTCATGTAAGTATGACGATGGTAGATGGTAGAGTGGTTTATTCGAATCATTAATTAAAAGTAAAATTTAGGGCTTTAGCCCTGACTTAATTTTGCTTACCTAATCGCCACAAATACAACAGAATTCTAATACACATATCATAACTACACTTCGTTGTGGTAGAAAAAAGCTTTATAAAACATTCTCAAAAATGAATCCATTACAAGAAACAACCGTTGACAAACTCAACGTTAAACTTTTTGAAACGCGCCAAGAATTGGGTCAAAATGCGGCTGAAATGGCCGTTGTTAAAATCAAAGAATTACTCCAAAATCAAGACATAGTTAATATTATATTTGCAGCCGCGCCTTCCCAAAATGAATTTTTGGATGCCTTGGCACTTCAGGAGGGCATTGATTGGGGACGGGTAAATGCCTTTCATATGGACGAATACATTGGCTTGGCCGATGACGCGCCACAGCGTTTTGGGAATTTTTTGAAAGACCGTTTTTTTGACAAAGTACCTCTTAAAAACGTTTATTATCTCAACGGCAATATCTCTGACCCCGCCGAAGAGTGTCGACGCTATTCTGCACTTCTGGAGACGTACCCTACCGACATTGTGTTTATGGGTATCGGCGAAAATTGCCATATTGCTTTCAACGACCCTCACGTTGCATTTTTTGACGACCCTGTATTGGTAAAAAGAATCGACTTAGACCTGACAAGCCGCCTACAGCAAGTGCACGATGGATGTTTTGCCACGCTCGAACAAGTACCTGAGTATGCCCTCACGCTCACGATTCCGGCGCTAGTCAAGGCCCCAAGTGTATTTTGCATGGTACCTGCGGCGCACAAAGCAGAGGCAATCTATCATACTCTGGTAGATGATATTCAAGAATTGTACCCTTCCACTATTTTACGTAATCACCCTAATGCTACGCTGTTTATTGACCAAAATAGCGCTCAAAAATGGAGGGAAGCCGTAAGTTTGTAAGTAAATTTGTCTCTTAGCTAGCTTATTCCCCTAAAAAAACACCCACATTTTTATGAAAACCCGCATTTTAGGTTGTTTATTAGCCGCAAGTAGTGTCGTGATTCCAAGTATGGGACAACAAAATAGTAAGCCTGTTAATCTGATTGTGTTAGAACCTGGTCACTTTCATGCCGCTTTGGTTCAAAACACTCGCTACGACAACGTCAACCCTGTGGTGCATGTATATGCTTCCAAAGGCCCCGACGTAGAAGCTTATCTCGACAAAATCAAGAAGTACAATACCCGCCCCGAAGACCCCACCAAATGGGATGAAAAGGTATATACTGGTCCTGATTTTTTCCAAAAAATGATTGCTGAAAAAGCTGGAAATTTAGTGGTATTGGCCGGAAACAATCAGAAAAAAACGGATTACATCAAAAAATCGGTAGATGCGGGCTTGAATGTATTGGCCGATAAGCCTATGGCGATTGATGCCGCTGGATTTGCTTTGTTGAAACAGGCTTTTGCGCAAGCCAAGAAAAACAATGTATTGCTATACGATATCATGACGGAGCGTTATGAAATCAGCAACGCCCTTCAACGCGAACTAGCCTTGCTTCCTGCATTGTTTGGCACGCTACAAAAAGGGACGCCACAAGACCCCGCTGTGACCAAAGAAAGCGTTCACCATTTTTTTAAATATGTATCAGGCGAGCCGTTGATTCGCCCAAGTTGGTTTTTTGATGTGGCCCAGCAAGGAGAAGGCATTGTGGACGTTACCACTCACTTAGTAGATTTGATTCAGTGGAGTTGCTTCCCTAATCAGGCACTTGATTATCAAAAAGATATAAAAATCATAAACGCTACCCACACGCCTACTACGCTCACGCCTGAGCAGTTTAAGCTAGTGACCAAAAACGACACTTATCCTGACTACCTCAAAAAAGACGTAAAAGGTAAAAACCTAGAAGTATATGCCAATGGTCAGATTGACTACACCCTCAAGGGGGTACATGCGCGTGCGTCAGTAATCTGGAATTTCCAAGCCCCTCAAGGTACGGGCGATACGCATTACTCAATCATGAAAGGAAGTAAGGCAAACCTCATTATTCGTCAAGGCAAAGAACAAAACTTCAAACCTGTACTTTACATTGAGGCTATCAACAACACGCCTGCCTATGAAAAAGCCGTAGCGGATGCTTTTAAGAAAGTACAAGCGACTTATCCGGGCGTTGAGTTAAAGAAAAATGACAAAGGTTGGGAAGTGGTGATTCCTAAAAAATACGACATCGGCCACGAAGCTCACTTCTCGCAAGTTGCCAAAAAATACATGGACTTTTTGAAAGCAGGAAAATTGCCTGAGTGGGAAGTACCTAATATGATTGCAAAATATTATACCACGACCGAAGCACTTAAAATCGCAAAAGCGAAGAAGTAGCTCTATTATAGCCTTTTAGGAAATTTACGGATAAACGACTTATGAAATTACCCAAATATCCGTTGGCTTCAAGTGATACGTTGATGACCTTTGAGTTTATTAGTGAAGGACAAAAGGGACCTATCTACAAGCTCGTAAAATATCAACCTACTAACTTAAAAGGAGTGTATAATTTAGCTTTTGGTGACAAAAATCTGGATACTGGAGAAATAGACGATCTTGTGATTTCAAACAACGGGGACAGTGAAAAGGTATTGGCAACAGTCGTAGCTACCGTTTATGCATTTACTGATAAATATCCTGATGCTTGGATTTATGCTACAGGCAGTACGAAAACTCGAACGAGGCTTTATAGAATGGGAATTACAAAATTTCATTCGGAAGTTACAAATGATTTTGAAATAGTCGGAGAAAGAAATGGTGATTGGGAAACTTTCAGAAAAAATATAGAGTATGAAAGTTTTTTGGTAAGAAGAAAAAATGACTAATTTCGTAGTAGTTAAACTTCACCCAAATGAAAGTAATAGCTGAAATAAAAAATCGGAAAACGCCAATTGTACGCCTAGATAAGTCATTAAACAAGTATGATGATGAAGTCTTGTTTCCTGAAAAATTGGAGAAAGCAAACAATATGCTAAAAAAAGTGGGGCTTCCTAAACAATGGTTAGGAAAAAAATAGCCTCCAGTAATATAAGAATTACTAAGCCTAGGGAAATTTCAAAAACTTTCCTAGGCTTTTTTATTTACACCAAATCCCCATATAAGTCAAACTCCTCGGCATCATTGACTTTTACTTGGGCAAAATCCCCTAAACGAACGTATTGTTCAGCCGAAATCAACACTTCATTGTCCACTTCAGGCGAGTCAAACTCGGTACGGCCAATAAAATACCCGCCTTCTTTACGGTCAAACAACACTTTGTAGGTATTTCCAATTTTAGCTTGGTTCAGCGACCACGAAATATCTTGCTGTACCGCCATGATGTCGTCGGTACGTTGTTGTTTTATTTCCGCAGGCACATCGTCGGGCATTGAAAACGAATGGGTCTGATCTTCGTGTGAGTAAGCAAAAACACCCAAGCGATCGAAACGCGTACGCTCAACAAACTCAAGGGTTTCTTCAAACATTTCTTCGGTTTCGCCAGGGTGACCTGCAATCAAGGTAGTACGGAGCGCAATACCTGGCACTTTATCACGAATGGTCTTGATAAGGTCTTCCGTTTTTTCACGCGTAATCCCACGACGCATGATTTTGAGCATTTCGGTACTGCCGCTTTGAAGTGGCATGTCTAAGTACTTACAAATATTGGAACGCTCGCGCATCACATCCAACACATCCAGCGGAAAACCCGACGGGTACGCATACTGCAAACGAATCCAGTCGATGCCCTCTACATCGGCAAGGTGATTCAGCAGCTCCGATAAATTGCGTTTTTTGTAAATATCTAGCCCGTAGTAGGTCAAATCTTGGGCAATCAAAATCAGTTCTTTCGTCCCACGACGCGCCAATGATTTTGCCTCGATCACCAACTCGTCTATTGAGCGAGAAACGTGCCCGCCCCTCATCAATGGAATGGCACAAAAACTACAAGGACGGTCGCAGCCTTCTGCGATTTTGAGGTAGGCATAGTGCGCAGGTGTCGTCAATAAACGCTCTCCTACAAGCTCTTGTTTGTAATCAGCTTTGAGGGTTTTGAGCAAACGAGGGAGTTCATTCGTTCCAAACCAAGCATCCACGGTTGGAATTTCAACGGCCAATTCGTCTTTATAACGATGTGACAAGCAGCCTGTTACATATACTTTATCAACCAACCCTGCTTCTTTGGCATCGGCATAGCGCAGAATCGTGTCCACCGATTCTTGTTTGGCATTGTCAATAAACCCACACGTATTCACAATCACGATGTTTGCATCGTCTTTTTGCGACTCGTGGGTCACGTTGTAGCCGTTGCCTTTGAGTTGAGTAAAAATATTTTCGCTATCCACCAAGTTTTTACTGCAACCCAGTGTCACGATATTGACTTTGTTTCGTTTGGTTCCTTTGGTTTTCATTGATTATTTGTACGGCTCTCCCGCCTTGGGCAAAGCCTCTTTTATTGCATCCAAATATGGATTGTCTGATTTTAATAGAATAGAAAGGAAAAGAGTTCCTTCGAACGAAAAGTCCCATCTTACAAACTCGGAAGTGGCATATATCTTATACCACTTTTCAAAAAGCTTTTTACGTTTGGCTTCACGTCCATCCGACTGATCACAAGTGTACAAAACAATAGCTCGGTTATCTTCAAAAAATTCAAGAAGATGATAGACTACAGTTTCAGCAATTCGAGGGTTGTAAATGCGGGAGAATGGATTAGTTAAAACACGAAATCCGAAAATTTTCACAAATTCAGCAAAAGGTTCTTGTTCAAAATACCCTTCTCCTTCTGCAAAATAAATTTCGTACTCAGTCCCTTCTTCGGTACAAAAGACTATATCATTATTCTTGCGATAACTTGGATATGGATTGAGGGACGATAAACTTGATACCATGCTCTTTTGCAGCTTGTTCTACGCCTTTTTCATGGATAATTTTTTTATCCTTTGAAATACGTAAAGCAATTTCTTTCAGCCGTTGATATTTTTCTTGCTCGCTCATAGCGACTTATTTTTTTACAAAATTACAAAAACCTCCCTGATGAACACTAGCTTACACAAACAAAGTTCGGTAACTGAATCGGAAGCACCAAAATTGGTGCTGTTTTTAGCATCCGTTTTATTCTCCAGCACCCTTACGCTGTAGGGGTATACAAAGAAGGGTTTGCCGAGGTGGGGTTAGTTTTTTGAATTTAGCAGGCATGGGTTGTTTTTCGGGGGCTATATATAGTAGACTGAGTTAATCATTTACAGCCTCAGAGAGGCGAAATAATTGTAGCTACGGAGAAATGTAATAAATCATCCTCTTTTTCATAGTCCATAACGCGTTTGAGTGGCAAGGTGTATTCCTAAGCCCGTGATAACATTGGAAATGATTCCGAGCAATGGAATGATAAACCAAAGCACGTATTCTTGCTTTACAGTGAAAGGTAAAGCGTGTTTACCTCCCATTAAAACTACTATCCATACTACCGCCGCGATGAGATTGGCAGCCGACCAATAACCAAAGCGCCAAGAAGGAAACAACTGAAAGAAAATCCACTCATTGAAACATTGGACTAGATAGTATGTTCCGAAAAGAAAAAAAATGAGATAATCATCGTAGTTGTTTGTCCACATTTTATCAACCATCAACGTGATAATCAATCCCGTTATCAAAAGTGTCCCCAAGTTCAGTAGCCATGAGGTCATTGGTTTTTGCTTTTTGGGAGAACTTTGCAAAGCCAACCATTGGCCAATCACTAAGAATAAAGGAAAAGGCATCATCATTAGCAGCCAACTTACATAATAGGCTCCGATGGGTAACGAAACCCACAACCAAAACCATTTTTTATGAAAGGCCGAACGGATGTCTGGCGCTTGGGGTGGAAGGTTCATGACGCGATTCATTTTCTACAAATTTAGAATTTTCAGAAATTATTGAAATTAAAAACTCAAAAAATAAGCACACAAGTGCTCATTTACGCTTTGAATGCTATCGTAATAATTTGATGAGTGTTCCTAAAATCAGGCTTTCTTCAGCTTTCATAGCGGCGTCTAGCGCCCCGTCGGCTAAGTTTACTACTCGACTGATGCTTTCGATGGTTGCATGAAATGTTTCTGAATCGGCATCACCCGCCCGAACAGGAACACCACGAAGCTCTTCTAACAGCTTAATGACAGGCTCTATTTCCCTTCTTCTGCGCTCTTTAGCCACTTGTTTTGCTACTTTCCAAGCATCTTTTTCGGCAAAAAAGTACTCTTTTCGCTCGCCAGGGCGTAATTCTTTAAAGACTAGCCCCCAATCCATCAAATCTCGCAAGTTCATGCTCACATTCCCACGCGAAATCTGAAGCTGAGCCATTAGGTCTTCGGTCGTAAGAGCATTGGCAGAAATCATCAACAATGCATGAATTTGTGCCATGGTACGATTAATCCCCCATTGGGTAGCCAGCGTACCCCACGCCTGAACAAAACGGTCTTTTGCCTCTTGTAATTCCATAGCCAAAAGTAAGATAAATTATTGTACTTTCAAAAATAATTGAAATTAAATTCATTCCCCCAATACCACACAACCGTAAGGAGCAATAGAAAGAGTGTCGGCTTTTAGGAAAGTAACCGAAGAAGTACTAAACAAAACATGATGAGGTAAAAACGGAGCCGAAAATGTAACTTCTTCACCACAAGTATTATGAATCACCCAGACTTCATTCTCCCCCACGCTACGCTTAAAAGCTACTAGGCGATGGTCGGAGTGGGTATCTAAGGGTTGGAGATTTCCTCGAATATCACCCACTACTGCGTTCGATTTTCGGAAATGAATGAGGCGTTTGTAATGATTAAAGAGCGAGTCAGGGTTTTGGCTTTGTACTGTCAAAGGAATTATCCTTTTATTTTTGTTGTATTTAGGCACCATCCAGCGTGTGCGTTGGGTGTCTTTCTCGGCATCATCCCACCAAAAAGGCTCTCGGATGTACTCGTCAGGTTTTTTACCCAACATTCCGATTTCTTCACCATAGTACAAATAAGGCTGTCCGGGCAAAGTCAACAAAAGATTGGCGGCTACTTTTAGGCGATTTATATTACCCTTCAATACACTCCCAATACGCGTTTGGTCGTGATTGGTAAGCATGATAGCATCAATAAAACGCGGGTTGGTTTGCGCAAAAATCATGCGATTTTGAGCCAGCTTTTTCACCAACCCTACCGAATCCCTTTCGGTGGCGGCGATTTTTTGGAGTGCCAAACTCAAATCAAAATTAAAATTGGCGGTAAGCCCTCGAAAATAAGGTGCAATTTTGGGTGCTTCGGTCCATACTTCCCCCACAAGATATACCTGTGGATTGGCTTTTTGCATTTCGGTACGAAATTCTACCCAAAAATCATGATTTTTATATTCTTCCCACTCAGGATAAATATGCCGTGCCGCATCGAGTCGAAAACCATCTACTCCCATTTTAAGCCAAAACTGCCCTATTTCATAAATCGCCTTGCGCACTGGAGGATGGTCACAGTTGAGGTCGGGCATACCTCTCCAAAACAGACCGTAGTATTTTTCGGTGGTATCGGGCCATTCATGCCAAGGATTTCGATCCCATGTATCGGGCGTAACTTCGCGCGTAGCAATGCCTAGCTCTTCGATTTCTTGGGGACTTTTCCAGTTGTAGAAATGTCGATAAGGATTGTCGGTACCCCTAACCGACTCCTGAAACCAAGGATGATTGGCACTTGTGTGATTAATGACTAAATCCATGATAACGGCAATGCCACGCGCGTGAGCTTCTGAGAGTAGCCGCCGAAAATCGTCGAGCGTGCCATATTCTTTGTCGATAGCGTAGTAATCAATTACATCATATTTGTGATAGCTTGGAGAGGTAAAAATAGGGGTGAGCCAGATAGCTTCAATGCCTAAGTCGGTGAGATAATCCAAGCGGGAAGTGATACCATTGAGATCACCGATACCGTCGCCGTTTGAATCACAAAATGAGCGAACGAAGATTTCGTAACAAATGCGTGGGTGAGACAAGATTTTTCAAGGTTTGTTTAACCGCAATGGACACAATAGGTTTCGCAATAGGCGCAAAGACTTAAAGGCCATTTACGAGTCTTTTTACACCGTTTTTGAGCAAAGCGACGTTAAAATTGATGAGCAGTCCTAATTTACAACCTGTTAATTTTAAGTAAGTTATGACTTGTGCCGTATGAACATCTGTAAATGATTCAACGGCTTTTACTTCAACAACTACCTTATTTTCAACTAACAAATCTAACCGATAGCCAATTTCAAGCCGTATTTCTTCATAAATAAGGGGCAATGCTTTTTGTTTTTCAACTCTCAAACCTATTTTTTGAAGTTCATAAAAAAGACATTCCTCATAAGCAGATTCTAACAAGCCAGGCCCAAGATGTTGATGGACTTTCAAAGCAGCAAAATAAATTTGGCGCGCCAACTCATTTTCATTTATTGCGTCCATCGCGATTCTATTGCGTCTATTGCGGTTAAAATTACTTCTGTTTTGCCAATATCTTCTGCATATATTTCCCCAAAATATCAAACTCCAAATTGACAATATCTCCTACCTGAAGCTGATGAAAGTTGGTATGCTCGTAAGTATATGGAATGATAGTGACGCGGAAACTATCGTCTTTTGAATTAAAAACAGTCAGACTCACGCCATTGACACAAATCGAACCTTTTTCGACGGTGATATTACCAATACTTTCATCGTATTGGAAATCGAAAAGCCAACTTCCTCCCACCTCTTCGATGTAGGTACAAATCCCCGTTTGGTCCACATGCCCTTGTACAATATGCCCATCAAAACGCCCATGCGCCGGCATACAACGCTCGATGTTTACTTTGGTGCCTATTTTCCACTGCCCTAAATTGGTTTTTTTGAGGGTTTCATCTACCGCCGTGACGGTGTAAGATTGCTCCTCTAAACTCGTCACAGTCAAACATACGCCGTTGTGACTCACACTCTGGTCGATTTTGAGTTCTGATGCCAAATGCGATTGCAGCCTGAAAGTGAGATTGGTACCTTCAGCCAAGATTTCGATTACTTCGGCGGTAGTTTCAACAATACCCGTAAACATAGATTTCGAGATTCAAAAAGATAAACCAGCTAGTGAAGCCACTAGCTGATTAGTCAAAAAATTATTTAAGAAGTCCTAGCAAATAGCGTCCATAGCCACTTTTCAATAATGGTTGGGCGATTTCACGAAGTTGTTCTTCGTTGATAAAACCCATGCGATAAGCGACTTCTTCAATACAACCAATTTTAAGCCCTTGACGTTCTTCGATTACTTCTACAAATTGCCCTGCTTGCATTAGAGAAGCAAAAGTACCCGTATCAAGCCAAGCAGTACCACGATTCAGTACGCCTACTTTCAGTTTACCTCTTTCAAGATAAACACGATTTACGTCGGTAATTTCTAACTCCCCACGAGGGCTAGGTTTGATATTTTTTGCAATTTCTACGACTTCATTATCGTAAAAATAAAGCCCCGGCACGGCATAGTTTGACTTAGGATTTTCGGGTTTTTCTTCAATAGAAAGCACATTAAAATCCTTGTCAAATTCTACCACGCCATAGCGCTCAGGGTCGTGGACTTGATAAGCATATACCACACCTCCTTCGGGGTCGTTGTTGGCTTGGAGCAATTTACTCAATCCACTGCCGTAAAAAATATTGTCGCCCAGTACCAACGCTACCTTATCATTGCCAATGAAATCTGCTCCAATGATAAACGCCTGTGCGAGTCCGTCGGGACTAGGCTGCTCGGCGTATTCAAATTTACACCCAATCCGACTTCCATCCCCAAGGAGCTTCTGGAAGTGAGGTAAATCATGAGGCGTAGAAATAATGAGGATTTCACGAATACCCGCTAGCATCAAAATTGACAAGGGGTAGTATATCATAGGTTTATCATAAACAGGCATGAGCTGCTTGCTTACGGCCAACGTAAGTGGGTGAAGACGAGTGCCAGAGCCTCCGGCAAGAATAATTCCCTTCATATTTGGATGATTATCGAATTGGTTTTCAATTGATTTGGTAGCAGGTATTAAGCTGATAAGCGCAAAAATAATAAATTAGCGTCATAACGCTGTTACCTATAAATAAAGCCCGTCTTGCAACGGGCTTTGACAAATACCTATTCAAAAAACGCTTTCTAAGGCTGATTGTTTTCATTGGCGAGCGCAATCATGGTCGAAAGCTCATCCACAAGTGCATCGGTGTTGCCACCAAAGCCAATGCTTTTGAAACGAATATTGCCTGTTTTATCAATCACAAACTTGGTAGGAATCCCTGATACTTTATAAGAGGCCACTACTTCGTCTTTTTCGTCGAGCAATACATTGAAAGTATATTTTTTCTTTTCGATAAAGTCAGCCGCGTTTTTGCGTTTGTCGGCTTCGGTTTGCCAAGTATCAATGAAAACAAAAGCTACATTGGGATCATTTTTAAATTTATCAACGGCTTTTTGCATGCCAGGAAAAGACATAATACAAGGCCCACACCAAGTAGCCCAAAAATCAACGACTACCGTTTTGCCTTTCAAATCGGCCAAGGCAACGGGTTTTCCCTCTAGATTGACGAGACTAAAAGCAGGCGCAGGTTTTAAAATCATTTTTTCGCGAAGTTCGGCGCGAGTGCTTTCGGAAGCGATACGATTCAACTCCGCTATGTATCCTTCAAAACCATTTTCATTTCCTTTTTCTTTCACGTATGCTTGTTTGAGAGCAGTATTGATAGCGTCATTAGCTTTCCCCTTTTTAATGGCATTTTCGGCCACTTCTTTGATAGCAGCAGGGTTTACTTTTTCTAAAGCTTGAATGTATCGCTCGTTTACCTCGGCATTTTTATAATGTCCATAAGTGACAGCCGCGTCTTTTAAAAATGGCACAGCTTCAGCTGCTTTGCCTTGTTTGAGTAAAATATAACCGTAGGTATCAGCAAAGGTACTGTATTGATTTTCACGTCCTTTCCGAATTTTCGCATCCGTACTAGAAGAAGGATCGCTGGCATGACGAGGCTGATTGATTTGCTCCTTGGCCCATTGAGTAGCTTGGGCCGATAGCTCGGCAGCTTGTTCTAGGTTTTGGTCTTTTTTTGCCAAATTCCATGCGATTGTGTTATATACTTGTATCGACTGAGATTTTAGTTCAGGCCGTGCTTCGGCCACTACTTTCTTGAAATCATCCCATTGATTAGAATCGGCGAGCATTCTCAAATAATTATTATGAATATATGTCATGTATTGCCAATCAACAGTTTTAGGCGCTGACGGGAAATTACTCCAGACCTTAGCATATTCTTTTTTCTTGTCGACAATTGCTGATTTGGTACGTACAAAATTGCTATACATAGCTACCATATCTTCTTTTTTACCAAACTTACTTTCTTTCACTTTTTGGATAGCTTCGGCTTTTTCTTTTTGTTGAAATCTTTGATAAACTTGTTGTAACGTACCCAATTCTTCTTCCTTTAAGTCAGTACTTTGGGCAAGCAAATCTGCATCGGCAAGGAGCTGTTTTTTGTCTTCTTCTTTCCGAGGACTCAGCGTGGAAGCATATTCTTTAAAAAACGTGCGTTTATTGGCAGGATAAAGACTAAACTCTTTTTCCAAAAGCGATTTGGCTAGGTCAATATCACGGTCATCCAAGCCCATATCATAATAATAGTTAGCGTAGGCATAGCCTAGACTTGCATAACTACCCGAAAGAGGCTTAGCGTCGGGACCATACAACAAAAAGGCATAAGTTTGACCATTGTTAAAGTCTTTCTTTTCTTCGGTCTGGGGAATGATACAAAACGCGACAGCATCGGTTGGAGCCGTAATTTGCCCCTCAAATTTTGTGGCTTTTTTGGTCAACACATAAGCTTGAGCGAGGGGCTCATCATTGGTACGCAACCAATATACAACGGCTTCGATGGATGTCGCCTCTCTTAGCTTTGTTTGGCTAGGATCGTATGTTACCCCCATTGCTTGTCCTACGATAGGTCTATCAGTAGTTAATTTAAGAGAATTGCCACTGTATTGAGCTATGGCGCTGCTACCCCAAATAAGTAGTAAAGTAGCATAAAAAAGTGTTTGTTTCATGGGAAAGATGAAGTAAAATGTGGAATGTAAAGAGTTTATATCACCAAAAGTCAAAAAAAACGGAAACAATCCCAAGTAATAAATCTCAAAATATAGGAATTAAAAAAGACCCCTCACCGAAGTAAGAGGCCTAATAAGGAAACCTTTACAAACTAAAATTAAAGATTTAGTCATTGATAGAAATAGAACCCGAACTAGCTCTCATGCTGACGAGTATTCCGCCGCCATTGAGTTTGCCATTGATACGGTCTTTTTCCATAATACCATTAAAGTTTTGGAGCGTACCTACATTTACACGATTGGCACGTAGGTCAAGGTCAAGCCCTTTGTTGAGGGGCATCTGCACATGTATTCCGCCTGCCGAAGTTGAGAGGTCGAGGTATTTGCCGAGAGTTACGATTTCGGCGTGGATACTACCAGCACTAGTGCTTGCTTTAAGTGCTGCGGAAACGCCCATGAGTCTAATAGAGCCGCCAGAAGTAGAAGCCACAAGCTCGCCTTTGATACCGCCGCCTTTGATACTTCCTCCACTCGTAGTAGCTTTCACATAGCCTGTTACTTCGTCCAATTGAATACTGCCTCCCGAAGTTACAAGTCTAATATCACCGTCACAGGCATCGGCATGAATACTTCCACCGCTTGTACTCAAATCTAATTGTTCACGGCAATTGGTCAAATGTATACTACCACCTGAAGTACGACCTTTGATGTTACCTCTTAATTCGTTCAGATGAAGGCTGCCGCCGCTCGTTGTAAAGTTTTGGACACCCGACAAACGTGCCAATTTGATACTTCCGCCGCTTGTGGCTAAGTCAGTAGTCGTTTTTTCGGGAACAAACACTTTAAAAGAGATACTAAGTGATTTTTTCCAGTCCCAGCTATCGTTTTCGCTTTTACGTTTGGCTTTGCAAACGAGGGTTTCGCCGTCCAATGCCACTCTTACTTCATAATCTTGGAGACGCTCGTCGATTTCTTCCTTGCTCATGGAAGACTTTCCGTTCCAATTGTTAGACCGTACATACATTTCTACCCTTGCTTCACCGCTTTCGCCCGTCACCTGAATGCTTCCTCCAGAAGTGCGAACATTCAAGGCTTTAAAAGAAGAAGGACTAAATGTTTTGGTAAAATAAGGCTTGTCGTCGTTTTGGGCAAGCGCAACTGCGGCGGTACAAACAAGCATTGCGAAGGTTAAGAAGGTTTTCATGAGCTGTAAATTTATAAATGAGAGGATGAAATTGTTGGTGATTTTTTAGAAAGATGCTAATTCGATTCGCAACGTTGCATAACCTCTATATTTTTTTAAAATAAAATCATTTAATGATAGGCATTTCTAGAAAGGGGAATTCTCAAATCAACACAACGATAAGTCATTCTATTGAAACTTTTTTAGCTATAAGCTTATCGCCGCCTATAGCTAAGTAGTGAATTTCATCTAATGCGTTAAATAATAAACGCCGATTCCGGCCAAATATCCTGCCAATCCATATCCTGAGATTCGTTTGAGATACCATAAAAAATCAATTTTTAGGATACTCATAGAAGCTACGCCTGCCGCCGAGCCAATAATCAGAATACTGCCGCCCGTACCAGCACAATAGGCCAACAAATTCCAAAAATCATGGTCGGGTGCATAGGTCGAAATAGGGTACATTCCCATAGCGGCTGCTACCAAAGGTACATTATCTACAATCGCCGACAATAACCCAATGAGGGCATTAATCAAATAAATACTCCCGAAAGTTTGGTTTAAATAAGTAGCCATCAAACGAAGATGCCCCGAAGTATTGAGGGCACCTACTGCCAACAAAATCCCTAGAAAAAACAAAATACTGGGTGTATCAATACGGTGCAACATCGCCGCTACCGAATAGCCTTGTTTGTATTCGGGTTCTTTATGACGATGCAAAAATTCAGTAAAATACCATAGAAGCCCCACCGCTAGCAATATTCCCATATAAGGTGGATAGTGAGTAAGGGCTTTGAACACTGGTACGGAGAGTAATCCTAAGCCCCCTAGTACAAACATTAAATTACGTTCTAGCGGTGTAGTATGAGCATGAGCTTTTTTTTCTTTTTCGGTTATTTTAGGGGTTTCTATATGCCCGCGCAAAGTATAAGAGGCTATTAACAAAGGCGTGAGAAGACTAACCGCCGACGGCAGAATCAGGGTTTTTATAACACTCAAAGTAGTTACTTGTCCGCCAATCCACAACATAATGGTAGTCACATCTCCAATCGGCGACCATGCTCCCCCGGCATTGGCTGCTAAAATCACAAAGCCCCCAAAAAACCAGATATTTTCCTTGTCTTTAATAATCCGCCGAAGCAAAGCACACATGATGATAGCCGTGGTCATGTTGTCTAAGGCCGCTGATAAAAAGAATGTTATCCAAGAAATAATCCACAATAGAGTGACACGATTGGTAGTAGAGATGCGATCTGTAATTACCTTAAATCCATCGTGCACATCTACCAACTCTACGATAGTCATCGCTCCAAGTAGAAAGAAAAGAATACCAGCGATTTCCCCCAAATGCTCGAAGAGGGATTCATTGAGCGTCTCGTGAGCATCTCCGTTAGTTCCTTGGAAGGCGGGCATGTAGTCATATCCAATGAGTAGTATGACCCAACAAAAAACCCCCGTCAATAAAGCGGAGGCTGCTTTGTCGATCTTGAGAGGATGCTCAAGCGCAATAAGCACGTACCCTAAGATGAATACGGCCGTCAGTAAAATAATCATGATAGAAAATTAGAGAGGTTGGGAATTGGGCCGAAAATTAGGCATTCGTAATATAACTTTCAAGAAACTGGATATGATCTACTTGTTCTTTCATGATTGAATTTACAATATCACCAATACTCAATATCCCAATCACTTGGTCATCTTCTACGACAGGGAGGTGGCGGAATTTTTTCTCACTAAAAAGTTTCATACACTCTTTGATGTCTGTATCAGGACTTACCGTAAATACCCTTGAAGTCATGACTTCTGCAATAGGAGTGCTTTTGGCTTTTCGCCCTTTGATGATTCCTTTTCGTGCATAATCTCGCTCAGAAAATATCCCTACGAGCTGATTGTTGTCGATTACTACTACAGCACCGATGTTTTTTTCGGCCATTAAGTGCAGGGCATCTATGACAGTATTGTCAGACGAAACACTCCAGACATAGGACTGAGCTTTGTCTGCGAGCAATTTTTTAACAGATTTCATAATCTTTTCATATTTAGTGAGTTAGCATCAAATAGACATAGACGAATATATAAACAATATTAAATATTTACAAATAAATATATGAAAAATATCATTATATTTGTAAATATTTATTTGATCAATTGTCATTAAAAAAGAGATATAGTTATGCTTTTGGTTTTAGCCGTTTTGGTAGTGATTATAAGTGTGCTATTGTTGGGCGTGAGATTGATTTTTGTCAAAAATGGCGAATTTAAAGGCAGCTGTGCCAACAATAACCCGTTTTTACAAAAAGATGGAATTGTGTGTGGTGTTTGTGGAAAAAAATCAGGAGAAGCCTGTAGCAATCAATCTTGAACCTACCTCAGTGTGAAGAAGGGGGTATTAAAAAAAACCTGAAGTATGGTAAGTTTGAAATGTACCGTCTGTGGTAGTATAAATACCGTAAAACTCTAAATTTTGATTGGGAGCTATTTTTTTTGCAGCTTCTAATCCCATCACCAAAAAAGCAGTAGCGAAGGCATCGGCAGTCATACAATCATCTGCAATCACACTGACACTTAGCAAATTGTGAGTAATAGGGGTACCAGTTTTGGGGTCGATAGCATGACTGAATTTGTGCCCATTCCGCACCACAAACTTTCGATAACTTCCCGACGTAGCCAAGGCTTTGCCATTTAAAGCGACAATAGCTTGGAGTTGTCGTTGATTATCAGGATCCGAAATAGGTTTGTCGATCCCTACTTGCCATATTTTGCCGTGTTGGCTATGTCCTAAAGCACGCACTTCACCTCCTATTTCAACCAGATAGTTTTTAATACCTTTAGCTTCCAAAAAGCCTGCCATTACATCTACCGTGTATCCTTGAGCGATAGCATTAAAATCGATTTCGGTTCGTGGGTTTTGCTTCTGAACTACCCCATTTTTAAGTTGCACCGACTGATAACCTATCAATCGTCGAAGGCTATCGAGTGTAGTTTGGGCAGGAAAAGGCATTCCTTTTTTATAGCTAAATCCCCATGCTTTTACCAAAGGTCCCACCGTAATGTCAAAAGCTCCATCGGTGATTTGGGATATAGACTGCGATTTTTCGAACACTTTTTCAAAATGATAATCAACTTTTATGGAGGGGTGATTGGTATTGACAGCGCGTAGAATAGAAGTACTGTCCCAGAGCGACATACTATGGTCTATGACTCTAAAAAGGCTATCGATAGAGTGCGAAAAATCTTCCGTACTTTCATACACGATTTTAAAGGTAGTTCCTTGAGCCTCTCCTTCCAAAGTAGTGAAAGTAGGTGATTGTTGGCAGCTACTTACCCAAAAACTGATAAACAAAATACCCCTCTGCAAACTTTTCATGCTTAACTACCAAAATCGTCGAAAGCAATATTTTCTCTAGCCACTCCAAGATTGTCGAGCATATTTTGTACGGCCGATAGCATCATAGGTGGGCCACACAAGTAGTATTCGATGTCTTCAGGGGCTTCATGACTATCCAAATATTCGTTTTTTACGACTTCATGAATAAACCCTACATAACCTTCCCAATTGTCTTCGGGCAAAGGAATAGACAGCGCAATTTCAAACCGAAAATTAGGAAACTGCCGTTCTATCGCCCTGAAATCTTCTTCATAAAATATTTCTCTTTTGCTGCGCGCACCGTACCAATAAGATACTTTACGTCCCGATTGGAGGGTATGAAATAAATGAAAAACGTGAGAACGAAGGGGAGCCATTCCAGCACCACCTCCGATATAGATCATTTCTTTTTCAGTATTTTTGATATGAAATTCGCCATAGGGACCACTTATGGTGACTTTATCACCGGGTTTTCGTGAAAAAACATACGAAGAACAAGCCCCAGGGTTTACATCCATAAAGGCATTGCGAGTTCTATCCCAAGGAGGAGTAGCCAATCGAATATTGAGCATAATGATGTTGCCTTCGGCGGGGTGGTTGGCCATCGAATACGCCCTAAAAAGCGGCTCATCGATTTTGGTTTTCAAATCCCAAATCTTAAACTTATCGTATTCGTCTTTAAAGCGCTCGGGAATCTGATAAAGCTGGGTTTTGAAGTCAATCATAGTAGAGGGGACGTCCACTTGTATATAATCTCCTGATTTAAACTTAAGCAGTTCACCTTCAGGCAGTTTTACCACAAACTCTTTGATATAAGTAGATACATTTTCGTTTGAAATTACCGTACACTCCCATTTCTTAATCCCAAAAACTTCGTCGGGGATTCTGATTTCCATATCATCTTTGACCTTGACTTGGCAAGCAAGCCTTATCTTCTCGTTTACTTGTCGGCGGTTGAGGTGATTGGTTTCGGTGGGCAATACCTCGCCGCCCCCCTCAAATACTTGGCATTTGCACATGGCGCAGGTGCCTCCGCCACCACAAGCGGAGGCTAAAAAGAGATTTTGTGCAGCTAAGGTTGACAGCAAAGAGGAACCGGGTTTGACAATGAGGGGAGTGTCTTGGTTGCCGTTGATGATAATAGCCACATCCTTTTGGGGCAATAATCGATTCTTGGCCGTCAAAATAAGGAATGCAAACAACAAAATCACTAGAATAAAGACAACAACACTGGCAGAAAGTACGGGCAGCATAGGGTGTTAGAGTTGAATTCCTGAAAAACTTAAAAAAGCAAGCCCCATCAAGGCGGTGATAATCATCGCAATCCCTAATCCTTGCAAAGGTGCAGGAATATTGGAATACCGTAGGCGTTCGCGAATGGCTGCAAGCAATACAATCGCTAAGAAAAAGCCAATACCCGCGCCGAGAGAGAAAGCGGTAGTTTCGGCAAAATTATACTCGCGTTCTTGCATGAATAAAGAAGCTCCTAAAATGGAACAATTGACCGTAATGAGCGGTAAAAATATGCCAAGAGAATTGTACAAACCGGGCATGAATTTTTCAACAACCATCTCTACCAATTGTACCGCCCCTGCAATAGTGGATATGAATAAAATAAACGAAAGAAATGTTAAATCTACCGAAGCCAAAGAAGGATGTATCCAACTCAATGCTCCTTCTTGAAGCATATAGCGTAGAATAAGGTAGTTGAGCGGGGTGGTAAGGAGCATCACAAACACCACTGCTAACCCTAGCCCAAAGGCCGTTTTTATTTTCTTAGACACCGCCAAAAATGAACACATTCCCAAAAAAAAGGCAAAAATGACATTTTCGACAAATATGGTCTTGATTAAGATATTGATTAGGTTTTGCATACTTACTTAGTTTTATGAGTAAATATATCTCTAGTAATCACCGAATTAGGAGGCATTGATAAGGTTTTTGTTGCGGCTTCGTTGCCACCAAATATAGATTCCAATCAAAAATAAAGCAGCGGGAGGGAGCATCATGAGGCCATTGTTGACATAACCCATATCGTATAACCATTGAGGAACGACTTTGATACCAAATACCGAACCCGACCCTAGCAACTCCCGAACAAAAGCTACTACCACCAATATAATCCCATACCCAAGCCCATTGCCAATGCCGTCCAAAAACGAAGGCCAAGGTTTTTGGGCAAGCGCAAAAGCTTCTAGACGTCCCATAACGATACAATTGGTAATAATCAAGCCCACAAATACGGATAGCTTTTTGCTGACATCAAATAGATAGGCTTTTAATACTTGATCCACAATCGTGACGAGCATTGCTACTACGATAAGCTGCACAATGATTCGAATACGGTTTGGGATAGAATTTCGAATGAGAGAAATAATAAGATTAGAAAAAGCCGTAACCACAGTCACCCCCAAAGCCATGATAAGCGCAGGCTTCACTTGGACGGTCACCGCCAAAGCCGAGCATACGCCTAATATCTGTACCGTGACAGGGTTGGTATCATCCAGAGGGTCGCGTAAAATTTGAATATTTTTTTTCGACAACAATCCCTCCTTTTTTGTCTCCTGAGTAGCCAAGCTAGCTGAAGTTTCGGTGCTCATGGTGCTTGTTGATTTGATGGTGATTCGTTTTTGATTTTTTCAAAATAAGCTAAATAGGGGGCTGTGCAATTTTTGAGCATGGCATCAGTGCCTTTGGAGGTAATGGTCCCCCCTGAGATAGCATCTACGCGATGTTCGTCGCTGAGGTTTAGTTTATCCGTTTTTTTGACCACGTTTACGGATACAAACTGCCCTTGCTCAGAGATGATTTTTTTTCCTTGAAATTGTTGTTGAAATGGGATTTCGGCGATTTCAGCACCTAAGCCGGGGGTTTCGCTTTTATGGTCAAAAAAAGCACCGTAGACGGTATTTAGGTCATCTTGAAGAGAGATATAGCCCCATATTGGCCCCCACAACCCTACTCCTCTCAACGGAACAATGTAATATTTGCGGGAGTCTTGTGCTGTATAGATATATAAAGGAAGGTGTCGGTCTTTGACAGGTTTAGAGAGTTCTTTTTTTAAATCAATATCGTTGATTTTTAGTCCCGTCAATATTTCTCCCGCACTATTTAATACAACTTCCTGAATACCTTTGGCATAGGCATTTTCAATTTCTTGCCCCTTTGTAAAAGATAAACGCACCGCTTTCAAGATGTTAGATTTCTTATCGAGAGCGATGTTGGCCACTTGGGCAGGCTTTAGCCCTTCGGCAGCTACAGTCAGTACAATCGCCGTGATGATGGATAATACACCGGCATATATGAGAGTATATCGATTGCTATGCACGTTTCTTGCGATTTTTGATGTGTTGTTCTATTACAATATGGTCAATCAAAGGAGCGAAAACATTCATCAATAAAATGCTCAACATAACTCCTTCTGGGTATGCAGGATTAAAGACTCTTAGGATAACCGTAAATATCCCAATAAGTAAACCGTATATCCATTTACCTACTTCGGTATGTGCTGCACTGACGGGGTCAGTAGCCATATATACAGCCCCAAATGCAAACCCTCCCATCAGCCAATGATAGTAGGCGGGAGTGTGCATAGGGTGGGTAGGGATGTCGACTGGCGCGAGGCCATTGAGTACCAGCCCCATCAACAATGCCCCCACAAAGCAAGAGACGATGATTTGCCAACTGCCAATGCCAGTAACAATAAGAATAAAAGCGCCAATCAGACATGCAAACGTGCTTGTCTCTCCGATAGAACCCTGTTCAAATCCCCAAAACATATCAGATACCGACCCCATTTTTGTGAAGTCAGTATCAAAAGCAACGAGATTGGTAGCACCTGAATAGGCATCAACAAGCGAATGTCCGGTTTCGGGTGATAAATCGGTCCAGATATCGCCAGACATATACGCTGGAAAAGCAAAGAATAAAAAGGCCCGCGCCAATAAAGCAGGGTTCATGAAATTCATGCCAGTGCCCCCAAAAATTTCTTTGCCTAATACGGTGCAGAAAATAGCCGCAAGTGCCACCATCCAGAGCGGAATCGTGACGGGCATGGTAAGCGGAATCAGTAGCCCCGTAACAAGGTATCCCTCGCTGACTTGGTGATTGCGAATAATAGCAAAAATAAACTCTACCCCTAGCCCTACCGTATAAGAGACCACAATGATGGGGAGAACTTTCCAAAAACCAAATAAAAAATTATCCATCATTGATACTTGTACGCCATAAGCAAGGTGATGCTGATAACCTACATTCCACATTCCAAAGAGTAGGGTGGGTACCAATGCAATAATAACCGTAAACATGGTTCGCTTGAGGTCAATCGCGTCGCGTATGTGTACCCCACTAGCTGTAGTATGGGCTGGTACAAACAAAAACGTTTCGAGCGCATCAAAGGCGGGGTGGAATTTTTCAAATCGCCCCCCTTTCCCAAAATGTGGTTTTACGGATTTTATGAGATTTTGAGCTATTTTCACACTAAACGAGAGTAGAGGTTGAACATTATCTAAGTCACTATCCTTCACTGCGGATATAATCGAGGCCTTCTTTAATAATACGTTGTACGTCAATTTTGGAAGTACACACAAACTCACAGAGCGCAAAATCTTCTTCCGATACTTCGTATATCCCCAAATCTTCCATGCGTTCGATGTCTTTGGCCATAATAGCTTTGAGCAAATGTACCGGATAGATATTCATGGGAAGTACTTTGTCGTATTGCCCTGTCATGACAAAGGCGCGTTCTTCACCGTTGGTATTGGTATTCAGATTATAGCTACGATTGGGGGTAAGCCACGACAGAAAAGTGCGAGAGAGACTAAGCTTATGAAGGCCTGGAAGAAGCCACCCCAAAAATTGAGGCTCGTTTCCTTCAGGGACAATAGTTAGCTGGTTTTCATAAAAAGAAAGAAAATCGTCGCTGCTAGATTGCTTTCCTGTAAGGATATTACCTTGTATAATACGATAGCTGCCCTCACGGAGTTGGTACTCTAAGATAGTGCTTAACTTTTGACCCGTCATAACTCTAAAATAGTGTGGATGAACCACCCCACTTCCTGTAAATGCGACCGTTCTGTGAGCGCGATAGCGCCCTTCGCTGAACAAACGCCCAATAATAATCACATCTTGCGGATGAACATACCACACAATTTCTCCTTTCTGAATAGGAGCAATATGGTGTATCTGAATACCTACATTGCCGGCGGGATGAGGACCTCTAAAATGATGTATTTTATGGTGAGAAAGTCTCTGAAAGTCACTTTCTGAAATTTTCTCTTTTGTCGAATCGTGAATTGAAATGTGAAGATGGCCGTTGGAAAGTTTGTCCAAAACTTCAATTCCTAGTTGAAAATTGGCGCGTTCTTGTTCGATAATATATCCCAAATCGGGAGCAAGGGGAGCCGTGTCGAAACAAGACACAAAAATAGCTTTAGGAATATCAGTAGGATTGGCGATGAAGCAGTAAGGGCGCTGACGAATATAACTCCAGCAGCCACTTTCTAATAATAGGTCTATGATTGACTCTCGCGCAGCTTCTTTAAGGTTGGGAGAGGGAAAGGAAATATATTTGGGTATTTTGTCGGGCAAAATTCGAATTTCTAAAATTCGCCTTTTTTCACCTCTGACAATTTCCACCACTTCGCCACTTACTGGCGAAGGAAGACGAATGACGGGGTTGTTTTTATCATAAAAAAGTGGATGACCTGCCAATATTTCCTGCCCTACTTCTACAGAAAGCTTGGGGATAAGCATCGGAAAATCATGAGGCTTAATAGCGATTAAATTGGGGAGGTCAAGGGAGGAGGTTATGTTTTCAGCTACGCCATTTAGCTTTATATTATAACCTTTTTTAATAGTAATTACTTTTGCCATAATACTATTTATTCTTTTAATAATACAAAAGAAATCTTTTTTTTTGAAAATCCTAATTATTTTCAAAAAAATTCAAACCAGTATATAACACTGATTATAAGGCAATTATACTATTTTTGTATAGAGATTAACTAGAAAAACCGTTTCCACTTCATAGAGGCCTATTTGTAGCATTTAGAAGATGATATAGGAATATTAAGCCGCAAAAAAAGGAGATAAATAAAATACTTGAAGAAATACGAACCTCATTGGCGAATATTGAAAGAGCGCCAACTTAGGGAATTAAATCTTGATGGAAGCTCTTCACATTTTCACCAAAAAAAATAGCTGACTGACGATCGAAGGGTTCAGTAGAATCGGTCGTATAAAAAACACAGCTTCCATTTTTGCTACAGCGCTCATCGATTTCGGGATGCCTATGTAAATAATCTGTCAAACTTCTAGCGACGATTTCGGCTTGATTGATGATTTGGATATGAGCAGGCAAAAATTGGCGAATTTTCTGGATAAGGAGTGGATAATGCGTACATCCTAGCAGCACAGCATCAATCTCAGGAGATTTTTTCAGTAAATTATCAATGTGTTTTTTTACAAAATAATCAGCCCCTTCTTTGTCGTATTCATTGTTTTCAATCAAAGGAACCCACATCGGACACGCTTCTTGAAAGACCTGAGTTTTGGGGAAGAATTTTTCAATTTCGACCAAATAAGATTCAGAAGCCACGGTACCTGCCGTCGCAAATATGCCAATATGCCCTGTGTGGGAAAAATTTCCAATGACTTCGGTAGTGGGCCGAATGACGCCCAATACCCTTCGGTCAGGAGCAATATGAGGCAAATCTAGTTGTTGGATATTGCGTAAGGCCTTGGCCGAGGCGGTATTGCATGCCAAAATAACGAGAGGGCAACCTTTGGCAAATAGATGTTTGACGCACTCCAAAGTATAATGATATACCGTATCAAACGACCGCGTACCATAAGGAGCGCGAGCATTGTCGCCGAGATACATATAATCATAAGAGGGAAGCTGTTTTACTAATTCCTTCAAAATAGTGAGGCCTCCATAGCCCGAATCAAATACTCCGATTGCTCCTTGCATCGACTTCCTACTTTTACAATTTATTTTAAAACTCAGTACCAAATAGAGTAGTTAAGAATTGAGCTACTGCCAACCCACAGTACGTACCGAGGGCATTGCCCAAAGCTCCAACCAAGATAGCAGGCAGGTACAAATCTGGGCGATTGAGACTTTTGGAAAGAGCCAAAGCCGAGGCCGAGCCCCCCACATTGGCTTGCGATGCAATCGCCAGTATATCCCAATCTTGCTTCAATAAGGCTCCGATTCCAAAAATAATACTGGCATGAACCGTAATGAGCACACTTACGAAAATCACCATACTAAGAGCCAAAGTGCCGTCTTTGAAAAGTGCTTCAATATCGCAGAATGCGCCAATAACTGCCAAAAATAAGTAAATACAAAACATAGCAAGCACTTTCATTCCTCGCAAACGCTGAATCACAGGCCACTGTGCTAGTCCTAAAGCCAAGGTCGTAAGTACCAAAATCGAAGGTATTTTGGGAAACCAAAGCGATACTTGGCTAGATACCAAAAGGCCAAAAGCCCCCAAACCGATTAAGATAGCTAAATCTTGGGGAGTGAAGGTCTCGGTATCGTTGGTGGCTGAAGATATTTCCGTTTCAAGTGAAGGTAGAACTTGGGCTGAAGAAGAACTTGGACTCCGACGAGGAAAGTAACGATTCAACAGTTGCGGCAAAAGAAGGGTTGATATCATCCACAGAGCCGTCAAAATATTATCTATCGCCGTGGCAGAGGCATACAAATGCCCCTCTTTGTTAATACCATAATGAAGAGCAATCGCGTTGAAGTTACTACTTCCTCCAATGTAGGTACCCGTAAACATCCCTCCTAGTGCATAATAAAATTTACCGAAACCCTCGGGGCCGTTGATAGCAACAATCCCCGCAGTAACGCCCAACATTGTACCAAGTGCTCCGAGCAAAAAACTACCTATCATGGGCTTGCCCGCCTTTTGAATATCCTTTAGATTGACAGTAAGCAATAAATAAAAAATAGAAACGGGAGCGAGGTAAGTAAAAATGCCGTCATACAGAGGAGGTACATCAGTGGAGGCAGGAATCAAGCCGATATTGGAAGTAAGGGCGGTAAACAAAATGACGATTAGTGCCGTCCCCATATGACGTAGATAAGGCAAACGTGCTAGCTGCTCAGAAATAACGATATTGAGCATCAAAACAACTAAGATAGCGAGTGGGTCTTGAAACAAAGGCATAGTGGGCTGATGATGAAGTAGATTGCAGATGCAATATAAGCTTTCTTATCGCATCTGCACAATCGTAACTCCAGCACCACCACGGTCGGGGTGTTCGTCGTTCATTTTGCCAACTTGTTTGAATGACTTGAGGTGATTTCGAACCAATTGCCTCAATATCCCGTCGCCTTTGCCATGAACGATGCGTAGTTCGTCGTAGCCTAGTACAATGGCATTATTGATAAAATCATCAAGCTCTACCATTGCTTCTTCGCCACGCTTGCCTCTGATGTCAAGATTAAAACTAAAATTCAACATCTTTTCATTGAGGTCAATACCTCCTAGTTTTGGGCCGGGGCTTTTTTCGCCAGTAGCTTCTTTAAAAGCCTTTTTGGAGACTTTTTCAAGACGATTGAGTTTGATATTGGATTTTAAATCTCCGATGCGTATTTCGGCATCTTTCCCTTTCAAAGCTAATACTTCTCCCACCGTAGATTGTCCTTTGATACGAACGAAACTACCCACGGCGATTTCGCCTTTTTCTGGTAAAAACTCTTCTCTTTCTGGTTCGATTACGGTTTCAATTTGGAGTTCCTTTTTCTCAAATTGCTCTAACTCCTGCCTTACGATTTTGGTAGTATCTCTTTCGGCTTTGTTTTCCTTGATTTCCCGAATCGTGTTTTCGATGCGTTGGTTGGTTTCTGCTAAGAGCTGCTTCGCTTTTTGTTTGGCTTCATTCAAAATCTTTTTTTGCTCAGTATCAAGCCGTAATTGCAAAGCGGTCGTTTCTACAAGTTGTTGAGCTAGCTTGCGTTCTTTGATTCCTATCTCTAGGTTTTTGTCGGCAAATACTTTCTTTTCAATATCTAGTTCTTTGAGCAATTTTTCAAAATTGACTTGTTGAGTACCAAGCTTACCTTTAGCTCTTTCCACCACTGTCTTGGGCAAACCAATCTTAGAGGCGATTTCAAAAGCAAAGCTACTGCCTGGCTTCCCGATTTCTAACTCATAAAGCGGCTCAAGGTGCTCTCCATCATAGCGCATCGCTCCATTGACCAAGCCGTTGGTTTTGTCGGCATAGGTTTTAAGATTGGTATAGTGGGTATTGATTACGCCATAGGCCCCAGATTTGGTAAGGTCTTCTAAGATAGCCTCCGCTATAGCTCCACCCAAACTTGGCTCAGTACCAGTCCCAAACTCATCAATCAAAAACAAAGTACGCTTGTGCGAAAACTGCAAAAAATGGCGCATATTAGTCAAATGACTACTATACGTACTGAGGTCATTGTCAAGGCTTTGCTCATCGCCAATATCAATAAAGAGGTTTTGAAAAAGGCCTACCGTCGAGTCCTCACGCATGGGTACCAACAAGCCACATTGTAGCATATATTGTACTAGTCCGAGGGTTTTCAACGCCACCGACTTTCCTCCCGCATTCGGACCCGAAATCACCAGAATGCGCTGATTCTGCTGGAGTTGAATGGTGAGAGGCACTACTTTTCTATTTTGTTTTTGGAAAAATAAAAAAAGCAAAGGGTGCTGTGCCAGACGCCAGTCTACAATAGGCTGATTGACAAATTTGGGGTTGGTAGCACCGAGTATAGAAGCAAATTTTGCTTTGGCTCTGATGAAGTCTACCATTCCTAAAAACTGATACGCTTTTTGTAAATCAGCCAAATGAGGGCGGATGCGATTGGCCAATTCAATCAAAATCCGATTGATTTCGCGGCGTTCGGCATATTCTAGTTCTCTGATTTCGTTGTTGGCGTCCAGCACATCGGCGGGTTCGATGAAGAGGGTTTGCCCTGTGGCAGATTCATCATGCACAAAGCCCTTTAGTTTGCGCTTATGTTCGGCCGCAATAGGTATCACCATGCGGCCATTTCTGACCGTCAATGATACATCATCTCCTACCCAGCCACTGCTTTTGGCGTGTTTGAGCATAGAATCAAGTTTTTTGCGTACACCTGCCGCTTCGGCAATCAACCTACGACGAATATCCGCTAATTGAGGCGAAGCATTGTCGCGGATTTGACCACGGTCATCGATGATACGGTCAATGGCGTCACTAACCGATTTTTCTACTTTTATATTCCCTGCTAAATCTGTCAAAAACGGAAAGCGCCCTTCTTCTTGGTCGGCCAAAAACTTAAGTACTTGGCGAATGGTGCGTAGAGAAAGCTTAAGATCAAAAAACTCATCCAAGGAGAGCAACATGCCCTCTATTCTGATTTTTTCTAAAGCTGGCGTAGCGTCCAAATAGTTTTGGGCTGGAAACTCCCCCGTCGTTTCTTCCAAAATATTTTTCATTTCGGCTGTTTGGCGGGTAAGTTTATCAATCACGACAAAATTGTCGGAAAAGCGGATTTTTTGCACAAAAGCTTGCCCAAGTGGGCTTAGGCATAGCTCACTTAGCTGCTCGCGAATACGGTCGAATCCTAATTTTTGTTCTAAATCTTGCGGGTATAACATATATATCAAACATTTACCACCGAATATTCATCCATTTAGAGGCAGTAAATGCTTAGTGATAAATGATAAATATTCCACGAAAAGTTCCTACAAAGGTAGGACTAACGCAGCGTTTAAGCTACTTTCGCATCGTATTTAGCAATTTTAGTCTTCTGTAGTTTCCTAAAAACATGTTTCAAATCATCCCTGCCATAGACCTCATCGAAGGAAAATGTGTTCGCCTTACCCAAGGCGATTATAGTCAAAAAACAGTATACAACGAAAATCCATTAGAAGTGGCCAAGCAATTTGAGGATGCAGGCCTTAGTCGATTACACTTAGTGGACCTTGACGGGGCAAAAGCCAAAAAAGTCGTAAACTGGAAAGTACTAGAAACTATTTCTACCAAAACAGGCCTTCATATTGATTTTGGAGGAGGTGTACAGTCCGATGATGATTTACGAGTCGTATTTGAATCAGGAGCCAAACAAGTCACGGGTGGAAGTATCGCCGTCAAAAATCCTGAGCTATTTGAAGGATGGCTTCAAAAGCATGGTGGCGATAAAATGATTTTAGGAGCCGACGCTCGCAACGAAAAAGTAGCCGTAAGCGGCTGGGAGGAAGGAACGGCGATTTGGGTATATGATTTTGTACAACAATGGGTAGAAAAAGGTGCTACCTATGTTATCAGTACAGATGTTGCCAAAGATGGATTGCTTCAAGGACCATCCTTTGATTTGTACAAAAAACTTCAACAACAATCTCCTTCTCTAAATATAATTGCGAGCGGTGGAGTGAGCAATTTGGGAGATATTGAAAAATTAGCCGAAATGAATCTTTTTGGCGTGATTGTTGGTAAAGCTATCTATGAAGGCAGGGTATCGTTGTCAGAGCTTAGTAAGTGGATAGCCTACACATAATAATGATTTTTACTTAAGGAAAATACAGGCAACTCATTGATTTAAGCCTCAAAATATACACCTATCCAATTTTTTCTTTGATTAGTGTAATACAGACATTAATTCGGCATTCAAGAAAATAATCAGAATTAAATTTGGTGTTTCCTTTACACTTTAAAAAAAATTTGGCAAATACTTGCACAATATTTTTTTTATGTTTTATCTTTGGCACAACGAACAGACGCAAATAATTTTTCTTCAACTTAAACCTACGGAGGATACAATATCGAAACAAAGCTTTACGTTAACTAATTGTACATACTGAAATGGAAAAGTACCAAGTTAGCGACAGTGAGCTGGTTTCATTGTATATGCATGGCAACGAGAAAGCATTCGAAAAACTCGTTCAGCGTCACAAGTCCAAAATTTACACCACCATTTATTTGATTGTTAAGGATCAGTACGTGGCCGAGGATTTGATGCAAGATAGTTTTGTAAAAGCGATTGACACCATCAAATCTGGTAAGTATAACGATGAAGGCAAGTTTTTGCCGTGGATATTGAGAATTGCTCACAATTTGGCTATTGACCATTTTCGGCGCGACAAACGCTACCCCGAAATAGTGTTTGAAGACGGAAGCAACGTGTTTAATACGTTAGACTTTTCAGAGGACTCAATTGAGTCACTTCAGATTCGTCAAGAAACGCACGAACACCTTCGCGAACTGATTCAACGATTGCCGGATCCTCAAAGAGAAGTGCTTATTATGCGGCACTACGAAGACATGAGTTTCCAAGAAATTGCCGATGCCACAGGAGTGAGTATCAACACGGCTTTGGGGAGAATGCGTTACGCGCTGATCAATTTGCGAAAGCAACTCAGCAAACGCGTTCCTATATATGACACAAACGTTTACCCCAGATGATGTAATTCGGTATGTTTATGAAGAAACTACCGATGAAGAAAACACGCTCATTGAAGATGCTTTAATTAGCGATCAAGAGCTTTTAGAGTTTTATCTTGAGACCCTTGAGATAAAAATGCTAATGAACAAAATAGAACGTACCCCTTCTAAGGGTGTCGTTGCTAACATTCTGGAGTATTCTCAAAATTATAAGAGCAGTCTGCCGGTAGCCTAATGTGCTGAAGGTGGGCTGCTTTTTTGTTTTGTGTAATATTCTTTCTCCTTCTCAATTTTTGAGAAGATGATGCTTTTTTAACTCTTCGTCTATCACTTGATAGCATTTGTCTCTTAGTAGTGAGACATCTTGAGAGCTTAGACCTATGGTAAGCAAAGGCTCGTGTACTATCGCTCGCATTGGGTATCTATGCAAGCGAATAGGATTTTTGTCTGGTAAAATTTTATAATTGGTCAATAGGGTTATCGGCACTACCGGTACTTGTTGATGAATAGCCATCCTAAAAGCCCCGTCCATCCAAGGATAGTGCATTTTGGGTGGCTGTTTTGTTTTGATACCCCCTTCAGGATAAATCACCACGCTCCTATTTTGTGATAAGGTCTTAATAGCCTTGTTGAGAGAGGATACACGGCTTTGGCTATTTTCTCGGTTTACTTGTATGTGCAAGTGGCGAAACATATACCCAAACAAAGGAATATTTTTTACGCCATGCTTTCCGACAAAAGCAAAGTAATTGTCTAAAATAACCCCCATCACTGCAATATCTAAGTATGAAAAGTGATTGGCACAAAAAACGTAGGCTTTGTCAGTAGAAGGTTTATAACGATATTCTATTTCGATTCGGATACCTGCTAGTGGAAAGAAAAGCTTGCCCCAAAGTCGATTAAGCCAATGAGCATACGGTTTCCATTGACGACGTTGTAAACAAATAAACATCGTAGGAAATAAAATCAAAAAGATAATTATAAGCCAAAAACCACACCAAATCGTGTAAAGAAGTTTCATCAACGAAAATTGTAAATGACAATACCAAAAATGTAAAAGTAATTGTCGAATATTGAACAAGAAAATCTTTTAGAGAAACCTTTTACTAAGTCTGAAAATCACATGAAACATCCATGCTATTGTTATAACACACAGAGGCATGAAAATTGATTTCTGGAATATAAACCAACAATTTTCATACAATGGAATCTAACAATTTTGAATTGATTATCAAACGAGGGTGTGGCATAGATGTCCACGAGAAGAAGGTAGTAGTAACGATACGAGGTGATGGTATAGGAGTGGAAACTCGAACATTTTTAACGTTTACTGAGGATTTAGGCGAGCTTTTATCATGGTTAAAGAGTAAAGAGGTAACCCACGGAGCAATGGAGAGTACGGGTGTTTACTGGAAGCCAGTGTACAATATTTTGAGTGAAAGTCTGAATTTAATATTGGTCAATGCTCGCCATAT
>NZ_KE384040.1:73667-249521 GCF_000423565.1 Runella zeae DSM 19591 | reverse complement strand
TTCCGATGCCAAAACTAATAGCAAGAACATCATAAGTAGTCGCTACTTTATAATGATATAATAAAAAAAACAAAGCTTCTTTTGAGTTTTGAAATATACTATTGTTACCAAACCCATTAGGAAATCCTGATAGAACTGTTGGAGTATAATAACAAGAAAACTTTTCAGATAACCTATTAAACTCCTCTTTACTAAGGCCTGTTGTAGCTCGAAAATCTCTATCAGATTTTATATTACTAAATATACTAATTCTTTGTGATTTCATAATAACTTATTAAAATGTTAATTACCGCAAATATATCATAAAATATTGATTATCAGCAAAAGAACAAGTCTATTTTTGAAACGCTCCAAGACTTTCCAAGTTTCGCAATCGACACAAACTAAACTTGGAATGTCTATGCCTCTACAAACATTTTTGAGATACTTCAAGACATTCCAAGTTTTGCAATTGACGAAAACTAAACTTGGAATGTCTATGGTAATCTTAGGAATCACAACTAACGTTTGGGCTCAATCCACCGCTTATCAAGATAAGCCTTATCTTCAAGATTTTAGCGTAAAATACTATCTACCTGACACTTCCACACAACTACAAAAAGTATTTACAGACAAAAACGGCAAGACCCGCATCAGTTCATCAGTAGGAATATTACAGCCTCATGGTGGGCAATTTCAGTATCCCGGCACGCTTCACTCCGACCGCTCTTATTTACCGATGTTGGACAAAAAAATAACCGACATGACGGCTTATGAGAAGCAATTTGTTTTTCTGGACGACAAAGCCGTTTTTAGCAACGCTTGGGCGGGCCACCTTTATTCAAAACATGAACTTCCCAAAGCCACTCACTTTGGCACTGGCTCCGATTTTACATTTCTGGTTGCCGATGGCAGTACTTTAAAAATAATAAAAGACTCAAAAACGCTCTCAACCCACACTTTTCCCAAAGTCCCTTTAGATATTCGTTTTGATAAGAGTCAGCGTCGTTTTTTAATTTTAGATAGCCAATCCCTCACAGCTTATTCCTTGGATAGCAAAGAATTAAAAACAGTATTTACGGGTCAAAGCTTGACATGTATGGCTTTGGGAAATAATCGGGTGTATGTAGGGACTAAAAACGGTTTTTGGGAACTCGATGTCATTAGCTTTAAACCCATAGGAAATCTTCAATCCAAACTCCCTTGTCCTGACCTAACGGCGGTCGAAGTCATCGAGGGGCAGTTGTGGTTTGGCTCTTCGTTAGGAGCCTTTATGCGTCGTAACGATGGTGGATACAATTATTATTATGGCGAACGTTGGCTTCCGAGCAATCGCGTTTTGCATATTTCGGAGGGCGAAAACCAAAATATTAATATACTAACTACTAGGGGATTAGGCGAAATTCATTTCCAAAAAATGACGCTTTATGACAAAGCGATGGTTTATGAAAAACAAGTCCGCCAACGCCACATCCGTTATGGATTTAATTGTGATGTTTCGACCCTCAAAAACGGCGATTTATCAACTTTTGAAATGGGACAACGCGACAGCGACAATCTCTGGACTTCGATGTATCTGGTAAGTCAGCTGTTTCGGTACAAAGTCACGGGCGATAAAGAAGCCCTTGACAACTGCCTTGAGTCATTTGAAGCGATGCAACGCTTGTTTAGTATCACGGGTATGAAAGGGTATTTTGCCCGGGGTTTTGAACGCCACGGTTATTTCAAATTTAAACCCGAACGTTGGGATGGCGGCATGACCAACGGCTGGGTCAAATCTTCGGACGAAGAATGGGATTGGCGCGGTACCACAAGCAGCGATCAAACCGTGGGTCAGATGTTTGCCCTGACGCTTTTGGCTCAAAACATGGACGGCGAGGTCAAACAAAAGGCCATTCATCTCATGGATCAACTGATGACAAATATCATCGAAAACGATTGGTATCTCATTGATTTTGACGGCAAACCGACCCTCTGGGGTAAATGGAATCCTGAGTATGTAAATGGCTTCCCCAAAAATGTAGGAGACCGAAAGCTTTATGCTTCTAACATTATTGGTTTTTTACAAACGGCTTATCATTTTACAAAAAAAGAAATCTACAAACAAAAAGCCTACGAACTCATGAACAAGCATGGCTATCTCGAAAACCTGCTTCGTCCCATGAAAGAAATAGGTCAAGTGACGGAATCGGATGGAAAACTAGCCGCCGAGCTTTCAGAAGAATGGAATCACTCCGACGACGAAATGTACTTTTTGGCCTATTGGTGTTTGTATCCTTACGCATTTACGCCCGAACTCAAAAAACAATATTTTACAGCTATCAAAGAACATTGGGACATGGAGCGTCCCGAAAAAAACGGTCTTTGGAATCTCTGCTATGCCATGACGGGTGCCAAAGAATTTGATAAAGCAGAAACTATCTGGTTTTTGAAGGAATTTCCGTTGGATATGATTGAATGGCAAGTAATCAATAGCCACCGCAAGGATATTGAGGCCGTTTCTGCTAATTTTAGAGGGCAAACGATTACCAAAGTACTCCCTCCTGACGAGCGCCCCGAACTAAAACATAATCGTAATCTTTTCAAACTCGACCGAACCGCCAACGGGCAAAGCGAGCTAAGTGCAGGCGATTCGTTTTTGTTGCCTTATTGGATGGGAAGATATTTGAAAGTAATCAGTGCCCCCACTCATTGATACATATTCCATGACACCACAAACCTTTTTTTCACTTCCCAAAGCTCGTCCTCTTACCTCAGTGAGATGGGCTTTGGCTTTTCCTCTTTTTTTTGCTATGTATTCTTGCGATGATTCGACCTATTTACCCGAAAAACAACTCACGAATGATTTGAGTTATCACCACGATTTAGACAACAATGACAATTTCTCGCCTGATAACCAATGGCTTGTCTATGATACTCGTACCGACGATGGCGGGATAGCTGCATCGGCTAAAATCGAAAAAGTCAACGTAAATACTGGCGAAAAAAAAGTGCTTTATGCCCTTTCTCAAAATCAAGAATGGGGCCCTGGAGCAGGAGCGGTGAGTTATTCACCGGTTGACCATGCCGTGGTATTCATTCATGGTTTGATGAGCGTTACCAAAGACAACCCCTATCAACAATGGCGGCGTACGGGGGTGATTATCAATGAAATTTCGCCCAATAAACCCGTATTTATGGATGCGCGCGACATCACACCGCCTTATACCAAAGGAGCCCTAAGAGGAGGTACCCACCGCCACGAATGGAGTGGCGATGGTCAATGGATTGGCTATACTTACAACGATGCCGTATTGAAAGCCTTGGAAGATAGCACTGGTCAAAAGCATAATTTACGTACCATTGGCGTCTCCAAACGAAACATGCCCGTCTCTCTAGAAAAAGATGTTGCGGGAGAAAACGTATCAGGAACCTGGTATAGCGTTTTGGTAGTAAGAGTCACTCCGACACCCACCCCTGGCTCCGACGAAATCAGCCATGCCGCAGGCGATAGCTGGGTGGGCAACAATGGTTATCTCAAACCCGATGGAATGCGCCAACTTGCACGTGCTTTTGTCGGAAAAGTAAAAGATAAAAACGGCAAGGATGTAGATGAAGTTTTCATTGTAGATATTCCAGAAAAAATCGACGAAGCCGGCGAATTTGGCCCCCTTGAAGGTACAGATACGAACTTTCCGATGCCACCCAAAGGGACTGTACAACGACGCCTTACCTTCACAGCCACCAGGCCCCAAGCAGGTTGTACAGGAATTGTTCGCTCTTCGCCCGATGGTAATATGCTCACTTTCTTAGCCAAAGATGCGCAAGGCGTTCAACAAGTTTTTATGATATCGCCCAACGGCGGCGCGCCTACTCAGCTCACTTTTCATCCAAAAAACGTAGAAGGAAGCATAAGATGGCACCCTAATGGAAAACTAGTGACCTATGTATATGACGGAAGTATTGTAGCTTGCCAAATCGGTACGGAGCCTTTTGAGCAGCGTCTCAACGTGCTCACCAAACCCACCTCTCCCTCGCCTTCCAATTTAGTATGGTCGCATGATGGCAAAACTTTAGCGTTCAACCGTACTTTGACCAATTCCGAAGGATATTCTTCAAAACAAATATTTACCATTAACCCTACAATTTCTAAAAAGTAGTGGTCTAATTAGGGGCTAAAAGCAACTTAAAAGGGAGGTTATTCGTTTAAACAAAGAACTGAATCCATGTTTTTAGCCCCATTGTTTATGAAATCCTTCAAACATTACTTTTACTACCTTTCGTTTGCTGTAGTGGTATTGCTGAGTGGTTGTAGTAAAAACTCCTCTGACCCCACCCCCGAAAATCAATACCTTGTAAGTAGCACGCTTGTTGGTGAGTTTTCAAAAGAACAGTTAGCGCAACGAATCGCCGCAGGCGACCCTTCTTTTAGTGCTATTGCTCCTTTTATTCAAAATGGAATTAAGGTGTATAAATTGGTGTACAAAACCAAAAACACCGACGGTAAAGAAATCCAAGCTTCTGGCGCATTTTTGTTTCCTGTCAAAACAGGTACCATGCCGATGATTAGCGTACAGCATGGTACGATTCGCTCCGACCAAGAAGCACCTTCATATTTTGGGGCCAATAGCGAGGCCAACATCGCAGGTTCGCTATTTGCGGCATTAGGTTATATCATTGCTTATCCTGATTATATTGGGTATGGAGCCTCCAACAGCGTTCCGCATCCCTACGAACATCGCGCTAGTTTGGCGTCGGCCTGTTTGGATATGCTAAGAGCTTCCAAAGAATTTATGCGTGAGCAAAATATTGCTTGGGACGAGCGCCTTTATCTTGCTGGATATTCGGCAGGCGGATTTGCGACGATGTCATTACAGAAAAAAATAGAAGAAGAGGCAAGTGGTGAGTTCAATTTACGTGCCTCTAGCTGCGGAGCGGGTGCCTATGACAAAACCGCCTTCATGAAATATCTCATTAGCACCAAAACCTCTGGCAATGTAAGTTCTAATCAACTTTACTTGTGGGTTACTCTCACTTACGACCGCATTTATAATCTCAACCGCCCAACCACTCAATATTTTAAAGAACCTTGGGCCGGGCTGATTCAGACAAATAAAGACAATGCTACTATCAACGTAAGTTTTAACACCATTTTTGCGGATGCCTTTGTCAAAGGAATTGCCGATGGTACTGATACTGCTTTTTTGAATGCCGTCAAAGACAATGATGTTTATGATTGGAAGCCCAATACACCTACCCGTTTATTTCATGGTACCGCCGACCAACTCGTGTTTTATTTCAATTCTGAAAACGCCGTTAAGGCTATGAAAGCACGCGGGGCTACCAATGTAGAGCTAGTTCCTATCAATGGTGCCGATCACGGTACGGCCGTTCAAGAGTTTCTTCTAAGAACATACCAATTTTTCAATACCATTCAGTAGTCAAGGAAGTATATTTTCATAAAAAAAGCCGTTAAAGATTGAAAACAACTTTAACGGCTTTTGTATTTACAAACTTAATTTTATTTCATTTTCGACTTAAACTCCTCCAAAATCTTCTCTTTCATCGTAATCTTACGACGTTGGATATTGATTTTACCCATCATCTGACGTTCAGCTTCAGGGTCGGCAGGCATATTCTGAGCACTTGCGATAGTGACATCCAAATCTGCTTTTTCGCGTTTGATAAGCCATTCCATTTCACGGGTTTTGATCGCAAGCTGGTCTTCCTCAGTTCTGATTTCGAAGGCTGGATACTTACGCGAAATCACCCGTGCCAAATAGCTCAATTCAAAGATTTTATCACAAGCAGAACGGAATCTTTCAGCCACCATTTTATCTCCGATTCTGGGTGGAAGCCTAATTTCTTTCCATTGATTAAGCAATACTTTGGCTCTTTCGGCAGCTTGTATAATGTCGTTTGAGCGAGCCAATTGCTCGGCTTCGCGGCACATTTCGCGCTGCTTCGTCACCATTGGATGCTCTCTGTTTTCGACCACAATCCCCTTGACGCGGTTGTATTTGTCGATAATCCGTTGGTTAGAACGCTTAAACTGCTTGTACAACTTAGCCGAACGCTTTACCGGAATCTCTCCTACGTCTTTCCATTCGGCCCGAATCTGACGCAATTGCCGGCTTGCTTCTTCTACATCATACATCCTGACAAGCATGTCAGACTTAGCAATAAGCTCTGTGTAGCGCTCAATTCGGTCAGCAATGATTCGATTTTGTTCGGAGAAGAAATCGCGGCGTTGTTGAAAAAATAGGTCTAATAGTTGCTGAAAAGTACCTTCTATTTCGTCTTGGTACTCTTTGTCAACTGGTCCCGTGCGAATCCACTTAGATTTAATTTCTTGAAGTTCGTCCGTAGCTGCTTGCCAGTCATCATTGACGACTGTCACCGCGCGCGTCTCATCCAAAAGCGCTCGTTTGATTTCTAGATTCTTTTCTTGGTTGGTTTTAATCAATCCTTCCAAGACTTCTTCCATTTTGTCGAGGCGTTCGAGTAGGGGTACAAAATCTCCAAGGCCATCAAAGCTTAGAAGCTTTTTTCGCAATTGTACCAGCTTTGTCAAATACGAGCCCTTGTTTTGAGCCTCTTCGACATCCTTTTCAAGCTGTTCTACTTTACCAGAAGCAATTTTAAAACGGTTCTTGAAATAATCGATGGCTTCTTGTTCGGTACGTTTTACTTCTCCAATCTGGCGGTCTGGGTTACCTAAATACCCTTTTAAGAATACTTTGCCGTCTTTGACATAGCCGTATTCGTCCATTAAGGTGGCGTTTTCCATTACAATCTTACTTTTTTATCTGCTTTTGAAGGTTTGGTGGGAACAAAGTTAAATGTTATGTCTTACAATGTTAAAAGAAAAAACCAATAGCTTTTAAGTTTTAACAATAAACTCTCATTTTTAACGATATTTGCCAACTACAAATTAAGCAAAAAATGAGCAACGAAACTATTATTTTCTCAATGTCAGGGGTAAGTAAAACAATTCCCCCTAATCGTCAAATCATCAAAAACATTTATTTATCGTTTTTTTATGGTGCTAAAATCGGTGTTTTAGGTCTCAATGGAGCCGGGAAATCGACACTTCTGCGCATCATTGCGGGTATAGATAAAAATTATACTGGAGAAGTGGTATTCTCACCAGGGTACTCTGTAGGTATGCTTGAGCAAGAACCCAAGTTTGACCCCAACAAAACTGTACTAGAGGTTGTGCAAGAAGGAACGCAGGAAGTGGTAGATTTATTGAAAGAATTTGAGCAAATTAATGAAGCTTTTGGCGAACCTGATGCCGATTTTGACAAATTGCTTGAGCGTCAAGGAGAAGTACAAGAAAAACTTGATACGCTAGATGCGTGGGATTTGGACAACAAGCTCGAACGCGCGATGGATGCTCTTCGTTGCCCGCCCTCAGAGGCGCTGATTGGTACGCTGTCGGGGGGAGAAAAGCGCCGTGTGGCCCTTTGCCGACTACTCCTCCAAAAACCCGACGTACTCTTGCTTGACGAACCTACCAACCACTTGGATGCCGAATCTGTATTGTGGTTGGAAGAACACTTACGCCAATATGAAGGTACGGTTATCGCCGTTACGCACGACCGTTATTTCCTAGACAATGTGGCAGGCTGGATTTTGGAACTTGACCGAGGCGAGGGAATTCCTTGGAAAGGCAACTACTCATCGTGGCTCGACCAAAAACAACAACGCTTAGCCAAAGAAGAAAAACAGGAATCAAAGCGACAAAAAACCCTTCAACGCGAGTTGGAATGGGTTCGGATGGCTCCCAAAGCCCGTCAAGCCAAATCCAAAGCTCGTTTGAGTGCCTACGAACGGCTGCTCGACGAAGATGGCAAACAAAAAGAAGAAAAATTGGAACTATACATTCCGTCGGGACCACGCTTGGGCAACAAGGTGATTGAAATGGAAGGCGTTTCCAAGGCATTTGGGGATAAGATTTTGTTCGAAAATCTTACGTTCTCGCTTCCACCTGCGGGGATAGTGGGAATTATTGGACCAAATGGTGCGGGAAAATCGACTTTATTTAAACTCATTACTCAGCAAGAAAAACCCGATAGCGGCACTATCACTATCGGCGAAACGGTACAAATTGCGTATGCCGATCAAGAGCATAATCAATTAGAGCCTAATAAGACAGTATATCAGCAAATCTCGGAAGGAAATGAATGGATCATGCTCGGCGGAAAACAATCAAACGCTCGTGCTTATGTAAGTCGATTTAATTTTACGGGAAGCGACCAAGAAAAGAAGATAGGCAATCTCTCTGGTGGAGAGCGAAACCGTGTGCATTTGGCTATGATGCTCAAAGAAGGCGGCAACGTGCTGCTCCTTGACGAACCCACCAACGACCTCGATGTCAATACCTTGAGAGCGTTGGAAGAAGGTCTAGAAAACTTTGCGGGCTGCGCGGTGATTATCTCCCACGACCGTTGGTTTTTAGATCGTTTGTGTACTCACATTTTAGCTTTTGAAGGAAATTCGCAAGTGTATTGGTTTGAAGGAAACTTCTCTGATTACGAAGAAAACCGTCGTAAACGCCTAGGAAATGAGGCTACACCTACTCGTATTAAGTACAAAAAATTGATGGCTTAAGCCCCTAAAGGCAAAGAGTTAACTTTATGCAAAACTCTTTGCCTTTTTACAAAACACGGTCAAAATACCTTACCATACCCGCAAACAAAGATTTGTCAGATTTCATAAAATCAATTTGTTTCAGGATATCTTTCCTTAATGAATCTGATATGTTCTCGCCAAGTACTTTTTTGAATATCCTAAATTCTCTGAACTTAGCATATCTGAAGTTTTTTAATTCGACGCGATTGATACCATAAAAATCCTCCATTACTTTGATATAAGGTTGAAAATCAGCGCGAAGCGGTACAATTTTAACTTCCTCCAACACATCATCTGCTTCATAAGCAATAAAATCTGTAGGATTTTCAATGTAAGGATTCAGCAAAAAAGCTTGCTCCTCATGATGATGCCCTAAATACATCTGTAACGAATATGCTAAATCGACTTCAAGGGGATCAAGTGATATATTTCCTGCTAATTGGTATAATTCGTCATCGCTTGAATCCATCCTGACCAATGGCGCTGGAAACAAAATCCCACCAATCGGAAAGTTATCGCTTTTATATTTTTGATTACATATCTGGCACACATACAGGTAGTTATCGTAAGTATATGCAAGCCACCAATAAATACTTTTGGGTCGGTAATGCTCCACATCTCCATGAGCTACCACCTCTGTATTTGCCTCACAATAAGCACATTTCCCAAAACTCTCTTTTTTTAACTGGGTTTTCGATAATTTCCAAAAATCACTATCAAAACTCATTTTATCAATTAAGCCATTAAGCTTATTTCTTTGTGCTTTTAGAAGTTCTAAGTCTTTGTTGCGCTTGTCTACGCCTCGATACTTAGCTTTGATGGCTTTGGCGGTTCGGAGTCGGGTTAGAGCTATCATACACTAGGGCAGATTCAAATCAGCTTCTAGTCGTGCCAACAAATCAAGGCTCTTTTGGGACACCGCAGGAATGTTTCGCTCAGGCAGATTTGTTTTTAAGTTTTTTTCTAGCTTTCTAAGTTTGTCTATTTCTTCTTCAGACTTCTCTTTTTTACTTTTAAGATTGATATACTCCGTTTTATTTTGTTCTATTTCCAGAGATTCGTCTGTTTCTAACCCAAAAACAGGCGTCATCAGAAGTTGATTTATTAAAAGATTTTTAGGAATACCGACAAAAGGAACGAGTCGTATCTGATTGGTTTCATCTCTTTTTAGCGCATAAAGCTCTCCCTCATTGGCCTGTTGAGCCGTAAGAGGCGAGTGTGTGGTGGCTATGACCTGAAAATTGGGTAGCTTACGGCTAATAAAATTAATCAACTCACGCTGCCACTTAGGATGAAGGTGCAAGTCTATTTCGTCAATCAACAATACCCCTCTCGCAGCAAAAGGATTTTTATAATCCCGGAAAGATTCCGTAATTCTATACAGCAAGTCCCCTATCCATGCGGCCATATTTTGATAGCCATCACTTAAATAATCTAAAGGGACAATGCCATCAACTGTTTGAAATAAAACCTGTTTTTTTGATTTATCAACCGAATGAAACGATGCGCTTGGTAGAAAATCATCTAAAGCCTCTCTGACGATAGTAAGTCCTTCTTCACCAGAGCGATAATCTAAATCCATAATCCATGAATTGAGAGAATTTAAGGAATAAGAGTTAGAAAATAAGCTGCGGACATTTGCCGAACGATTGCCACTGAAAGATTTCTCGAAGCTGGGAAAATTGTCGGAAGGTAGCCGTCGACTTGCGCCATAAGCAACAATAAAATAATTGCGGTCAGCGTACTGAAGGGCATCATCAATCAGGCGTAGAGATTCTTTATTGTTAGAAACGATATTGGAGAAATTATCTTTTCGATTTATGACTAAACTAATATCTCTTATATCACCTTTTTTGGTTCCTAAAGTAGCCTCAATTCGACATGAATCTTCATCATTTCTAATCCAACTATCTATATCTCCCAAGAGCTCCCCGAGTGCATTGCTACCACAAGTCACCAAGGCTATTGCTTTCAATACGTTGCTTTTACCGGTTCCGTTTTCACCTAAAATCAAAGTCCATTGACGATTTTGATTTTTTGTTTTTTCAAAAGACAATTCAATATCGGCTAAGCACTTAAAGTTTTGAAGACGAATCTTTTTTAAAAACATAGCGATGACTTGTTATATCGTAAATTTAGAACATGTTTGTGCTCAAGTCGTATTTAAAATAGTAGTTACAACTAGGTTTTTCATTCATTAAAGATAGTATTTTACAAACTACACCTTTATTATTTTCAAGGTATTTTTTCGCAGGTGGAGCTACAAGTCACGTTTGTATTAAGTGTTTCGGAAACCAGAGGGCCATATTCTACTACCAACATCGCCCCACTGAATCGTCCACTACCTGTCAATTGATTTTTTGGGTCGGCACTACTACCGTCATCAAGTATGGTAAAATAGTCACCCGTCACTTTGGCTTTTACTGATCTATAACCACTGCGGGCGGGTTCTTCGATGATTCCGATGAGCTGTACAATGTCTTTAGAGCCTGGCTCCACAGCCACGATACCGTCAGTCCATTCTTTACGATTCAAATCCGAACATAGACGCTTGACTTTATAATAACCGATAAATTTGTCGCGGTCGAGGGTAGGTTCTTTGCTACACATTGCCATCCCCACACCTACCAGAAGCCATAGAAGTCGTTTTGTCATAAGAATCTTTGTTGTAGTTTAAGGTTTATTTTTTTCTAAATACGAACAAACCCTCGCCACCGTTTCATCCAAAGTAGTATAGTCAAAATTTAGCTTGTTTTTTATTTTTTTCCCGTCAAAAATTAGTTTGGTACGGGCTGTTTTGGCAGTTTCTTTTGTGATGAGCGGGCGACTCCCCGTGAGCCAAGACCGTGCTGCTTCAAAACGCCATATCACCTCCGCCAACAGCGCTGATACTGCCTTTGAAGGTGCTTTTTTACCGAAACCGCTGGCTATCTTACCAAACAATTCTTGATAAGTAGTATATCCGCCGCTCAAAATAAAACGCTCGTTTTTGATGTCAGAAAAAAGCAACTTCACGACAGCACTAGCTACGTCAGCTACGTCTACATAATTGATAAGTCCTTGCGTATAGTACTGTTTTTCGTCATATACATATTTAAAAAGCTGGGTACTACTACGCTGCCAATCTCCCTCGCCTAGTACTACACTAGGATTGACTACCACCGCATCTAAGCCCTCTGCTACTGCACGCCAAACTTCTAGCTCAGCCAAGTATTTACTTTTCCCATAATGAGAATTTAGGGGAGATTCTTCCCATTTTTGTTCCTCATTGATGGTCGTAATCCCGCTGTTCGTCATCCGTGGGTCTGGGCGACCTAAAGCCGCTACCGAACTAACAAAAGCTAGTTTTTTCACCTTGGATTCAAGAGCCATATTGACGACATTGGCCGTACCCGCTACATTGACCTGAAACATTTGAGGGCGATCCCGTGGCGTAAACGACACTACGGCAGCGGTGTGGATTACATACACAACCTCTTTCATGGCTTCTTCAAGCGACAATACATCTAGCACATCTCCTTCCACCCATTCGATTTGCGATTCGATATCCCTAATAAAATGAAAGTTGCTTTGGGGACGACGTAGTCCCCTCACAGTATAGCCTTCTCGTAATAAAAGGCGAGCGATAGCTCCTCCAATCAGGCCATTAGCACCCGTAACCAAAATCCGTAATGAAGAATCTGCTAAACTTTTCAAAAAATTGCTCGTTTGTTATTTTTACCTTTGCAAAGGTAAATAATATACCGCCACCTAGTACTTTATTTGACATCACGATGATGCAATTAAATGGGTATTAGTGAAAAAAACTGAGCATTATTGGCTAATGACAGTATACTATTAAGTAACTTTCCGGCCAATTTTTAAAAAGAGCATACAATATAGGTCAAAAGTTGGGGGTTATATACAAAATACAGCCGCCCCTTCCCAACACCAACATTTAACCTTAAGGGTATTCACTCATAACTCATCATTAACAATGAATTTATTTGCATCTTTGAAAGAGGCGTTGACTGAGGGATTGATAAGTCAAATTGCGCAACAACACAATGTAAACTCAACCAAAATCCAAAAAGCTTTTGATGTATTACAGGCAGCCATAGTAGGGGGGCTTATCAAAAGAGTAACGACGGAGTCTGGAATGAACTATGTTTTTAATCAGGTCAAAAAAATAGAATTCCGTCCAGAAGAGTTGAGCAAAATTGTTACTAATCAAGCACAGCTTGATGCGCTCAAAAATGTGGGTGAAAAAGACTTAAACACTGTTTTGCCTGGTCTTAAAAGCTCTATCACGGGGCTTGTTGCCAAATATGCTGGTATCCAAAACTCCCTAGCATCTTCCATTTGTGGCATGGCTGTGGGTATGGTGATGACTGTTCTTAAAAAAATAGTAACCGAAAAACAATTGGATGCCGAATCTTTAGCTGCTTTTTTGGGTGACCAACGCGAGCCTCTCTTATCCATCGTACCCGACATCAACGATAAGCTCATCGAGACCGTGGGTATCCAATATCTCCTCCAAAACTTCACAGTACCACGTACTGAGCAGTCGGGAAGTGTTTCGAAAGGAGGCGATGCAGCTACTCCCTCTCAACCTTTTTTAGTAGGTGTAGATGTAGACCAATCAAGCAACAATGGCTCTTATCTCAAGTGGATAGGTTTGGGCGTATTGGTCATTGGCGTAATTGCAGCAGCGATATATTTTTGGAATCAACGGCAAGCTACTTCATCTGAAGAAGACATAGAAGCTGATACACTTAGCGAAGCTCGAACCATTCAGGAGCCGCTCCAAGATACGCTCAAAAAAGACACTGCAACGGCCATCGTCGCAGCACCCGCTACCACTACTACGACAACTTCCAACCCTATGGCTACTTACCTAGCCGACAATGTGGCTCCACAGGGAAAAGCTTTTAAGTTTGAGAATGTGGATTTTGAAGACAATACCGCCCAACTAAAACCTACCGCCACCGCAGCAGTAGCAGTTTTAGCAGATTTACTTAAAAAGTATCCCAATGCTCAAATCAAATTGGTAGGATACGCCAACGACGCTCAACCACCACTCACCAACAAAACCCTTTCCGTAAAACGAGTCTTAGCCCTAAAAGATCAATTTGTCAAAGCAGGGATTAGCTATATTCGAGTAGATGCCGAAGGACGCGGAACAGGTATCAATCCAAAAGATACCACCGGGCGCAAGCAAGTAGCAATGCGCGAAGTGTGGGTTAAGTTTGTCAAAAAATAAGCCTTTTTTCTTTTACCTTTTGTAGCAAACCTGACAGTTTCTAACTTACTGTCAGGTTTATTTTTTGTCATTCTGTCAGCATTGGTGGCGTGGAACAAAAATTGAGGGGTATACTCTAAAAAATTGCTAAATCATTCAATTGTATATGGAAGCAACCGTACAGGCCGAAAAAGGGCAATTGTCGATTCATACCGACAATATTTTTCCAATCATTAAAAAATTCCTCTATTCAGACCACGAAATCTTCTTGCGTGAGCTGGTTTCAAACGCGGTCGATGCCACCCAAAAATTGAAAAAATTAGCCAACTTTGGCGAATTTAGTGGCGAATTAGGCGAGTTGAAAGTGACCGTTAAGGTGGATGAAGCCGCCAAAACGATTACTATCAGCGACCGAGGCATCGGGATGACCGCCGATGAAATCAAAAAGTACATCAATCAGATTGCTTTTTCGGGAGCGGCTGAATTTGTAGAAAAATACAAAGAAAAGGAAGATACCCGTGGCAACATCATCGGCAACTTTGGACTAGGATTTTACTCCGCATTTATGGTGGCCAAAGAGGTCGAAATCATCACTAAATCCTATCAAGAAGGTGCCGAAGCGGTACGTTGGGTATGCGACGGTAGCACCGAATTTAGCATTGAAGCCGCCGACAAAACCGACCGTGGAACCGACATCATTTTGCACATTGCCGAAGATTCAGAAGAGTTCTTGAGCAAACATCGTATTACTGAAATCCTAGAGAAATACGGAAAGTTTTTGCCAGTAGAAATTGAGTTTGACGAAAAAATCATCAACAACCCCAATCCTATCTGGACAAAACAGCCTTCCGAACTCAAAGATGAAGATTATCTCGCATTCTATAAAGAGCTTCACCCTTTCAGCGAAGACCCTCTTTTCTGGATTCACCTCAATGTAGATTATCCTTTCAATTTGACAGGGGTTTTGTATTTTCCTAAACTCAAAAACGACTTCTCCGTCAAAAAAGAAAAAATTCAGCTCTACAGCCGTCAAGTTTTTATCACGGATGAAGTAAAAGATGTAGTACCTGATTTCTTAACACTCCTTCACGGGGTCATCGACTCGCCAGATATTCCGCTCAACGTATCACGCAGCTACTTGCAAGCGGATGGCAACGTCAAAAAAATCAGTGGGTATATCACCCGTAAAGTAGCTGACAAACTCATCGAAATCTTCCGCAACGACCGTGAAGGCTTTGAGAAGAAATTTGACGACATTGGTCTTTTTGTAAAATATGGTATCATCTCAGATGATAAATTTGGCGAAAAAGCCAAAGAAATATGTCTTGTCAAAAACATCGCAGGGAAGCATTTTACTTTTGAAGAGTATACCTCTCACGTCAAAGAAACTCAAACCGACAAAGACGGAAAAGTAGTGTGGCTTTATGCAAGTGATATTCAAAAGCAAGATGCTTACATCCAATCTGCCCAAAAACGTGGATACGATGTATTGGTACTTGACAGTGTCATTGACCCACACTTCATCAATGGTATCGAATACAAAATCGAAAATACCAGTATCAAGCGCGTCGACGCTGATACTCTCGATAAACTCATCGAGAAAGAAGTAAAACTAGAAAGCGTATTGTCGAAAGACGATGAAGAAAAAACCAAGAAACTATTTGAGCAAACGCTAGGCGGAGCCCCCAAACTTACGATTACGGTAGAAGCAATGCCTACTGACGAACTTCCAGTAGTGATTACCATTCCGGAGTTCATTCGTCGTATGAATGATATGGCCGCTACCTCAGGTCAAAAATCTATGTTTGGCGATATGCCCCAAATGCTCAACCTAGCAGTCAATGCCAATCACCCAGTGACGCAACGCATACTGAATGCTAGTGAAGACGAACAAAAGCAGCTCATTCGTCACGCCTACAACTTGGCCTTGTTGGCACAAGGAATGCTCTCTGGAAGTGAGCTGACGGCATTTGTCCAGCAAGCTGCCGCTCGATTGTAATATCAAAATTTAAGTTTCAAAAGCCTCTCTCGACCGGTCGAGAGAGGCTTTTTTGTTAGTTATCAAAACGCTTAATTGTCTTTTTTTGACGCCTAAGTCAGTCCTTTCTACGCTTCCCTTTCTTTATTTTTTACAGCCAATCTTTATTGTCCACTTTTGTATCATCATTGAAAATAATACTTAACAGCCATTCCTTCTTATCACTCTCATACAGCTATGATTCGTTTTTGCAACCTTATAAGTTTTGTAGTATTGCTAACCCTTACTGCTTGCAATACCAGCTATCGAGCCGTTAAGATGACCAAAACAGAACTCTATTTTGGTCTTTCTAAACCTGACGGCAGCATGATTTCGCCCCAAGCTTGGCAAGCTTTTGCAGACACCGTTATTGCCCCTACTTTTATCGAAGGCTCTACTATTATTGACGGACAAGGACAGTGGCTTGGGAAAAATGGTCAACTCGTATCTGAGCCTTCCAAAATATTAATTCTACTTTCCAAACTTACCCCTAAACGCTCAAAGCAGATTGAACTTGTCAGAGAAAAATACAAGAAATACTACGAGCAAGAAGCAGTGATGCGCATTGACGAGTCCATGAAAGTAGCCTTCTAATCTCATTTTTAATCTTATGAAAAATCTTTTTTTAAATATCCCTTTTTATACTTTTTTTTATTTCAGCAGCATGGCACAAACAAAAGTAACGGGCGAATATCGCCTCGTAGGAATTCACGACATGGCAGCGGGCTTTAGATTTAGTCCCCAAGGCACTTTCGATTTTTTTTACATTTATGGGGCAGTAGACCGTTTTGCCAAAGGTACGTATAGCGTAGAAGGCAACACAATCAAGCTCAAAAGCGAGAAAGAAGCAGGGCAAGATTTTATTGTTAAAAAACAAGCAAAAAAAGGGGAAGGATATACCATCAAGGTACTCGACGCCAATCCGATGCTATCCCAATATGTAAGGTGTATTATTTTCAACGGACAAGAAAAAAGTGTCGAATTTATGAATAGAAAGGGGGAACTTCACCTTCCTAGTACCAAAGTTGACAAGATTTACTTACAACATGAGCTGTATCCTGACATTGCTTGCGAAATTAAAAATGAAGCAAATTCTAACAATTATTTTGAAGTAGCCCTTCGGCCTTCTCTTCAACAAGTGAGTTTCAAAGGTATTGATTTAACCTTCAATCACGATACACTCACGTGTTTGCCCAATTATTTTATGCCTTTTGAAAAAATTAAATTTGTAAAAAATTAAGTGTTTTCATCTCCAACTGTCTTCTGTCATGAGCTTATACTATATTCTTTGGGGAGGCATTGCTGTAGCCTTTGTATGGGCAGGATGCGTCTATTATAGGCTTATTAAGCTCCGGGCTTCAATAGATGATAGTTGGGATGATATCTCTAGTATTTTAAAACTTAGGGTTGAACTTACCACTCGCTTAATAACCCTTTTTAAAAATCATGCTGATGCCAACCATGAAACATTAGAGCAAATTTTTTTATTGCGCAATGAAGGTATTTATGCTTCGCCACTTGATACAGAAGCCCAAGCCTTTAGCAGTTATGCCCTGTCCAAAGGTCTTAATGAAGTATTTGTATTGGCCAATAATTATCCTGATTTGAAAAAAGCACCCGAATTTCTTGAAATTCAAAATGCCCTACAAAAATTAGAACTCAAACTTCAAGGACTGACGCAGCAGCATAATGAGCTAGTGATTAAGTACAATCAAAAATGCACTCTCTTACCAAGTTCTCTTATTGCCAAAGTACTGCGATTTTCACAAAAAACACTTTTCTATCATAGCCTTTCTTAGAAAAAGCTAGACTCAACTATCAAAAAAACAGACTCCACAATGTCAAACATCAAGACTAAAATAGACGAATTTGAAGTACACGACCTCGAAGACAATGGCATCTTACGTATTTATGTAGAGCACAATACAGAAATGGGAAATAGAGGCGTACCAGGAATTCAAGTTTGGTACACGATTGCAGGCGGGACTTCTATCGTAAATTACGAGCCATTGCACGTAGAACGTTGGGCTTATCAAGCACAAAAAAATCAAACGAACACTTACCTCCTTTCGGATTATTCGTGGCTAACTTACGAAGATACTTACATCAAAAATTACTTAATCATCGATGAAAAGCCCAAAGCGCGGGTAGAAGTGAAAGTGCGCAGCAAAAATACGCCAGTGATTCGAGAGTATGAGCTTCCATTCTCTCTTGAAAATTAAAACTTCAAGTCAAGTAACTTTACTCAATGTCATCAAAAAAGGGCGGCCAAATGGTCGCCCTACTTTATTGGGATAAACTATCTGTGGATTAGTATTCCCATAATCCATGCTCCATTTCCATCAACTCATTTTCGAGTTGAATAGACTTCCAGAGTGCATCTTTTTCGCTTCCATAGATACTGATAAGGTCACGATCCATAGGATTTGAAGATTTTACGATACGCCCTTGAAAGAGACGAAGGTCAAAAGCATCAGCTAGGTTTTTGTGTTGAGCAGTGTTGTACTCATTAAACCATATAAACTTCTTCGGATCACTTCTAAATAGCTTGTCAAGGTCTTTATATCTAAAAGTAGCGATTGGCGTTTCCAAGCCCGTAGGATGCTGATCCGCCGGGATGTAGAGCGTTACAGTCTGAATATCATAATACAAACGTGAACGTTTACGATCAAAAATCCAATCTTCTTTTAATTCTAAAACTGATATCTGGTCAGGAAAATACTGGTTTTCTTCCAACTTGGCAGCAGCGGCGGCGGCAGCAGCAGCAGCTTCCTCAGCCATCTTTTTCTTGATAGCTGTTGAGTCAACTTGTGGCTCTGCTTTTGCGATTTGCTGTCCTTTTTTACCCTTGGTATTTTTTCCCTTGGTAGTAGTTGTTTTTTTCTTTGGCGCAGGTCCCCAGCCGTCGTCTACGGGTTGTGTTTCCTTTTTAGGAGCAGCCCCCCAGCCATCGTCCTGAGTGGTAGGAGTGGTGGTTTTGGGAGTAGTTCCCCAACCTCCGTCTTGTGTAGTTGTATTTTCTTTACCAAACCCAGCTTTCAACTCCTCCTCTGTCATGGTCTGACCTTGGTTCGGAATCTGAAGTTTTTGGTTAAAATCATTCAAGTTCATCTTTTTCTGCATGTCAGCATCTGCATATGCATCTAGCAAGCCTGCTTTGACAGCATCCATAATGTACCTAGTCACTTCATTTCCCTTCGAAAACATCGGCTGATTGACTTTTTCTTTCAAGTCCAAACGCCGCCACAGGGTACGCTTCATCATCACATCAGCGTCGTTGATTTCGCGTACCGACAACGGATTGACACCTTTGGTGTCTTTTTCTTGGGCCTCTACGCTTACGCCTAACGCCACCAAGACCGCACTTCCCAATAAGCTACTCAGTCTTCTCATTGTTATTGAATTTTATTACTTAAATGTGAATTTTAGATAAAACATAAAAATCACTAGAAATTCAGAATGATTTGCTCCAATGTATTATTAACGCCAGAACGATTCAATTATTTAGAACTAGTTCAGAATAATTGGTCTCGTGTCAGTCCCAACCCCAGCATCTACTACATCACCTTTAAAGTTACGGCGTTGTACACCCGACACTTCAATCACTAGGCGGTCTCCTGCGGTTGCTTGCTGAGCCAAAGCAGCTATTGAGCCACTAGGTCCTGAAATTACTACTGGATTTCCAACCCGACGGTTACCACGCGCTAAACTTACAGTTACTTGACCTACTCTAAAGTTAGCATCTTCGGGAGAATAGTTCACCAAGCTTTCATCAGCCACAGCTTTTACCATCACACTGCGAGCCATATTAGCAGGTACACCACGTTTATCATCAACTAGAGCTCCATTGATATAATACTCAAGACGAGGGCGTGGTACGCGGTTTACGCGGAATTTTTCTACTCCTAGCAAATTGCCTTGGTTGGTGATATTAAGAGCTACTTCACGGCTACTTGGTACGATGATTACGCTTCCTTTCTTATTACCAGTCATGGTAGAAGCTCCTTCTGCGGTAAATACAGGGTTCCAAAGTGCTCCCAACGCAGGGCTTTGTACACTTAGTACGTTTTTACAACCTAAATACAAAGGCGGCAAAGTACCCGCTTCTATTTGATAGGTAGGTTTAGCTACTTTGTATTCATAGCGCATCGTCACAGTAGTATCACGGCCGCTAGGCGTAGCAAAAGAGATAGTTCCACTCAAAGATTTAGCTGCGAGACCTTCTTTGTCATAAGCCCCACCTTGTGCCGTAAATTCGATAAGTCCTTTTCCGTCTTGTACTCGTAATGGTGCTCCATTTAAGCTCATACGAGGAGTAAGCGAGGTAGAAGAGGCGGCAATAAACATTTCACCTTTGAATTTGGTACCTGCTACTACTACATTCGACTCGGCACTAATCATAGCCAAAATCTTATCAAACTTAATATCTTTAGCTCCCACTTTAGCCGCCAAAGCATCCAATACTTCGGCTTCTAAGCGACGAATTTCCGACTGGCGTTGGCTTAATACAGCCAAGGCCGCAGGTACGGGAGTTTGTTCGAAATTAACAGCAGCAAAGTCCTTATTTCTTTGGTCTTTGTCGCGTTTAGCCAAAGGATCGTCTTTTCCGTCCAAAGCCAAAGGTGCAAAACTAGTACCCGCTAACTTATTCATCTGATCTACAAACCCATTGAGTTTGTTTTTCAATTCATAAGCTTTACCATTTCTGGTTGGTCCAATCATATAGATAGCAACCTTATCTTCTTCGTTAGGATTTTTAACTTTGCCAGTTTCGGGGTCTACTCCTCCACCAGCTTCGTTGGTAATGTGGGTTTTGATTGCATCAATTTCAGAAATCATTCCACTAGTCAGTTTACGTACTTCTTCGGCTTGTTTTACAATTGCCACTTCAAAAGCACGGTTTCCTGACTTTTCAACTTTGTCACGGATGTTGTCAAGTGTCCTTTGATTGATTTTATTAGCGGCATTTGAAGACATTTCCATGCTATTGTTCAATAACTGGAATTTCTCTAACAATGCCGAACTCACTTGCAAGGCTAACATTGCTGTTAGTACCAGATACATCATCCCAATCATCTTCTGACGGGGTGTCTCTTTTCCTCCTGCCATTTTATTTATTTACAGTTCTTAGCGTTTAAGTTTTATTTTCTGGTGTAAGCACAGGCAACGTACTTTACAAATCGATATTAGCCACGCATAGCCGTGAGCATATTGCCATAGATATTGTTCAAAGACGTGATGTTGGTTGTCAACTTCGACATCTCTGCTTTAAACTGTTGTGATTCTTTTGTTGCATCCGCCATATTTTCCATTGCAGTAGTAAGGTTGCCGTAGAAAGCATTCATGGCCTTAAGGTGCTTGGTTGTATCCTGCAATTCTAATTCATATACAGCATTCAACGCACCCATATTTTTTGTAATGTTTTGGAATTGCTCACGATATTGTTGAGCGTCTTTGGTAGCATCTGCCATCGACGACATGGCATTGATGGCTACACCATAAGACTTATTCATTTCATTGATTGCTCCTGAAGCTCCCTTTACACTTTTAGCATATTCGTTAGTTGCTACGGTAGCATCGGTCAAATCCCCAATTTTTGAAACTGTCTCAGTAAGACTTTTGAAACCTTTACCTAGGTTATTGAAAACTTCAGGAGTAATGTTGGCTTCTGCCATCAATTTATCCATATTAGCAGTAAGGCCTGTTCCTTTTCTTTCTTCTTTGCGAGCAACTGGTGCAGGAGCCGCATCATCTAATAATTCAGGGTATACTTTTTCCCAGGCGTATTCGTCTGAAGCAGGGTAGAGAAAACTTTGTATTGCATATAAAACAAAAATAAATGCTTCGGTCAAAAGACCAACTGTCAATATTTCGCCCCCACCCTCAATGTGGGTAATTTTTGCCCAAGCACCGATAATAACGACGGCTGCTCCGAGTGCGTAAGCAGTAGGAACTATTTTACTCCAGAAAACACCTTGCTTTTGTGCTGCCATGATTGAATCAAAAAAAATTAGTTAATAGAATCAGTTATAATTAATTAGGGTCGTACAAAAAGGAGGGTGCTGCCGCTTGGTGGGCAGCACCCTAAAAATTATTTGAATACTTTAAGATTTATCTTTTTTTACCACGAGTAGTTGCAGTCCGACCTGCTAAGTTTTCGACTACGCAGCGGAAACCTATGTAGGAGCGAGTATTGTTTTCATACTCCCAGCTGCGGGTACCTGTTTCGAGGAAGTAGGCTACGTCTTTCCAAGATCCGCCACGTACGATTTTGCGAGGCTCGTCAGGATTGTCATTCATAGGGTTCATATCCCAGTTTACAACAGTGGCATTGTCTGCGAAAGCATCAAGAGTCCATTCTGCTACGTTACCAGCCATATTGTAAAGACCATAATCGTTGGCGTTGTAGGCATTAGCAGGAGCGGTGTATGGGTATCCGTCTGCGTCATAGTTTCCTCTTTGGGGCTTGAAGTTAGCCAAGAAACAACCTTTTCCATTGGCTACGTAAGGGTTACCCCAAGGGTATTTGGCCGATGCCCGACCACCTCTAGCAGCCCATTCCCATTCAGCTTCGGTCGGAAGACGGAATTTAGGAGAGCGGAATTTGCCTTCTTTGGCACGATGATCATTGTAGAGATTAGAACGCCATTCGGAGAAATAACGAGCAGCTTTCCAGCTTACGCCTACCACTGGATAGGTATCAAACGCTGGATGAGAGTAATAATACTCCAGCATAGGGTCGCCATTGTGATAAGTAAAATCTTTTTTCCATACAGTAGTATCTGGATGATACTTCGCCATGATTTCTTCTTCACCTAATACTGACAATGAATCTGTCATCAAGGCATTTACAAACTGGCGATACTCGTTGTTAGTAACCTCCGTATCGTCCATGTAAAACGAAGTGATGGTCACCCGGCGGTTGAAGTTAACTTGAGTGGCGGCCACATCCTCATCGGCTTGTCCCATCATAAAAGAACCCGATGGGATAAGGACCATGCCATAAGGGGTATCTTGCTTGTAGTCTTTTCGACCAGCAGCAATCACCTCCCCGTTACGAACCCCTACCTCTTGTTTGGCTCCTTTTTTTCCACCTTTACCTCCCTTACTGTTTTTGCCAAATTTGTCTTTGACAAACCCGCAACTTTGTAGCATCATCGCTACCATCACAATCCACGTTCCTTTGGTGGCATAGCCGAAAAATACCCTTTTGCTCATGGTTATTCCCGTTAAATTCAAAATTTCAGTATAGAAAACGAAGTTCTATGTGTTTATTGTGTGCTAATTTTAAAATTTATCTTTTTTCCTATGCAGAGACAATTCTTATTCCTCAAAGTTTGGAAAAACTGTTCAAAAGTACTAAAAAAACTGTCATATTTTTATCAAACGGCGTATTGTAATTGATTATCAAAAATTTTGCCAAAAATTCTTTGTACAAAAAAAACTTTTGATTGGCGTAAAATTTCAGCAAATCAATAACGGAATCTTGGGGTTCGGACAGGCGTACGCTTGCCTTTGGTCAAGGCTGGCAAAGCATAAGATAGCATTACTTCATAAGAGGCAGGTGCTTTTATATCTTTGGTACGCCCTAGCAAATCAACAGCCGCTCCTATACGCAATGACCTATCGCTGAGCAAGTTGATTCCAGCGATGATGTTATAAGAATCTTGGAGCCGATACGTAACTCCCCCAAAAATCCATTCATCCCAAGTTGCCATCACGCCTCCTTCTACCGACAAGGTATTGCTACTAAAAGCTACGGGAGATTTCAGAAATGCAATAGGTTGAATCTCAAGCCCATATAATGGCTCCCATCGGTATCCTGCCATTATATAGGCACTAGGCGCTAAAGTGCTGTTGGAAGCATCTCCACCCAAACTAAATTTGGGTTGATTGATATGACTCACACTCGCACTCACAAAAAATGTAGTGGCATCATAATGTACACCTAGCGAAATATCTGGCTGGGTTTGACCAATACGCCCTACTGGAATAAGCGGATCTCCCGGCTCTCTCGGGATAAGTTTACTAAAATCTATATAGCGATTTTGGAGTCCAACACGTGCTCCTATCGCAAGTAAATTGTCGTTGATATTGACCCGATAGGCATATGAAAGTTGTACTTCTTGGCTCCCCGTAGCCCCGATTCGATCATTTACATAATGAATTCCTACCGCACTTTTCATGAAATTAAGTGGTACACTCCCTGAAAAAATCAATGTATTAGGCGCTCCTCCATCTCCTGAAGTAGTCTGATAACCTTGCCATTGCATCCTATTCAAGAGCTGAAAGCGAGTAGTGCCGTCTGCTCCTGCGGTAGCTGGATTCCAGTACAATTGGTTAAACATAAACATTGTAAACTGACCATCTTGCTGGGCGTAGAGATTAGGGATTTGGCTCAAATAACCAATAATAAGAAAAAGGAGAAGTCGAGGGTATTTCATATGTATCAATGCTATTTTCAATACAAACGACAATAAGCGAAAAAAATTTGATAATAAAAAAGGGTTGAAATCTCAACCCTTATCTAAACGCATAAAATGATTTAAATGTTGCAAAATGGTTTACAAACCACCTTAGTATTTTCTTTAATAAACAACTGCACCATTCAACTACTTCTTCTTGTTAAGAAATTATCTCATTGTCTTAGACGACTAGAGATTATTTGCTTTTTTGATATAAATCTCCAAAGCACCTGTCATAGATGGAGCATTTGGCATAGGAGCTTCGATATCCAAAATAAGCCCTGCGTCCGTTACGGCTTTGGCAGTAGTAGGACCAAAAGCGGCTATGCGCGTTTTGTTTTGTTTGAAATCAGGGAAATTATGAAACAAAGACGTAATACCTGAAGGGCTAAAAAAGCAAATAATGTCGTAAAAGACTTCTGTTAAATCAGACAAATCAGACGATACTGTTTCATACATTACGGCTTCTGTAAGATGTAAATCATAGTTTCCCATAAATTCGGGAATATCATTACGTCTCTTGTCAGAACATGGAAACAAAAACTTTTCGTTTTTGTGCTTCTTAATCAAATCTAACAAATCAGCGGCTGTTTTTTGGCCAGCAAAAATCTTACGTTTTCTAATTTGAATGTATTTTTGGAGATAATTAGCGGTTTGCTCAGTTACACAAAAATACTTCATCTCAGCTGGCATTTCGAGCTTGGCTTCTTTACAGATACGAAAGAAATGATCTACGGCATTGCGACTTGTAAAAATAATCGCGGTATGCTCCATAATGTTGATCCGCTGCTTACGAAAATCTTTGTAAGCAATACCCTGAATCTCGATAAAAGGGCGGAAGTCAATTTTGAGATTGTATCTACTTGCCAACTCAAAATAAGGGGACTTTTCGTCTGTGGGGCGAGCTTGGCTCACCAAAATGCTCGCTACTTTATTCAATCGGTCTTGTTGCATCAAAATCGTTTCGCTCATATCTGAAATTTGAGGGGAAAGCCACCAACTACCTAAAGGGCATACCTAACCCCGATGATGAGGGGGATAAATTCGACGATGCAAAGGTACGAAATTATATATAAATTTTTCACTGTTATGCTGCTCGTAATTGTAAAGAAGATTAAAATTGTTCTTAAAACATAGAAAACCACGCCTGGTATAATAAGCATCGTACGCAAAAGAGTAGACCACTCTAACACATAAAAAGAAGCCACTGAGACCACCAACAAAATGATACCATAAAACCAAAGCGACGACTGTACTACCTTGAAATAATGGAGATTAGCTATGCCTTCTAGCCGATACAAGGTACCTAAAATGTATAATCCTAGGTATTTTACAATCATCATCACAAAACACAATATGGCTATTTTGAAAAAAGTAAACCAATGATCTAGCGGTGACTGACCGCCTACTAAAAGCTCTTTAGAAGAAAATAAATTATATTGTTTGTCCTGCGCAAACAGATACAAATAAGCCACTTCTAAGCTCAACAATACCAAAAACAGGATATTGACACGGCTAAAAGGCTTGTTGATTAAAAATGACTCATCCCTGACGTCCACCTGCAATAAATCTCCGATGCTGTACATCTTTTCAAAAGCCCTTGGGTACCCATTAAACAGAAAAGCCATAAAGCCCAATAAGAGTAGCATTGCCAGTATAAAAAAGTTGGACATTTCGGCTTCTTCTCTTGGTTTAAGATTCAAAAATGATTCTTCTTCGATCGTAATCAACTTTTCGATAGCGGCTTTTTGATGCCCAATAAACACCGTTTTTCCAAGCTGTCCAGGAGTGCCATAAATGGTAATCATCAACTGTGGACGCTTATAAATCTTGTATAAGCTGTCGATTCTCATCACTCTCCATTGGCCCGCTTTTAGATTATCTTGTAAGGCGCCGTTGAAAAACAAGTAGTTGTCGTTTTCGACGTAGATAAGCAGATTATAATGAAGATTACTTTCTAAATCTATGATGGTATTTACCGACAATTGGGTGTTGTGCTGCTCTGCTACATAAGGTACAAATTCTTTTTCTCTTTGGTCATACACAATCCAATCTTGCGACAAATCCTTTACCAAAAAGTATTGTTTGTTTGGCCCAACCTCAGCCCAAAGAGGTGCTGCATAGCAAAACAACCACAGTAATGCAGCGTATTTAAAACTACGAAGAGTTTTGTTCTTTGTCATGCCGAGAAATCCTTTTTCAACCTTCTATATAAAAGCACAGGCAGCTTGGAAACCCAAACTGCCTGCAAATTTAGAAAAGATAATATTCATTTTGCTTAGGCTTTGCCTAATGCTTTCAACATTGTTTCGCCAATCAAAGCAGGTGATTCTACTACGTGAATACCACACTCACGCATGATACGCATCTTAGCAGCAGCTGTATCATCAGCTCCGCCAATAATCGCTCCTGCGTGACCCATACGACGACCTTTTGGAGCTGTCTGCCCTGCGATAAACCCTACTACAGGTTTGGTACCATTTTCTTTTACCCAACGAGCGGCATCAGCTTCCATGCTTCCACCGATTTCGCCAATCATCACGATGGCTTCTGTCTCGGGGTCATTCATAAGAAGTTCTACGGCTTCTTTGGTAGTAGTACCAATGATAGGGTCACCTCCAATTCCGATAGCAGTAGTTTGTCCAAGGCCTACTTTCGATAATTGGTCTACAGCTTCGTATGTCAAAGTGCCTGATTTAGATACGATTCCGATAGTTCCTTTCTTGAAAATAAAACCCGGCATAATACCAACTTTACATTCATCAGCAGTCATCACACCTGGGCAGTTGGGGCCTATCAAGCGGCAATCTTTGGTACTAATGTACTCTTTTGCCAACATCATGTCTTTGGTAGGAATACCTTCTGTAATACACACAATCACCTTGATACCGGCATCAGCGGCTTCCATGATAGCATCAGCGGCAAAGGCTGGTGGCACAAAAATAATAGAGACATCCGCAGCAGTCTCGTTTACGGCATCTGCTACAGTATTGAATACTGGACGGTCTAAGTGACTTTGTCCGCCTTTGCCTGGAGTTACACCTCCTACAACATTGGTACCGTACTCAATCATCTGTTGGGCATGAAAAGTACCTTCAGAGCCTGTAAAGCCCTGTACAATTATCTTTGAGTTTTTATTGACTAATACGCTCATTGGTGGTTAGTATAAATTGCGTGGTTCAAGATGATTAACTTTATTTTATTCAAGACAGCAGCCCAAAATTTTCCAGTAAAAGTAGGTCTAAATGAAGAAAGTACAAAAGCTAAAGTCCAAGAAAAATTAAAAAATAACAAAAAACTGTCTCAATTGCCCTCAAAAACGGCGAAATACTGATACCTTGCTAAAGCAATTTTGGGTCATTAATCACCTTCTAAAGATGCGTCTCATGAGTCTAAATTTTCAAATAGGCCTTATCTTATGAAATCCTAACTCTTAACCTATTTTTTAACTGATGGTTCAACTTTCCAATGCTATTTCTGACGCTGTTGTCTCTATCATCTGCATCGTTGTTTTTTTTAAGTTTTTCGCTTATCAGCCTTTTTATAACCGCCTTCTCTGGGGAATATTTCTGGTTACGATTGCCTTGGCGGCGGCGGCGGGCGTATTTCGCTACTTAGGTTTTCAAGAACTTACTCCTACCCATCGCTCTCTTTCGGTACTTGCAGGTAGTGTGGGGCTTAGTGCTGTCGTAGTAGCCATATGGGGCCTTGTCGTGCGCCAGACTATTACACGCCCTGCTTTTATTTTAACAATTGGAGTCGGTCTTTCTCTCTTTGTATTTCTTCTTTATCCTAGTTTTCAGGTATTTGATTCAGTAGTCCAAGCTTTTACGATGTTGCTCGTTATGCTGATTGCAGTTTTTGGCTTGCTCCGAAAATACCAAAAGGCCATTTGGATTGTGATAGGTGTCATGATTTTAGGAATCGCTACCAAAGTAGTTCAAAATCATTTGCCTCTCAATGCTACCGACACCTATCATTATGCGTTAGCAGCTATGATATGGTGTTTTGGCAAAGCCACCTAAACTAGGCTTCTACCACAAAAGATTCCATTCTTTGGAGGAAATCTGCATCAACATCTGCCCCGTGTCCATGCGCATCGGGCAGTATTACTTCATAATGATTTTGATAATAAACTCCTCCTAAAATTGGATTGTGCGCGTGTTCGAATGGAGAATCTAGGTCATAAAAAACTACATTTTGCAATGCTGAAGCAAAGTGAGCATTGGCCGAAATCCCCAACCGTGATTCTGACATGCAGCCAATCATGCATTTGATTCCCGCCGCCTCAGCGATAGCGTTGATTTTGACGGCATTGCGGAGTCCTCCACTTTTGGAGAGTTTGATATTGAAATAATCTACCGCTTCGGCAGTAATAAGTTTGATGGCATCTTGGGGTGAAAACAATGATTCATCAGCGCAGATTGGTACGCGTGCTTGTTGGCGTAGGCGAGCCAAATGTTTATAATCCCAATGTTTGACGGGCTGTTCGCAGTATTCGACATTCCAATCAGCAATCGTATTCAGTACAGTGAGTGCACTTACATAGTCCCATCCTTGATTGGCATCGGTTCGGATGGGTATCTCATGCCCAATCGCCTCTCTAATCGCCGCAATCCGCCGAATATCATCTTTGGCATTTGTTCCCAATTTCACTTTGATTGCTTCAGCTCCTCGCTCTTTGATTTTGACCGCGTCGGCTGCCATTGCTTCGGGGGTAGCAATGTAGATAGTTTCGTCAGTCACAATGCTTCGTTTGCTTCCACCCAACAATTGATACAAGGGCATTTGTGCGTACTTGGCGGCTAGGTCATAAAGTGCCATATCAAAAGCACTTTTAGCGGTAGGGTTGCCCGCCAAATATCTGTCTAAAGAAGCAATGCAACCTTCTAAATCTAAAGGATTTTTGCCAATTAATAATTTTGCAAAATCATACGAAACAGCATAGGCAGAAGCTTGGGTTTCGCCCACAATCATCCAAAATGGAGCTCCCTCTCCTACGCCATAAACCCCATCAGAGGTATGAATTTTCACCAAAATATTACGCGCTTCTTCGATAGTCCCGATAGCAATCGTGACAGGAGCTTGCAAGGGAATATTGAATTTATAGACTTCAATGCGTGTGATAGTAGGCATGTTGATGAATGTAGTTTTTGTGGTTAATATTTATGGGTTAATCCCAACATTCCATGATCAATAAATCGCCCGTTCGGGCCATAATTTTGACAAAACCATCCATTGCGGCCTCGTTGCTATTACCACTACGATAACCCAATTTCAAAAAATCATCTTGAAGATTGTACTTGAGTCCTTCGGTAGTGATGCCCTCCACCAACCCGACCGGTATGAGCGAAATAGGAGTACCTTTTTCGTACCATTTCTCAAAAGTATCGACCAAAGGAAAAATCTTAGAATAATCATCCAACATCACTATTTTAATCTGGGATTTGTAGCGCACGATATTGGTCATGTTGGTAAGGCTATGGTCAGCTCGACGCCCCGTGGCCCATACAATATTGACCGCCGGGAAGCCTCGTTCAATCAAAAATTCTATTCCCTTTTCTAAATCAGTTTTGTCTTGGTCGGGAGCCTCCACAATCTCCAAAGGATATTGGCTAGCTTGAAGTTCTTCCAAATCAATATCTCTATCAAAATCTCCTAACAAAGCATCGACTTTGATACCTAACTCCAGCACGCGATGAATAGCGTGATCAAGTACCAACACAAACGGCGACCACTCTAATAGCTGCCCCAAAAGCTCAAAACTACAGCCTTCTCCGTTGGCAATGAGCAGAGCAGGTTCTTGTTTTTCGCGGACAATGTGATGAGATGACATTTTGTTAATAGCTTTTAGGTATCGCATGAACGACCGACAACACAAAGAAAACGACAAAATACCATTTGGTTTGCTCAAATATTGCTTTTTGTGATGAAACCCATCCCAATCCTGCCACCACCGACAACGCAGAAAATGGCACTAATCGCCTGAAATACAAGCTCTCAATAGATTCATCCGTAAGATAAATGATGATTGTAAAAAACAAATAAGCGAAGGCTATTTCTAGTACTATTTTTCCAGAGAAATGCTTCTTAGGTTTGTCTTTTTCAATAAAAAACAACTTCCAAAGCACAACTCCCACGAGTGCAAGTTGAGCCAAAACCACCCCATAAATCACCCATTTGAGCGGCGAGTTTGAGACAATAGTTTTCAAATCCCAATCTCTCAAAGCAAAAAACAAAACCTCTTCACCCACTCCACTAAGCCCTCTAACAATTCGAGATAAAAAAGCTTCTTCGGGCCAAAAACCATGCCCTCCCGTAAAAGTGTGTGTATGATAAAAATTATAACTGAGATAAATCCCAATAAACAATGAATAGAAAAGAACAACGCGCCATTTTTTGTACCAAATCAACGGAATAAACAAAAAGACGGCAGCATAGCGCACCAAAAAAGCTCCTATCAGCCAAACCATCCACTCTAACTCGTGCGCGGATATTTGGATTTGATTTTTTTTTTCAAACGAAAATGCAAATCCCAATACAAAAAAGATAAACAATGCCTCTGACCAAGTGTTGGTGTATAATTGTATGAAAGAAGAACTCATCAATCCTAACCCCACAAACCAGGCTTTATCCGAAAACCTTCTGTATATCAACCAAAAGCAACCTCCTACAGCTGCGAGGTTCACGCATTTTGAAGCTATTTCGAGCGGAAAAGTGGTAAGCCAAGATACTCCGGCAATACAACAAGCGTATCCTACGGGCCATATAGCGCAGAAAGTTTCTTTACCCTCAAAATCAATCACATAACCCTTGCCTTTCAGCAGATTGTGGGCCGCTTGCAGATAGTATTGCGAATCGGGCGTTATGAAATAAGAAGCATTTGCTCTTAATTTGAGCCAAACCACACCTACAATTACTAAAAATTGTAAAACCAAAAGTGAAGGCGTGAGAAGTCGGGGAGGATGTTGCATCATAGGCCCAAGATTAGACTCCAAAGATAGAGCAAACTTCCCAATTTGGCCCCTTAGTACTATCCCTGCATGGCCTGTTCTACTTTTTCACGAGCCTTGGGAAGTTGCCACCACGGCAGATATGGATACGCATGGTGCTCCAAATGATACCCAAAAAAATAACAACTCAAAAATGCCTTTAGGTGATTGAGTGATTGGCTGCGGGCATTGAGAGGCGGATTTTGGTGTTCTCCTCTGTGGGGCAAATAAGTCCCAAAATAAAACAATTGAAAGGTACTCAACACGGCGGGAATCATCCAAAACACAACAAGGTTTTCCCACGGAAACCATAGTTTGAGGATATTGTACGTAATCGCCATCAACACAATCTGTCCAATCGAGATGTACTCTTTGGCAAACGCCACAAACCACAGAAAAAAATGGGGATGCCCGTCATGATAATCGGGGTCATCAGCTGTAGCAGCGTGCTTATGATGCAAATGATGCTTCGATGAAAGTGTTTTAAAATTGTTGAAAGCAAACAATGAAGCACTTACAAAACCAATCCAATAATTCAGAGACTTATAACGAGGCGACACTACGCCATGAATAGCATCGTGCGCTGTGATAAACACCCCCGTATAAAGATGCATCTGAACTAGCACAAACAAATATACAAAGGGGTCAGTGAAATGAAGAGGATAGTGGAGTAAAAACCATAAACTTCCTCCCCAACAACCCAACACAATAAAGGCAATCCAGAGACCTCGGTTGCCAATATCGCTAGGTTTGATAACAGGAATCGAATGCATTTCGAAGAGATTTGAGTAAAAAACAGCCCAAAGCTGTTTGCCTTTGTTTTAACACAAATCCCTATCCATTTGTTTCTACATCTACGCTGTTTAGCTCTTCTGGGTCAAAGTCCTGCACTTCCAATACTCCGTCCATTTCTTCAGTAAGGCTTTTGGTCGAAAGGCCAGGTTTTCCAAAAAGCGGATGCCTGATGCCCATGACTCGGTACAAAGGCATAATGCCGTTTTTGGCCAGAATTTTAAAGCTACTTCCTTGCTCTCTTACTACATGTAGCCCAAGTGAAGCGTCGGTTAGTTTCAAATGAGAGGTTCCTACATTGGCTTCTGCTTTTAAATCAATCTGATTGTTGCTGCTATTTGAGATAATAATAGTGGCCGATTCGGCTTCAATAAGCTGCACTACTATCAGCCAATCTTTGGGCCATTCGTCTTTTCGGTATTTTTCAATGATTGCTTTTTCGATTTCGGCCATGTTGATGATTTGGTGGGTCAGGGTTTTATCGGCCTGAAACACCACTGCCTCATTATTCTTGAAATCAATCGTAACACCCGCGTCCGCATCTGTAAGTGCACTGCCCGCTAGAGGCGCTTGTCCGGCCAATTTAAAATTGATTGATACCGAATCATAGGAAGTATAATCCCAAAACCCTTCGGTCTCATCTTCAACTACTTCTGGGATGATACCTTCTTTTTCGAGATTGGTAAAAATCGTAAAAACACCTCTTTCTAATTTGCCAATCGCTCCCACAAACAACGGTCGATTGGGCTCCCAAGTAGCGCGGTAGCCCGTCTGCTTGGCCATATGTTTAAGATAGAATTGATGAATATTCATAACGAAATCTGTTAAATTTTTTGGAATAGAAAGGTAATATTTTATTCCATAAATAACAACACAAGGATTCCGTAGCAACGTTGCAGTGCAACGTTGCTACCACATTGGCTGTCCAAAACGTTGTAAATGTAAGGCGTTGCAGCAATAAGACGTTGCAGTAATAAGACATTGCAACAAATAAGACGTTGCAGTGCAACGTCTCTACGTGGGGTATTTTCAATATGTCATGAAAAATTGGTAACTTGTTGATTCATTAAAAACAAAATTGAACAGCCTTTTACAAATGAAGAATCCATCTCAATGATGCCCAGTATTATTATCATAGGTCATGCCAATATAGCCTCCGCGCCCTTGCCTCAAGTGGGCGAAGAAATCGATTCCATTCAAAATGCCCTTAACAAAGCCCGCCAAAAAGGCTATGCCGATTGGCGTGAAGTTTCCGACTTTTCGTTCAAAAAACTAGCCTCCGAATTCAACGATGCCTACATCTCATCCCAAATCAGGATGATACACTATATTGGGCATTCAAATAAAGAAGCTATCATCAGCCAACAAAATGGCGTACCCACTTTGCTCGAAAAAGAGGATTTGGTAGCTTACCTCAAAAATCAAAAAAACCTTAAAATCATTTTCCTAAACAGCTGTTATTCAGGCGAAATAGCCAAAGAGCTTAGCAATGCAGGCGTGCCTATTGTAGTAGGTACTACCGATAAAGTCGGCGACCATGACGCTTCGCTGATTGCCGCTAAGTTTTATGAAACCCTCGGCGGACAAGCAGGCAAAACCCTACTCGCAGCTTTTGAAGAAACCAGTATTTTTTTCAAAACCAATCCTGCTTTACTTTCCAAACAGTATCATTTTCGGGGATTAAAGTCCCCTCCTCATGCTCAAAATCAAGAGTTTGCGTGGGAGATATACCATGAAAACGCCACTGAAGAAGTTCAAAAGTGGTGCTTGCTACCTCCCAAAAAATATATTTTGAGCGAAGCCAGCGACGATAGCCGTAAAAAGGTTTTTTGCTTGTATGGCCGTCAAATCAAAGAGTATTACAAACCTCTACAATTACATGGAAGCGCTCAGTTGGATGTGATTACCAATGGAGTTTGGGATATAAATGAAAATGAAACTCCCTCTTTTGAAGATTTTTTGGCAGAATGGAATGCTGCCAACTTTATACTGCACTTCCTAGACGGAAATTATGGTGAATTGAGATCATATATCCAATTTGCTAATGAAAAGAACCTCCTATCCAACAAACAACACATCTTCGTAAAAATAGATGACACTTATGAACTAGCCAAAACATTGATTTCGTCTATTTTTGACGAGAATCGTACATTCCCTTCTAGCAAAGGAATAGGAAACTGGCTTAAAACCCTGAAAGCCATCGAAAACACCCTTTCAGCCAATCCAATGGACCTTTTCCAAAAGGTATTTTGTGTGGAGCTTCCTTTATTTTTAGAACTTCAAATCAATGAAAATACACTCGTAAGCGACTTAGAAAGCCTAGATTTTGAACAAGAAAAGAAGAATTTTATAGCAGGAAAACCTAAATTGTTTTTTACCCTTATTGAAGGCAGTATCGACTGTGCTCAAACTTTGCTGGTCAAGACTATCAAAAAAAGAATGGGTGTAGCTTCAAACGTTAAAATAGAATCCATAAAAGTAGCAGGCAATCAAAGCATTAGCAACGAACTACAACTCATAGGTTCGCTTTACTCCATGCTTTTAAAAAAATTTCCTAGTAATTTTCAAACTATGGCATCTGAATGTGCTCAAGCTATTTTAGACAGAAAAGAACCTTTTATCCTAGTTTTTGATAATATAGACCTTATTTCTGCAAATCTATACCAAAGCGCTATTTTGAATCAATTTTGGGCAGAAATTACCCAACTTTACCAGCAACGCAGCCGCAATAATGGCTACCAATTGCAATATCCTATCATGATTTTTGTCCTTAATTATGACACACATCTTTTGAGTTTGCCTCTAACCACTGACGACGAAGCTATTCAAATTGAAAAGATATCGCCTATTACCCCACTTTCTGAGTCTGAATTCAACCAATGGTATGGACAGAAAGAAATGACTTATAAAAAAATCACACCAGAATTTGAGCTTAATATAAAAAACAACAAAACACAGATTGTCAATGCCCGCCGCAAAACGGCCATGATTAAAATTTGTGAATCGATTAGTCCAAAATTCGTACGAATTATTGAAGATCAAGTCTTAAAACTCTCATGATACTCTCCAACTCTAAACTCACCTACCAAGGTGAAAAACTCAACGAAACCATCAAACTACGCTACAAACTGCCAAGTAATGATGAAATAGAAGAGAAAATCGCGGAAAAAAGCCAAAAAGACGACAAAATCGAGGAGGTGATTCCGGCGTATTTTCCGAGTAAGGAGCTAGTGGCTGCCGTCGAATACGCCCGCTTGCTAGGTCGCCCTTTACTTTTGATGGGCGAGCCGGGTTCGGGCAAAACGCGCCTAGCACAGGCTTTGGCGTACGAAATGTACGGACGACAGTATCGGCGGTATTATTTTGAGTGGTTTATCAAATCTACCACCAAAGTCACCGAAGGACTTTATCAATTTGACCACTTGGCGCGCCTACGCGAAGCTAATATTCCTAGAGGAGATGATTTGGCAGAAAATGAAGACCTCAAAAAATACCGCAGATTTGGTCCATTGGGCAAGGCTTTTTTGTACTCTACCCCCCAAGCTCCCGCCGTATTGCTTATCGATGAAATCGACAAAGCCGACCTTGATTTTCCTAACGACTTGTTGCTTGAACTAGACCAGAAGCGCTTTTTTATTCCCGAAACCAACGAAGAAATCAAAGCCAAGCAATCGCCCATTATCATCATCACAAGCAACGACGAAAAAGACCTTCCTAGCGCTTTTTTGCGCCGTTGCGTATTTCATTATATCGATTTTCCGAGTCCCGATGATTTGTTTAAGATTGTCGCCGCTAAGGCAAAAGCGCAAGAAAAACTCTTTGAAATAGCTCTTCCTGAGCCACTTATCGAAAGTATCATCGTACAATTTGGGGAACTACGCCAAAAAATGTCGAGCATCCAAACGACCGATAAACTTCCCTCCACGAGTGAGCTGTTGGATTGGCTACGTGTGATTCACTATTATTATTTGACCGACAAACCACGCCTTCAACTCAATGATAAAGAAGAACTTACGAATATTCTTTTTCCAGAAGTGCTTTTCAAAACTTTAGACGATTATAAATCCAACCGTTAGTTTCGGGCTACCTATACGAGAAGTTTCTTCTTTATTTTGCGTACCCCAAAGGCAGGGGGTTTTAGGGATTCCCAAACAGTATTCTACTTAAAAATTTATGGCAAAACCAACGGCGCTCTTTTATGATTTTTTCCAAGTTCTACGCAGCCGTGGGTGGGAGTTGGGTTGGGAACAATACGAATTGTTTTTGAGAGGATTTATTTTGTCAAAATTTGAAACCAAGGCAGAATTGTTGAATTTCTGTAAAACCGTTTGGCTAAGTCGGCCTAGTCAGCGCGGAGAATTTGAGGAATTGTTTGAATACTACTATACCAAAGTGCCTGAACAGTTTCTTCCAACCCAACTCTCAAAAGCTTCCGTAAACAACAGCGACAGTTATATTCCAGAAGAAGCCTTTTCTTCACCACAGCACGTCGCTTCGCCACCTCCTGAATCCCCTACTCCTTCTCCAACACCCGCACCACCGACGGCTTCGCCTCCTTCTTTGAATTTTGACACCATAGAAGTGGCACTCAACATCGACAGCGGTCAAGGAGAAAGTTGGGCTACTGAAACACCACACACTTTCTCGGCCAAGGAGGTAAGTTTTATCTTTTCTGAACAAAAGCACATCCCTTTTACGGTACGCAAAACAGCGCAAAATTGGCGCAAAATGCGCGTTCCGACCCAAAAACGCACCACCAACCGCCTAGATGTATCCGCATTGGTACAGCAAGTAGCCCGCGAAGGCATCATCAATAAACTTCCTTATCATCGTCAAAATGTGGGTACGCAGCAAGTGATTTGGTTTTCTGACCACGGCGGGTCGATGTTGCCCTATGAGGTTTGGGAAAGACAATTACTTGATATTGTGCGCACTACGCCCAATATTCAGCGGACTGAGCAGTATTTTTTCCATGATTATCCCTCGCCAGAAGAAGCCGATTTTAAATTTTTCACTAATCGCTCCCATACCGAAATCAAAACCTTATCGGCTATTTTGAAAAACTGTAACAAACAAACGGCGATTGTGTTTTTCAGCGACGCAGGAGCCGCCCGTCGCCGATTCGACAGTGAGCGACTGTCTGTGTTTTTGAATTTAATAAATACCATCAAAAACACCACACAGCGATTGGTATGGCTCAATCCCGTCAAAAACACCGCTGGAACGGCAGCTGATTATCTGGCTTTTTTGCTCAGAGTACACTATCCTAGCAACGACGAACTCAAACGCCTGATTTTAGAGTTATGAATCATCTTGCTGCCCTTATTGCCCTCCTCCCCGATCCCACCGACCGCAGCCGTTTGGAGGCTTTTGTGCGCGATTTCCCTACCGTTGATTACCTTTGGTTGGCGCGTTGCGCGGCCTTTCCACTAGCCCTTACTACTGATTTAACCTATAAAATCTGGCTCAATTTCTGTCAAAACAACCCCACCCCCAATACTTCTCCTCCTATCAATGCCGTTGGCGATTTGCTATTGTCACCGCTTTGTCGCGAAATCGGCTATGATTTGTACGAAATATACCCTTCGATTAGAGCTGTTTTGTGGCAGAGTCTGCCGCCTGATACGGTGGCAGCACTTGCTGATTTTACACTTCGTTATTTAGATTTTTGCCGCGACAAAATCCCTTCTGAAGCATTGGCTGTGGCTCTCAAAATCGGAGCAGAACTTATTTCGTCGCCCCAAAAAGTAGCGCATTTACTACAGCAACTTCTTACTACTCGCCAACACGAAACAGGGAGCAAAATGCTGAGGGATTATATTGTGAGTTGGGTAAAAAACCGAAATCAATGGGCGCAGCAATCCGAAAGGACGATTCCTAAAAATGACGCTTTGTCGGCGCTGGTTCAACTTGGAGAAAGCATCCAACAATACCAAAAAGGCCAAATTTCAGAAGCTCAAAACACCATCGCCTCGATAGCTCATTTGTTACAAAATCCGCGCGAAAGTGGCCTGAATGTCGCTATTCCAAAAGAAATTTTAGAAAATTTGGAAGTAAACACCACCACCGAGCAAAATCAAGGAGTGATTTATGCGATTTTGGTAGGAGTCGATAGTACAGCAGTCGATCCTTCCACACTCTCTCCTGTTGTTCGAAATATTGAAGGTTGGGCAAGGTTTTTATCTAAAAAAAGGGTAGCTTCTATTGTTACTCTCACTGAACGAAGAGCCTCTAAAAATCTTATTTTAGTTTGGATTGAAGATAATCTTCGAAAAGCGACGAAAGACGATACTATCCTCATTGTGATAGCTTCAGGCATTGATTCCCCCAACAGAATCCCTACTTATGGTAGTACCATGTTTGACGAATCAAGCTACATTTCAGAAGCCGAATATAAATCGGCGCTGGCCTCTGCAAGTTCACAAAATCCCTTTGTGGTATCTATTTTAGATATTCCTACTACTGATACTGAGTGGAGAATTGCTAATAATGAGAAGCATATTACGATTGTTCCCTCATTACAAGAAAATAGAATCCTCACTACAAAGCTACCCAGTTACTCTGCATCCATACTTGAGATAGTGAATGAATTTCAAGATATTAGTTACCAAAAACTTATCCGACAAGTTTTTAAACAAACCCAAAATAAATTAATGACACCCTACCCCAAATTATTGGGGAATCAACACCTTGCTTTTTTAAATAACAAACCACAATACAATACTTATCAAGCAGAATTATTGCTTGATTGTGGTTATACAATTGACACACCTATTCAAGTTTTGTTAGAAGATTTTGGAGACTTAAGGACCAAAGACTTAACAGAAATTTTTGAAAAATATGCCCTTCTACGCCATACACGCCAACTCAAAGTGGTGCGTATTTCGTCGGGAATGAGCGTAAAACAAATTCCTATTTTCAAACAATCTTATCTCAAATCACTTCTTTACAACGTTGAAATAGAAGACATTAGCTTATTTACCAAACAAGACCGTTCGGGCTTGAAAGACAGTGCGCTGGCGGAAGAGGAATTTGAGCATAATCTTCACACCCTACGAGATGCCCACGTGATTGTGTTCATTTTGAATCAAGCCTTGGTACTTGATTTTATGCGACATGGGGAGGTTTCGCAGCTGATTGCCTATTTGAGCCGCTTTGAAAATCGAGTGGTTTGTAGTGTGCTTTGGGAAAACTGCAATTTTGAAGCGAGTTCTTTGCGCGACTATCCGATTTTCTCAAGGCGGCAGCCTTTGTCTCAGTCACTTTTTCAGAAATATAATTTTGCGCCCGAAATCGAACGAGAGATTGAAGAGCATTACCAAGATTGGCAACCTGCCCTCAACAAATGGATTAGGGATTTGGCACAATTAGGTTTTGAAAATGAACTACAAAAACGCCTGCAAAAAGCCCAAGAATCGGGAGAATTGGATTTGAGCAGCCTCGGACTCGAAGCCTTGCCCCCGCAAGTGTGGGAACTTACTGATTTGAAAAGCATTGATTTGTACAACAACAAGCTGACCGAATTGCCTGACAATCTGGCTCAATTTGAAAATCTTGAGAGGCTTTTCGCCAGCAAAAACCCCATCTCCGACCTTCCTTTTTTCCTCTCGACCCTCAAAAAATTACGACATCTCAAAATCGATGATGCCGAAATTGCGGCTTTACCTCAATGGATGTGGCGACATCCAACCTTGGAATCTATTTCATTTGAAAACAACAAAATTGAAATCATTCTCTTCGCAGCGACCCAAATGCCCAAATTGCGCTCTATGGATGTACGCCGCAATCCGATTCTCAATCTCCCACCCGAACTACACAAATGCACCAAAAATAAATTGGCATCGCATATTAAGGAGATTCGTAAAAAATATGAGATATACTCTCATTCTCTTCCCAATGATAATCAGTCTCCTTTGGGCAATCCTCTTGTTCTTTATTTATCCAAAAATAATTGGGAAGGCCAAAACATATCTCAAATCCCCTTTCCTTGCATTCATTTTCCAGATTATTTGGAAAGATTTGATGAAGTTTACTTTTTCTCCTATATTTCTTTTCCAATTATTGTACACATTTCAGAGTCATTATTTTTGGATAAAGACATTACTCCAACATTTAAACTCTTTTTAGAATACACTGAAAGGCAAACAATATTTTTCCTCAACTTTAGCAATTCAAGTACATTAGCCTACTTGTTACGCGGTCACAGTAACCATTCGCCTATCATCGCCGTAGACGGAATACTCGACGCAGCCACCGCTCAACTCGCTACAGAGGCTTTTTATGGTCATTATGCATTAAACCAAAACATAGAAGTTGCATTTGAAGGCATGGAACGTATATTGGCAGAGCATTCAGATATAAATTATGTGCTGTATAAATATTAGCGATTTTGGGGTTTCTGTTTGAAAAATGGCCAAAAAGCTACTATTTCGAGCATTCAAATTTAATAATCATGGCTAAACAAAATCGCAGCGGTATCGTTTATTCGACCAACCCTGACTTCCAATACAACGACGACTCAGAAGAAGAGGCCACTACGCCCGCACCCAATCAACAAGAATTGAAGGTGTGGCTTGAGCGCAAAGGCGGCGGTAAAGTAGTAACAGCTATCCGAGGCTGGACGGGCAAAACCGGCGATATGGAAGCCCTAGCCAAGCAACTCAAAACCCTCTGCGGTACAGGAGGCACGGCCAAAGACCGCGAAATTTTGATTCAAGGAGATTTTAGGGACAAAATCCTGACGTGGCTTCTCGCCAAAGGGTATAAAGCCAAAAAAGCAGGAGGCTAATACTTCTATTTTGCCACACTACACTTCTAGATTCACAGAAACAAACAAGCCATGGAACGAGAAATTAACCTTCGGATTATTTTAGAAAAACCAACGGCCGATACCGACTTTGGGATTCAGCAAGGCAGTGGGCATAACTATGTTACCCTTCAAAAACAAAAATCGACGGGCGAAGACCTCACATTTGAAGTAAGCGTAAAAGTAAAGTCTTCCCCCGACGAATCCCCCGTTTTTCTGGGAGCCGTTACGCAAGGCTCTCCCCAAGAACGTTTTATCTATATTGACATTGGTAAGGCTGCTGGTCAACTAGATACGCAGTGGAGCCGTCGGTTGAAGATTCCTTTGAAAAGCATTACGTGGGAGCTGATTCAGCAGCTGGAGAATACTGCACCACAAGCAGTACTGGAAGTACGCGTGCCAGGCGTTGGCAAAGACGGCGGCCCAAACTGCGGCGGCGCTAAAAACGTCCTTTTCTCGTGTCCACAATAGTACATACATTGTCCGTTTTTGGACATTATCTTTCTTCTTTATAGGCCTCAAAAGGCCAAATAATGCTGTTTTAGTGGTTGGCACAGGATTTGATTTGCATTATTATAACTAATCATCCTGAACCAATAATTCAATGAAAAGAACCTTTCTGGGAGAGTTTGAGGAAATTGTTTTGCTCGTGGTAGCGGGTTGTTCGGAAGACGCCTATGGTGTTATCATTTGGGAACAGCTACAGCAGCAAACGGGTCGAAGTATTACCATCAGTGCGGTACATGCTACGCTGTATCGGTTGGAGGAAAAAGGATTTTTAAGCTCCCAAATGGGAGGCGCAACGGCTGAACGCGGCGGACGCCGCAAACGCTTTTTTACCGTAACCGCCTTAGGAAGCCGAGCCTTACAGGAAATCCAAGCCTTGCGCGACCAACTTTGGAAGGCCATTCCGCAGGAAAAGTTACAGTTGATTGGCCACTCATAACCACGCTTTTCGTTATGCTTGACAAAAACCACCCTCATCCTCCTCGCTGGGCCGACCGCCTGTTGGAATGGTTTGTAGCACCGCACCTACGCGAAGATTTGCAAGGAGATTTGTACGAAATTTTTCAGAAGCGAGTCGAGCAGGTGAGCCTTGCCCGTGCAAAGTGGGAATATACTTGGGCAGTGCTTCATTATCTGACGCCTTATTTTTTTAAACGAAAACAAACGGAATATCCCCAACCTTCTTTTCTCACTCCAGTCATGATACGAAACTATTTAAAAATCGCCTTCCGTCAACTGTGGGCTGGTAAAATACACACTTTTATCAATATTTTTGGACTGTCGTTAGGTATTACAAGCTGTCTTATTATTTATATTTTTATACGATATGAGTTAAGTTTTGACGGAGCTCACTCCAATGCTGAACGTACGTATCGTATCGTTGAACATAGCCAAAAAGCCGATGGCATACAATATTGGCCTACCACCGCTTATCCACTGGCCGAGGCTATCCGTCGGGATATGCCAACAATGAATGTGACTCAAACCGCAGGGCCGTTGAGTCGCATCATTAACTCCGTTGATGCTCAGGGGAATGTCCATCGCTTTGAAGAAAATCGGTTGTTGTTTGCTGACGAACATTACCTACAAACCTTTGATTTTAAGAAGGCGATTCCTGAAGGGATATGGCTGGCAGGAAATGCCAAAACAGCTTTTCGGCAACCTAATGCGGTGGTGCTGACACAAAAATTGGCAGAACGCTATTTTGCCGACCAAGCGGGCAACTATGACAAAATGCTTGGTAAAATTTTAACGCTCAACAACAACGCACCATTAGTAGTAACGGGTATCATTCAGAATCCACCTAACAATACCAATTTGTTGTTTGAAATGGTGGTCAATTATCAATTTTTCAAAACGAATAATCCCTACGCCGCCACTAACTGGTCAGGAAATTATCAAGGAACTACCTATATTACTTTACCTCCCAAAGTAAGCCCCCAAGTGGTGGAACAGCAGCTAAAAGTATTGAAGAAAAAATACATGAATGAGGAGGATAACCGCCGTATTAGTTATCATCTTCAGCCCATCACCGATATTCATACTACTACTCTATACGGCGCTTCGCAGGGCAGCTATATGGTTAGTCGGGAGATGTTATGGGGGCTGGCGAGTTTGGCAATCTTTCTGGTACTCATCGCTTCTTTCAACTTCATCAATCTCACTACAGCTCAAGCCAGTCGTCGAAGCAAAGAAGTAGGCGTTCGTAAAGCCATTGGTAGCACAAAATTCCAGTTGATGGGTCAATTCATCGGCGAAACGCTCATCATAGCGACTATCGCAGGTATATTCTCGCTCGGGATATTGTCTCAACTGTTGCAATGGCTTAATCATTCATTGACCATTATCAATTTAGACTTACACCCCGATGTGACGGTTTGGCTGTTTGGGGCTGGGCTTATACTGACGGTCGCGTTTTTGGCGGGTTTTTATCCTGCTGTAGTGGTCTCAGATTTTCAGCCTATTATGGCTTTAAAAAATGTCGTTTCTGGCCAACGAGAAGGTTTCTCATTAAGGCAAGGGCTCATCATTGTGCAATTTTGTCTTACCTACTTCCTCATTGTAAGTACGTTTGTGGTGGCACAACAAATGGATTTTTTTCAGAACAAAGAATTGGGTTTTGACAAAGAAGCCGTCATTACGCTACATGGGCCACGGAATCAAGCACCAGGTAAGCTTGATGTTTTTCGACAACAATTACTGCAAAATTCCGCCATTCGAGAGGTTAGTTTTTCATCGGGCGAACCTATTACTGAAAATTATTATGGAACCGATTTTAGATTGAAATCTGAAGCTGTTAAGATGAATCGACAAGCCGAAATGAAATTGGTTGACACCAAGTACCTGCCATTATTTGGGCTGCAAACCATAGCGGGTCGCTGGTTTACGGAGTCAGATACGGTATTGAGCCGTTCGGGATTTGTGGTCAACGAAACAATGGTAAAAATGTTGGGTTTAACTCCCCAAACGGCGATTGGTAAAGTCGTGGTCATTAATGAAGGTGAGGCGGTTGTTGTCGGAGTCGTCAAAGATTTTCATAATATGTCTCTGCAACAGTCGATTACACCTTGTGTGTTGTTGTGCCAAAATACCGGCTTTTATGACCGAATCCACGTACAGTTGCAGACCCAGAATGGTTTTTTAACTGCTGTACCTCAAACCCTCAATGCCATCGAACAGACTTGGAAACGGACATTTCCGCAAGACATTTACCAATACACCTTTTTGGATGAATCATTAGCAAAAAAATACATTGTCGAGCAGTTGATTTTCGACGCCTTCCGAATTTTTGCCTCCATTTCCATTTTTATCGCTTGTTTAGGTTTGTTTGGCCTCATTACCTTCACTGCTAACCAACGAACAAAAGAAATCGGTGTGCGTAAAGTACTCGGTGCTTCGGTGGCAGGAATTGTGGCATTGCTCTCTAAAGATTTTTTAAAATTGATTGTGATTGCTATTGTCATTTCGGGGCCAGTTGCTTGGTATTTGATGAGTCAATGGCTTCAAAACTTTGAGTATCGAATTACGATTGAATGGTGGATTTTTGTATTGGCAGGACTGTTGGCCATAAGTATTGCTTTCCTGACGATTAGTTTCCGAGCTATCAAAGCAGCATTGATGAATCCTGTAAAATCACTGCGAAACGAATAAATATGAAACCTACACCACCCCAAAACGTCGGTGATGCGGCATCCCGACCTCCTCGCTGGGCCGACCGCCTGTTGGAATGGTTTGTAGCACCGCACCTACGCGAAGATTTGCAAGGAGATTTGTACGAAATTTTCCAAAAGCAAACCCAAGAAGTGGGTCTTGCGCGTGCCAGACGTGCATACGCGTGGGCGGTGCTGCATTATTTAACGCCTTTTTTCTTTAAACGAAAGCCCAATAAATACCCTAAACGCTTTTTAATCAGTCCTGATATGATACGTAATTATGTCAAAATTGCACTACGAAATTTGGTCGCCAACAAAGCATTTGCCACCATCAATATTCTAGGCCTATCGGTAGGGCTTGCGTGTTTTATGCTCATTGCGGTCTTTGTTTATGACGAATTGAACTACGATACCTACGCGGCTAATGCTCGCAATATCTACCGTATCCATGTCTCAGTGACAGGCAACGGAGACGTAGCCGTGTACCCTAGTGTCGATGCTGCGGTGGGAGATGGAATAAAAGCCGCCTTTCCTGAGGTCAAAGAGGCCGCGAGGCTGTTATCGGTGAGTGATTTTGTAAAATTTGAAGATAAACAATTCAAAGAAGAGCACCTAGCATTTGCGGACGCCAATTTTCTACCCCTGTTTTCAATTCCGTTTTTGGAAGGAAAGGCAGTAGATGCCTTGAAAGAGCCCAACAGCATCGTTATTACCGAAGATCTTGCAAAAAAATACTTCGGGAATAAAAATCCCCTGGGCAAATCCTTGACGATTGGCCCCCAAAAAGCAGCTTATAAAGTAACGGGAGTCATCTATAAACTACCCGACAATTCTCATTTTCATTTCGATGCCTTTTTGAGCCTTTCGACATTCAAGATTCCTTACCCTACTTGGAGCAATGTGGGGTATTATACTTATTTGGAACTGAATGACAATGCAGACCCTAAAAAACTAGAAGCGAAGTTTCCACAGTTAGTAGCCAAATATGTAGTACCAGAAGTACAGCAAGATATGGGAATCAGCTTGGCCGAAGCGCAAAAATCAGTCGAAACGTTTCGTTTTAAGTTACAACCACTGACTGAGATTCACTTGCATTCGCACACTAAATACGAACTTGAACCCAACGGCGATATTCAATATGTGTATATTTTTTCAATTTTGGCATTTTTCATTTTGCTACTGGCCTGCGCCAATTTTACCAACCTTTCTACGGCGTATGCCGCCCGACGCTCGCGTGAGGTGGGGATTCGAAAAGTAATGGGTTCTATCAAAAGACATATCGTTTTTCAGTTTTTAACCGAGTCGGTGTTACTTACGTTTTTTGCCATGTTACTGGCATACTTAATGATTTTACTCTTGCTTCCTGTCTTTAATCAAGTAACAAACAAAACCATCACTTTTACTTTTTTCCTTAAAGGGCAAATGCTATTGGGGTTGGGATGTGTAAGCCTTTTGGCGGGCATAATTGCAGGTATCTATCCAGCCTTTTTCTTGTCGTCTGTTAATATTCTAAAAAACTTAAAGGGCACATTGTCGAGTCCAAAAACGCAAAAGAAGTCGCTGCATAATGGGCTGATTGTCTTTCAGTTTTTTATTTCTACGGTTTTGATTATTTCTACAATCGTTGTAAACCGCCAATTGGATTATATGCAAAATAAAAAATTGGGGTACGATAAAGACCAACTCTTGTTTTTGCCTGACACTAGGGCGTTGGCTCACAATCAAGTGGCATTTCAACAAAAGTTATTACAGCATAAAAATGTGATTTCAGCCAGTATTTCAAGAAATGTACCCACTAGTTCGATCATTGACGGCACTCAAATTTTCCCAAAAAACGATACCGGCAATGGGACTGAAATTCATGCCGATATTTTTCACATAGACTATGATTATGTCCGTACGTTGAGTCTTACACTGGTAAAAGGAAGGGATTTTTCAAAGGAATTCACCACGGATTCGTCGGGAGTAATTATCAACGAATCGGCCGTGAGAGAATTGGGCTGGAATAAAACCAATCCTATCGGCAAAACAATTGTACGCTCGGGGCAGGCAGAATTTAAGGTAATAGGGGTTGTCAAAGACTTTAATTATACGTCGGTTAAACAAAAAATCGCTCCGCTTCTGATGATGTTGGGCAACAACGGCGGGGGGCTGGTACTGAAAATCAAAACCAATGAGGTTCCCAATTTTCTGGCAGATTTACGAAAACAATGGCAGGCATTTAATCCTGACGTACCTCTACAATATCATTTTGTGGACGAAAAATACGCTTCGTTGTACGTAGCCGAACAACGCACCCAGCAGTTATTTACGATATTTTCGTTGTTGGCGGTCATGATTGCGGGTCTTGGCTTGTTTGCTCTTTCTGCTTTTGTTATTGAGCAGCGTACCAAAGAGATAGGTGTTCGGAAGGTAATGGGCGCTTCTGTTGTCGGAATTGTAGCACTTCTTTCCAAAGATTTTCTAAAACTCATTCTGGTAGCGATCGTCATTGCGTCGCCTATTGGCTGGTATGTTATGACGCATTGGCTCGAAAATTTTGCGTATCGAATTGAAATAAAGTGGTGGATTTTTGCCTTGGCGGGCGTAGGAGCTTTGGCCATTGCGTTATTAACGGTCAGCTTTCAGGCTGTCAAAGCCGCGCTCATGAACCCCGTAAAAAGCCTCCGAAGTGAATGATAATGAAGCCAATCATCACATTCTCAACCAAAAGGCTTTCCTTATTTTTTTCGTTTGGTCAAAGCTTTTTCGTTGAGTTTCCAGATCTGAATGCCAAAATAAGCCAATGAACCTCTTGGCTGTACGCTTCTACTCGCCAAAGCGCCAAAGTTGCTAAATCCAATATAAGCGGGGCCAAATCGCAAAGAGAAACCGATAGTGGGGTTGTCGTTGCCTTTAATCCAACTGATAGGCAGCGTAAACTCCACATCTTCTCCTTCAAAACGAGGCGTAAGGCTAAATACTTCAGGTTGGTAAAGGTACGAGGGAAGTTTACCGCTATTGGCAGGTTTCATCCATGTAGCATTCACAAAAAATGATTTCGCAAATTGCACATCTGCATCCATATTGAGCATACTAGGCAGGTGGGTTTCATAGCTGTATTCTTTCGGGTCTGATTTCCCAAAAGTAGTTTCGAGATTTTGAGAAGAATTATTACCAATATCAATGATACGTGCCTGATTAAAGGTCAATTTATTCACAGTTCCCGCATACACTTTCCCACCTTTAGGATAGGTAATCTTTCCTACGTCCGTAAGGGCTGCGCCAATTCGGATGATATAATTGGCGCGATATTGGGCGTGGTCCTGAATCTGTCCCAATTCCAACGTAGCTCCCAAATCTACCGCCGCCCCAGACCCGTAGGCCGACGAGAACAAACTTCCTAAACTAAACGATTGGACGGGTTGGGTATAGCCATATTCATAATTTACGTTCGACAAATCGAGCACATATTCATCCTGATTAAGCGGACGTAATTGATAATTAGCACTTTTTATATTCAAAAATACATTTCTAGCCCCCGACAGCCTTTTGAGCGTAGCTCCTACTTTCAAGCGAGCGATGCCCTCTAGGCGCACGGGCATGGCCGCAAAAGTGACGCCTGTTTCAAAAAACGAATGCTGATTGACCACAAAATCCTTAAAACTGCCCGACTCAGGCTTGTTAAGACCGTAATCGAGGCGGTCGGTATAGACCTGTGAAATCACCGACGGTACGCCCGAACCTTGCACAAAACCCCGCATCCGCGTCTGAAATCCCACCACAAGCCAGTTGTTTCTGCCCAAACCCAGATAGCCCGACGGCGTGCGAAGTTCGGCAGAAAGATTAAGTTGGTCACCTTCAATAAGCGATCCCGTCAGCTTAGATTTTCCGTACATATCTACTTCGGTGTAAGGGTGCTTGAAAGGATGAAACAAAGCATCAGACCGAAAGTATTTAAAGTAACGATTGGTGACAGTGGCGTTGAAAGAAATCAAATTGAGATGATAACGATAACGAGTACCAGCAATAGCCGAAGGATTGAAGGTAGCCCGATTGATACCCGCATAATTGCTACTGTGTTGTCCGATAAACTGCTGTGCATATATTTGTTGGCTCAATATCGAAAGTACAAAAAAGCCAATATCCCGAATAGATTTCATGAAAGTAAGTTCAGTGCTGTTTTAGGGAAAACGAAAATTATGCCAAAATTGAGCAAAACTTTTCTTTAAATGATACCAAATAATAAATAGTGTTTTCTGATATGGACTTTCGTACCACACTCAATCTTACTTCAAGCCCTCATTCCATTACGCATTCAACGGCCATTCTGACCATAGGTTCGTGTTTTGCCGATGTGATTGGGAGCCGTTTGTATCACAACAAACTCCCTACTTTGGTCAATCCTTACGGTACGATTTTCAATCCCATTTCAATAAGCAAACTCCTCAAACAAGCACTCCAAAAACAAGTTCCTCAGGAGGGATTGTATGTGTTGCAACAAGAAAGTTGGTTTCATTACGATTTTCATTCGTCTATTTGGGCTACTTCAAAAACCCAACTTCAAAATTTTACTCAGCAGCGCCTACACGAAGTCTATCAATGGCTCCACCAAACGGATGTTCTTATTATCACCCTTGGTACTGCCTATGTCTATCGGCATTTGGAGACGGGGCAAATTGTAGCCAACTGCCATAAAACACCTGGTAAGTTTTTCAAAAAAGAACTCTTAGGGGTTGACACTTGTACCAACGAACTCACCGAACTACTGGAGCAAATACGGGTAGTGCGCCCCAATATACGCGTCATTCTGACCGTCAGCCCTGTACGACATACGCGCGATACGCTCCCGCTCAATGCCGTCAGCAAGTCGGTACTTCGATTGACGTGTCATTGTTTGAGTGAGGCGCTGAATTACGTAGATTATTTCCCTGCTTATGAGCTACTTTTGGACGATTTACGAGATTATCGGTTTTACAAATCAGACCTGATTCACCCATCTGAAGTAGCCGAAACGTATATTTTCAATCAGTTTTCTGATGTTTATTTTTCCGAAGATTTAAAAAAATTTGTGCTCGAATGGCAGAAGATACAGCAAGCTTTGGCACATCGCCCGCTACAACCCAATACGAGTGCACATCGTCAATTTTTAGAAAAGCTTTTAGAAAAACTCACCTCACTTTCTTCCCAAATCGACGTACAAACAGAAATAGCACACGTAGAAGAACAATTACTTAATTTTGCTGCTAACTAGCGACGAATCAATTTCCCCGTAAAAATCTCCTCTTTTTCTTTGTTTTGTAACAATACGCGATAATACATCAAATCAGGCGCGTTCAAAGGGGCTTCCCAATAAATAATATTGGACGGATATAAAAGACTCTGATTTTTTTCACTTAGCAGCCGTCCTTCTTGATTAAATATTTGGAGAATAGCCCTGTCGTATTTTTTTGTTGAGGGATTTGTAATGTCGAAAATCACATAATTTTCAAACGGATTAGGGTACGCTTTGACCTGAGTCTGCGAAGGAGCATCGAGAATAGTAAATGACAATATCAAAGGGGTTAGAAAAGCCCGATTACCCTCTAAATCAAAAGCTTGTAATCTCATTTCGTACTCACCCGCAAGCAAGGTCACAGGCATTGACCACTGTGCATGATTGTTTTTACTGAAAAAATCTAAGTATAGCCATTGCCTCTGAAAAACACACTGATTACACTTTTGCCGTATTTCTACTACCACTTTAGCCGTGTCGGTAGACGACAAAAGCGGACGATTGTCATAAACCCTAAAATGAAACACGCTACCTCTTATCACAGTGGCACCGTCGCTGATTGGAGAGTCGTTGAGGGTAATATCTACCAAAGGTCTAATACCATCTCCAATGCTGCTGGGAGGATAAATACTTTCGGATTTTAATATTTCGGGGTCTAAGCTTAAAACATATGCATTGTTTTGCTCATTCAGTTCTTCAATTTGGTTTTTGCTATCAATCCAACATTCAAGTTTAGGGCTATTTTTTTCATTTTTAATTTCCAAATACAAGGTGTCTACGTTGGCCGTAGGAGTTAGCACAAACTCATAAACGCCCAGTCCTTTGATTGTCAACATGTATTTTTGGGAGAGGCTAGGGTCGTGTTTTCCTACATTACTCACTACAGCCCCTACCCGCCAAGTAGTTGCTAACGCCAAAGGTTGAGTTGGGTTATTGCTTTCCACAAAAACCTTCTGCAACTGATAATCAGGCTTTTTAATCTCAAACGCCCTCACCGCAGGGTCGCCAAGTATCAACATTTCTTGCAGATTCACCCTATCTACAAAAGTGGGATTGTTCTTACTGATGTGCTCGGCAGCTTGTTTTAGTATTTTCCCTAGCGACTGTGCATACAAATCAGGATGCTGAAACTGTAACTTATAAAATACCTCCATGTATTTTTCAATCGCACTTAAGTCATTTTGATGTGACTGACCCACCACGGCTATGGCTCCTTTTTGAGGGGTAAAAAGCCAATCCATAGCTTGGGAAGAAGCATTTCGAAAAACATTGGCATAACTACAACCATTGAAAAAGAGAATCGGATATTTCTGATTTTCGGCGTAGCCACGACTTTTATCGGAAATATCTCCAACGTTAAAATCGGTATTATTGGCCGAGGAATGTCCCAAAAAACTCATAAACCCCACTCCCTCGTTGACATCTTGCACAACTGGCGCAGCTTCTATATACTCAAGTTGCTGTTTTGCCAACGCCCTTACTTGTGCGCCTACATAGGCCCCCTCCGCGATACCTTGCAGGGTTTTGAGCTTGGTTTTTAGACGGCCTATCTCATAGCTATTGCTCCCTCCCGAAAGATGAAGGATTTTTTTGCGCCAAAGTTCAAAAGGGGCCTGTTCATAATGTTTTAGTTTTTGTAGATAGTCATTCAATTGCTCATTGGTCGTAGCAGGGATACGGCCCGTCAAAAAAGCGGGGACTTCGGCTACTGCGCCATCGAGTCCACTAGTGAGTAATTGGTCAGAAGCAGGATAGCCTATAGTGGGTATCAAATCCAATTGTTCGAGGCGAGACCTCACATCAAAAGCCGAATAAGCCTTGCCCAGCAATAGCAAATAAGGCTCTACGACAGACGACTGCAACACATAATCGGCCATTTGTCTAATAGCCAATGGACTATGTTCGCCAAAACTGAATTGATTGTATAAATCATGAATATTGAGCAACAATGTGTTGTAACCTCCTCCTTCTCTACTCTTTCGGTAAGATTCATAAGCACTTGCGGCCTGCTTGAGCCGAGGATGATATACCATTACGTAATCAGCATTCTTTGCCTTTATTTCCTCAAACTTAACAGGCGTTAACGCTCCAACACGCAGGATTTTATCGGTCATCAGAAGCCTACGTGGGAGTTGGGTACTAGGTATCAATGCACTCCACCCACTTCCATACAATTGGTAGGGGATTTGGTGAGGGTGAGTTTCGTCCGTTATGTCATAAAAAGCCTTTATTTTCTCACTATCGCCTTCTCCTATTACCCAAGATGTATCGGCAGGATTAGGACGAGTATAAAATATCTTTTCTTGCCCATTGTATATCCATTTTTGGGGATAGGTAATTTCCAACAAACTCAGCGAATAAGCATCTGCTTTATGGGAAGATGTAGAATGGGTCGTAAAATTGAGTTCATGTACTGCTCCTAATATAGGTAATGAAAACCTTTTTTGCTGATGCTCAAAACCAGTCAGAGAAAAAGTATCTACCGCCGTTTGTTGCAATTCATTAGTTATCCCAACCGTAAGTTGGCGCGCTAAGAAAGTTCGACCATTGAGGATAAAATCAACGGGGATTTTTTGATCGAGCGCAGGAACAAAGTCAGATAATTCAAAACGTTGAACATAGGTAGTATCACCTTTTCGGCGTACTCCCGTCATTCCTTCTCCTTTGTCTAAGCTACTCAATTGATAAGTAGGCACCGGCCCGGTAAAAGTATTGAACGAAAATTCGTCAGTGTACAAAAAACGTTCCGTCGCTAGATGATAGGGTTCTGGCTTACGAGCATGATTAGGATTCAAGGGTGTCTGTTTTATCTTTTTTCCTATTTCATTACCCACCGTCAGAAAATAATAGGTGGTATCCGAAAAAAGGCTGTAGTACGGATGAGGCATCGCACTAGGAGGCGAGTATAAGAGCGAGTCTGAAGTTCCGTCGCGTTTTTTGGCATAAAATTCCAGAAAATCATCTTCTTTCAAAACACCCTCTGTTGTTTTATAAAGTGCCATTTCTTGACCATGATGAAACACTTGAAGGTAGCGGGCTTGTAGGGTATCCAAGGGCAAACCCGCCTCTAAAAGCACCTTATAATCAAGGCGATAAATACCATTTTGGGCAATGGGGAATTTAAAATACGGTTGCTGAAAACGAATCCATTCATTGCCATAGCGTAATGTTTGAGCCTGTACTACGTCCATTTTCCCCCAACTTACGATGAGGATATAAAACCACAGTAAATGTTTTTTCATAGTAAGCTTATTAATCTTGACCGATGACTAAGAGTTTCTTTTCTATGCGATACCCAGACTCTATCTGCCCTTTGCCGATACAATCAGTCGAAGATTGACAATAATTCAAATCGGTATTTTGACGATAAATCAAGCCTGCATGAGGAGCAAATACCGCAAATTTTCGGCGAAGTGATAGTAAAGATGCTTCGTCTTCTAGTTGTACCGTTATACAATCCTCGTAGTTTTTGGCACTAACTTGATAAGAGGTTTTGAGCATGTTGTATTGAGCACGGGGCGGCTCAGAAGTCCATAGCTCATAAGGCCATTCAAGTGCTGTTTGCACCGGAAACACTAATTCCTGAAACACGTTTTCGGTAGTCTGCCGTAAGAGTTTATTGGGATACCATTTCAGCAATTCATATCCCACGGTTTGCCACGGTTGGCTACTATCTTTTCGCTCGGCTATTTGGATTTCAATGAGTTGATAGGTTTCTTTTTGAGATAAGGCTATGGTAGCTTCTTTCTGTTGAAAATGGCGAATTTTGGGCGCTTCATTCACGGCATAATAAGCCTCCTCTATTTCATAAATACGGTACTGTCCTACCTGATAGTTTATATAGTCTTGTGGCCTAAACCTCTCTACCGTAGGCAAATGACACGCTAGCATTCCCACCCCCAATAGCCCCAGGGCACTATATTTTTTCCACCAGTTTTTCATCCGAAAGAGCTTTAAGTAGTGCATAAATATCATTTTCACAGGTAGCTTCATCTATGTCATATTCGGCCAAAACTCCCGATTTTAATTCTGCAACAGTCATCGGTTTTTGTTGAAGCATTTTCCAAATAAATGTCCCCACCTCATCTAAAGTATAATAGACACCTCTTTCGTAATCGAGGATTACGGTTTCGTTTTCTAAAGTTGACGATACTTGCTGGGCAGAAGCTCGAAAGACTTGTGTTGAGTTTATTTTCATACTAAATGCATTGAAAACCAGATTTCCAGAATTAGACCTATCATCCATTAGACGACCTCGTTTCATGTTGGTATCAAAAAGCTTTTCTTTTTTTATAGATTGTTAGGTCTTGCTTCGCATTTTGAAGAAGAAAATAAGATTTCATCTCAACTTTCTTTTCGGTTTCGGTGTTTGTTTTATGCATAATATCTCTACGCATGAACGAAGAAAAGAAAAGCGGTAAAATTTTTGACCTTCCTACCTTACGCCGCCTGTACACTTTTGTCAGGCCTTATCAAAAGCAATTTTATATCCTTGTAACTATCATTTTGATAAGTGCGACCTTGTCGCCCCTTAGTCCCCTTTTGATTCGCTATACGATAGACAATGAGATTGCGGCAGGCGATTATAATGGCTTGGCTATCATGCTACTTTGGATGATTTTGGTATTGTTTCTACAAGCCATTTTTCAGTTTATCAACACTTATTTGGCAGGATGGTTAGGGCAAAATATCATTAGAGATATTAGAGTTCAGCTCTACGAAAAAATCCTCAATCTTCGCCTCAAATTCTTTGACAATACTCCCATTGGTAGGCTTGTAACTCGTACTGTATCAGATGTAGAAACCCTCTCTGATGTTTTTAGCGATGGTATGGCAGCGGTGGCAGGAGATATTTTACAATTGATATTGATTATTGGGGTAATGTTTTATACCGACTGGCGACTTTCTTTAATAAGTCTGGCAACAGTACCCTTTATGCTAATAAGCACTTATATTTTTAAAGAAAAAATCAAAGACTCTTTCAACGAAGTCCGAACGGCTGTCTCTAACCTTAATTCTTTTGTTCAAGAACACATCACCGGCATGAATATCGTACAGATATTTAGTGCCGAAAAAATAGAATACCAGAAGTTTAAACAAATCAACGGCGTCCATAGAGATGCCCACATCCGTTCTATTTGGTACTACTCGGTATACTATCCTGTGGCGGATGTTATCGCTGCTGCCGCTACGGGGCTGATTGTGTGGTATGGCGCCCGTCAAGTCATTCAATACGACGTTACCTTCGGTACCATCACGGCTTTTATTATTTTTATCAACCTGTTTTTCAGGCCCATACGGATGCTAGCCGACCGCTTTAATACCCTTCAAATGGGTATCGTAAGTACTGATCGTATCCTTAAACTCCTCGATAGCGACGACTATACTGTCAACAACGGCACTTATGTTTCAGAACATCTAAAAGGAGATGTCTCTTTTAAAAATGTGTGGTTTGCTTACAACGATGACAAGTACGTACTCAAAGATATTTCTTTTGAGGTAAAGTCAGGCGAAACCATCGCGTTTGTGGGCGCTACTGGCGCTGGAAAATCCTCGGTTATCAATCTTTTAAGTCGTTTTTATGACATCAATAAAGGCGAGATTTTGGTAGATGGTGTCGAAATCCATAACTATGAACTAGGCGCGCTGAGGAAGCAAATTGGGGTAGTACTCCAAGATGTTTTTTTGTTTTCGGATACCATTCACAACAACATTACCTTGGGTGATACAAGTATCAGTCGCGCTCGTATCATCGAAGCGGCGCAACTCGTAGGTGCGCATGAATTTATCGAAAAACTTCCCGGAGGGTATGATTACAATGTAATGGAGCGCGGCGCGACGCTATCAGTAGGGCAACGTCAATTGATTTCGTTTGTAAGAGCATTGGTACATGACCCCAAAATCATCGTTTTGGACGAAGCCACTTCGTCGGTAGATACCGAAACCGAAGAACTCATCCAAAATGCTATCCTAAAACTCATGAAAGGCCGCACGGCTATGGTAATAGCCCACCGCTTAAGTACTATTCAGAAAGCAGATCAGATTGTGGTACTAGACAAAGGGGAGATTCAGGAAAAAGGCACTCACGAGCAATTGCTAAGCCACGAAGGGTTTTATGCCAATCTCTACCGAATGCAATATAAAGAAGTAGCGAACTAAAAAAGAGAGATTAACAACAAAAACATTCAGAGAAACTAAAACTCAGTCTAGCGGATAGATTGAGCTCGTTTTATCCTCCATTGTTGTTATAAATATTAATCCTCTATCTTTGTAATGTAAATATAACAACTATGGCAACCGCAATTAAAAACATACCTGTATTGAAAAAAGAAGCGGCATCTACTTTTAATGAGAAGATTGAAAAAAATATTGCCAATAGAGCAAGTGTAGACTTTTCAAAAAAAGTATCTATTTCTAGTAAAATACTTGCTAAGGCTAAGTCATAAAATCTACTCAAGGTGGGATTCCTATTAGAAAAATGCACCTTTAGACCCTACAACCAAGAGATTTTAGATTCTTGTGAGCCTTTTGACTGTGGCAACTCTGATTTAAACGGATTTTTCTCCAAAGATGTAATCAAATACACTTCTGAATTATTGGGTAAGAGCTATTGCTTCACTCTAGATGAAAACCCAAAAGTAATAGTATGCGCCTTTACGGTTTCTAATGACAGTATCAAAGTCCAGACACTGCCCAATTCTCGAAAAAAGAAAGTAACAAAACGTATACCACGTGAAAAAGAGACAAGAAGCTACCCTTCTGTGTTGATTGGAAGACTTGGGGTCAACAAAAATTTCGGAAGATTGGGAGTAGGCTCCGACTTAATGGATTTCATAAAATCTTGGTTTGTTCATCCAGGAAATAAAACAGGTTGTCGGTTTATCGTTGTTGACTCCTATAATACACCCAAACCACTTCTTTATTATACAAATAATGGTTTCGAGCCTTTATTTAGTACCGAGGAACAAGAAAAAGAAGCGATGAATTTACCATTGGATAAACCATTAAAAACTAGACTACTATATTTTGACTTAATCTTACTTAAGATTGAGGAACAAACAGAATAATAACTCTGGCGACGCCACAAGCGTCGCCAGAGTTAGGCATTTTATCGATTAATATTCGTGTGGCAAAAGCTGATTGACTTGCTCATGCCAAGGCAACCCGTGCTGATTGAGTAAGTCCATAAAAGGATCAGGATTAAGCTCTTCGCAGTTCCAAACGCCCGCTTTCATCCACTCAGGATTGGTGAGCATGAGCATTGCCCCAATCATCGCTGGTACGCCCGTAGTATAACTTACAGCTTGCGCTCTTACTTCTTTCCAGCATTCGGCGTGGTCGCAGTTGTTCCATACATAATAAGTCGCATCAGCTCCGTCTTTGATGCCTTTGATTTGACAACCGATCGAAGTCTGCCCCGTGTAGTTTTCGCCGAGCGAATCTGGCGGAGGCAATACCGCCTTCAAAAACTCCAACGGAACAATATCTATACCCTGAAACTTGATAGGAGCGATACTCGTCATTCCTACGTTTTGGAGTACTTCTAAGTGCGTCAAATATTGCTGTCCGAAAGTCATCCAAAAACGCGCGCGCTTGAGCGTTGGGAAGTTTTTGACCAACGACTCCAACTCTTCGTGATACAACACGTAGCTTTCTTTAGGACCAATGCCCGGATAATCAATCGGCTTATGAATACTCATGGCGGGAATCTCTACCCAAGCACCATTTTCCCAATAACGGCCCGGCTGCGTGATTTCACGAATGTTGATTTCGGGGTTGAAGTTGGTCGCAAACGCCTTGCCATGATTTCCAGCATTACAATCGATAATATCAAGATAGTGTATTTCATCGAAGTAATGCTTGTTGGCATAAGCCGTAAACACCTGCGTTACGCCTGGGTCAAATCCACAGCCCAAAAGCGCCATGAGTCCCGCTTGTTCAAAACGCTCTTTGTAAGCCCATTGCCAGCTATATTCAAATTTGGCTACGTCTTTTGGCTCGTAGTTTGCAGTATCCAAATAGTGTACGCCTGTTTCCAAACACGCATCCATAATGGTCAAATCTTGGTAGGGCAAAGCCACATTGATGACCATTTTGGGTTGAAAAGATTGGATGAGCGCAACCAGCTCGGGCACAATATCAGCATCTACCGCTGCCGTTTGGATTGTCACTCCGTGCATTGCCTGAATATCAAGGGCAATTTTATCGCATTTAGATTTGGTACGGCTTGCCAGCATGATTTCCGTAAATACATGCGAGTTCATGGCGCATTTGTGTGCCACTACGCCCCCTACTCCTCCAGCTCCAATGATTAGGACTTTTGACATCTCTTCCTTTATTTGTGATTTTGTGGTTCGGTGATGAGTAATTTTAGGTCACTCAAAAATTAGTGGGCAAAGATACGATTCGTACTAGTTTTTTATGTTATTTGAGGATAGATTTTGTAAAGAGCCAACCAAGGCTTTCCAAGTTTTGGCTGCTATTTATAACTTAAAACTTGGAAAGCCTCTTATCATCGACCTACTTCACTTATGGATATTTTACTGCTTATTTTGGGAATTGCCGGCTTGCTTGTAGGACTAGCAGGAGCTGTGCTCCCCCTTCCTGGCCCGCCTTTGAGTTTTGTGGGATTGTTGTGTTTGCATTTTAGTAAATACGCCGAGTTTAGTCAGTTTACACTTTATACCTTAGGAATCGTTACCCTCATTATTAGCGTATTGGATTATTATGTACCGATTTGGGGGGTCAAAAAATTTGGTGGTACCAACTACGGCGCTTGGGGCTCAACGGTGGGGTTATTGATAGGCTTCTTTTTTGTCCCAGCCATTGGGATATTTTTGGGTGCGTTTTTGGGTGCTCTTATTGGCGAGCTCATCGGTGGTATGGCTGCCGACAAAGCCCTCAAAGCAGCTTTTGGTTCTTTTTTAGGTTTTTTAGGAGGCATTACCATGAAAGTCATCTTGTGTTTAGTGATGATTGGCTATGCGGTAGCTGCCTTTTTTTAAAAGCCCGAGGCTGTAAGTAATAAGCATTTTTTGCGAAGTTTTTAGACAATCACAGCGGAGACCTATTGAGTACGTAAAACCTTCTTTACGAGAAAGCTTATTGCTTACGGCCTAAAGCATATTGCCAAGCGACCACGAAACACAACACACTCATTTCCAATATACTACAGAAATACTTTTTATTTTATTACATTTTTTTCAAATTTCTCATGGGGGTCTTGGGGAGTTGGAATGTCTTATTTCCAAACAGCCAAGAATTCAAATAAAACAACACTTTCAATGCACTGATGTTGGGTCAATGACGAAGTTTGCCGTCACTTGATTGTGCCCAACATCAGTTTTTTATTCATCAAAATCTTAACATCAAAAATTCATCCGAAGGCTCTAGCCTCCGACACGGTACTCTTTTTGTCAAAAAACAGCCATGCAAAACAATCGTCTATCCATGAAAACTTCTGCCAAATACTGGTCATTTTTTGTTGTTTCTGTATTTTTCCTATTTCAATCAGCTCATGCCCAAACCCTCACCCAAACGATTCGGGGGGTGGTGGTTGATAAAAACCTACAGACTCCTATCGTTGGGGCTTCGGTCATTTTGGTAGGCTCGCAACCACTCAAAGGCACTATCACTGATGCCGAAGGATCTTTCCAAGTGTCGCAAGTAGCTATCGGCCGCCAAACTATCAAAATCACTTACATGGGCTATAAAGAATTGACACTGAGCAATGTAGTAGTCAACGCAGGCAAAGAACTCATTATCAATGCCGGTATGGAAGAAGACATTACGCAGCTTTCTGAAATTACCATCAAACCTACTGTCGAAAAAGACAAGCCCCTCAACGATATGGCAGCCGTAAGTGCACGTACTTTTTCGGTAGAAGAAACCCAACGTTATGCGGCGGCTATCAACGACCCCGCCCGTATGGCTACCGCCTTTGCGGGGGTGATTTCGGGCGATGACGGTGGCAACAATATCGTCATTCGGGGCAATGCACCGAGCGGGTTGCTATGGCGTATGGAGGGTATCGACATTCCCAACCCTAACCATTTTTCGAGCTTAGGAGCAGCGGGCGGAGGTGTTTCTATTTTGAGTGCCCAAGTACTATCCAACTCTGATTTTATGACGGGTGCTTTTCCGGCAGAATATGGCAATGCTCTATCGGGGGTTTTTGACCTCAAACTTCGCAAAGGAAACAATCAAAAACGCGAATACACCTTTCAGGCTGGACTGATGGGGATAGACGTAGCCGCCGAAGGCCCTTTCTCAAAAAACTATAAAGGGTCTTATCTCATCAATTATCGCTATTCTACCCTCGACCTGCTGGGTCGCGTAGGCGTACCAATAGGAGATGCCGCGCAGCGTTTTCAGGATATTTCTTACAATATCTCTTTACCTACCAAAAAATCGGGCAAATTCACGTTGTTTGGCTTTGGGGGCTTGAGTAGTACCCTGTGGGAAGGAAAAGCCGACTCCACACTCTGGCAGACAGAAGGCGGAAAGCGGTTTGACGAAAACTTTAAATCCAATACAGGCGCATGGGGAATGACACACGCTATCAATCTTGGCTCCAAAGCTTTCTTGAAAACGGTAGCTTTGTACTCAGCCTACGATAATGGTTTTCGTCAACATCGATTCAACAACAATTATACTTCTGAACTCCGCTACAACGAAAATTATTCTCTACGAAAAATGGCTATTTCGAGTACCATCAACTACAAAGTAAACACTCGAATGGCCCTTAGGGCAGGGGCGATTTGGACGCATCACTCTTATGATTTGTTTAAAGAAGCATGGGAAAGCGACACCCAAAAATTAGAACGCTTCATCCAATCAAAAGGACAAACCGCTACTATTCAGGCTTTTGCGCAGGCAAATTATAGATTATCAGAAAAACTAACGGCCAATCTAGGCGTTCATACCCTAGCCCTTTTGCTCAATCAAAGCCGCTCGATAGAGCCACGAGCTTCGCTCAAATGGGACTTAGCGGCTGGTCAATCTATCGCATTTGGGTATGGCATACACAGCAAAATGCACCCGATTGGACTGTATTTTTATTCAAATGGCGATGCCGAAACGGGCGTCAATTACCCTAATCGTAACATTGATTTTACCAAAGCGCAGCACTTTGTTCTTTCTTACGACCGCCTCCTCAATGAGTACACGCGTATCAAAATCGAGACCTACTATCAATCGCTGTATGGAGTACCGGTCAGTGCCGATGCCCGCAATTCGTTTTCGTTGCTCAATTCGATGGATGCCTTCGAAACTAAACCCTTGGTCAACAAAGGAAAAGGACGTAACTACGGGTTGGAGTTTACGTTGGAGCGTTTCCTGCAAAACAACTTTTATTATCTCTTCAGTGGCTCAATCTTCCGCTCGCAGTACAGCGGCTCGGATGAAATATGGCGCAGTACTCGTTTTGACGTAGGTTCGGCGGCCAATTTCCTCATTGGCAAAGAGTGGCTCGTAGGTCGCCAGAAAAACAATGTGCTGGGTATCAACGGCAAACTGACTTATATCGGTGGTTTTAGGGATACGCCTATTGATTTAGCAGCTTCGCGCCAAAAAGGCCAAACCGTGTACCTCGAAAACCAAATGTACGAAGAGACTTTAAACGCCTATTTCCGCTCAGACATACGGATAAGTTGGAAACGCAACAAAAACGGTTTTACGGGCACATTATCGCTTGATATTCAGAATGTAACCAACCGCGAAAACATCTTTGGGCGATACTACGACGACAATATCAAAGATATTCGCATTGCTTATCAATTGCCCCTCATTCCAGTACTCAATTACCGCATCGAATTCTAATTTTTTTGCTTCCTCCGCCTTCCAAAGAAGTCATCCCGACCTTCTGATTTGTATTTGAGTAGGGACAAACGCTCAAATGTAAACAGAAGGTCTTTTTATGCTTATCATAGTAGTTGTGGTAGTTGTCTTTTTTACAAATGGCCTTCGATTTTCTCTTCCGTCAAGTTTATGTTTGACTTCTCCGAAGTCATTTGTTTTTGGTAGGGACTTATGAGCTACAAACCTTGCACCTCTCCGAGGCAGAATATGAGAATGCTATTGTGGAGGAATAGTTTCACAGAAGCTTAACTTTTCTAGTATTATGTTTTCAGCTTCACAGCAAGGACTTAAGAGAAGTCAAACCTAAATCTTTTTGAGTATAAATCTTAAGCTTCTATCTGGCGCATCCTATAGGCGAGCTATTACACTCTCCAATCTTTGGGATGACTTATGCTTTTTGTTTTATTTCTTTTTTCTCAAAAATCAGATGGCATTTGCTGGCGCGTACGGGTTATATTATTGACCAAACCATATTCCGACACCAGTCGAAACTGGATAATAGTTTTGCTTTGAGAGGGAATCAATATCAACAAGAAAAGAATACTCCGTAAATATTCTTCTCCTAAACAAGAACTTACTATCTTTGATAGTGGTCAAACTGAAAATTAAATACCCCATACATATTATTAGGATAAGCTAAAAATAGAAGGCTAAAATCTTAATTAAACAATATAAGTCATTACGTAATTACCAAAAACAATATGATTGACATCACCAATGACAAAGCTGAGATTATAAGCTTTCTAAGCACAACAATAAAGAAAATACGAAATAACTTCGGCAACCCGAAATCTATTAGTTTTTATTGTAAACCTTCAGAAGGTGCATTTACAATAAGTTTTAACATAAAGTCTGAAATCAAGGAAAAATATACTAATTCAATTGAATTTGAATACAAGGATATTGAATTTCTGTTCATGAAACATTGGAAAAAGGAATGTGAACAAGAAAAATCACAATGGAAATATTTTGAGGAAGATGGAATTTTTGAGGCGTCGGGACCACAAAAGCTCTACAACATTAACAGGTATTTATCTCATGTTTTTTGGACGATTATTAGGGAGTCAACCAGAGAAATAAACCTACCAACTACCTTGCTTTCCTTTGAATTTGAGGAACTAAATCACATTATTTTACATTCAAATCTTGAAAAGTTTGGAAGAATTATCACAAAGCTCTTTAGGGATGAAATTTTCAAACATTACCTAGAAGAGCGCACGCAGTACACAAATCCTGATTTCATCCAATCTATACAGCAAAATTCACCCTATATGTATGAAACATATATAGCACACAAGTCTTATTTTTACTCCAGCTTGACGAATGATCAAATTGAAAATTTAGATAAAATTATTCTCGGGATTATTGATTCTATTGCCTTCAATGTAATGAGAGGTTTGGACGAAAATGATGATGTAGAATCAGGGATTTCCTTAATCGTTGACAATAGGGATGTCAGACAACTACCATTGATAGGGAATGGGAATCTTTCAGGTGAATACCTCGATTGGGTAGAGAGATTTAGCAAATATGGTGGGTTTAAGTCATAAAAATTACTAAATTTTTATAAAGAGAGGTAAATAAATGAGAGCGTTGCTTTTGTAACGTTGAGGTTATACTTCATTGTAAAAACAAATCAGGAACCCACATAAAATGGTTCGAAAAGTATAAGAAATAACGTAATTGTTTAGGCAACCTGTAAAAAAAACAAACAATTGACAATCAATTAGTTATCATTTATATTGTTAACCAATTGTGTAAAAAATGTCGCATTTTTTTGAATTTTCGAGGTTCCCTTAAGTCACAAATTATACTATTCTAACTGGAAAACGGCCTTTAAATTGTACTTTTTAAGTAAAAAGAGTACCTAAACAGTTACAAATTAATTATACATTTGCATTGCTATAGAAAGAGAATAATAATATATCAACCTTTGATCTACATAACTTCTACTTATCCCTCAAATGACAATAAAAGAAGCGATTTTAAAAAGTTTAGACGACCTAAATAAGCTGGCAAATTCAATTGAAATTTGTACGCATATTCTTGAAAATAGCTATTATGAATTTACTGGAAAAACGCCCGCCGCTACGATTTCGGCCCAATTGGGCGACTTTATCCGCAATGAAGACACCAGAGTAAAACGTATTAAGCAGCCTAACGGTACTTATTATTATTACTTGACAAAAAACGAACAAAATATTGGGATTGATATTTTGAGTGGTGATACCGAAGTAACCCCAACAAAGCCAACCAAAGCCAACAAGTTACAGACCTACGAAGAACGAGATTTACATAAACTTCTGAGTAGTTATCTCAAAAATACGGATACTTATTCAAAGACTATCTTTCACGAACAATCAAACGGAAAAGACAGTAATCAGATTTGGACGCATCCCGATATGGTCGGGATTAAGTTCTTGAATTTGCAGACGAAAGCAAGTCAAAATCTTTTAAAATCTATCAATCGAGTCGATACTTTTAAGCTCAGTTCTTATGAACTTAAAAAAGAAATCAATAGCGATAGCGAACTGAAGAAGGCATTTTTTCAGGCAGTTTCAAATTCGAGTTGGGCAAATTACGGCTATTTAGTAGCATTTGAGTTTCGCGACAGCTTAAACGAAGAAATGGCGCGGCTTAATCAGTCTTTTGGAATTGGGATTATTAAATTAAACGCCAACCCTTATCAAAGTAAAGTGCTTTATCCGTCTGTTTTTCGGGAGTTGGACTTTAAGACAATCGACAAACTTTGTAAGATAAACAAAGACTTTGAAAGGTTTATCGAACAAACCGAGAAGCTAATGACTGCTAGTGAAAAATACGTGGCAGGAGCAGAAAAAGAATTGGAAGAATTTTGTGACAGCTACTTTAAGAATGACTCAGAAGTTGACAATTATTGCCGCGAAAAACATATTCCCACCAACGAAGAATAACCTCCCCACTGTCTACCACCCTTTACTATTAACTCCTTTGCGGTGAATAGCCCTCCTAAACACCGCAAATTTGCGGCGAATAAGTCGTATATTTACCGCAAACTAGTTTTAGGCAATGGCAAAGTACATCTATGAACATAAAAATTGGACGAATTTTTCTTGGAATGATAAAGCCATAAATGTCATATTTGGTGAGGTTCGCCTGATGCAAGGCAAAATCATTGGGCAAATGAATGCTTTGGGATTTTCTGCCAAAGAAGAAGCTACCCTTACCGCATTAACTTTAGACGTAGTAAAATCTTCTGAAATCGAAGGCGAATTGCTTAACTACGACCAAGTACGTTCATCCATAGCTAGGCGTTTAGGTATCAATACCGCAGGACTTGTACCAAGCAATCGCCATATAGAAGGGGTAGTAGAAATGATGCTTGATGCTACCCAACGACATACTTTGCCCTTAACCGAAAAACGTTTGTTGGGCTGGCATGCTGCACTTTTCCCTACCGGCTACAGTGGGCCTTATAAGATTGAAGTAGGGCAATATAGAACAGGTGAGATGCAAGTAGTTTCGGGGGCAATGGGCAAAGAAAAAATACATTATGAAGCCTTAAAGCCTGAACTTGTAAAGATAGAAATGGATAAGTTCTTAGAGTGGTACAATACCAAAGATAATCTTGATCTGGTACTAAAAGCAGCTATCGCTCACTTTTGGTTTATTATTATCCATCCTTTTGATGACGGAAATGGCCGAATTGGAAGAGCTATAACAGATATGTTGCTTGCCCGCGCAGAAGGTAGCGGCGAGCGTTTTTACAGTATGTCGAGTCAAATTTTAATAGAACGAAAACAATATTACGAAGTATTGCAAAATGTGCAACATAGCACAGGAGATATTACCAAATGGCTCGAATGGTTTTTAAATTGCTTGAAAAATGCGATGCTCGCTACCGAAACCACCACTCAAGCAATACTACATAAAGCTGAATTTTGGAAACGACACAAACATACGTCTATCAATGAAAGGCAGCGACTAATGTTAAACAAACTTTTTGATGGTTTTGAAGGGAAACTACAAACTTCAAAATGGGCTAAAATTACTAAAACCTCAACCGATACCGCTTTAAGAGATATAAAAGATTTGATAGAAAAAGGTATTTTGCAGCAAACAAATGAAGGCGGTCGAAGTATAAATTATGAATTAGCCGACCAATAAACTCACACCTCTGTCTATCATGAAAACAATGCTTTTTGCACTCTTGATACTGTTGTTTACTCCCTGCCATGCCCAACAACAAATTTATTGAAAATGCAGTATTACCTTTATAGAGTTATCTAGTGCTTTCATGAGCAACGCGTAAACCCACCCACCTACCACTCTATTTTCACCCAATTTTCTCCAGATTTGTTTGCACTGGTATTTTTTTATTTATCTTTGTCGCTAAGATACTTTTGTACTAAGATATATTATGAAAATTAATAAGATCATAGAAGTAAGGAAAATCAGCCAACAATACGCTTACACCTCTCTGCAACTGCACGAAACCATTGCACGGAATGCTGGTTTTGTTGGAACAGACCATAAATACCTAGGTTTTTTTCTGCAAAAAGGTAGTCTAACCGCAGGCGAACTCGCCAAACTGACGGGGCTTACTACGGGAGCCGTGACAGGGCTTATTGATAGATTTGAAAAAAAAGAACTTGTAAAACGAGAATTTGACAAGAATGATAGACGAAAGGTGATGATTGTACCAGACGCTCAAAAAATCACTGCCTTACTCGAACCATTGTATAAAGAATTCCAACAACAAACTGAAAATCTGATTGCGAGCTTTTCCGAACAAGAAATCGAAGTCATTGCCTCTTACTTGAGTAAAAGCATGGAACTGATGAAAGAGACAAAAAACAAGTTTAATCCATAACCCCGAAAGACCATGATAAACAAGCAAGAACTTACCCATGATGATAAACTTCCAGTATATTATCATGGTACAAAAGCCGATCTAAAGCAAGGCGATTTGATTGAAGTGGGGTTTCATTCCAATTATGGAAAAAGAAACAAAGCAAAGTATATTTATCTCACCGCCACTTTGGAAGCCGCTATTTGGGGTGCCGAACTGGCCGTAGGTGAAGGACGGGAGAGGATTTATATCGTAGAACCTACTGGCTCTATTGAAGATGACCCTAATCTGACCGATAAAAAATTTCCGGGAAACCCTACTAAATCTTATCGCTCATTGAGTCCTTTTAAAGTAATAGGCGAAATAACAGAATGGCAAGGCCACACCACTGAGCAACTCAACGCCATGAAGCAAAGCCTCCAAAGGCTTAAAGAACAGGGCATCGAAGCCATTGAAGATTAGGAAATCGGTACATTTTTCGGTCGTCTTTGTCAACAATTGCTTAACACAACCAATCAATTTTTTTCATGCTACCCACCGAAAAAATAATACATTTTCTGCAACAAAAAGTAGAAGTAACTACCGAGGAAGCAGCGGTTTTTGGGGAAGCTTTTCAGGCTAAGATACTCCGCAAAAAACAACTGGTAATTCAACCAACGTTTACGGCAAAGTATCGCTATTATGTAGTAAAGGGAGCACTTCGTTCGTTTATTATAGATCAAAAGGGCGAAGAAAATACCATTGCGCTTGCTATCGAAGACTGGTGGATTACAGATTACAACAGCTATATCTATCAGCAGCCTGCCACGTTGTTTGTGGAGGCTATCTCCAACAGTACCGTGCTACAACTGAGCTACGAAAACGAACAAAAACTTAAAGCTGCCAATCCAAAATTTGAGACCTTCTTTAGAATCATTGCCGAGCGGGGCCTTGCCTCCCAACAACGCCGATTGATTGCTAATCTCACCCAATCGGCCGAAGAACGCTACGAAAACTTTGCAAAACTATACCCTCAATTTGTCAACGAAATACCACAGTATATTATCGCTTCCTATCTCGGCATGTCTACCGAATTTCTCTCTAAAATTCGTAATCATAAACTCAACCGCAAAAGTTGAACTACTTCAACTTTATTTCTTAAGCTAGTTCATTTTTTAGCCGCTATGTAAGACCGACTTTTGCTTTATCAAAAAGGTGTTATAGAAATACACCTTGTATTAAACTTCTAATTATAAGCAATATGGAACGCGTCATCTGGATTATATTAGCTTTTGTAGCGGGGGCATTTTTACCTATGCAAGCGGGCATGAACAACAAATTAGCAAAAACAGGCGGGAGTCCTGTTCATGCTTCTATGATTTCATTTGCCATTGGAGTTTTGGCATTAGTGGCTTACATATTCTTAACCTCTCAAAATATATCCTGGAAAGGCATCAAAGAGGCTCCTACCTACGCATGGGCGGGTGGTGTTTTGGGGGCTTTTTATGTGACTGTGATTGTATTAGCTTTTCCCAAAATTGGCCCTGGTCTGACTTTCGGATTAGTAGTGACAGGGCAATTGTTGATATCAATGCTTATGGAGCATTTTCAAATCATGGGTGCACAACCACAATCTATCAGTGTAGGAAGAATCATAGGTCTAGTGCTGATTGTGGGAGGAGTAATCATGATGAAGAAGTTTTGAAGCTGATAATTTTCGATTTGTTGATTCAGGGCATCAAGTCGCATTGGGACTCACTTGGGATTGCTTCCCTCCTTTCACTATGGGTAAGTTGGCCGACTAATTTGTATCTTTAGGCGTCACTTTCTACTGCCTCAGCTTTTTTACGACTATGAACAAAGACCTGATTTTGCGAGAAAAACTAGCGCTTCAAAGAACAATCCTGTCCAATCAGACTACTTTTTTAGCCTTCTTACGGACTTCTATGTATTTCTTAGTTGCGGGCCTGACTATCAACAATCTGCTAGAAGTATCTTATGGGCTTGTGATAGAATACGTCTTTATTTTCATCTCTTTTATCCTTTTTGTAGTGGGGGTATTCAATTACCGAACCCAACACAAAAAAATCTTAGACAGCGAAAAGCACATTGGGGATTATAAAGATGAATATAGCAAACACTAGCCTAAAACATTCTTGTGAGTATATCTTCGATTATATAAAGGCTCTCTGTTGTAAAGTTCAAAGAAATGCTTTTTGAACTCAAAAAGCCTATTGAAATCCTACCACGTAAAAGGGCATTTTTAATCTTTAGAATTTTTTTGGGCAAAAAATTGCGTAGTCAAATAACTACATATAAATTTGTAGTCAAATGACTACACAATGAATCTACGACGTGATGTTTTTCAAGCCATAGCCGACCCTACCCGAAGGGCTATCCTTCTGCTAGTGGCTACCCAATCCATGACAGCAGGTGCTATCGCAGCCAATTTTGATACTGCTCGCCCGACCGTGTCGAAACACTTACAAATCCTGACCGAATGCGAACTCCTCCAACAACAACAAAACGGTCGCGAAATTTACTATCACATCAATGCCAAGAAAATGAAAGAAGTCGCTGACTTTATTGAGCCGTTTCGCCAAATGTGGGATGAGCGTTTCAACAAACTCGAAGCCATTATGCAAGCCTACAAAACAAAAGAATAGAGGGCAAACTCTTTTTCAATTAGCTTATTTTCACCATGATACACAAAACAAAAATACAGGCCGAAGACGGCAAACAGGAGCTGACAATCACGCGGGAATTTGAACTTCCTGTCGAGCTGCTTTTCAAAGCATATGTGGAGCCAGAAATCGTAGCACAGTGGATGGGGACGAAGGTCTTAAAACTCGAAAGCAAAGTGCACGGCAGCTACCAATTCGAAACGAGTAATCCGCAAGGAAATGTAGTATTTCGTTCCAATGGCGTCATTCATGAGTTTGTGATGAATCAAAAAATCACCCGCACCTTTGAAATGGAAAATACGCCTTTTGCTCCTCAGCTTGAGTTTTTGGAGTTTGAAGCTCTCTCCCCTACTACCAGCAAACTCACCATGCATATAATCTACAAGTCGGTGGCGCTTCGCGATCAGATGTTACAACTGCCTTTTGCCCAAGGACTTAATATGGCTCACAACCGATTACAATCTATCCTCAATCCCGTCAAATAAAACCTTATGACAAAGCGAAATAAAATCATCTATTGGGTAGCTACCTTGTGGCTTGCCTTGGGAATGCTATCTAGCGGCATCGTCCAACTCATTCATCTAGACGAAGAAGCCAAGCTTTTTGAGCATTTGGGTTATCCGCTTTACTTCCTGACAATCCTTGGAATTTGGAAAATTTTGGGAGTGACGGCGGTACTTATTCCCCAATTCCCTCTTCTGAAAGAATGGACTTATGCGGGCTTTTTCTTTGCCATGTCGGGAGCGGTGATTTCGCATATTGCCGTAGGCGACGCCCTTCTCGAAAGTTTTGGACCTCTATTATTGATAATTCTGACGGTCGTATCGTGGTATTTTAGACCCGCTGACAGAAAAATAATTTCCTTAAATCAATAAAAACATTTTCCCATGAACAACAAAAACTTACCCCAAGAACGGCGCGAAGAGCTATTTGGTATCTTGAAAACTCGTTTTGAGAAAAACATGAATCGTCATCAAGGCATCGAATGGGACAAAATACGAGTCAAACTAGAAGCGAATCCAGAAAAACTCTGGTCGCTCAACGAAATGGAAGAAACTGAAGGCGAGCCCGATGTAGTAGGCTATGATGCTCATACCGACGAATACATTTTTTTTGATTGCTCAGCCGAAAGTCCCAAAGGTCGTCGCAGCCTCTGCTACGACCGTGAAGCACTGGAAGCAAGAAAAGAATACAAACCTGCCGATAGTGCTATCGACATGGCCACGGATATGGGCATTGAGCTTTTGACAGAAGACCAATATCGAGTATTGCAAAGCTTAGGTAAATTTGATACCAAAACCTCAAGTTGGCTGCTCACTCCACCCGATATGAGAAAACTCGGCGGAGCTATTTTTGGAGATTTTCGATTTGGACGGGTTTTTGTTTATCACAATGGCGTCCAATCTTACTATAGCGCTAGAGGATTTAGAGGAGCATTGCGGGTATGAGAAACTAAGAAAAAATGTGAAACTTATTGGTAAAGTGGTAGTGTTATAGGGAAGGTAGAGCCTAGGCTCTACTTTGTAACAACAGCCATTTAAAACCAATTTTCATGAAATACTTCCTGTTTTTAGTCACTTTGTTGGCATCTTTCTATGGTCAAGCTCAAAGCGAGCCTACTTTGTTTGAACCAGAACGCATCTCAAACGGTGGTGTTTTTGGACTCACGATTTCGCCTGATTCACAAATAGCCCTTTGGGTGAGTTCCAATGGCAAACGTGACACACTAAAAATCATGGAATCGCACAAAATCAAAGGACAATGGTCATCCCCAACGGTAGCATCCTTTTCGACCGCCCAAGGCCAATGGAAAGACATTGACCCAATGTTTAGTCCTGATGGCAAAACAGTACTCTTTCAATCTACCCGCACCACAGGTCGTGCTGCCCAAAGAACAGATTTTGATATTTGGGCGGTGACAAGACTTAAAAAAGGTTGGAGCGAACCATATCATCTTGGCAACGTTATCAACAGCGAAGAATCTGAGTCGTATGCTTCAATGGCCAAAAACAAGAATATCTACTTCATGAAAGAAAACGAAGATAAAATAGGCAAATCAGACATCTACGTATCAGAATATAAAAACGGTGCCTATCAAACTCCCAAAAATGTAGGTTTGCCCATAAATACCGCCGCCAGAGAATCCAATCCGTTTGTGAGTCCAGATGAAGATTACCTTATTTATTTTTCATCCGACTCTACAGGTTATGGAGAAGTAGATTTGTTTATTAGTATAAAAAAAGAAGGTAAGTGGACAACTCCCCAAAACTTGGGTCAACCTATCAATTCTAGCATGGCAGAATTTTGTCCTTTTGTTCATCAAAAAGAAAAAAAACTGTACTTCTCTAGGCAACAGAAACAACCCAATAAACTTAAAGAAGATATATATTCGGTAGATTTTGATATTCGGAAATACTTACCTTAACTATTGGTACCTTTAGCTTGGATAAATCAATTTGGCAATTAGCCATTGCAAATCAATAAGTCAAAGCAACCAATACACTAAATCACTGATTATCAACACAAACAACAATATAGTGATTTGCACCAGAGGCATCGTAGCGGTACAAAATCCGCTATGATGCCTTTTTTATTGATGACTTTCGATTTAATGCGGCCTCCTAAAATCTAAATTAACGTGACGAAGGATATTAAGACTTTCAATACAGATGAGTTTATAGGGTCTTTTATGAAGCCGGACCCTAAACTTAAAGAAATAATCAAACAAGATTATGGGCGTTTTTTCATGGTTAACGTACAAGATCTCATCAAAATATCTAAACTTCCCGTGCCTCCCACTCGTGGTCATACTCATATCTTGATTTATCTGACAAGTGGCGTAGCTACCATGCGAATTGGGGCTTATCCCGTCCAAATACATAAAAATGAATGCTTGATAGTAGCAGCGGGACAGGTGTTTAGTTATGACCAATACGAGGTAAACGAAGGTTTTTTGTGTAGTTTCGACGACAGTTTTCTAACGGGCAAAATAGGAAGCAGCGACCTTATTAAAGAGTTTGAATTTTTGACGATTTGGGGTAATCCTATTATCCGGCCTACTCCCCCCGTTGCCAATTATCTACGTCAAACCTTTGAAAGAATCCATGACGAATATGCACAAAATGGATTGAAAAACCCCAACATAATTCAATCTTATTTAATCGCTGCTCTTTGCGATCTAAATACGACTTATCAACCGCTCTCCAACAGTGAAAATAAAAAGGCAGTAGCTTTGGTTAATCATTTCAAAGAATTACTTTACCAATACATTCATACCAAACATCAGGTGACGGACTATGCCTCTATGCTCAATGTAAGTCCTAATCACCTCAATAAAATTATAAAACAAATTACCCAAAAATCTCCTTCTCGGTGGATTGATGAGACTTTGGTGACAGAAGCCAAAGTGTTGCTTTTCCAAACCAGCCATTCTATTAGCGATATTGCGGCTCAACTAGGAATGTATGATGCTTCTTATTTTAGTCGATTATTTAAAAAATACGAAAAATTGACACCTATGCAATATCGAAAAATGATTGAAAAATCCTGATTTTAGGTGTATCTGTCCTACTCTTCACAACCATTTCAGACGACCTTTGCCTAAATTTTAAAAGCAAAGAAATGTACCTTATTTTACTTACTTTACATTCGGTATTCAGATGGTTGGTCTTGCTTGCGCTGCTTGCTTCTATCTATCGAGCGTGGAGTGGCTACTCACACGCTCTCCCTTTTTCCAAAACCGATAATTCGCTGCGGCATTGGACTGCCACTATCGCTCATTTACAATTGACCATAGGACTTATTCTTTATAGCCAAAGTCCTATTATCCAATCATTTTGGAGCAATTCGACAAAAGGGATTCAGTATTGGGAGCTCACTTTTTTTAGCCTGATTCATTCCTTACTCATGATTGGGGCGGTGATATGCGTCACCATTGGGTCGGCCTTGGCAAAGAGAAAACCGACCGACAAAGAAAAGTATCAAACCATACTTATGTGGTTTAGCATTACGCTTTTCATCATTTTTATCGCCATACCTTGGCCCTTTTCTCCCCTTGCCCACCGACCCTATTTTAGATCTTTCTAATCATGTTGACTTATTTCAAAACTCCTATTGGTCGATTACGACTTTTGGCTTTCTTAGAAGGCGTTTCTCTCCTCATATTGGTATTTGTCGCTGTTCCTCTCAAGTATTTTGCTCATTTCCCAGTGATGGTCAAAATCCTTGGCCCTATACACGGTGCTTTGTTTTTGCTTTTTGTTTTCAATACATTCCAAGTGGGCATTGAGCAACAATGGAAATTCAAAGAAATTACTTGGAAGATATTGGTTGGTTGCTTTATTCCTTTTGGCACATTTTATATTGATGCTAAAATCCTTCGTCCACTTTACAGAAAGCAATGAACAGGTTGGTAGAGTCTAACTGACTTCTAACCTTCAACACAAAATCAGGCAGCTTCAAGGAGGCAGTCTGTCTTGATACATTCATCTGTCACCTAATTTATCTAATCCTTAAATTTCAAACCAAAGACTTACCAAGTTTATACTCTTCCGCATCCAAAACTTGGCAAGTCAAACCACCTACAAATCAAAGACTTGCCAAGTTTATAATAGTCATAGCAAGTCTAAAGGGGAATGGTTGTTGGCTTTCCTTTTTGCACCGTGATTGTTTTGGTGTTTTTGCCGTATTTTACGCTGACCGTACCGCCTAGTTTCGATGATACTTGCGCGTGGGTCAACTGCCCGTTTTTCCATTTTATATCCACCACATAACCGCCTCTGGCACAAAGTCCTTTAACCTCGCCGTCTTTCCAAGCCGAGGGTAAGGCGGGCAAAAGTTCGATGTTTCCGTCGTGGCTTTGAACGAGCATTTCGGCCAAACCTGCCGTTGCGCCAAAATTTCCGTCTATTTGAAAAGGTGGGTGAAGATTAAAGAAATTGGGCGCTGATTTTTGTTTCAAAATAATATTGAAGTTTTTCAATCCTTCATCACCGTTTCTTAGCCTTGCCCAAAAATTGGTTACCCAAGCCGCACTCCAACCCGTTTGGCTCGCTCCGCCTCCGTTGGCTAAGCGATATTCCAGCGATTTTTTGGCCGCTTCTACCAATTGTGGCGTTTGAGTGTAATTAAACGCATTGCCAGGATAAAGCGCGTACAAATGTGACATGTGACGGTGTCCTAGCTCCACTTCTTTGTACTCTTTAGCCCACTCCATCACGCGCCCGTCAGAACCAATTTTTACGGGCTGTAGCTTTTTGCGGGCGGCTTTCAACTCTTCTATAAAAGCATCTTTGTCGTTAAGAATCTCAGCGGCACTGATGACGTTTCCAAAAAGCTCGTCAATAATTTCTTGGTCGTGCGCGGGGCCCATACTGATAGAGCCTCGGCTACCATCGGGGGCAACAAAAGCGTTTTCGGGCGAAGACGCAGGCCCCGACACCAGCAGCCCCGACTCACGGTCAACGACCAACCAAGCTTTGTAAAAACGAGCGGCGTTTTTCAACGTGCTATACACCGACTGCAAATAGTTTTTATCCCTCGTAAACGCATAATGCTCCCACAAATGCTGGCAAATCCAGCCACTCGCCCCCGACGTCAATCCCCACGAAGGGTGCTCGCCAGGCGAGGTAAAACCCCAGACGTTCACAATCGGATTTACACTCCAGCCTGGTAACCCAAACTGGACAGAAGCCGATTTGGTGGCGGGTTTTTCGATGTCCTTGATGAACTGCGTCATCGACAAATGCAACTCGCTAAGATTGGTAACTTCCGCAGGCCAATAATTCATCTGAATGTTGATATTGGTGTGGTAATCGCCATTCCAAGGTGTCTGGATTTTGTTGGCCCAAATCCCTTGAAGGTTGGCAGGGAGGGTATTTTCGCGGGTTGATGAAATCAACAAATAGCGACCAAATTGGAAATACAGTTGCGACAAATGATTGTCATTTTCGGTGGTTTTAAGACCCAAAAGTCGCTCATCTGTTGGAACATTATCGGCCGTTTCGCTCAACGTCAACGCTACCCGATTGAAGTACTTTTGGTAGTCGGCAAGATGCTCTTTTTTGGTTTGAACGTAAGGCTGCGCAAACGCCTTTTTCAAATTGGCCGCCGTAATCCCTTGGTAATCTCGCCCTTTGTAAATGGGATAATTGGGCAGGTAATCGGTTGAAGCCGTGAGGTATAAAATCACTTCGTTGGCATTTTTAACCACCAATTTGTTATCCAAAAACGACTGCGTTCCTCCGTTTAACTTGGCTTTGAGCCGCGTCATATACTGCATTCCGTCTGCGCCTTGGCCGTTGTGCAACGCGCCAAACATCCGTAATTCGCCGTCGGCTGCTTCGGTTGTAAACCGCTCAGGACGATTGAGGGAAGCAGTAAAACTAATAGCGCCCGCTTTGTTGGCCGTCAGGCGAACCACCAGCGCATTCAAAGGCCCACTAACAAAATACTCGCGTTTGTAAGTCACGCCGTCTTGGGTATAGCTGACATTGGCAACGGCCTCGTTTAAGTTCAAATCTCGGTAATACGACTGATAATCACCCTGTTTCCCAAAATCCAACCACAAATCGCCCAAGGTTTGAAAGCAGCCAAAAGGCACATTCGCTCCGTTTCCCTGCCCCGAACCCTTGCCATTACAAATTTGGGTTTTGTTGGTCAACGCCGTTGCTTCTTTAAATTTTCCTTCAAAAAGTAAGTTGCGGATTTCATCCAAATACTTGGGTGCTTCAGGATTATCGTTGTCAAATGGGCTACCGCTCCAGAGCGTTTTTTCGTTGAGCTGAACGCGCTCTTTGTTGACATCTCCAAACACCATTGCGCCGATGTTTCCGTTCCCAATCGGCAAAGCTTTGAGCCATTCTTGGTCATCTTTCCAGCCTTCTTTGCTGTCGGGTGTGGTGGCAGAAGCGGGTTGCTTGTACCAAAGCTTCAAAGGTTGTTTTTGGCCATAAACTGTCCCAACGACTGCGAGACATAAACCGATTTTAATAAGTACTTTTAACATAAAAAGCGATATTTAGGGTTTTATTCTAACCGATGTCTTGTACTGAGGCATTACTTCTATGGCGTTGAAAGAAGGCCCTGTTTTCTTGATATTATTGGCTAACTCCACCGAAATGCCTGTTATATTATTATTCCAATCTGCTAAACGCACACTCAGCGGCCCGTATGGAAGGTAATTTTTTAAGCCCAACAACCACGGAGTTCCATTGAAAAGGTGGTCAGTTTTAAGCTTTTCGCCTTGCCACATTTCGGCTTGCCCGCCTCGATAATCTACCTTCACAAACACATCATTGATATAAGCAGGAAAGGCTTCCGCACTACCGATTTCGATGTTATTTGTTGCCAATTTTTTTATGCTTAATGCTGGTTGCTTTTGGGGAACACCTACGGTATAATTGTCCCACACTGTCGATTCAGTCTTCTTCTTAAGTGTTTCGAGCGCTAATGTATTCGCAGGATAAATCTTAAAAACGAAGGTGGGTAGCTTCAACTGCAACAACGCTATTTCATTATTTTTCACTACCATATCAGCTTCTGAAAGCACCAATGCTTGCTTTCCATTTAGGTTTACACGCCACGCATTTTCAGCTTCGGTACGCGTCAAAAACACCAACGTAACCCGCTTTCCTTCCCCATTTTTAAGTTCAATGACACTTGCTTTGGGAGAAGACACAACATCCAAATCACCTTCTTTACGAAATGACCACCCAGCCGACTTCATCTCTTTTATGGTAGTTCTATCTAGTGCAACTTGCGGCTCAACGCCTTTGAGTTTTTGAAAAAATACCATCAAATTCCCCTCGTTTTCGACCTTGGCGAAAGGTTGCGCAAGGGCATATTTTACCAAAATACCGTTAAGATTGAGGTTAAAGGGCAAAATCGGGGATGTTTGTCCTTTCAGCGTAAACTTCGGAAAGTTAATGGTCTCATGAGAGAGTTTTACCTGCAAAGCCACTTGTTTATCGGGCATCGGAACCCGCACTTGGGCATTACAGAAGAATACAAATCCCTGATTGTTTTTGACCCTTCCAATGTACCTCACTTGCTCCGTATTCAATTCATCGTGCAGGGGATTTGGGGCCTCTACGACCTTCATTTGCACCAATTCTTTGCCGAAATCATTGGCAAAATGGTGCAAAATCTTTAAGTATTTATAGGAAGGCCGCAAATAGCCAAATTCGCTGATAGGCGCTTGGAAATCGTAATTTTCGGGGCAACCTGGTTCTTTCAATCCTGGCGATTGAGTACCACCATGAAACATATAATACCCCATCATGTTCATCCCTCGACCGATTTGGTTTTGGAGGTGTGCTTCCACGATGTAGGGTTCTACCACAAAACGGTTGGCGTACGTCACCTGACTCCCGCAGCCTTGTTCGCACATGCCTTTTGGAAAACGCTTGGTATCGTAATACACTTTACCGAGGGCGTCGGTCATAATCCATTGGTCGTTGCCATAGAGAAAATCTTTCGTGGCTTTTCCCCCGCCTTTTTCCCAGCCACGGTAGGGATAGCCACCTTGGAGCGGAATCACCTCTACTTTGGTGTCATCAAAAACCGTATTGGCCGTCACTGACCAATAAACAGGCTCAATTTTGCTGGAAAGCGCCATTTTCTTCAAGGTGGAGATGTGCTCCGCCTGTCCAGAAGCATATTCATTTTCAAGCTGTACTCCAATGATAGGGCCGCCATTTTTGAAGTAAAGACCGCTTGTTTGTTCCCCAATTTGTTGAAAAAACCGAGAAGCCTCCGCTAAATAAGTTGGGTCATTAGAGCGCTTACCTTTCATTGAATTTATCCAATCGGGGTGCCCGCCGTGCAGTTGTTCCCCGTGAGACCACGGGCCAATTCGCAGCCAAACGTAAAGACCATGTTTACTACACAGTTCCACAAACCGCCGCAGGTTACGCCCTTTTTCCCAATCCCATTTACCCTTTTGGGTTTCATGTTCATTCCAGAAAATATAAGTCGCCACAATGCCCAAACCGCCACTTTTCATTTTCAAAAGTGCCGACTCCCAATCTTGGGGATTGACCCGATTGTAGTGAATTTCACCCATCAGTGGATACCACGGCTCGCCATTTTTGACAAAGTACTGATTGTTAACCGCCAACGTATTTCCTGAAGGATTTATGCCTTGCATTGGCAACGCCGTTGGGGTTGTTTTTTCAACCTTTGTCATATCCAATACGGCTAACTCTTGGGCTTGAACTGACGACAAGCCTGCCCAAAAAGTTAACCACAAACCCATTTTTTTTAAAATATTCATCATCGAAATGTGCTTCATTTTTTATTCAACAATCAATAAAAAGCCCTTCGTCGGGGTGATTTCCAAAAAGTCATCTTTGGAGAATGACTGTCCCTGTTGAAAATTTTTAATGGTAGGAATCCTAAATTTTACCTTTGCGGGATCCATTCCAATGGCTTTCCAGTCTATATTCAGCTTTACTTTTACGGTTTCGGGTGCCCATGATGCCACCGAAATAAGAGTTTTACCTTGGTGTACATAAGCCGTAGCCAGCACTTTTTCATGATCCGTTTTTATAGGGCAATTTTCCTCCCAATAGCCGCTCATTTGGGCATGGGCAATGTCGAACTCATCCCAAATTTTCCAAATATCGCGCGGGTCGCAACTGACACCTTCCGTAAACCACGGATAGCGAACCGTCATGCCATAGACCATGCCTCGCCACGGATTACCGCCGCTGTGTAGCATATCGCCCATGTGTCCAAACGGAATACCTGAAACTTCGACCATCCAGTTTTCGGGCGACATTTTATCGTAATTAAAACTCTCGCCAAACCACAATTTATTGAGATACGGAAAGTACTCGGTGTATTGATTGGCAGGGCCTTTTGAAAAACCCGTGTTGGAGTGCAAATCAAGCAAACAACCTGGTTTTACGGCGTTCATCACCTTCCGCATTCGTTTTAGCATGGTACGGTCAAAGGCTACATCGTCGAGGTAAAGCCCGTCAATATCAACGTTTTTGACCAACCATTGAAGGCCATTGATGTAATAATTGTACCATCTCGATTTGCCTCCCGTCCGAATCGCCGCGTCGCATTCTTCGTAACCGTTGATTTTGTTAAACCATTGAACATCATAATGCTCTACCAAATGCTCTCGCAACCACGGGAATCCTCCTCCTTTACCATCGGCAAAAATTTCATCGCCCAAACTCCGCAACGCCCACAGTTCAGGAAGTTGGTTGGTCAATTCTCGAATCGTGTAATAAATCTTGACTTTTAAGCCCTTGCTGTGCCAATAGTCCACAAAGTTTTTCATGCTATCGACCGCAATAAAGGGATAATTAATGTACGGATTAATCGGGTTGGCGTGGTGAACGTTGGTAATCTTGATGCCCGAAGCCAAATCTTTCAACGAAGGCGCAGGCTTATTCCCATCGTGATAATAACGATTGGTAAATTGGTCATAGGTATCTTGTTTTTTGACGGGGGTTAGCAAGAGACGAAACCCAAAGTCAAGGCTTTCTCCTGCTTTCATCGTCCGTTCTCCCGAATAAGTGGTCGCAATGGTTTGATTTCCAGTGCTTGACAAACGAAAACCTCCTTTGTTGCTATTGTACCATGACGACGGAGGCGCTGGATGATACAGATTCAATAGAGGCCCCGTATAGTCAGCCCCCAACATCTCACACTGTAACCCCGCCTTCACAGAACCAATCCAATACGAGTCCTGTGGGCCTTTCCATTTCCATTGGTAATCAGCGGGGCAAAAGCCACCAGGCAGTCCCATGCCCATAAAATAAATCGCATTGGCTTTCTCGACAGGAATCTCTAACCGAACGTCTTTTATGTTGAGGGACATCTGTGTTTTTAAGCGAATATTGTACAGCAATGTTCCATCAAACTCAATGCTTCCGTTGCACAGAAGATTGAATCCGCGAACTTTTCCTTCGGCCACCCACGAGACCACACCCTTATTGTTTTTGGTAAATCGAAGGGAGGAAGGAGTAATTTTTTCCACTCCCGCCTCCGTTTCGACCACAAACACTAAGGGGTTACGTAGCAAGTGTTGTTGATTGACCCTCATCGACTCAGGAAAGCCCGACTCATTGAGCGACACTTCGCCCATGAGGTATGAAATCTTTTTTCCGACTCTTTTCAATGCCGTGTAAGGGGCAACGGGTTGGTCATCAATGCCTAAAGTTGAGTTTAACCAACGCAGTCGAGAATGCCGCCAAGGCTCGCTATCCCCTCGGTCGGGCAGCTGTTGGTTGATTACGTCTATGATGACTTTTATCGTTTGCAGTGCTTCATTTTCGGCCGAGATTGTCACGTCAAATGAATGTTTTCCCAGTTTTTCGGTAGGTGAGATATCCACCCCAAACCAAAGCGGCTGGATTTTTCCTTGGGCTATGTCCACCTTTTTAGAGAACGGATGCCCGTCGGCATCGATGCCTCCCGTGTTGAAACAGGTTACTTTATTGCTCCCTGAAAACGTCACTTTGAGGTTTTTTAGCTCCTTTTTAGCCGCAAAAACGGCAATCTGAAACGCGTAGTATTCGTTGCGGAATGCCTTGCCATTAAACACATTGGAAGATTTTTGCGCCACCCAACGATAGGCTATATTTTCGGTCATTCGAACGGGAAACTTCCTATCTTCGGGAAAAAGTAGGAAATTTTTATTCTCATGCTCAATCAGCGCCGTTCGTTCCGCTTGGGTCGCGCCCACTTCCATCGGATAAAAACTGTCAAAAGCTGTCCGTGATTCTATTTTCAACACGGGGGCTTGCGGAAGCGATTTTGCCTCAAAATCATTGGTCAAAAGTCGATGTTTTTCGACCCACGCTTGGTTGGGTTTGTTTTCAGGGGTTAAATACTTTCCATCCCACCAACCCACGTTCTTTTTTCCCGCAAAAGGCATGTAATACACGTAAAAAACACCTGTGTGGGTCGGTTCAAACACAAACTCACCGCTTTCTTTTTCTATTCTAATCCGATGAATGTTCATGACTTCTTTTCCATTTTCATCGGTGATTAAAAGGCGTTTTTCTTGGGGGTTCGCATCTCTTCGACGCCATTGGATTTTTGTATAAACGGCCTCCGTAGGCTGGGCTACGCTAATGACCACGCGGTGATTTCCATAGTCTTCCTGCCAAGGCGTGGTGGCTACAGCATACGGGTGAATTTGGGCTTGTAATGTTCCAAAAGCGAAACACAAAAAAGTAAAAAAGGGTATGATTGATTTCATGAAGGCGTGGGGTTTATGTATCGGTTTAGTCAACCCTGCCAAGGTTTTGAACCTTGGCAGGGTTATCGTCAGACCTTCTAAATTTTAAAAACTTGGAAGGTCTATTAAGGCTATTACCAACCCATTTTAACGGACGATTTATCCATGTGCGAGCTAGTCAATACAGGTTTCCAGTCGGCGGGAAAAGAATTGTCGGTGAGGGTGACATCTTTGCATGCTTCAATTTTGAATGTAGTTTTATCGGCCGTAAAATCTACCGTTTTTGACGAAATGATTTTGTTGTGGCGAAACACCAATCCATCCACACTTTTAGCTGTCAGCAACGGTGCAACTGAGGTTTTGAAGGTATTATTTTCGATTCGTATGTTTCGATGCACATAAAAACCATTGACTAAATCATGGTTTTCGGGTGCAATTGCAATCACATAACTACCTGGTGTTGAATTATATCCACATTCTTCAAACACATTATTACGAATCACTACATCTTGCACGGGACCTGACTCAAACCAACTCGCGGCATCGTCGGCAATGAGAATGGCGTGCATTCCTGTTTTGTAAAATTGATTATTTTCAATTACTACTTTACGGCGCGTGGTCATCAAAATCCCGCGCGTATTTGTCCGTTCAAAGCGACAATTACGTATCGTCACTTCGGGCGTCCAAGTGAGGTTTTCGATGCACTGCCCCACCGCCACGTTGGCAGCAAAAGGCTTGTCGGTTTCTATTTCCATCTCCCGTTTATTTTTCAAGACGGCGTTTTTAAGTTTGGCATAAGCGATGGGTTGCAGCGTTTTTGGGTTCACAAACGCAATGCTATCTCCTTTAAAAAATGCCTCAAAACCGTACGTTTGGTGGTGCATAAACCGCACCGTGAGTTTGTTAGAACCCGTTTTGGCTACAATCTGCAAATGCGTTCCGTGAACATTGATAGGGTCATCGTGCGCACCTGAAGTGAAACAACTGTCAACCAAGATTTTACCCTTACATCCCGAAAAATGAAAACAGTCGGCAAAGGCACTGACAATCCGCCCCGATTCGAGACGAGGCGCCACGCTGACTTTTCGGATGGTGATATTTTCGGAGAACTGCGATACTACGCCCAATCCGTGCATGTAGTGCAAATTGATGTTGTACAACAACACATTATGACTAAGCGTGATAAATCCACCGCAATTGTCGCGGTAGGTGTCACGAATCGAGAGCCTCTCTCCTGCTTTTAATTTCATTTTGGAAAAATCTCCCGTAAATACAACCTCGCACCGTTGTTTTTCTTCCGCTTTGCTCTCCAAAAACGCCCTAAACGAGCTGTATTTCATGGTTTGGTCGGTTTCATTGAAAACAATGGTGTGGTGATTATTGCTTTTCCAACCTTCTCCGTAAAAACCAAATTTTCCATTTTTGATAAAATAACGCGTGTCAGGATGCAGCTTGGTTTCCACTTTGGTGGGCGATACCGACGTCAGTACCAACTCACTCATGGTAGGCCGTTCGTAGTCAAAAGAGAGGTTGCGAATCGTGATGTTTGAAGACTTAAAAAGGGCAAAAGCTACCATTTTTCCATGCAAGTAAATCTGCGTTCCGTTGCCTTCAATCGTTAGGTTTTTGAACTCTCTCAGCAAAAAAGCGACGTTTTTAACCTTCGACAAAGTGTCATTTTCTGTACTGTTTGAAATATAGATTTCCTGTTTGTAAGCACCATCGGGCCACAAATCCAAACGCCCACCTGGCAATACAAGCGTGGCGTTGGATACTTTTCGGCACTGTTCAATGGCTTTAACGAGTGCAGGGCTAGCGTTTTCGTAGCTGTCGGGTTTGGCTCCAAAGTTGCTTAAAAGTACTCGTTGTTGGGCAATGGTCATCTGGCAGAAGCACAGCAATAAAAATAAGCCGAGACACTTCAATTTAAGGTTATTCATGGGTTTCAGGTAGGATTTTCGTTGTTCCGATGTAGTTATGAAACATCTTCAAATCTTCAGATGCTTTGGTGACAATGGGCTTTTTACAGCCCCAAAAAACATTGTTTTGAATCGTAACACCCGAGGCGCCCGCCACCGAAATGCCGCATTCAGCATTTTCACCTTCTATTAGGTTTCCTTCAATCAGGATGTTTTTATGAATCCCTGCTACGGAAATATCGGGAGCTTTGACATTGATAGCAATGGCCGACGCACCGTCGTTGGTTCCGTCACCGCGCCCGCAACGTAGGATTCTATTGTTGCGCACAATGACATTTTCCGATCCCGCCCCTTCGCGCCAATCTCCCTCGGCACCAATATGAATGGCAGTTCCTGTGCTTTCTTTGAAAGTACAATTTTCAATCAATACATTGCGAGTTTTGACCAACACCGCCCGCGCCAAATGACTACCTACGTACGAATTGACAAACTCCAAACGTGGCAATCGAGTCACATCGATGAGGTAATAATTTTCTAAATCGTCGGGCAAAGGTTTGTGGAGCATAATGGTTGTGTTCCAGTCCTTGGGCTTGGGTTCTGATTGGATAACGGTGTATTTTCCTACCACGGCTAATGTCTTCCGCGAAACGAGTTCGAGCACGTCGCCTTTGTCGGGATAGTCGAGTACCATGGCGTGCGTACCCCACGCTTTCTCTATTTCGATGACGTACTTTTGCGGAGCTAACTTCTTTTTAATCAACTGATAATAGCCGTGTACGTTGGTTGCATCGTCGCCTTGACCTTCAAATGTACAGCCATCAAATCGTATCCTACCTTTGCAAGAAGTAAAGTGCGTAGCGTCGGTATTGGTGGATTGGTACAAGCCCGGACGCGGGACAATGCGCAGGCCATTCATCAAAATATTTTCGGACCGGTGCCCCACAATACCCATACCAGGCTGAGAATGAATCGTGACTTGAGTTAAAATAGTGTTGGTTGATTCGTTGATAAGAATCGCAGGGCGAAAGTGAAACATGTGATTTATCAACGCCACGTGCCCAAGGAGTTTTTGGGGATACGAAGCCCAAATCCGAATCGTTTTGGCGTCAATCAGTTCATTCTTTTTTGGGAAATAAATGCTTTTACCCAAAAGTCGGTTTTTACTCAAATCCCAAAACATCAACCGCAGCATCAGCAGGTTGTTTCTAATCGGAAATTCCTTGGAAAATTGCACATCAAAATAGCCATCCCCTTCATTCACCACCACTCCTTCGCTATGAGGCATGGTTTCGTAATCGATGGTCAACCCTTTAATGGTGAGGTTTTTACAATTTTCTATAGACACAGGTTCCATCCACCCTCTTACGCTCAATTGCGCCCCTGCGGCTTCCACTTCGAGAGAGTTAATTCCCTCAAAATGAATACCTCGGCTGTACGGGTAATACGGCGTAAATACCACATCTTGCGGATTGCGGCCCATTTTGCCATCCAGCACATCATACATGAGCTGAATGGCTTTGGGTTCGCTAATAAGGTACTTCCCTGCGGGAAATACCAGTTTTTTTACCCGATTTGCTTTACAATAATCCACGGCCTTCTGAATAGCTTCGCGGTCATTGAGGGTATCGTCGGGTACGGCGCCAAATCTCGTCACCGACACTTGGCTAAAAATAGTAAAGGTGTGGATAAATAAAACTACAAATAGTATTACGCTTTGTCGGAAAGCCATAAGAAATTAGGTTTAGAGAAACTCAAAAATAACCTTCCAACCTAAACAAGACCTTTTATTTTTACAATAAATAAGTGAAAACTTAATTCGTAAAATTGCCAATCTTCACTACCCAAACGCGGCTATCGCCGTTGGCTGCCGTGATTTTGTACTTACGTGGTTGGGAAAAATCACCTGGCAAACCTGGCTGCGGGGCACCTTCCAAAGGCTCCATGGTAGCAGCAGGCGAAATATTGGTCATCAGTACCAACCGACTTTTGGAGACTTTGGCTTTTTCTTCGGCCGTAAATGCCCCCGACGCCGCAGGTACAGTTACGTTGAAAATCAGCGAATCAAGCGAAGCACCAGCCGTACTTTCTTTCCGCTTAAATTGCTTTTGAGTGAGCGTAAGCGTCACATTCCGCACCATAGGGCTTCCCCCCGACATTACTTTGGAATCTTCAAAGCGATACTCCATAAAAACCTCCGTGATAAGGGCATCCTTAAATTTGGGCAAATTATCTTCCAGTCCATATTTGAGGCAGGAAGACAAGCTCAATGCCATGCCTAGCATAAGCAAATACTTTATTTTATGTATTGTTTGCATTGTCTTTCTCATTTGTTTGTAAAGGTTTACCAGTTAGGATTCTGAGTCATCGCCCCATGACGTACTATTTGCGAATTCTGAATCGGCAACAAGTAACGGCGGGTTTCGTCAAACATACGCTGATCGTTGAGTTGGAAATTAATCACTTCGATGCGGTAGCCTTTGCGCGTTGCGTTGATTTCCATAAACGTCGGTTTCTCCAACAATTCCGCGATTTTAGCCCCAGGAGCAGCCCCTCCGTTGGCATTGCCGCCGTATTTTCCCCAGCGCAGCAAGCTCCAGTAATAGTCTTTTTCTTTGAAAAGCTCCACCCTACGCTCCCGTTTGTAGTCTTTCCAAGCAGCCTCGGCTGTGGTAGCCGTAGAAGGCGGCAAACCACCGTGGCCTTGACGAGTGATGTTGAGCGTGGTTACGGCTTCTGCAATTTTGTTTTGCATCAACAACGCCTCCGCTTTGTTCAAATACACGCGCCCCATGCGGAAAATCACCCAGTGATAATCCACCGGCGTATTGTAAAAAGGCCGTGGAGACACGTTGTAAATTCCTTTGCGGAAATAAGCATTGGTGATTTGGGTACAACAGCCCGAGTTCAGGCTTCCTTTAATCATACGGTTCAGGTTTCCGTTGCGGTTGGTTGTCACCAATTCGCCATACCAAGCCGTTGAATCATAGACGATTGAAGCCGCCAAGCGCTTGTCACGGTTGTTATAAATGATTGCATTGATGCTTCCCGAACCCGTCACTACGGCACTGTCAAGGAAGGGGGATTGTTTTTTGGTTACATTTTTCAAAAACTGCGACGATTGATCCCATTTCACCGCTTTGGAAGGGTCGGCGGCATCAATGACCAAGTATTCGTCAATGATATTTTGGGTGGGTGAATATTTCCCCCAATCCTCAAACACTTTATCCAATTTGAACAATGGCGTAGCGTTCCGCAATTTGAGGTCGTCGTTGTTCACATTGGGGATGGCCTCTTGCATATCTGCAATGTTTGATACCACAGTATTGGACTTATCGCGGTAGGTAGCGAGCAAGATTTCGGGTGAAAATCTAGCTTTTTCGTTAAACATTCCTTCGTAATCAGCTTCTAATGGCTTGCCCGTTGCAATCACGGCATTGGCTGCCTCTATCGCTTTTTGGTAGTAAGTGTTATCGCCTGTATAAGCGGCTGCTTGCAAGGCGGCTTCAGATTTGAGCGCATAAGCCGATGCCTTGGTCGCAATCCCCGCAGGCGAAGAAGCAGGCAAGCCCGCAATCGCGTCATCTATATCCTTCATGATTAGGTTATAGGTTTCGGCGATATTGGTCGTTTGAGGCAAAGCATAGTTTGTTTCGTTTTCGGTCAATACTTTATCCACCCATATTACCCTTCCAAAACGGCGCGCAAGCCAGTAATACGTCATAGCTCTCAAAAACTTCCCGTGCGCTACCAATTCTACTTTATCACCTTCTGCTAAAGCGGCCGACGCATTGGCTTTTTCGATGATGAGATTACAGCTACGGATTTTGCTAAATTGGTTAAAACCGTAGTCGTCATCTCTCGTAATTGACTCTCTTGTAAAGGCGTTTCCATCACTTTGGATAATGTTACTCGTTCTAACTTCGTCCTCAACGGTATTAGTATATAAACCTAACACTGATGAATATACGCCGTTGACAAAAAGCATGGCATTGCTCTTTGAACTCCACACGGCTGTCTCATCAAATTTGTCAAAAGGCCGTGTGTCGTCCAATTGCTTACAGGAGTAAATACAAACACTAAGAACCGTTAGTGCCAAAACTATTTTTGTGATATATCGTTTCATTGCTTTCAGTTGCTTTGAGTTAAAAACCTAGATTCACGGATAAGGCATACACGCGCTGCGACGGATAATCGTAGTTGTTGTTGCTCCCCGTTTCGGGGTCAAGGCCGTATTGTTTGATCTTCGAAAACGTGAGTAAGTTGGTAGCACTCAACGTCACCCTCAGGTCTGAAATGAATTTTAGGTCTTTGGAAAGATAATTTTTAAAGTTGTAACCTACCTGCAAGGCTTTCAAGCGCAAGTAGCCTGCGTTTATCACCCAAAAATCGGACGTAACGGCATTATGGCCCCCGTTGACGGCTGCACCCGAAATCAAGCGCGGGAATTGCGAATTTCCTGCTCCCGGCTCCCAGTGATTTTTGGTTTGAAACTCATAGCGGATGTTGGTTGAATAATTACTCTGGATGACATCTCCCAAATAAATGCTACGTTTGCCGCTCCCTTGCCAAAGCATGTTCATAAACCAGCCTCCGTAGGTTAAATCAGCCGTAAAACCGAACGTCACTCGTGGGAATGCCGACTTTCCTACCCTTCTAAAATCATCACCGTCGATTTTCCCGTCGCCATTAACGTCACGATAAATAATATCGCCAGGGGCAACGGTAGAAGCCATTCGGCGCGGGCTGTTCATAATATCAGTTGAGTTTTGGTACAAGCCCGCCGACAAATAAGCCGTTTGTAAGAACCCAATTTGGTGATACGAAGTCGTATTGGGGTTTTTAAGGGTGGTGCTATCCTCATTGGGGTTTACTTCCCAGAGTTGGTCAAATTTCACAAAATTTGAGCCAAGGGTGTATTTCAATTTACCGATTTTGTCGCTGTATTTGACCGAAAAGTCAAAACCCGCTCTTCTAAATGCCCCGTTTGATTTGCGAGTAGGTAAGGCCGTTCCGAGAGGGTCGGTGTAGCCTACGCCTGATGGAGAAGCCAAATAGCCCGTAGTACGCAGGTAAAAATAATCTAGACTTCCGCTGAGTTTATTTCCCAAGGTTCCAAAATCAAAACCTGTATTGAACGATTGTTGGTCATACCAACTGATGTCGGGGCTTGGAATGCTCGGGGCATTGAGGCTTGGTTGCAACACCCCACCTACTACGTAGCCGCCGCCGGTAGAATAGCCCGGCACATATGCAAAGCTGCTCACGCCCGAATTTTGTCCAACGGAACCATACGATATTCTGGCTTTCAAGAAGTTAATGATGTTTTTTTCAACCAAACTTCCCATAAAGTTTTCGTGAGAAATCAACCACCCCAACGCTGCACCGGGGAAAAATCCTTTTCTTTTTCCCGCCGGAAACAAGTCGCTCCCATCATAGCGAAAGCTTCCTTCAAACAAATATTTTTCTTTGAAATCATAACGAACGCGCCCCAGCCAGCCATTTCTGACGTTTTCAAAAGCCGAACCATTGTTGGTAGCTGTCGCTTGAGGGCCCGCAAAAATTTGGTCAATCCCAAACACATACGAGTTTCGGCCTGTGCTAAAGTTTTCGCTATAGCCATAAGCTTCTTCATAGCCCAGCATGGCAGAGACATTGTGACCGCCAAATTTTCTTTCATAATTTCCAAACCCTTGCAACACATAATTATAGCCCGTAGTAGTCGAAACTCCAAGATTGGGTTGATTTGTACTAGCAGGGGTAGAACTTCCTATGGCATACTGAGGAGCTGTAATATTCCAAGACTTCCCAAAAGCCTGTACCTGACTCAAGTTTCCATTGGCCCGAAATGACAAACCTTCTACGCCTGGCACTTTCCAATCAAAGTTCAGCAAGGCATTAAGATTGCGGTCTTGGTTACGGACATAGCCACTACGAGGGTCGATTTCTACGATTGGGTGGTCGCCTTTGTTGGCGTATTTGGTTTGTTCCAAATCAGCATAAGCTTTGTCGAAAGGAGGGGCATTTTGGATGTGACTCCATACTGCAAAGTAGCCACTTCCATATCCGCTTGCATTGTCGCGGCGAGTTTCGTCAACGCCATAAATGGTCATGCTGGTTTTCAAGCCAATTTTGGCAAAATCCCCCGTTAAGCTCAGTCGATAATTGTATCTTTTCAACCAGTTGGTATTAAATTTATACAAAGTTCCTTGGTTAAAATAACCCAATGAGGCATAATATTTAATTTGCTCATTACCACCGTTTAGCGATAAATTGTGATGCTGTTGCGGCGCAAATTCTTTTAGCACCAGCTTTTGCCAATCGTTGTTTGGAAAGTTGAGTGGGTCGGTTTGGTCGCGGTATTTTTGAACATCACTTTCTGAATATCGACCCTGATTGCCTTCTTTGATATCCACCTGATTTACGAGCGACACCAATTCGTACGAACTGATTTTGCGCGGCAAATAAGTTGGCTGCGACAAGTCATGTCCAAAGTTGTAATTGATAGAAAGCTTTTTGTTACTTCCTCTTTTGGTTGTTACCAAAACCAATCCATTTCCTGCTGCTACCCCATAAATCGCCGTGGCGGGGCCGTCTTTAAGGAAAGAGATGTTTTCAATATCATTAACGGCAAGGGTTTGAAATTGAAATTCGGTAGAAATAATATCATCAATGACGTACACCGGTGTGCCGCCTCCTCTTAGCGAAATAGAGGGTTTTTTGCCCGGCCCGCCGCCGCTGTTGGTAACAATAATCCCCGGAATCCGTCCACCTAGCGTTTCTCCTACTGAAGCTGCTCCGAGATTGGTTATTTTTTCGGCTTCTAAAGTTGAAACAGACGTGATGTTTTTTTCTTTTTTAATAGTACCATAGCCCACCACAATCACCTCTTCCAAGGCTTTGATATCGGCAACGAGCGAAACATTGATGGTGGTTCGGTTATCGACCAAAACCTCTTGAGGCTGATAACCAATAAATGACAAAACCAAAACAGCTTTGCCGTCAGGTACATTGATTTCGTAGGCGCCGTTGCCATTGGTAGTAGTACCACGAGTGGTGCCTTTGATAGTAATGCTTACGCCAGGTAGTTTTTCACCTTTTTCGTCGGTCACTACTCCTTTCACCCCCCAATCCACATTGCCTACTACTTGAAGTTTTGAGGGTTCTTCAATTTCGTACAACAAACCCGTTTTGGGGGTATTTTCTTTTCTTAACACAATCTTCTTACTCACTACTACATACTTAATACTGAGCGGCTTGAGCATCTTGTTAAGTACATTGGAGAGAAGTTCATTTTTTTCGCTCACAGTTACTTTCTGGCTAAGATTCAGGGTACGTGAGTTGTAGGAAAACTTGACATGGGCGGTTTTTTCAATTTCAGACAATGCATTTTCTAAGCTCACATTGTTGAGAACAAGCGTCACTTTTGAGTCAAGCATTTCTTGCCCTTTTGCGGGCGTGGCCATTGCTATTCCCACAAAAACAACAGCAAGTATCATTTGAAACACCGATATTTTCACGATCTGAAAAAGTAGCCGTTGGTGAATAAAACTTTTTTCCATACTTTTGATTGTTAGGTTTAATACTAATAGGACTGGTATTGGCATGACGTTTCCTTTCCTTTGCAGAGGATTCAGGAAAGCTCTAAGCGTTGGAATGTTGCAGCATTTCGACGCTTTTCTTTTTTATTTCTTTTTTTAATACATAGGCAGGGTTTAGGGGGGTTAGTTGCAGCCAGTTGAAATTATTGTAATCTGATTTCCATTCATTTCGTAGCGAGTATCACTTCCCAAACTTTCACATATTATTTTAAGCTTTTCGGGAAGCGGTTCATCGCTGAGCGAAGTAGTCATATAGCAATCTTTTAGCTTTTCTTGCGGGTATTCTATCTTCACCAAATAGGCTTGCTCAATGGTCGTAAATATCTGCTGGACAGGTATATCACGAAACTCAAAGCTCAGTTGTTCAATAGTATTGGTAGAAGCAATAAGCGGTTTGTCTTGGGTAATATCCAAGATTTTTTCAAATGAGAGGTTGTTTCTTACAAACCTTGCAGCTTGATTAGGCAAAAGCATGATTCCTTCTTGGGTATCTGATTGTATTTCTTCATTGGGCATCACTTTTACTTTTCCTGTACGCACTACTACCTCCACATTGGGCTGCGTAGGATAGGCTATCACTCTAAAACTCGTTCCGTATACCTTAGTCACCACTTCATTGGCATAGACATAAAAAGGCTTGCTAGGATTTTTGCTGATTTCAAAAAAGCCTTCTCCTGATAGATACACCTTTCGCTCGTTGCCGCTGAATTCTTTGGGGTAGCTTAGTTTACTTTTGGGCTGTAAGAGTACCGAGCTAGCATCTGCCAAAGTGATAAGTTGAGGTTTGTTAGAATTGTTGGTTTGCTCAATCAACCCTTCAGTGTCTTTCTCTACCAAATCTTTATAAGTAATAACCGTATGAGTGGGGTTTCTTTGCAAAAGAAAATAAGCCGTAGTAGCCGCTCCTATTATCAAAATAGCCGCCGCTGCCCGAAACCAATGGGTCCGCCAAATCGACTTGCGTTCTTGAAAACTACCAATGGTCTGCCAAGTGTCTTGCAGGCTTATTTGAACTTCTTGCTCTGAAAGCTCAGTATCTTCTATTTTCATAGATACAATCCACAACCTCGCCTCTTGTACTAATTTGGCTCTTTCTGGACTCTCTAATGTCCATTCTTCCCAATGGGTGTGGTTTTCCTTAAATCGGACCCATCGCTGGAAAGATTCGTCGGAAAGGAAGTCTTCTACTTTGGTGTATAAATCGCGTGGTTGCATCTGAAAATCAATTTCAAACGCAGAGAGGACAGATAGTTTGTGGAGTACTCACTTATTTTTAAATTTTTTCAAAAAAAATTTACGAAGTGACAAAACTAAACATAAGAAGCAGTGAAATCGTCCCTTTCCATTCTTTGCGAAGGTGCAAAATAGCGCGCTGAAGGAGGTTTTTGACCGATTGATGATTGATGTCCAATATCTCGGCGATTTGCTCAAGCGAAAGTCCTTGGTGATAACGAAGATAGAGGGTTTCTTTTTGACGAGGCGGAAGGGCATTGAGGAGTTGGTTGAGTTGCTGTACTTCCAGCTCCATAGTTTCATCAGTAATGAGCTGATGCTCTATCGAAAACCTAACCGAAAACTCTAAATCTTCCAGAGAGGTGGTTTGGCGAAAAATGCGGTCGCGCTCATAAAGGCGGGCAATACGCTTACGAACACTGGAAAACAAATAGGCTTTTACCACCACATCTTCACTCAGCGAATGACGGTAAAGCCAAATATCCACAAATACATCTTGGACACAATCTTTCACCTTTTCGTGCGAGGGCATCAAGGTTTTTCCATAATTTACCAAGGGACTCAAATACTTTTCGAAAAGCATAGAAAAAGCATTTTGGTCATCAGCTATCAGCTGAGCCCAAAGAATCGAATCACTTATCTTTTCGGTATTTTTGCTTGTGTGGTACACCAACTTAGTTTATTATGGTATTTTGTGACTCAAATATAGTACATTTTCAAGCCACAAAATGACCTGTGTAAGTTTTTATTTATTAATTATATTATTATTCAACCTATACATATTATTAAATTTTAATTTATTCTCTAAAAGAATGCCCTCCCATAATGCCATAACTATTCCCTAGCGGTGAGATTTCCTTTGGCTAATACAACTATTTCTTTATCAGCTTAAAATCTAAAAGCGAACTTTGAGTTGTGAGTGCCTCTGCGTAATTTTAGACTTCTTTCTTAAACAAATATGGCCTTTTTGAAGAACCTCTTTCTCAATACCAAACATATTACTTTATATGGTTTACTCTTAGCTATTTTGGTATTTTTTCTGAAGTGGCTAGAGTGGAAGTTTCTGATTGTCAATCACTCATTGGACATCTACGCAGGGCTCATTGCAGTGTTTTTTACCCTATTAGGGATATGGATAGCTACGCAGCTTGTCAAAGCTAAGGTACAAACTGTAGTTATCGAAAAAAAAGTATATCTAACCCCTGAGATTATCAACGAGGACGAACTCGCAAAACTCAATCTAAGCAATCGCGAATATGAGGTATTACAACTCTTATCTCAAGGAAATAGCAATGCTGAAATTGCCGACCAATTGTGCCTTTCCTTGAGTACCGTCAAAACCCATGTTTCCAACCTCTTTGTAAAAATGGACGTCAAAAGCCGTACGCAAGCCATAGAAAAAGCCAAAAGACTCAATATAGTTGCTTGACCAAACTCCCACTTTAGTACGAAATAACCTTATTTTGATGATTTTGGTACTAAAGTATGAATACTCCTAAGTACGCTAGGTCTAGTTTTGTGACTTAACCAAAACAACAAACCAATGAAAAGAAACGTATGGATTTTTGGCCTAGTGATGGGAAGCATCTTATGTATCAACATGGTCTACATGGTACATCTATGTTATACCAACCCCGATTTTAAAAGCAACGACCTAGTTGGCTATGCCGGAATGGTCGTTATTTTTTCGCTGATTTTTTTTGGCGTAAAAAACCATCGTGACAAACAACTCGACGGATTTATTTCTTTTGGACAAGCCTTCAAAATGGGAATCCTGATTGCCACCATAGCCTCAATCATGTATGTAGTGGTTTGGCTGTTTTATTATTATTTATTTGTGCCGGACTATCTCGAAAAATACATTCTCCTCGTTTTGAAAGAAACACCCGCCGCCGACTTACCAGCCAAAACCAAAGAAATGGAGAATTTCAAAGAAATGTACAAAAACCCACTTTTTGTCGTTCTCATTACGTTTTCGGAAGTGTTTCCAGTAGGCTTGGTAGTATCGCTTATCAGTGCATTTTTTCTGAAAAGAAACAACAAAACAGCAGTAAGTCAAGAGTAATCATCCTCTTCGGAGGCATCTCCTAGCACCATATTTCCCACAGCATGTTCAAACACTTTTTTGTTTTTTTCAATTTGGTATTTTGTCTTTTTTTGAATGGTCAAGAAGTCACATCTCCTAAACCAAAGTTTAATTTTGACTTTGAGCTGCTAAAAAAAGAGGCTCCTGTCGGCTGGACCGAATACGGCAGTTCTAATTATACCCTCAGCTTAGATACTCTTTGCGTCAAAAATGGAAGATATGCTGCTTGTATCGAATACAAAACTGGAGAAACAGATTATAAAGCGTGGGGGTTTATCATCCCCCACAGCTACCTTGGCCGCACAATCACCCTTAGTGGCTATATTAAAACAGAAAATATTGCTGAAGGATTTGCAGGCTTATGGCTAAGAATCGACCCTGAAGTAGGCTATATAGATATGAGCCCGCAAAAAATCATGGGAACGAGTGATTGGACAAAATATGAGATAAAACTTAGCCTTAATCCTTCAAAAACAACCCAAATTCTAGTAGGTGGGATGTTGGTAGGGAAAGGAAAAATGTGGTTTGATGATTTAAGAATAAACATCGACGGCAAAGAAATAGAAAATCTGTCTCCATTTTTTCAAAAAGAATACCCTGCTCATAAAGACAGAACTTTTGATGAAGAATCACAGTTGAAACATCTCCCAACTGACAAAACAACCATCGAAAACCTCAAAGTACTGGGACTAATCTGGGGGTTTTTAAAATATTACCATCCCAGCGTAGCCCAAGGAAAATACAACTGGGACTATGAGCTTTTTAGAATTTTGCCTAGGCTACTGAATACCACTACTTCCACGCAAAGAGACAGTGTTTTGGTCAAATGGATTGATACTTTAGGGAACATTAGTACCAAAAAAGCCAAAAGCCCCAAGGCTTCTTTACTTAAAATATCCCCTGATTTAGATTGGATTAAAGAATACAACTTATCAACAGCATTGTCTTCTTCACTTTCCAAAATACAACATGCACATAGGTCTAATCGTCATTATTATGTAGAGCTACACTCCAATACAAGCCACCCCAATTTTAAAAATGAAAGTCCTTACGAAAACATGAGCTATCCCGACGTAGGATTTAGGCTTTTGTCGCTGTATAGATATTGGAATATCATTCAGTACTATTTCCCTTACAAAAACCTCATCCAAGAAGATTGGAAAAACGTACTTGAAGAGTTTATTCCCAAATTTATCAATGCCAACAACAACGCCGAATACACACTTACTACTTTAGAACTTATTGGTAGGGTTGGGGATACTCACGCCACTATTTTGGGAAACAACCGCGCTCTTAACCATTTCTTTGGAAATAATTACGCTCCTTTAGAAGTAACTTTCGTCGAAAACAAGCCCATTATTACGGGATTTTATCCAACAAAACCCCAAACAGAACACCAAGTGGTTATCGGAGATGTAATCACTCACGTCAACGATAAACCTATTGAGGATATCATTTTACAAAAATCAAAGTACACTCCTGCTTCCAATACCCCTACCCAATTGAGAGATATTGCCCAAAACTTATTAAGAAGCAATGACTCAATCATTCATTTTAGAATCCTACGAAACAAAATCCCAATAGATGTAAAAACAAAATTATTTGCTTTGAAAAACATACAGATATCTAGTAAGTATTATCCCAAAGATACCTGTTTTAAATATGTAGATAAAGGAATCGCTTACCTCAACAATAGTACCCTCAAAAAGGGATATTTACCAAGATTGATACAAGAAATCAAAAACTCAAAAGGGCTCATCATTGACAACCGAAATTATCCAACCGACTTTGTGTTAGACGATTTGTGCAATTTTTTAATGCCCACCAAACGCCCCTTTGTCAAGTTTACTAGTGGTAATATCCTTACTCCTGGGCTTTTTACTTTTAGCAAACCCGTCTCAGTCGGAAAGAAAAATAAAGATTTTTATAAAGGCAAAGTGGTGATTTTGATTAATGAATTATCGCAAAGTTCGTCCGAATTTCATGCGATGGCTTATCGAGTAGCCCCAATGCTCTCGTCCTTGGTTCCACCACTGCTGCTGCCGATGGCAATGTATCAAAGTTTTTTTTACCAGGTGGAATAAGCACATGGATAAGCGGAATTGGGGTATATTATCCTGACGGAAAAGAAACGCAAAGAATCGGTATCTTACCAGATATAATCCTTAGGCCTACCATCGAAGGAATCAAAGAAGGGCGAGATGAAATCATTGAAAAAGCCATTGAAATCATCCATAAAAAATAAAGTCATCTTCCTAAATTTACATCGAAGGAGACTGAAATCTGTCTCCTTCGGTATATTTTTCTATCAAACAGTGGCAATAAAAGGGGCTTTTCGGACAAAGTGGGTATCTGTAAGCTGTAAGATAAGAAAGTCGGCTAAATCGGTTGCGCTGATTTTATCTCCCTCACAATCCTCCAAACTCACCTTGACTTGTCCACGTTGGTCGGTTTGCTCAATCATTGGCAGCCTTACCAACGTCCAATCCACTTCACTATGCACCAGAAGCTCATATTCAAGCTGCTTGTTGGTGGTCGAAATCGGATAATTTTGCTTCATCCATTCGGTAGCAAAAGCTGTTTTAGGGCTTTTCTGGTCAAAAGGGGTATCTACATTCAGACCTGTAGTGAGGATGTAGCGGCCAATATCGTGCTTTTTCATCGCCTCTAGTACATGAGCAGTAGATTCACTAAAGATAGTAGGCTCACTAGGTGGAGCCCCTAATCCCAAAGTACTAATCACCGCTTGACAACCTTGTAACAGCGAATCAATAGAGGAAGCATCGGTCACATTGCCGTTTATAACCTCAACTAGCGAACTATCACTTTGAAAATGCGCTGGATTTCGAAGAAGAATTTTGATTTGAAAACCTCGATAAAGTAGCTCTTGTACAAGGTATTTACCAGATTTGCCTGTACCGCCGATGACGGCAACTTTTATATTTTGTTCCATTGTAGTCTTTATAAAATTTGAGAATCAATATGATTTTTCCCTTGTGCCAAGTGTCCAAGGTAGCTCGTAAAAAGCAAGCAACTTTTTACTGAAGTAGATTCGATATTTTATAAAGAGAGTTTAATAAGGCAAATTTACAGCATTAATCAATATCCTAAACTCTTCATGAAATCATTTATCACTTTGGGATTGTTTTTGATGAGCTTTTCGCTCTACGCCCAAGATTTTCCGGTCATCAAACATTACGACCAACAGCACCTTTACCGCGTAGCGTTACCGCTGGGTGGTATCGGTACGGGTACTGTTTCCATTTCGGGCAAAGGGGAACTCAAAGATTGGGAAATCATGAATCGCCCTGCCAAAGGCTTCAGTGGTGGACAAATGGGCAATGGCGTTCCTTTTTTCTCCATTTTTATCAAAGAATCCAATGGCAAAACCCACACCAAAGGTCTCATGGGGCCGCTCGACCCCGTGGATTACCAAGACAAAGAAGGCCGCCCCGTCGACAATCACGGTATTCCTCGTTTCAGAAATGTTTCTTTTGATGCGTCCTATCCCTTCGGCAGGGTCAATCTCTCTGACCCCTCGCTCCCCGTAGAAGTAACGCTAACGGCTTACAATCCACTCATCCCAACCGATGCTGATGCAAGTGGGATGCCTTTGGCGGTACTCAATTATGCTGTTCACAATACGAGCAACCAACCTATCACGGTAGCAGTATGTGGTTTGATGCGAAATTTTATCGGCAATGATGGCTCCAAAACCCGCATGGATTGGAAGGGTGATCTGATTCCGATTGGGTCACGCTACAATCAAAACACGTTCCGCAAAACAGGGCAGGTCCAAGGAATCTTTATGTACTCAGATAGTGTCAAAAAAACAACCGAACAATGGGGTACAATGGCGCTAGTGACAACGGCGAGAGAGGGAGTGAGCTACCGCCGCAGTTCGCGTTTAAATGACTGGGAAAATGCACTTTTAGACTTTTGGGATGATTTCAGTGCCGACGGCGAGCTCACCGACAAAACCACGCTTGTCGACAACGACCCTCAGGCTTCTTTGGCAGTAAAAATCCAAATTCCAGCCCATCAAACCCGCGTTATTCCATTTTATATCACTTGGCATTTTCCCAATCGTTTTGCTTGGTCGGCCGAAAACGTGGGCAATTACTACGCTACCCAATACGCCGATGCTTGGGAAGTAGCCGAAAAAGCCGCCATGCAATTGCCCATTTTGGAACAAAAAACGCTTGAATTTGTGCGTGCTTTTGCCAAAAGTAATTTACCCGAAGTAGTCAAAGAATCAGCCTTATTCAACCTCAGCACCCTACGCTCGCAAACGGTATTTCGGGTCAAAGACGGCACTATGATGGGCTGGGAAGGCTGCATGGACAATTATGGTTCTTGCCAAGGCTCCTGCACACACGTATGGAACTATGAACAAGCGACGGGATTTTTGTTTGGAAAATTGGCCCAAACCATGCGCAAAACGGAGTTTGGCCTTGCCACCGACGAAACGGGTTTTATGAGTTTTAGAGTAGGATTGCCTTTGGCCACCAAAGCTCAGTCTTACAAAGCCGCCGCCGCCGATGGTCAGATGGGAACTATCATGCGGATGTATCGCGACTGGCAATTGTCGGGAGATTTGCAGCTTCTTAAAGAGTTGTATCCTTCCGTCAAGCGTTCTTTAGAATTTGCTTGGCTTAAAGGTGGCTGGGACGGTGACAAAGACGGCGTCATGGAAGGTGTACAACACAACACCATGGACGTAGAATACTATGGCCCCAATCCTCAGATGCAAATATGGTACTTGGGCGCACTACGGGCAATGGAAGAAATGGCCAAAGCAATGGGCGAGCCTATCTTTGCGGCAGAATGTCGTCGGTTGTTTGAACAAGGACGCCGCTTTGCCGATGAAAAACTTTTCAATGGCGAGTATTACGAACAAATCATACAAACTGCCTCCCGTAAAGAAGATATTTTGATGGCTACCGTAGCAAGTGGCCGTGCTTATACCAACGACCCGCCTTATCAGCTGGGCAAAGGATGTTTGGTAGATCAGTTGATTGGGCAATACATGGCGCATGTATATGGGCTCGGCTATCTGGTAAACCCGCAAAACGTCCAGAAAACCTTGCAGAGTATCATGAAGTATAATTATCGCCCTACGATGCTCAACCATTTCAACAATATGCGCTCCTATGCACTGGGCGACGAGGCGGCGTTGCTGATGGCAAGTTATCCACGCGGAGGTCGGCCTACTATTCCCTTTCCTTATTTTTCAGAAGTAATGACAGGATTTGAATACACCGCCGCTATCGGGATGCTTTACGAAGGACAAACCGAAACGGGCTTGACTTGTATCAAAAATATCCGAGACCGCTACGACGGCCAAAAACGCAGCCCCTTTGATGAAGCCGAATGCGGCCACCACTACGCCCGCGCCATGACAAGCTGGGGGGCGGTATTGGCACTCACAGGTTTTCAGTATTCGGGGGTAAAAAAATCGATGGCTTTTACGCCCAAAGTAGGTTCTTATTTTTGGTCAAATGGCTACGCTTATGGAGAAGTCCAATTTACAAAAGCAGGAAATGGATGGCAAACAAAACTGACTGTACTCAACGGCAGTCTTCCTTTGGAAAATCTGTCATTGGGCAAAAATGCCAAAAACTTTGCCGCAGGTCATACCCTAAAAGAAAAGCAATCTATCACTATCTCTTTACCTTGACCTTAACGGCGGCGGTATACAGAACGCCGCCGTCTCAAAACCTATATCGCAGTTGTAGACTCACGTTGTAGCCGATGATAGGATAATCAGGAAAAATAAAAGAGCCTAATTTGACCCCTGCGATAAAGTGCTTTGTAAGGTTGGTATAAGCTTCTACCGCTAGGGGAAAACCTACATCAGTATTGGACACTTCGTATAAATAACTTACACTTCGGTCGTTTAGAATCTCTTCTACCCTGCCCATAGTCACCAGCCCTACACCAGCACCTGCTTGCACTGTCAGCCAATTTTTAGAAAAAAACTTATACTTCAACAGAAAATTACTTTGCAATTCTGACCCTTGATTGATAGGTATTCCCCCCAAAGTTCTTCTAGAGCCTTCTAAGCGATAGGTGTATTTGGCTCGAATGATACCCGCCGAAAGCGCCCACTTATTGTTAGGGAGATGATATTCAAATTCCCCATTGAAATAATAAGCTGGCTCTACTGGCTTCAACGAAGGAGTAGCATAGAAACCCATTCCTAAGATAATATCAAATTGTTGGGCGTGGGTTTTAGCTATTCCTAATACACAAATCATTGAAAGAAATAATGAGCAATTTTTCATAGTAGTCTGATTTTTGGTAAACATTACACAATCGTTCGTTCTATTTATTCCCGCAAATATTAGAAAAATATCATTGGCCTATTTTTTATAGGCAAAAAGATACGATTTTTTTCAAGTCTGTCTCTTTTCAAAAATTATCTTCCAAAGGGTATTTCTCTAGCGGCTTTCACTTTAATAAACAAACCCCCGATACTGAAATATCCTCCAAACCCCTAAACTTTTCATGGATTCATTTTACATCAATCGTCGCCGTTTTTTGCAAGGAACTGCCGCTTCTCTCGCCCTTACCGCTTTTGGGGCGCAAGGTATGGATATCATTCACCCTGCCAAAACCCTCCGCGTGGGGCTTATTGGTACGGGTTGGTATGGTAAAAGTGACTTATTTCGCCTTATTCAGGTAGCCCCTGTAGAGGTGGTTGCACTTTGTGATGTTGACAAAAATCAGCTTTCGGCAGCGGCTACGCTCGTTAGCAAACGCCAAAAATCAGGTAAAGTCCCTCGCCAGTATGGTGATTATCAAAAAATGCTCGCCGAAAATGAAATGGATATTGTACTCATCGGCACGCCCGACCATTGGCACGCTCTTCAGACCATCGACGCCGTGAAGGCTGGCGCCCACGTATATGTCCAAAAACCCATCAGCGTAGATGTAATGGAAGGTGAAGCAATGGTCGCCGCTGCTCGTAAATACAAGCGTGTAGTACAAGTAGGAACCCAACGCAAAAGCACCCCTCACTTAATCGAAGCCAAAAAGAATATCGTTGATGCAGGTCTTTTGGGTAAAATCTCGCACGTAGAAATGTGCTGTTATTATCATATGCGCAACAACGGCAACCCACCTGTACAAGCTGTGCCTGATTTTTTGGACTACGAAATGTGGACGGGTCCCGCTCCGCTCCGTCCTTATGATGGTCTTCCTCATATCCGTTGGTGGCGTACCTTCATGGAATACGGCAATGGCATCATGGGTGATATGTGTATTCACATGTTTGATACGGTTCGTTGGATGCTCCAACTAGGCTGGCCCAAACGTATTAGTTCTACGGGTGGTATTTATGTACAAAAAGAAGGAAAATCCAATATTGCCGATACTCAATCGGCCATTTTTGAGTATGATGGTCTAAACTGCGTATGGCAACACCGCTCTTGGGGTACGCCCAACAACCCCGACTATCCGTGGTCGTTTACATTGTATGGAGATAAAGGGACCCTTTGGGGCAGTACCATGGCCTATGATTTTATTCCACAGGGAAAAGGCGAACGTATTCACAAAGATGTAGTTTTTGAAAAAGAAAAATACCCCGAAGACTTAACCGAAGAACGCATTGAGCTCAACGCTGCTCCTGCTACACGACTTCATATGTTGGATTTCTTAGCAGCTATCGAAAACAATAGCCGCCCGGTAGCTGATATTGAAGAAGGCCACATCTCAACGGCAAGTTGTATTTTGGCCAATATTTCTATGCAGATTGGCCGACCTCTTGTGTATGACCCCAAAACCCGTAGTATCGTTGGCGATCGCGAAGCCAATGGTCTTCTCCAACGACCTTATCGCCAAGGGTGGACGCACCCAAACCCCGATAAGGTTTAAAACTTTCAGGTCATTTGCTAGACTTTCCAAGTTTTTGAAGCTTGGAAAGTCTTTTCATTTCTTATGCTTTCCCTAGTCGATAGAAAAGCACTTTGGGCGAAGATTTTAGGTTTGCACAAACATTCATAATACGTTGTCGTGTAATATCAGCCAAAGTAACATAACCCGCCTGATAAGCATCGCTATCTATTGGGCAAGGGGCGGCGATTTGCACTAATAAAAAAATTCGACGTCGGCCGTCTTCTTCGTTGAGCTGCAATACAGCCTGAGCCGTTGAACCAGAGCCAGCAAAAAAGTCTAAAATTACATCGCCCTCTCCACAACCCGCCGCGAGAATAAGGTTTTTGAGGACTTCAATATTTTTGGGGAAGTCAAAAAGCCCCTGTACCTCCTTTTCATCTTTCGAAATCAACAAATCTGTCCAGTTGGTAGTGCGTAAAATACCATCTGAAGGAGGAATCCAATTTTCGACGCCCTTATTTTTGCCTTTTCCGTTGGGATTGCGGCGAATAAAGAGCAGCTTACGACCCGTCTGCTCCCAATACGCTTCCAACGACATCTTGTGGGCATATTCGGTGAGGTATTTTTGATAATTGGCCACGGCTTCCAAGCCTTTTTCTTGACTCCATTTCCATTGGCCTGTTTCGGGCGTAAAACCTAGAATATCGTATCTCATCGTAGGCCTATCAGCATCATTCCAAAACCCCTTCCAGTAACCCGTCGTTTGACGTATTTCGTTGGAAGCTCGATAAACAGGCTGAAACGTAAAAGCATCCGATTTGGCATAACAAAGTATATGTTCAAAACCCACATTAAACGAACGCAAGCCTTTGGCCATAAACTGCCGATTCAGGTTTTTGTCGTGGCGACGCGCGATGAAAGTATTACGAAAGTTTTTTTCACCGAATATCTCATCCATCAAAAGTTTCAAATTCGCGTACTCGTTTTCGTCAATACTCACAAAGATTACGCCATCTTCCCGCAAAAGATTTTTGGCCAATACCAGTCGAGGATACATCATCGACAGCCACGCCGAATGTCCGTGTCCTGTTTTGGAAAAATTGTCGGCATACACAAAATCATTGCTTCCCGTGTTGTAAGGTGGGTCAATGTATATCATTTTGACCTTACCTGAGTGGGTAGATTGCAGCACCCGTAAAGCTTCTAAATTTTCACCTTCTATGAATGCGGAGCTTGACATTAGCTCCTCATTATCAACCACAAGCGTTTTTTTGTTATACAAACAAGTCGAAGCCAGCTGTTTAATTTGAGCACGGGCGGCAGCTTTGCCTGCCCAATTAAGTTCGTAGTGTTCGGGCGATTGGTCGTCCATACTTTCATTTTTGCTTTAGCTGCAAAAATAGTAGAAAGCTCCAATTATCGCAGCACCATCACTTTGCCACGTTGTTCATTAAAATCGGCTTCCTTACCCAATCGAAGTAAATAAGTATACTCACCAGACGCTACTTTAGTACCATTGAAAGTACCATCCCAAGGATTTTTGTAACCCTCTTTTTCATAGAATATCACTTCACCCCATCGGTTATAAACTGTTACCTCGGCATTAGGATATTTATCTATGTTTTTGATTTCCCAAACATCATTAATTTGATCATTGTTAGGGCTAAAGGCGTCAGGAGGATACACAACCTGAAACACAAGAACGCGTATCGAATCTACCGAGCTACAATCATTCTGGTCTTTGACCGTCAATTTATATACAAGAGTTTGTTCAGGAGTAGCTACAGGTCGCTGCACTTTAGCATCATTTAAATTAGTAGGGGGTAGCCATTCGTAGCTAACGTTTCCAGTGGCAGTCACGAGGGCGGGCAGTACTACCGCCGAGCCTATTCCCACGGAGATATTATCAGTAAGATTGATTTCGGGTAAACTATATATCTGAACAATCGTTGTTTTTTTATGAATACATTCTCCTTCTGTTTTTACTTCATATACCACAGTATGCCTTCCAGCTCCAGCGACTTCCACATCAAACTCTTGATTTTCAATACCTTTTCCTGAAAACACTCCTCCTAATGGCACAGCTTTAAGAGGAATTTTCAGGACAGTATTCAAACAAAATGGCGCAATAGAGTCTATCACCATATCTACAACAACAGGAGGAAATACCCTAAAAGTATCGGAAATAGCATCACACCCATCTTTGAAAAATCGAACTTGATATACCCCAGCTTCCTTTACATAATGATTGTTTTTGTTGTTTACCATCACTTGTCCCGCTCGCAGCCATTCGTTTGAAAATCCTGTCTGAGTTTGCGTGATTAAATTGATTGAATCACTCATGCACAGTATTTTTTTGGAGGCACTTAAGGTAGGTTTATTGGGAGTAGGGAGAAAAATTACTACGGCAGTATCTTTGGTCGTACATACAAAATCAGGAGAGGTCACTGACACCACATACCGCCCCTCCTGAGTCACCGAGAGGGTGTTTTGAGATGAAGCTGTGAGTAATTGTCCATTGCCAGCCCAATTGTATTGATAAGTAGGATTATTTGTAGCTTGAAGTACACCCCGCCCTCCTTTACACAATTTTAGGGAGTCGGTTACTACCGCAAGAGGGCCGTTTGCTTTTACTACATTTACTATCTGCGAGACCGTATCTATGGAACATTGATTGGAAAAACTAGCCGAAACTTGATAGCTACCAGCCTCAGAGACTGTGATTCGGTTGTTTTTTTGATTTAAAAGATTGTTACCATTACGAATCCACTGATAAGAGATATTGGGCTGTGAATTAAAAGTAAGCTCTACGGTTTCTCCTTCACAAATTTCTACAGTAGCCGCCGGGGTAGATAGGTTGGAACCCTTAAATACAGTAGGAACAGGCGGAGGCGTATTCATACAATCAATCACTTTCAATTGAAAATCTCTTCTGACTGCGCCAATTTTTACGCCATTACGATATTCCTCGACCAATATAGCAAAAGCATAACGCCCTAATTGTGTTGCCTTTACAGTAAGCAATCCTGTAGTAACATTGATAGCCAAAGGGGGATTTCCTTCAATGACATTGTTGAGGCTCACATTACTCGCCCATAAAACTGGCGGAAAAGGAGCCCTCGAAGTTGCCGCCGAACCGTTCGTGGAAGCATCTGTGGTAAATCCCTGTAAAGGAGTAACGAGCGAATACCGAAGTTCATCCCCATCGGCATCAGTAGCTTTCATACTCATAGCAAAAGGTTTGTTGACACAGATATAATCGCCATTTGGGAATCCAAAGACAGGTGAAGAATTTTTAAAAAATTGCCCATTTTGGCTAATCGCCGGAAATTCTAGCATAAAAACCATACCTACAAATTTTCCTTGATTGGCTAAATTATCAACCCCGTCGGTCCGGCAACATCTTTCCCATACCCCATAATAGCCCTCCAAATCATTATACAAATTGGGATTGAGCGCAATATCCAAACTGTATTGCAGGGCTTGAGTTTGGAGTCCTCCACTCCCTGCACAGGCTACATTTTGATAAACAATCGGAGTATTAGTGGCTTGAGGCAATACAAAAGTCCCCATTAATAAATTGTCTTTCCGTCTCCGCAAAAAGATAGTTACAGATTGGTCATTGTTACCACTTTGAAGAGTACTTGCATCCGCATATACATTCAACACCAATCGGTAACTGCCTTGTGTGGGCAGGGCTACCATACTGAAATCCCCGCCAAAAATATGGGAAGCTTCGCTATGAAAACTTAACAATATCAAGAGGATAATCAATAAACGACACCTCCCAAAGGCTGTCCTCCCAAAGTAAAAGATGTGGGTTATCATAACGAAGCAAAAAGATTAAGTTTATCATAACAGAGTAAAAAAACTGAACTTATCAAATTGTCGAAAACACAACCAAAACTACAATACAACTACCTCAACACCAACACCTTACCCCTAAAAATCCCAAATTCTTTTGCGTGTGGATTAATCACATACGTATATTGACCTGAAGCTACTGCCCCCCCCCCATAAGTGCCATCCCAAGGCATTTGATACCCTTTAGTTTGATGAAAAATAGCTTCACCCCAACGATTGTAAATGGTTACTTCTGCCTCAGGGAAAATTTGGATGTTTTTGATTTCCCAAGTATCATTGACTCCGTCTTTGTTGGGCGTAAATACATCAGGAATAAAAATTAAATCAACTACCTCCAATACTACGTTTATCGACGCCCGCGCGATACAACCATTAGCAGCAGTTACAGTTAGGGTATAGCTTGTATTTTCTGAAATATTGACCCTAGGGCTAGCAATAGTAGCACTGCTCAAGCCCTGTGGAGGGCTCCATTGATAAGTAAACGGACTCGCGCCCTCAATGGTAGGTGTAAGCTCTGTATCGTCATTTTCACCCACCACCATTTGAGAGGGTAAAGTCACTTCGGGCGTAGGCCTTACCTCCAATGCTTGGGTTTGTACTCCCCGGCATCCATTTGAAGATATTACCGTATAAGTAACGGCATGACTCCCCACACCTACCTGCGATACTCTGACCCTGTTTCCGTCTACTCCTTGCCCCCCAAATTGCCCGCCAGCAGGAGAAGCAGTAAGATTTACGACCAATGTATCATTATAACATACGGGAGCAATAGTTCCAAAAGTAACCACTGGCGGCAATTCGGCTGTAAGTGCAATATCATTTGAAGTAGCCGAACAATTCCCCGCAAATATCCTTACCTGATATATCCCTGCTTGATTTGTGTAGAAATTGGGTCGAGTTTCAGCAATTATTTGCCCATCACGTCGCCATTCTATGTTATAGCCACTTGGGGCATTAAGCCTAAGTTGCGAAGAATCTCCTACACAAAAAATATTTTTTGAAGCCGTAATCGTCGGAGAAGAAGGGGGAGTATTAAAAACTACCGCTATACTATCTTTGACACCACACACCAACGTAGCATTTCGAGCTTCTACGCGATACATTCCAGGTTGTGTTGTTCGCAACTCACTCCCAGTGACTCCTGTTAGTAATGCCCCATTGCGGTACCATCGATACTCATTTTGGGTAGGAGAACTCGTTTGTAACAAGGCAGTATCTCCATTACAGATTCGAGTAGTATCTGATGATCCAAGACTAATCTGCGGAGCTTGTCCCTCATTTACTTTAAAAATCTCTGATGTTAAAGTAAAATTACATACACCTTGCGTAGCGATTTGAACACGATAGTTTCCAGCCTTAGTTACTTGTATAGATGAAGTATTGGTGCTACCGATATTCGCTCCTTCTAACTGCCATTGGTAGGTAGTATTAGGAATCATTGCTGTGGCTAAGCTTACCGTCTCACCCCTACAAATTTGCAAGCCACTTTCGCCATTGCTGGAGGTTACAAGGGGTACATTAGGGCTTTGGATAGATTGTATGCGCAATGTATCTGATTGGCTACAATTTCCCAAACTAGCTCTTACTTGATATAGCCCTCCGACTTTAGCGTAAAATGAGAAAGAAGTAAAGGGTAAGATTTGTCCATCTCTCCGCCACTCCAACGTATAGCCGGCGATTGAATTGACCGACAACAACACCGAATCTTCTCCACAAATAACTGATTTCGATGCTCTTAGATTTAAAGCTGTGGGGGATACTCTCAAAGCTATGACTACGCTATCTTTCAATAAACAATTAGACAAAGCATCTCCAACTTCGGCTCTATATACACCTGGGGCGCTTGCATTGAGACGATTGGTTTGTTCGCCACTGATAAGCGTATTATTCAAATACCATCGATGAGTAGTAGTGGTTAAATTCGTTTCTAACCTAGTGACATCACCACTGCATATCTCTACAGTCCCAGAGGGTGCTATAGTAAGGGGGCTAGTGGTGACAGTGTTTACTTTAAAAATAGGAGAAGATGCCTCTGGACTACAAGCAGTTTTTACCTTTACTTGATACTCCCCTGCTTGACTAACACTCAAAGTACGACTAGTAGCATTGGGGACAATAGCTCCGTTTTTATACCATTGATAGGTCGCATTCGCAATCAAAGGAGCTGTCAATGTTTTACTTTCATTGTTACAAAGAGTAGTTTCTCCTGTAATACCATCAACAGTGATAGCAGGAGGTGTAGGATTATTTATGTCACAGTCTCTTACTACCAGCTGATAATCTCTTCTGATCTCCCCTATTTTCTCACCATTTCGGTATTCTTCTACTAGCACCGCAAACACAAAGCTCCCCACTTTATCACTTTGCCCCGTCATCTGCCCCGTCGCAGCATTTATGCGAAGTCCTTGAGGGCTATTGAGAGGATTGGCCGCACTGTAGCCTGCAGCCCACCTCACTTCAGGGTAAGTGCTTCGAGATTCCCCCGAACCCACATTGTTGTTAGAGCCTTCTGTAGTATATCCTCTCAAGGGAGCTACAATGGAGTATCGTCTCTCGTCACCATCTGTATCGGTAGCGGAGGCGTCGATTTGAATAGGTTGATTGACACAGGCAAATTGGGCCGCATCGGCACGCGGAAAAGTAGGAGAAGAATTAATAAAAGGTTGGTTATTGCGTATAATAGCAGGAAAATCTACTCTGCCAACCATACCTACATTTTCTCCTGCATCTTGGATATTAATGAGATTTTCCACTCTACAGCATCTTTCCCAAATAATGTAATACCCCATTGGATCATTATACTTAGCAGGATCGAGTCTTACATCAAGGCTATTTACATAACTCCTAACTGTAAACAAATTGCCTACAATTCCATTGCAAGGCGTGGATGCATCTAAAGCTAAAACACCCGATGTTTGCGCTTGTGGCCTTGTTAGATTAAAAGATTCAACTTTCTGATGATCTCTCTTTTTAAATACATGCACTGCTATAGTTGATTCAGGACGAGTTCCACCTGAATAGCTATTGCCTCCCATGACATAAAAAGTCATACTTGCAAAAGTCCTTAACGAAATCCTGTACATATTGGGCGTTGACAAAGCTGTTATTGTCAGTTCGCCACTATTAAGATGATCTGCCCATGCCACTTTATTGCCAAAAGCCACCCATAGCATCAACACCATCAAAAAGCCTCGAAAATTCATAGTTAGCTACAAATGGTAAGGAAAAGATGTATTTTTGGTTAGAATAACACAATGGCAGCTTCTGAAATACCTGTCTCCACAAACCCAATAAGCTGCTTTGCCAAATTAGGAGAATTATAGAAGGCCAGAAATTTTCTTTCCTTAATCAATACCACACGCCTCATGTCTTTAAAGTTTCTGTACGTTGAATAAAAAAATGACTAACCAAAGTTAGTCATTTCTGAGGCGTTTCGAAACAGTTTGTTCCTAAGATTATCAATAATTTTATCAAACGGGCATTTTCAGAAATCCATCCGTGGTAAGGGGCTTACTGTTTGCTCACAAAAATCTTCATTTTCAAATTTGAAATGAGCCGCCATTGCAATCATGGCAGCATTGTCAGTACAATATTCAAAACGTGGAATGTATACCTTCCAGCCTTCTTTGTCACCCAACTCATGCAGCGCCTTCCGCAAACCCGAATTGGCCGATACTCCTCCGGCAATCGCAATTTCTGAAATCCCGGTTTGTTTGGCAGCTTTGCGTAGTTTTTGTAGCAACATTTTAATCAAAGTGTACTGCACACTAGCACAAATATCATTCAGATTTTCTATCACAAAATCAGGATTATGTTTGACTTTTTCCTGTAAAAAATACAGAATTGATGTTTTGATTCCACTAAATGAATAGTTTAAAGCGGGCATTTCGGACACAGGAAATGGGAACGCCAAAGGGTCTCCAAGCTGTGCGTACTTATCCACCAAGGGCCCTCCAGGATAAGGCAAACCCAGAAGTTTGGCGGTTTTGTCAAAAGCCTCCCCCACTGCATCATCTTGGGTTTCGCCAATAATTTCCATATCTAATGCACTGCGTATCAGCACAATTTGAGTATGTCCGCCGCTTACTGTCAAACACAAAAATGGAAAACTCGGGCGAGGTTCCTCAATAAAATGAGCCAACACATGTGCCTGCATATGATGAACTTCGATAAGCGGAATATCCAGCCCCAACGCCAACGCTTTAGCAAAAGAAGCTCCTACCAAAAGCGCCCCCAATAATCCAGGCCCTCTTGTAAAAGCAATGGCATTCAGGTCTTTTTTACTTATTTTTGCATCTTCGAGGGCTTTTTCAACTACCGGCAAGATGTGCTGTTGATGAGCCCGCGAAGCAAGCTCAGGGACTACTCCGCCATATTTTTGGTGAATCACTTGGGTTGCCACAATGTTTGAGCGTATTTGTCCGTTAGAGATAACGGCCGCCGATGTTTCATCACAAGACGATTCAATCGCCAAAATATTTGTCATTTATTGTTATTTTTCGTTTATTGTTAAAAACTTATATATCAAGCAGATAGTTGGCTGATGTTGCACGTTTTACCTACTCTAAAAAAACATAGCTCCATTCTGAACTAAAACCTTCATCGAGGTTTTAAAAGCCAGCAAAAGCGGCCATGAAACGTATCCTTTGGCATATCGCTAATTTTGTCTTTATTTTCTTCGTCACTATCATGATATTGGCGGAGATGATAAGTCTAAGTATGCAATTTCCGGCCATCCAAACCTTGATATTAAACTACATTACGAAGCAATTATCTACCGAATTACAACACCCCACCTCTATAGGACGAGTAAGTATCAAATGGTTTGATGCCGTTTCGCTCGAAAAAGTCAAGATTTTTGACCGCCAAGGACGTCCTATGATTCAAGTTGAGCGCGTTGACGTCAATCATGATTTTTGGGGCTTGATTTTGGGCAAAGATAAAAAGACTTTTGGTACCTATCTCGACGAAGCTACCCTTTATCGCCCAGCGGTATGGTTGGTCAAAAATCCCAAAACGGGTGACTTAAACCTTGACGAATTTATTGCCCGCATTGAAGAGCTCACCGCCAACCCCAATTCCCCTGGCGTCAAAGACCAAAACGTACCTTTTGTTATCAAACAAGTTCACTTGATTGAAGGTTCTTTTCGGTGGGACGACCCGCGCGAAAGAATAATGAAAGGGCAGGCTTTTGATTACAATCATTTTACGCTCCAAAAAATCAATGCAGAAGCTCGCAATTTCTTGGTTTTGGGAGATACCATTGCAACCAATATCCAAAACTTAACAACCCACGACAAGCGTACTCATCTCACTGTCAAAAAATTAGATACTAAACTTTTATATTGCCGTACTAAATTAGAACTAGCGCAACTCAATGCCCATATCGGAAATTCCATTATTAGAAACTACATATCTTTCAATTACGACGCGCCCTCTGCCTTTGGTGATTTTAACGAAAAAGTATTAATGAAAGCGCATCTTGACAGTACACGCGTACGGTCAGAAGATTTGGGTTGGTTTGCAGATTACTTATTTACTTTGGACGAAACTTGGAAAGCCCACGGCGATTTTTTAGGAACGGTCAATGATTTCAAATGGTCAAATGCCGATTTACAATTTGGTAAAAATAGCCGCCTAAAAGGCGACATTGGTTTCAAAGGTGTGACTGAGTTTTATAGTTCTTTAATGAATTTTGACCTCAAAAACTCACGCGTCGACGCTTTTGACCTCTATCAATATTACCCCGAAAAATCTTTTAATGATTTAGTACAGAAATTTGGTATAGTCGATTTTACTGGCACTTATTTGGGCACCGTCGAGCGTTTCAAACTCAAAGGAGATTTTCAAAGTGCGTTAGGGCAAATCAAGGTCAAAGACCTCCAAATGAACCTTGCCCCTTCAATTCCTACTTATACGGCTGATATTTCTGCCCAAAATTTTGAACTAGGAAAAGCCCTTGACGACGAAGAGTTTGCTCAACTTGACATAGAAGGCAAAATCCAAGGAAAAGGATTTACCGTCAAAAATGCCTCACTCAATTTTGACGGACGCTTGCCCAAATTTCACTATAATGACTACGACTATCGCAATGTATACTTGCGAGGCAATATGCAAAATAAGTTTTTTGAAGGGATCATCGTGGTCAATGACTCTAACTTATTAGCAAACGTAGACGGGGTTTTTGACTTTTCTAAAGAAAAATACCTGTATCATGCACGTGGCAAAGTAGAAAGAATCAATCTACAGCCGCTCAATTTTACCAAAGATTCGTTATTGATTCATACTGAGCTAGACGTCAATCTAGAAGGTAATACAATGGACGAGTTAACGGGGCATGCTACGTTTTTGAATAGTTATGCTACGCTCAAAAAACGTAGCTTAGTAGTAGATACGCTGGTGATAAATTCTCATTTAGACGACAAACTTCGCCGCTTGTCTATTTCGTCCGAATTCTTCAATTTTCAATCCGAAGGCGTATTTCAACCTACCAAAGCCGTCAAAGATTTACCCCAACTTTTCAAAGAATATAAAATGTATTTTTTGGGCGACGAGACGGCGCGAGCGCAATACTATGCCCAAAAGAAACTCAAAACCATACTCTCACCACAGCGTTATAGCGTAGATTATTGGTTACGGTTCAAGAAAATGGATCGTTTTTTGGCTTTCCTCTATCCTGATGGCGCGATTTCGAATGGCTCAGTGGTAGAAGGGGTATTTACCATCGACAATACCTCCATTTTCTCCATGACGGGACGATTGGATACCCTCAAAATTGGAAACAATACTTTCTATCAATCAGAAATTGATCTTAACACCTCCAAATTCACCAATAGCCCGGAGGTCTTAGCGTCGGCAATTATTAACTCTGAGAAGCAACAACTTGTAGGCATTGCTCCTACCGAAAAAATGGGCATTGAAGCCGCTTGGGACAACGACCACATCAATTTTAGGAGCAATTTGCGTCAGCAAAAAATGCCAAACCGTGCCACGCTCAACGGAGAATTACGCTTTGTGGGAGATTATTTGTATTTACAATTCAAAAAATCAAAGCTTCGGCTGCTTGAAGAAGATTGGAACTTAGATGCCAACAATCTTATCTCTGTGTATGGCTCAGAGGTTACGTTTAGCAACATCAATCTTAAAACCAAAGACAAAGACCAGCTTCTGTCTCTCAACGGTGATATTTCAAAAGACACCCTTAAAGCACTTGCTTTTGAAACTAAAAACTTTGAATTAGCTACCCTTAATCCAGTCTTGAACACCAACTTGGGAGGGGTAGCCAATGGCGCCATCATGATAAGTGATGTATATCGTACGCCAATTGTAGACTCCAAAACGGAAGTCAAAAACCTTACTTACAACAATTTCCTAATGGGTAATTTAGTAGGTAGAGGCGAATGGGATCCTATCGACAAGCATTTGCATGTAGATGTACATTTGGACAAAGAAGAAAAAAGACTAATCTCGGTAAATGGCACTTATACCCCAGGCTTAACCAACAATGAGCTGAATCTTAGCGCAAATTTTAACGAAACCGATTTGAACTTACTCGAACCCTTTTCGAGGGGATTGGTCTCTAATATTACAGGTAAAGCAGGGGGAATGGTGGCTATCAAAGGCCCTTACAATGCTCCCGTATTGGATGGAGTGATTGATGTCAAAAAAGGGCGCTTAACGTTTGATTACCTCAAGGCGGTTTTGTCCTTTGAAGATAAAGTATACTTTGGTGAAACAGATATTCGAGTCAAAAACCTCCGCCTTACTGACCCTGAAGGCAACACTGCCACTTTGCGCGGCGGCGTATATCACAATAGTTTTACCAAATTTACCTTAGGTTTTGACGCAGATATGCGTAATTTCAAAATCTTGAATACGACCATTCGCGACAATGAGCTCTTCTATGGCAATGCGTACGCTACTGGCAAGGTAGAGGTGTTTGGCCCAATCAACAATTTCAAAATTGATGCTGACCTGACCAGCAATCGAGGTACCAAAATATACATTCCGCTGGATGGTGCAGCTGAAGTAGCTTCCGAAGATTTTGTACAATTTGTATCTTCTACCCCCGATACTACAGCCCAAGCAATAGCCAAAACAAACAAGATTGTCAGCAATGAAGAAGACATCATCAAGATGGATTTGCGCCTCAATATGACACCAGATGCTTATTGCGAAATTCAGTTTGACCGTCAAACTGGCGATGCCATTAAAGCATTTGGAAGTGGACTTATCAACCTCAAAATAGATACCCGTGGCGAATTCAACATGGCAGGTTCTTACGAAATCCAAAACGGAGATTATCTATTTACGTTAAAAAATGTTATCAACAAAAAATTCCAAATCCAAAAAGGAAGCCGAATTTCTTGGACAGGCGACCCTTATGGAGCCACTCTCGACGTAAAAGCAAGCTATATAAGCAATGCCTCCCTTGCACCTTTGTTTCAGACTAGTACTACAAGTACCACTTCCAACCTCAACAATCGCAGTGAGCTCATTTCAAGACGCTACCCAGTAGAGGTTACTATCGCACTGAGCGAGCGAATGCTTTCGCCCCAAATCGCCTACGATTTGAAGTTTAAGGAATACCCAGCAAGTGTGCAATTTGAAATCAATGCCGTAGAAACTCGCCTCAAACGCGACGAGCAATACTTAGCTCAACAAGTCAGCGGAATGCTTTTATTTGGTCAGTTGATATCTAATCAAAACGATTTTTTGACTCAATCTGGCGCTTTAGGACTCAATAGCGCCAGTGAGCTTATCACAAGTCAGCTTAGTAAATGGTTATCGTCCGTAAATGAAAACTTAGAAGTAGGGCTTTCAGGCTTTAATTTTACTGACCCCAATGCCATCAACAATCTTCAGTTGCGCTTTTCGTATCGTTTTTTCAATGACCGATTCCGTATCACACGCGACGGCCGCCTTTCCTATGGACAAAATCAATACGACGCTACCAACCTTCTTTTAGACTGGACTTTGGAATATTGGCTCACGGATGACGGTAGCCAACGCCTACGCATGTATAACCGGAATGTGCAGAATCAGTTTACTTCTACCGCCGGAACTCCCAACGCCGTTTCGTACGGAGCTAGTTATTTGTTTACTCGCAGCTTCAATAGCTTTAGGATATTTGGTCCCAAAGAATCGCGTACCGAAACGTCCCCCAAGACAAACTCGGGCAGACTTACTACTTACAGGACTTCCGTTGAGCCTTCTTCCGACAAGCAGTAGTCACAAATTATGACCGACAAAGCTCAGTATTTTATAACTTGCAGCTTCTATTTACTTTTCAATAAAAAATATCTTATTCGATGAAGCGTTGTTTAACCAAACAATAAACGCTTTATACGTTTTTGATCATCCTCATGACATCTCTCTTTTTCTGGAAAAATTGGCATCCCACCCAACGATTTTTATACCTCACTTTTTTTGGTCTTCTTGTTTTTGGACTCACGTCTCTTTTGTTTTTTCACTACCGAGGCCTCGAAAACACCGTAAGCTGGCAAGTATTAAGCGAACTTGATGACGTAACTGTACAGCTCGATAGTCTCACCGTCAAACAAAATATAGCTTCTGTCTCACCCCAAGATTCTGCTCAATCTCAAATTGCACTCTTAGGAAAAGCATACTTACTCAAAGAGCAATTTGTCCCAGTGCAATCAGATTTGCCAGCTTGGCTCATATGGGGCTACGTTGGTTTGCTACTCGCAGGCGTGGTACTACTTCTCAGCGCATTGTCAGCATTGCCGAGGCGATGGTATATTGGCTCCATGATGGTTTTTATCAGCCTCATAGCATTGTCTCATTTAGAAGTTTTACAGCTTTTTGGTTCCGAAAAATCTCTCGGATTTGGCATCATTGCGGTAGTCTTAGGAGGAGTAAGCTATTATTTTCAGGCTTTCAGGGAAGATATGCCCATGACACAGCGCATTTTTATCTTTTCAGGGATTGTACTTTTGCTTGCGATTGGGTTTCATTATTTTGCTCAGGTACCTCAGGCGGCGTTTACTTTTACGGCCTATTCTTTGCTCCCAATGTCGATAGTAGCGTGTTTGCTTATAGGCTGGGTATCTATCGAAATCATCAGTGGTTTTGTATATGTCACTACCAATTCACGCACAGGATTTGGCAAAAATAGTTTAGTCAATTTTTTATTTTTGACTGGTCTTTTTCTTTGTACACTTCTCTTGCTTTATCTCAAAATCACTCGCCGTACCGACGATAGTCTAGGGTACTTCAGTCCTACTCTTTTGTGCATAGTAAGTATAGTGCTAGGGCTTTGGAACTTACATAAACGTACTGACTCTTTCCTACCTTTCAGAGAAATTGGCGTTTGGTTGTACCTGGGAGTAAGTCTTATTTCGACGGCAGTGCTGGGTTTTGTGGCTTTTACTCACAACAATCCCCTCATCGAAGTTTTTGAAGATGCTATTGTGTATACTCAACTAGCCATCGGATTGGTTTTTACGGCTTATATTGGTCTCAATTTTTGGCCTTTGTTCAAACAAGGCAAAGCCGTTTACAAAGTCATTTACAAACCCATACGATTTCTTCAATCCCAAGCATGGATGATTGGCGGTATGGGTGTAGTGGCTTTATTGTCTTTCAATCGTTTTTATAGTTTTGACCAAGCGCAGGCAGGTTATTATAATACCTTAGGAGACCTTTATACCGCTACCGGCGAATATGTCATTGCCGAACAATATTACCAACTTGCCCTCGAACAAGACTTTCAAAACCACAAATCTGGATTTGCCTTGGCATCTTTGGCCTTACGACAAGGCGATAGAATAAGCGCAGGAGCTTATTTTCAACAAGCTTTGCACAAAGATCCCACCCCTGAAGCTTATGCGGGGCTAAGTCAAGCGTTGTTGAACGAAAACTTGTTTTTTGATGCTGTTTTTAATCTTAGAAAAGGCATCGCCAAGTTTCCTGATAGTGGCGAACTTCAAAATAACCTAGGCTACCTCTATACCCGAACCACGATTGCCGATTCGGCCTATTATTATTATGAGTTAGCCCGCCAAAACGCCCACAATACCAGCGTAGCTGAAACCAACCTTTTGGCATTTTGGGGTAAAGCTCTCAGCTTAGATTCATCCAGAAGCGTACCCAAAGGACTCAGTATTCAGGATTTTAAAGAAACAAAGCTTCTTCAAAATCAATATCCCAGTCTGTCGCATACGGCCAATCGTCTGGCAGTAGCTCAGCTAGTTGGGCAAAAAACCAATGCAAATCCTATTGATAACCTTCACCTCTCTACGGATTCTGCTTTGAGTGTCAACAATTTTGCCTATCTATATAATTTCGTTCAATACACTGGTGATACTAATTTAACGTCCTTTCTGCAAAAATTAGAGAATACTGGCAACAACGGCAATTTTTACAATGAACTACAGCTCGCCAGAGCCTATTCCCAATATAAGCATGACAAAATCGTCGCCTTTGATATTTTGGCGGCTCAAACCGTAGCCGATACTTCAAAAAAAGTAGCACTAGCTCGTCAAACGTTACAGTTTTGGCTTATTAAAGAAAACCTCCAAAAGCCTGTTTTGCTTACTTCGCTCAAAACCGAAAATGAATATTTGGATGCAATACGCCAAGCCCCTTTTGACACACAACTGTTGAAACAAACGCAAGAATACTTCAACAAACTCAACAAGCCCCAAATCCCTTATCAAGCCTTGTTGAACGCTCTGCGTTTTCATCGCGACTCTCCTGCTATTCAAAAATTATATGTCTTACAAGCATTGCACCTACGCCTTACTGACTTTGCCGAGGATGCCATGCGTGACCTGTTTGCGATTACAACTCCTGCCGATTATCAAGAATTTCAGAAAACCTATCACGCTCAGCGCGCACTCATCGAAAAAGAACGTGAAAGTTTTAGGTGAAATCAGTATTTTTACTCATTGGTTTTACTACCCTACAAACCATCCTGTTAACTTAAAAATAACCACTCTTTATGTGGAAAGTTCTAGCCACGGGCTTGGGGATTTTAGCTGTTTTATTCAGTTGTGTATTCACTTATTTTTATTTCAAATACTTACGTTATGAGCAAGATTTCGTAGCCGAATATTTACTTAAAAATCCCAGAAAATGCGCAGTTTATTGGACCAGAAATGATTCCCTACTTGTAGACCACCATTCGAATGCAATGATGACCTTGGGCAGCGTGTCCAAAATTATCATTGCAATTGAGTTTGCTCAACAAGCATCTGCCGGAAAAATAAAGCTTAGTGAACCGATAAACCTGGGAGAGTTAGCAAGATTTTATATAGATGACACAGACGGAGGGGCTCATGGAGCATGGTTAGAGGAAGTAAAAAAAGCGGGGCTTGTCACCAATAGCACGGTTCCGATGATTGAAGTCGCCAAAGGCATGATGAGATATAGTAGCAATGCCAATACGGAGTATTTGATGTGGAGACTTGGCCTCAATAACATCAACGCTAATTTACGAAAATTAGGTTTAACCAACCACCAACCACTCTATCCGTTTGTATCAGCTTTGTATGTATGCTCGGAAGAAAAATCTGCTACGGCTCTCAAAAAAATGCCGATGAAACTGTACCTTGAAAGAGCTAATAAGTATTTTGAATTACTCAAAGTTGATACTACCGTGAAGTCAAAATTCAATCTTGCTCATATCCCGCTATCGGTACAAAAAGAGTGGTCGGATAGACTTCCTAGTGCCACAGCTAAAGAATATGCAAGTGTGATTGAAAAAATTCATAATAGAAAGTATTTTAATATTACTACTCAAAAAACCTTAGTAACTTTGATGGAATGGCCTATGCTCAATCCTCAAAACAAGGCTCAATTTCGGCTCTATGGAGCTAAAGGAGGTGCAACTGCTTTTGTACTCAATTATGTTTTATACGCCACCGACAAACAAGGCAACCGCACCAATCTAGTTGTATTTGCTAATGACTTGGGAGTATTTGAACAAACCCTGTTACAAGCAGAACTTCCCCTGTTTATTCAGCGTATTTTGGATAATAAGGCTGACTCCCAACAAATGAAAATTATTTTAAACAAAATGAAGGATAAGTAAAATCGAATCATCACACAAAAGCAAGTTACCAAAGCAGTCATGAAAATCATCGAAACCTCACATATCGCTAAGCGCTACATCATGGGTAGTGAAGTAATTGAAGCTCTAAAAGACGTTACTATTTCGGTCAACAAAGGCGAATACGTAGCTTTTATGGGCCCGTCAGGTTCTGGAAAATCTACCCTCATGAATATCATCGGATGTCTCGACACTCCCACTTCTGGCCAATATATCCTCAACAGCAAAGACGTAAGTGACATGAGCGAAAACGAGTTGGCAGAAGTTCGAAACAAAGAAATTGGGTTTGTATTCCAGACCTTTAATTTGCTTCCTCGAATGACCTCGCTCGAAAATGTTGCTCTTCCGCTTATTTATGCAGGTTATACCAAATCGCAACGCACCGAAAAAGCCATGCTTGCCCTCAAAAACGTGGGATTGGAACAGCGGGCAGGTCACCGCCCCAATGAGCTATCGGGTGGGCAACGCCAGCGTGTAGCCGTAGCTCGCGCTCTTGTGAACGACCCTAGTATTTTGCTTGCCGATGAGCCCACCGGTAACCTCGATACCAAAACATCTTATGAAATCATGGATCTCTTTGACCAGCTTCATCAAAAAGGCAATACGATCGTAGTGGTCACGCACGAAGACGATATTGCCAAGTATGCACACCGAATCATACGCTTACGCGACGGGCTCGTCGAATCCGACATCATTAATCCTACCCCTACCAAAGTTCAACATCTCACTACGCTTTGAGAAAAACAATATACAGAAACACAAATGCCCTTTGATTATAGGTAATAGTCAAAGGGCATAGTAATAAAATGATACCCTAAAAGGTAATTCCAGGATTTTCTACAATCATTTCTGTTTCGACTGCCAAAGGGGCTATTTTTTTCTTATCTAGCTCAATAGTTTCGACAATACCCCTACGAGCATTGCGAGTACCCGTGATTTGAAAATAAGCTTCCGAAAGCAAAGGCTCTCGCAAGTCACCAAAGGCATAAAAAGGCTGACTCAAAGATTCTTTGACCGTAACACTAGGTACAAAACCTGCCGTATAATCAGACTTTCCCGCCGAGTTAAAAGTTTTTAGGACAATCGGCATCATACCTTGCTGAAATCTCTTCTTGTCGTCTTTGATCACAATCGAGCCTACGTTTTTTCCTACCGTGACATCCCCAATAATAACCACCTCCATGAAAGGCTTGAGGGCATTGATTACAAGTTCGCTTGCCGAAGCCGTACGCCCACTCACAAGCACATATACTCGTTGAAGATTACTACCAACATTTTCGGCCTTGTTTTGAAAATAGTTGATATTAAACTCTTTCCCTTGTTTTTTTTCTAGTTCAGGAGCTACTTTTGAGTTGTATTCATCTTTGGAAAAAACCGTTTTATCCGTCACGCCTTTGGCAATAAAGCTCCCTAAAACGACCGCCGTAGATATATAGCCACCTCCGTTGTATCTCAAATCCAGCACAAATTCGTTGATTCCTGCCGCTTTGAACTTCCCAAATATTCGAGCCATTTTTTGGTCATACAATGGTTGGTCGCTATTGTTGGGTTTTGAGTAAAAGCGATTATAGACCAAATACCCAATTTTTTTATCATTTTTGACATAAACAGTATCAAGCAACATGGGGTCTTCTTGAAGAGGCAGCGCCACTACCGACTTAGTTTGGTCAGTATTTACAAAATTTCCGCTATCAACTTTCCCCAAAGTGTAAACATAATTGGTCCCTTTTTCAAAAAGTTGCCCATAGTTACTGCTGGTTGCGATTTCGCCATCTACGGTGATTTTACTAAAAATATCGCCCCTCTTAATACCACTTTTTTGGGCGGGCGAATCAGGATAAACATACATCACAAAGCCTGCAATGTTGCCGTTATTGTTGTAAAGTGCTATGCGAGCACCGGTCGTTTTCGACTCTCCAAGCAACGACGCCTCCGTACTTTCGGCATTGGTCAGAAAACGCGAAAACCGGTCACCGTCGGGGCGGGCTTGCTTATCAAAAGTATAAAGCAACGAATTGAAGTAATTTTCAGAAGCTAAGGTTTTATTGTCAAGCGCTCCGGTGGGGATTTTATCACGCCAATAGTACCAAAAATCCATATTGACCGCCACAAATTCATTGACAAGAGCGTCGCCTTGCAATACATCTTTCTGTTTGCAAGCACTTAAAATCACTAAAAATCCAAACGCGCTAAAAAGCGCTATTTTTGAAATTAATTTTCGCATATTTGTTGAGAAGGTTTACGACCCGTTTCAAAACGAGTAAAGACCAAATTTATTTCAAATCCCTTTATACCCAAAACTTTACGCCTCATTTTATCAATTACGACAAACTACCCACTAAAATGTTTTCACGCTTTATTATTTTTTTTGGAATATTTTTTCCCACGGTACTTTTTGCCCAATGGCGCCTCCAATCAAGCGGCACCGAATCCAGTTTTAGAGCAATTTCGGCAGTCAATGCCAAAGTGGTATGGGCAAGTGGCTCCCAAGGTACTGTTTTACGAACCACCGACGGCGGTACCACTTGGAATGTTATCCGTGTCAATGGGGCCGAAAAACTAGATTTTAGAGGTATCAAAGCGTTGGATGCCCAAAATGCCATCATCGTCAGCGCTGGACTTGCCGAAGAGGGGCAGGCGAAAATCTACCGCACTACCGACGCTGGCAACAGCTGGCAGCTAGTGTGGGAAACCTCCCAAAAAGGTGTATTCTTGGATGGAATAGCTTTTTGGGATTCCAAAAATGGCGTCATTTTTGGCGACCCTATCGACAATCGCCTCTACCTCCTCAAAACCGCCGATGGTGGAAAAACTTGGGAACGCCTCTCCCCTGCTTCTTTACCTTCCAACCTACCCAATGAAGCCTCCTTTGCCGCTAGCAATTCTACGATGGTAGTGACCGGAAAAAATAATATATGGATAGGCTCGGGCGGTGCCGACCGCGCTCGGGTGTTTTTTTCCCCTGACCGTGGACTGCATTGGCAAGTCACCGATACCCCCATGAAAGCAGATGCTTCTTCGGGCATTTTTGGTTTGCATTTTTGGGATTTGAAAAATGGAATCGCCGTAGGTGGCAATTATAAAGCTGAAAAAGGAGATTTTGAGAACGTAATCATCACCCAAGATGGAGGTAAGACTTGGCAAAAAGCCACTGCTACCACTCCCGCAGGACTGAAAGAAGCAGTAGCGAAGCTTAAAAACGGGTGGCTCGTCACCGTAGGCCCTGCTGGAAGTGCAGTTTCTAAAGATAACGCTCAAACATGGCAACCGCTCACTGATACCCCTAACGGAATGCACGCTATGACCTGCATCGATAACAGCTGCTGGACAATAGGAGCCAAGGGACAAATCGCAAAAATAGATTTTTAAGATACCTTTTAGCTTGAAAAACAAACCAAAGCACTTACATTTGTAGCATTAAAATTTGCATCGGGGTGCCTCCTGGGAGGCTGAGATTATACCCGCGAACCTGAACTGGTTAGGACCAGCGTAGGAAATGCGTCAAACAGAAACTATCATATCACACACATAGCCACATTTCCCTTTTGCGGGGAGATGTGGCTTTTTTTATGTCCAAAACTATGAGCTTTGAACTAGTCAAAAAAGACCTAACCAACTGGCAAAACCGCAAAGAATGGTTTTTTAATCGGGAGTTTACAGATACCTACGAGCAGTGGTACGAAGGCCCCTACAAACGTGCTGAAGTATGGCAAAAGAAGGTGATTGAGCAACTCGTCACAAAAGACAGTCGCGTCAAGACATTGTTAGAATTTGGCTGTGGTACCGCGCGCTTCACGCGTTGGTGGCATCAGATTGGGATTGAGGCTTCGGGCGGCGACATTTCGCCTTTTATGTTGGCACAAGCGGTGCATCTTTTCAAAGGTGATTTGGTCATGGCCGATTCTCATCATATGCCCTTCAAAGACCACACGTTCGACGCCGTAGCTTTTATCACTACTTTCGAATATTACCGCGACCCTGTGAAGGTTATTCGCGAAGCTGCTCGCGTAGGCAAGCATGGTATTGTGTTTGGGATGATGAATCGCAATTCGCCCAAAGTAGCCCGCCGACGTATTCAGCAGGCTTTCGGGAAAAACCCTTTCTACGTAACCGCCACTTTTTATACCCCCAATCATCTCATTTCTATCATCGACGAAGCCCTCAAAGGACGCCAATACAGCATAGAATGGACCTGTACGGGACTTCCTAAGTGGTTTCCATTACAACAATGGAGTGTTCCATATGGTGATTTCTTTGGATTGTACGTCAAACTTTTATAAGACATGGAAGATACAAAAACGGGCAAAATCTCCGACGAAGATTTCAAATCGCAGATTTTCCCCTACTGCGGTGCTACCCGTACCGAAGTAAGAGTGGGGCCTAGTTTTGGTACCGACATCTCCATTATAGATTTACCTAATGGATATGAAATGGCCCTCACCAGCGACCCTCTGTCTTATATTCCCAATTTGGGATTGGAAGAATCGGCTTGGCTATCGGTACATCTCATGGCCAACGACATGGCTACCACTGGCATCGCACCTCAGTACGCGCAGTTTGTCCTCAACCTTCCGTCTTATGTCTCTGCCCATGATTTTGAGGTATATTGGCAATATATCCACTCATTTTGTCAACAAATAGGCGTGGCTATCACAGGCGGGCATACGGGCAGATTTCAGGGGCTAGATTCCACTATTGCCGGAGGCGGCACCATGATTGCTACCGCGCCCAAAGGTCAAATGCTATGTAGCCAATGGGCACAGTCAGGACAAGATATCGTGGTGACGAAACAAGCCGCTTTGGTAGCTACTTCTATTTTGGCGCGGAGTTTTCCCAATACCGTCAAAAACCTGTGTGGACATGAAGTGTATCAGGAAGCTTCTGCCTTGTTTTACCAAACCAGTAGTCTCTCCGAAGCACTTATTGCGGCTCATTTTAATCAACATACCCCAAAAGCAATCACGGCCATGCACGATGTAACGGAAGGCGGGATTTTGGGAGCGATATACGAAATGGCCCTAGCATCGGGCTGTGGCGCTTTGGTAGAAAAAGACAGTTTGCCCCTTGGGACTATTCCTCAGCGTGTGTGTGGGGTTTTCAATATCGACCCTGCCTATTGCGTAGGCGCAGGCAGTATGATTATGGCCGTAGCTCCCAATAGTACTGCCGCACTGCTCAAAACCTTGGAAGAAAATCATATTGCCGCTACTTGTGTAGGAAGATTTGTAGCTCCCTCCGAAGGGGTTCGCATTCAGTCTGCTCAAGGAAGCCACAATATCATTCCACCTGATACCGACCCCTATTGGGCAGCCTTTTTCAACGCACTTAAGCAAGGACTCACATGAATGATTTTAAAAAAATTAGGGGAGGTGTTTATCTCGTCATCGACCCTGCATGGGAACTTTCATTTACGCTGCCGAGACTAGAGCAAGCGCTCAAAGCAGGAATCAGCACCGTACAAATTTGGGATCACTGGCTGCCCGATACTTCTAAAAAGGGATATATCGAGGCTATCACGGCTTTAGCGCATGAGTACGAAGTTCCTGTTTTTATCAACAATCATTGGGAGTTGTTAAAAAATTCTTCCCTTGACGGCGTTCATTTTGATGCACCTCCTCACCAACTATCAGTGATACAAAAAGAACTTGTTAGACCTTTTTTGAAGGGAATTACTTGCGGCAACGACCTATCTACGGTACACTGGGCTACCAAACATGGATTTGATTATGTTTCTTTTTGCTCAATGTTTCCTACTTCTGCCACCGATTCTTGTGAAATTGTCCAGCCCTCTACTGTCATGCAAGCGCGAGCCACTACCCCACTTCCCATTTTTGTGGCTGGTGGCATTAGCTTAGACAATATTGCCTCGCTTCTTCCTTGCGGTATCGATGGCGTGGCGTTGATTTCGGGCATTATGAAATCAGACGACCCATTTACAATCACTGTCCAATTTAAAAATCATTTTCTCAACCATGAAAGCAACCCTCATTCATAAACTTTGCTGTCCGTTTGACAAACAAGACCTCAAACTGACAATCATTACCCAGGATGTCAACCAAAACATCATCGAAGGCTTACTTTCCTGTCCTGCTTGTGCGCGGTATTATCCCATTGTGTACGGCATTCCAATCATGAACCCCGACGAATACCGCGAAAAACAACTTGAAGCACCTATCATGGCGCGGTGGGCAAAACAGCTTGGTACTACCAATACCCCCGAGTAACGCATAAAAAACCCCGGCTGCGTTCAAAACGCAGCCGGGGTTATATCTGAGAATGATTATTTTTTAGGGGATATTTCACCTAAATCAATACTATTTTTATCCTTGTTCCAATACAATCGATACTTTTTGCCCGATTCTACTTTGTATTCTTCACTTGCTTTATCGACCGTACTCACCCTCATATACACTTGGCTATCAGCAAGTTTAAATTCGGCCTTCTTTTTGGTAGGTAAGAAAAACGCCTGCCAATTGATACGGTCGCCGCTTACTTCATAGGCGATTTCATTGCTAAGTTCGTTTTGAATCGAAAAAGGATAACGATCGTTGACAGGGTCGGTAGCAATATCAGCCAAAGCTACTATTTCGACTTTTACCGTCGCTAAGGTTGACTTTTCTTTTTTCTTTACCACAAAATACAATTCTTCTCCTACGCAAGTTTTATCCAACATACCTACTGCACTTTTGGTATCTTCTACTTTGTAGCAGGCCGTTGCTTCTTTGCCAGAATCAAAATCGCTCGCTGCTTTTTTGTCCGTAAAGAAAGCCACATCTACGCTCAATTCGCCATTGGGTTCTGCCAAGTAGGGTCTAAAATCAAAGCCTTCTTTACTCAAAGTATCAGGATTGATCACCCGAAGATTCTTATAAAAAGTATCCCAAGTGTTTACTTTCTCATTTTTATACACCGTAATTCGATAAAAAGCCCCTGCTGTACCTTTGGGAAGCGTGACTTTGATAGGTTTATTTTTTGCCAACAGATTATTGACAGTATTGCTGGTACGAAAAACCACGTACTCTACAATAACCTCTTGGAGTACTTTTTGAGCCACTGCCTGAAAGCTCACCAAAAAAATACTAAACAAACCGAAGAAGAATAGTTTTTTCATAAAAATTTGAAAAGTTGTAAACGCATACACAACGTAAAGATGGTAATTTTATTTTCAAGTGGCCTATCTTTGCATCATGAACTTTTTTCGCGCACTACGTTCCAACTTACCTTTTATCGCACCGTATTGCCTTCTCTTGCTAGTATTGGGCACTTATCAGCTTCTGTATCGACAAGGCATCATTAGTCTAGAAATCAATCGGCATCATAGTTCATGGGCGGATGTATTTTTCAAATATTATACTCACGTAGGGGACGGTATTTTTTGCATCGGAGTAGGTTTTATCATGATGTATTGGTCACGAATCAAAGGGGTTCTAATCATCACTGCTTATGCTATTTCGGGGATATTGGCGCAACTCATCAAAAACTTTGGGTTCCCGAAAGAACCCCGCCCCGCTCAGTATTTTTCGGGAATGATGCAGCATTTACACACTGTTTCGGGGGTAGAACTAAGCCAATGGAATAGTTTTCCGTCAGGACATACCACTTCTGCTTTTGCTTTTTTTGCTCTTATTGCCATTTGGACCAAATCCCCTTTCTTAAAGTTTATGTGCCTTGTGGCGGCGTCGTTGGTAGGGTTTTCGCGAATGTACTTACTCCAACATTTTTTGGTCGATGTATTCGTAGGTTCGATGCTGGGTAGCATCACGGCATTGGGGGTAGCACTTTTTTGGAAACAGCGCATGAATCAAACAAGCTTGTCATGAAAAATCAACAATCTATATTCGAAAAACCTTGGGCAGTCGCGTTGTTAGCTATCGTTTTTTTTGTTCCTTTCTTGGGAAAAGTACATTTATTTGATTGGGACGAAATCAATTTTGCCGAATCGGCGCGCGAAATGCTCATTACGGGCAATTATCTTCGTGTCCAAATCGACTACCAACCTTTTTGGGAAAAACCGCCCTTGTTTATTTGGCTACAGGTTCTTTCTATGAAAACCTTCGGAGTCAACGAATTTGCGGCGCGTTTTCCTAACGCTGTCATTGGTCTCGTCACGCTTTTGACTTTTTATTTTTTAGGCAAACGTCTTTACAATGCCCGCTTTGGCTTCCTATGGGCATTGGCTTATGTAGGTTCTATTACGCCACATTTGTATTTCAAATCGGGTATCATCGACCCTTGGTTCAATTATTTTATGTTTTTGAGCGTCGTTTTGCTTTTTCCTTCCGACAAACCTTTACGTTTTTTTTGGGCGGGTGTCTTTGCAGGATTAGCCGTCTGGACCAAAGGCCCCGTGGGAGTAGGCATACCGACCCTTACGTTGGGAGCCTATTGGGCGTTGAGTTATTTTCAATCAAAATCCCCCTCCCAAGCACCGATTTATTCATTTAAAAACCTTTTTATTTTTGGGCTCACGGCGGGCTTACTTACTTTAGGATGGATGTTGGCTATCATTTGGGAAAGTGGATGGGCTACCTTTGTGGCCTTCTTAGAATACCTGTATCGGCTGGGAGCTACCTCCGAAGCCGACCACGGTCAACCTTTCTATTATCATTTTGTGGTAGTATTGATAGGATGCTTTCCTATTTCGGTGTTGGGTCTTCCATACGTATTGGCGATTTTTGCTCCTTTGGTCAAAAAAATTGGCAAAACCCCTAAAAACCCTCTCCCTCAAGGATTTGCCTTGCTGATGCTATGTTTGTTTTGGGTAGTAATGATTGTATTCTCAATCGTGAAGACCAAAATCGTCCATTATAGCTCCATGACTTACTTCCCGCTATCGTTTTTGGCGGCATTGTGGCTATATCGATGGCTTCAAAACCAAGTTACATGGCCAAAATGGGTGAGTACGTTTTTTCTTGTGGTGGGTTTTGTACTTTCTCTTGCCCTCATGGCCGTGCCGCTGATTGGTATTTATACCGCCTTTTTTACGCCCTACATTGATGACACATTCGTAGTGGGCAATTTACAGGCACCTGTGGAGTGGAAAGGCTATGAGTGGTTTTTTGGCGTAGGTTACTTTTGTATTATTTGTGCGGCACTGTTTCTCAAAAACCAAAACAAACTACTGGCTATCAGGACCGTATTTTTTGCTACAGCGCTTTTAATGTTTATTTATAGCGCCATAGTGGTTCCCAAAATAGAAGGATATACGCAGCAAACTGTCATTGATTTTTATGAATCCAAAAGGGGGCAGGATATTTATGTGTGGCCTATTGGATTTAAGAGTTATGCGCAGTTTTTTTATTTCAAAAAACCTCCCGGTGTGCGCCCCGAAGCAAGTAATGAAGAGTGGCTCATCAATGGCCCCGTAGATAAACCTACTTTTTTGATTTCACGAATCGACCGCGCCGAGCCGTACCGTAGTCATCCCAATCTGGAGCTTATAAAAGAAGAAAATGGGTTTGTGTTTTTCAGAAGAAAACCCGATTATCAAAAAATCTCGGAGTCTTTGAATCCCTGATAAGTGCTTGGCAGGCTTGATGTTTTTTCAGACCTGCCAAGTTTTATTTATTGGTTCAAAACACCTTCTAAATCGGCAGGTGAATAAAATACCGATTTCAAAGTTTTATTGTCGGAAGTGCGATAGACAAGGTACTTGCCATTGTCTTCTTTATAATAACAATCCGTGCCTTTGTCCTGAAAGTGCTTAATGGTGGCTTCGGCTTCTTCGACAGAATTACACGCTTTGCTCATATTGGAGCGCTGCACTTCGTCAAACAAGGCTTTGAATTTATGGCCCAATCCAAATTCCAATACTGCCCCTGAAAGTACATATTGAATATCGGCGAGAGCGTCGGCTACGCCTACGATGTCTTTCTCCAAAATCGCCACTTCCAGCTCCTTCAACTCTTCAGCAATCAGTGCTACTCTGAGTTTGCAGCGGTCTTCTGAAGGGATTTGGGGAGCTTCGAGTATGGGGTGTTTAAAAGTACGGTGAAAATCAGCGACTTGATTGAGGCAATCTAATGGTTCCATTGAATAAATGAGTTGTTGGGATAAAACTATGCCCCAAAACTAACAAAAAACACGGAGAAGCCTCCCCGCTTTTGAGACATCTTAATTGCCCACAGATGGTAAAAACGAAATATCTACCTCATAAATAGCATAATTTTGCGGTTCTACGCGCACTTTGATTTTTTGTCCAAGCGTCAGAAAAGGCGAAGGATTATACCAAATATTGTCGCTCTCATACGTATATACTTTTTGGGAATGAGCATCAAAATACTGAGCCACGATAACCCAAGGACTTTTGCCGCCTATTCTCAAAGAAGCATTGAATCTTACATCTACTACATCGGCAAGGATGGTTTGGCCGCTTTCTTTCAGCTTTTCTTTGTTACGATTTTTTCGCCATATTCCTATCAATCCACCATAGCCAATCCCAGCAAAAATGACCGAAAAAGCGCCAAAAATGACAGGGAACAACCACGAATCGATGCCACTTAGTACCACGTCGTCGGGTTTGTTGGGCATATACCATAGTTTAACTTCTTCGCCAAGGTCATAAGCAGGCGGGCTCGAATAGGTAGAAGAATAATAACGAGCCTCTACGCCTTCGCGAGTGGTGTACACTATCACGGGAGCAGATGAGCCCTTTCGGTTCCGATTAAACCCCTCTACTGTACCGACCGTTTCTACGCCTTTGCGTTTGAGGGTTTGGGTAGAGCTCCAACTTGAATAAGCCACGATACCAAAAATAGTACCCACCAGAGCAAATAAGCCACAAAAGAAAGTCCAAAAATTATTTTTCAACCACATGATTAATAAATGTTTATTGCTGTTTCATTTCCTTACTGGCCTTCAAAAACCACGTAAGTGTCTGTTTTTCAGCAAAGTTATTTAGTATTTCAAATCATGTCGCCACTCACTTATTATTCGGTTGGAGTTAGGGCTTTTCAAAGCTGTTTTCCTACGGTTCATACCGTGATTGCCTACGCTTCACGGTTCACAATCCACGCCTCAAGTTTTTTTCTTTTTTTATTTCTCTTTCTGATTTTACTTTCATCCGCTATAGTTTTTCAGATACAGTTCTTTTTTTGCAACTTTATATATCATATCATTTCACAACTTCCGAATGCCTCTTCGCCCCACCACCATTTTTATATTTTTGTTTAGCTGCTGTAGGTTGTGGAATGTGGGTGCACAATCTTCTGATATTTCTTTTCAACATTTAAGCCCTGAGCAAGGCTTACCGATTCATTATGCCACCGGCATTGTGCAAGACACTTCAGGGTTTATATGGGTAGGTACATTGGCAGGATTGACCCGATACGATGGCACTCGATGTTTGGTATTTGACCACGACCGACAAAACCCTTATTCATTGTCTGATATCATTGTAAGGTCCGTTTTTTTATCCAAAAATGGCACCTTATGGGTGGGAACACAGCATGGATTTAATCGATTTGATTTTAAAACACAGCGTTTTGAAAGATTTCACTTCACTCAATACGGTGAGCGCTCCGACTATATCAGGGCAATTGGGGAAGACAAACGCGGTAAACTTTGGCTCGCTACGGCGCACGGGGTGATTGTTTTTGACCCCAAAACTAAAAAATCTGAACTTCTCAAGCTCCCTACTGACGAGTCTTCCAAGTCATCGGTTTATTCAACTCGCACACTCTTCGTCGACGGCAATACGGTGTGGATTGGGACTGATTTGGGGCTTTATCACTATGATTATGTCGAAAAAACTTTTGAAGTTTTTTGCAAAAGCGACGAATTGGGTAGTATTCCTGACAACTCTGTTTCGGCGCTAGTTAAGCATCCCAAAACAGGGCATATCATTGTAGGTAATCGCAACGGCTCTTTATCAGCACTAAACCCCTACACTGGACATTTTGCACGTATTGGTATTCCTATGCCACAAGCCCGCGAGATTAGTTGTTTGTTTTTTGCAAAAGATGGCAAGCTTTGGATTAGTACGCAAGGAGAGGGAGTGTTTTCGTACAATGAAGCTCAACAAAAATTTCAACAGTATCAAAGTGATATTAGTAATCCCAATAGCCTTAGTTCTAACTATGTGAGGGCTATTTTTCAAGACCACTCGGGAGTGCTGTGGTTTACGACAGCCTATAAAGGCATCAGTCGTTTTCATCCTTCTAACCAGTCGTTTTCGTCACCACTCGATAAAACAGGCTATAAACCAAGCTCTGCTAATGGTGCGGCGATCAACCGAATCGGAATTGATCGCGCCAATAACTTATGGCTCGCAACCGACAATGGAATGCTTTGGGTCAATCAACAAACCAATGCCTATAAGATTTATAAATACGAACCTAAAGACCCTAAAGTCCCAACCGACCATGCCGTCAATTGTGTATGGGTAGACCCCCAGGATGAAGTGTGGTTTGGGACACACGCCCGTTTTCATCACTTGATTCCAAGCACGGGTCAAATGGAAGTCTACGATTTTTTGCCCAACGAAACCATGCCTTCGCCTCCCTCCAATCTTAGCCGAAGAGATTTTGTAGCTGGCAAAAACGTGTATGATGTTTATCCTAGACCTGGCGGTCAGCTGTACATAGGAACCGATGAAGGGCTCAATATTTTTGACCCCAAAACCAAAACATTTGCCAATCGTTTCAATGATGAGCGTATCCGACGCCTGCCTCTCAATCGCTTCAATAGTTTGTATGTAGATAGCAAAAACAACCTTTGGGCAGGCTGCGGCGTAGATGAAGTACTGTGTATTAGTCATGATTTGAAAACCGTAAAAACCTATCGATACCAAGAAGACAATCCCAAAAGCCTACCTGACAACGGCGTCATGTCTTTTGCCGAAGATAGCAAGGGAAATATATGGATGGGCACAGATAATGGGCTCGCTTATTTAGACACAAAAACCCAAGAATTTACTAATTATTTTACCCGAGATGGCTTGGTTAACAACTACGTTTCGGCTTTAGTGATGGTTGGCAATACCCTCTGGATGGGTACTGCCAACGGACTCTGCAAATATGATGCCCTCACCAAACGTTTTGTATCTTTTGGAAGAGCCGACAACCTTAAAGTGCTTTCTATTGAAACCAAGTCTGTTCTCAAAGATTCTCAGGGAAACCTTTATTTTGGGGGGCTGTATGGTTTGGTAAAGTTTCATCCTAAACATGTCAAAACCAACAATTATGTGCCGCCGGTAGTGATTACTTCACTCAAGGTATATGGCAAAGAAAAGCTTTCTACCTTGATTCCAAAATCAGACCGCCCTGTTAGTCTTAGCTATGACGAAAATGACCTCACCATAGAAGCTTCTGCTCTAAGCTACGATCATTCCGAAAACAACCTTTTTACGTTTTGGCTTGAAAATCTCGAAAAACGCTGGAGTCCGCCCAGCCGACAAGCCACCCTCAACTATCTTAATGTACCACCGGGAGAGTATGTTTTGCACGTCAAAGCCGCTAATAATGATGGCCTTTGGAACACTGTTCCTTATCGCCTTTCTATTATTATTTACCCACCTTTTTGGCAGACTTGGTGGTTTCGGGTGTTGTTGGGTATTAGTATCATTGGGGCAGGTATTTATTATTATTTGTGGCGGGTAAAAATGATTGAGCGAGAACACGCCCTCGAAGTAAAATTGTTGGAAGAACAACGTACCCTTCAAAAACAGCTCAATCAGGAACTTACCGAAAAACTAACCTACCAACAAAAATTTGAATTAGCCCAAAAACAGCAGGCCGAAACCGAACGAAAAGCGATATTGCTCGAACGAGAAAAGCTATTGTCGAGGTACCAAAATCTAGTAAATCAACTCAACCCGCACTTTCTCTTCAATAGCTTAGCGGTATTGGATAGCTTGATTTATAAAGATTATAAGCTCGCTTCTAAATACTTACGCCAACTTACAAAAGTGTATCGTTATTTGATCGAAAACGATGACCATGAAGTAGTTAGCCTCGAACAAGAACTGCGTTTTGCCAACGATTTTGTAAGCCTACTACACATGCGGTATGGAGCAGGTTTAAAAATCGAGTTAAACCTTCCCGACGACATTTTAAACAAAAAGGTAGTACCAGTTACGTTTCAAAATCTTATAGAAAATGCTATCAAACATAATACCACTACCTTGGAATCGCCGCTGTGGATTCAAATCAGCGAAAAAGACGGCTATTTAGTGTTTGAAAACAACCTTCAAAAGAGAATAACCGTAACCACATCCAACAAAAAAGGGCTTGGCGATTTTAGAGCTTTGTATAGTTATCTGAGCGACAAACCACTCAAAATACTAGAAACTGAGGATCGGTTTTTGGTCTATGTACCACTTATCGACTAACGGCTTAGTTGTTGGTTTAGCAGACATAACTCAATAAATCAACGACTTAATATTTTTTTGTTTAAGACCTCTCTCCGTCTTTTTAGCTTTGCGAACCTCCTTAAAGAACTATGAATAATATCGAACCCCAACAAAAAAAGCTTATCCAAACCAGCTTTGCTCGGATAGTATCCCGTGCCGAACGCGCCGCTCAACTATTCTATCAACGATTATTTGAGATATTGCCCGAAGCAAAGCCCCTCTTTAAAAGTGATCTCCAAACCCAAGGAATCAAACTTTTTCAGGTTATTAGTTTTGCTGTATGCTCATTAGATAATCTTGATGAGCTTATACCACTCCTTCAGGATTTAGGAAAAAGACATATCAAATATGGCGTTGAGGCTTCACAGTATGCCTCTGTGAGTGAGTCTTTCATGTGGACATTGGAAGAAATCCTGAAAGATGAGTTCACGCCTGATATTCGCCAAGCCTGGGAAGAAGTGTACCAACTGATGTCGAGTGTAATGATAGAAGCGGCCTACTCCAAAACCGATGCCTGAATGAATCGCCGCGCCAAAATACCTATCGCCCCCGGCAAGGCCCGTGAGTATTCTTTCGACATTATCAATTCTGATGTCAAATATCAGAATTTGGTCAGTCAACTCAATCCTCACTTTCTCTTCAATAGCCTCGCTACTTTGGAGAGCCTCATTCATAGTGACCCACGCCTTGCTGTCAAGTTTTTGAGTCAGCTCACGCGGGTGTATCGCTATATACTTTCCACTCGCGAAACACCCCTAGTAGCTTTGGCCGACGAACTGAGCTTTATTAAAGACTATGCCGATTTGTTACAAACACGATTTGGAAAGGGACTCCAAATTCACCTCAAAACTCCTAGCTCTAAAGTGCTTCAGACCCAAATCGTACCCGCAGTTTTACAGATATTAATCGAAAACGCCACCCGTCACAACATCACCGATCCTGACTCTCCGCTCTGCATCAGCATCGAAGTGGTGGGGTATACACTAGTCGTAGAAAACAACCTACAGAAAAAACAAATTTTAGAAGCAAAACGACAAGAAACCCTCCAAAGCTTAGGCAATCTGTATAATTACTTATCGACTGCTCCACTTACTATCGAACAAACCGAAAGTACTTTTAGGGTCATTGTACCGCTTTTGAATAAAGAATCTTAGAACCACTCCCTCAACACCCTAACCATGAAAGTTTTAATTGTTGAAGACGAAATCCTCATCGCCGAACAGCTGCAACGAATGCTGAAGGACATTGCCCCCCAAGTAGAAGTTTTGGATATATTACACAGTGTCAAAACTGCTCGTAGGTGGTTTATGCAAAACGCCGAGCCTGATTTGTTGTTTATGGATATTCAGCTTTCAGACGGTATCAGCTTTGATTTGTTCAACTATTTCGACATCAAATGCCCCATCATATTTGCCACAGCCTACGACGAATACGCCATCAAAGCATTTAAGGTAAACGGCATTGATTATTTACTAAAACCCATTGATGAAGAGGATCTTATCCGCGCTTTAGAGAAATTTAAAGCTCTCCAAAAAAACGCCACTATTTCCAATGAGCTGTTACAATCGCTGGTCAATCACCCTTCGCACCAAAATAGAATCTATAAAGAAAAACTCATCGTGCAGCACCGAAATGCGTCGTTGCCGATTATGCTCAACGATATCGATGTGTTTTATCTTGACCAAGTAATTTATGTAGTAACCCACGACGGGCAAAAATACGTAGCGGAGCAAAATACGCTCGACGAAATCGAAGATATTCTCAATCCTTTGGAGTTTTTCAGGGCAGGGCGTCGTCAAATCATCAATCAACGTGCCATAGAAAGCTATAAAGGCGATACTTCTGGAAAGCTGTATGTAAAACTAAAAAATCAGCATGTGCCTGAAGTAGAAATAAGCCGCGAAAAAGCCCCGGTTTTTAAACGTTGGATTGATCGCTAGGAGTACCCTAAACTCAGGCGCTAACTGCGTTGTTTGACTATGATTCGCTTCTTACAGAGCTTGCACCTGAGGGGTAAACGCAGGCAGTGCTTTGAGCGCTAACTGCGTTATTTGCTGCGTTGTTTGACTATGATTCCCTTCTTGCAGGGCGTGCGCACGAAACGGAAACGCAGTCAGCGCTTTGAGCGCTAACTGCGTTGTTTGACTATGATTCGCTTCTTACAGAGCTTGCGCCTGAGGTATTGGAGCGGACAGAGGCCGTACCACGATAGCGCACATTGCTAGCGCCGCTTGCTTCTACGTCGAGTTTGCCATTGACACTTACGCGAATACTGCTCGCACCTGATACATCCAAAATCGCTTCTTTCACCGGAAAATCATACGCTCTCAACGAAGTAGCACCCGAAATATCACCTTCTAAACGTTGCGCCGACCCTACCAATGTGATAGTAGAGGCTCCCGAAACATCCATGATGATTTTTTGGGCTTTTACCTGAATATCAGACTTAGAGGCTCCCGAAATATCCAAATCGAGGGTTCCTAAATCATTGAAACCCGATACCTTTGAATTGGTAGCACCTGAGAGGTCAAGGCCTTTGAGAGTAGGCATCGAAATCGTAACGGTTACTTTTTTGCGGTTACGGTTCCAATTGAAGGAATCTTTGTAGCGAATCCGAAGTTTATCGCCTACTACCGCCGATTCCAAATCGTCGAGATCTTCGCGACGGCCTTCGAGTTTGACGGAATAGTTGCCTTTGGTGACGATGATTTCAAAGGCGCTTCCAAGCGATAAGCGTTCAAATCCCTTGTGATTTAAAGTACGCGAAGTACGCTCGTCATCTTGGCCATGGTTGGCATTTTCGGAAGAAAAAGAGCAAGCAAACAGCATAAAAATACTCGCAAAGACCACAGAAGAGAATCGGATAAAAGGACTAGTTTTCATGGTTTTTATATCAGTTGTAGTTTTGTTTTTCTAAAAGATGTTATTTCGATACGATATGTTGCATATCAATAATGTTTTCTTTTCGTTCCAAATATTCATTGCTTAAAACTATTTGACTTACATACTTTAGGTCGGGAATTTTCTCCCTCAAAAAACAGCTTAAGAAAAGTTATTATTAGGTATACTAAGTTTGCGCTTTCTTCATTACACCATTTTAGAAGTCAACTCTTTCGTTTCAATCAGCCTTACTTTCTTTATATACTTCTATATACTTACCTAAAATAAAGACTACAAAAAACTGTTATGTTCCAAATACATTCTAGTTACATTTGCGTCCGACAGAAGTAGCGAGGTGTAGTCCCTTTTTCCCAAAACCAGATTTTCATCTCCCCTTTATTTCGTTTTTTATTTATTAACCTATTTATCAATCCCTTAAATTATCACCAATGAACCGTAGAATCTTCCTACAACAAACCGCTAGCATGAGTGCATTGGCACTGCTCGGCATTCAGGCGCAAGCCAATCCCAACGCTAAGTCGGTAGGGCTACAGCTTTATACACTTCGCAACGACATCCAGAAAGAAGGCATTGAAAAAGTATTGGCCGAAGTAGCCAAACTAGGATACAAAAAAGTAGAAAACTTTGGGTATGGACAAGGGAAGTTTTTTGGAAAAACCCCTACCGAATACCTCAAAATCTTAAAAGACAATGGCTTAGAAGCAATCAGTGGGCATTATCTTACAGGTAGAAGCAAAGCCATGGGCAATGCAGATGGACTCATCAGAAACTGGGAAAAAGTAGTAGATGATGCCGCAGCTATTGGACAAAAATACGCCGTGATTGCCTATTTGTTTGACGACGAGCGCAAACCCGAAGATTATAAACAACTCATAGATCAACTCAACAAAGGCCAAGAAGTCGTAAAAAAAGCAGGACTAGAATTTGGCTACCACAACCATGACTTTGAGTTTACCCAAAAAGTAGATGGTCAGAAACCCTATGATTTGTTATTGAAAAATACCAATATCCTCATGGAGATTGATTTGTATTGGGTAGCCAAAGCCAACGAACAGGCCGTTGAATATTTTAATAATTATCCTGGGCGCTTCCCACTTTGGCACCTCAAAGACATGGCCAATACCCCCGAAAAAGAATTTGCCGAAGTAGGATTAGGCAGTATTGACTTCGGGGCGTTGTTTAAACACGCCAAGAAAGCAGGGCTTAAACATTATTTCGTAGAACAAGACGTGTGCAAACGCCCTCCCCTCGAAAGTGTCAAGATAAGCATGGAGAATATCCAAAAAGCAAAATGGGGATAAAAGCAAAGGGGGCTTTTCAAGCCCCCTTTTATCAACTTTATAGCTACTTTTAGGTGAGAATGAGATGATAAAAACCCTGTTTATATTCATAGGAAGCCACCTTGCCTTTGCCTTGGTATTTTACCTTAAAGCCATGATTTTCCAATAAATAGAGGGCATCTCGCAGCGTCATTCCTTTCAAATTTGGGAGCTTATTGGGGTCAGCATCACGATTTTCCCATTTCACGCCTTCACTCGCTTTTCTGGCTTCCACCCACCCGTCTACATTGACTGGCGATTCTATGTCCATTTCTTCCGAAATAATCCTTAAGTCTTCGGCATGACCTGCTCGCAGCTGACGCGACATTTCGGAAGTTTTATTTTTTTTGTTGGTCAAAGGCGGATGCATCGTAATATCGTATCCAATAATCCGGTCGGCCACTTCTTTGAAAACTGGAGCGGCCACACTTCCTGCATACAATTGTTCCATACTAAATCCACGCGGACTATCCACCATTACTAGGCAAGTATACCTAGGGGCATTGGCCGGGAAATACCCTATAAAGGAGGTATTATAAAGCCCTGGCACATAGCGACCATTTACGAGCTTTTGGGCAGTGCCTGTCTTACCCGCAATTTTGCAGTTTGGGTTTCGGATATTGGTAGCCGTACCTCGCTCCACTACCCCTTCCAAGATAAGTCTTGCTTTGCGCAGCGAATTTTCAGAAGCTATTTTTTCGGCACTTTTGGTGGGCAAAATCTCCTGAATAATCTCATCGGCCTGCTTTATTTGTTTCACTAAAATTGGCTTTACCCAATAGCCATCATTGGCGATAGCATTGTAAAAAGCCAACATCTGCAAGGGTGTCACTTCAGATTCATATCCATAACTCATGTAAGTCAATGAAGTTTTGCTCCACAACTTATCAGAAGGAGTGCGTACCTTTGGAGTCGGCTCGCCTAGCATCTGAATTTGAGTGCTTTCTCGTAAATGAAAGCGCTTGAGGTAACCTAAGTATTTGGCAGGATTGGCATAAAAATAATCTTTCATTATCAAGTGTACTCCCACGTTGGAGGATTTTTCAAACACTTGTTGAGCCGTAATACTCCCATGACCGGTTCGTTTGGTATCTCGGATAGTAGCAGTGCTATATTTGACTACTCCATCACCTGTATGGTATACTTTCTGTAACGGCAACCCTTCCTCAAATCCCGCTAGCATAGTAGCCAACTTAAAAGTAGACCCTGGATTGGCACGTCCTGCCAAGGCATGATTGTAGGTTTCGCGGTAAGTCGAATCGCCGTATCTGGAAAGATTCGCAATGGCTCTGATTTCGCCCGTCTGTACCTCCATCACGATTACACAACCGTGCGAAGCTTTATAGCGTTGAAGGGTATTTCGGAGGGCGGTCTCGGCAATGTCCTGAAAATTAACGTCTAGCGTAGTATGCAAATCATAGCCGTTGATAGGTTGCAAGCCCGCATCATCTTCGTTGGGCATGAAAGTTTGGTCGTCTAGCACTCTAAAAAGACCTACTCCCGGCGCTCCAGCAAGTTTTTTGTCAAAGCTCGCTTCGATACCCACTAGCCCCCGTCTAGTACCTCTATCCAGATACCCAATGGTACGCTCTGCTAGAGAGCCAAAAGGATTATATCTTTCATAAGAAATCGTAAGCTTACCTCCTTTGCTACGTCCTGTAGAAGCAAATCTCCTGAAAAACGGCCATCCATTCCAAGAAACGGGTTCGCGCTTACCTTCTTTGGTGATACGATAGCTTTTGAAGGTTTGGTTGAGAATGATGTCGTATTCGCGGTAAGTAATTTTACGCTTGATCAAACGGATATTTCGATTGCCCTTTCTAGCATTTTTTTCATACTCATGCCGCGCAAAAACCAATTCGCGCCGATATTCCTCTTTACTTTTTTGCTTAAAAGTACTCGCAAAAAGAGTAGCCAACGAATCTACTCTGGTATAGAAGTAGGTACTATCTGCAACCGAAGGGTCGATAGATACTTCAAAATAGGGCAAAGAAGTAGCAATCAAGCTACCATCATTGGAGTAGATATTGCCTCTCATGGCCGGAATGGTATCAATCCTGACCGTCTTTGACATATAATCTATCCAAGGTTTGCCTTTATAAAGAGCATAATGTTGGATATAAAATATCCGATAAATCACAAAAATCCCTAGTGCTATCAGGCCCGCCGTAATGAGCCATGAGCGCTGCAAAATATCGTCTCTGATGTTTTTAGGTCTCTTTATCATGGGTTAAGGCAGTTAAATGTTTATAATCTCTAAGGGTTTTTGACCTCAATTCTCTGCGGAGTAATGCGGCTTTCTTTGAGACCAAGCTTTTCGACTTTGGGGGCTAGTTCTGACTGTTTTCCCATTTTCATATAATTTGCTTTCAAAATGGTGTAAGCAGCACGAAGGTTATTGACTTCTTCATTGGCTTTGCGCATGTGTCGCATTTGGCGCTCAGCATTGATACGACAAAATATAACCACTAACCCCAATCCTAGTAAAAATAGAGCGCGGTCTAAATAATGAACCGGAAATTCTTTACCGCCAATCAGTTTCTCCACATTAAACCACTGACCTACCCAAGTCAGTACCTTGCTATTGTTAGCACTCGTCTTACGGGGTTTCTTTTGCGCATTTAATACGTTGACAGCCATTTGCTTGAGTGTTTAAAAAAGGGTTAGAGTAATGTTTATTTAAAATTTATAATTTTTCGGCAATCCGCAGTTTAGCACTTCGCGCCCGTGGGTTTTGGGCAATCTCCTCTGGTGAGGCTTCGAGGGGTTTACGAGTGATGGATTGAAGCGGTTTGAGGTCATTTCCAAAGAGATCTTTTTCCACTTCTCCATAAAACTTTCCTTTTCCGATAAAATTTTTCACCAGTCGGTCTTCCAAAGAATGATAAGACATCACTACCAATCTTCCTGAAGGTTTGAGGACTTCGGCAGCTTGGGTCAAAAATTCTTGCAAAGCTCCCATTTCATCGTTTACCTCTATGCGCAATGCCTGAAATACCTGGGCAAAATATTTGTTTTCTTTACCACGAGGAGCATAGCGCTGTAAGCTTTGCTTTAGATCATTGACCGTTTCGATGGGCTGATTGGCTCTTGCTGCCACGATAGCTGCCGCTGCGGTTTTGGCGTTTTGTAGCTCCCCATACATACCCAATATCCGATGTAGCTCTTCTGCCGAATACGTATTTACCAATTCGCGAGCACTCAGCCCACCACGCGGATTCATGCGCATATCAAGTTGCGCATCAAATCGCGTCGAAAAACCGCGCTCGGGCGTATCAAACTGATGCGACGAAACCCCCAAATCTCCCAAAATCCCATCTACTTGCCTTAGCCCGTACAAACGGAGGTATTTTTGAAGCAATCGAAAATTGGCATCCACAAACGTAAGACGCTTATCATCAATAGCCTGCGCATTGAGCTTAGCATCTGGGTCTTGATCAAAACCAAACAGGCGCCCCTTATCACCAAGGCGAGATAAAATGGCCTTTGAGTGGCCTCCCCCCCCAAAAGTGACATCCACATAGATACCTTCTGGATGAATATTCAATCCATCTACACAGGCGTCCAATAATACCGGATTATGATACATTTTTTAGATTAATATTACTCTGTCAATTTCAAACAACGCCTCGCCTTACGGCTTGGGGCGCGCAAAAATAACGAACTTGACGAGACAAGGGGTAGTATTCGTCAAATTAACGACGAACGGACAATTGATTGTATTTTCAAAGGGGATAACGACAGTATATTCTCGTATGACAAAGATAGAAATTTCGTCTCAACTCTAAGATAGGTATTTTTTTCTTTTTGAGGGAAAATTTTAAAACTACTTCAAAAAGAAAGACTTATAAGAACCGTTTCTTATCAAAGAATTATCCCGAAGGTTGGAAAGCGTAGGAACAACTAACATATAGTCGCTAGAATCAGAAGCTCAAAATTTGTTATCAAAAAGATTTTTGTTTGACTTCTCCGAAGTCCTTGTTGCGAAGCTAAAAACCTCATCCTACAAAGATTAAGCTTCTCCCAACCTTCTCTTCCTCAGCGGCATTTTCACATTCTGCCTCGGAGAGGCACAACATTTGTAGTTAACACGTCCCCACCCAAAACAAACGACTTCGGAGAAGTCAAAACAATAGCTTAAGGAAAAAATTTTTGTAAAAAGATAGCTATCATACACATAAAAAAAACCTTCTGTTTGTATTTGGGAGCGCATCTCCACTCAAACACAAATCAGAAGGTTTTTTAGGAATCATCCCATTTGGCAATGACTCATAGGAGGGGATTACAAGTTAAAACCGAAATTTTTATTCTTCTCCCACTATTTTGAATACTGCACCGATCATTGATTCATCCACTCGCAGCTGACACGCCAAACGACTACAGGAAGTAGCCGCAGGAAGGGTATCTAGAATATCCAATTCGGCATCATTGACGGGCGGAAGATTGTCTCCGCCGTTGAGTACTTCTACGTGACAAGTAGCGCACAAAGCCATACCTCCGCACGTAGCCAAGATGTGGTATTCGGAAGCCTTGAGGACTTCCATGAGATTTAGCCCGATTCCTTCGGGGATTTCGAGGTCTTGCCGCTGACCTACTCTATCTTCTACGGTAAATTGTATCATGATTAAAAAGCATTAACACCGTTGACGGTGGTATATTTGAAACTAAGGTGCTGATTGGGGTATACGTACTTGAAAGCACTTTGGCACATCATCGCTGCTTCGTGAAATCCCGTCAAAATCAATTTGAGTTTTCCGGGATAAGTATTGATATCACCAATAGCATAGATACGTTCGACGTTGGTAGAGTAATCGAAGGTATCAACCTCAATAGCCGATTTACTAATATTGAGTCCCCAATCTGCAATAGGCCCTAGCTTAGGGCTGAGTCCAAAAAGTGGAATAAAATAATCTGAACGAATCGCTCGCTGGGCCTTGTCTTTGCCTACTACGATTACCTCCTTCAAGTGGCCATTGCCCTGTAAACTCACTACGTTGGATTGCAAAATCAAGTTAATCTTGCCTTTTCCGGCCAATTCAAACACCTTTTCGGCCGAGTCGGGAGCACCTCTAAAAGTATCACTTCTATGAATAAGGGTCGTAGTCTTAGCTACCTCCGACAAGTAAGCTGTCCAGTCTAAGGCAGAGTCACCTCCCCCCGCCAACACAATATGTTTGTCTCTAAATAATTCAGGGTTTTTAACCATATACGCGACACCTTTCCCCTCAAAAGTCTCCAAGTCAGCGATTTCGGGCTTACGCGGCTCAAAACAACCTAGCCCCCCTGCAATCACCACTACTTTGGTATGTACCAAGGTGCCATCAGAAGTTTTGACAATCAGAGATTGATCTTCTTGACGCTCGATTGCCTCTACTCTTTCACCCAAAGTAAAACTGGGCTTAAAAGGAGCTATTTGAGCCATTAGGTTATCAATCAGTTCTTGTGCCTTGATAGTAGGATACCCTGGAATATCATAAATAGGTTTTTGGGGATAAATCTCAGAAAGCTGCCCTCCTACCTGTGGCAACGCGTCGATTAAGTGGCAACGCATCTTGAGAAGCCCCGCTTCAAAAACACTAAATAGCCCAACAGGACCAGCACCTATGATACAAATATCAGTTAAAATCATAACTATTAGTAATTTTCAATGAATAAGAAATTAAAGGTAGAAAGCCTGACAAAAGTGCTTATTTGTGACTTTCAATCATTTCATGGCAACAAATGTAGCCCAAGGGCATATCAAGCGCCAATCATAAAATCTTATCTATGATTACTTTTAGTTATGAAAAACAGAAACAAGAGGCATTATTTCTTTATTTTTCCGTCAAATACCGACATGATTTTGAAACCGTCTACTTCAATTGAATAGAGTTCTTTTTCATAAGGAAAAGGGCTAGGGGCATAACGGTATTCTGTAATAAAATAGTCACACTCCAATTCCGAAGCCTTCTTTTGCTTTCTTTCTTCGGGAGTGATATGCTCACAGTGAATTCTTTTCTTAGCGCTTTCACTCAGCATCATCTGATTGAGATAGCCAGGCTTTAAGTTAGCAATGACCTCAAGATGAGGTCGATTGTCGTGCGCGGCGATATATTCCAACGCTTGCCGGTACGACAGTCCCCAATAATCTCTCTCAAAATGAGAAGCAATCGGCTTAGGAGCTAAGGTATTAAAATAGACATTTTGATAGGGATGGTTTTGGTACATCCACCAACCAATATATAGAATATAAAAAGAAGTGACTACTATCAGAGAAGTTTTTAGCCATCTCGATAGGGAGATTTCATCAGTAAGATAAACGAGCCCTCTCATCGCTACCAACATAAAAGCACCATAGGCAAAGTACAACTGCCGCCAACCGTCGTAGAGTACCGAATGCAGAAGTGCTACTGCCACAAAAGGGCCTACACTTAGCCCTAAAAAAGTAATAGCTTCCCGATGAAGCCCTATGTTGCGAATGTCTTTTAGGGTATTTTGAATGATACGAAAACCGCCCACCACCCAGAGTAATAAATAAACAATCGGGGTAGTGATTAGTACATATACCATGGCATAATAACGGGGCAGTTGGGGCGCAGGAGTGCTTTTTCCCAAAAATAACACAGGAAAAGTAAAGCGAAATTTGCTCATATTTTGCAAGACTTGTCCAAAATGAGCGATGGGGTTTTCCCATAAATAAGGCCACAATGCCACCGTAAAAACCACTACGAGTCCTAGCTGAATCGCTCCTAGGCGCAAGATTGGGCGACGTAAAGAAGGAATTTGTACCCCGTCTATGACCAGCCAACCCATAGCAACTACTGGCAAAATCAGCCCAGTGGGGCGCATGTTGATAGAGACCGCCGTAAAAAACGCCAACCAAACCCCATCCCAGAACCGACGATACCGCACAAACTCTATCAGAAAATAAGTAGCAATCATAAAGAAAGCCAAACACACTACATCTTTTCCATTGTAGAATGATTCGGCAAAAATACGCGGTGTCAGTATCAAAAAAGTAGTACCAACAAGCGCAACGTAGGTATTTTTGAGCCAGCGATAAGCCGTCAAGAAGAAGAAAAAAACACCCACAAAAAAGACCAAAAAAGTACAAAAATGCCTAAAATAGAAAAGAGCTTGGCTTTTATTGTCAGTATTGAGGCGAAGAGCTTTTTCGGCCAAGAGCAGTGGCAACTCAAACACTACCCCATAATCTTTGTCGCGGTATTGGTGTAGCTTAGGAATGTTGTTTGAAGCATCGGCTTTTATTCCTGCCAATTCGGTAAGGTACTGCGCCGATACGACAGCATTGCCACGATTGACAAGCTCATCAAACGAAATACCATAGTCTCGAAAAGACAACAGCCCTACTAAAAAATAACCTAGAAAAAATACGACAACCGCCCATTTGTCAACCCTTTTGGGAATACTCATCAGTTAGTATCAAGAATTAGAGTTTGGCACGAATTTGAGCGGCGATTTCGGCAAGTTCCCCTTGGCTCATTTTGAGTTTATTGTTGAAGTTCATGTCGGCCATGCTATTGAGTGGAATCAAATGCACATGCACATGCGGCACTTCCAATCCCACCACCGCTACGCCGATACGCTTACAAGGAATTGCTTTTTCGACGGCTGCCGCCACTTGTTTCGAAAACTTCATCAGTCCTTCGTATAGCTCATCCTCCAGATCAAAAATATAATCAACCTCTTTTTTTGTAATGACCAAGGTATGTCCAGGCGCACAAGGGAAAACATCTAAAAACGCTAGGAATTCGTCGGTTTCGGCAATTTTGTGAGAAGGGATTTCACCATCGACGATACGGCTGAATATAGAAGGCATAAGAATTAGTAAAAGAATGTTAGCAATGAAATTAGTGGTGGCAATTTACGAACTTTCCTCAGTCAGCCAAAGTAAGTGCCTCAACAAAACCCACTTCCCGCAAATTTGTATAAATCTAAGTTTGGTTTTCCGATGCAAAACCTCTAATTTTGCGCTCTGATTTTCAGAATGGTACCATAATTTGTGCGTATATGCCTAATTCTGAGGCAAAACCGCCCGCCTTATCACCACAATTTAAGCAATTTAGACTTAACAGATTCAATAACAATCACAAAAACCATGGCACGTGATTTAAAATTCACAAGAAACATTGGGATTGCTGCTCACATTGATGCTGGTAAAACCACCACAACGGAGCGGATTCTTTATTACGCAGGGGTAAGCCACAAAATCGGAGAAGTGCACGATGGTGCAGCAACGATGGACTGGATGGCGCAAGAGCAAGAACGCGGTATCACTATTACATCTGCCGCTACAACAGTAGATTGGAAATGGAGAGATAACAAGTACCATATCAACATCATTGATACTCCAGGTCACGTTGACTTTACGGTAGAAGTAAACCGTTCACTCCGCGTATTAGATGGTCTTGTGTTTTTGTTTAGTGCAGTAGACGGGGTGGAGCCTCAATCTGAAACTAACTGGCGTTTGGCCAACAACTATAACGTAGCTCGTTTAGGATTCGTCAACAAAATGGACCGCTCTGGTGCTGACTTCTTGAACGTATGCAAGCAAGTTAAAGAAATGCTCGGTAGCTATGCTGTACCTTTGCAATTGCCTATTGGTGCAGAAGACCAATTCAAAGGGGTGGTTGACTTGATCAACAACCGTGGTATGATTTGGAACGAGCATGACAAAGGCATGACTTACGAAATCGTACCTATCCCTGACGATATGAAGGAAGAAGCAGCCGAATGGCGCGAAAAACTCCTCGAAGCAGTGGCAGAATACGACGAGTCGTTGATGGAAAAATACTTCGAAGATCCAGATTCAATCACCGAAGACGAAATCTTGACTGCCTTGCGTGCCGCTACGATCGATATGAAAATCGTACCAATGCTTTGTGGTTCTTCTTTCAAAAACAAAGGTGTACAAACCATGCTTGACTACGTGATGGCGCTATTGCCTTCACCAGTCGACAAAGAAAGCATCAAAGGAACCAACCCTAATACAGGAGAAGAAATCGCTCGTAAACCAAGCGTAGATGAGCCTTTCTCTGCTCTAGCGTTCAAAATCGCTACTGACCCTTACGTAGGTCGTTTGTGTTTTATTCGTGCTTATTCTGGCGTACTAGAAGCAGGTTCTTATATTTTGAACAACCGTTCAGAAAACAAAGAGCGGATTTCGCGTATCTTCCAAATGCACGCCAATAAGCAAAATGCCATTGAGCGTTTGGAAGCGGGAGACATCGGAGCGGTAGTAGGTTTTAAAGATATTAAAACCGGTGATACCCTTTCTGATGAGAAAAACCCAATCATTCTTGAATCAATGGTATTCCCTGATCCAGTAATCGGGTACGCGATTGAACCTAAGAAAACTGCTGACCAAGACAACTTCTCTAAGGCAATCGGTAAACTTATCGAAGAAGATCCTACCCTCCAAGTAGAATCTAACGAAGAGACAGGTCAGACTATCATCAAAGGAATGGGTGAGCTTCACTTAGAAATCATCATCGACCGTATGCGTCGTGAGTTCAAAGTGGAAGTAAACCAAGGTGCGCCACAAGTAGCTTACAAAGAAGCTATTACCAAAAACGTTGAGCACCGTGAAGTTTATAAGAAACAAACGGGTGGTCGTGGTAAATTTGCCGATATCGTATTTGAACTCGGGCCACGTGACGATCACGAACAAGGTCAAGAGCCTAAAAAAGGTCTTCAGTTTGTAAATGAAGTAGTAGGTGGTGCTATTCCTCGCGAATTTATCCAACCTGTACAAAAAGGCTTCGAAGCAGCGATGTCCAACGGGCCTTTGGCAGGATACCAATTGGAAAGCATGAAAGTGCGTTTGTTCCACGGTTCTTACCACGATGTTGACTCCGATTCACTTTCTTTCGAATTGGCCGCGAAATTGGGCTTCAAAGAAGCTGCTCGTCAAGCCGGTCCGAAATTGTTGGAGCCTATCATGGCGGTTGAAGTTTTAACCCCTGAAGAGTACACCGGTCCTATCACAGGTGACCTAAACCGTCGTCGTGGTATCATGAAAGGTATGGACTCACGCGCGGGTGCCCAAGTTATCAAAGCTGATGTACCTTTGTCGGAGTTGTTTGGTTATGTAACCGACCTTCGTACGATGTCGTCAGGTCGTGCTACTGCCAACTTGACTTTCTCTCACTACGAATTCTTGCCAAACAACTTGGCCGAAGCCGTAATTGCAAAGTCAAAAGGTTAGTCCCTGATAAACCGTCCCTTTTGGGATTAAAATAAATAGCTTCTCTTTGGGAGAGGAGCTATTTCCCTTCGGAGTAAATGGCTCTTTCGACGGGAAAAATAATACAATTAGAGCCAGCAAAAATTACAATGAACCAAAAAATTCGTATCAAATTGAAGTCATTTGACCACAACTTGGTGGACAAATCGGCTGACCGCATCGTGAAGGCGGTGAAATCAACAGGTGCTGTCGTAAGCGGCCCTATTCCATTGCCTACTGAGAAGCAAATCTACACGGTGTTGCGTTCACCCCACGTGAACAAAAAATCGCGTGAGCAATTCCAACTTTGCACCTACAAGCGTCTGATTGATATTCATTCGTCAAGCGCCAAAACCGTAGATGCTTTGATGAAACTTGAATTGCCTAGTGGTGTTGATGTCGAAATTAAAGTTTAATGACTAAGGTTTCCAATTCAAAAAGCCGGCTCTGCAAAGAGTCGGCTTTTGTTGTTTTTGGAGGAAATTACTTCTCAGCTACCGTAGTTCTCTTTTAATTTTCTCATTAATAGCCTTACTCCCTGCCGTGTATCGTCATTGAACGCATTGGTAAAAATGATGTAAGCTATGTTGTTTATCCTGTCAATGTGAACTAGGGTGTAATACGTTCCTACCGTCCCTGAGTGGGTGGAAAGCTCTTTGTTGTTTTCGTAGATATTGTACCAACCCATCGAATAGTTGGGAATGCCTTTGTGAAGAAAACGGTACGTTTCAGCTTTCAAATAATTGTTGCGCCCCGCAAGACCTTCTAAATTTAACTGTATAAACCTGATGTAATCCCGCAGGTTGAGGTTGATGTCTCCAGCAGGTTCGGTAAAATCTAAATGAAAATCGGCCGTTGAGGGGACAGGCGTCAGCCTCCCATTTTCAGTGCGGTGCCCCCACGTATCTTTATGCTTTTGATTTTCGGGCCAAGACAACTGTACGTTTATTTTTAGGTCTTTATTAAATACTTTCTCAACCAATTGTTCCCAGCTCATGTTTGTTGCTCTTTCCACCATCAAGGTGGCTAACGTATAGCCTGCATTGGAATAGACGAAGGGGGTCGTTTCGTCCAATTTTACCGCTTCCACCGTCAGCACAAATCGTCCAAACTGTTTTCTTTTTTCTTGATTTGTCCCTTTAAAATCAGGAATTTCAGGGTCATTTTCTCCCTGAAAAGGCTGGATACCAGCTTTGTGAGACAATAAGTCTTGCAGCGTCATGGATAGATACTCGGGCTTGCTTCCCTTCCGCCATTCGGGAAAAACGTCAAAAAACTTACTCGTCCATTTTAAACGCCCTTTTTCTACATAGCTCGCAATGATGAAGGCAGTCATTGCTTTGGTATTAGAACCAATATGAAACCTATCATTGAGGGTAGCCGTGTCGGGAAGCTCGGTGGAATGTTTGCCTAGGGCTGCGATTTCTAACGTGGTTTTACTAGTGACAACCGCATAACTAATTTCGGGAATATGATATACTTTTCGTAAGGAGTCGGCAAACGAAACTGTTTTTTGTCCGATACAAAAAAGCGAACAAAATAAAAGTGAGGTAGTGAAGAAGAATTTCATTTTGAAGAATGAAAAAAGAGGGTGTATTTATTGTTTATTCTTAAACAACTTACTTCCAAACATTCGGGTATCGAACAAGCTGCTAGTGTAGTCGAGTAATTTTTGGTTGCCGTATTGACCGTGGCCGGGCACAACCACCTTCACATGAGGATAGGCGTTTTTGATTTTTTCCACCGTATTTGACCAATCTGCAACGTTGGCATCTCCCAAATATCCTTTGCTCGCTTTGTTTTCCTTGATTAAACACCCTCCAAATAATACGTCTTCGCTCGGAAAATACCCCACCACATTGTCTTTGGTGTGGCCTTCTCCAAAAAACTTCGCCACTACTTTTTCGGCGCCTACTTTTAAGACCAGCGAATCTTGAAAGCTATTTTTGGGGAGTACGTAGTTATTCACTTTCGCGAGTTCAATCGTCCTCACGTAGGCATACGAAGGAATTTGATGTTCGTCAAACGCTTTTAGCCCCCCTGCGCTATCGTCGTGGAAATGAGTAGGAATCACGGCTTTGATTTGGCATCTTAGTCCCTCGTTTACCCATTTTATCAACTCTTGTGAGGTTTTATCGTTGGTGGGAGTATCAAAAATGATGACTTCGTCCGCATTGCGGACAATCAGGCCATTGCAAGGAACATTGCCAAAATCATTGGTTTGTTTGAAGGAAGTGTGCTCAAAGGTATTTTCGGTTATTTGGGTGATAACCAAGCTGCTGGATTTATACACTTCTTTGGGCTTAAATCTTTTTCCTTTTTGAGCCATACACATCGAGGCAGGCAGAAGGAAACTTAACAGTAGAAGTGCTTTGAAGGCGGTTTTCATGGCGTATTGGATTGTTTGTACTATAACTCTTAGACGTTGATTTGATTGTGTTTTTGTCAAAAAAAACGCACCAATTAAGCCCTAACTTGCATGTTTCATTTTGAGCGTTATGTCACCAATATTGTAGCAGTAAACGGAAGCAGGGATAAACGATAAACAAAGCTCATCTATCATTTTTACCCCTGTTTGGTCAATCGAAGTTACCAACGCTTTTTTGAAGAAATTGGCTTTACAAAACTGAATCAAGCTTTTTAGTTCTTGGGGGCGTTCAAAATAACGATTACTCCATTTTATTTCGACTCCCCACACAGGTTTGTATTTTTTGTCATCGACCAACACTAAGTCCACCTCACCCTCCGTCTTACCTTCTCTCCAATGAGCGTAAGTCAAGTCAAGCTTCTCACGGTGCATCCACTGCGCTAATACGGCGGTCTCCACCATATTGCCCATTTCTTGGTCAGTTTCAGAAATAGGTGAAAATAGCGCCGTTCTCAACGAAGGATTGGTTAAATAGACCTTAAAACTTGTCACTCTTTGTAGTCGTTTTGCATTGACATCCACCTTGTTGAGCACTTTGGCAAGAAAGGCCGCTTCAAGGTATTCCAAGTATTTTTTAAGTGTATCTTTCTGTATGCCACTTTCTTTACTCATCCTTTCGTACGAAAATTCATTCCCCGTGTTATAGGCAATGTAAGTAAAAAAACGGTTTAGTTCTTGTACATCTTTGATACCGTACAGACTTGGTAAGTCTCGCAACAGTACTTTATCTACAATGTCGTTTTTCACGTACCTTCCCATATCACTTTGTATTTTTTCGGACAAAACTACTTCAGGGTAGCCTCCAAAATTCAAATAATGGACAAACTCTCTATTGAGCACCTTTATATCATGTGTAAGGCAATAAGGCACTTGATTTTCACCATACACAACATGGCCATCATACATAAGATGGTTCATTTTTTTTAGATGAATATACTCTTGAAAAGTGAGGGGTGGCAGCATAAAATCGGTAAATCGGCCTGCTCCACTCTCGGTACTGTGCCATTTTAGGGCAGCTGCTGCCGACCCTGATACAATAAATTTGGTCGCGGGAAACGAATCAACCAATACTTTCAAATGGCGTTCCCAATCTTTGAGGTATTGGATTTCGTCAAAGAAAACATAGCAGCCGTCCAGGTTGCTTAGGTGAAGCGATTTTTTACAAAGGTCTAAAATATCTTCTAGGCTTATATGTAGGTAAATAGGGTTGTCTATGCCTACGAAGAAGATTTTTTGTGGATTCACTTCCTCACTCAGTAGTTGCTGTATGCTATGAAATAACATAACAGTTTTCCCTACCCGCCTCGGTCCCATAAGTACCAAAGCTCTACGTACATTTTTTTCGACTACATACGGGTAAAAAAGAGTAAAGTATAGCCGTTTTGCCATGGAACTGTACACTTCTGGTATTCTTTTGTTGATCCACCAAGGGTTTTCGTATCGTAGCCGCTCTACTATTTTTTCGGTAGGAATAAGGCTATAATTCTGCATATTTTTTCTTATTTCAACAAAAATAACACAAATAAGCAGAACCCAAACTACTTATTTTTTCTTTTTGTTAAAAACAGCCTCATTATTCCCTATTTTTCTATCTAATGCACCATGATCAAAATAGGTCATAACACAAAACGAGCATGACTCCGAAGACCCATGCTCGTTTGTAAGGTATGACCCTAGCTGTTTACTTAAACCCAAATAAAAACGGGAATAAGAAAGTAACAATGAGGGTCCAGAGGCTGTAAATAGGCAAATAAATCGCAATTGTTTTGCCCACGTCGACGAGGGTAGCTTTCTGAGTGAGTACTTTCGAAAGTTGTATCATGACGAGTAGCAAATTCACTAAAATAAGTAAGTTTCCGCCCAATACCGCCGTTCGGTTAGGAGTAATTCCCCATTCTGAGATTCGGAACAAAATGGCTGATAAAGCTACCCCGTTGACCACAATAGTGAGCATAGCCAACAGAAACAATACCCACACTTGAGCGCGATTATGGAACGTTTTGGAGGTTTCGGCAACCGAAAAGAAAATGAGCGCCATCACCCCAATCAGCAGTGCATTAAATACCATCAAAAACTCGCGGTTGTTGTAGGGGTCTTTGCCCGAATAAACAATAGCACCGAGGTATACTGTCAGCATCACCAGTACCAACGGACTGAAAATTTTGGCAATGACAGGCGATACTTTACCTACCAGTTGTGGGTTGGTTTGGGTGAGGTAGGTACCTACCAACGGCGCTGCTGCAAGACCAAAAACACCGATATTTTCAAAATAAAATTTACCGATGTCGAGATTTATCAACGAAAAAAGGCCGACGGTAATCGCACTTAAAATTCCTCCCGAAATAACAATCAGCGTGGTCATGACGACCAAATCCCCGTTGTATTTGAGGTATCCCAATCGTTTTTCGGAGTTGTTGGAACTGCCCACAAAAGCAAATCCAAGAATAGACCACAAAAGCAACACAAGGTGAATGCAGGATAGCGTCAGGGTATCGCTTGTGGGGTTGTTAGGGAGGCTGTTAATAAAGATAGCTCCTATTAAGAATACCCCCGCAAGCATTGCTACTGTCTTTGTCGAAACCTTATTTTTCCAGGCAAAATAGGCCGTTAGGAGCGGAAAAATGATAAAGCCAATGTTGCGAGTGTAGAAAAACTCTTCGTTAAGCTGGGTAAAGGCGGGAATTTTGGCAATGACGCCCGCCACCAACGAAGCTCCTACCACCAAGGCTAGATCTTGGCCAGTGCCCCATTGAATATCGTCGCTATCATAATTCAAACGCTCATGCCAAACGTCGGCGGCCGTATTCCCTTTGAGTTCGGGATAAACGGAACTAAAGGCTCGTTTGAAAACCGCTTTGTTGGAACGGTACAGCTTTTCGAGTTGCGAAGGCTCGTTGATATGAGCCGTGATTAGGTCTTTCATGAGGGTAACGGCTCCAGATTTAGTTCCACAAAGTACCATCCAATCCCAATACAATGCCAAGCCACAAAGAAATGACATAACCAATCACACTTATTACAAGCGCGCCAACATATTTCCACCCGTGCTTTGGTGCCACCAAACTCACCAAATAAGTACAAGCACCGCCCAATGCTCCCACAAAAGGAGTCAACAAAAGTGGACGCAGCATCCACCAGCTTCCCCATTCAGGTCTAGGGTTTTTGACGCCAAAGACAAAAAGCGAAATAACGACCAAGGCAATAGCTGCCCCAATCAATGCGCGTTTAAGAAAAGATGCAGGTTCAAACGGCTGGATGAAAAACGTGTTGGTAGGTGCCATGATAAGTGAGTTTTGATTGGTTTAAAAAATGAGGGTGACTAATACTACAAAAGTACTTTGTATTGCAAAGTAAATACTCTTATAAAGTATAATCCAAACAAAACCTCAAAATTATTTTTGAAGGCTTTGCATATTCAGACTTTCCAAGTTTTGTACTCGCACTTATCAAAAACTTGGAAAGCCTCATTCAGAAGGATTTGCATTTTCAGAATTTCCAAGTTTTGTACTCGCACTTATCAAAAAATTGGAAAGTCTCATTCAGAAGGATTTACATTTTTAGACTTTCCAAGTTTTGTACTCGCACTTATCAAAAACTTGGAAAGCCTCATTCAGAAGGATTTGCATTTTCAGAATTTCCAAGTTTTGTACTCGCACTTATCAAAAACTTGGAAAGTCTGTCCTAGCGTTAGAGGTTTTTCTTTGGTTTTTGGAACAAATAGCTCTCCTCTTTTGGCAAAAAGCGCTCAAGCCAAGGAGCCTCAGCGAGGGTAAAACTTTTAGCATGGGTTTTGAGGGAATCAAACGAGGTAGTATGTTGGCGAATGAGAATTTCGCGACTAGCCAAAGGCTCGCCCAAATGACTATCGCTGAAATTGTAAGAGGTACAAATGCAACTCAGCGTATCTGCATGCATCCAATCCCGGTTTTCGCCCCAAATTCCACAATTAAAATGCCGATAGCCTACAGGATTTTTGTAACCACTACCGTTTTGATAAACATTCACAAAAAAATGAAGCTGCGGGGAAGTCCCTCCAATAAACTCAGTCCATCCGTCAAACTCTAGGGCTTTCCAGTAGCGTTTTAGCGCTAAAAAACCGTTTTTGTCCACCGAAATTTGCCACGCGATGCGATTAAAAGTATAGCCGTCGTTTTTACCACGGGCTTCGTAGTTACGATTATAACTGTACCAATTGCCGAGCATGCCTTTGGCCAGCGTCGAAGTATCGGCTATAGAGCGGATTACTTTCCCGCCCGTATCTTCCTGTCTCCAAAACAAAGCCGCTCCCAGCGCCCCCATGAGTCCTATTAAAATGATAAGGGCTGCTATTTTTCCTCGTTTTTGCTTTTGATAAAGAATACGATTTTCCCTTAAAAGCTTTTGTAAATCGGTATTAAGGGTCAAAAGTTCATTTTCTAAATGAGAAGTCTCCGGCGCCGATTTCCCAAGGTTTGTTCGGATAGAATTTCCATCAAAACCATGACTTTGGCGATAGTCGTCGAGAGTCGCATAGCCAAGGGTTCGGACAAGCGCCAACATAAAATGATCGGTAGTACCAATGTACGTCTTGGCTGATTTGAGAAGGTCATCGTGACGGTCACGGAAGGTACTTCCACCGAATTTATAGGTTTCGGGGCCAATGCCTTTTTCGTGAAGCTCAAGGCTTTTTTGATAAGTAGCATGTCCCACAAAGATAGGCAATTGCCTTTTTTGTTGTTTTTCGTAATTGCTGTTTTTAGACCAACTGGCATTGCCCAACACCTGATTCATTGAATGAGGGGGCGTCCGAAAATCGGTGTAAGGAAGCCCTAATTCTTCTCGAAAATAGAGTTCCAGAATTTGATTCCACAGTTTCTCAAACAACGGGCGAGCTACTTCAATATTCATGTTTTTTTTACTTCTGTTAAAACCAAATCTTGACAAGACAATAGGCTGTTGACTAGCAACTGCAAGTTATCTTTTTTTTAGAAAAATAGAATGTAACCTCTCTGTAACCACCTCTCACTTAGCAATCAGCCAGTTGTTATCCTTGACTTTAAGGCTCAAAAATCTCCAATTTTCGATAAATAAATTAACAGACCAAAAGGGACTTCTTAAGTTTAAATCCATAAAAAACTTAGAAAGTCTAACTCAATTTACAAATAACAAAACCAGACAACCTTAATCTTTATCAAAATGGAATTTCAACTTTCAAACCCTGCGCTTTGGGAAAAAATAAGCAATTTTCAATTAGACGACTCGCCAGAAGCTGCTGTTCAGTTTTCGGACAAGCTCGCCAAAGAGGAAAAATGGGAGGGCGATTTTGCCAAACGTGCCATCGCCGAATACAAAAAGTTTTTATACCTCTGTCTCACCATGCCCCAAGGTGCCTCGCCTTCGGATACAATCGATAAAGTTTGGCATTTGCACTTGACCTATACGGTGAGCTACTGGCAAAAACTCTGCGGCGAAATACTCCAAAAACCTCTTCACCACTACCCCAATAAAGGAGGGAATGAAGAAAACCTCCGCCATCAACAATGGTACGCCGATACGTTGGTATCCTACGTCAAAGAATTTCAAGAGATTCCCCCCGCCGACTATTGGCCCTTGCCTTCTGGACTAGATTTAGAAATTTATCTTTCGCCTAATTCGCTCTTTCGCAAACCTACTTGGCAAATTCCTTCTCTGTGGCAAAAAAAGCCGTATTGGCCTATTGGGGCTCTGGCGCTGAGTATTTTGTCGCTATTTATGTTTTCATTGTCTGGCCCCTACTTTTTGTTAGCATATATGCTTTTGATAGCTTGGGCATGTTGGGGAGCTTATCTTAAGGTTAATTTTAGGAAAACAATTTTACAAACGGCTACCCAACAGCTCCACCCCTATCACTTTGCAGCGGTGTTTAAAGATACCGAAACTTTGTTTTTAACGCTTGTCACGGATTTTGCCGAAAAGGGCTGGCTCCAATACCAAACGGGCGATAAGTTTGTTTGTGATAAACGTATTCACCAGCCGATGATGTATTCGCTACAAGCCTACGACCAAAACGACATCTCTGTCAGTCTTCTTCGTGATAGTTTGTTTTCTTTTGCAAAAACCATTTCCAAAGCCACCCTTTCTCTCAAACAAACACTTACACAAGGTGTATGGGTCAACATTTTTCAGTGGATGGTCTTATTAATCGGTATCGGTAGGGTTTTTCAAGGAATTTTGAATGCCCGTCCAGTTATTTTCTTATTGCTGTTGCTTGTATTATATGTGCTGGTTTGGGTAATCTTAAGTCAGCCATCAGTGATTGATAAAGATACCCAAAATTCGTATCAAACTTCGGAATGGAGCTACCACATCAGTACCGCCGCTCTGACATTGATGCTCTTCAATACCACTTATACATTTGCCGATGGCCCCACACTCCCGCACTTATTTCACAAACCCCATGCTTCGGGCGATGGTGCAGAATGGTGGGGGGCAAGTTTTACTTCTAATGCTGCTAGTGATTCGGGAGCCGCTAGCTGTGGAAGTGGAGGATGTAGCTCGGGAGGATGTGGTGGCTGTGGGGGATGCGGTGGTAGCTAATGCTCCTATTCTATTTCTGATTGCGTATAAAAAGGTTTTTAGGTGTATCTTCGCAAGAAACCTTTTTCGCTAACATTACTATTCATTGGATGAAATCTGTCGCTTTTTTATTGCTCATTTTTGCTCAAGTTGCCCTTGCCCAAAACCAATCAATCCAAGCACTTGACCAAGAAGTCAGTTCTGTGATTGAAAAATACATTGCCGATAAAAAAATCCCTGGAGCGGTAGTCACTATCAAAAAAGGCGACAAAGTACTCCTTCAAAAAGCCTATGGCTATGCCCAACTTAAAGAGTTTGACGGCTCTATTTCGGAACACCCCGAACGGATGACCGTCAATCATTTGTTTGATATTGCATCATTGACAAAGGTAGTAGGCACTACTACGGCTATCATGAAGCTCCACGACCAAGGCAAACTCAATATAGAAGCCCCAGTAGCGCGATATATAACAGGTTTTGATGAAGGCGACAAAGCAAAAATCACCCTCCGCCACCTACTGACGCATACGTCGGGCATATACGAATGGTATCCGTTGTATTATTTTTCAAACAAACGAGCGGATACGTATGCTTTTATCAAACAGCTTCCTTTGAAATATCCCGTAGGCGAAGGACGGCACTATTCGGATTTGGGGTTTACCCTCTTGGGCGAAATCATCGAGAAGGTTTCGGAAAAAACCTTGGATGCTTACCTAAAAACCGAAATTTTTGCCCCTCTTCGCATGACCCACACCACCTACAATCCTGACAAAACTGCCAACCTTATTGCCGCAACTTCGATGGGAAACCCTTACGAAAAACGCATGATAGAAGACTCAACGCTTGGGTTTGTGGTAAAAGGACTAGACCCTAAAAGCTGGAATGGATGGCGTCAATACCTCCTCAAAGGTGAAGTAAATGATGGCAACGCCTGGTACGCCAACGAGGGCATTTCGGGGGCGGCAGGTCTTTTCTCCCCCATGGACGACCTCCAAAAACTAGTTGATATGCTCAAAAATAAAGGCATCGTGAGAGGTAAAAAGTTTATTTCTTCCAAAACCGTGTCGCTATTTTTAACACAAGACAATTTTAAGAATGGCCTAGGTTGGATGATGGATCCTCAAAGTGCCTTGATGCGAAATGCTCCCGCAGGCACTTTTGGTCATACGGGCTTTACGGGAACGAGCATTGTGGTAGTTCCTACTCAAAAGCTTTCGGTAATTCTGCTCATCAATCGCCAAAATATGGGTTTACAACCCACCAAAGATTATTTCAATCCCAATCCCATCAGGGAGGCAGTGTTTAAAGCGGCCCTTCAATTCAATTAGATGATAATACAACAGGCAAGATGCCTGTACTACAAAAGATTAGCGAGGTGAATGGAATCTTAGTGCTTTTTATGGCTCCAACCTAACATTGGAGCTAATAAGAACTAACTTCTACTTCCGCTTTTCCTTAATATCTCTCAACAAATCCTGCATTTCTTTTAATTTGGTGGTGTTTATGGTAGCAAGGTTGTTGGTTTCTCCTAAGTCTTTCGACAAATCATATAATTGTGGCTCAGGATTATTGCCAAGCTCAGTGTTGGTTTGAATGCTCATTTTAGGGCCTTTGCTGGGTTCGATATATTTCCAATTGTCTTTCAGAAGCGAAAAAGTACCTGCGTGTTCGATAATAAAATCACGCCCTTTTTTGTCTTTCCCCAACAAAGTCGCTAGTTGATTGCGCGTATCGGGTGCCGTAGTAGCATCAAAAGACTGCCCTGTAAATGCCGCAAATGAAGCCAACAAATCTACTTGACTTACTGCCGCGCTCGACACTCCTGACTTCACTTGTCCTGGCCAGCGTACGATAAACGGCACACGCGTACCTGCGTCGAAAGCACTGTATTTTCCGCCGCGCAAAGGGCCAGCAGGAGTGTGTCCATTCAGAAGCTCCACAGCTTGGTCTTGGTAGCCATCATCCACCACGGGGCCATTGTCGCTTGAGAAAATAACAATGGTATTTTTGGATAAATTAAGTCTATCCAATGCTTTCATTACTTCTCCTACCGTCCAATCAAGCTGCACAATTACATCGCCTCGTGGTCCCATGCCGCTTTTACCCACAAATCGCTGATGCGGTACACGAGGCACGTGGATGTCTTGGGTAGAAAAATAAAGGAAAAAGGACTCAGCTTTGTTTTTTTCGATAAACTCTACGGCTTTACTTGTAAAAATATCCGCCATATCTTCATCTTTCCAACGCGCCGATTTACCTCCTGTCATGTATCCAATGCGCCCAATACCATTGATAATCGTAAAATCATGACCATGCGAATGTTTCATTTTCAACAATTCGGGATTGGCACGCCCCGTGGGTTCGTTGCCGATTGGCTCTTTAAAACTCACTTGGATAGGGTCACTAGGATCTAGGTTTACCACTCGCCTATTTTCGACATAGACACACGGCACGCGGTCGCCGGTAGCGGCCATGATGTAAGAGTAATCAAATCCAATATCCAAAGGACTTGGTTTGATGTCGCCATTCCAATTGGGGCCACCTTGAGGGCCTAAGCCCAAATGCCATTTTCCTACCACACCCGTTTTATAACCCGCTTGCTGAAATACCAGCGGTAATGTACTACGACCGGGTAAAATCAAAGCAGCCGCATCGCCCGTAGCGACACCCGTACCGGGTTTGCGCCAGGCGTATTCGCCCGTGAGCATAGAATAACGCGAAGGCGTACAAGTAGCTGAACTCGTATGAGCATTGGTAAAACGAAGCCCTGCTTTGGCAAGCTTGTCAATATTGGGGGTTGACACCTTTTTTGCGCCATAGCATCCTACATCTCCATAACCTAGGTCGTCGGCATAAATGATGACTACATTGGGACGAGTAGGTTGAGCGAAAACGGAAGACGCGAAAAAGAAAATCAGTAAAGGGAAATAAAGGTATTTGGTCATGGTTTGGAAGTAGATACGAAAAGTAAAAATAAGAAAGTCTTCCTACAAACCTATGCTTCATCCTAAAAACTGCCTTGATTGACCCGATTTTCAACCGTTCTTGTACTCCTCCATGACCCTCTAATAAATTCTTACCTACCTTTACGCTATGTTTTCAAGGGTTTTTATAACTTTCCACTGATTTTTAATTCAAATCATTCGCTATGGCAGACGAACCTCAAAAAAATAAAGTAAGTGGCTGGCTCCGCAACCTAGCGGGCGTGTTTGTGGTGCTAGATGAATCTAAAGAAGAAGAGAAAAAAACTCCTTCTCCAGCTTCCTCTCCCACCACCCCTCCTCCTGTAAGTCCACCTTCGGTTTCTACTCTACCTGATACTCATTCATCTACAGAATTTGTAGACGAATTAAGAAACCGATTCAAAAAAATATTAGAGGATAAAAATCAACCAGGGTTTGATTTTTATGAGTTTTCAATGATGCTATTGCGCACGAGCAGCAGCCCTACTTTAGAGCATTTCAAAACAGCCTATGAAGGTGCTAAGTTATTGAATCCTAATTGCAATCAACAATTTTTGCTAGACTCTGCCAATTTTTACAAGACTGAGCTTCAAAAAGCTTTTGAGGCAACTGTCAGCGCGGGTGAGCAAAAGAAAACAGCGCTCAACGCAGAAAAAGACATCGAACAAAAACAATTGAACAATGAAGTAGCCAATATTGAGCAACAATTAGCCAAACTGAAACAAGAAATTAGCAATTTGGAAAAAATACAGGCCGAAAAATTGGCAACTCTCAACGGAATAGACGGTAAGTTTACGGACAAGTTCGTTGAAATAGAACAAAAAATCCAAGCTACTATCGCCGCCAAAGAAGGCGTAGCGAGTGAGATTACTTTGATTGAAAACGGTATCAAACAATATCTCGCAAACTAAAATAACTGCGTCAAAACACGTTTGAAAATGCCCCCTAGGGGCTACATATCGGTAAATCATAAACCAAACCAAACATCAAAAATGCCCCGTAGGGGCTACATATCGGTAAACCGCATTACAAATCATTATTTTATTCATTAACCAAAAACGACTATGAATCTAACTGGAGCAGGAAAAATCGCTTTGATTTTGCTCATCGCAGGGGCACTCGGAGCAGGATATTATTTCTTTGGGCCCGACCATGAAAAAGGCGGTACCGAAACTACCGCTACTTCCCCAAACACGGAGGCCACGACTTCAGAATCTGTGGCTTCTGACGACAATACCGCAAGCAGCGAATCGTCGTCGTCTTCCTCTACTGCGGCCTCCGACAATACCTCATTTTCGTACACCGCCCCCGAGCCGGTAGATGGGACTCTCAAAGGAGTGGTAGAATTGGGAGCAAGTGGTTTCAATTCATTCGTGGTCAATGTTGACAAAGATAAAAATTGGAAACTCGAAAAAGCGGAATTTGGCAATAGCATGGTTATCGAAAACATGGCCTCTGACTATGACATCCGCGTTGGCCTCAAAAAGTACATTAGTGGCATGATTGACCACGGTGTAAGCGGCAAAAACATCCATTTTGTGGTGAGCTCAGGGGCATTGAAAGCTGATATTACTCAAAAAATCATCCGAGTATTGAAAGATATGGGCTACATGGTCAATACCGTTACACCTGAACAAGAAGGAACACTGGGCTTGAAAGCGGCTTTACCTGCCAAATATTACGATAGCGGATTTTTTACGGACATCGGTTCTGGCAACACCAAAATCGCTTGGACTACTGCTGGAGGGGGTGTCAAAAGCTTAGAAGCTTCGGGCGCTAAATATTACGAAAAAGGAACAGCCGACGACACGGTGTATGAAGAAGTAGGCGCCAAGGCCAAACAAGTCCCCACTTCCAAAAGAGATATTTGCTTTATCATCGGGGGTGTGCCTTATGATTTAGCAAAAGAAATCCGTAATGGAAAAGAAAGATATACCGTTTTGAAAGCTCCTACTGCTTACAAACTCGACAAAGCAAAAGCAAAAGCAGGGGGAAATATTTACAAAGCTATTGCCGACGCTACAGGTTGTAAAACCTTCGTTTTTGATTGGGATGCCAATTTTACCATCGGATTTTTGTTAGGTTTGAAATAATTTTTTTGAAATAAGCTTTCAGCCGGAGAAGGATATAACTTCTCCGGTTGAAAGCTTATTTGTTAGTATCATTACTATTGAGCTATCACCGAGCAGGTTTCAACTCAGTATGATCTAGTAGCTACTTGCGCCGACCTTCTACGCGTAAAACTAGCCCAGCCTACCGATGGTATTTCTTTTTTACCTACCTTGTTGCAAAAAGGCGTACAGCATTCTTTATTTTGAATTTCCCGAAAATGGAGGACAGTTAGCGGTCAGAATTGGGAATTGGAAGGGAGTTAAACGCAATCCGAAAACCGCTGTAAAGCGCGAACACCGCCCCTCTCACATCCAAGATTGGGAGTTTGTTGACCCTAAATTTGAAGTAAAAAAATAACGTTTCCCCCCAACTATCATGAGAAAAACCCTTCTTCTACTGATCGGATTAGGTTCATTAATAGCCGTTTCTGCCTTTCGATTTTTGTCGCTCGAAAAAGCACCCAAAGCTACCCCGCCCAATGTCATTTTGATTTTTATGGACGACCTCGGCTATGGCGATTTGAGCTGTTATGGAGCTTTACAATACCGCACCCCTCACCTCGACAAGCTAGCCGCCGAAGGGGTTCGTTTTACCAATTTTTTGGCCGCCCAAGCCGTATGCAGTGCTTCGCGCGCGGCCTTACTTACAGGCTGCTACCCCAATCGGGTCGGTATTTCGGGAGCTTTATTTCCTCATGCCAAAGTAGGGCTTAACCCCGAAGAAACGACTATCGCCGAAGTACTGAAATCCAAAGGCTACGCCACGGCGATGTTTGGCAAGTGGCACTTGGGCGATAAACCTGCCTTCTTGCCCAATAAACAAGGCTTTGACGAATACGTGGGTCTACCCTATTCCAATGATATGTGGCCGGTACATTATGACGGGCAGCCTATTTCCAATGCCAGCGACAATCGCAAAAAGAGCTTCCCACTGTTACCTCTTTTGCATAATTTAGATACATTACAAGAAATCAAAACCCTTGACGACCAAGCCAAGCTTACGGGTATCTACACCGAAAATGCCGTCAATTTTATCAAAAAACATAAGAAAGAACCCTTTTTCATCTATCTCCCTCACTCTATGCCGCACGTGCCGATTGCGGCTTCGGCCAAGTTTAAAGGCAAAAGCCAACAAGGTACTTATGGTGATGTATTGATGGAAATTGACTGGTCGGTAGGAGAAATCATGAAGGCCCTCAAAGAAACAGGCCTCGACAAAAATACCATTGTCATCTTTACGAGCGACAACGGCCCTTGGCTCAACTACGGCAATCATGCCGGCTCGTCGGGTGGCTTGCGGGAAGGCAAAGGCAACAGCTTCGAAGGCGGACAGCGAGTGCCTTGTATTGTGCGTTGGAAAGGAATAACGCCCGAAGGAGTCGTTTGCAACAAACTTGCTTCGACGATTGACTTATTACCCACGATTGCCCACATCACTGACGCCAAACTCCCCGAAAAGAAAATCGACGGAGTCAATATCTTTTCGCTCCTTAAAGGTGACCTCTCAGCCACCCCTCGGAAGTATTTTTATTATTACTATCGTCGAAACAACCTCGAAGCAGTGCGTCGTGATGACTGGAAACTCGTGCTGCCTCACGAAGGACGTACCTATGAAGGTCAGCTTCCGGGCAATGACGGTTTTCCGGGCAAAGCCCCCGAAAATCATCCATTTCCATTAGCCCTTTATGACCTTCGCCGTGACCCCGCCGAACGATATGATGTAAAGGAGCTTTATCCCGAGATTTTGGCCGAGCTCCAAAAAGTAGCCGAAGAAGCCCGCGAGGATTTGGGAGATGACCTCACCAAACGCGTTGGCAAAAATGTACGCCCCAGTGGAAAAGCAGAGTAGCGTATCACTCCACTATCATTTTCTTTTCTACTTTCTGCGATTGATTGGTTTCTAATCGATAAATATACAAACCTGCGGGCAGGGTTTTGGCATCAAAATCTACTACGTGCCACCCTGCCCCATACTTACCTTCCACCACTTTTCCAATTTCTCGTCCTGCTTGGGTGTATATCTTCAAACTCACAGAAGCAGCCGACGGTAAGCCAAATTTGATTTGGGTAGTTTGGCTAAAAGGATTAGGAAAATTCATCAATTCCACCTCCTGAGGCACCGACACAGAGGTCGAAAGTACAGGCTGAATTTCTATTTTGATAGCTTCCGAAAAGTTGATACATCCCCGCTGACTTGTTACCTGAACGCGGTAAGTACCCGATTCGGCAGCTTCATAAGTTGTTTGAGTCGCATTTGCAATATTTACATTTTCTTTCTGCCATTGATAAGTCACTGCCTCCGAAGTAGAGGCGGTAAGTTTTACTTTTTGGGGCGAAAAAACCGTCGTATTGCCATCCGCTACCACCGTTGGGCGCACTGGCAAAGGCAAACTTTCTATCTTTTTTTCATCCGAGCGCGGGCTATTACAGCCTTTGGTATCTTGTGCCACCACTGCATAACCACCTGCTTTCGACACTACTAAGGTGTTGGTTTTCTGGTCAGGTATCACTGTACCGTCCACGTACCAAACATAACTTGCTGCGGTGGTTTCTACTTTCAGCGTTGTGCTACGCCCTTCACAAAATGAGAAATTATTATCCGAAATCAAAACGGGTCTAGGCAACACTTGATCGCACGAAAAATTGGTATTGAGGGCGGCCTTCAAAGTAGCCTTCCCACGGGTAGCTACCAAAAATGGTTTGCCCATATAGGTAGACAATCCCTCTCTTACCGCTACTTGGGATTTGGCTTCGGCACGTTTAGCCATAAAATCAAAATAGGCCATTTCTTCTTCCCTGAGAAGGGCTTCAGAAAGTACAATCGTGGCAATCGTAAACTCTTTGGGGCTTTGGCTCGACCGGGGGCTTCTCTCTCCTACAATCCGAATCAAATCTGAAAACGAAAAGATATTGAACGCTGATTTTGGGTACATACTCTCAGTAGGAAACGTAGTTTGGTCTTTGAAAATAATAGCCAACGAACTCACCTCATCCGTTGGAATCAGCCCCATCAGATACATTTCCCAATCGTTGAAATAAGGCGGAAAATTGGCGCTATCGTCCACGAGTTTGAAGGAGTTTCCTTCTTCCACAAATTTTTTACTAAAACTCCCTCCAGCTCCATTTGCTCCTCCAATGCTGAATCCCATCACGCCCGTCGCCAAATTAGAAAGGGGCCAATGCGGAATACCTTCTTTCAAAAAAGAATTACTGAAATAATTAATCCACTGATGCCCTATCTCGTGATTGTAGCCATTGCTAGCAGCATCAAAAAAAGAAGGAACAGGAAAGAAATTGAAACCCAGCAATTTCCCCTTGCTGCCATAACTAGCACTGTTATTAACAAGAGGCATTCCTAAGCCTTGAATGGCATTGGATACGTAACTGTGATAACGATTCCCAATATAACCTGGCACTAACACCACATTGATAAAATCAAAATTGTCGCCGTGATATTTGTAGAATCCTTGGGCGATTTGCCGTACATCGAAAGTATTGGAAGAGGTAGAAGGTACTACCATGTTAAAGACATAATCCGAAAACTGCGTTGAATTGTCTATCTTGACGGTACGCACCAGAGGCATCTCAGGAGTAAGTACCATCAAAATCAAATTGAGTTGAGCTACTTGAGCGCCATTTTCTGAAACTTTCAGATAGCCTAAAAAAGATTGCCAACCCGTAGAAGGGGGGGCGATGCGAGCCGAATAAATGCCGTCATTACCAGTCTTATCTCCTTCTAAGCCTTTGTCGTTCAAGACAATGAGTGACTTATCGGCCAATTCTATTTTTACCTCCGAAGGCTGTCCTTCAATAGTACTCTCAAACAAAATAGGAGCCGTAGATGACTGATTGACTACGCTAGGAGTAAAACGTGTACCTTTCAATGCCACCGTAGCAGACGTATCCCAAGTAGTAGCTAGGGCGTCTACATCCCCAAAACACGCCACTTCGGGAATCGCCTGCGCAAAACTTTCATGGATAAACAATACCAACAGAATGACTAAAAGACGAAACATGATATAAGAGAGGATTAGGGCAAAGAAAAATAATGTTTGATTTTCAGAACTGTCACAAAATGAGGAAACAAGCTGCGGCCTCCACTACATTCCCAAATTTGCACATTTACCATAGCACCTACAAAAGACTTGCCAAATTTTAAATACCCCACCATTTTAAACGTTGGCAGGTACGAACGTTGGCAGGGTTATGAATAGTAATATAACCAAACCCTGCCAACGTTTTTGGGAACATCGCAAACCAACCCTGCCAACGTTGGGAACGTTGGCAGGGGTACGAACGTTGGCAGGGTTAACCGCAAAATGATTAGATTTGTAATTGTGTATTTCCTCTTAATCTGATAACATGAAAAAAAATTGGCCTTATTTAGCGGTAGGCGTGGGTATTGTGACGATTATCGCTGCCGTTGTATATTATCAATTCCAACAAAAAAAGCCTCAACAAGCGGCTTTTGCGCCAGATTCTAGTGTTTATTCTACCCAAAACTACACCAACCTCGTTTTAGACAGTACTATCCTTATTGATTTTTACCGACTCCATTTGGTAGCCGACAGCATCCAAAAAGACGTCAGTGAATTTTACCGAAGAAGAAACTACCAGTACGCTTGGTTTAGTGAAAATAAGCTTACAAATGCCGCCCTCAACTTCAATCAGCAACGCGAAGCCTTCATCAGCGATTTTGCGGATAGTAGTCTTTATAGCCGTCAAATAGATACCTTGTTGTTGGAAGCACATACCAAAGGGAGTCAATTTTTGAAACGCCCCCAAGATGCTCAAACCTTGGAATTGCTACTGACAACGGCATTTTTCAAATATACTGACAAGGCATTTACGGGAAGTGTCAGAGACCCGCTTGACTTAGAATGGTTTATTCCACGCAAGAAAAAAGACTACCAAGCGCTGTTAGACACATTGGTTTCGGCCAAAGGAAACCCAATGCGCGAGCCGGTCAATCGATATTATGTATTACTCAAAAACAAACTACAATATTACCGAAGTTTGGAGAAAAAAGGCGGATGGCCCACCTTCGACTTTCCCAAAAAATCGCTGCAAGTCAATGATGAAGATTCGTCTTTGATTGCTCTCAAACAAACGCTCGTGATGTGGGGAGACATGAGCGAAACCGACAGCAGCGCCCTTTTTACCGACTCGCTCACGGTAGGACTCAAACGCTTCCAACATCGATTGGGGCTTGTCGAAAACGGCAAAATCGACGCGAATACGGCCCGAGAACTCAACCGCCCTATTAGTTTTCGTATCCGACAAATCATGCTCAACATGGAGCGTTTGCGGTGGGTTCCTGCCGAAATGGAACCCAATATGCTACTGGTCAACATTCCTGAATTCAAACTTCATGTGTTTGAAAATGGCAAACAAATTTGGATGGCAAACGTAGTCGTGGGCAAAGAAGCTACCAAAACGAGTATTTTCCGGGGCAATTTGTCGTATGTAGTACTCAATCCTTATTGGGTCGTGACCAACAACATCATCAACAACGAAATCTTGCCCAAACTCAAACGGAATCCTGGCTACCTAGCCCGCAACAACATGGAGGTAGTATCTGGCAATAAAGTAGTTGACCCCTACTCTGTCAAATGGAGCTCTTATACCAAAAATGTTCCTTTTACGATTCGACAAAAACCCGGCCCGGGCAATTCGTTGGGCAAAGTCAAGTTTTTGTTTCCCAATAGTTATAGCATTTATCTTCACGACACTCCTTCCAAAAGCCTTTTTGGGGAGTCGAGTCGCGCGTTTAGTCACGGGTGCATTCGTGTATCTACGCCCGAAAAATTGGCTTTGCACGTTTTAAAAAATGACCCTGCATGGAACGAAGAAAAGCTTGAGAGTGTTTGGAAAACTCAGAAGGAAAAATGGATTACGGTACGTCCCGCGCTTCCTGTTTACATCGTATATTTCACGGCATGGGTAGACCAGACAGGTCAGCTCAATTTCCGTAACGATTTGTACGGTTTGGACAAAGCCCTCGAACAAGAGATTTTTGGCGAGTATATTGCCTCCAAATCTTGATACGAGGAGCCCAAAACCCCACTTCTGAGGCTATTTGTTTTATTCAACCACTATTTTGCATCATACATGTCAGCTATCGCTTGCGGCGTAGATTTCGGCACGTCGAACTCTACTATTGCCTTTTATCAAGACGAAACCCTCACTTTGGTTCCGGTCGAAAAACACCACACTACCATTCCAAGTGCTATTTTTTTTGAACGCATCGACAACACCCCTCACTATGGACGCGAGGCTGTTAACCTCTTTTTGGAGCGTCACAAAGGGCGCTTTATGCGCAGTTTGAAGCGGGTATTGGGCACGTCGGCGATGAAACAAGGCACATTGGTCAACGGAAGTCCGATGAATTTTAACAAAATTATTGGGCAATTTGTCAAATATCTCAAAGACAAAGCCGAACTCACCGCCCAGCAGGAAATCGATAGCGTCATCATGGGGCGACCCGTTTTTTTTATTGACAACGACCCTGTAGGTAACAAAAACGCCCAAGAAGAATTACGAACTATCGCCCAAAATGTGGGCTTCAAAAACATCAATTTTCAATTTGAGCCCATTGCCGCCGCCTTTGCCCACGAAGTAAACGTAAGCGGCGAAAAGCTTGCAATCGTGGCGGATATTGGTGGGGGTACTTCCGATTTTACGGTCATTAGGCTTTCCCAAAAATACCTCACTAAGCCCGACCGCTCAAGTGATATTTTAGCCAACACGGGTGTACGCATCGGTGGCAATGATTTTGACAAAGATTTGAGCCTTCATGCTTTTATGCCCGAACTAGGCTACCGCACTACTTACGGCGACAAAAACCTGCCTATTCCGCTCAAATACTATTTTGATTTGTCAGAATGGAGCAAAATCAACACCCTTTACACGCCTAAAAATCTCATGCAAATTCGGCAGTATTTGGGACAATCGCACGACAAACCGCGCCTTTCCAAACTCCTCAATGTAATCGAACAAGAAAGCGGGCATATTTTGCTGGGAGCCGTGGAAGATGCCAAAATCGCCTTAACCGATGCGCCGTCGTACGTCGCGCCTTTGGATTTTATTGAGCAAGATTTTGTAATTAACACCACCAAAATGATGTTTGAAGAAGCGATTGAGCAAGAAATTGTAAAAATGGCCACTTCAGCAAGCGAGTGCGTAAAAGAAGCCGGAATCACCCCCGATGCTATCGATCTTATCATTCTCACGGGTGGCTCTACTGAGATTCCGGCCGTACAAGCGAAGTTTAGAGAATTGTTTCCCAATGCGGCTGTTTCCGACGAAAACAAACTCGACAGCGTCGGCGTAGGACTGGCTTATGATAGCAAGAGAAGGTATCTTTGAGTTATTGAATCAGAAAATTTTTACTGATATATTTACTTGTTTTGCATCGGAGACGTAGCACCATTTTTGACCCAAATGATAGTTTGGGTCAAGTGATTGCTCTTACCGCTATCCTGCATTTACAAAAGCACGCTAATCCATAACACCTTAATGCCATCACTTTTTCTACACCCTCAATCTCATGAAAACTTCAACACTTTTTATCATTCTATGCTTGTTTATAATTAGCTGTAATAAAAACTCGGACCTAGATTCACCGCCCACCAAAGCTGAGTTAAATATAAAAAGCAGCAATTTTATCTTAAAAGACAATGTCTCAGCTAATGAAGATTGTGATAATATATCGTTGACGATAGGCGATGTAAACGGGAGTAAATTTGACTACAATCTGGCTCTCAATTTTTCAAAAAAAGGTGACATCAATACTGTCACATTAATAGACATAAAAGACAAAAGTAAAAATTACAAATCACCTCTATTCAATCCTAAAAAAAGCTTCAAATTAGACTCTTTCAAGTACGATAGTTTAAGCAACATTGTATCCTTTCATTTTGAAGGGACGGTTTTCTTACCCTATACCAACGACTCTCTTTCGGTCAAAGGGTATGTCAACAACATAGATATAAAACAACGCAGATGTTCTGATATTCAAACCAAAATCAACGGCGTCTTATACCCATTAGAAGGCACAGATAGAAATATATACACCTCATTTTCAACGATAGTATCGTCGTCCGAAGCGTATCATTATAGTTTTTATACCAACGACGGCTTAAGATTTCTTCTCAAAACCAATGCAGCTTTATCTTCCTTCGCAGCTGGAAAATACGCCTTTGATAGCGAAGGCCTCGATAAAATAAATATATCATTAGAAGAATACAAGGGACTTTCAGATAAGAACTATTTTTTTCAATACAAACCCAATGAATGGAAGTCTTTTCAAACAAAAGGAGAATTAGAAATCAAGAATCAAATCACAAGCGATGGCGTAAAAATCACAACAGGTAATTTAAAAATAAGCATTTATAACAATCAAAATATTTTTGCAAATATCGACAACGCAAGTTTTATTATCTCTTCTTATTTTTAATATGATTGTTTACGTTCTTGATTTGCGTCGGAGACGCAGTACCATTTTTGACCCAAATGATAGTTTGGGTCAAGTGATTTTCTTCAAAACCTCCTGACGAAAAGATGAGTAGTTGGATAGCTTAAATTTCCATTAGTCGCTTTACATTTTCCTGATAGGTAGTACCTGATTCGAGTTTGGAGTTTTTCGAATCGTTCATCACTACCAAATACTTCCCACTAAAATACCTTTCTAGTTCCCTGATTCTTAACGAATTTACTATAGTCGAACGGCTGATTCTGATAAAATCGACGGGGAGTTTTTCTTCCAAACCACTGATAGTATGATTCATGAGGTATTGCTTGCTATCGATGGTATTGAGCAATACGTATTTGTCGTCGGCCTGAAAAAAACTAATCTCGCTCAGAGGAACAAAGAGAATTTTATCACCGCTTTTGACCGAAATTGAATGCATTTCTTTCTTGGGGCTAATTTGTCCAATCAACTCCAGAAGTCTTTCTTTGGTCAGCGATAGCTCTTGCGTGGGTTGGAGCATTTTGAGCTTATCGATGGTTTTGAAAAGGCGCTCTTTTTCCACGGGTTTGAGCAAATAATCAATCGATTTTTCCTCAAATGCCTTGATGGCGTATTGGTCATAAGCCGTCACAAACACCACCAAAGGCATATAGGTCAGTTTTGATAACATTTCAAAACCCGTCATGAGGGGCATTTCAATGTCCAAAAAAATCAGGTCGGGCTGTAAAGTCTCTATTTTTTGAATGCCTTCAGGGCCATTGAGCGCTTCGCCCACAATCTCTATCACCTCCTCAAAAGAAGCTAACAATCGCTTCAAACGCCCCAAAGCAATTTGTTCGTCGTCAATCAATAGTGTTTTGTACATGATAAAAAAATCAAAAATTTCAACTAATTATTATTTCAACTCCACCCACTCATGTTGTTTTGGAATGCTGATAATCACCATTTTGTAAGCATTGTTTTGCACTTGGAGAGAGGCTTTCTGGCCATAAATCAGGTTTAATTTATCACGAATACTCCGCAAACCATAGCCCCCACTTATATCTTCTTTGAAAGCGGGGCCATTGTCATGAATTCTAAACTGAATTGTGTCGGTTTGGTCTTCAATGATGATTTCTATTTCACCATTTTTTAGCAAATTCGAAATACCGTGTTTGATGGCATTTTCGACCAGTGGTTGCAGCAAAAAACGCGGAATTTTAAAATCCAACAACTCAGGCGCTACTTTGATAGAAAAAGAGAGACGATTGCCAAACCTCATTTGTTCAATCGCCAAATACGAACGCACTACTTCCAATTCTTCGGCTATCAAATGATAATGACCTTCGTTTCGCCCCGTTGTATGCCGAAACAATTTTGAAAGCTGAATGGTCATTTCTTCGGCTTTGTCGGGGTCTTGGTGTACCAAGCCTGCGATGCTATTCAGGGAATTGTACAAAAAATGCGGGTTGATACGCGCTTCCAAGGCATTGAGTTGGGCTTTGGTTTTGAGCTTTTCTAGGTTTAGCAATTGGTATTCTTGCTCGGAGATTTTGCGCGTAAAATGACGAGATTTTTGCCAAAAATAAAAATAAAGAGATACCGCAAACAAGGGAATCGAAGCAAAAAACAACGAATTTCGGTCGGAGTAAGTATTCCAAACGTTGTAATCAAGCATACGCCAATAATGCACCCAAAACAATTCATTGTCAGGAAGATATAAATAAATAATCCATTGTAAAAAATGCGCCAAACGTACAAAACCCACCGTCATGATGATAAGAATCAAATACTTTTTCCAATCGGAATGGTATTTTCGTTCTACTTTTTTGATGAATACATTGACCGCCACAAAGCACCCCACCGATGAGGTAATATTGAGTAAAAACAAGGCTGTATTTTGAGCATTTTCGGGAGAATCAGTTTTCATCAATTCCAACGAAAAATAAAACACACTACTGAAACCATACACAAAAAGTGCCATTACAAAAAACGAGTACATAAAGGGCAAAACCGTCGTCCAGAATCGATTTTTGAAAGGGATTGGCGCGTCTTCTTCTCGTACTTCGTTTTCGGTATACGTCGTTTCTGCCTCGGTGGCTCTAGAAGATGCCTCCGCCTCATAAGGCTTAATAGCAATCACTCCTCCCCGCGTTTTGAGGGTTACGTTGGCCCCCCCTCCATTGAGTTGTCCATTGATATATCGATTTTTTTTGACACCATTAAAATTAGGCAAAAAAGGCATTTTTACGCGCGACCCTTTGACATTGAGCTGTAGGCCCTGCTGCAAGGGCAAGTCGATATTGATATTTCCGCTATTGGCTTCAAGCCATAAATACTCATCAATGGCTTTGATACTCACTCTCATATTTCCCCCTTTAGTGGAAGCGCCTATATTGCCTTGAATTTCCTCAAAAGCGATATTACCACCCGAAGTATAGCATTTCAAATCGCCCTTGCAGTGCGATGCTTTGATGTTTCCTCCCCACGTATCTGTATATATTTTGGCTTCACAGTGCCGAATATGGATATTGCCACCTTTGGTACTGACTTTGATTTCACCTTTGCACTGCTCAATCTTAATATTACCGCCAAAAGTCGAAACATCGGCTTTGGCATCACAGGAGAGGAAATGTATGTTTCCGCCGGTGGTGCGGCCTTTTAGTTCACCTTCTACATTGTCTAGCTTGATATGCCCGCCCATTGTATTGAATTGATGACGTCCTTTCAGAGATTTAAGAAAAATATCACCGCCAAATGAGTTATAAACCTGCGTAGAAATGTTAGTTGGCAAATAAACCCGAAAAGACACTTTAGGGAAGTTGAGCCAGTTTGTCAAACTTCTATAATTGGGTCGGGAACGAACATGGAGGGTATTGTCGGCCTGCGAAATCGACACTGTTTCTTCGTCCCACTCCCATTCGGCGAGGGGCTCTTCTATCAAAAAAACGGTACTCCAACGACGAATCGTCACGAAGATTTCTATGTGTATTTCTTCTTTGTCCCACCCAATCAACTCGATAGGGCCCGCAAAAGAATCTAATCGAAAATAGCGAAGGTTTTCACCCCCAAAATGGTAGGTTTTGGTAGGAGACCAACTTCCTTGGGTAAGAGGGGTATTCATGGCTTTACTGAGGCTGTTAGGTAGAGTATCAAGATAGTTTCAAAAATCAATGTAAAAGGAATAATAGAGACATTTTTTAGCCACAAAACAACAGGCCATTTGGAAGCCATAGCATCTACAATATGATTGTTTTTCAAGTATTCTAAAAGCCCAGCTTCAATCCCTGCATGAATACTAAAATTAAAAAGAGCAGCTATCATCAGAAAAAGGGTAAAATTGACCAAGAGCGCTATTTTATTGGCCGATATCTTCTTTTTAAATTGAGTCCATGTTTGTTTCCAATCGGATTTTTTCACGCTAAAAATAGCCACTACTCTCCAAAGTCCTATTTTCAAAGAGCCATTTCCAATGACCAAAATCACTAATCCTAGCCGTGCTCCTTCTACTACAAACTCTAGTCCCCAAAAACCTATTGACGAAATCGCTCCCCAGCCTCCTTCTTGAATCCCTCGTCCAAAGGCTGCAATTAAACACAGTAAGAGCACTTTTAGCCCGTGACGGCTAATGAACTGTCGGGTTTTCTGAAGTATTTCTACCAAACCAATTTGAACGGTGATGCCCTCCATTGTATCTTTTTTTAAATGATAGATACAAAGCTATACCACGCCCCTCGCATCCTAGAGAAGATTCGGACAAACTATTATAAAATCGGCGTGAGTTAATTAATTTTAGGTATTAGTAAAAAGAAAATCAGGCAAGACTCATAAGCGTATTACTTATGAGTCCTGCCTGACACTTAAACTTATGCTTATGCTTATGCTTATGCTTCTACTTTAACTTTACTGCCAACGGAACACTATTGCCGACCATGCCAGTGGTACGCATGTAGTGCCCGTAGCGAAGCTCAAAAGTATTCCAATGTTTGATACCCCACAATCCCCCCGGTGGCGCTAAACGTACGCCCGCCCCTATAAAGTGGCTTGTGAAAGCTGATATGTCATAATCGCTCGTGTAATAAGCGTCGGTTTTGGAGTGTTGCCCGTAAGGTTTGAAATAACGGACTGCCGACTGATTACTAAACCGATAAAAAGGACTTACCGAGACAAAAGGCGTGATTTTGTAAGAAGCCTCTAAATTGACGGTATGAGCTTTCATCCCCCAGTCGTCGGCATAAAACCGATAAAATCCTCTCAAAATCAAGCGGTCGCCCATGAAATAGCTTAGCCTTCCGCCAATGGGCAATTTGAACCTCGTGCCGGGTAGCTTCTCTACCGTGTGCGAGCCATCGGTAAAATAAACGCGATGATAAGGCGTACTCAACAGTCCCTCCTGAAAAGCTGGCTCAACCGTAATCAAAACTTGAAGGCGCTTATTGATGATTTGAGATAATGACAAAGCAAGATTGTACGAATTACGGGGTTTATAAGCCACGGGGTCGCGGTCGCCTTCTGCCGCCGACCCATAGCCCGACGGTCGAAGTTCAGCCGGCAAAATCGCCGTCCATGTATCAAAAAATGCCCCCGCTTTTAGACTAAACTCACGATTGTTGTCGCGAGAAGCTTTGGTAAAATTGAAGTTGATTCCGTTGGAATGATAGTCATATTCAGTAGAATAGGCATAGCTGATTCCGTGAGTAGTATGCGTAGCGTCGTTTTTCATGCTCCATGATAGCGACGGATAAATATGCGTATCACTCCGCGAAGCCGACGAAAGGGTCAAGGGGTCGATGTTGTCGGAAGAAGCCGAGGTATAATGATCGATATTGAAATCGGCGACGATACTATGTTGGCGACTTTTCCGATCAATAAACGACATTTTCAAATCAATAGAATTGGCAAAATCACTGAGTTTTTCGGTGCCTATCCCCCCCGTCACTGCCGAGTTGTTACCGTCTTGGCCGTAGTAGCTAGTTACCAGATTTACCTCTTCGAGCTTGAGTTTACGTTTTTCATAATTTTCTTTTTCGGCGGAAGTAGTTTGGGCATACGCCCCCCTAAATAGGCTCATCAGTAGCCCTACTGTGATGATGATTTTTTTCATTAGAATACGAAAATTTCGATTTTGAGAAAGCCACCACTTCGGCAGCTTTATGGTTAGTTACATCCACAGCCTCCACCGCTTTTGCCTCCATTGGCACCCGAAGCTCCTTCGCGGTACAAATAAAAACTCTGTTTAAATTTTTCTGACTTCCGAGCCGACAGTTCCATTTCAGAGTCATTGATACGACTTTTCTGGTATTCTTTTACCGAAACGCACGAGGTCATGCTTCCCACCAATAGGGTGAAAAAGAGACCATATTTCCATTTTTTTTTCATAGGTGTTTACCAATATATAGCCCCTACGGGGCATTTATGTGGGGTGTCGTTATAATTCTTTACCGATATGTAGCCCCTATGGGGCATTTATGGGGGGTTATTGGGTTGATGTGTTTCTTCTAACGATATGTAGCCCCTATGGGGCATTTATGTGGGTTATTGGGTTAATGTGTCTTTTCTACCGATATGTAGCCCCTACGGGGCATTTATGGGGGTGTCGTT
>NZ_KE384040.1:41800-73271 GCF_000423565.1 Runella zeae DSM 19591 | reverse complement strand
CTATGGGGCATTTATGTGGGGTTATTGGGTTGATGTGTTTCTTCTATTGATATGTAGCCCCTACGGGGGCATTTTTTAGGAGAACCAACCAGGGCAACGTTATCAAATTCTCTAATTAATTCTGATGTTTTTACTGGTAAACACGCGGTCGTGTTCATCAATGATGATGCAAGCGATTCCCTGCATTTGATTGATGAGGTCGATGCCTACCTTTACTCCCATAACCATTACGGGCGTGGCCATAGCATCTGCAATCTCAGCATTAGGACACACAACTGTCACACTTTTTATGCCTGATACCGGCAACCCTGTTTTGGGGTCAATCGTATGTGAATATCGCTTCCCGTCAATCATCACAAACTTTTCATAATTGCCAGACGTAGCCACGGCCACATCACTAATATTGAGACACGAAAAAGGCTGATTTTTAGCATTAGGGTCAGCAATGCCAATAGTCCACGGGTGACCATCGGGCTGCATTCCCCACGTAGTCAGGTCGCCAGCGGCGTTCACAATACCGCTCGTCACACCTTGTTTGATGAGTAGCTGTTTTGCCTTTTCGGCAGCATAGCCTTTACCAATACCTCCAAAACCAATACGCATTCCTTGATATTTGAGAAAAACACTCCTGCTAGTTTCATCCAAAATCACATTGCGATAATCGATAAGGCGCACCGCCAAGCGCGCCGTAGCAGCATCGGGCAAGCGATTCATGTGCGTGTCAAAATTCCACAGACTCTTATCAATAGAACCATAAGTAATGTCAAAAGCTCCTTGCGTAAGCGCCGAAATCCGCTTAGAACGCTGGATCAAATCAAATACTTCTGGGTCTACCTGCGTGGGTTGAACCCCTGCGTTGGCATTGATTTGATTGGTTTGACTATCCTCTCTATACGTTGTCAGAAGGGCCTCAATTCGCCTTATTTCTGCTACCGCAGCATCAATACGAGCTTCGGCCCAAGCTTCATTAGGGGCTACTACGCTTATCTCAAAGCGATTACCCATGAGTTTGAGTACGCGCCGATACAGCTGCTCTCCTACTAAAACTTCACTTGGCGACATCGAGCGTGGTGCTAATATCATGAATAAAAGTAAGGGTATTCATGGAAGTTGGGTAGCCATCCCATTGCTTTATGACTTTGCCTTGCGCATCCAACAAAACCGTAAAAGGAAACTTACCTTGGGGGTTGTACTTTTCGGCCAAAGTTTCGTTATGAACGGTTTGATGAGGCTCCAATTGATTCTTTTTAAGGCGCGGGAAATCGGCTCTTACCAGCACCAAACGGCTAGCTGCATACTGCTCAAAATCGCTTGATTCAAAAATATCCTTTTTGAGTTTGATACAAGGACCGCACCAATCAGAACCACAAAAATTAAGTAAAATGAATTTATGATTTTGATTTGCTTCGGTTTTGGCTTTTTCAAAATCTCCTCCCCACTCCAACGACGACACCCATAAACTACTGACTAACAAAAAAATAAGACTTTTCATGTTTGTTGAATTTTGAAATAACTTAACTATAAACCACCAGTGTCTTGCCGTCGGTAGCGACTTTATAAACAGCAATGCCTTTACTCCCAAAACTATTGAGTCCTTTTCCAGTGAGGTCGAAGCGGGCACCGTGGTCGGTACAATAAAATTCGGTTTTGTTAAAAATAACCCTCTTCTTAGGCTCATGACTACAAGTCTGAGTAGCTGCTACGTACACACCTGCACTTGCTTGAGCTATCACAATCCCGCTTTTTATCAAATAACCTCCCACCGTTTTAAGGGCCGAATTGGCCGATGCCGTCAGGTCAATCGTTACCAAAGGATTCTTAATAGTACTTAAATCGGTCGTTCCAGTTGTCGGAGGAGTAGTCACAACCGGGGTTGTACCAGAAGAAGGTGAGATGGTAAGCGCCTCTACATAGGTATCTTCTTCTCTGATACAGGAGGTCAGCAATGCCATCAATGCGCCCCCCCGAAAGCCCATTGATTTCAAAAATTCATAGCGATTCATAGGTAACATTGTTCATTTTCATCAATTACGTAGATTGATAAAAATGCGTGGCAACTTATTTTGGAAACACCTCTATTTAGATATTTTCAAAATAATTTTATGCCTAATTTGAAGAAACTCTACTTCAAAAAATCTTGCCTGGATTCAAAATTGAATGAGGGTCTAATGCCCTTTTGAGCGTTTTCATGAGTTGGATTTCTTGGGGAGTTCGGCTCAATGCCAACCATTGTTTTTTATAAAGGCCAATTCCATGTTCTGCCGACACCGAGCCATTGATTGCTTGCAAAGGCGTATACACGATTTCTTCAATCTGCTGTCGCGTAGATTCGTAGTCGTCATCTACATAAACATACAAGTGCAAATTGCCATCTCCCATGTGTCCAAAAGCATAAAAGTAGTATTCGGGCCATTGGTGGCTTAATTGCGCTTTGATGTGGCGTATGTAAGCATCCATATCCGAAATCGCCAAACTGACATCAAAAGCAACCACCCAGCCGTGGTACTGACCCGCATACTCTACTTTTTCTCTAATTCCCCAAAACCAGTCTAGCTGATGCTGTGAATGCGCCATCACCGCATCCACAATGTCACCTTTGAGCAAGGCTTCTTCTAGCATCGCTTCAAAGAGTTGTTGGTCTTTTTCTGGATTTTGCCCCAGTGCTTCTATCAATACATAAAAAGGGCTTCCGTGAGGGAGTGGAGGTGTAAATCCAGAAGGAGGACTGGTCATGAGTCGGTAGTATTCTTCCCAAAACAACTCAAAGGTAGTAAGAGTACCCGCCAATTTTTCTTTTGCAAACCCTAACAAATAAGCCGTAGCTTCAAAACTTTCTAATGCGATAAAGGCCGTATTGCGGCTTTTGGGTGCATCCTCTAATTTCAAAACTACTTTGGTCACTACGCCGAGTGTTCCTTCGGTTCCGATAAAGAGGTGCTTGAGATCGTAACCTGTGTTGTTTTTTTGGAGTTTGTGGAGCGATGAAACCACCGTACCATCGGCCAACACAGCTTCTAATCCCACTACAAGTTGCCGCGTCACGCCGTAGCGCAATGCCTGCAAACCGCCCGCATTGGTCGAAACATTCCCCCCTATCGTACAGCTTCCTTTGGCTCCTAAATCGAGAGGAAACAAAAGCCCTTGCTCCGCTACCGCCTGTTGCAAATGCTGCAACACTACACCCGCTTGGACGGTTACGGTTTTGTTGATTTCATCAATCTCTTCGATATGATTCATTCGCTCTAGGCTCAACGCAATTTCGTGCGGCGCCGTGACGGCACTGCCAACCACATTGGAAAGTCCCCCATGAGGCACTACGGGCTGATGCGCTTCGTGGCATAGTCGCAAAACTTTAGCAACTTCTTCGGTATTTTGGGGACGCACCAAGGCTAAAACATCCAAATTTCGAGGTTTTCCCCATACACCCGCCGACCGCATCCCAGCTTCTTCGTGGGTAAGAACCGCTTCTTTCCCTAAAACTTCAATGAGCTGTGTTACAATATCTTTCATAAAATGAATCATCAACAAATACCTTTACAAGTATCCACAAAAAAATCTTCAATTGAAATAAGATTACCTAAAAAAGCAAAAGGCGGGCAAAGACCCGCCTTTTGGCTCACTCATTTATCTATCTACTTTAAAAATCTTTTGTCATTTGGTAGTTTACAAGACTTGTCAAGTTGGAGCTCCTACTGCGTTTATAAACTTGACAAGTCTGTTGGCGTCCATTTACAAGACTTGTCAAGTTTGACTGCTTCTGTATTTTAAACTTGACAAGTTTGTTGGAGTTTAACGATTCTCTCCTCCTTCTTTCACGTCGTCGTTTTTCACAGACTTGGTCTTTTTGGGAGCGGTAAAGCTCATTTTTCCTATCTTATAACTAAACGTTAATTTGACGTTTTGGTTATAAATATTGTTGACAAATGTCTGGTTAAACTGCGGTGAGACGCTTGTCGATTTGATGCTCATACCTCCAAAGAAGTTTTCAGCTGCTAATCCCAAACTTCCTTTTTTGTTGTTGAAGTCTTTTTTGACTCCCACCGAATACATGTAGAAGCTTCCCTGAACTCCTTGCAGTGTGATTTGATTGCCTCGCATTCCGCCGTTGGCTTGTACGGCCCATCCTTGATTGAGCGCAAGACTTGTCATTACTCTTCCGCCTATCACCCAACCGGTGTTGCTTGCCGTGATTGAAGTACCATCCAAGCCTTGTACTTTGCCTTCGAGGTAGTTGTAGTATAAATCTACGCCTCCGTTTACGGTCCACTTAGGGGTGATATAAAGATTAGCAAAAACGTTAGCTCCGTACACTTGTTGCTTACCGATGTTTTGGAAGGTAGTCACAATCGCGCCTGCCAAAGTGTCCGAAGGAGCGCTCAAACGGGTAATGCTGTTGTTGGTAGAGCGAGCAAACACCGCCACGTTGAGGTATGTTTTCTTGATGTTAGTACTCAAACCAAGCTCAAAATTGTTGGTCAATTCGGGTCTCAAATTTGGATTACCAATACTGATATTCTGCGGATTAGCGGCATTGAAGTTAGGATTCAGCTGTTGCAAACCTGGGCGTTGGATACGGCGGTTATAGGCCAGTTTGAGCGTTGAGCCTTTCAAGCTTTTAGAGATATTGATACTTGGAACCAAATTTCCGTAACTTGGAATTGATATCTTTCCATTTTGGTCGTTGGCATCAATCGTAGTGTACTCATAACGTGACCCTATTTTGAACGTATATTTGTTGGCGGTCGAATACGTATAAGACAAGTACCCCGACACGATATTTTGATTATAATTCAAGAAACCTTCTGGATTGCGGGCGTCGCTCGCAAAAGCCCCTGTAGGCCCTGCAATCTGATAGCTATAATCGCTCGTTACCTGACGCACAATCGTTTTGGCACCAAATTCAATCATCTGATTGGTTTTGATCGGCGTCTGATAATCGGTTTGGATAGTTGCTTCTTGGTTGAGATTAGAGTTAAGGTTTTTCTGACGGCTCAATAAGCTGCTACTTTCACTCAACAAATCGGCATTGAAGTTGTTGGTCAGATTGTTGCGGCTGTATTGGGTCGAAATAGACCACTCTTGTCCTGGCTTTTTGAACATACGAATGTAATCCACATTAATATCTACGTTGTTTGACAAATCTTTGCTAGTCACATCACGGTACGAAGTAGAAGTAAGCGCATCATTGGTGAACAAACGAGTGGTAAGGTCTTGCGAACGGACGAAGTTGCGAGTACCGAAGCTAATACCCGCCGTAAGGGCTTGATTTTTGCCTAAGTCATAGTCAAAACCAAGGTTATAACGTCCAAATAAGCCATTGTCGTGCGCATCGGTAGATTGCTTGGTAAGCAGTGAAGCACCGTTTTGGATGGTCGATTGGTCGAGAGTGGTACCTGCTTTGTTGTAAAAAGCCCGTCCAAATCCGCCCAAAGTAATCCCCAATTTGCCTTGGCGATAGTTTCCATTAAGACTCAAGTTAGACCCTCTTACCCCTACTCCAGCGTCAGCATTGAGCGTAAGTCCCTGTAAGGTGGATTTTTTGGTAACAATGTTGATGATACCCGCCGAGCCTTCGGCATCATATTTGGCTGATGGTGAAGTAATTACCTCTACCGATTTAATCAAATCTGCCGGAATCATTTTGAGTGCATCAGCGATGCTACTTGCTACGATAGTGGAGGGTTTGTTGTTAATTAATACTCTGATATTTTGGCTTCCTCTCAGCGACACATTGCCGTCTAAATCAACCGACAACATAGGCACTTTTTTCAAAACATCAGACGCATCTCCCCCGCGAGCGGTCAGGTCTTTTTCGGCGTTATAAACCATTCTATCTACTTTCTCTTCGATGAGTGATTTTTCGCCCGTTACTACTACTTCATCAAGGGTCTTGATGTCAGGGTTAAGTTTTATCACCCCTAAATCAAGGTCTTGCCCTTTGACTAGCTTGATATTGTCGATGGTTTTGTCTTTATATCCAATAAACGAAATCAAAAGTTTGTAGTCGCCAGCAGCAATATTTTTAAAGGAAAATTTACCTTTTTCGTCGGCCATTGTACCGTCAACGGGCTTGCCGGTAGCTTTGTTATAAAGCGCAATATTTGCAAACTCAACGGCCTGAGTTACTGAAGAATCCACCACAAATCCATTTATTTTTGAATTGCCTTTAGGAGCGGTACTTTCCAAATTTAATGAAGGCGTCTGGGTATTAGTGTTTCTGTTGCGGCCATTGCCATCACCACTTTGCCCGCCAGGGCCTCCCGGACCGAATTGGGCTTGGGCGGCTGTGATTCCCAATACCACAAGTGCGAAAGTAATTATATTTTTCATTGTTTATCTATTGTTTTCGTTTTGATGAAACAAAGTAACATCGACTTTATTTCACAAAAAAATACAATAGACCGAAGATTGTAGATATACCGATAATCACGGCTTTTTGACCGATAGCGATTGTTTTTACTGTTTTTTAGTTTTTATTCTGGCCTTGGTAGAATACAAATAGTATTCTATCGATAAATTTTGGGAGTTGATAGATTCAATAGTACATTCCATAGAATCTAAAGCCGTTTTTGGTATTGATTTCAAGGGCAGGAAAAGGGAGTTTGAGCATAAACATACTTTGAAACACTTGATTCAGAAAACGATTCTTGGTTTTGATTTTGGTCCAGTCTACATCCAACGAAAACAGAAATTGGCGATAGCGGTGCGTCGGCGGAATCACTACTTGCCCCCAACGACTTATATTTTCAAATTCACCAAACATTCCGTTGGCCCCATATCCTACGGCTACATTGAGCCAAGGAGGGATTTTGTCTGAACGAATAATGCGATTGAGTCCAATACTAAACCAATAAGTGTGGGCATTGTAGTCTTGCAATATTTGTCCTGCAAAAGTAGTACCCAAGTAGCCATTGGCTTGCTTGGCATACGGTGAACGTCGAAAGGTGAACTTGTATTTCATGATTTGCTCATCAAAAAGCAATTCTTGCCCAATCACTATGCCACTTCCGAGGGCATTGGCGGCCATGTCGCTCCACGAAAACCCCCAACCTTCATAAAACCCATCTACGATTTCAATAGGAGATTGGAGTAAAAACCCTAGCGTACCCCCAAACCACAATGCTTTTTTCTTAGAAGCGCCCGCCCACCGCAATGCTTTGTAACCTATATAACTCTCTAGGTAAGCCCCGTAAGCATGACCAAATTTATCTACTTGCAAGTAGCCTGCGGCATCGTTATAAAACTCAAACGGGACACGTTTTTCGTCTTTATACCAGATGAAATTGAGGTAAGCCATCGTACCTACATACAAGGTAGCTTCGGTAGCGACTACCGCCGCAAACCTACCCTTATTAAATACGGGAGTTGGTTTTTCTGTCGAATCGATTTGGGATATTGCCTGTTGGCTGAGAAGGCAAATTAACACTCCCCAGCCCCATTGCCACCTTTTAGCTTTTTTCATGTATTCTCTCTTACTTATTGTGGAATTAAGATATTGATTATGAGACAATCAAAAACACAAATTTTATCCAACGGACATTTTTATTTGTTTATTCATCTAAAAACCAACCAGCATTCATTCTACATAATTCTCTGATTTTCAAACCCAAAAGATATACTCAAAAGGAAATCAAGTCATTTGATTTGGTCTATAATGAGATTATTCTAAATTTGTTTAGCTATCTCACTCAAAGAACAAAGTTAGGTCTCTGTCGGTAAATCCTTTAGGTTAGTAGATTCTAAACCTCAATACTCAGCGTCGTTTTTTAATATTGCAGACTAAATTGTATTGTTATGCTTCTTCGTCCCCAACGTCGTTATATACCTTTCATGCTGCATATTTTTGGGTGGCTCCTTGTGACTCCTCTTTTGTTTTCACAACCCAAAGGTATGAGTATCGACCCACCTTCTGAATTTTGGGTCAAACAGTGGGTATTATTGAGTTTACTGGTAGTTGCTTTCTACGTAAACAGCTATCTTTTAGTGCCAAAATTACTTTTTCGCAACCACACAGCTTGGTATATAGTCTCGATTGTGAGCATCGTGGTTACGATTTATTGGAGTATTCAAGGGCTTGAAGCTTGGCTTAATCTGCCCGAGCTTTGGCATAAGGTATTTAAACCCAACGAGCCTTACAACCCCAATCGTCCTCGTCGTTTTGATTCTTTTACTTTCCTGTATTCTTTGCTTTCGCTGGGAGCAAGTACGAGTATTACGGTAGTACAAACATGGCAAAAAGATACCCAAGTACGGGTGCAATTGGAGAAAGATAAAGTTACTTCCGAGCTTTCCTTTTTGAAAGCCCAAATCAACCCTCATTTTTTCTTCAATACCCTCAACAACATCTATGCCCTTACTATGATAGATGTGGAATCAGCACAAGAAGCATTGCATAGATTATCCCGAATGATGCGGTATGTATTGTACGAAACCAAAGAAGGGACCGTCCGATTGAGCCAAGAGGTGGCCTTTTTGCAAGACTATATCCAGCTTATGCAGCTTCGGCTTACCGATAAAGTAAAAGTGGAGTTTGAACAACCCACTTCTCAGGCCGACGTAGCTATCGCCCCCATGATACTTTTGCCTTTTCTCGAAAATGCCTTTAAACACGGCGTAAGTGCTACCCAACCCAGTCATATTTATATTGGTATCAAGCAAGAAGCTCAAACTTTACGGGTAGAAGTGAGAAATACACTCTTTTTACAGAAGAGTGTATCGTTGGAAGAAAGCAATGGGATTGGATTGGTCAACACGCGTCGTCGTCTGGATTTATTATATCCCGACCGTTATGACCTTAAAATTACGGAGCATACCCCCAACGATGAATTTTTGGTAGAATTGACCCTTCAAACTACTGCTGTTCAATCACCTATCAATCACCTTAGTCCGCCTCTCTATGATGCTCAATTGCATAGCCGTTGACGATGAACCACTTGCCTTGGGATTGGTGAGTGTTTTTATTGAAAAAACCCCTTTTCTTAATTTAATAGGAAAATACTCCAGTGCTGTAGAAGCATTGCAGGGGCTGCACACGCTCCAAGTTGATTTGATTTTTTTGGATATTCAAATGCCCGATTTGACAGGCATCGAATTGGCCCGCATTCTTTCCCAAAGTCAACAAAATGGAGTAGGCCCACGCATTATTTTCACGACGGCCTTCAACAATTTTGCCCTTGAAGGCTATAAAGTAGATGCTCTTGATTATTTGCTGAAGCCATTTAATTACGAAGAATTTTTGAGAGCAGCTACCAAGGCCAAAGGCTACTTTGAGCTAGTGAATCGCCCCACTCCAGCACCAGTGGCAGCACCTACCCCTGCCTCCCTTCCTACCGAGCCAGAAGAAGACTCCTTGTTTTTGAAAGTAGAGTATCAGTTGGTAAGGGTAGCGTTCAACGATATTTTGTACATCGAAGGACTAAAAGACTACGTAAAAGTACACCTCCAAAGCTCAAGTAAGCCTATTTTGTCGCTTACAAGTCTGAAAGCACTCGAAGATAAGCTTCCATCACGACGCTTTATGCGGGTACACCGTTCGTTTATTATTTCGTTAGAAAAAATCTCTTCTCTTACACGCAATAGCATTCAAATTGGGAATACTACCATTCCGGTAAGTGAGCAGTACAAAGACACTTTCAATCAGTTTGTAAGCAAATGGGCCTAAACCACTTTCTGTGATTTAGGCCCATCTTGCTTAGGTATCTTCACCTTTTTTGTTAGTTGCCTCCGCCACGGCGGCCAGCACCACCACCCTCTCTTTCACCACCGCCACCTTGCCGCTCAGAAGAGCTACGGGGCGATGATTCCTGTTGACCACGAGCCCGTGAGTAGTCACGCGTATCGCGCGAAGGCTCATACGAGCGAGTGGGTGCTCCATTGTCACCTCCTCCGCCGCGCCGCGAAGGTGCATTTTCGTAAGTACGCTGCGGAGTAGTTTCGCGGCTTTCTCTTCCATTTCGCGGCTGCGAGTAGCTATCGTCCGACCAAGTACGTTGGGCATTGCCACGAGGGGCAGATTGATAACTTCTATCGTTTTGTCCCTCTTGTGAGCGGGCAGGAGGCGTATTCTCACGATATACTCTATCGTTGCTGCGCGGGTAAGATTGGTTATCACGCCGAGCTGGTGCATCATAAGTAGGACGTGAGGGTCCGTAATTACGATTAGGTTCTTGACGATAGTCGCGGTCGTTGTTGCGAGCATAGCTTCTGCCTTGACGATACAAATCATCGGCACGATATACATTTACTCTGCTTCTCGTTGCACGCTCAATGTCGTAGCGCTGAGGGCCGTATACATATGAGCGATTGTTGTATCGATAATAATTGTTGATAATAGTGGTACTATTGTACACATTTACTACCCGTGGACGAGGCACACAGTAATTATAAACGCGAGGACTACGGATGTAAATATCGGGCACAAATACCCAATAATTATAAGGAATGTGAAGGTTGATATTGATGTCTATCCCCATGCCAGGGCCTAGCGGTGCCCAGCCATAATAACCTCCTCCCGAACGCCAAGTAACCCACGCAGGTCCCCACTCATCGTCAGGAACCCAAATCCAACCATAATAATCATCAAACAACCAACGACCGTAGTGAAAAGGTGCCCACCCCCACTCATAGTCTGACATCCAAGTATTGCCGTATTCGGTCATTTCCCAGTGACCTCCAGTCGCATAGGGCTGAAATCCTGCTTCCACACGAGGCCGCCATACTTGACCATAAGAAGGATAGTCCATCCATTGGCCATAAGGGGCTAGCTCATCATAAAAATCATAGCGAGAAATTCTGACTCCAGGTTGTGCCAGGGTCGTTCCTGCTATGGTTAATAAGAGAACGAGATACACCCATTTTATTTTATGAATTGCTTTCATGACCTTATTGATATGTTAAATTCAACTTTGTACTATTTCAACGAAAAGTTAGGGGTTTCTATTTTAATTTCACAATCCTAATCCCAACATTAACAATCGTTAACCAAAGTCATTTTTTGTAGGTACTCAACAGCCCAACTTATACTTAGAACGCCTCTACGAGCCTACACTCTATTGGCAAAGTCAAAATGAAAGAAGCTATTCGGATGAAAAGAATAAAATATACCAAAAAACACTTTATAAAATTTATAAGCCTATAAATTCAAGAGCCAAAATACAACATAAACTTCTGACAATCAAAACATTAATATCAAATCAAAAATTATCTCATTTTCAAACAATCAAATTATTGCTGTGCTTATTTAAGCTAAAATTCATTACTTAGTGTTTTATTTATGGCAATGCCCCTCATGGAGATATTTGATACACTGATAGACAACATCACCGAACAAGGTTACGGAATATTAGATGGCTTTTTGAACCCGTCCGAGCTAAAGTCATTGAGTCAAATATTGCGACAACGACATTCTGACGGAGCTTTCAAAACAGCCGGTATTGGTCAAGGCTCGGAGCATCAAGTTAAGGCAGGAATCAGAGGAGATCATATTTTGTGGCTCGACGAATATTCAACTGACCCGGCTGAAAAAGCCTTTTTTGAAAAAATCAATGATTTGATTCAGTATCTCAATCGTACTTGCTTTCTGGGGCTTCGTGATTTTGAGTTTCATTATGCTCTTTATCCAATAGGTACTTTTTACAAACGTCACCTTGACCGTTTTCGTCATGACTCCCGCCGCAAAATGTCGGTCATTTGTTATCTTAACGAAAATTGGGAACCCACCGATGGAGGCGAATTGGTAGTGTATCTTTCCAATGGCGAATCAATCAAGGTCTCTCCCACAGGAGGCCGACTCGTATGCTTTGAAGCTGACAAACTCGAACATGAAGTACTTCCTGCTACGCGCGAACGTCTCAGCCTTACAGGTTGGCTACGTACTTACTAGGCCGAATCGTTTTTTCTGGCACAGAGAGATATTAACTTTTGAGGTTTGTTTGCTTTTATAAACAAAAACTAAACATTTATTTCTTCAGTTTTATGCGCCGCACTTATCGTTTGCTTCTCCTCCTTCCATTTTTATCCATAAGTCTGATTTCTACCATGTCGCGTTCGCAAACCGTCATTCCTCTTTGGCCCGAAGGGCAGATTCCTAATGATTTAAAAAATCGTACGATTCAAGAAAAGATTGAAGTCGGCAATGATGGGGTTTTACGAATCAGCAATATTGTATTGCCTACTTTGTCGGCTTACTTTCCAGTCAAGCCCAATGGCACTGCCGTAATGATTTGTCCGGGTGGTGGCTATGGTATTGAAGCAGCAGGTCATGAAGGAGTAGATGTAGCCAAATGGTTTAATAGTTTTGGCGTAACCGCATTTGTACTCAAATACCGCCTACCCGACGACGCCCTTTGGTCCAACAAACACGAAGTAGCACTTCAAGATGCGCTTCAAGGAATGAAATTGATTCGGGAAAATGCGGCCAAATACAACATCGACCCCAACCGTATCGGGGTGATGGGCTTTTCGGCGGGAGGGCATTTGGCTTCGACGGTGAGTACACTTTGGCACCTTGCTCCGCAATTTTCGGCTTTCGACAAATTGAACAGTGTGGATGTTTTAAAGCCCAATTTTGCGATTTTGATGTATCCGGTTATTAGTTCGGGTTCCAAAAAGCACGCGGGTTCGTTTGAAAAATTGTTAGGCAAAAATCCTGACCCCGCCAAGTTAGAGCTTTTCTCAACCGAAAAACAAGTATCTGACAAAACACCTCCTACTTTATTGGTTCATGCTACAGACGATAAAGGCGTACCCGTCGAAAATAGCTTGCTTTATTATGATGCGCTGCGCAAATTAAATATTCCCGCTTCTATACTCATTTATGAAAATGGTGGGCATGGATTTGGGCTGGCAAAAAAACAAAAAGGCTCTGTACATGGCTGGCCCGATGGGTGCCATAATTGGCTCATTGGCATGGGACTAGCGCAGTAGCTACGCCTTCATTTTGTACCACAAAAGGCAGTTCGAAAAATTTTTGGAGCTGCCTTTTGTTTTTACAAATGCAGCCTAATTCTATCACTCAATAGTTTTAATTTCAATTTTAACGATATCGGAAAAATATAAGAGCTTTGTTTGGTATTATAAAAATCAAGATAAAAAGTGTAAAAAGTATTGGCGGTCATTTTCCATTTTTTTAGAAACTGTTTACGTCCTGGATTGTGGCTTACCCTACTCACCGACTTTGAAATAAAGTGATACACAAGGCTTTTACCAATTCCCCTAAAATTACGTACACCCACCTCCCAAAGTTTACGACTCATATCAGGGTCAGAATACATACCGGGGCTAAACTCCACGCTAAAACCCCCAATGAGATTCCAGAAATGACGGTGCATTACACTTGGTGGAAATGAGGCCCCATTCCAATCAGGAACCGCCAAAGAAGTGTAATCGCGCAGGAGTCGTTGTTCATCAAAATTCTGAATACTATCGCCATAATCTTTACCACTTACGATAAAAGCATTGTCGCGAGGATAACGCTCTATCTGCGTTCCCGAAAAATAAAAATCATCTTTTCCGTATTCTTTAATGGCATCGTAAAGGTGCTTATCCCAATCAGGACAAGCATACATGTCGTCGTTCATGTATACAATATAATCGGCCTTGGTCAGCGAATACGCCGCGTTACAGCCAAGGCATATCCCGACGTTTTGGGCCGAATAGCTGTAATCTATTTGTTCTTTTTTGGCCCATTCGGCGGTACCGTCCATTCCTTCATTTATATGCAATACGATTTGATGATTATAGGCGGAGTTTTGGCGAATACTCCTAATGCAAGTTTGTAGATAGGTGAGATTATTCCACGTAGGAATAATAATCGAAAACAAAGGCACGCCTTGCTTTCGTGCGTGTGAAAAGTACTCAATCATGGTGTAAAAACTAATAACAGTTATGAAGGTATTTGCTATCCATACGCAAAAAATGCGCTTAGCATTGCAACAAAATACAAAAAAGTCGGCAGAAATTTTCTACCGACTTTTTTATAAGGCATACAAATGCCCCGTTTATAACCCATTTAATGAAGAACTATACCGCTTGCGATTGGTATGCTTCGACGCGCAAAACATGATCATTTATCAATATTTCCAAAGGTTCGTTGGAGAGGTTTTCGACTTCCACTTCTCCACGGCGAACCGCTATCCGTACGACTTGTTTTTTGAAGGTGATTCTGAAAGAATACCCCTGCCATTGGGTAGGCAAAAAAGGCGTGAACGACAGTTTGCCATTTTTGATACGCATTCCTGCAAATCCTTTGATGACCGACATCCACGTACCTGCCATGCTCGTAATATGAAGGCCGTCTTCGGTGTCGTTGTTGTAATCATCCAAATCTAGCCTTGAAGTACGCAAATACATCTCGTAGGCTTTTTCGTTGTAGCCAAGCATAGCCGCCAATATCACATGCACACAAGGCGACAGCGACGATTCGTGCACGGTCATGGGTTCGTAGAAATCAAAATTGCGGCGGATGGTGTCGATATCAAACTCATCTTCAAAGAAATACAAGCCCTGCAATACATCGGCTTGTTTGATAAAACAACTCCGCAAGATTCTATCCCATGACCAGCGCTGATTGATAGGCCGCTGGGCTGCAATATCCTTTACGGTAAGTAATTCTTTATCCAAAAATCCGTCTTGTTGCAAAAATACCTGACGCTCTGCATCATAAGGATAATACATATACTCCACCACCTGACTCCATTTGGCAGTTTCGGCAGCGGCATCAAAGCCCACTCGTTCATAAATAGCGGCCAAAGCGGCAGGATTTTGTAGTTCTACTTTGGCGATTGATTCTAACGTAAATCGCAAACACCAAGCAGCGAGGTAGTTGGTGTACCAATTGTTATTGACGTTGTTTTCGTATTCATTAGGGCCAGTTACACCTAGCATTACGTACTTTTGTTTGTCAGAAGACCAATTGACCCTTTGCGCCCAAAAACGAGCAATTGCAATCAACACTTCTAGGCCATATTCGCCGAGATAGGCCTCATCGTCGGTATGACGGATGTAGTCATAAATGGCATAAGCAATGGCACCATTTCGGTGAATTTCTTCAAACGTAATTTCCCACTCATTGTGGCATTCTTCGCCCGTCATAGTCACCATCGGATAGAGAGCGGCACCATCTTTAAAGCCAAGCATTTGGGCATTTTCGATGGCTTTTTGGAGGTGTTTATAACGATACACGAGCAGATTGCGCGCTACTTTTTGGTCGGCAGTAGCCAAATAAAAAGGCAAGCAATACGCCTCAGTATCCCAGTAGGTACTGCCACCATATTTTTCTCCCGTAAAGCCCTTGGGTCCAATATTGAGGCGGTCGTCTTCGCCCGTGTAGGTTTGTTCTAATTGAAAAATATTAAAACGAATGCCTTGTTGGGCGGCATCGTCTCCTTCAATAATGATGTCGTTTTGTGCCCAACGCTCCGCCCAAGCTTGGATTTGCTCGGCTTTCATTTGTTCAAAACCCTTCTTAAATATCCGCTGAGTATATACCTTAGCGTTAGATAACAACTCCTCCACCGAATGATTGAGTGAGGCTAAATTGACTGCATATTTGTATAATGTGATTTCCTCATTAGCTTTGGCATCAACCACAATCCGACACCCTACATACTTCTCCTCCTTGATGGGTAAACTCTGAAAATCAACCTTTTTTCCATCGATTTTCAAATCGACTTTCATCCCTGTACATACATTAAAAAGCTCGGTTTTGAAAGGCGTATCTTTGGTACGCATTTCGAGATATGCTTCCCCAAAAGACGTTTCCTTGCGAATTTCGTCCCAAAATTTTTCGCCGTAATTGGAGTCTTTATTGCTAATATCACCATTGAGGGAAGGAACAAGGGTGATTTTTGCGTCAAAATTGAGCGGAGTAATAGCGTAACAAATCGCGCCTGCTTCGTCGTCAACGATACTACAAAAACGCTGCGCGTGTACCCGTACTTGCTTACCACTTGCGAGCGTTGCTACAAACTTCCGCTCCAGTATTCCTTCTTTCATATTGAGTACGCGGGTGTATTCTGACACCTCACAAGTAGCCAAGTCGAGGGTTTCTCCTTCAATATCTATATCTATTCCAATCCAATTACAAGCATTGAGTACTTTGGCAAAATACCGTGGGTAGCCGTTTTTCCACCAGCCAACGCGGGTTTTGTCGGGGTAAAACACGCCGGCAACATAATTGCCCAGCAAAGTTTTTCCCGAAAACTTTTCTTCAAAATTACCCCTTTGCCCCATGCGTCCGTTGCCAAGGCTTGTAAGGCTCTCGGTGATTTCGTTGTACTCGGCCGCAAACCCTTCCTCAATAATACACCAAGGGTCGTGTTTTATATAGTTTTTCATTTTTAGGTAGTATCTACATGAATTTTAGGCCAAAAGTAGGCATTTCGGGCGAAGGTTTTTTCATCGATTTTATCTTTAATTGTTCTGGTTTTTACGCATTGAGTAAAACATTATAGCCTTAATTGGCCAAATAAAACAACCTTACAAATTGTACTTTTCCAACAAAACTTCGCTTATCTAATTTTCTCTTACCACTGCGCAATACCAGAAATATCTGCGTCTATTGAGTACCTTGGCGGTCAGGGTTTTCAACTTTTATAGTCATTTCACCGGGAAATAGTTAGATTTCACCGGAATTTCAGGGTTTAGGGTTCTCTCCTGTTTTGTTTTTCCATGTTATTTTATATAGATTTAGGTTTAGCAATATCTTGAAAATTGGATAGCTAAAATTGTACATTACCAACCTTACAGCCTAAACTCTACTATGTCACACCTTGATTCTATTTCCTGCTTTGAGGCGTATTTGTGCCTGACACAAGACGAAAACTTTGTTACAGCCCTGCTCCATTATGGCTCGTTGACGGCTCCCTGCCAGAAAGCCATTGCCGCTTACCTTACCGAAAGCAACCTACCTGCTCAATGTGTAGTGTTTAGAGAAAACCAAATCAATCCTCACATTTATTGGATTAAAAGTGGTACGGTGCGTTTTTTTCAACAACAAACCGACGGCGAAAAAACAACAGGCTTCGCTCCTACGAGAACGTTTTTTTGTGCCTTAGGCTGCCTTCTTTCAAAAAAGCCAGCTCTTGAATCATGTATTACGGAAGAAGCCACTATCTTACAAGGTATTAGGTACGACGATTGGCAGCGGCTCATCGGTCAGTATCCTGAACTGAAGGCGGTGTTTGATAATCTGTGTCGTCATTGGCTCGAAACCACCCACGAACGCAACCTTTTACTGCATCAATCCGACCCTCAAAAACGCTATGAGTTTTTTCTAAAGCTATATCATCAGACAGCTTATCGACTCAAAGTAAAGCACATAGCCTCTTATTTAGGGATTCACCGCGTGACCTTGTGTAAAATCCGAGCGCGATTGGCGAAGAAAAAGACATAAAATTTGGTGCAGGTCGCATTTGGTAGTTTAAACTACCTTCGGTTAAAAAAAACCATTTTACCTTTACAACAAGTAAGCCCCCCAGACATCTTGGCGGACGAGGATTGAGGCGAATATGCAAGGTGATCCTCAAAATAGAAAAGGTCAGACTGGATTACTGGGTATTAATGCCAACTTTTAATACTAATATGATATTTGCCTTAACGAATTCGTTAAAGCAAATATCATATTCTCATCCTTTACAGCATGAAAATCTTAAACTATCTTTACCTCTTAGGTTTATTCTTAATTTTAAACGCTTGTCAGGGCGATAAACAACTTTTTTTGGGTAACAACACCCACTTGGTAGTACTCAACAGCCTATTGGTTGCCCACGAAACGCCTCTGGTTTACGTAGGAAAAACTTGGTCCGTGACTGATAGCAAACCTTCCAAAACCTATTACGAAAATGCCATTGTAGAGCTTTGGGAAAATCAAAACTTAATAGGTGTACTATCTTTCAATCAAACTCTTGGGCAATATGAATTCCCTAACTATACAATTCAACCCAACAAAGTATATACTCTTAAAGCTTTTGTAGAAGGACATGAAAAAGTGGAAAGCAAACCCATACGTATACCTGCTGATGTTCAGATCAAAAGTATAAGCACTCGCTTCCTTTCTTCCAATGAGCCAATTAATATAAACAGGACCTTTAGGCAGCCCATTTCAATCAAAGCAACCCTTGAAAACAATACTAACAGTGGCGATTACATGGTTTTAGATGCTGAATCACTCCTCATCAACCCCACAGATACCCTGTATGGCTCAGCAGCCTATCCTACCGAAATCGACCCAAACAATACCTTGGGCTTTGAAAAAAATCCATGCTATGCCGAAGCCCCTACACTCCTTCCTCCTTTCAGTTCGCGCTATGCTTTGGCTTACAATACCCAATGTTTAGGAGCTTCACCCAAAGAGATTGAACTTGTGGCAGATGGCTATACTTTATTTTATGACAAAAACGTCAAGAATAGCAGCTTCAACAATGCCAATGCAATCCGAGTGCTGAGTGCAATCTATTTGCCTGATTATATTTTGTTTAGAAGAGCTGACCGCGCAGTAGAAGGAAGCGACAATGCCTTTGTCCCGACCCAGCCTACTTACTCTAATGTGAAAGGGGGAATAGGTATCGTGACAGCCATTAATAGAAAAATTCAAATCGTTAAATTATGAAAAGGGTATGAAGGGGGTTCTGGTTGTATTTACATTGATAATATGTCATCAGTTGGCCACAGCACAAAAAAACGTAAAATTATCCGGAAGAGTCATTATTGCTGAAAGTGGGGAAGCTGTCATAGGCGCAGTAGTATACTCCTCAAATGCCAATCAATACACTACTACTAATCAATACGGGCAATTCGTTTTGACTTTGCCCACCGGCATTCAAGAAATCAGGTGTAATTATCCTAGTTATAAAAACTATATAGATACGCTTCATTTACGTCAAGATTCGACGGTTACGATAAGAGTCGAGCCCTCAACATTAGAAGAAGTAATCATAAAAAACGCTAACCCTCCTAGTGATTACTTGGGGCTTGTTCGTATTCCGATCACTACTCTTAAACAAATTCCAATGCTATTAGGAGAACCCGACTTATTCAAATCTCTAGCTTTTATACCAGGTATTATGACTGGACAAGAAGGTTCTACGGGGCTTTATGTAAGAGGAAGTAGTCCCGACCAAAACTTAGTTTTATTGGACGAAGCGATTGTTTACAACACTTCCCATGCCTTTGGATTTGTATCGGTTTTTAATCCTGATGCTGTCAAAAACATGGATGTCTATAAAGGTGCTTTTCCAGCCCGATACGGTGGTAGGATTGCATCCATCATTGATTTGACTATGAAAGAAGGTAACAATCAGCGTAGTCGTAAAGAATTTGCGATTGGAATGCTCAATTCACGATTACTGATAGAAGGCCCCATCCAAAAAAATCGTTCGTCGTATCTTATAGCAGCCCGTACTATGCATACCTCATTGCTGCAATTAAGACAACTAGGAAAAATAATTTTACGCAAAAACTATGGCAACAGCTTTAATTTTTGGTTTTATGATCTAAATCTTAAACTCAATCATACTTTTGAAGATAATAGCCAGTTGCTGTTTAGTGTGTATTCTAACCATGACAATCTTCAGAGTGGAAGCCGTTCTTCCGAAAAGAAAACACAAAATTCCTTAGACTGGGGTAGTATCACTTCCTCTTTAAGATATAATCGCTCTTTACTTCCTCAATTATTTTGGCGAGTAGTAGGCACGTTCAGCCATTTCAATACCCAATTTCTTTCTACTACTGTCAACACCATCGAAAAAGAATCGAGTAAAGATGAAAGTCAACTGAAGAACTCTATTCGCGACTGGACAATTAAAAGCATTTTTGATTTTACACCTTCCAATACTCATAAAATAAGTGCAGGTTTTGAACAAACTTTTCATCGGTATTTTCCGGGTCAACTTAAAGTAATTCGGAACAATACTACCCTAGCCACCAATCTAAATGGCAGTCTCCCCATCTACACCCGCGAACTAGCCATGTATTTAGAAGATGAAATCAACCTAAAGCCTTTTCGAGCACAGCTAGGTATTCGCCGTTCTCAACTCAGCGTTGAAAATCATACCTATGCTAATTGGGAACCCCGAGCTTCACTTACGTGGCGTCTTTCTGAGCACCATTCTTTGCAAGGGGGGTATTGTCGTATGCAGCAATATATGCATCAAGTAACGTCTAATGGCGTAGGACTGCCCAACGAAATATGGGTACCAGCTACGGCCAAAGTTCGTCCTATCCGTTCTGATCAATTTGAATTAGGCTGGAAAGTCGATCAAGCAAGTTTTCATTTTTCGTTGGAAGGGTATTATAAAGATATCCAAGATTTATTAGAATATCAGTACGGCTCTGACGTAGTAACAGATTACCAGAAAAATTGGCAAGACCTCGTAATTACCGGTGTAAAGGGGCGGGCTTATGGAATAGAAACAATGTTACAAAAAAAAGTAGGACGCCTCAATGGATGGCTCAGCTATACTTATGCTGTAAGCCAACGTCAAACACCCGCAATCAACAATGGAGATTGGTTTTATGCTAGATACGATCGTCGACACAATGCCACTATCGTTGCCAACTACCAACTTACTCCTAAGTGGAATCTAGTAGCTAATTGGATTTATCAAACTGGCCATCCTATTGACCTCCCTTTAGCATCGTATATTACGATTCAGGGTGTACCTAGGCCTTATTATACGGGACGGAATCAAACCAGAATGCCTCACATACACCGACTAGACGTGGGCGCTAGTTACAAAAACATTACCAAAAAAGGGCGAGAATATCGTTGGAATGTAGGTTTATATAATGCTTACAATCGTACCAACCCATTTTACCTAGAAGTAAACCCTGTTTTTGTCCAAGGGGTGGGAATTGAAAAATATGAAGTCTTTCAGCGGGGTTTCTTTCCTATTCTGCCTTATTTTTCTTACCAAATTTTTTATTTTTAGTGACATATTTACAAAGTTTACAATCGGTCACTCCATGAAAAAAATCATCTTTTCCATTCTGTTTTCGATTGTATTTCTGGTGGGATATTCCCAAAAGCCCTGCCATGAATATACCCTCAATGAGCAAGAAAAAGTGGCTGTAAGCTCCTACATCATGACTTGTGTGCACGGGCATTGGTTTGTCAACAACAAAGGAGTCGTGAAAATCACGCGGTTTGTCAACGAAAAGGGCGAAAAATGCTGGTACCTAGTAGCCGTCATCGACGACCACTACAAAGACAATCCTCCCACCGAATACGCCTGGTGTAATGCTGATTTGATTTTTTTCTATGAGAGCATTGAGACCTGCTCTTATTCTGAAAAAAAAAACTACGCCTACCCCTGAGCTGTTGGCCTGTTTGGAAGAAGTCACCTACGACAAACTTTACATCCGCCCGCCCGCCAAAACACAGTACATCACCGTATTTGGGAAACGAATTGTTAATACAGGTCGTCATCTTTTAGGCCACGGTTCCAATGACTTGATTGTGGTATTTCATGAACGAGGGGGTTATACCTTACGTATCATGTCCTGAAAACGCTATAGTTCTATGTATGTTGGAAATTAAAAAGCAATCCATGAAAAAAATCATCTTTCTCTTTCTGTGCTCTAGCCTGTTTCTGAAGGCTTATTGCCAAAAGCCCTGCTCTGAATATACCCTCAGTCCACAAGAAAAAATGATTGTAAGTCATTACATTACCTCTTGTATTCAAGATCATTGGTTTGTCAACAATAAGGGGGTTGTAGAAATCAGGCGATTTGTCAACGACAAAGGCGAAAAATGCTGGTACATGACAGCCCTCATTGACGACCGCTACAAAGATAGCCCTCCCACCGAATACGCCTGGTGTAATGCTGATTTGATTTTTTTCTATGAGACTGCGTCCAAGTCCTCTGAGAGAAAGAAAAATACGCCCACCCCTGAGCTGTTGGCCTGCTTGGAAGAAGTCCTCTACGACAAACTTTACATTCGGCCACCTGCCAAAACACAGTACATCGTGGTATCAGGCAAGCGAATAGTCAACCCAGGGCGTCGGTGTGTGGGCAATTGTGCCAATGACCAAATAGTAACATTTCATGAAAAGGGTGATTACTCCAAAAGCATTGTACCCTGAGTGGGTAATGAGCATGGTGGCAATATCAATCTTCCCAAGCTTAAAACTTAACTTGGGAAGACTTATGACAGATTTTACTGCGCTAAATAATGCTCAATATTTTCGGCGACGCGATGCATCAGGCGCGTTCGCGCTTCGATGCTCGACCACGCAATGTGAGGCGCTAAAATGAGTTTTTCTTTTTTTGTCAGTTGTAAATAAGGATGCGTAGCCGAGATAGGCTCTTGCGTAAATACATCAATCGCCGCCCCTGCAATCATATCTTCGTCTAAAGCCCGCGCCAAATCAGCCTCATTGACAATTCCCCCACGGCTTGTGTTGAGCAATACTGCTGTAGACTTCATCAAAGCAAGGCGCTGATAATCAATCAGGTTTTCGGTAGCAGCGCTGAGTGGTGCGTGAATAGAGACAATATCACAAGTTTGTAAAAACTCTTCTAATTCGAGACGCTTATAAATAACGTTGTATTCTTGGCCCGAAGCCGAAAAATAGACTACCTCTGCCCCAAATGCCATTGCGATACGTGCCACTTGGCGGCCTATTTCGCCCAAACCGAGGATACCAAAACGCTTGCCGTTGATTTCCCAAAAAGGCCGCCCTAAGTGTGTAAAGATTTTTTCTTGGGAATACTCGCCCGATTTGACATAAGCATCATAATAGGCCGTGGAATTGAGCAAGGCCAGCAACAACGCAAAAGTCTCCTGCGCCACACTATCGGTAGAGTATCCTTTTACATTTTTTACCTCAATCCCCAAGGATTTGGCCGCTTCTAAGTCCACGTTGTTGGTCCCTGTGGCAGCTACACATATGAGCTTAAGGGTAGGAGTGTTTTGCATGGCCTCACGGGTCACTTTTACTTTGTTGGTAATCACCACCTCAGCCCCTGCTATCCGTTGTGTTACTTCGTCGTGTTGGGTATCAGCGTGGAGGGTTAAGTCTCCTAAAGCAGCGAGTTGATTCAAATTCGGAACATCTCCTACGGTGCGAGCGTCTAAAAAAACAATTTTCACAGCAGTTGTTTTAGTTTATGATAGATATACCTTTTTTAAAGAAATCCGCTTCTACGACTTACCCCTTTTTGATGCTTTTTTTATAAATTTTCACCTTACTCTTTTCACTCAACTTAAACTACAAAAAATCCCCGCCGAGGGAGGCGGGGAAAGGGTAATTTGCAAACAGGATAAATAAAGATAAGATTATTTTTGAGCGAGTTTGTCGGCAATAACACCCTCCAAATACGCCCTGATGGGTTCAATCTTGATTTCGCTGATTACGTCTTCGCAGAAAGCATACATGAGCAAAGTCATAGCCTCGGCTTTCGGAATCCCGCGCGAACGCATGTAAAACAAAGCTTCGTCGTTGAGTTTGCCGGTGGTAGTTCCGTGCGAACACTTCACATCGTCGTTATAAATTTCCAATTGGGGTTTGGTATTCATCGACGCCTCATCGGATAGTACCACATTGCGGCACGACTGATAAGCATTGGTTTTGCTGGCACCGTCTCTAACGAAAATTTTTCCGTTGAAAACCCCAGTCGATTTATCTTGTAGTACGCCTTTGTACAATTCGTTGCTGTACGAATTGGGCTTAGCGTGATCTACCAGGGTGTGATTGTCAATGTGTTGTTTACCATTCGGAAAATACAAGCCATACATGAAAGCCTCGCAGTTTTGGCCGTCGAGAACGATATTGAGGTTGTTGCGTACAAAACCCCCGTTGACCGTCACCGTAACGGCATAAAAATGACTATTTGCCTTTTGGCTTACTTGCGTAGTACCGATATGATAGGCTTTCTCGGTTTCGTTTTGTACTTTATAGTATTGTACGTTGGCGTTTTCATCAATTACGATTTCGGTAACGATGTTGGTAAAAGAGCCATTTTCGCCGATTGTTCGGAATGCTTCGGCCATTTTTACTTCTGCATTTTTGCCTACTACAATCAAATTACGGGGTTGAGAAGCGGCATTGGCCGTACGCGCATCAGTGATAAAACGCAAAATAATCGGCTGCTCTACTACTTTACCAGCGGGCACATTGACCACTACGCCATCGTGCGCAAAAGCCGTATTCAAGGCGGTAAAGGCATCGTCTTGGTAATTGGCATATTTGGCAAAGTAATCATCCAGAAGGCTAGGATTCTCTTTGACGGCTTGCCCAAAACTCAATATTTGTAATTGATTTTCGGGTGATACAATCCGTGAAAGCGAAGGATTGTAAATACCATTGATGAAATAGAGGATATTGCCTTCTAAGTTAGGAATCGCCAAAGTCTCTAGTTCTTCGGAGCCAAACTCAGTTTTTACGTTAAAATCAAAGGCTTGTTTGACAAGGCTATTGACATTACTATATTTCCACTCCTCGTGCTTGATAGTAGGAAAACCCAACTTCTCGAAGTTTTGCATGGCTTCGCGACGTGTTTGATGCACGGGCGTTTTGGTTTCGCCATTCAAGCGGCTTTCATTGGCTTGAAAATCAGCAACGAGTTGTTGTTTTAAGTCGTTATTGAAAGTATTGCTCATTGTTTTCTTGTAAGATTGTTAATCGTTAATTCTCAGGAAAAACCTGTTAACTATTAACCATTAACTATTAACTCATTTACAACGCCGCTACTTCGGCCTTAATCCAATCATAGCCTTTTTCTTCAAGCTCTAGGGCAAGCTCTTTAGGGCCAGATTTTACAATACGCCCTTTGTACAACACGTGTACGTAGTCAGGCACAATATAGTCGAGCAAACGCTGGTAGTGAGTCACCACAATAACGGCACGCTCAGGAGTACGTAGTTTATTGACGCCTTCTGCTACAATGCGAAGCGCATCGATGTCAAGCCCTGAATCGGTTTCATCCAAAATCGCCAATTTGGGTTCGAGCATTGCCATCTGAAAAATCTCGTTACGTTTTTTCTCTCCACCCGAAAAGCCTTCGTTCAATGAACGCTTCAAGAGCGCATCATCAATATTTACGAGTTTGGCTTTCTCGCGCATGAGTTTCAAAAATTGCGCAGCATCCAAAGGCTCTTCCCCCCGTGACTTACGGATTTCGTTGAGGGCGGTTTTTAGAAAGTTGATGGTCGTAACTCCTGGGATTTCGACAGGATACTGAAATGCCAAAAAGATACCTGCTGCCGCACGCTCTTCTGGTGACATTTCGAGCAAGTCTTGGCCTTCAAAGTCAACACTTCCTCCCGTTACTTCGTATTCTTCGCGACCTGCCAATACAGAGGCTAAAGTACTTTTACCTGAGCCATTGGGGCCCATTATTGCGTGGACTTCACCGGGTTTGATTTCCAAATTGATTCCTTTCAAAATCTCTTTTTGGTCAACCGAAGCTTGTAAATCCGTGATTGTAAGCATAATAAGTGGTTTTTGTCTTGGTCATAACGGGCGCATTGCCTCGTAGTACATCAGAAAAAGTCTGCAAAATTACAATAAAGAGTTCATAAACCCTTGTGATTTGTTAACAATTCTCCCTATCGAAAAGTTGGGGATTTTACCAAAATGTTTGTTTTATCTTTTTTATTCATCACTAGCACTCAGCGGATGAGCGTTGTGGGTTTAACTTTAACCCTGTTTTAATATGGCTTTAAAACCGCTTTAATATTGTTGTTTCACCTTTGATGCACCAAACAAACAACATCTCTCATCATGAAAGCACCTTGGAAAATAGGAGTAATGTGTAAAGCGCTCTCTCCTACTATCAGCCTAATTCCTCCTCCACAATAGCCATGATATTTTAATAAATTTCTCTCACTTTGAAGCTTTCAGCTATCTGAAATCTCAAATGCAGCCACTTTTCATTTTAAGTTATGCGTATTAAACCATTGATTCTCGTATTCTGGACATTCTTGATTTGTCCAGCTTTTGTTCACGCGCAATCTGACTCCTTGAGTCTTACTTTGGCACAAGCTGAACAACAATTCCTGCAAAAAAACTTCGTACTATTGGCCCAAAAATACAACGTCAATGTAGCCGAAGCTGCCAAAGAACAAGCCAAGCTTTGGTACAACCCCAACTTATTTGTAGAAACCAACCTCTACAACGGGTACAGCAACAAACTGCTTCCTTATGGCCATAATGCTGATTTGTACAACCCAACGGGCGGAGTCGTCAACGTTCAGGTACAGCAAATTGTGAGCTTGGTGAAGCTAAGAAGCAAACTCGTTCAGTTGGCCGAAACCAACATTTCGCTCCAACAATCGGCTTTTCAAGACTTGATGCGCAACATTCGGTTTCAGTTGGCGCAGTCGTTTGGCAACTTAGCCACCAACCAACAAAAATTGACCATGCTTCAGCTGCAAGGTCAGCAGCTTGCATCGCTTCTGGAAGCATTTCGGGCTCAGCTCAAATTAGGCGTCATTGCTCCTTACGAAGTGACACGCCTTGAACTGGAACAAAAAAATTGGGAAAGCGACCTCACCGACTTACACGCCCAAATCAGCCAAGACGAAGCTACACTGCGAACTTTATTAGCGGTAAACGGAACGACGTATATTATTCCCGTTACGGAAACGACTGCCTCAAAAACGGCGCAACCTCTGAACGATTTGGTCAACCAAGCGCTATCCCAACGCCCTGATTTGCAACTCGCCGACCAGCAAATCACCTACAACCAGCAAAATCTTACCTACCAAAAAGCCCTCGCTACGCCTAACCTTACCTTGGGTGCTGATTACCAACACGTAGGTGGACCATTCCCCAATTACATAGGAGTACAAGCATTGATTGATTTACCCATTCGAAATAAAAACCAAGGCAATATCCAAGCCGCTCGCTGGGGTATTGACCAAGCCAAAGAAAGCCGCAACGCCGTAGGGATTCAGGTAGAACAAGAAGTTGTAAACGCTTACCAACAATACAGCCAAGCCACGCAGTTACAAGCCAAAATCACCCCCGAATACCTCCAAAGTATCCAAGATATTTCTAAAAACGCCACCGAAGACTACACCCGTCGGGTGATTGATTTAGTGAGTTTTATTGACAAAATCAGGGCTTATAAAGATGCCCAAATGATGCTAATTGATAGCTCGAATCGTCTGTATCAAGCACAGCAACAACTTAACTACGTCACCAATTCTAAGGTGTTTTAACTCTCAATTCTGTCATACCAATGAAAACCAAGTTACTGTTGTGGGTACTGTGTTTACCCGCATTCGTTCTCCTCTCGTGCCAAAGCGAACAAAAAAACGAGGAACCCAAGACCAAAGACATGGGCTCGGCGTTTCGTACCGATACGGTCCAACTCCGCAACTACGAACAAGAATTACAGTTTACGGGGCAAGTATCGTTTGACCAAAAACAAGTGGATCGCGTGTATCCAATGGTCAGCGGGAATGTACTGGATGTCAATGCCGAGTTGGGGGCTTTTGTCAAAAAAGGGCAAGTATTGGCCAAACTTCAAAGCGCAGACGTCAGCCAATTTGTGAAGGATTATAACACCGCCAAATCGAACTACGACATTGCCAAGCGCAACGCCGACAACGTAGAACAGTTGTACAAAACCAAGTTTTCGTCAGAAAATGACTTGGTCAATGCCCGCAAACAACTCGAAATAGCCTCTTCTGAATTAGAGCGTTCGAGCCAAGTGTTGAAAATGTACGGCGGAACTTCAACAAACAGTCAGCCTATTTTTACCGTTACGGCACCCGTAAGTGGCTACATTGTAGAGCGTAACATCAACCCCAATATGCAAATTCGCCCCGACAACGGCAACAGCCTCTTCACGATTTCAAACCTTTCAGATGTGTGGGTGCTTATCAATATTTATGAGTCTGATATTCAGGCCGTCAAAGTAGGTCAAGAAGTAAATATCAGTACCCTTGCGTATCCCGACCGTGTGTTTCAGGGCCGTATTGATAACATCAGTCAGGTTATTGACAACGACAGTAAAGTGCTGCAAGCACGGGTAGTGCTTCAGAATCCAGGGGGCTTGCTCAAACCCGATATGTTTTGTACGGTAAAACTGCACATCGAAAAACCAGAAAAACTGTTGGCCGTCAATCCCAAATCGGTCATTTTTAGCGAAGATCGCTACTTTGTCATTCTCGACAAAGGCAAGGGCAATTACCAATCCGTCCCCGTAGAAGTCATCAAAAGCACCTCCAAATACAGCTACATCAAAGCCAATCTCCGCGACGGCGACCAAGTCGTGACCGAAGGCGCGCTCTTGTTATTCAATGAATTAACCGACTAAGTCATGAACAAATTCATCAAAAATATCATTGGCTTTTCACTCAAAAACAAGGGAATCGTCTTTTTTGTCACCTTGTTGGTAGTAATTGCTGGGGCCGTAAGTTTTTACAATACCCCCGTTGAAGCCTATCCCGACGTTACCAATACCGAAGTGGTCATTATCTCGCAATGGCCTGGTCGGAGTGCCGAAGAAGTAGAACGTTTTATTTCGATTCCGATTGAAACCGAAATGAACTCCATTAGCCGCCGTACGGCCATTCGGAGCGTCAATTTGTTTGGTTTATCGTTTATCAAAATCATTTTTGAGGACGGCGTTGACAACTTTAGCGCCCGCATGGAAGCCAGCCAAAAACTTTCTAACGTGGACTTGCCTGACGGTGTAAATGCCGAAATCCAGCCTCCCGCAGGCCCCACGGGCGAGATTTATCGCTATACGCTCACATCGCCCACGAAGTCAGTGACCGAACTCAAAACCATCCAAGATTGGGTGATTCAGAAAAACCTGAAAGCCGTACAGGGCGTAGCTGATGTAGTGAGTTTTGGCGGACGTGTGCGTACTTTTGAAGTAAGTGTGAACCCCAACTTACTCACCAAATACAACCTTACTGCCCTCGACGTGTACGGCGCACTCCAACGCGCCAACGTAAACGTGGGTGGTGACATCCTGCGCGAAGGTCAGCAAGCATTTGTAGTACGTGGGATTGGGATTGTAAAAAATGTACCTGACATTGAAAAAATCATTGTCAAAAACATCAACGGTGTTCCTGTCAGGATTTCAAACATCAGTACGGTTCGTCCTTCTAATTTACCGCAGTTGGGCATTGTTGGTCGCGATTTCCACGACGACGTGGTCGAAGGCATTGTGTTGATGCGCAAAGGTGAAAACCCAGGCGAAGTATTGCCAAAGCTCAAAGAAAAAGTAGCCTACCTCAACTCAACGGTGTTGCCCCAAGACGTTAAAATCAAGGTATTTTACGACCGTACCGAACTCAACAACCACACCATGCACACCGTGGGTGAAAACGTAGCGCTGGGGATTACACTGGTGACGGTCATCTTGCTGATATTCTTGGCCGATTGGCGCACTACGGTTACGGTTGCGCTCATCATTCCATTGGCGTTGTTGTTTGCCTTTATATTAATGCGAGCCAAAGGCATGACTGCCAACCTCCTTTCCATCGGTGCCATCGACTTCGGTATCATCATCGACGGGGCAGTAGTAATGGTCGAGGGGCTATTTGTGATGTTGGCGCACTGGGCCGAAAAAGAGGGCATGGAACGCTTCAACAAACGCGCTAAACTTAGCCGAATCCTCAAAACAGCCGTCGAAATGGGAAAATCCATTTTTACGTCCAAGCTCATCATTATCACGGCCTTACTCCCTATTTTCTCTTTCCAAAAAGTGGAAGGAAAGCTCTTCAGTCCGTTGGCATTTACGATTGGTTTTGCCTTGTTGGGAGCTTTGTTATTGGCCCTTACATTTGTCCCTGTCTTGAGTAGTATTTTGCTCAACAAAAACGTCAGAGAACGTCATAATCCCGTAATCACTTGGCTCAACAAAGCCTACGCTCCGATGCTCGACGGCATGATGAACCACCCCAAACGAGCCATGGTAGCGGGCGTTACGGCACTCGGTTTGGCACTTGGGGCGTTCCACTTTGTAGGGTCAGAGTTTTTGCCCCAGCTCAACGAAGGCTCAATTTATGTTCGGGCGAGTATGCCCCTTAGTATCAGCCTCGAAGACAGCTACCACTTTACACGCAAGTTCCGTCAGGTGTTTGAACAATTTCCTGAAGTGAGAGGCGTCATTAGCCAAACAGGCCGCCCCAACGACGGCACCGACCCTACAGGCTTTTTTAACCAAGAATTTTTTGTGGATTTGTACCCCGCCAACGAGTGGAAACGCAACATCACCAAAGACCAATTGGTGGCCGAAATGCAAGCCAAATTGGCAGGTTTCAGAGGCGTTGATTTTGGATTTTCGCAGCCCATTTCCGACAACGTTGCCGAAGCTGTTTCGGGGGTAAAAGGATCGATTGCGGTAAAAGTCCAAGGAGACGACCTCAATGTGTTGGACAAAAAAATCACGGAGGTTTTCAACGTGCTCAAAAATGTCCAAGGGGTGGAAGATTTGGGGGTATTCCGTAATTTAGGCCAACCCGAACTTCGCATTACCCTCAACCCCGATAAAATGGCCCAATATGGCATTGACGCCGCCGATGCCAATGCGGTCATTGAAATGGCGATTGGAGGAAAAGCCGTGAGCCAAGTGTTTGAGGGGGAAAAGAAATTTGATTTACGCCTTCGTTACGACCAGCCGTTTCGTTCGTCGATTGAGCAAATTGGTCAGCTCCAAGTGCCTACCCTCAACGGCGGAAAAATACCGTTAAAACAAATAGCAAGTATTGAAAACGTAGCTGGGCCAGCCTTTATCTACCGCGAAGACAACGCTCGTTTTATCGCCGTGAAATTTTCGGTGCGTGGCCGCGACTTGGGAAGCACCATTGCCGAAGCCCAAAAGAAAGTAAACGCCGTCGTAAAATTGCCCAAAGGCTACGAAATGAAATGGAACGGGGAATTTGAAAACCAACAACGCGCCCAAAATCGCTTGGCCTTGGTAGTACCCATCAGCTTGATTTTGATTTTCTTTATCTTATTTGTTTCCTTTGGCAACGCCCTCGACTCCATTTTGGTGCTCCTCAACGTACCTTTTGCGCTCATTGGCGGGATTGCGGCTCTGTTGCTTACGGGGGTTAACTTCAGTATCTCAGCGGGTGTGGGTTTTATTGCCCTGTTCGGGATTGCCACCCAAAACGGGGTCATCCTTATCAACAATTACCACAAAAACCTAAAAGCAGGAATGCCGTTGATTGAGGCGATTAAGGAAGGTTCTAAGTCGATGCTTCGCCCCATTGTAATGACGGCTTTAATGGCTTCTTTGGGCTTATTACCCGCCGCGATTTCGACGGGGATTGGCTCCGAAACCCAAAAACCACTGGCGATTGTCGTCATCGGTGGGCTTATCACGGCTACCTTATTATCGTTGCTCATCCTTCCTACCGTATATGAATGGATTTACAGCAGCCGCGAAAAGCGCAAACAATTATTAAAACAGTAACTTCAATGGTTTAATTAATGGCAGAAAACGCTACTTGGACTTCCGAGTAGCGTTTCTTTTATTTATTATTTTGTCATTCCGACGA
>NZ_KE384040.1:0-40994 GCF_000423565.1 Runella zeae DSM 19591 | reverse complement strand
ACTTTAGCTAAACTTCTTCTTCAAATACTCAATTGAGTGCTTGTAAGCATCAGCCGTCGCTGTTGCGTCGTGCTTAGGATTGCTTGGATTGGCAAAACCATGTACGGCATCGTACATTTTCACGGTTACTTGTTTGCCCGCAGCCTTCATATTTTGCTCAAACTGTTCTACCATTTCGGGGGAAGGAGCTTTGTCTTGTTTGCCAAAAATACCCAATACGTCCACGTTCAACGTCTTGAGTTTTTCTACATCTTGCTCTGGACGACCATAATACATGACACAGCCCACCGCTTGTTTTCCTTCCAACAACGCTGACTGCAACGACAACATTCCGCCAAAACACCAGCCCACACTCGCAATTTTCGCTTTTTTACCTACATGATTCAAAGCTCCTTGCATGATAGACGTCAAACGCTCCTTCGGTACTGACTGCATGATTTTTCCGGCTTCCTGCGGAGTAGTACCCACTTGGCCATCGTACATGTCCAGTGCCAATACGTTGACATTGCCCAAATCATTGTAGTATGTCTCGGCTTCGTGCTTGATATGGTCATTGAGTCCCCACCATTCTTGATACACAAAAAGCCACTTGTCCGACTTTTTGGGAGCTTTAATCAAAAAGCCCGAACCCGTTTTACCGTCGGGCGTCGGAAAGGTAATGGTTTCGCCTTTACCTGCATAATGATACGCTTCAGGTGCCTCATGCATGGCCATAAAATTGGCATCGGCTGCCCAAGTTGCCATGTCATGGGAGGTTTGGCACAATGGAATCGGCGCCTCGACAGGCCGCTGAATGAATGCTTGCAATGCAAACATCGCTCCTAACAAAATCAGTCTTTTCATTGGAAAATGGGATAAGATGAATATAAATGTATTTACATACAATTTTAACCAAAATCCTCCTAAATGGTTTCAAATCACTCAGAAAATTAATAAGCTAAATTATTTTTTTACAAAAACTATAAAAATAGTTTGCAAACTATTTTTATAGTTATACATTTGAGCTATGGAAAAACTAACGAACAAAGAAGAAGAAATTATGCGGGCGCTTTGGAAAGCCGAACGCGCTTTTGTAAAAGACCTTTTACCGTTTTTTACTGACCCACCTTTGCACTACAACACCGTATCGACTATCATTCGTAACCTCGAAGAAAAAGGCTACGTAGGTCACAATACTTACGGAAACACCCACAAATACTTTCCACTTATAAGCAAGGAAAATTATCAGAATCAATTTGTTATCAATAAGTTGGTAGACGAATATTTTGATAATTCCTACAAAAATATGGTATCTTATTTTGCCAAAAATGACAAAGTAAGTGCCGATGAGCTTCGAGAGATATTGCGAATGATTGAAAAAGGCAATTAGCCACAAAACCTAAACTTCTAAACCTCTACTGCTATGCCGTACGCTCTGTTTTTTTATCTCTTAAAAGCCAGTTTGGTTTTAGCGATTTTGACCACTGCTTATGCGTGGTTGGTCAAGAAGGAAACTTTTTTACAAGTGAATCGGTGGCTTTTGTGGCTCAATGTTGCCGCTACGCTGTTGTTGCCGATTGCACCTTTACCCGATTTTGATTGGCTACCTGATGCGCCTGCTCAAGCCGTTGCGAGGGTATTGCCTGCCACTCCTCCGTCTGTCGCTACTGTTCCTCTTTCCGCTTCGGTGCCTTCCACTTCCCCACCCTCTTCTAGTGCGCCTGTCTCACTCTCTACGCGAGAGACTGATTATACGTTTTGGGACTGGCTTATACTTGGATATGCGTTGGTAGTAGGAGGATTGTTGATAAAACTTCTGATACAGATAGGCGTATTATGGAAACTCAAAATTCAGAGTTCGACACGTGCTACAGAATACGACGTTATATTGGTCGAAAATCCTAAAATCAGTTCTCCTTTTTCTTTTTTCAGCTGGATTTTTTTCAATCCTGAACTTTATACCGAAGATGAATGGAATCAGATTTTTACCCACGAATGCGTACATGCTCATCAACGTCACAGTATCGATATGCTCTCGGCAGAGCTTTTGAAGATTGTGTTTTGGTTTAATCCTTTTGCTTGGTGGCATCAAAAACTCGTTCAAGAGACCCTAGAATTTATCACCGACCGCGCCGTGCTTGACAGTGGCATCGAAAAAAAGTCTTATCAGTACCATCTTTTACGAAATACACTAGGCAACGAAACGCCTTCTATCACCAATCATTTCAACCAATCGATGCTCAAAAAAAGAATTCAGATGATGAACAAGCGTAATTCTGCTTGGAATGCCTTTGGAAAATATGGATTGTTTATCTCAGCTATTTGGGTGTGTGCGGCTTTCACCAAACCTTATCAGGAAATAGTAAAAACGAATCTAATAAAAAAAATGCCTGAACTTCAACCCGTTTTTCAGGTCTCAACCACCATTCCCAAAGAAAATTTACGAGATTTTGAATGGAAAAGCCCCGCTCCTATCACCCACTTAGACTCTAATTCAATATCTACTCAGCCCAAATTTGTTTCTACTTCACAACCTGTCACCTCTACTAAATACTTGATTTATAGAGATAGCACAGTCTATTGGCTAGTTACTTCAAAATCAAAACTTTCGGATCTAAATGCTATTCAGCAAGAGCTTAATAAATATGGACTCGAATTTGAAACTACTGAATTTAAGCTTGATCCGCTACGGTTGTTTAACCAACGTATCGGAGTGATATGTCTGAAAAAAGGCTCAGGAAGTACCTCCTCTGCCATTGGGGACGCCGAGTTGTTCATACCTTGTCAATCCATTTCGGGTTTTGCGACGATTGATAAAAAGGGCATAATGGGAATTAGTGAGCTAGAGCCTTCTTTACCCGAATTCAAAAAACTGGCCGAGGACGATTACCGCGCATCTCTTGAGGATTTACGCGCCCGTCACCTCGACTACCTTGTTATCGAAACAGACAGAAAAGTAGGAGGAAGAGGTTCTCGTGATTATTCCAAAGCATCTTTGGAGTATTTGAGAGCTCAAAATAAAACTTCTACTAGCATCCATTTATCAAGTGACAATTATATCAGGATTGGAGAAGAGTACCGTAGCAACATAGTGTATTTGAATGGCAGGGTTTCGAGCATTGAAGAGATTGAAAAAATCTCAGTTCAAGATCTTTACTTAGCCCGCTTCAAGGATGCCTTCAGAGACAAGAAAGCCAATATTCTAATCTTTATTTACCACTAAAGCCATGAAACCTCTCATCAATCCCGAACACTTTGCTTTTACGAATCATTTCAACCAATCGATGCTTATCAATAGAATTCAGATGATGAACAAAAACGCCGTTACTTGGAAAACAGCGTTACAATATCTCTTATTCGCAGTGGCAATAGGTTTAGTTTTTTCTTTTTCCAAACCTTCTCTTGCAATTGATGAGGCTGAAAAATCAAAGTATTTGCATCAAAACCAAAACGAGCTTGAATGGGTGATTACGCCTAAAATTTCTTTGGGTGATTTAGCCATTATTCAGCAAGCATTGAAAAAGCAGGATATTGATTTTAAGGTTTCAAAATACGTCTTAGACAATTCTCAAAACTTCATCAAACAAATTGAAACTTATCAAATTGGCAAAGGCTACAATTATGTACATACCCATGGCAATGAAAGTCATAAACTCCCTTTTAAATCTAAATTTTATAAGTACAACCCTCATACAAATCAGCTTTCATCTTCTCTCAAACCTTCCTCCTCTACTTTAGAAAAGATAGCGAAAGAAGATGAAGCAAGTGCCAAGGAAGTCTTCTCTAGCCGAATTTTGCAATACGAAATTTCTGAGCTAAAAATAAAGCACGGCATGTCGTGGGATAAGTTGCTTTACATGTCAACTAATAGCTTTACTCAAAATCCCTTTGAAGGAATTGAGGGGACACCTACGTATAAAATTAATACGCCTGCTAATGAAGTTTTGAAAAAAGCATTAGAAAATAGAGGCGCTATTTTTAGAAAAAATGGTTTTCCCGTTTCTTATGAGTATGTCAGCAAACTACTCCCCAATCAAATCAAAGAGTTTGTATCTTTTGTAATCTATGATACTAAAAATTTATACAAGCCTCAATCATTTGTTCTTATTCATACTTACTAAAGCCACGAAACCTCTCACCAATCCCGCGCACTTCGCATTTACGAATCATTTCAACCAATCGATGCTCAAAAAAAGAGTTCAGATGATGAATCGTCGCCCTTCTTCTTGTAATGCTTGGAGATATTTTACTTTTGGGTTTGTGGCATTTTCAACAATGATGTGCCAGCCTAGCATCCACTCTGAATCTATCACAGATACCCAAAAAGAACTTTGGGAACAAAAAAAATTAGAAGTAGATAACAAAAACGATATTGACATTTTTGTGGATGGATAGCGCATCACTCAAACAGACTTGTCAAAAATCCAAATCGACCACATCTCAAAAATCTACGCTCACAAAAGAGAAGAAGAAATACCTATGATTAAGCTTTCGGCTAATAACGTAAATACGCCTCAAAAAAAATGCTCTTCCCAAAATATCTATCTGATTTGGATTGAAAAAATAAAGTCCAAAAACAAAGACACCTGAGCCTAACCAGACTCAGGTGTACTCTAAACAACCCATTCTCGCAAGATTTTTATAAATAAGCTATGCTAGCACAGCTTCTTCTAAATGACAAATTAATACGGGGATGTGTGTGGCCAATACCATTTTTTTAGACACACTCGGATTGACAATACTCGATAGCCAATCGCGTTTGCGCGTCGACATCACAATCAAATCCGCTTGATTTTCATCCGCATATTTCTGCAACCCTCCTACTACCGATTCATCGTCGATGGTATGAAGTGTGTATTTTTTTTCGCCAAACACTCCTTTGATGTCATTCACAAATTGCTCATCGTCAAACACATTGACCTCAAAAGGTGCATTTACTTTTACCAAATCAAGCTCCGCCTTGAAATGTTCGGCCAGGTTGAAAGCAAACCCTAAGGCATTTTCTTCGGGCCTTTCAAGCTCGGTGGCATATACCATTTTTTTGATAGTAATGGCCTGAGTTTGTGGCGGCAATACCAGCACCGGACAAGTTGCCTTAGAGGCCACTGCCGACGCCACACTTCCCATGATTTTGTCGAGCCAGCCGCCTTTTCCGGTACGTCCCATTACTACCATAAGCGGTTTTTCAGCCTTGATTTCATCCAAAACCACCTCTACCGCACTCCCAAACACCAATTTACTTTTGCAAGCGTAGCCATTGGCTCGGCATTCTTGCGCCCACGATTCTAGTTTTTCACTTTCAATTTTCTCGGTCTGTTCGGTCAATACCATCAATGCATCCGCAGGAAGATTGGGGTCTACCACCGGGGGGTGATACGCATGTACCAAATAGAGTCCTGCGTCATAACGTTCGGCTATTTCTTGGGCTAATTCCAAAGCCTTTTGCGAATTTTCAGAGAAATCGGTCGGAACCAAAATCGTTCTCATTGTTTTTTGAGGTTGGTTGGATGCCATAAAATTGTATAGATAAAAGATGAAATGATATGATAAAAATCAGTAAACTTGGTGATAAATGTCAATCACGTATGTAAACTTTGCGTTAAGCGTTAATTTTCCATAAAAAACTATACCAATGACCTCACGTTCTGTATTTTTTCTTCTATGTTTTATGGCAGGTATAACCTGTTTTTCCCAAAAAAATCCAGCAGCACCTGGTTTTGACCAAGCCGGGTCGGATGCCAAAGCGATTCAGATTGCCGACCAAGTCATGGAAAACATGGGCGGACGCAAAAACTGGGACAAAACCCGCTACATCGCTTGGAATTTTTTCGGTAATCGCAAGCTTATCTGGGACAAATGGACGGGCAATGTACGAATCGACAATGTCAACAATGACCAAACTCTCCTTCTCAATATCAACACTGACAAAGGGCGGGTTTTTAAGTATGGCAAAGAACAAACAGCCCCCGACTCTATCACTAAATATATGCGTAGCGGCAAAGGTGCTTGGATCAATGATAGCTACTGGCTAGTGATGCCTTTCAAACTTAAAGATTCGGGCGTGACACTCAAGTATCTGGGAGAAGACAAAACCCAAGACGGCGTAGAAGCAGACCTTCTCCAACTTACTTTCAAAGGCGTAGGCAATACTCCCGACAATAAATACAAGGTTTGGGTAAAGAAAACAAACCCAATGGTATGGCAATGGGCGTATTTTGCCAAGTATGATGCCGAAAAGCCTAATTTCATTCGCCCTTGGACGGACTACAAAAAACACGGCAAAATCTATCTTTCTGGCGAGCGCGGTGACCGTGACCTAACCGACATCATGGTTTTTGACAAACTTCCCGATAGTATTTTTACCGATTTTGTCCGTCCTGATTTATCCCAATATCCCCAAGCCAAATAGACGATGTTGCTAGCATCCAAAGCCGCTATCGCCAACGGTCAGGGCGGTTTTTCAATCCAGACCTTGCACCTAGATGCGCCTCAAGGCGATGAGGTAATGGTCCAAATCAAAGCAGCGGGCATTTGCCACACTGATTGGGACTCACAATCTTGGGGCAAACCAATCGTAATGGGACACGAAGGAGCGGGTATCGTGACGCACGTGGGGCCGCAAGTTACCCAAGTGCAAGTAGGTGATGCGGTCATGCTCAATTGGGCCATTCCTTGCCATAAATGTTTTCAATGCCAAGAAGGGAACCAACATATTTGTGAAGTCAACTCCCCCGTTACCGCAGGCAACAAAGCCTCAGGAGGCCATGCCACCCTAACTTCAACTCGACTCCAAGACCATCCGATTGAGCGTGCTTTTAGCCTCGGTACTATGTCCGAATACACCTTAGTCCGGGAAACTGCTTGTGTCAAAATCAACGTCGATATGCCTTTTCCATCGGCGGCGATTGTAGGCTGCGGTGTTATGACGGGTTATGGATCGGTGGTCAATGCCGCCAAAGTAAAAACTGGTAGCTCCGTGGTAGTACTTGGCACAGGGGGGGTAGGTTTGAATGTGATTCAGGGCGCTCGCATCGCCGGAGCTGCCAAAATCATCGCCGTCGATATCAATCCTCTACGACTCGAAATGGCCAAAGAATACGGTGCTACCGATATACTTCTGGCCGACAAAAATGATGAAGGACTACTAAAAGCGGCGGCTCAAGTCAAAACCCTGACTTCGGGACGAGGTGCTGACTATGCTTTTGAGTGTACCGCTATTCCTGAGCTAGGCGCTGCACCTCTAGCCATGATTCGAAATGCAGGAGTAGCTTGCCAAGTCAGTGGAATTGAGCAAGAAATCAAAATCGATATGAATCTTTTTGAATGGGACAAAATCTACATCAACCCACTCTATGGCAAAGCCCGCCCCCAAATCGATTTCCCGATTTTGCAGGAGCTGTATGCCAAAGGAGACTTGATATTGGATAAAATGATCACAAAAACGTATCCTCTTGAGGAGCTTGCCACGGCTTTTGCGGATATGCACGCTGGACGCAACGCTAAAGGAGTCATTGTGTTTTGATAAAAATTTCCAAATTAGCTCATTCAATACCCACTTGCGTATATTTGCAGCATGAACAATCCCCAAGCCAACAATCCTCTCCACGGCGTCACCCTCGAAATGATGCTCAATCACCTCGTAGCTCACTACGGTTGGGAGGTGATGAGCGAATATGTCAATATCCGATGCTTCCAGTATGATCCAAGCATCAAATCAAGTTTGAAGTTTTTGCGTAAAACCCCTTGGGCCCGCGAAAAAGTAGAGCGGCTTTACCTTATGAGTTTGAATGATTAAAGAAATGCACCCATTCGCTCACAAGTCTTTGTCTTGCTCCTCAATCGTAGCCTTCAATTTTTGAAGTGCTACTTGGCGTTCGGGGGTAGTTTCGGGATACGACATATCTAGCTTTTGAAGTTCGGAAATCAAAATTTGTCCTACTAGCAGTCTCATATTTTTCTTATCATCGGCGGGCACCACATACCACGGCGCTTTTTCGGTAGCAGTGGCGTTGATAGCTTCTTCGTACGCATCCATGTATTGATGCCAAAACCCCCTTTCTTTGACATCTCCCTCTTCAAACTTCCAATTTTTAGAAGGGTCGGCAATACGCTCAATCAGTCTTTCGCCTTGCTCTTTTTGTGAGATATTCAAAAAAATCTTCACCGTACGAATCCCATTTCGGTAAAGGTACTTCTCAAAATGAGCAATATCGTCGTAGCGATGTTTCCATACTTTATCCAAGTCTTTGGTAAGCTCTGAGGGAAGTTTTTGGGATTTCAATAAAATTTCGGGATGAACTTTTACCACCAATACTTCTTCATAATGACTCCTATTGAATATGGTGATATTGCCTCTCTCAGGCAAATATATCAGATGACGCCACAAAAAATCATGGTCAAGTTCGAGTTCGGAAGGCCGTTTAAAAGATTGAATCTTTACGCCAATCGGATTTACTCCCGATAGTACGTGCTTGATAGTCCCGTCTTTGCCAGCGGCATCCATGGCCTGAAAAATCACCAACAATCCATATCGGCTATGGGCATACATGCGACTTTGGAGCTCGTCCATTGTAGTACGAAAATCTTTCAATTTAGCCTCATAATCAGCCTTATCTTCGTATAAATCATCAATTTTAGAAACTGCTTTTTTGATACTAAACTTTTGATTCCCGTCAAAACGAAAGTCGTTGACATTGATTTTTTTTGTCATGGTTTGTTATTTTTTATTCACCCAAAGGCTACAATTCATTTACGAAAATCAAAAATAGAAATATTACACATAGATTAGCTTTTGCTGAACTTTTAGCCGTGATTCTTTTTTACCCATACGAATCCTCTCTTTATTTTTCTATGCGCCTCACTTACTTAAAGCTCATTGCCACAGTGTTTTTTTGGGGTACCAACTTTGCCGCTGGCAAAATCGCCCTTCAATCATTAGGTCCTTATTCGATTTCTTGCTTGCGCTTCGTTTTAGCTTCTTTGTTATTGATGACATTTTTGTATCGTACCAACGGCAAATTCCCAAACCTTACCAAAAGCCAATGGGGCTTGGTATTGATCGCCGCTTTTACTGGGGTATTTCTCTACAATGTCTTCTTTTTTTCGGGAATGCAATACATGAGTACCGTCCGGGCTTCATTAGTAATTGCTTTTGTACCCGTCAGTGTAACGCTCGGAAGTTGGTTGTTTTTAAAAGAGCAAGTATCATTTGTCAAATGGACGGGTATTGTCTTATCTATTGTGGGTGCTATAGTGGTGCTTACGCGTGGCGATTTTATGGCTTTATTTTCTGACAATACTTGGGGACTAGGAGAGTTGCTTATCATGGGATGTGTCATTAGCTGGACCGTGTACACGCTGGTAGGAAAAATCACTTTGCGCCAAATGCCCGCTCTGACTTTGAGTGCTTATTCGGCCACTTTAGGAGCGCTACTATTGCTAGGCCCCGCCTTACAACACGACCTTATTTCCCAAATCGCCCACAGTAGTTGGCAGTCTTTGACGTCGGTATCGTACATGGCCACTACTGCCACCGCGTTAGGTTTTATCTGGTATTATGAAGCAGTACAACAAATAGGCGCTACCAAGGCCGCCGTAGTAGGCAATCTTACGCCTGTTTTTGCGGCATTGATAGCGGTAAGCTTATTAGGCGAAAAACTTACCTGGAGTACCATTTTAGGAGGTGGTTTGGTGATGCTAGGCGTATGGCTAACCGCCAAAAAATAAACTTATGTTTTATACCTACAAAAACGGCTCGCAAAATGTGCGAGCCGTTTTTGTAGGTATAAGCAACTATATTAAAGCTACTTAGCTGTTTTTTTAGTTTTAGGAGATGCAGCTTGTGGGGCATTCATAGCCATATAATCTACCACCAAATGACTTAGAGACTTCACTCCCAAAGTAAATCCACTCTCATCGATATAAAAATCGGGAGTATGATGAGGGGCTACATCGTATGGACTTTTGCCTTTGGCCATTCCTCCTAAAAAGAAGAAGAAACCCGGGATTTTTTTCTGGAAATAACTAAAATCCTCCGCCCCCGTGGCTACGGGTGTAATGAGTACTTTATCTTTTCCCGCAAGCGCTTCTAAAGTCGGAATCATCTTATCGGTCAGGGCGGGGTCATTGACCGTGGCAGGGTATCCAATGCCTATCTCCACGTCGGCCTTGGCACCTGCACTTTCGGCGATATGGGTCGAAATTTCCTTAATACGACGATGGACCAACGCTTGCTGCTCATCCCCAAAAGTCCTGATAGTGCCAATCATTTCTAATGATTCTGGAATAATATTGTAACGAATACCGCCATGAATAGCCCCCACTGTTACGACAGCAGGATTTTCGGTAATATTGACATTCCGACTTACTATCGTCTGTAGTCCCATCACAATTTGCGAAGCCGTCACAATAGGGTCTACGCCCGACCAAGGATTGGCACCGTGGGTTTGTTTTCCTTTGAGCTTGATTGTCAGTTGGTCCACTGCTGCCATCGTAGCACCTGGCCGATAGCGAATAGTACCTACCTCGGTTTGAGAATTGATGTGTAAACCAAAAATGGCATCTACTTTGGGATTTTCTAACACACCCTCTTCCACCATACGGTTGGCCCCGAAAGTCCCTCCCGTATAGACGCCCTCTTCAGCAGGTTGGAAAATCAATTTTACTGTACCAGCGAGGTCTTTTTTCACCGAAGCCAATACTTCTGCCACCCCCATCAAAATCGCCACATGACTATCGTGCCCACAAGCGTGCATAACGCCCGTTTTTTGATTATTAAATTCAGTAGTTACATTGGATTTAAAAGGAACATCCACACGCTCAGTCACTGGAAGCCCATCCATATCGGCACGTAAGGCCACCACAGGGCCGGGCTTTCCTCCTTTCAAGATACCCACTACGCCCGTTACGGCTATTTTTTCTTGTACTTCATAGCCTAATTTTTTCAGATGCTCGGCCACAATACCCGCTGTTCTGAATTCTTGATTCCCCAACTCGGGATGCTCATGCAAATCGCGCCGCCACGCAATTACTTTGCTTTCGATTGCATCGGCGGCTTGGTTTATGACTGGCTTGAGGCCGCTTTGGGCGTGAGCTTGCCCCAGTGCTGTAGCCAGTAAAGCGCTAAAAAGAAGTGTTTTTTTCATCAAGTTTTTAGTTTGGATCAAGAAAATTTTCAAGCAATTTATAAAAAAACGAGCTGCTAAGTTCGATATTCGCAGTTTAAACTAAGTAAGTAATGCAAAAACTTCTTTTCATAGACCGCGACGGGACCATTATCGTCGAACCTCCCATTGATTTTCAAGTAGATTCATTAGAAAAACTGGCTTTTTTACCCAAAGCTATTTCTAATTTACGACGCCTTGCCGAAGATACCGACTATGGTTTTGTGATGGTGACCAACCAAGACGGGCTAGGTACTGATTCTTTCCCAGAGGATACTTTTTGGCCTGCCCAAAACAAAATGCTCCAGACCCTTGAAGGAGAAGGTGTGGTATTTCAAAATATCCATATCGACCGTAGCTTTCCTCACGAAAATGCCCCTACCCGCAAACCCGGTACAGCCTTATTGACAGAATATTTTAGCGAGGCTTATGATTTGGCCAATAGCTACGTAATAGGTGACCGCCTTACCGATGTTCAGCTTGCCGTCAATCTTGGAGCGAAAGCCATTTTTATTGCTCCCGAATGGCCTGAAAACCTTGCCCCCGAACTCAAAAAAGCAATTACGCTCGTTAGTAACGATTGGGATGAAATCTATGAGCACTTGCGCTTACCTGCCCGCACTGCCTCTGTGGAGCGCAATACCAAAGAAACCCAAATCAAAATAGAACTTAATTTGGACGGTAGCGGAAAATCAGAAATGCAAACTGGGCTTGGTTTTTTCGACCATATGCTCGACCAATTGGCCAAACATTCAGGCGCAGATTTGAAAATATCAGTGGTAGGTGATTTGCATATTGATGAACACCACACTATCGAAGATACCGCCCTAGCGCTAGGAGAAGCTTATCGTAAAGCATTGGGCGACAAGCGCGGTATCAGTAGATATGGTTTTTTGCTTCCGATGGACGAAGCCTTGGCGCAAGTCGCTATTGACTTTTCGGGACGCCCGTGGCTAGTATGGGAGGCGGATTTCAAACGCGAAAAAATCGGCGAAATGCCTACCGAAATGTTTTATCATTTTTTCAAATCTTTTTCTGATACTGCTCAATGCAACCTCAACATCAAATGTGAAGGTAGCAATGAACACCATAAAATTGAGGCGATTTTTAAGGGTTGGGCCAAAGCCATAAAGATGGCAGTAAAACGCGACCTAAAGGCACTGGATGTGTTGCCTTCTACCAAAGGAGTGCTTTAGAGTGATAAGAATCAGTAGAGAAATTCTTAAAAAAACAAGGATTAAACTTGTATCTAACCTCCTCCCCTTATTACTTTTGTACAGTTTGTAAAAGGTTTCACAAAATCAAAAATTAATATAATGGACTTAAGAACTATTGGTACTCTTATATTTTACGCTACATTGCTTGGACTAGCATTTTGGGTAGGAAGCCTCTTAGAAAGTCAAGAGCGTAACTACAAAAAATTCTTCAAAGACTAAGCCCAGTGTTCAATCCATAAGAAAGCGAGCTGGTAGATAATACTAATAGCTCGCTTTTTTTATATACTATCATCAAAATCACATCGTAATTTCGAGCATTATCATAATTATGGACATCAAAGGAAGAGTAATTCAACTACTGGCCTTACAGACAGGAGAAGGCAAAAACGGCGCATGGAAAAAACAGGATTTTGTTATTGAAACCGAAGGACAATACCCTAAAAAAGTATGTATCTCTGCTTGGGGAGACAAAATCAACGAAAGTGCGCTACAGATTGGCAATGACGTCAATGTCTCTTTTGACATCGAAAGCCGTGAGTACAATGGTCGCTGGTACACCGACGTAAAAGCGTGGAAAATTGAGTCCCTAAGTGCGTCCTCTGTTGAGGCAGCGCCTACGGCTTCCACCTCATCACGCCCAACCACCGAACTACCCACCACTTTTAAAAGTGACGACGAAGATAGCTTGCCTTTTTAAAGATAAGCAGTTTTGACTTCTCTGAAGTCCTTGGTGTGAAACTGAGACCCTCGTTCTACAAAGGTGGGAGCTTCTCCAAAGCTATTTTCAAAACAGCAGTTTTGCCTCAGAGAGGCACAAGGTTTGTAGATCATAAATCTCCACAAAAACCAAGGACTTCGGAAAAGTCACACCTAGGTAATGTAGCTAGCTTTTAATGATAAATTGTCATTATATGATAGCTATGCCATTGCCAATCTTGCGATGACTCGTGTGTCTCAATTATCATCCTCGTCGGTTATCATTTTTAAATAAACCCCATTGGTCCACCCAAAACCGTCTTGATTGGGGTATTCGCCTCCTTGTGCCGATTTCTCTTGCCCTTCCACGTTATACTTCTCCATCATCTTCCCTACTGTGGCATAGCGTATTTCGTTGTTTTGACACCAGCGGTGTTTTATCTCTTTTGCAAGTGTTCTAAAACCGTAATTTTTAAGCCCTCTATAAGCTATCCATTGAAGTGGTGCCCAACCGTTGGGAGCATCCCATTGTTGATGCGTGGTTTGTAAGGTAGTTAGTAGTCCACCTTTTCTTAAAAATCCCTTTTCTAATACCTCGGCTACTTGAGTCGCTTGGACTTGCGAGGCAATTCCAAAAAACAACGGAAACGCCCCCGCTACCGTATGATTGGAGATAATTACCTGCATCTTCCAATCATAATCGGAATAAAATCCATCTACGGCATTCCAACAATACTTCTCGATAGCGCCTTGCCTTTGAGTTGCTTTTTGCTGATAGATAGCCGACAAAAATTGGTTCCCCTTATTCTCGTAAGTTTGTTGAAGACATTTTTCGAGATACCAAAGCAAACAATTCAAGTCTACCGGAATAATATCGGTCGTATGAATAGTCGTCATATTTTGGCCATCTTTAAACCAACGACTACTAAAATCCCAGCCCGATTCTGCCGCTGCTCGTACATGCCGGTATACGTCTTCCGGTTTTTGGTTTTTGATTTGTTGTGCCAACGCCACATCTTCTTTATAAGCTTCGGGCCGAGGGAGGGGTACATCATCCCAGTAGCGGTTGAGTACACTGCCGTCAGGGAGCATTACGGTTCTGGCCTGTGCACTTAGATAATCATATTGTAATGAAAGCTCTTCTCTTCCTTTCATCCAAAAGCCATACTCTTTTTCTAATTGGGGTAAGTATTGTTGCCACACCTCCTCGCCTTTGTGCCTTGCCAAAAGCTGTACCATAAGGGCAAAAAAAGGAGGTTGCGAACGCCCAAGATAATAAGTACGGTTGCCATTGGGGATAAAACCAATGCTATCAATCAGATGTGCAAAGTTATTGACCATGCTTTCGATGAGCGCATACTGACCCGACACCTCCAATCCCAGCATAGTAAAGTACGAATCCCAATAATAAATTTCTCTAAACCTTCCTCCCGGCACCACATAATCGTAAGGAAGGGCAATCAATGTTCCTTGGGCGGTGGCGGGCGAACGTGCCAAGATGAGCCATAAGTCTTCCAAATGTAATCGTAGTGGCTTGGAAGGGTCGCTTTGATAATCAGCCGTTTGCGCTGTTGGTATTACAAAAAACGTTTCTACAAAAGATTTTAAATCAAAACCTGATTCTTGTTTTTGCCGATGATACGCTTCTAAAATCTCCGCAATAGTACCTTTAGCAATGGCGTCCGTAAAAGTCTTTGAATCAGAGAATATCCCACTTTGTTGGATTTCCTCATACAAACACTGAAAATCTTCCATGAGCATAAAACCGGAGTTACGTGCTTCTGACAAAGTCATGGGAGTAAATTTTAGATACGAAGATTAGTTTAGGAAATCGACGAATAGTCATAAAGTCGAATTAATGTCCGCCCATTGATTCAATTTGAATGGTGGTATTTTTTCCTTGCAATCGACTGAAGAAATAAAGCGCAACAATCAAAAGACCAATCGGAACAAGCGAGAAATAAAAGGCTGTTTGCCCCCCATAATGCTCAAAAATATAGCCCGTAATCAGCGAGCCGGTAGTTCCGCCCAAAGCTGAGAAAATCACAATCAAACCCGACATAAGGCCGTGTTGGCGTACAGGAAGTGAACTAAGAATCAGCGAGTTGATAGCAGGATAGATAGGAGCTAAAAAAAGTCCGATTATGGGAAAAATAAAAGCGGCCAAAGGCGCATTTCCCCAACCTGTCACCTGACTCGTATCGATGTTTTGGGCCAAAGGCAGAGCCACCAATACCAGCCCCGCAGACACTAGCAAGCAACCCACCAATACAATTAACCAATTGAGTTTTTTGAGAAGAACCCCCGCCAAAAACCGCCCCACAGCCGTCGCAATCGCCAATAGACTCGCCATCTGAATGCTCAACGCCGCTGGCAAATGCAGTACTTTGTTGTTGAAGGTAGGCAACCAACTCATGATACTTTGCTCAATCAAAACATACGTGAAAGCACATATCACAAAAACCAATACCAGCGGTAGCACCACCAACCGAAACATTTCCACAAAGTCATTTAGAAAAGGCTTGCTTTCTTCGGTTTTGAGCGAAGATTCATCAAAAGAAGTAGTAAGAAGTAGGGTAAAGGCAATGAGTGATATTCCACCTAAGATGTAATATACATTGAGCCAGGCCGTAGGCGAGCTTTCGTCGATAAAACCACTAAAAATAAAATAACCTGCCAAGATGCCAATCATAAAGAAAGACTCAATGAAATTCATGAGACTGATGTGTTCTTTCTTGTCGGCAGTTACCAGACCAATCGTCCCATAAACCGAGACTTTGATCAAAGCAAATCCCGCCCCTGCCACTGCAAATAGCACTTTAGTCATACCAAAAGAATGAATCGTGGGCATCAACAAACACACCAAGGCATTGAATCCTAATGCAATCAGCATGGCATTTTTGTAACCAAGGCGATGAATATAGGAAGCTACCAAAAACGACACTGCCGCAATACTCAAATCTTTGAAAGCCTCTAATACCGAAGCCGAAGTCTCCGATACATTGTAGGTATGTTGGACTTGCAAAATCACCGTACCGACGCTGTTGAGCAAAATCGCAAAAACGAAATAATTGAGGAATATCGAAAGCTTTACTTTCCAGTAAGATGGCATAGCATTAAAAATATAGATAAGGCAGGAATAAAAAACTAAAAAAATGAAGCGGGAATAACACCCGCTCCTTAAACATCATAGGTTGTGAGATAAAGCCAATTTTTAAAGTATTCATGGCAAAGTTCAAATTTTTCTTAAGAAAAAAATAAACTCCTATTGCTCAATTTTTATCCTGTATTAAGATTTTTATCCCTATTTTTGGGTTAATCATCTTAACACAGGCGATGAAAACCGAATTTGAAGTCATCCGTCCCGATGAAGGGAGCTCTTTTCGCATTTTACACAACATCGTATTGCCCGAACTTTTTCGGTGGCAATTTCACTACCATCCCGAATACGAGATCGTGTGTGTATATCAGGGCTCAGGCCGGCGCCACGTGGGAACGCATTTGAGCTACTACGAAGACGGTGATTTGGTTTTTATCGGTCCCAACGTCCCCCACTCTGGTTTTGGACAAGAAGCCGTTGGCCCCCACGAAGAAATCGTGGTGCAACTCAAAGAAAATTTTTGGGGAGATGATTTTTTGGAAATGCCCGAAATGAACGCTATCAAACGCCTTTTTGAGCGGTCACACCAAGGCATCTGTTTTTATGGAGATACCAAAGCACAAATCAAAAAAAGGCTCAAAAAACTGCTAGAGTTACCTCCTTTTGAGCGTTTTATGGAGCTTGTCAATATCCTACATGTATTGGCCAATACTTCCGAATGCTACTTTCTCAATGCCGAAGGGCTCAAACTCGAAGTAAGCCAACGCGACGAAGTACGCCTCAATCGGGTTTTGAAATATGTTCAAGAAAATTACCACAAACCTATTGACATCCAAGAAATAGCCTCGCTTTCGCACCTTACCGTTCCTTCGTTTTGTCATTATTTCAAAAAAATGATGAACCTGACTTTTACGGAATTTGTGAATCAGTACCGTGTCAACCAAGCCACCCGGCTATTGGCTAGCAATCGCAGCATCACCGATATTGCCTACGAATGCGGTTTTGGCAATGTGGCCTATTTTAATCGTGTTTTCAAATCCCACAAACAACAAAGCCCTTCGACATTCCGAAAGGCTTTGAGAATAAACTAATACTTAAAAAACACCTATCTTTTGGTGGTATAGTTAGGCGCTTCTTTTGCAATCTGAATATCGTGAGGGTGGCTCTCGCGCATACCAGCCGCGCTGATTCTGACAAACTGCGCTTTTTGTAGCTGCTCAATATCAGGTGCTCCACAATAGCCCATACCTGCCTTAAGTCCACCTACCAATTGATAAAGCACCTCAGCTACTTTGCCTTTGTAAGGTACCCGTCCTACGATTCCTTCGGGAACGAGCTTTTTGATATCATCTTCAGCATCTTGGAAATAGCGGTCTTTAGAGCCATCTTCCATTGCCTCTACCGAACCCATACCGCGATACGATTTGAAGCGGCGCCCTTCATAAAGGATCTCTTCTCCGGGAGCTTCGTCGGTACCCGCCAAAAGCGAACCAATCATCACGGTGCTTGCACCGCCAGCAATCGCCTTCACTACATCACCAGAGTACCGAATACCACCATCTGCTATGACGGGTACTCCGCTGCCCTCTATGGCTTTAGCAGATTCATACACTGCCGAAAGCTGCGGCATCCCAATTCCCGCAATGATACGAGTCGTACAGATACTACCTGGCCCTACGCCTACTTTTACGGCATCGGCACCGGCTTCTACCAGAGCTTTGGCGGCCTCACCGGTAGCGATATTACCCACGATCACATCCAACTGCGGAAACTGATTCTTTACGCCTTTGAGGGCATCTATTACTCCACGCGAGTGGCCATGCGCTGTATCGATACTTACTACATCTACACCTGCTTTGAGAAGAGCCTCCACCCGACGAATAAGGTCTGGCGTAACACCCACTGCGGCACCCACTCTTAGACGACCAATTGAGTCTTTGCAAGCATTGGGGCGGTCTTTGCGCTTGATAATATCTCGGTAAGTCACCAAGCCTACGAGCTTGTAAGCACTATCCACAATCGGCAATTTTTCTATTTTGTATTCCTGCAAAATGCTTTCGGCTTCCTCCAAATTGATTCCTTCCCTAGCGGTAATGAGATTATCTTTGGTCATGATATCAACCACTGGCTTTGTCAAATCTTTCTGAAAACGCAAGTCGCGGTTAGTGACAATTCCGATCAATTGACTATTAGCATCGACTACCGGAATTCCCCCAATTTTAAATTCGGACATAATCCGGTGGGCATCGCGAAGGGTAGCGTCTTGATTGAGCGTAATAGGATCCACAATCATTCCACTTTCTGAGCGTTTTACTTTCCTAACTTGCGCAGCCTGGTCTTCTACACTCATGTTTTTGTGAATCATCCCAATCCCTCCCTCTTGTGCCATTGCGATGGCGAGTTCGTACTCAGTAACGGTATCCATGGCTGCCGACACCAATGGAACGTTCAAACGGATGTTGCGTGTAAGCTGGGCTTGCGTGTTGGTATCGCGCGGTAAAACTTCAGAATAAGCGGGGACGAGCAGTACGTCGTCGTAAGTGAGAGCCTCGTAGAGGAATTTGGATGTGTCTGAGAACATAGCAAATGAACGATTCGTTATTTGCCGCGTAAAATTACGGTAAATTTTTGTGATGTTAAAATCTTGATGGTTTTTAACGGAAAAATAATCTTGGTTTCGTTTCCCTCTTTTTTCCCGTACCTTTGTGAACTTTTTAGAAAAAGGGAATAAAGAGGCTGTCTCAAAAATCTAGTAGTACCAAATTATCTTCGGCGTCTATTCAACCTCACCCCCTAAATCCCCCTCTCCTTTCAGTAGAGGGGGACTTTTAAAGCCCTTCTCCAGAAAGGAGAAGGGTTGGGATGAGGTTAAAGCCAAAGAATATTTTGTACCCTGTTACTTTTGTGACAGCCTTACAAACCACTACAACTCAATTATTATAGTCAAGTGAAAAATTTCATCGAAGAATTACGTTGGCGCGGGATGCTGCAAGACATGATGCCCGGCACAGAAGAGCAACTCCAAAAAGGCATTACTACGGCCTATATTGGATTTGACCCTACTGCGTCGTCGTTGCACATCGGCAATCTGGCCACGGTTATGCTACTCAAGCATTTTCAGTTGTGCGGTCATAAGCCCATTGCGCTGGTGGGCGGTGCTACTGGAATGGTAGGCGACCCCTCTGGCAAAGCAGCCGAAAGGTCTTTTCTTTCTGAAGAAACGCTTCGCTACAATGAATCCTGCATCAAAAAGCAATTGGAGCAATTTTTGGATTTTGAGACTAGCGAAAATCCCGCCGAAATTGTCAATAATTACGACTGGTTCAAAGGCATCGGTTTCTTGGAGTTTTTGCGCGAAGCAGGCAAGTACATTACTGTCAATTATATGTCGGCCAAAGACTCCGTAAAAAAAAGACTAGAAACCGGGATTTCCTTTACTGAGTTTAGCTACCAACTATTGCAGGGATACGATTTTTATTGGTTATATAAAAACAAAAACGTGCGCCTTCAAATGGGAGGCTCTGACCAATGGGGCAACATCACCACTGGAACGGAGCTGATTCGCCGTAAAGAAAACAACAACGACGAAATGGCTGAGCACCGCGCCTTTGCTCTTACGACTCCCCTCGTCACCAAAGCCGACGGGACCAAATTTGGCAAAAGCGAAAGCGGAAACGTATGGCTCGACCCCAAGATGACGTCGCCGTATCAATTTTATCAGTTTTGGCTTAAATGTACCGATGCCGATTGTCCTCGGCTTTTACGGGTTTTCACCCTCTATAGCCGCGAAGAAATCGAAGCATTGGAAGAACAACACAAGGGGGCGGAGCACTTACATATCATGCAAAAAGCCCTCGCCAAAGATGTCACTATCCGAGTACACTCGCAAGAGGCTTACGAAATGGCGGTGGCTGCCTCCGACATTTTGTATGGCAAAGGCACACTCGAAACGCTCCAAAGTATGGATGAGGATACCTTCAAGTCGGTATTTGAGGGAGTAGCCCAAACGCACATCTCACGCGATAGCTACGATAGCTGCACGTCAGTTACGGATTTGGTGTCGGTACTAACTAACCATGAGATTTATCCCTCAAAAAATGAAGCTCGCCGTGCGATTCAAGCAAATTCTTTGAGCATCAATAAAACGAAGGTGACAGACCCCAATGCCAAGCCCGAATTTCAACTGCTTCAAGATAAATATTTACTGGTATCAAAAGGCAAAAAAAACCACTTGATATTAGTCTATTAGTCTATCATTTTGTAGTGTACAAAAAAACGCCTCTAAAAATTAGGCGTTTTTTTTGTGCCACAGTTTTGGTATATATTAAAAATCTATTTGGGATATTTATATACAAATCACTCATAATCAATCGATTAAAACACTTGCTTTTTTCAACACTCTGGGGCAAGGCAACCTATTTTATTGAAAAAAAATTTTTTTTCAATAAAATTCCTTTCAAACACTAACTTTGGCACGACTATTGAGAAAGGCTCTTTTGTAGATTGATTACGCAAAACAAATCGCATGGAACACTCTCTATAACCCAAAAGCCATCATGCAGAAATTAAGCCTAAACCAGACTTTACAGCAGAAGCTTTCGCCTCAGCAGATACAGTTTATTAAGCTACTTCAAATTCCAACTGCGGAATTGGAAACCCGAGTAGAGGAAGAGTTGGAAATCAATCCAGCATTGGAAGAGGGAATGGATGAGGAGTTACAGAATAAAGATGAGTATGGAGATGACAATGACGACGATTATGACGATGAATACAATCAACGTGATGATATTAGCCTTGATGATTACCTAAATCAAGATGAATATGCAGGCTATAAAATGCATAGTGACGGTTCTTTTGGCGAAGAAGAACGCGAAATGCCAATCGCAACCCTTCACACTTTGCATGATGCCCTTATGCAACAATTCGGGTTTTTGAGACTCAACGACCGCCAAAACATCATTGGGATGCAGTTGCTAGGGAGTATCGAAAACGACGGCTACATTCGTCGTTCGTTGCAGGCGATTGTTCATGATTTGGCTTTTTCTCAAGGATTTTATTGTGGTATCGACGAAGTAGAGCAAGTACTAAAAAAAATCCAGACCTTCGACCCTCCGGGTATCGGTGCTCGTAATCTGCAAGAGTGCTTATTGCTACAACTAGACCGCAAAGACCCCAACGACCCCAATGTCACGTATGCGATTAAAGTAATAGAAGATTTTTTTGAAGAATTTTCAAAAAAACACTACGAAAAAATTCAAAAAAGGCTAGGTATTAATGACCATCAAATGAAATGCGTCATTAGTCTTATTACAAAGCTCAATCCTAAGCCTGGCTCGGTAGAAGGAGAAGATGGATTAGCCCAGTACCTGTTGCCTGATTTTTGGGTCAACAACAACAATGGCAAGCTAGAAGTACATCTTAATGCAAAAAATGCTCCTGAGCTTCGTATCAGTCGTTCGTTTGCCGAAATGCTTGACACCTATGACAAAAGCGACAAGTCTAATCGTCATATCCGCGAAACAGTCACGTTTGTAAAGCAAAAATTAGACGCCGCAAAATGGTTCATTGATGCCATCAAACAGCGCCAAAATACCCTGCAACGTACGATGGATGCCATCGTCAACTACCAATATGAGTTTTTCTTGGAAGGTGATGAGGCACGCTTGAAACCCATGATTTTGAAAGATATCGCCACTTTGATTGAAATGGATGTTTCTACCGTATCACGGGTAGCCAATAGCAAGGCCGTTCAGACTGAGTTTGGGGTGTATCCCCTCAAATATTTCTTCTCTGAAGGTATCTCAACCGACTATGGCGAAGATGCTAGTAGCCGCGAAGTAAAATCAATTTTGAAAGAGCTTATCGAAAACGAAGCCAAAGGAAATCCTTTATCTGACGACAAACTTGAGAAACTCCTCAACGAGCGTGGCTACAACATTGCCCGCCGTACGGTAGCCAAATACCGCGAACAACTAAACATTCCTGTGGCGCGTTTGAGAAAACAACTTTAAAAAGAGAGGACTACATAAAAAAGTAATAGCGACACGTTACAAATGAATTTCTATTTTTGTAACGATTTTTTCGCTTATACTCACTTTTAATGTTTTAGTCATCCCTTGAATACGCGTTTAGCTCAGGTATTTTCGGTAGTCCTTCATCCGTTACTGATGCCCACTTTGCTGTTGGGCGTTTTATTTTTTTTTGCGCCTTCTGTGATTGGGGTAGATATTCTAAACCCGACCTTACGTATCACTTTATTGGGATTTGTGAGTATTACTACCTTTGTATTGCCTGCTCTCACTATCTATTATCTTTATCGAGCCAAGTATATCAAGAGCCTGCATATGCAAGACTTAGCCGACCGACGGCTGCCTTATTTTGTGACAGCCCTCTTGTATGCGCTATCTACTTATTTTTTTACTGTCCAATTGAGAGCTCTTTCAGAAATATCCCCCGAAATCGGAATTGTTTTGGGAAGTATTACGGTTTCTATCCTATTGGTAGGAATTATTAGCCTCTCTTGGAAAATCAGTGCACACGGAGTAGGTATAGGAGGCTGTTTTGGTGCTATTTTGGGAATAGCAGTTAAGTTTTCTCAAACCCAACTTCTATATCCTTTGGTAATACTGACTGTACTCGTGGGTTTCTTAATTAGCGCGCGTCTTTATCTCAACGCTCACACACCTTTGCAAGTAATAGCAGGTTTATCACTCGGAATTTTAGTAAGTTTGCTTACTGTATGGCAATTTGTTTGAAAAACTTAAATTTTACCTATGATGAACTACGAGCATATTCTTTTTGAAATCAACGACGGAGTTGCAAAAATCATTCTTAATCGACCTCAAGTCTATAATGCACTCAACACGGGGTTATTACAGGAGATTACAGCTGCCGTCACCGCCGCAGCTACCGATAGCACCATCAGAGTAGTGGTCATAACAGGCGCTGGCGATAAAGCCTTTTGCTCAGGAGCAGATCTCAAAGAAGGTATGCGCGATAATAACAATTTGGGAGATTCGCTTCGTCAGTATTATAACCCCATGATTCTGGCTATTCGTTCTATCCCCAAACCAGTGATTTGTCGGCTCAACGGCGTCGCAGCAGGTGCAGGATGTTCGTTAGCACTTGCTTGTGATGTGGTGATTGCCGCCGAAACTGCCTATTTGAGTCAAATATTTATCAATATTGGATTAATGCCTGATGCCGGTTCTACCTTCTTCTTACCAAGACTTGTAGGGATGCAGCGCGCCTTCGAAATTGCCTCTACGGGCCGTAAAGTCACCGCCACCGAGGCGGCTCAGCTTGGTTTAATCACCAAAGTAGTGAAAGCTAGTGAGCTAGATATTGAGATTTGTGAAGTGATTACCTACTATCGAAATGCTCCCACGCAGGCAATCGGAGCGATGAAAAAAGCCCTCAATCAGTCGATTTATTCTAATCTGGATGAAATGCTTGAACTAGAAGCCGAATCGCAAGAAAAACTGAGCCATACCTATGACGCTGGTGAGGGGATTATGGCCTTTTTACAGAAAAGAAAAGCCAAATACCGAGGCAAATAAGATGTTTTAACCTTTCATTTTACTATTACTACGACAATGCTCATCAGGATTGTAAGAATGACTTTTGTTCCCGAAAAAGTAGGCGAATTTTTAGCCATTTTCGAACAATCAAAACGCCAAATCCGAGCCATGAAAGGTTGTCATCATTTAGAGCTATGGCAAGATTATACTCTTCCCAATGTATTTGTTACTCACAGTCATTGGGAAGATGATAACGCCCTCAATGATTATCGCAATTCAGAGTTGTTTAGAAACACTTGGAGCAAAACAAAAGTATTATTTGCAGATAAGCCTGTTGCGTTTTCTTCTAAAAGTAGCGAAATAGTGTAGTGTTTATCCAAAAAGTGCTTTCAGTTCGGTAGCTTCGGCTGGATTCATACGTCCAGCGAGCACAAGTCTCAATTGCCGGCGTCGTAGTGCGCTCTGATACAGCTTCTCTTCTTCTTCTGTTTCGGCTACTACGGGAGCTACTTCAATCGGTCTTCCGCTTTGATCTACCGCCACAAAAGTATAAAAAGCGGAATTGGTATGCACCTCCTTTTCGCCCGCCGATATATTTTGAGCGCTCACTTTGATATGTACTTCCATCGAAGAGTTGAAAGCCCGTGTAACTTGCGCCTCAAAAGTCACGATATTACCTAGTTTAATAGGCTCAGCAAAAGATACGTTGTCTACCGAGGCAGTCACTACGGTACGGTTGGCGTGTTTTTGAGCGGCAATAGCCGCACAAATATCCATCCAATGTAGTAGTCGCCCCCCCATGAGGTTGTTGAGCGTATTGGTATCATTAGGTAAAACCATTTCGGTCATGATGGTGTGGGACTCGCGAGCAAACTTAGGCTGAGGCATAAAGTTGTTAGTTGTTGATGTATGTAAAAGTAAATGGTCTTATGATTTTATTTATAAGTATTATGAAAGAGGCCACAAATTTAATTCTAAAGTCCTAAACCACAATCCACCGAACCATTTCACTCACAGGTATGTTATTTAAGCACTATATCGTACATCTGTTAATAAAGTATTTGAATTTCCCAATAACTTCGTATATGTTATGAGTCAATTCATGGTCGAATTTGTATTGCCAAGAGAAATGCCAGAAGATTTTTTGGCTAAAATCCCCCATCAACGCCTCAAAATCAATCAGTTGATGGAAAGTGGCAAAATCACTGCCTATTCGTTGTCTATTGATCGCTCTAAGCTTTGGTGCGTGGTCAATGCCAACAACGAATTTGATGTAATGGAGATTATTTCGGAGTTTCCACTGATTGATTTTATGCACCCTACTATCTTTGAATTGATGTTTAACAATACCGCCACGGCCGTCAAATTGCCTATGTTTTCTTTAAACTAATCAACTTTGGTAAGCAATATGCTTATCTTTGGGGAAAAATTACAGCCGTGACACCTTTCGATACTTTTACTCAACTTCAAACTCACTCACACCAAAGCGCTCAGTCCTTTCACCAACTTTATCAACGTCTTTCTTGGCTGAGGCTGCTGTTTTTTGTAGGTACTATCTCCTTGTGTTGGTTATTGTACGAATCATATTTAGTGGCAGCCATTATATGTGGGCTAGTGGGTATCTTGCTTTTTGGAATTTTACTCAAAAAACACCAGCAAGTTAGCCACAAAAGGAATTTACAAAGAGCCTTGGCCGATATCAATCACGAGGAAATCGCCCGCCTTTCACTAGCTTTTTTGCGCCCTGAGACTGGCGAAAATTTTATCCCAACTCATCATCCTTACTGTACAGATTTAGATATTTTTGGAAAGCACTCGCTTTTTCGGCTACTCAATCGCGCTCATACTCAGCCTGGTATGCAGACCCTTGCTAAATGGCTGCTCGCGCCTTCTGACCTTATCGAAATCACGATGCGTCAGCTTGCTATTGCAGAACTTACGCCCCTACTTGAATGGCGGCAGAGCATCGAGGCTACTGCCCGGATAGAAAAGCAAGTATCTCAATCACCAGATTTTCTGCAAAATTGGCTCCAAGCGGGCGAAAATCAATCTATTGTAAGATGGCGTCGTTGGCGACTACTACCTATATTCTCAATAAGCCTAATCATCGGGGCTTTCATGGATTTGATTCCGTGGGTAATAGTCATCCTTCTCTTGGGCTTTCATGGCTATATTTTGAGTAAATTGAATGCATCGGTGAAGCTTTATGCCGAACAATCCCAACAAATCGTTGACACACTCAAAGCCTACGGGCATATTTTATCCCAAATCGAACAGCAACCTTTCAAAGCTGATAAACTGAAGCAATTACAAAAACAACTAACTTCTTCTAATCAAACTGCTTCGGCTTCTATCCGCCAACTAGCCCAATATACCGAGAACCTCAATTTTAGGCTTAATCCTTATTTTATGTTGGCTATAGGCCTGCCTACTTTGTGGGATTTGCAATGGATGACCAAGCTAGAAGATTGGAAAAAAGTACATAAGCACGATTTAGAAACTTGGCTAGGAACGTTGGGGGAAATTGAAGCGCTCAGTAGTCTCGCTGGCTACGCCTATGCCCATCCTGAGCTTCCTTTTGCTAGGTTTGATTCGCGCCCTTTTCATTTTAAAGCTTCCAAGTTGGGGCATCCACTTTTATCGGCTTCTAAGCGCGTATCTAATGATTTTGAAGCCAACCATGTAGGCCAAACTTATCTAATCACGGGTTCAAACATGTCGGGAAAAAGTACTTTTCTCAGAACCGTAGGACTCAATATAGTGATGGCACTTACAGGGTCGGTAGTATGTGCCAAATCTTTGGATACTTCTTTGGTCAGGGTTTTTACGAGTATGCGTACGCAAGACTCTCTTGAAGAAAACACTTCTTCTTTTTATGCAGAACTCAAACGCCTCAAAGCCCTGCTCGAACTCACTCAAACGGGCAGTGTACCTGTTTTTTATTTTTTAGATGAAATCCTCAAAGGGACCAATTCTTCTGACCGTCATCGGGGAGCCGAGGCCTTGATTCTTCAACTTCATCAGTCCAATGCCTCAGGTTTTGTATCTACTCATGATTTGGAATTAAGCCAAATGGCAGATGAGCATTCATTCGTCCACAATCACAGTTTTTATTCTACTTTCAAAGACGGGAAGCTTCTGTTTGACTATCAACTGCAAGAAGGCGCTTGCAAAGAATTTAATGCCACAGCATTGATGCAACAAATTGGCATTAAAATTTAGAGGACTAAAATGCCGAATTTGAAACAAAATTCAAGAAGGAATTACTATAGGTTTCGTATCTTTCTTGATCGACTTGGTACAAATAAGCTCCTTTTTTGGATGATTTTTGTTTTTCTTTCAATTTGACCAACAAGCGTGTCGATAATATTTTTCGGCTAAAATTTCGCTTGTCAAAAGTAGTTTGAAAGATAGCTTCGTAGAGCTTTTGTAACTGCGGAATCGTAAATTTTTCGGGCAGTAACTCAAACCCAAGCGGATGCAAAGCGGCCTTATACCGTAGCTTATTGATGGCCAAATCTATCATTTGGCGGTGGTCAAAAAGTAGTTCTTTGGGCATCTCGCTTACCGGAAACCATTCCGCATGATAGGCTTGCGAGAGCGTAGAGTCGATGTGTTCGATATTAATCAGTGCAAAATAAGCTACCGATACAGTTCGCTCTATCGGGTCTCGATCCACATCACCAAAGGTATACAATTGCTCTAAGTAGACATTTTTGAGTCCCGTTAGTTCAAACAAAATCCGCTCTGCCGAACGCTCCAGATTTTCGTTAGGAGCAAGCCACCCACCCATCAAAGACCATGTTTGTAGGGTAGGGTTTGGTCCTCTTTTTACCAACAAGATTTTTAACTGCTCGCCATCAAATCCAAAAATAATAGAATCCAAAGCCACAAGACATTTGGGCTGTTTGTTGTAAGAAGCCTTATCAAGCATATAGTACTATTTTCATCATAGGTAAGAAGACGAAAATTAGTATTTTTTACTTTATACCCCAATAGTGTCGCCTTCATCAACGGGTATTTTTTCTTCAATATACCCAATGATGAGGTCTGCCACATTGATGCCCGTTGTTTTTTGGATACCTTCAAGGCCAGGCGACGAATTGACTTCCATAATCATTGGTCCACGATTCGACTGAATCATATCTACGCCAGCTACCTTGAGTCCCAAGGCTTTAGCAGATTGTAAAGCAGCTTTTTCTTCTTCAGGTGACAACTCGATGGTCTCTGCTTTTCCGCCGAGGTGTAAATTTGACCGAAAATCCCCTGGCTGTCCCTGCCGACGCATAGCCGCCACTACTTTATTTCCAATCACAAACGCTCTCACATCAGCCCCGTTGGATTCAGCAATATATTCTTGAATCAACACATTGGTTTTCAGACCATAAAAAGCCTCAATAGTCGATTTGGCGGCTTTGCCTGACTCGGCCAAGACGACCCCTACGCCTTGGGTTCCTTCTAGTAGTTTGATAATAACGGGAGGCCCTCCTACAAGCTTGATTAAATTGTCAATATCTTTGGTCTGATTGGCAAAAACCGTCTTGGGGATTTGAACTCCTGCTTTGGATAAGATTTGCAGGCTCCTGAGTTTGTTTCGAGACCTCATGATAGCCTGCGACTTCACGGTGGTAAAAATCTTCATCATCTCAAACTGCCTGACCACCGCACAGCCATAATCAGTCACAGAGGCGCCTATTCGGGGGATGATAGCATCGATTCCCTCAATAATTTGGTTGTTGTATAAAAGTACTGGTTTTTCTTCTTCAATCATTACATGACATAGCGAGTGATTGATAATCACTCCTTCATGTCCTCGTTTTTGAATAGCTTCCAACAGTTTTTTGGTAGAATATAGCTTTGAATTAGCGGAGAGAATCGCAATTTTCATAATTAATTGATAGTCAATAAAATTCCGTTTGTGTGATAAGCAAACGCGGCAAAATTAAAAGGAAGTATGGTGAAATAATGTTACGATTTTGTTAATCAGTCAAGTGAGTAATCTAGACAGAAGTAGAGAGTAATTTCTGAGAGTAAGACACATTTTCTAAGCTTACATCTACCACAAAACGGTTACGAAGCAATTTGCGGCCTATCAAAACTGGGTATCGCATTTGTTGGCGGTCAGCAAGCGAAAATTCGGTCACAAACATTTTACCAAACAATGCAACTTTTGTTTTAATAACATAGCGCATTTCAGTTTGTCCAAAAGAGTTTTTGACGGCTTTTAACTCAAAATGATTAGTTTCAAACTTTTGATGTTTTTCGCCACGGTGCGCAGGTAAATAAAAAGTCAATGTTTCTTTAATAAGTTGTACTTTATAACAATGAATCGCTGAAGTATATGCGCCAGTATCTACTTTAGCCCGTACATCCGTTATCCCTAAATCGGGAAAATCTACCACATCGTTACGGCCAATCACCCATTTTTTGGGTCTAATTACAGTTTTAAGCTTTTTCTTTTTTGTTTTCACTATCGTGGCAACTATCGTATCGTCAAAGATACATTAAGATAAGGTAAAGGGTTCCAGTATATTGACATTTTCTTAAAGTAAGCTAATTTATCATTAGTTTTGGTCAATATAACACCTAGAAAATTGTAATAATTGCAGTAAAATTGTAACTTTACATACAGTAATATTTGACTAACCTAAAAATGAGCCTTAGTATCGATTACAACTCTATTCCTACAGTTGATGGTCCGGTGCGGATTTTGAATGAGGAAGTGAATGCATTTGAGGAGGTAGAAAGTCCCACAGACGTAGAGTTTTTTATTCGTCAGGCATTTCAATCTAACCCTCAACTTGGGTGTGAGCTACTTTATCGCTCATACTATCAGCCCCTTTGTAGTCATGCAGTGAGGTTTCTTTATTCCAAAACCATCGCTGAAGATTTAGTATCTGACATCTTTTATCAATTTTATTCCAAAGAAACCTATCGCGAAGTAACGACCTCTTTCAGAGCTTATTTGTACAAGACGGTACGCCACCGTGCCTACAATTATCTGCAAAGGGAATCAAAACGTATGACAGGCTTGGAGATTTTAGAAAATTCTTCTGACGACGTCATCTCTCAGCCCGACTTAGTTACTCAATACGAAGAACTGTATCAAGAAATCGAAAAAACAATCAGCAACCTTCCCTCACAACAACGCAAGATTTATTTGATGTATCGGTTTGAAGGTAAAAAATATGCTGAAATCGCCGATATACTCCAATTATCGTTGCGCACGATTGAAGTTCAGATTAGAAAAGCGAATCACACACTCAGAGATATGTTGAGAGCAAAAGGTATTACAATACTGAGTTTTGTCACCGCTTTATTGGCTGATTTCTAACAAAATTTATCTTTTTCTAAAAATTTTTAAATCTGGTATAAGGGTTTGTAGATAGCACATGTGTCTATCCTATGAAAGTAATACTAAAAGCCCTTAAAATACCATTTTGTGAGACAAATCTTTGTTACGAAACCCCTTCTTTTTGATTATTTTGCTGGTCAAGTTACAGCTATTCAACGCTCTCAAATAGAAGAATGGGCTTTAGACCCTTCCAACGAAGAGTTTTTCTATTTGTGTCTTCATGAATGGGAATTGAGCAGACCTATGTATCAGGCAAACCTGCCTGAAGGCATAGAGCGGTTCCATAAGCAACTAGAGATGCCTTCTTTAACTAATGAACAGCCCACCGACGCCATTGAAAAAAGACAGCCAAGAAATCCGTGGTGGACTTGGAGTATACAGTTGGCTGCTGCAAGTTTTTTACTTATTTCGCTCGTAACTCTGTGGCTCTATCAAGAGCAAATTTTCACCAAAACATATACTACCAATTATGGTCAAACCCAATCTTTTACCCTAGAAGATGGTAGTAAAGTATCCTTGAATGCTAATTCGTCGTTGAGTGTTCCACGCTTTGGTTTTGGGAGTTCTACCCGTACTATCTTTTTGAAAGGAGAGGCGGATTTTTCAGTAGTTCATACCAAAGATGACAAACGATTTTTAGTAAAGACAGGCGCTTCGTTTGATGTAGAAGTACTCGGAACTGAGTTTACGGTTTTAGCACGGGAGAATCAATCAAAAGTGGTACTTACCAAAGGCAAGGTCAATATTCAGTATCGTTCCAAAAATCAACGTCCACAGCTTTTTACCATGAAACCTGGGGATTTAGTATCCCTTACCGATAAGGGAAACATGGAAATAAAAAAAGTAATGCATCCCGAAAATTATTCCGCTTGGAAAAACAATCGCTTTGTATTTGACAAAACTAACCTAAAAGAAATTGTTACACTTCTTCAAAACAACTACGGTATTCGGGCCCAAATTGAAGACAAAGAATTGCTTGATTATTCTTTGTCTGGCTCATTTCAAGCCCGCAATGCCGAAGAGTTATTAACGGCTCTATCCGAAATTTTACCAGTTTCTATTCAGCAGAAAGACAAAAAAGTAATCTTCAAGTCAATTCATTAACCAATCTTAACTAACAATTAATTTATTTATCTACTATGACAAAAATGAGCTACAAAATGAGGCTAATTGGCGTCCCCCTAGCAGCAATGATGGTAGGGCAGCCCATTAGTCAAGCACAAAACATGGAGCGCTCTCCTCTAGCGCACCATACCCCTGCTCCTGAAAGGAAAGGGACCAAAAGCTTGAAAAAAGTCTTAAACGACTTACGTCATCACTATAAGGTAGACATTTTGTTTTCTGACCAAATGGTTGAGCCTTATATTGTATCAGCAAATGAGATTAACTATAAGGAAGGACTCGAAAAAAACATCGAGACACTATTGAAACCATTGGGTTTGGGGTATCGTAAAAGTAGCGACGGCTCTTATGTAGTGACTCGTTCGGGAAAAGTTGAGAAGCAAAGTGCCATTCCTACGGTAGCAGTAGGAAACTTAACCGCTTCTCTCAATCCTAACCTCACTCCCGAAGGAACTGCCACCCGTACGCAAACTGCCTTGGCACAAGTAAAAGGTAAAGTAGCTGACGAACAAGGTCAGGGACTTCCTGGAGTAAGCGTATTGGTAAAAGGTACTACGCTTGGAACCGTAACTGACAACGACGGTAACTATACTTTAAACTTCACCAACGATAATGCTATTTTGGTGTTCTCATTTATCGGTTATCTTCCACAAGAAGTTCCTGTTAATGGACGCAATAGCATCAACGTAACGTTGATGGTAGATGTGAAAGCCCTTAATGAGGTAGTCGTGGTGGGTTATGGTGTTCAGAAAAAAGAAACTGTAACGGGGTCGGTTGTAAGTGTAAAAGGAGGTGACTTGGTAAAATCGCCTGCCGTCAACCTCTCACAATCTCTCGCAGGTCGTCTTCCTGGGGTAGTAGCTACCAACCGCAGTGGTGAGCCAGGCTACGACGGAGCGGGTATCCGTATCCGTGGTTCAAACACCCTTGGTAACAACGACGCCCTTATCGTAATCGATGGTATCCCTGGTCGTGCCGGTGGTTTGGACCGCCTCAACCCTGCCGATATCGAAACTATCTCCGTCTTGAAAGATGCATCGGCTGCTATCTACGGTGCTCGTGCTGCCAACGGGGTAATTTTGATTACCACCAAAAGAGGTAAATCTGGTAAGCCTGAGCTTTCTTACTCATTTAACCAAGGCTGGTCACAGCCTACCCAATTGCCCAAGCTAGCCAATGCTGCTCAATACACTGAGATGCTCAATGACTTGGATATTTATGGATTACCTGCTAACGAATGGGCGGCTGCTACTGCGGCTTACAAATCAACAGGAGTATATACTACCGCTGCTGGTGCTCAACGTAAAGCCCCTTTCCAACCTGAAGATTTCCAAAAATACCGTGATGGCTCAGATCCTTGGGGACACCCTGATACTGACTGGTATGGCGCTACCCTCAAAACATGGTCGCCTCAAACTCGCCACAATGTACAATTGAATGGTGGTTCGGAAAACGTGAAGTATTTAGCTTCTTTGGGCTATCAAAACCAAGACGGGAACTATATCAATTCAGCCACGGGCTATAAGCAGTATGATTTCCGTATCAACTTGGATGCCAAAGTAAACAAGTACATCAACTTGAATATGGGGGTAACTGGCCGCCAAGAGTCTCGTTTCTTCCCTACCAAAGGTGCTGGTGCGATTTTTAGGATGTTGATGCGTGGCAAACCCCAACAGCCTGCTTACTGGCCTGACGGACGCCCTGGCCCTGACATTGAAAACGGTGAAAACCCCGTTGTAATTACTACCAATGCCACGGGCTATGACAAAGACAAACGTAATTATCTTCAAACCAATGGACAACTCGACATCAAAATCCCTGGCGTAGAAGGTCTGAAATTTACAGGAACTGCCTCTATCGACATTTTGTCGCGCAACATGCGTCGTTGGGAAACTCCTTGGACTCTATATGAGCGTGGTACTGGCTTTGAAGCCGATGGCGTAACTCCCAAATTGATTGCTAGTAAACGCGGACCTGCCGAGCCACGCCTTACTTTGACCAACGAAAATCAGCTCAATATCCTTCTAGGAGGTATTCTTACCTACGAGCGTACTTTTGGTGCACATGGTTTAACATTCTTGGCTGGAACCAACAAAGAGACTATCCAAGGTGATAACTTCAACGCTTTCCGTCGTTATTTTATCTCTCCTGCCCTTGACCAAATCTTTGCAGGTGGTGACTTAGAGAAAAACAACGGTGGTGGTGCTTTCGAACGCGCTCGTTTGAACTACTTTGGTCGGGTTGCTTACAACTACAAAGAGAAATACCTAGCTGAATTCTTGTGGCGTTACGACGGTTCAGATATGTTCCCTGAAGCTACACGCTATGGTTTCTTCCCTGGTGCCATGGTGGGCTGGGTACTGTCTGAAGAAGATTTTATCAAAAAATCTTTGCCTGTATTCAACTACTTGAAACTCCGCGCCTCTTACGGACAAATGGGTAACGACCAAGTGTATCTTCCTAACACTTCTACTCTTGCTACTTATCAGTACTTGTCTACTTATGGTTTCCGTAGCTATATCATTAACAATACTGAAACTAAGACTTTGTACGAAACACGTGTTCCTAACAACTCTATCACTTGGGAAATCGCTAATAATGCTGATATCGGTTTGGAAGGTCAATTGTTAAATGGAAAAATCAACTTCGAATTTGACGTTTTCTCAAACAAACGTACCAACATCTTGTGGTTTAAAAACGCTTCCGTACCTCAATCAACGGGGCTTTCTTTACCAGCACAAAATATCGGAGAAGTGGCTAACAAAGGTTGGGAATTCAACATCGGTTATCGCAACCAAGCAGGTGCTTTCAAATACAACGTAAGCGTAAACGGAGGATATGCCAAAAACAAAATCCTTTTCTGGGACGAAGCTCCTGGGGCTCCTGAATGGCAACGCACGACTGGTAAGCCTATGAACACCGTACAAGCTTACATTTATGACGGTGTATTTAAAGACCAAGCAGAAATCAATGAAAATAAAATTGATTACAAAGCGATCGTAAATACCCTCCGCCCAGGTGATATGAAGTATGTGGACTACAATGGTGATGGCAAAATCACCCCCGACGACCAAGTTCGTACCAATTTCAACAACATCCCCATGTTTCAAGGAGGTTTGAGCTTGATTGCTAGCTACAAAGGTTTCGATGTCAATATCCTATTCCAAGGCTCAGCAGGTGCTAAACAATACGTAAGCCCCGGTGAAATGGGTAACATCGGTAACTTCCTTTACAGCATGTACAGAGACCGCTGGACGGTAGAAAACCCAAGCAGCGTACACCCTCGTATTGCTAACCGTAGCGACCAATACTTCTCAGGAAACAACACCTACTGGTTTAGAAGCACTGATTATATCCGTCTCAAAAACTTTGAGATTGGATATGCTATTCCTTCAGTGCTCACAAGCAAAGTAGGTATGGGAAATGCTCGTATCTATCTCAACGGCCTGAACCTTTTCACTATCACCAACTTTGATTCATTTGACCCTGAATCAAGCTCATCAACTGGTCAATATTATCCTCAGCAGCGTATCATTAATGCTGGTTTGACAGTTTCTTTCTAACAAACATTTTTGAAATAAATATGAAAAAACTAAAATACATATCAGTCACTGCTCTCTCTGCCATGTTGGTTTTGGCAGGTTGTAACGGTGATTTTGTCAACACCCAACCTCTCGATCAATTGTCGGAATCGACAGTTTGGACCGATGGTGCCTTGACCGATGCGTTTGTTACTGAAATTTACGCAGGTTTTGGTAATGGAGGATTTGATGAACAAATGCTCGCCTCTTTGACCGATGAGACCATTTTTACTCACCCTGGTCGTGGTATTACAACTATTACCGAGTCACGTTCAAACCCTGCTGACCCAGGTTGGATCAACGGAACTTTGAGTTGGGCCAACATGTACTCACGTATTCGTGCCTGTAACTTAGCACTGAGTAAATTGGAAAAACCACAATTCAATGATGCCACTTTGGTAGAACGTTTGAAAGGGGAAGCGAAATTTTTGCGTGCTTATTACTATCACCAACTATTGCGCTACTATGGTGGTGTACCTCTAGTGGATCGTCCATTTGAATTGGGAGAAGCAGACTACCTATCAGAGCGTAATACTTTTGAACAATGTGTAAACTTCATCGTAAAAGACTGCGATGAAGCCGCTACCCTTCTCAATGGCAAGTCATTGGCCGCAGGTAGGGCTACGAGAGCTTCCGCTTTAGCTCTTAAATCTCGTGTGTTGATTTATGCCGCTAGTGATTTGTATGATGTACCCACTGCCAAAGCTAAATCAACTGTTTTGGCCGCATTTTCTAAACCAGAAATACTTGGATATACAAGCGGTAGTCGTGCTGAACGCTGGCAAAAAGCCAAAGATGCCGCTAAAGCGGTATTGGATATAAGTGGCTTAGGTTACCAACTTGCTTTGGACAAACCTGCTTCTAAAGACGAAGGAACTACTAACTATCATAATATTGCGATGTCAAGAAATGGTGGCGAAAAAGAACTCATCTTAGGACGCTACTTCATCAATGCCAAACAAGAAAACGGTGGCCGCCAAGGGTTGTTTAATGGACCTAATGGCTACCACAACTGGGCTGGCAACACCCCTATCCAATTGATGGTTGATGATTATGAAATGATGGATGGTACCAAATTTGATTGGAATAAAGCCGATCACGCTACCAAGCCTTATGACAATCGTGACCCTCGCTTCTACGCTTCGATCTTATATGATGGCTCTAACTGGAAACCTCGTACTGCCGACGTAGCCTCAAAAGACCCTGCCAACCAAATCCAAACCGGAACTTATGAAGTGGTAAGTGGTGGTTCAAAAGTTCCTTTCTTCGGATTGGATACTCGCAAATCATCGGTAGAGGACTGGAACGGTACTTATACTGGCTATTATGCACGTAAATTTATTGATCCAAACCCTGCAATTGTAGACCAAAATACTTGGCAACAAGTACCTTGGCCTTTGTTCCGCTATACCGAAGCTGTCTTCAACTATGCCGAAGCTGCCATCGAGTTAGGTCAAGATGCCGAAGCCCGTACTTGGCTCAACAAAATCCGTTTCCGCGCTGGAATGCCCGCTCTTACCGAATCGGGTGATGCTCTGCGTCAGCGTCTGAGAAACGAAAAACGCATCGAAATGTATCTTGAAGAACAACGCTACCACGATGCGCGCCGCTGGATGATTGCACCTACTACATTAGGCCGCAAAGCAAATGGTATCAACGTGACCGGTACTCTTAAAGCTGGTAAGAGCGTGACGCTTTATAAATACGACCCAACTAGCTACGATTATACTTACAAAGTATTTGAAATCGACCCTGGTAAAGAAAACCGCGCATGGCTAGATAAGCAATATTTCTTGCCTATCCATCGCGATGAAATGAACCGAAATAGCAAGTTGGTACAAAACCCTGGCTATTAATATTACAATTCACCATCTTTTGAGTAATCTTATCTATGCCTGTGGTTCTCACAGGCATAGATTTTTTAAGAACGTGCCTTTCTAAGTTATAATAATTTCATCTTCATATCACGGATATGCCCAAACAATTATTAATAACCGGAATTGGAGTTTGTATGACCCTATCCCTTGCGGCTCAAAACCCTAACTTGATCAAAATTAAGTCAGAGAAAGAGATTGAAAAACAAGTCGCCTTCACAGACCGCTATCGCTTACCAGCCTTTCAGGAAGGAACAGTATCATTCTTGACTGGCGGCAATAGTAAAGCGAAACTTAATTATAATCTCTTATTGGGAGAAATGCACTTTATTGCCCCCAACTCAGATACGCTTTCGCTTTCCAATGAGTATCTTATCAAAAATATTCAAATCAACGATATTGTATTTTATTATAATAAAGACATTGGGTATGTAGAGGTAATGCTGGATACCCCTACCGCCAAACTTGGAGTTAAGCAAGTATTTCGCATCGCTAGCCTCGAAAAACAAGGAGCTTATCAACAATCATCAGGAGCTGGCTCTATCAGAAATTATAGTGTCTTTTCTCATGGCAATGGCTCCGTCCAAAAACTTGAAACAAAAGGAGATATAGTATTTTCAAAAACAAAAACTTATTTTTTTATTGATGTTAATAATCGCTTCTATAAAGTTAGTAAATCAAATATTTATAAGATATTTCCAAAGCATAAATCTACCATCGAAAAATACCTTAAAGAGCACCCTATTGATGTTTATGATGAAGACAGTCTCAAAAATTTACTTCAGTTTTGTAATCAATTACCTTAATTCTTATTTTACATTCTGGTCATTGCCCCAACTCGATTTTTAATTTCCATGAAGCTCCCTTTCTCTTTTTACGTCCTAAGTTTTCTTGTATTGACCACTATCGGCTGCCAAGATTCCTCTTCTGAAAAAAATGAAGAAGCCGATACAAGGGACGAACCTGCTCTTTTTACCCTCCTTACTCCCGAGCAAACACACGTAGATTTTCAGAACATCATCACCGAAGGACTCAACACAAACGTATTGATGTACGAATATTTTTATAATGGTGGCGGAGTAGCGGTGGGAGACCTCAATGGCGACAAACTCGACGACCTCTACTTTACGGCCAATCTTAGTGCCAATAAGCTCTACCTCAACAAAGGTAAAATGACCTTCGACGACATTACCGAGGCTTCGGGAGCAGGTGGTCGCCAAGGCCCTTGGAAAACAGGCGTTACGATGGCGGATGTCAATGGCGACGGACGTCTGGATATATTTGTGTGTCATTCGGGCAATCTGCCCCCCGAAAAAAAAACCAACGAACTCTTTATCAATCAAGGCAACAATGCCCAAGGTATTCCGACTTTTCTCGAAAAAGCAGCCGAATATGGGCTTGATAGCCCTTCCTCTAGCACCAATGCCTATTTCTTTGATTATGACCGCGATGGAGATTTAGATTTGTTTTTGCTCAATCACAACATCAAATCTTTGCCCGTACTCAACGAATCGAGCAGTGCTCAGCTAGAAAAAATAGAAGATGAAATCAGTGGCTCACGACTTTTTAAGAACCAAGGGCAACGATTTACGGATGTTACCAAACAATCGGGCATCCATAGCTCGGCACTCTCGTACGGATTGGGAGCAGGAATCGGGGATTTTAACCAAGACGGCTGGCCCGATATTTATATCAGCAACGACTACACGATTCCTGACCGTCTCTATATCAATAATCAAAAAGGGGGCTTTACCAATCAACTAGCCGCCTCAATAGGGCATACGTCTCATTTTTCGATGGGCAACGACGTGGCCGATATTAACAACGACGCCACCCCTGATATTTTTACGCTTGATATGCTCCCCGAAGACAATCGTCGCCAAAAACTCCTCATGGCTCCCGACAACTATGAGAAATTTGATATGGTAGTGCGCTCGGGCTTTCATAAACAGTACATGCGCAACATGCTACAGCTCAATCAAGGCGCTACCCAAACTCCCGCACCTCTTTTCTCCGAAATTGGTCAATTGGCCGGAATTTCCAATACCGATTGGAGCTGGGCGGCACTTTTTGCAGATTATGACAACGACGGCTGGAAAGATCTCTACATCACCAACGGCTACCTGCGCGACTATACCAACCTTGATTTTTTGAAATACATGAATGATTTTCAACAAAATCAAGCCAATATTGGCCGCCAAGATGTATTGAATTTAGTCCAACAAATGCCGGCCTCCAACGTCGTCAATTATGCATTCAAAAACAACAAAGACCTCTCTTTCAAAAATGTAGGCTCTCAATGGGGACTAGCTCAAACCTCCAATAGCAATGGGGCTGTATACGCTGATTTGGACAATGACGGCGACCTTGACCTTGTCGTAAATAATATCAATCAGCCTGCCTTCATTTACCAAAACGACGCCCAACAAAAACTCGGGCATCATTATCTCAAAATAAGCCTTGAGGGAGGTAGCATGAACCGGCTAGGCATTGGAGCAAAAATCACTATTTATCAAAAAGAACAAGTTCAATACTTGGAGCAAATGCCCATGCGAGGCTATCAGTCGAGCGTATCGGGTATTATGCACTTTGGCCTAGGAAAAATCGCTAATGTGGACTCCCTAAAAATAGTTTGGCCTAATGGCAAACAACAACGCCTCACTAACCTCAAAACCAATCAATGGCTCACCCTCAAGGAAAAAGATGCTACCGAAACTCCTTCTAAACCCAATAAGGTAGCTCCTATTTTCCAAGAAACACCTTCGAAGATTGCTTACACTCAGCCTGCTTCCAGTTTCAACGATTTTAAGCGTCAGATACTGATGGTCAATCCCCAATCTTATCCTGGCCCTCCTATGGCAAAAGGAGATGTGAATGGTGACGGTCTTGAAGATGTTTTTGTAGGAGGAGGCAATGGGCAAGCTGGGGCACTCTTTATCCAACAAAAGGGAGGAAGTTTCACCAAAAAACCACAAGCCGCCTTTGAAGCCGATGCCAAAAGTGATGCAAGCGATGCTTTGTTTTTTGATGCCAACGGAGACGGCGCTCTTGATTTATACGTCTGTCATGGAGGTTATGCCAATTTTGCCCCTAACGACCCTCTTCTGCAAGATGTTCTTTATATCAATGACGGCAAAGGCAATTTTACCAAAAACCCCGCGGCCCTGCCTTCTATGCTTGCTAGCACAAGCTGCGTAAGAGTAGCCGACATCAACGGCGACCAAAAACCCGACTTATTTGTGGGCGGACGCGTAGTGCCGGGAAGTTACCCCGAAATTCCTACTAGCTTTTTGCTCATCAACGACGGCAAAGGCAATTTCAAAGATGCAATTACGTCCCTCGCTCCTACCCTTCAAAAAGTAGGAATGGTCACTGATGCCGCTTGGCTTGATCTCAATGGTGACAAAAAATCGGAACTTATTGTGGTAGGCGAATGGATGCCTGTCATGGTTTTTGAACAAACCAACGGTAAATTGGAAGATAAAACAGATAAGTATTTTGATAAGAAATACAATGGATGGTGGAACAAACTCCTTGTGGAAGATTTGAATGGAGATGGCAAACAAGACTTGTTGGTAGGGAATTTGGGACTTAACTCCCAGATTAAAGCCTCTCCTCAACAGCCTGCCGAATTGTATTTCAAGGATTTTGACCAAAATGGGCGCATTGATCCCATTTTATGTACCTATATTCAAGGCAAGAGCTATCCGTACATCACCCGCGATGAAATGATTGGTCAACTTCCTATCATGGGTAAACGCTATACCGACTATAAAACTTACGCCGACGCTACGCTCAAAGATATGTTTGGGGCCTCTGAGCTAGAAGGAGCCACGCGATTAGAAGCCAATCACCTCGCCACTACATTGTTTGAGCAAAACGCTAATGGCAAATTTGTAGTTAAGCCATTACCTACTGAGGTTCAAATGTCACCTGTTCACGCTATAGCAGTCATTGACTATGACAAAGACGGGAAAAAAGATTTATTACTTTGCGGAAATCAGCTTCGTACGCGTTTGCGGTTGGGTCAATATGATGCTAATTTGGGAATATTGCTTCACAACAATGGCAACAATAACTTTAGCTATATACCCCAACTTAGGTCAGGTTTCAATCTGACTGGCGAAGTGCGAAGTATCTTAAACATCAACAACAGTCTTTATTTTGGAGTCAATCAACAGAAAATCGCAAGTTATACTTTACGGTAACCTTACAAGAAAAGGCTGTCTAAAAAGTAACAGGCCACAAAATATTCTTTGGTTTCAACCTCATCCCAACCCTTCCACTTTCTGGAGCTACGGTTTATACATATCTCTCTGTGCTATCTTAAAGCCTAGATAGATATTATTAAATTGTTTAATTCCGTCGTTGAGGGTGATAATACCTGG
>NZ_KE384039.1:265836-266103 GCF_000423565.1 Runella zeae DSM 19591 | reverse complement strand
ATAACTTTTAATTGTACCATTTAGGAATTGAAACAGTGGTGCGGCTACTGCATAGTAGGAGGCAATTTCTCTTTTAATTGTACCATTTAGGAATTGAAACGTGAAAACAATTACGTGCGATTTCCAGAAAAAAAGGCTTTTAATTGTACCATTTAGGAATTGAAACGACATCTCAAGCGGCACCACCTGCGATTGTACATAGTCTTTTAATTGTACCATTTAGGAATTGAAACAAATAGAAACCAATCCACAAATCCAAAGCAACAA
>NZ_KE384039.1:0-265800 GCF_000423565.1 Runella zeae DSM 19591 | reverse complement strand
TCTTTTAATTGTACCATTTAGGAATTGAAACAAATAGAAACCAATCCACAAATCCAAAGCAACAAACTTTTAATTGTACCATTTAGGAATTGAAACATTGCTGCTTAGTCATAGCTTCACGAATAGTGGGCACTTTTAATTGTACCATTTAGGAATTGAAACGTGAAAACAATTACGTGCGATTTCCAGAAGTGGGCACTTTTAATTGTACCATTTAGGAATTGAAACAATAAAGTATGGGTTGGTACCAAGGAGTGGCGTGACTCTTTTAATTGTACCATTTAGGAATTGAAACTTTTCTAAAGCATGTATTGAATGTACCGAAAAAAAGCTTTTAATTGTACCATTTAGGAATTGAAACATGGTGAAAACTTCAATTTCACCTTGCGTTTTTTTTCTTTTAATTGTACCATTTAGGAATTGAAACGCTCCTCCGTGTCTTCAGTTTCTTCCTTAGCGGTTCTTTTAATTGTACCATTTAGGAATTGAAACAAATCAGGAATACAACTTTCGAGGAGGCTATGTAGGCTTTTAATTGTACCATTTAGGAATTGAAACAAGGCACTTGCTTCTTATTCGTGGAAAAGTAGGCTAGCTTTTAATTGTACCATTTAGGAATTGAAACATTGGTATGTCTCAGTCTAACTACAACATGGCTATTACTTTTAATTGTACCATTTAGGAATTGAAACAGCTCAAACTCGTAAAACTCTAAGCTTTCAGGCATCTTTTAATTGTACCATTTAGGAATTGAAACATAGCTAATTCATAACAATGAAAGATTTTCAATTACTTTTAATTGTACCATTTAGGAATTGAAACATTCACCCACGATTCGGCTGTCCTATGTAGATGCTTCCTTTTAATTGTACCATTTAGGAATTGAAACATTGCGACGGACAGTTTTGGCTAGTCAAAAACGAGGCTTTTAATTGTACCATTTAGGAATTGAAACAACTTGCAAACTATTTCGCGCTTATCGCCCGAGTAGACTTTTAATTGTACCATTTAGGAATTGAAACCAAGAAAAGGCAGTTGCCTTGCAAAATCAATTTTCGGCTTTTAATTGTACCATTTAGGAATTGAAACCTCCCTAGGTACGGCGTGGTGCAAGGCCACTATTTCCTTTTAATTGTACCATTTAGGAATTGAAACGTAGAGCTTGCGCAAAGGCTACTCCCCACCCCACAAACTCTTTTAATTGTACCATTTAGGAATTGAAACAGTGCTTTCGCGCAACTTAGCTGTGTTTCGTATTTTCTTTTAATTGTACCATTTAGGAATTGAAACGATCGTAATCGAATAAGCTTTTTGCGTTCTCAAGGACTTTTAATTGTACCATTTAGGAATTGAAACAGGCTGTCAATTCCTCCCCTTCGACATCTACCGTAGTCTTTTAATTGTACCATTTAGGAATTGAAACACGAAGAGGCAGAGGCTAGAAGGAAGGCCGAAGAAGACTTTTAATTGTACCATTTAGGAATTGAAACAGGTTTAACATCCTCTAAAAATAGCCCATATCTAGCTTTTAATTGTACCATTTAGGAATTGAAACAGGCAACCCTAAGCTTGTATAATCTATCTGCCTTATCTTTTAATTGTACCATTTAGGAATTGAAATCGGTTTAAGCGGCTGCGGTGTCCTGTGCTATGTATCCTTTTAATTGTACCATTGTAGGAATTGAAAGATTTTGGTGGTGAGTGAATTTGTGGGAAGAAAAAAGAGTTAACCAAGAAACCCCCAATCTCTTTACATGAAAACTTTAGCCGATTTGTTGTTGTTGGGCGACCCACGTTTGTACCAAAACTGTGAGCCTATATTGCCTACTGAAAAACACTTGGTGGGCGGTTGGGTCGCAGATCTTCACAATGTGATGCAAGAGGTACGCGCTAAATATGGCTTCGGAAGAGCTATCGCCGCGCCTCAACTTGGTATTATGAAACGGCTCATTTATATGAATATTGACCAGCCTGTGGTCTTTATCAATCCTACGCTTACTGATTTAAGTGACGAACTTTTCGAGCTTTGGGACGATTGCATGAGCTTTCCCAATTTGTTGGTGAAAGTCAAAAGATACCAATCAATTACTGTCCACTATCTTGACCAACACTGGCAGCCCCAAAGCTGGACTATGCACGATAGCCTCGCTGAATTGCTGCAACATGAGTATGATCATCTCAACGGAGTACTATGTACGATGCGTGCTATCGACGACAAATCCTTTCGATGGCGTCGCTGACCTTTTTAGCTTTATCCTAGTCAAAGTCCGTTTGTTTCTTTGGTTGTCGTTGTCTAAAAAACTACTTTTGCCGTGGTTTTTTGGTAAAGACTGCCGTCATTTTTCCCTAATCAAATACTAATCATTTTTTCAGGATTTCATGAATCGAATCGTTCAACTTTTCCAACGTCAAGCTACTCACAACCTTAACGTATACTTCACCGCTGGTTTTCCACAACTTACCGACACCCGTCGCATCCTGAAAGCTTTGCAAGCATCAGGGGCTGATTTGGTCGAAATCGGCATGCCTTACTCTGACCCCGTAGCCGACGGCGAAACCATCCAATTGAGCAATCAAAAGGCGCTCGAAAATGGAATGAGCGTGAAAGAGCTGTTTGCCCAGTTGAAGGGGATGCGCGATGAAATATCACTGCCTGTATTGCTTATGGGCTATGTCAATCCTGTGCTTCAGTTTGGAATCGAAAACTTCTGTCAACATTGTGCCGAAGTGGGGGTGGATGGCCTTATTTTGCCAGATATGCCAGTAGATGAATATATGCAAGAGTACAAACCTATTTTTGATAAATACGGTATTCTCAATATTTTCTTAATTACGCCTCAAACTTCCGAAAAACGCATTCGGCAGATTGATGACAACAGCGAAGGGTTTATCTATATGGTATCGTCGGCCAGCGTGACAGGCTCTCAGTCTGGAGTAAGTCATGACATGGAAGCGTACTTTGAAAGGGTCAATGCCATGCAGCTTCGCAATCCTCGCTTGATTGGCTTTGGAATCAAAGACCATGAGACTTTTGCCAAAGCCTGCCAACATGCCAGTGGGGCTATTATCGGTAGTGCTTTTATCAGAGTGCTTCAAGAAAGTGAAGATTTAGAAAAAGGAATTGCATCTTACGTAATGAGCGTAAAAGGTAAATAAATCCTTTTTTCGTCTTACCTTTCGACAATAATTAATAAATAATGATGCTTGAAAACATGAAAAAAATTGTTGTTTCGCTCGTAATAGTGCTGAGTACTATCACGGCTGCTACCGCCCAAACCGCTGATGAAATTATCGCCAAGTCGATAGAAGCACGTGGAGGAGCGGCAAAACTAAACGCCCTCAAATCGATGCGTATGGAAAACGTAATCAGCGTGATGGGTATGGAGATACCCTCTACGTCGGTGATTGTCCATAAACGTGGAATGCGTAACGAAACCGAAGTGATGGGCCAAAAAATAGTGGTAGGGGTCGACGGAAATAAAGGTTGGATGGTTAATCCCATGACTGGCTCAACCACGCCCATTCCGCTGCCCGACGACCAACTCAAAAGCTCGATGAGTCAAATGGATCTTTCGGGTATGGCCAACTACAAAGCGGCTGGAGCTACCGTAGAATTGCTCGGGAAAGAGGCCGTAGACGGCAACGATGCCTACAAAATCAAAATGACGACCAAAGAAGGTGGGGTATCGACTTACTTCATTAGCGCTAAAAATTTCTATCCTATCAGAATGGATATGTCGGGCGAAGTGAATGGGCAGGCGGTTAGTGCTCAAACCAAGATGTCGGATTATCGAGTGATTGATGGCATTGCATTTCCGTTTTTGATGGAAGTAAACTCTCCTCAGGGAGCAGTGGTGGTTAATACCAAAAAACTCGAAGTGAATCCGACCGTGGATGAGAGTATTTTTGTGCAGCCCAAAAACTAAAAGGTATTCTTTCCAAAATTACGAATTACTTTTTCCCGCAGATTTTGCAGATTGGCGTAAATTTTGTTGATACTATCAGCGAAATTTGTCGAACTCCGCAAACTGCGGGAATTGTTTTTCGGTAAAGTGGTTAAATTAATTTGCAAACGAAGCTTTCTGAACTTTATCCTTAGAAAGTCTATAATCTGTACTAATCGTGAAAAAACTCCTTTTATTAAGTTGCTTGCTTTTTCAGCTTTCTGTTTCTGCCCAACAAATCAATTTCTTTACCAACGACATTCGTCAGGCATTCAACATGGCGCGAGCACAGGGAAAATTGGTTTTTGTGGAAGTATATTCTAAAACTTGCGAGCATTGCGCGGCTTTTGAGCCTATTTTCAAAGAAAAGGCCGTCGCTGATTTTTACAATAAAAATTTTATTTCTTATAAATTGGAAGTAACAAGTCCTGATGTGCGCAACTTTCTGACTCCTAAACGTTTGTATGCGCCATCGCTGCCTTTGTTTTTGTTTTTTGACGGCAACGAAAACTTGCTTCACTTTGCTATGAGCAACCCTACCGCCGCCGAAACTATCAAACACGCCCAAAATGCGCTCAATCCATCGGTACGAGCGGCTACTTTTCGGAGTCGTTATGCTTCAGGTGAGCGAAGCGACAATTTTTTGATTGATATGGCTATGTATTGCAGAGTGGTATGTGATACGACGCTCAATATCAAAATTATGGAAGAATATGCCCGCCGAAAAACCCCCGCTCAATACGCAGACAAAAACAATTGGTTGGCGATTTCGAAGTTGGTCATGGATGTTGAGAATCCGATGTCAAAATACCTTATCAACAACATGGGGGCTTACAAAGCTAAATATGGCGCCAAAGAAGTGAAAATCGTGGCCGAAAATCTCATCATGGGGTCGTTGTATAGTGGGAGAGGAGCCAAATACGACGCGGCTAAAATTCAGCAAATGCGTCAGTATTTGATCAAAATCGGCATTGAGCCATCGGCTGCCAATGCCCGTACCTTGTTGCCTGAAGTGAATTATTATTTTGCCAAACGCCAAACCGCTCAGGCTACGGCGCGTGCAGAAGATTATCTCAACAATGCCAAAGCACAATTGCCTGATTATATGTACATCATCAAGCTTTTTAACAACCGTGCCTCGGATGCGAGTTTTGTTCCGACGGCTAGAAAATGGGTCAACAAAGCCCTCACCTTGACGGCTGCCAATAGCTCAGACGCACAAGAGTTGAAAGCCGAGTTGGCCAAAATCAACGCCCGAAAATAGAGAGTACGCTATCGCTTTAAAAAAAATGTCCGTCTATCTGAAAAACAATAGCTATTGTTTTTCAGATAGACGGACATTCTCTATGATAAACAACTAGACCGAAGCTAGTTGTGTTTTTAATACTTCTACTGCTTTTTTGGCTTCATTGTCAAAATCTTTCCAACGGCATTCGATAGACAATCCCCCCTTGTATTTTATTTTTTTGAGGGCTTTGAAATAAGCCGTGAAATCGTCGCCTTGGGCGCCGGGAGCGGTGCGGCCTTGCTTTTCGGCAATGTGGCAGTGGGTGATGTATTTGCCATATTTTACGATTTCTTCGGGGCCTTCGTTGTCTTTCATCATATGATAAATGTCGCAGAGCAATCTAAAACGAGGATGATTGACAGCTTCGATGATTTCGACGCCTTCGCTTAGGCTATTGATAAAATTGGTCTCGCTTCGGTTGAGCGGCTCTATTGCCAGTGTGACACCGTGTTTTTCGGCCAAAAGTGCCATTTTTTTGCTCAATTCAATATGTTGCTCTTTGGCTCTTTGGCGGTCAAAGCCATCTGGAATGGCACGCGAGCCGCCACTGCCAAACACAATATGCGACGAACCGCATTCTTTGGCTCTTTTAAGAGCCAAATCGGCGCGTTGGAGAATGGCATCGTGGTGGGTGTCGTTACCGACTGATTTTAGACTACCCGGAAAAAAACTCACATACGAGCGTACTGGAAATTGATGCGCTTTGAGTAATTCTAAGTTTTTTTGATATTGAGCATCACCCGCTTCTGGAATCAAAAAACGACCTACATTTTCTTCAATAAACGAATATCCTAGGCTTTTAAGAAAATCAGCTTTGTCGTAAGAAGTACAGATACCGAGCGGAAGAGATAGTCCTTTACGGCTTTCCAGTAGAGATTCTGACTGTGCCCAAGCGTTGGTAGTTATTACGCCAGCAATGACTCCAGTGAGGTTTTTTACAAAATTTCGTCGGGAGTGGTGAGTTTCAAAAGAAGTCATCCGTTAAAAGTGGTTTGTTTTTATTACAAAGTATTGCTTAGCAAGGTCTCTACTGCAAAGCAATAATATATTTTGTTTTGATGAAGATTGGACTTTGTAATAAACGCTGGTAAGGTTTTGGACTTTGTAATAACGCTTGTAATAAACGCTGGTAAGGTTCAAAACCTTACCAGCGTTATGCTACCTACTTGGCCTAAACGTTGGAGGGGAGACTAGCTCCCACAACCAACGCATTTACGGGGTACTTGAAACGAAAAAAGGGCTGTTAATAGATTACTTTTTGGGCTGTTAATAGGAGACTCATAAAAGGTAGATTAGTTTTCTACCGTATTGACAGGTTCGATTCTATACACCTGTATTTCGGTGACATAGACCGTTTTATTTTCTTTGTTTTTGTAAGAACGATAGTTGAGCTTGCCTTCTACCGAAACCGCTTTTCCTTTAAACGCGAGACGTTTACACACTTCCGCTACTTTCCCAAATGCCACCACATTGTGCCATGTAGTGCTGGTAATTTCTTCATTATTTTTGTTTGTGTAGGTTTCTTTTGTGACGAGCGTAAATGAAGCCAATTTGCCATTATCAAAATTACGTACTTGAGCGTCTTTGCCTACGTTGCCAATCAATGTTACCTTGTTCATGTTCCTTAAAAATTTATGTGTTTGATATTTGTTTCGGCCGTCTTGCTGAATCGGCGATACAAAGGTGCAGCATCCAAGTCGCTCGATTCGGTTGGTATTCGTTTCTATATGGATGAAATTATTTGTAGTCGTTTGTAAACGGATAATGTTTTTTGTATATTGCAGTGTAAAACAATACATTAATCCTACCAATGACAGCAGTGAAAGAATGTTTAGAATGCGGTGAGAAGATTATAGGGCGAGCAGATAAAAAGTTTTGTTCGGATCTATGTCGCAATGCCTACAATAACAAGCTTAATTCAGATTCCAACAATTTTGTCAGAAATATCAATAATAAATTGCGCAAAAATCGACGGATTTTGGAAGAAATTTGCCCCGATGATAAAGCAAAAGTTTCCAAAAATACCCTTCAAAGGGAAGGCTTTGATTTTACTTATTTTACGAGTACGCGCACCACTCAAAAAGGAGCTACTTACTTTTTTGTGTACGAATACGGCTATTTGTCGCTCGAAAATGATTTGTTTTTGATCGTAAAAGATGATAGACGATAGTGCTTATAATCAGCTTTTTGGGGTGCTATTTCATATTAATAAAGTGATTGAAAGATAATTTTCTTAGTGATTGTTCAGCTAAATGTTTAGTTTTGAACCCACATTTCTTTAATCACCATTTATTTATTTTTATGAAAAAAAGTCTCCTTTTTTTATTTCTAGTATTTGCGTTGGTTGCTTGCAACAAAGACAAAGAAGAAGAATGCATTCCCCCTGCCGTCGAAAAAAATATTTTGGGGGCTTGGTCTGGTATTGCCAAAGTCGATGATTTAACCTCCGACCCTTTTGATGTAACTTTTAATGAAGACGGTACTTATGCTGACCCCGAGGAGCTATTGTTGGGTGGCGAAATCAATGACATTGTGCTGACCGACAGAACTTGGAAGATAGAAGCCAATAGACTCATTTTGCGGGTAAGCAAAGGGTTTAATGCGTTGTCGTTGGAGTATATAATCAAAGAAAATAGTTGCGACAAAATCGTAATCCAATATTTGGATCTTGGGACAGTCGAACTAAGAAAAAAACAATAACTTGCTACCCATATAAAAGTCGCCGTAATATCTCTATCACGGCGACTTTTATGTGGGTAGATTGCTGATTATTTAGTTTTTCCAAAATCAGCGGCCATAGTATTAATTTGAGCATCACTCAAAGACGCTGAGGCAATAACGGTACGATAGCGAAACGTGGTTGATTCTCCTGTTTTGAGCTTTAGGTTAAGCTCCTCAGCACCATTGCTAAATATTTTTTGTCCTAGAGGATTTGCCGCAAAAAGCCCATAGCCTCGGGCGTGCCAGTAAGTAGGATAACCCACATTTTTGGGGTGGTCTATTATCACTAAGTTGACGGTTTCGTTGCCCATTTTGCCGCGTAGATTGCACCATTTGGCTCTTTTGCTCCATACGGCTTCGCCTTCTACCCCTTCGCTATTGCGGTAGCTACCAGTGACACCGGCGTTGTTCATGACAGGGACTTTGGTCGCGATACCGCTCGCATCCGTAAATACCTCAGGTTTGTCCGACGGATGTTCCAATTCTCTGGCTACTCTAATCGCAAAGAAGCCATCTTTTACGTCCTTAAACGTAACGTCGGTTTTGGCCGTTAGGGTTGTGATACGATCTACGGTGCGAGTTTGGGCATCTCCTTTAAATATATAGGTGGTGGTTTCGGTCAGCATAAGACCTCCGTTTTTGTCGAGCCAGTCGGCTGTAACGGTGAGCTCTCCCTGTTTTTTACCACTTTTTATACTCTTGATGCCGGTATGAACGATTGTGCCGTAGGTATTTTTGCCATGATTTACAGATAGAGAATTGTTCCAGAAGTCATGCCCATTGGCATCTTCATAGTTGAGCCACATACCCACGTGGTGAGGGTGATCCACACGCTCGCCTGGACGTGGATTGATGGGCCACCCACGCGTAATATCAGTGCCATTGACGGTTCGTAAGGGATACAAAACAGCCTTCTTGAGTACATCGGGTCCGGGATAAAAATAGGCTGTAAAGGGTTTACCATCAATCGTTACCTCTACTTTTTTGTCGGTGGGGTTGTTGGTAAGTACGACTGGTTGTTGGGTAAAACCAACGGTGGCAACAAGCGCCAATGTAAGAGTTGAAAGAGATTTTATCATTTTTTTTGAAGAGCTGAAAAATACAAGCTGGGTTTTGTTGTACAGTACAGTTAGGAATTAATGAAGGGTTTTGAACGTTTTGGCTTTCCAAAATATGCCCTTACAATACGCTATATCAGTATTAATGTACTATTCAAAAGTGGCAAAACGCCTTTTTTTACTTCACTTTATGTAAGTTTGCAGCATGGCAAAGAAAAGAAAATTTTATGTAGTATGGGAAGGGCGTAAGCGAGGGGTATTTACGGAGTGGGAAGAATGCGAGGCGCAAATCAAGGGCTTTGCAGAGGCAAAATACAAATCATTTGACAATCTAAAGGAAGCGGAAGAAGCGTTACAAAAAAGTTATTGGGAATATATATCCCCCAAAACCGCCAAACCTACTGTAAAAGAGGCTCCAGCAAGTGTAGGCAAACCCAATTTGGATAGTATAGCCGTAGATGCTGCTTGGAACACCGCCACGGGAGATGTAGAATACCAAGGAGTATACCTTCGTACAGGGCAAAAAATATTTCATCAAGGGCCATTTAAAGATGGTACCAACAATATCGGAGAATTTTTGGCTATCGTTCACGGGTTGGCCTATCTTCAAAAGCACCAAAGCAACCTGCCGATTTATTCGGATTCTAAAACGGCGATTAGTTGGATAAAACGCAAACATGCCAACACAAAACTAGAAGTGACGCCCGAAAATAAACCACTCTTCGAGTTGCTTCAACGAGCCGAAGAGTGGTTGTCCAAAAACAAGTATGCTAATCCTATTCTCAAATGGGAGACGGAATATTGGGGCGAAAACCCAGCCGATTTTGGGCGAAAATAGAAATCCTATCTTTGCCGAATCGTGTGTTGTTTATCAAAATTGACAATCCATTTTTTGGCAATGGGCAGTAGTGTTTCTTGCACAGGATAGTCCGTAGGAGATTCGACCAAGTAGGTGGCAGGGTTTGGAAGCTCGCGACGCTTATGGATAAGGTTCAATTTAAGGTTTTCAAACGTAGTCGTAAAACTTTTGCGTACCGTGTCTACGAGCGTTGTGTCTACGCTGCTTTGATTGTTGTGTTCGACGAGTCGAATTTGATACTGGTAGATTAGGGTTTCGCTATTGTGACCCCGATATATAAACACATATCCTTCTTTAAGGTGGAGGGGAATAATGCCCACGGGCATAAAATTGAGTTTGGCTTCAATGTCGGCATATTGAGATTGGCCTTCTGTCAGCGTTTGCTGAAAAAGTGGCAGAGAATACTCCAAAATGCTGTCAATTTCGGACAAGTGTTCGCTTTCCTGAAATTTTTCGTAAATAAATTGTTTTTTTTTGAGGTCTATTCCTTTGAGTTTTTTTGGGAAAGAAGCCACGATTTGCTCTTTAGAATCTTTGAGGTTTAATGCTGCTTCGTAGTGTTTCTCTACAGACGGCAGGTCAGGGAATAGGCGCGATTGCTTGAAATTTTGTTTAACTCCCTGTAAATAAGCCATTAAGGTGTATTTTTTGTATTCGAAGTCAATCCATCCTTCGGTTATCCAATCTTGTTTTAAACTAGCCATAGATATATACTTTTAAAAAACTACTCTGGTCGTATACAGCATCAATAGCCTGAATATTCAATAAAATCTTCGTAAAATGATGCTTCGTAGATAATTATAAGTCAATTTATGAAAAAAAACAATATTGCCAAATAAAATACAACAAAAATATTGATACCGCCAACGATTATTCCGGGTATGGCAGAGTTTGTAGATAAGATTTTCTTGTTACTGCAAAAATGGCAGAAAATCGGCTTAATGTACCGTTGGCATAGAAAATGCTATATTTGCCCTCGGAAAACTTATCGGTAAGTTTCAACAATTATAAAACTAATTAAAACCCCTGATAACTATGTCAGCAGTTGCAGAAAAAGTAAATGTTAAGCCGTTAGCAGATCGCGTGCTCGTTCAGACCGCACCTGCAGAAGAAAAAACCGCTTTTGGTATCATCATCCCTGATACTGCGAAAGAGAAACCCCAACGTGGAACCGTAGTAGCAGTAGGCCCTGGTAAAAAAGACGAGCCTCTTACTGTGAAAGTAGGGGATACTATTCTCTACGGCAAATATGCAGGCACTGAGATTACTGTAGAAGGTCAAGAGTATCTCATTATGCGCGAATCTGACATTTTCGCTATTATCTAAATCTTTAATTAACGCATAATGTGACAATTTGGAAATTCGGTAATTGTGGTTCAGTTACTGATTCAAACTTTCAATTGTTTTATTTTCAAATTCACAAATTCACAAATTTTTAATTTTAAAAAAATGGCTAAGAAAATATTTTTCGATACCGAAGCACGTGACAAAATAAAGAAGGGTGTTGATACCCTTGCAAATGCCGTTAAAGTGACGCTTGGTCCTAAAGGTCGGAATGTTATCATCGATAAAAAATTCGGCTCACCAGCTATTACCAAAGACGGTGTAACTGTAGCTAAAGAAATCGAATTGAAAGATGCTATGGAAAACATGGGTGCTCAACTCGTGAAAGAAGTAGCTTCAAAAACTGCGGATGCCGCAGGTGACGGTACTACTACAGCTACTGTTTTGGCGCAAGCTATTTATACAATCGGATCTAAAAACGTAGCCGCTGGTGCCAATCCAATGGATTTGAAACGTGGTGTAGATAAGGCTGTTGGAGCGGTTGTTGCTAACTTAGCTGCCCAAGCTCAAACTGTAGGTGATGACTTTAGCAAAATCGCTCAAGTTGCTACTATTTCTGCCAATCACGACGAAGAAATCGGTAACATGATTGCCGATGCGATGAAAAAAGTAGGTACAGAAGGTGTAATCACCGTAGAAGAAGCACGTGGTACCGAAACAGAGGTTAAGACTGTAGAAGGTATGCAGTTTGACCGTGGTTATTTGTCGCCTTATTTCGTGACAAACGCCGAAAAAATGGAAGCCGAATTGGAGAAGCCTTTCATCTTGATTTCTGAGAAGAAAGTATCTTCCATGAAAGAGTTGCTTCCTGTATTGGAAGGCGTAGCTCAAACTGGCCGTCCTTTGTTGATCATTGCTGAAGACGTAGATGGCGAAGCCCTTGCTACGTTGGTAGTCAACAAAATCCGTGGTGCATTGAAAGTATGTGCCGTAAAAGCGCCAGGCTTTGGCGATCGTCGCAAAGCTATGTTGGAAGACATCGCTATCTTGACCGGTGGAACTGTAATCGCCGAAGAGCGTGGATTCAAACTCGAAAACGCTGACCTTTCTTACCTTGGTCACTGCGAAAAAATCATTATCGACAAAGACAATACAACTATCGTGAACGGTTCGGGGGATCAAGAGCAAATCAAGGCTCGAGTTAACCAAATCAAGTCACAAATCGAAAATACTACTTCTGACTACGATCGCGAAAAATTGCAAGAGCGTTTGGCGAAATTGTCGGGTGGAGTAGCTATCCTTTATATTGGTGCGGCTACTGAAGTAGAAATGAAAGAGAAAAAAGACCGCGTAGATGACGCCCTTCATGCTACTCGCGCTGCCGTAGAAGAAGGTATCGTGACTGGTGGTGGGGTGGCTCTTATCCGTGCTATCTCTGCATTGGATAGCCTTGAAGGTATCAATGATGACGAAACTACAGGTATCAACATCATCCGTCAGGCTTTGGAATCACCTCTTCGTACAATCGTTGCCAACGCAGGTGGCGAAGGTTCTGTTGTAATCAACAAAATCAAAGAAGGTGAAGGTGGTTATGGATACAATGCAAAAAATGATACTTACGAAGATCTTTTTGCAGCAGGTATCATCGATCCTAAAAAAGTAACTCGTCTAGCCCTCGAAAACGCTGCTTCTATCGCAGGTTTGTTGTTGACCACAGAATGTATGATTGCTGACGAGCCAGAAGAAAATGCTGGCGCAGCTGCAGCTGGTCACGGACACGGCGGTGGAATGGGTGGCATGATGTAATAGTCGGCTTTAGCCTTATTCATTATACGAAAGCCCTCGGACTTCCGGGGGCTTTTTTTAAGTTTGTTTGGATAGTTATTTAGCTGATTTGAAGTAAAGGGGGATTTATATCAAAGTTATACCTATTTTTTATAAAGAATATAGCACCGCGCAGCGGGTTACTTTCTGTTCAAACCATTATTTTGCAGCATCGTGAAAACTTAATTTTTTACAAAGACAGAAAGTTGAGAAGGAGACAGAAATTTGTTTGTAAAGTATCTGTTTTTGTCATATTATGTTTTTGTTATTTAGAATCCTTTAACCCGATAGAAATTTTCGTTATATTGTCCAAACTTTTCTGTCAAATTGACAGCCCTGCGTATGAATCTTGATCCAAACGAATTATATACACGACTGATGCTTGCCGATTCAGATTTAGATAGCCTCGAAATCGTACCATTAGGAGGACGTGAAGGTGATGACGAACCCATCGAAATGCCCGAAGAGCTTTCTATTCTCCCACTCCGAAACACCGTTTTATTCCCGGGAATGGTAATTCCTGTGACGGTGGGTCGACAAAAATCTATCAGACTTGTCAAAAAAGCTTACAAAGGAGATCGTATCATTGGGGTGATTGCTCAGCAAAACCAAGATAAAGCCGAGCCCGCTAGTACAGATTTGTATACAGTCGGAACCATGGGGCATATCATCAAAATGATTACACTTCCTGATGGCAACACTACGATTATCCTTCAAGGGCGTCAGCGTTTTAGAATCAAAGATTACGTTCGTGAAGAGCCTTACATGATTGCGAAGGTGTCGCCAATAGAAGATTATTTTCCAAATCAGAACAAAAAAGAGTCGAAGGCGTTGATTCAGACGCTTAAAGATTCGGCCCATAAAATATTAAGGCTTAATCCCGATATTCCACAAGAAGCTAGAATTGCCCTTGACAATATCGAAAGCCCTACTTTCTTGACGCATTTTTTGTCGTCCAATATCAATGCGGAAGTGTCTGATAAACAAGAGCTTCTTGAAAAACCTACCATTCCAGAACAGGCCACAAAGCTGCTGGAATTTATGCTGAAAGAAATTCAGATGTTGGAGCTCAAGCGCGATATTCAGAGTAAAGCTAGCTCAGATATTGACCAACAACAACGTGATTATTTTTTGCGTCAGCAAATCAAAGTGTTGCAAGATGAACTTGGCATGGAAACTCCCGAGCGCGAGCTTGAGGATATTCGTTTCCGGGCTTCAAAGAAAAAATGGTCGGAAACGGTACAAAAACACTTTGATAAAGAAACCCAAAAATTACAACGCATCAATCCCATGGCGCCCGATTATCCTGTGACGCTCAATTACCTTGAGCTCATGGTGGATTTGCCTTGGGGAGAATATACCAAAGATAATTTTGACCTGAAGCGTGCTCAGAAGATATTGGACTCTGATCACTTTGGACTCGAAAAAGTCAAAGAGCGTATCATCGAGTACCTTGCCGTATTGAAATTGAAAAATAGCCTAAAAGCACCTATCTTATGCTTGTACGGCCCTCCGGGTGTGGGTAAAACCTCCTTGGGAAAATCAGTTGCCAAAGCACTCGGACGTAAATATATCAGAATGGCCCTTGGAGGCTTGCACGATGAAGCGGAGATTAGAGGCCACCGTAAAACATATATCGGAGCAATGCCTGGCAAATTGATTCAGAATGTCAAAAAAGCAGGCTCTTCCAATCCGGTATTTATTCTGGACGAGATTGATAAAGTAGGTTCTGATTTTAGGGGTGACCCTGCCTCGGCTCTTTTGGAAGTGCTTGACCCTGAGCAAAATAATGCTTTTAATGACAACTACCTTGAGGTAGAGTATGATTTGTCAAAAGTACTTTTTATTGCTACTGCCAACTCGCTCGATACCATTCATCCTGCTCTTCGTGATCGGATGGAGATTATTGAGCTGACAGGTTACACGGTCGAAGAAAAACTACAAATCGCAAAAAAATACCTTGTTCCAAAACAACGTAAAGACCACGGTTTGGATACTAAATCTTTTAGCTTGGACGATAAAGCTATTTTGAAAGTAATAGAGTATTACACCCGTGAGTCAGGAGTACGAAACCTAGAACAGAAGATTGGAACGCTGATCCGAAAAGTGGCTAAATCGATTGCCATGGAAGAGGAATATCCCAAAATCATCAAAGCTGAGCATATCGAAAAACTGCTAGGTCCTGAGATTTTCGACAAGGATTTGTACCAAGACAACCATACCGCAGGGATTGTAACCGGCTTGGCTTGGACGTCGGTAGGAGGCGAAATTCTGTTTATTGAGTCGAGCTTAAGCCGTGGGAAGGGTGCTTTGACGTTGTCGGGACAGTTGGGAGATGTGATGAAAGAATCGGCCATAACGGCATTGTCATACCTCAAAGCACATTCTGATACTTTGGATATTGATTATCGGATTTTTAGTAATTACGATTTACACATCCATATTCCAGCGGGGGCTGTTCCTAAAGATGGTCCTTCGGCGGGTATCACCATGCTTACGTCGATTGCTTCGATTTTTACGCAGCGTCGTGTAAAAGCGCAGATTGCGATGACCGGCGAAATCACGCTCCGTGGTAAAGTATTGCCAGTAGGAGGGATTAAGGAGAAGATTTTGGCTGCTTCGCGCGCCGGTGTCACCGAAATCATCATGTGTTATAAAAATCGGAAAGATGTAGAAGAAATCAAGGCGTCTTATGTGAAAGACCTCAAATTTCACTATGTAGATAATGTAGAAGAAGTATTGGCGATCGCGCTTTTGCCCGAAAAAGTAGACAAGCCGATGACTTTTGTTTTCTCAGATGAAAAAAAGTCCAATCTTCTTGAAACCGAATTGAATTAATGAGAAATTTGATGTAGAACAGAAAATAGCATTATCAAAAAAGGGAACTGATACAGTTCCCTTTTTTGATGGCCAAACACTTCGTGAAATCTAAAGCAGGTATTCTTCTACGGTGCTTTCGGCATGAATGCTAGTATTGTGCAAAAAAGTTTCAATACGGTTCATGGCCGTTGTCAATTCATCGACTGTGGGTAAAAACACAATCCTGAAGTGGTCGGGCGTAATATAATTAAAGCCTGTACCAGCTACAAGTAATACTTTTTGGTCGTTGAGAAGTTGAAAAACAAAATCTTCATCGTTTTTGAAATCAAACTTACGCAGGTCGATTTTTGGGAAAACATACAAGGCACCTTTGGGTTTGACGCAGCTAATGCCCGGAATCGAAACGAGTCGTTCGTAAACCAGATTCATCTGTTTATGAAGCCGACCTGTGGGTAGTACCAAGTCATTGATACTTTGATAGCCTCCCAAGGCAGTTTGGATGGCATATTGGGTAGGTACGTTGGCGCATAAACGCATACTTGCCAAAAACGTCAGTCCTTCAATGTATGATTTTGCTTTGTGTTTAGCACCGCTCAAAATAAGCCAACCACCTCGGAAGCCTGCCGAGCGGTAGTTTTTTGATAATCCCCCAAAAGTAACACAAAGGGTATCTTGAACCATCGTGGCAACGGGATAATGCTTGGCTCCGTCGAAGAGGATTTTGTCGTAGATTTCGTCTGAAAATAAAATCAAACGATGTCTTTCGGCGATTTCGGCAATGCGCTGAATTGTCTCCTTTTCGTAAACCGCTCCCGTTGGATTGTTGGGGTTTATCATCACAATCCCCTTGGTTTTGGGCGTGATTTTCCTTTCTAAGTCATCAAGGTCTGGATTCCAGTCACTTTGTTCGTCGCAAATATAATGCACTGGTTTGCCGCCACTTAGGGCTACCGATGTAGTCCACAGAGGATAATCTGGCGAGGGTACCAAAATTTCGTCTCCTTCATTGAGTAAGGCTTGCATGGCCATCACAATCAATTCACTGACCCCATTACCGATATAAACATCATTGATTTCTACCCCTTTGATGCCTTGGGTTTGGGTATAATGCATCACCGCCTTGCGCGCGGCAAACAATCCTCTTGAGTCAACGTATCCTTGGGCGTTTCGGATATTAAGAATGATGTCGTGAATAATCTCATCGGGCGCATCAAACCCAAAGGGGGCTGGGTTGCCGATATTGAGATTGATAATCTTATATCCTTGACTTTCAAGCTCTAAAGCTTTTTCGTAGATAGGGCCTCGGATATCGTAGCGGAGATGTTCGAGGCGGTTGCTTTTTAGGATTTGCATAATCAGTACCAGATAAAATGAGCCTGAAACGAGTTTTATAGACTCCTCTCAAACCCCATACCAAACACAATCATCGTCTGCGATTATTCTTGTTGTTACGGAATTTGTCGCGATTGCGGTTGTTATTATTATTATTACTATTGTTGTTGTTGTTATTATTATTACTGCGATTGTTGTTGTTGCTACGGTCGCGGTTGTTATTGTTATTAAAATTCCGCTGGTTGTTTTGTAAGTTGCGTTGGTAGCGTTCTACATTGGTACCTTTGTCGCGAGGGGTAGATTCTACCAGTCCATTTTGTCTTAGATAAGCCAATTCTTCGCTGAGATGCCCTTTGGAGATTTCGTCTAATTGCGTAAAAACGACATTATCATCGGGATTATCCTTGTTCCAAGTGTTGTAAAATGTTCTCATTTGACGAATCAAATAAGAAATAAAAGCCAATTTTTCTTCACGGTCAGTGCAATTGATTGCTTTTTCGACCAGCAGCAATAGGCTTTTACCGTATTGTTTATATCTGATAGCAGATTGGCTATAAGGTACTTGTAAGGGCTTTTTTCCTACCGCTTCGGGCGAAGGAGGAGGGAAAGGGCTATCTACATCAAGTTTGAAATTGGTCATAATGTAGAGATCATCCCAAAGTTTTTGGGAATAATCTTGGCCATCGCGCATATTGGGGTGTATTTGCCGCATCAACTCGACCAAGATATGCGCATATAAAGTACGCTTTTCACGGTCTTGGATATTGACAAGGTAGTCAGCTAATTTTTGGACGTTGCTTCCGTATTCTTTCAAGGGAGAGGACTGTTTAAGTACTTTTGTATTTTTTTAACAAAAAAGCGATTTTGTGAATAAAAGCCAAATTGTTGCTTGCCGTAAAGTTACGAAAAATCAACTTACTTTGGCAAAATGAGTCACTCGTTGTAATTTTGACCTTTTAATTTTTATAAATGCGAATCTAAGCAAAACAAACCACAATTCTCCCTCACAAATGAGTAAAAAAGTAGATGTCAGTATTGCTTTTTACGGAAAGCCCTATCAGGCCATTATCACAATCAAGACTTTGATGAAATATAGTGGCCAGCACATTGACAAAATTTATATATCACGCGAGCGTCTCCAACCCCACAATGATTATATAGGTATTTACAAAATCATCGATTACTTCCGAAACACGGATGTAAAGCTAGAAATTCAATATCCTCATCATTTTTTGGGACTTGGGGTGTCGGATTATGAGCGAGCTAAAAATGATACCCGTTTTCGGCATAGTATTTTGTACCAATATCCTTTGGAAATGACCGATAAGAAATACCTCTGTATTATGCACAATGATATGCTTTTTTACGGAGATATGATTGGAGACATGCTCAAGGAGTTTGAAAAAGGCCCTAAAAATCTAGCGGGCGTAGGGTCGATTGGCCAATGTTGGAGCTGCCCAGCGGGACCAACTTGGGGCAATAAGTGTGATTCGACAAAATTTGAGCAGTACGTGCCTACGCAAGCAGAAGCCATTGCCTTGGCAGAGGCGCACGACACCCCTCGTAAAGATATTCAGCTCCGGGTGCTTAAAGCAGGGCGTGTGCATATCTTGCCCGAATGCCGCCTCAATGAATATTGTGCGATGATTGATGTAGAAAAATATCGCAAAGAAACCTTGCCACAGGGTGATATTGGCTGCTACGGCGGAGGCTGGAAAGGCGTGGATACGGCTACGATTTGGTCGCATGATATGTACCAAAGAGGCTATACCTTCAAGCATTTGACTTTGGAAGATTATACGCGTCATGCAGCTTTTGATACTACTGGTAGTGGTACCAAAGCCAATTCAAGCTCTGAGACTTATTGGAATGCTGAAAAAAATGCCGAGAAATACATCAACGAAAACTTTGGCCCACTTCGTTTTAGTTCGTACGTAAACCGCGCCAATACCTACGATACCATCAAGCGTAAAGTATGGCTCGGTATCATTCATACGTATGGATTTGCCAAAAAAGTAATCGGTAAAGCCTAAATAAGACAGTCTACAAAGCGCTCAATTTTTAGCGGCTTGCTATCAATTGAGTGCTTTGTTGTTTTTATAAGCAAAATTTTATTCCCTATTTTCTGATTCTCTGATTAACACATTTCTTTATCTTTAGCTTTTCCTAACCACCTTCATCACTTATGGCTCTTAATTATATCTGGCTTGCGTTTTTTTTGATTGCATTTGTAGTAGCACTTCTCAAATTTATTTTCTTAGGAGATACCGAAATATTCAAGCTGATTGTCGAAGGGATGTTTGATTCGGCCAAAGTGGCAGTGATGGATATTGCACTTCCTTTGGCTGGGGTGATGACATTTTTTTTGGGGTTGCTCAATATTGGAGAAAAAGCAGGCGCCATCAATTTTTTGGCTAGGATTATTGGCCCCTTTTTTCACCAGCTTTTTCCTGAAGTCCCTAAAAATCACCCCGCTAATGGGCAGATGATTATGAATTTTTCGGCCAATATGCTAGGGCTTGACAATGCCGCTACTCCTTTTGGATTGCGGGCTATGCAGAGTTTGCAAGAGCTTAATCCTAGCAAAGAGACCGCTTCCAACGCCCAAATCATGTTTTTGGTATTGCATACATCGGGGCTTACGATTATACCTTTGGGGGTGATGGCTCAGCGGTCGATTTTGGGTGCCCAAGATCCTTCCGATATCCTCATACCTTGTCTTATCGCTACTTATATCGCTACTGTGGCAAGTATGGTGATTACGGGAATTTGGCAAAAAATCAATCTCTTCAATCGAATTTTTGTGACTTGGGTCGGTGGAATAAGCCTTCTCTTAGGTTTGTTGTTGTGGTATTTGTCTCAACAATCGAAGGAGCAAATAGAAGTCATTTCAAAAGTAGGTGGGAATCTAATCTTGCTAGTCATAGTGGTGGCATTTTTGCTTGGAGGACTGCGCAAAAAAATCGACTTGTTTGGGACTTTTGTCGACGGAGCCAAGGCAGGTTTTGAAACTTCCGTAAAAATTATCCCTTATCTAGTAGGAATGCTAGTAGCAATCAGCGCCTTTCGTAATGCGGGAGTGATGAGCTATGTGGTAGAAGGTTTCAAATACGTAATTGCGCTTACGGGGATTAACACCGATTTTACGGATGCCATGCCCGTGGCTTTGATGCGTCCTATCAGTGGGAGTGCCGCGCGGGCACTCATGATAGATTCGATGAAGCAATTTGGTGCTGATTCGTTTGTGGGGCGATTGTCGTGTATGTTTCAGAGTTCGGCAGATACTACTTTTTATATTGTAGCGCTTTATTTTGGATCGGTAGGTATCAAAAAAACCCGCTATGCGATTATAGCAGGTTTGATTGCTGATTTTATTGGCGTGACGGCGGCTATATTTTTAGCCTATTTCTTTTTTCATTAACAAGCAATTTTACCAACGCGAATAGCGTGACGCCCTCCTTCAAATTCGGTAGTGAGAAAAATCCTAACGCACTCAAACGCGGTCTCTTGGGCAATAAACCTGGCAGGTAGACAGATAATATTGGCGTCGTTGTGCTGACGAGCCAACGCCGCCAAAGGAGTGTCCCATACCAGTGCAGCCCTAATACCTTGGTGTTTGTTGGCGGTGATAGCCACACCTTGCCCACTGCCACATACCAATACGCCTTGGTCAAATTCGCCTTTTTCGACAGCTGAGGCTACTGGGTGGGCAAAATCGGCGTAGTCGGCCGAGTCGGCACTGAAGGTACCAAAGTCTTTTACTTCATATCCTTGTTGGGTAAGCCACTCTACCAAAGGCTGCTTGAGGAAAAAACCTGCGTGGTCACCACCTATTGCAATTTTTTTAGCCATGAATTGAACTATATTAAGAATTATTTTCGTTATTGTTGTCCTGCAAAGGTACGAGTGTAATGCACACGAAAAACCCTGCTAGTTTAATATTTTTGTAACCAAAGTCAGTGTTTTTGAGTTTCTTTATGGAAACTACAAAAATAAGTAGACCCTTAAACGCAAGAAAAAAGCCATGTCAGAAATTGAATTATTAAATGAAGAAAAACGAATCAGAGAAGCTTTTGAAGATAAAAACTGGAATGAAATAAAAACCGCCGATTCATGGGTAATATTCAAAGTGTTGGCGGAATTTGTGGAAGGATTTGACAAATTAGCAAAAATAGGCCCTTGTGTATCTATTTTTGGTTCGGCCCGTACCAAACCAGATCATCCCTATTTCAAAATGACCGAAGAGATTGCCGCTAAGTTGGTACGGCATGGCTACGGCGTAATCACCGGTGGTGGGCCTGGTATCATGGAAGCTGGTAACAAAGGAGCGTTTGAACAGGGAGGTAAGTCGGTTGGACTCAATATCAAATTGCCTTTTGAACAACATAGCAACTTGTACATCGATCCTGACAAAAACATCAACTTTGATTTCTTCTTTGTTCGCAAGGTAATGTTTGTCAAGTACTCTCAGGGTTTTATTGTGATGCCCGGAGGATTTGGGACTTTGGATGAACTTTTTGAAGCTTTAACTTTGATTCAAACCAAAAAAATTGGACGCTTCCCGATTGTGATGGTGGGACGGGCGTATTGGTCGGGGCTGATTGATTGGATCAAAGAGGCAATGCTGGAGACGGAGCGAAACATCAATCCCGAAGACCTTAAGCTCTTTAGCTTGGTAGATACTGCTGACGAGGCTGTCAAAGTAATTGATGATTTTTATGCCAAGTATTTGTTGAAACCCAATTTCTAATAAAAACACTTGCTGCAAAGAGGCTGTCCAATTACTTTTTGAGTAGCCTCTTTGGTGTTATTGGACTAGTTGCGAAAACAATTGGCTAAGTGTATGCTCAGCATTGATGCACATACCCGGATGTACTGCGGAGGTTTGGACTACGGTGCTGCGTGCGGCAGTCAGCCAGCGAAAACGAGAAGCAATTGGAAGTTGACCAATCACTCCCCCTTCTTTGCGACCAGCACAGATACGTTCAAACGAACGAAGCCGCTCATAGAGTTCAGGGCTATCAAGCTGGCAAGAAAAAGCTTTGAGTTTTTCTTCGTTGATTTCAAACTTAGTTTGTAAAAATCCTTGAGAGGCGCAATATACAATGACGCCTACATTGATGAACTCTTCGCGTTCTACGCGAGGCACTACCCGAATGACGGCGTACTCAAATAAGTGTCTTTCTTGCATTTTGTGCTTCGTTGACAAAAATAGAAGAGGCGGCTAGGCGCTCATTTAAAAATTGGACATATACATGACGACGCTCTTGGGGCGACATGCTACTGGAGTCGTCGCTCAGCCATTCGTCAGGAACAAGTGCCACGATGTTTTCGATTAGGGCAGGTGTCAAAATGGCACGGTACTCTTCATCTACTACTTCTAATTCGGCCGCACGTGGAAGCAATACATGGTCTTTGATGGCCGTAAACGGGCGGCGACACTGGCTTGCCCATGTATCCCAGTTATGATGAAAATAAAGTGAAGCACCGTGGTCTATCAGCCACAAATCGCGGTGCCACATCAGCATATTGGTATTGCGTGGGGTGCGGTCTACGTTGGTAATGAGGCAATCTAGCCACACGATTTGGGAGGCGAGTCGATTCCCGACGTTAGTAACAAGAGCATCAAAAGTAATGGCCCCCGACAAATAATGTACTCCCAAGTTGAGACCTACACTTGCTTTGAGGAGGTCTTGGATTTCTTCGTCAGGCTCGGTACGGCTAAAGGCTTCGTCGAGATAGCCAAATACAATTTCGGGTACTCGAAGCCCCAATGCGCGGGCGATTTCGCCCGAAATAAGCTCTGCAACAAGGGCTTTAGGGCCTTGGCCTGCGCCTCTAAATTTCATCACGTACATGAAATCATCGTCGGCGTCGACGATGGCAGGCAAAGAACCTCCTTCTCGTAGAGGAGTGACGTAGCGTGTCACATTGACAGAACGCAAGAGAAGACTGGTGCTCACAAATGGAGAAGTTTGGGGTGTTTAAAAACAAAATCTCTAATGCCTTAGAAATCTATGGATGCAAAAGTAGGATACTTTTTGATTTCCAAAAAATAATCGCATGCCTTCGTCAAAAGAGTATTTTGGTAGGTATGTGGCATTTGTTTTGTGCTTTAGCGGTTAAAATAGGTAATTTTGGCATTTTGAAAACAGACAATGCGCACCAAAAATCCTTTTTTTAGATTCAAGCAATTTACGGTTTGGCACGACCAAAGCGCGCTGAAAGTGTGCACTGAGGCGTGTATATTAGGAGCGTATGTATCAGTAGAAGGTGTTAGATACGGACTTGATATTGGAGCGGGAACGGGTTTGCTATCGTTGATGATGGCTCAGCGCAACAGAGCGATTGAAATCAGCGCCGTCGAAATTGATGAGGCGTCTTATCGGCAAGCCACTATGAATGTGCAACAAAGTGATTTTGGGTCGCAAATAAAATTGTACCATAGCTCTATTCAGGATTGGGAACCCAAACATTCCGGCCTTTATGAGCTTATTGTAAGTAATCCGCCTTTTTTTACGAATCATTTGCCCTCAACCCATCAAAGTCGTAACCGCGCCTTGCATACCGAAACGCTTACTTTAGCGGAGTTGTGGGAGAGTGTGATGCGTTTGATTGCTCCAAATGGCCGTTTTGTGGTATTACTTCCTCCTTACGAAACACAACGTTTGGTTGAAGTGGCTAACAAAACGGCTTTTTTCCCTGTTAGACAATGTAATGTCTATCAAAAACCAGACAAACCACTGTTTCGGCAGATTACAACATTTGGACAAGAAAATCAGCCTTGCGAGGTCGAAAATCTCTATATTCATAATGTAGACGGTACTTATGCTCAAAGTTTTAAAGATTTATTGCAAGACTATTATTTGAATTTTTAACTACTGTATTTTCTGAAAAATAAGGACAGAAAAAACAAAAAAAATGAACTCATGAGAGAAATTATAGCTACGTATTTTCAACAATTACAAGATCAGATTTGTCAGGCTATCGAACTGACTGATGGTACGGGGAAGTTTCAGGAGGATAAATGGGAGCATCATAGTGGTGGTGGTGGACGTACTAGGGTGATTCAGCATGGCGATATTATCGAAAAAGGTGGGGTCAATTTCTCCGCAGTAGAAGGTCAAACTTCAGAGGCCCTAATGCGTCAGATGAATCTGTCTGAGCGTGCCGATTATTTTGCCACGGGGGTGTCGATTGTGATGCATACCCAAAGCCCCATGGTGCCTATTATTCACATGAATGTGCGGTATTTTGAGATGTCTAATGGCATCAATTGGTTTGGGGGGGGGATAGACCTCACGCCGCATTATGTAATAGAAGATGATGCACGGTGGTTTCACCAACAATTAAAAAATACCTGTGATAGGTACCATCCCGAATATTACCCCCGCTTCAAAAAATGGGCCGACGATTATTTCTATATTCCCCATCGTCAAGAAACGCGGGGTGTGGGTGGGATTTTCTTTGATTATCTCAAACCATCACAACAAACCACCGAAGAGCTGTTTGAATTTGTGAAAGCCGTGGGTGAGACCTTTGCGCCTACCTACACACATTTAATGTCCAAAAACAAATCATTGCCTTTTGGAGAAGACCAAAAACACTGGCAATACCTACGCAGAGGTCGCTATGCGGAGTTTAACCTGGTGTGGGATAGAGGTACAAAATTTGGCCTCGAAACGGGTGGCCGTACCGAATCTATCTTGATGAGTCTTCCACCTCAGGCGCAGTGGGAGTACAATCATAGCCCCCAGCCTGATACTCCAGAAGCCCATACACTTTCGCTTTTAAAAAAAGGGATTGCTTGGGTTTAAACGCTAAAATCTGGACTTTTTTTCGTATATTTACACTTTAAATTTAGTGCCTAAGCTGATTGCAAACGGTGATTTTCGATGCATTAAACGTACCTTTTGCAAGTCACATTTTTCCAATATGAACGAGAGCTACCAAACCCAACCTGAAGACAAAGACCCTGATAACGACGCACTACACGACCAGTTGGCTGTGGCGGATATGTACCAAAATTGGTTTTTAGAGTATGCTTCATATGTTATTCTAGAACGTGCAGTCCCCAACATAGAAGATGGCCTTAAGCCCGTGCAAAGGCGTATATTGCACGCCCTCAAAGAAATGGACGATGGCCGTTTCAATAAGGTTGCTAATGTCATCGGTGCTACCATGCAATACCACCCACATGGCGATGCTTCTATCAACGAAGCGATTGTCAACATGGGACAAAAAGACTTACTATTTGATACCCAAGGAAGCTGGGGAGACATACGTACCGGGGATGGTGCCGCGGCGGCTCGTTATATTGAGGTGAGATTGTCGAAGTTTGGTAATGAGGTTGTTTTCAACGAAGACACTACCGAGTGGCAAATGAGTTATGACGGGCGTAAACGAGAGCCTGTTACTTTGCCTGTCAAGTTTCCGTTGCTATTGGCTACAGGAGTGGAGGGAATTGCGGTGGGGCTTTCTACCAAAATCTTGCCTCACAATTTTGTAGAACTTATCGAAGCTTCTATCGCCCTTTTGAAAGGACAGCCTTATGCTTTGTATCCCGATTTTCCGACGGGTGGCTATATAGATGTGAGCAACTATAACGACGGCCTTCGTGGTGGTAAAGTTAGGGTGAGGGCCAAAATCGAGGAGGTTGATAAAAAAACGTTGGTCATCAAAGATATACCATTTAGTACTACCACTACCTCCGTCAAAGACTCTATCATCAAAGCCAGTGAAGAAGGTAAAATCAAAATCAAAAAGCCCGAAAAAGGGATGCAGGCCGTTGAAGACCTCACGGCCCGAGATGTGGAGATTGTGATTCACTTGGCTCCTGGTGTATCTCCAGATATTACGATTGACGCGCTCTATGCTTTTACGGAATGCGAAGTGAGTATTTCGCCCAATGCCTGTGTCATCATTGATGAAAAACCACATTTTGTAACGGTCTCTCAAATCTTAAGAGATTGCAATGACCAAACGGTTCATCTCCTTAAGCGAGAATTAGAAATCCGGCGGTTTGAGTTGAAAGAAAAGCTTCTGCACAGTTCATTAGAGAAGATTTTTATTGAAAATCGAATTTATCGAGACATTGAGGAATGTGAGAGTTTTGAGGCAGTTATTCGGACGATTGATGCGGGTTTGACACCCTACAAATCGGATTTCTATCGCGAGATTACCGACGAAGACATCATTCGTTTGACCGAAATTCGAATCAAGCGTATTTCAAAGTTTGATGCCTTCAAGGCCGATGAAGCCATGAAAAAGCTAGAAGAAGAGTTGAAAGAAGTAGAAGACAATCTAGCGAATCTTACCCGTTTTGCGATTAATTATTACAAAGATTTACTCAAAAAATACGGAAAAAATCGCGAACGCCGTACCGAAATTCGTTCCTTTAATACTATTGCGGCCACAGTAGTGGCGGCGGCCAACCAAAAGCTGTACGTCAATCGGGAAGAAGGGTTTATCGGTTACGGACTCAAAAAAGACGAGTATGTCATGGACTGCTCTGATATTGATGATATTATTATTTTTAGACGTGATGGCAAATACAAAATAGTAAGGGTTTCGGACAAAGTCTTTGTGGGAAAAGACATTATTTATGTTTCAGTTTTCAAGAAAAATGATGAACGTAAAGTCTACAATTTGGCTTATTTAGATGGTAAGTCTGGAGTGTCTTATGTGAAGCGTTTTGCGGTTACGGGTATTACCCGAGATAAGGAATATGACGTAACATTGGGGACCAACAAATCAAAAATTACGTATTTTAGTGCCAACGACAACGGAGAAGCGGAGGTGATTACAGTCAACCTTACGGCTCAGTCTACGGCACGTATCAAAGTGTTTGATTTTAGCTTTGCACAGTTGTCAGTCAAAAACCGCTCTGCTATGGGCAATGTTTTGACTAAGTATCCTGTACGAAAACTAGCCTTTAAGTCGGCAGGAGCGTCTACTTTGGGCGGAGTGGATCTGTGGTACGATGAGGTGATAGGAAGACTTAATCGTGACGAACGCGGTACTTACCTGGGAAACTTCGACAATGGTGATTTGATACTTGTACTTTACAAAGAAGGTAGTTATGAATTGACGAGCTTTGATATCACGAACCGTTATGAGCCGAAAGATATTGTCCACCTAGAAAAGTTTGAGCCAGATTGCCCTATCACAGTGGTGTATTTTGAAGCAGGGCAAAAACAGTATTTTGCCAAACGTTTTAAAATAGAAACTTCGACAGTAGATAAGAAGTTTTCTTTTATTGGAGATACCAAAGGCTCAAAGATAGTGTTTGTATCGACCGACGCCCACCCTCGTATGGAGGTAGTCATTGAAAAAAGCAAGCACGAAATCCAAAAAGAAACAATGGCACTCGATGCTTTGGTAGAGGTAAGGGGGTGGAAAGCATTGGGCAATAAAATATCTAATTTTAAAATTAAGGAGATTAAACAGATTAGCTCATTGCCAGAAATCAAAAAAGAAAAACTTGTCAATGGTGTTGATAATGAAGAAGGTAAGACTAGAAGCGGCGGCGATGAGACCCCAAATGACAATGGGCAGCTAGGTTTATTTTAGGTGTGTACAATTTTTTAATAGTGTTAGAATTTTAGGGATATTACCTAAAAGAGTGTACTTTAGGAAGATTAATTATTGGATTTGGTTCATTTTGTGTAATTGACTTTGAAAGCAGGACTCCTCCATATTAGGGCGTTTCTTTATTCGCGTAGGCTTCGAGTTTCTTTGATGAAAAAACTCGTTAAGGCTGGTTTGTGGGTAGGCTTTTGTGTGGTCGTGCTAGTGCTTTTGTGTAATTGGATTGTGGTTGATACCACCCGTAATAAAGTTTATTTTGATCTAAAATCACTTCCCTCTACAGATGTGGGTTTGGTACTGGGAACGAGCAAGTACGTGGCAAGAGGAAAAGAAAATTTGTTTTTTAGGTATCGTATGGAAGCCTCGGCACTTCTTTACAAAGAGGGAAAAGTAAAATACTTAATATTGAGTGGTAACAAAGAAGCCGAAACTTACGACGAACCTAAAGCCATGAAGCAGGCACTCACGCAGCTAGGCGTACCCGAAGACGCTATGCTTTTAGATACAGCAGGCTACCGTACTTATGACTCGGTGGTTCGGTGTAGAGAGGTGTATGGGCAAGAGCGTGTAACGGTGATTTCGCAAAATTTTCACAACGCCCGTGCTCTGTATTTGGCCGAGCACGAAGGCCTTGATGCCATTGGGTTTGCGGCACAAGATGTGCCAGAAGGTTATTCAGTCAGAACGCTCATTCGAGAATACCTCGCGCGCCCCAAAGCAATGCTCGATGTGTATGTATTGAAGCCTGAAGCAGGAGTAAGAGAAACCCAAATATTTGACTTTCCGAAAGCCGCTAAGGCTTTCGGAAAGTAAGTAGGCTTCTTATATCGAAAGCTGTTTCATCCACTCAGCATCTACTTTCATACTTTCAATCGAAGAGCTAGGGTATTGTTCTTGCTCAACAATGTAGTACTTAATTCCAGCTTTTTTTGCCGCTTTTAAAATGGTATCAAAATCCATAGCGCCTTTGCCCAAATCCTTTTGGGATACGCGGCCATTGTCTAGTACCATATCTTTGATATGAACTAGTTCATAACGTTTACTGTACTTTTCGAGGTGAGCTACGGCATTTTGTCCCGAGGCTACAATCCAGCACAAATCTAGCTCAAACATTACATATTTGGGGTCGGTATTGGCAAGCAACAATTCTTGAGGGATTTGACCTTCCATTGCCTTAAATGAGTAGTCGTGGTTGTGATACCCAAATTTCATTCCAGCTTTGGTTACTTTTTCACCTACTTGATTGAAGAGTTCCGCTTTTTTCTTCCATTCGTCAAGGCTTTTTTGGGGACCCAAATAGGGGCACAGCATATACTTTAGACCTGCTTCAGCTCCTCTTTCGATGTTTTTGTCAAGGTCTTTGTTCATATCGAAGTGGGTACTGACCATTTTTACCCCCAAATCACCCAGAAATGTTTTGCATTCTTTAGGGCTCATTCCCCACAAAAAATCAGGCCCACCGTAGCTTTCGAATTGAGTATAGCCCATTTCGGCGAGTTGTTTCATGGTGCCTTTGGGGTCTTTGGGCATCAAATCACGAACGCTATATAATTGTACTCCAAATTTTTTGAGACGTTTGGCTTCTGCAAAAAGGCTGCTACTTAGGACAATACCCGCTCCAAGTGCGGTAGACTGCTTAATAAAATCGCGACGATTCATGAATAATAAGTTGATTGGTGATGTATTCAAAAAACAAAAAAACGAATAAAAAGCATTCTACTTGCATGGGTCTAAGTATTTTTGTCGCCTCAAACCAATCAATCTAAAAACTGTGTCCTTGTTTCATCAAGTTATTTTAAAGCCTCATCGAGACGAAGCTATTCGGCGTTTTCATCCTTGGGTGTTTTCGGGAGCCATAGGGCGCATCAAAGGTCAGCCCCAAGATGGCGACGTAGTAGAAGTATGTGACAGCAAAGGAGCGTATCTTGCTACGGGGCATTTTCACCAAGGCAATATTGCCGTTAAAATTTTTAGTTTTCAGCAGGTTACTCCAGATGTTTTGTTTTGGAAACAAAAGCTTCACAAAGCTTGGATGCTAAGAAAATCAATCTTACATGAAGGCATTGTAGAAAATATTACCAACTGCTATCGGCTTGTTCACGGCGAAGGAGATGGCTTACCAGGACTCATTGTTGATTATTATGACGGGGTATTGGTAATACAAGCCCATTCGATAGGAATGTACCGTTCGTTGGGAGAGATAAGTCAAGCTTTAGCTGAGGTGTTTGGTACAGAACTCAAGGCTATCTACAACAAAAGTGCCGATACCTTGCCCGAACAATTTGGACAAACGATTCAAAATCAATATTTGATGGGTACAAGTCAAGTGCCGCATGGCGTCAAAGAAAACGGTCATACTTTTATGATAGACTGGGAGACAGGACAAAAAACGGGTTTTTTCCTAGATCAGCGCGACAATCGTCAACTATTGGGGAGGTATGTCAAAGATAAAGACGTTTTAAATGCTTTCTGCTATTCGGGAGGGTTTTCCATCTATGCGCTAGCAGCGGGAGCCAAGTCAGTAGATTCGGTAGATGTCTCAAAGAAAGCCATTGAACTAACCAACAAAAACGTTGAAGCTAATTTCGGAGAAGAACAGCGCCACCAAGCCTATGCGGAAGATGTAATGGCTTTTTTGAAAAAAACTTCTGATACTTATGACGTAATGGTACTAGATCCTCCTGCTTTTGCCAAAAGTATGTCGGCGCGGCATAGGGCAGTTCAGGGCTATAAAAGACTCAATGCAGAGGGGATTCGCCATCTTAAATCCAACGGTATTTTGTTTACCTTTTCGTGCTCGCAGGTAGTAGATCGAGAGTTGTTTTATAATACAGTAGTGGCGGCAGCTATCGAAGCAGGGCGTCAGGTGCGGGTACTGCATCAGATTACCCAGCCCCCCGACCATCCAGTCAATCTTTTTCACCCCGAAGGAAGCTACCTTAAAGGCTTGGTACTATGGGTTGAATAGCAAAAACATCAGGGTCTTTCAGTAAGACCCTGATGTAACACTCAACTATCCAACCCTCTTACTACTTACTTGAAAACTATCTATGTAGAAGTACCTACGAAGGACTTGCATCAGTAGCATGACCTGTTTGGTACTTTTTTATTGGTTTACAATCATTCCTTTCAATCCTCCCAATACGCCAAGTAGCTCATTTTTTTCGGTAGTAGGTACTTTAAACTTGTCAAGTGCCATTACCAAATCATTGACGAGGGAGTTAAATTCATCGTCGGTGATTTTCATTCCTTTGTGGGCTGTCACCATGTCTTTGCCTTTATATACTTGTGGACCTCCACTTGCTTGGCCGATCTGATCGATGAGATTGTTGCGTAAGGCAGTTACACGAGTCGTTTTTCCAGCCGCTACTTCATCGAGCAATGGTTTAAAAGTACGCACCATTTTGGGATTGGCGGCTACGTTTGCGATGAATTGGTCAACTACGGCCGAGATGGCATTGACACCTCCGAGGCGTTCGTATAAGGTAGGTGCGGGAGTCTCTTCTTCTTTTTTGCAAGAACTCATCAAGGTTACTAATGCTACCGAGAAAATCAATAATGTCTTTTTCATGTTCTTTAAAATTTTAATTGTTTGGTGTTAATAAAAACATACGTTTGGGATAGTTGTCTTTTTGGAGGGGTTTGTTTATCGAAAACAAAGGGCATACTTGGCGCGCTCAAAAGCTAAAATATACTCATGCGGAACAGGGCATTCAGGTCCCGACGGCTCCACACCTTCAAAGGAAGCGTTTTGAACATCTGTATTGGTAATGTTGCTTACGAGTTGCGTAAGCGATTGGGCGGATGTTTGCTCTGGGTCAAAAGTAATACTTACGAGCTGGCTAGCAGGATTGGCTGCGCAAGCGGTCACGCCAGAAGTTTTGCTTACTTTTTCCTTTACTTCATTAGCTTCACCTAGATCAGTAAGACCGTTTACCTTCAAAATAGTCATGCTTATGGGTTTTACGTAAGCATGCATAGGAGCAGGTTCCCAATTGGCATATACCACAAAAGCGCCAAAGAGTATGGCCAAGGTATAAGCCGACGTTTTTAGTGTTTTTGATAAGATTGCTTTCATGATTGGAGGTTGTTTTGTCGTACTTACGGCAAGTGGCCTTAAAATAGATTTCGTGGGTTGGTTTTTTTTTTTGAAATTGCGTCTCCACAAAATGAATAAATACATTAATCCATTCTCTTTTAACGATAAGTGTACATAAGTACAATTTGAAAGACTCTAAAACCTTTATATGGGAGGAAAATTGCCAAAATACAATGAAGGCGAATTGGTTGAAATGCTACGAAGGCAAGATCGTCAAGCATTCAATTATCTATACGACAACTACTCCGATGCTTTGTACGGCATAGTGTTGAAGGTCGTTCGCTCAGAAGAAACGGCACAAGACTTGTTGCAAGAAATCTTCGTTAAAATCTGGAAAAATATTTCCCAATACGATGTGGGAAAAGGACGGTTGTTTACTTGGATGCTCAATATCGCACGTAACACTTCTATCGACTACTTAAGGGTCAATCGTCCAGAAATCCAAGAGATTGATTCTGCCGTATATTGGGTAGAAGGAAATCAAAACATCTACAACGAGCTAGATAGCAACGAGCTGCGTGAAATAGTTTCGCAACTCAAACCGGAGCAGCAGACGCTGATTGAAATGGTATATTGGGGAGGTTACACGCATGAGGAAGCCGCCCAGCGGCTGAGCATGCCCCTTGGAACGGTAAAAACTCGTGTAAGAAGTGCCCTCAGGGATTTAAGAAAATTTTTTAGTTCATGATTAACATAAAAGAATATATCGAATCGGGGGTTTTGGAAGACTACCTTTCGGGCAATGTTTCAGAACAAGAGCGTCGAGAAGTGGAGTGTCTTTCCAAAATCTATCCTGAAATAAAGGCTGAGCTTGAACAACTTAGTGAAGCAGTCGAACGCTATGCTTTTGCCCATAGCGTATCTCCTCCTGCGTCGCTTAAGGAGAAAATTATGGCGCAATTGGAATTTAAAGAGGAAGAAGTTCAAGAAGAAGTAAGTATCGAAGATGAAACGCCGGTATTACCGCTCAACTCCCGCAATAATTCGTTTCAGTGGGGGTGGGTAGCAGCAGCTTCGGTAGCGGCATTGATTGGCTCAGTAGTGTACTTTAATGCTAAAGTAGATACCCTCTCCCAAACGGTAGCAAAGCAGCAAACTGAGTTGCAACAACAAACACAACAGCTCCAACAGCAAACTGACCTACTAGCAGGGCTGAGCAGTGTCGATAATCAATTTGTGACGCTGAAAGGCGTAGACAAGTCACCTAGCAGTGCGGTGAGAGTAGTGTGGAATGCCAAAACCCAAGAAGTACAGTTAAATGTGCTTTCATTGCCTACGCCAGCCTCCGATAAGCAATATCAGCTGTGGGCATTAGTAGGCGGCAAACCGGTAGATTTGGGGGTGTTTGATGTGACGGGTTCCCTACAAAAGATGAAGGCAATTCCGCAAGCGGACGCTTTTGCCGTGACCCTCGAACGCAAAGGAGGAAGTCCGGTGCCTACTTTATCGGAGTTGTATGTGATGGGTAAGGTGACTAGCTAGTTGCTTCCTTTTAGGAACAAACAAAAAAAACTCCGCTACTAGTAGCGGAGTTTTTTTTGTGACTTTTTTGATAATCAGCGTCTCTTACTTTAGGATATTGGCATCAATTACCAGCTCTTTTTCCCAAATATTCTGGTTGTTTTTAACAAAATCTTGGTACTTAGGGTGATTTTGGAAAGCAGTTATGTCATCTTGGCTACGAAAAGTAAGATAGTGCATCGCATCGTATTCAGGCTTACTAGCTACGCTCAAAGTTTTACCTCCTGAATAAGCTACCATTTGAGGAATTTCGCGGCGTAGTTGTGCAAATTCGTTCATGTGACGCTCAATGTCAGCCACTGAAGCATCGCTTTTGAACTTGATACAAACGATTTTTTGGATGTTTGCTTTTTGGCTTGGAGTATATGCACCATAAATGATGAGCATAAAAACACAAAGTCCAAAGATTGGTTTGATGTATCCGATGATTTTTTTCTTGTTCATGATTGAAAACTTATTGAATCGATTGAAATAACGGTAAAAACTGATTTTTAGAATACGTTGCAAAATTAACGTTTTTAAAAAATAAAATTGCATATTTTTAATAAATAATTGTATCTATTTTGTATATATACAATTTTGCCAAATCAAATTATGATGATATTAAAATGTTCAAAACACTCTTTTTAGATTGCTGACTACTGTTTTAAGTGAAAAAAACCAAAAAGTGCTCATTTTTCTGAATATCAGTTGTTTTGTAAGGGTAATTTTTATGTTTGATTCAATTTTTTTTATAGAAATCATATTTTATGAAGCCAAAAATCACAATTTTACAATATAGGCTTTTGAGTCAAAACAAAATAAAATTTTGTTGGAGAATCCTTTTTTTGAGGATACTGAGGCCGATTAATTATAAAATGTACCTCATCATTGGGCTCAGTTTGTTGCTTTTAGGCGCAAAAGAGCGAATGATGTGGGGTTTTTGGGCGCATCAGCGTATCAACCGCTTGGCCGTATTTACATTGCCCATTGAAATGCAGCCTTTTTTCAAAAAACATATCGCATATCTTACCGAAAATGCCGTCAATCCCGATAAGCGTCGCTATGCAGTCGTAGGAGAAGCTCCTCGGCATTATATCGACGCAGAAGCGTATGGCGATAGTGCTTTGTATAAGCTGCCCTATTATTGGGCAGATGCCGTCAAACGATACGGAGAAGATACCTTGGCACTTCATGGAATAGTCCCTTGGGCCATTCAGATGTATAAATATCAGCTTACCGAGGCATTTCGGCAGCGAAATGCACGTCGTATTCTGCGGGTAGCCGCTGATTTGGGTCATTATATTGCCGATGCCAATGTGCCCTTGCATACTACTCGCAACTACAACGGACAGCTTACTGGGCAGGAAGGAATACACGCTTTTTGGGAATCGCGTCTAGCGGAGCTGTTTGCCGAAGAATATGATATGTTTGTAGGAGCGGCTTCTTATGAGCCCAAAGTAGCACATAGGGCATGGCAAGCGGTACGTCAGGCCAATGCCGCTTTAGACAGTGTGTTACGATTCGAGCGTGAGTTGTCTCAGAAAATAAGACCAGAGCAAAAGTTTGTACTTAAAGACCGAAATGGGGTAATTGTAAAAACGTATTCTCGCGAATTTAGCCAAAAGTACCATCAAATGCTCGACCGACAAGTAGAGCGGCAAATGAGGGCATCGGTTAAGATGATAGGTGATTTTTGGTATACATGCTGGGTAGATGCAGGACAGCCTGATATGGTGTCTTTGGCAACGCTGAAAGAAAATCAAGAAGAACAGACGGCAGAAGAGAATGAAAAACAAAACTGGCTAAAACGCTTACTGAATGTACGTTCGGAAGCAGAAAACTAAAATGAGTGATTATATATATAGGATGTGCTTCTTTAGGAATGGACAACAAAACTAATGCTAATTCGCAAACATATGGAAACTCTCGCCCGCGAAAACCTTGCTGAATGGAAACGTATATTGGCATATTGGGAAAAATACACGCCCGATTATGAGCGGGGAGGGTTTCACGGTCGTGTTACCTACGAAAATCAGCCTGTGCTAGACGCGCCTCGGTCTATTATTCTTATGAGTCGCGTATTATGGACATTCTCATTGGCTTACCGTCATTTCAAACGACGGAAGTATTTGGTATTGGCCGATAGAGCTTATCATTATCTCTATAATCATTTTCGTGATTCTAAAAACGGCGGAGTCTACTGGTCGGTTACGGCTTTGGGCGCGCCGCTCGAAACCCGTAAGCAGCTTTATGGGCATGCTTTTGCTATCTATGGGTTGAGTGAGTACTATGCGGCATCCAAGTTTTTGCCTGCGTTGGATTTTGCCAAGGAGCTTTTTCAAGTCGTAGATAAGCATGGGTATGATTCGTCTCAAGGAGGGTATTTTGAGGCTTTTGGCAGTGATTGGAGTGTAGTAGATGATTTGATATTGAGTAAGATGCCTTGGAACAAATCCCAAAATACGCATTTACATATCATCGAAGCTTTTACTAATTTGTATAGAGTGTGGCCTGACGCGCTGCTGCGTCAGCGGGTGGTTCATCTTACAGATGCTTTTTTGGATAAATTAATAAGTCCCGATACTTATCGATTGCGTTTGTTTTTTGACCAAAATTGGAAACCCAAAGATGAGACGATTTCTTATGGGCATGATATTGAAGCTTCTTGGCTTTTGTGGGAGACCGCCGAAGTACTTGGAGACCAGGAGCGTAGCGAACGCGTCAAAAAAGTATGTCTTAAAATGGCCGAAGCCGCATGTAGCGGACTTGGCGAAGACGGAGCGTTGGATTATGAGTTTGACCCCGCTACTGGCCACCGCAACCAAGACCAAAGCTGGTGGGTACTCGCTGAGCAGATGGTAGGGTTTTTGAATGCGTATCAACTCAGCGGAGAAAGCCACTATCGTGCAAAAGCCGATAAGAGTTGGGAGTTTATCAAGATGTATTTTATTGATCGTCAAAAGGGAGATTGGTACGGTACTGTCAAAGTAGACCATAGTCAGGTAAAGGGCGATAAAGTAAGTTTTTGGAAATGCCCTTATCACAACAGTCGCGCTTGCTACGAAGTAGTGCGGCGATTAAGTAATAAACACTAAATGAAAAATGTAGGAAGTATTATTCCAAATACAAAAACCTCCCTTGGGTTGTGCACCCTAGGGAGGTTTTTGGTGTAAAATTTAAAGTACTATTGTAAAACCACTACATCATACCCAACTGCTCTACCGCCTTCTTTTTCGTCGAGGGTGAATTGCACCCGATCCCCAATGAGTAAGTCATTGAAATCATAATCACGAAGACTTGTATAATGGAAGAATACGTTGTTGGGAGGATACTTTATAAATCCAAAACCTTCTTTTAAAGATAAAATATAACTTTCTTTACGGTGGTCGCCCGTTAAGTCAGTATCGGGCGAGACCTCTGAGGTGCTTTCGGAAGCTACTTCTCCTTGTTTGGTAAATATCTTTCCTTTGTTTCTAGGTACAAATAGTTGATTAGTAAGTGCTTCGTCACGACCATTAATGACATCTTGCATCGCAACAGGGTAGGTGACTTCGGCTAGCAAGTCTTGAGAAGTGCGCGTATAAAATCGGCTACCATCCTCGTCGGTATATTCAAAATCCCAACCCAATACCATGACACGAGTGCCTAGGGTATTAAGTTTTCGAACGAGAGGTACATAGTCGCCATCAGCTGCAATCAATACCAACACATCAAAACGTTTGTAAAAAGCCATTTCAAAAGCTTCGAGTGCAAGCCAAACGTCAATTCCTTTTTCGTATTTTTTTCCAAGTGAGCTTCTTACTGGAAGATAATGAGTCGTGACACCTTCTGACATTAAGATATCGTCAAAAACGCGTTCATAATACAGTAAATCTCCTCTTTGGCTAGCTTCGCCTGCGGTGAGGCGCCCCCGAAAATAATGGGCATCAACAATTTGACATAATCTAGGTTCGCTATTTTCTAATTCGGCTACTTTCTGCCTGACAAAATCATGAAGGCCATTGATACTAATTCGACTGCGACGTTCGTGAGTGTAATTATAGTAATTACTTACATGCAAAAAATAGTTGCCGTCATAAAATACGCCGATACGGGTTAGACTATTGGGGTTTTTGTTAAACATAATTTTAAGTAAATATATAAGTTGAAAGTAGGGTATGATTGCGGGTAATTTGGTAATAATATACTGATTAAAACAAGAATACAAGTAGTCTGCTTCAAAAACTTTAACAGTGATTGAAGACGGATTGTTTGAGAAATAGCCTTAGAAGGCTTTGGTCTTATTTAAGGAGATAAACGTTCGAATTGCCAATTTTGCTCGTAGAATTGATATCTAATCCGATCATGGAGTCGGTTGGGTCGTCCTTGCCAAAATTCTATCTCGCTGGGAATCAGACGATAACCGCCCCAATGAGGAGGCCTAGGAATAGAAGTGTTAGCAAACTTGGCCTCATAAAAAGCAAGTTTTTGATTCAGTACATCTCGGCTTTCTATTACTTTGCTTTGATCAGATACCCAAGCTCCTATCTGACTTCCTCGCGGACGAATGGCAAAGTAAGCGTCAGACTCAGCATCACTTACTTTTTCGACTTTACCCAAAATCCGCACTTGTCTTTCTAGTTCGGCCCACCAAAAGGTGAGTGAGGCAAGGGGATTTTTTTCTAAATCGGCACTTTTATTGCTATTATAATTGGTATAAAAAACAAAACTAAAATTGTCTACCTCTTTCAGTAAAACAATACGGCCGTGGGGTTGCCCTTCACTATCAACAGTACTTAGATGCATAGCGTTAGGCTCGATTACTTGGGCGTTTAGGGCTTCGTCAAACCATCTTTTAAATTGGTCAATCGGGTTTTCTAAAACATCTTGTTCTGAAAATCCGTTTAATGAATAATCTTTTCGGAGGTTTGCAATTTTGGAGGTTGGCATTCGTATAATTTTTTTGAAAAACTAAAAACCTATTTTAAACACCGAAAAACGGCTATATTTATTATTTTTGCAAATCTAAGCGATGACTACCACATTTACGATGATTAACGACGGAGCAGAACTAAGCGAAAGCGAACAACTCACTCAACAGAGTGTCGATGCCATGGAAGATTTTGAAGTGGTTGAGGAACAGTCAGTTGACTATAGTCAACTAGACAAAAACGGCTTTGTAAACTTGTTGGAAAACCAATTGGCAATTGCAAAAAATGAAAATGCCAAGCCTGGTGATTTTAAACGGGTAGATGAAGTCCTAAAGGAGGCAAAGGTCTTTTTTGACCAAATAAAAAAATCTGAACGGGAGGAAGCATTGCAACGGTTTGTTGCAGAGAATGACTCAGAAGACGGATTTGAATTCAAGCCCGATGACTTGACGCAGCGCTTTGAAACGCTCTATCGTCAAATCAAGGACATTAAAAATCATTATTTTCAAGATTTAGAAAAATCTAAAGATAAAAACTTCGCCCTTAAAACACAGCTTCTTCAACGCTTGAGAGAACTAGTGGACGCCGACGAAGTCAATACCAAAAATCCAGGTACTAGCTGGCAAGAGTTTAAGAAAATTCAGGACGAATGGAAAGCTGCGGGCAATATCGCCTCTCCGCATAATAGTACCTTGTGGGCCACTTATCATGCTCTTATTGATAGATATTATAGCAATAGAAATATCTATTTTGAACTTAAAGAGCTGGATCGCAAGAAAAACCTTCAATTGAAGGCTGAGCTGGTGGAGAAGGTAGAAGCTATCGCTGAGAATCTCAAGGAAAAGTCACTAGGTAAAGCTGCGCTCGAAGAAGCTAATAGCTTGTTTGAGGAATATAAGCACATCGGGCCAGGCCCCAAAGCAGAACAAGAGTTGTTGTGGCAACGCATGAAAACTGCGCTTGACTCTCTCTATGATGCTCGTAGAGCTCAATCCGAAGAGCAAAAACAAGTACTAGCCCAAAACTACGAAGTCAAATCGAAGATATACGAAACTTTGGTGCCTTATACTTCTTTCAATTCCAATAGTATCAATGAATGGAATGACAAGACCAAAGAGGTAGTAGCACTTCAAGAGCAGTGGGTAAGTGCCAAAGGACAAATGCTACGTGAAGAAGGACGTGAGTTAAGCAAAAAATTCTGGGCTACCCTTAAAACATTCTTCCACAACAAAGGCGAATTTTTCCGCCAATTGGAAGCTAAGAGAGAGCAAAATCTCAAACTGAAAACCGAGCTTTGTGAAGCCGTTGAAGCTATCTTGGCAACGGGCGAAGATAATTCGTCCAATACTGATAAAGTAATTGCACTACAGAAGCAATGGAAGCAAATCGGACAAGTACCAGAGAAATTTAAAGATTCTATCTTTGATAGATTCAAGAAGGCGTGTGATGCTTACTTTGATCGCAAACGCGCTAAAAACTCAGAAGTTGAGAAAGAGTTTGTTGAAAACTTGGCTAAGAAACAAGCAATTTGTGCCAAAATAGAAGCCGGTGCTAAACCAGGCGAAGCCAATCTCAATGATTTGAATGCCTTTAAGTCAGAGTGGTCGAGTGTGGGTTTTGTACCCAAAAAAGATATGCAAGGTATCAACAAACGCTACATCGATGCCGTCAATTCTTATGTAAGTGCTATCGGAAAGCTCTCTACTAAAGAGAAGGAGCAGGTAATTTTGGAAAATGAAGTAGCAATGGCTACCGACGGCGAATCAATTCGTAGCTTACAACGTAAAGAAGGAGATATTCGTCGTAAAATGACTCAAATCGAAAATGATTTGACGATATGGCAAAACAATATCGAATTCTTTGGCCGCTCAAAAAATGGAGAAAAAGTGCGTGCAGAATTTGAGAAAAAAATTATAGTAGCTCAAAAGCAACTTGCTGATTTAAAGCATCAACTGAAAATTTTGCGTGAAGCTCTTTAAAAAAGGTGTAATTTTTTTGCAAGAAAGCTTGCGTGATATAAACTAAACACGTATCTTTGCATCACCAAAATACGGAACGCCTCCATAGCTCAGCTGATAGAGCAACTGACTTGTAATCAGTAGGTCGCTGGTTTGATCCCGGCTGGGGGCTCCAAGAAAACCTGACAATCTTTGTCAGGTTTTTTGCTTTTATAGCCTCTCCTGTATAAGTAGCGTCTTCACAAACCAATAAATTAAATGACGTAGCCGTTATAAAAAATAAAAGTGTATTCCTATCCATTATTATCATGTTAAAAAAGCTACTTCTATTGATTTTTTTAGGGATGGGCTTGGGAGGATGCTGGTATCGCCAATGCCCCATTAAAGGTTGTAAAGTTCGTCACGAACATAGCCACGGGGGACCTATTGTACGAGGGCGAGGTACCTTTCCAAAGCCTTATTTTTTTGGACGACCGAGAACTGCCGCCGAAAAACGTAACCAAGCTAACGAAAAGCGGCGTAAGAAGGCCTAATTTTGCCTTTATGAAGTATTTGGTGTATTTTTGTACAAAAGCATTTAATTTTTGTTTATGTCAGAAAACACCAGCAACATTATCCCCATTAACATTGAGGAAGAGATGCGGACGGCCTATATTGATTATTCAATGTCGGTTATCATATCGCGTGCGCTTCCGGATGCCCGTGATGGACTAAAGCCTGTGCACCGTCGGGTGCTTTATACGATGTACGAATCGGGCTTTTTGCATAACCGCCCCTACAAAAAATCAGCCCGTACCGTTGGAGACGTCATGGCTAAATACCACCCTCATGGTGATGCCTCTATTTATGATACCATGGTACGCTTGGCTCAGCCATGGTCGATGCGCTACATGCTGGTTGATGGGCAAGGAAACTTTGGGTCGTTGGATGGTGACTCGCCCGCAGCGATGCGTTATACAGAGTCTCGCCTAAAACGTATTGCCGAAGAAATGTTGACCGATATTAATAAAGACACGGTTAACTTCCAGCCCAACTACGACGACTCGGACGAAGAACCTACCGTTTTACCCGCCAAACTGCCCAATTTATTGCTCAATGGCTCGTCGGGTATTGCAGTAGGGATGGCAACCAACATGGCACCTCATAACCTGACAGAAGTAATCGACGGGACCATCGCCTATCTTGAAAATAATGATATCACCATCCAAGAACTCATACAATATATCAAAGCCCCTGATTTTCCGACGGGCGGGATTATATATGGGTATCAAGGGGTGAGAGCCGCTTACGAAACGGGACGTGGCCGGGTTATTATGCGGGCGGTGGCTACGTTTGAGCAAACCCGCACTGGTCGCGACCAAATAGTGATTACCGAAATTCCTTACATGGTTAACAAAGCAGAGATGATTAAGCGCATCGCTGATATGGTTAACGATAAAAAGCTAGAAGGAATATCGGCTATCAGAGATGAGTCGGATCGTGAGGGGATTAGGATTGTATTTGAGCTCAAGAAAGATAGTATCCCCAATATTGTCTTAAATCACCTTTATAAGTATACACCACTCCAATCGTCGTTTAGTATCAACAATGTTGCCTTGGTAAAAGGGCGTCCTGCACTGTTGAATTTAAAAGACCTCATTAAGTACTATGTGGAGCATCGGTTGGAAGTAGTCACACGCCGTACCCAATACGACCTAAAAGAAGCCGAGAAAAGAGCGCATATCTTGGAAGGGCTTTTGATTGCCCTTGACAATTTAGACGCCGTAATCTCCCTTATTCGAAGTGCAAGAGACCCCGAAACAGCTCGTAATGGCCTCATCGAACAATTTGGCCTTAGTGAAGTGCAAGCGCGGGCGATTTTGGATATGCGTTTGCAGCGATTGACGGGCATGGAGCGTGATAAAATCGTTCAGGAATATCAAGACCTCATGAAACTGATTGAGGATTTGAAGGATATTCTTGCCAACGAAGCCCGAAAATTCCAAATCATCAAAGATGAATTGGTTGATTTAAGGGCGCGCTATGGCGATGAACGACGTTCAAAAATTGAATACGCCGCCGAGGAGTTTGCCGACGAAGATATGATTGCGGATGAAGAAATGCTCATTACGATTTCGCATCAAGGATACATCAAACGCACACCGCTGGGCGAGTACCGTACACAGGGCAGGGGAGGAGTCGGATCAAGAGGTGTGACTACCAAAGATGATGACTTTACCGAACATCTTTTCTCAGCTACTATGCTCAACTACCTACTTATTTTTACTGAATATGGGAAGTTGTTTTGGTTAAAAGTGTATGAAATACCAGAAGGAAGCAAAGTAGCAAAAGGTAGACCTATTCAAAACTTGATTAATATTGAGTCTGGAGATAAGGTAAGAGCCGTAATCAATGTACGCACCCTGAGCAATGCAGATTATATCAATAACAACTACATTGTGATGTGTACCGAAGAAGGAACCATCAAAAAGACTTTACTTGAGGCTTATTCACGTCCACGTGCGAATGGAATTGCAGCTATCACGATCAATGAAGGTGATCGGCTTTTGGACGTCGCCCTTACCAATGGCGACAACGAAATCATCATTGCCTCAAAAGAAGGAAAAGCAGTCCGTTTTCACGAAGGTCGAGTACGCCCAATGGGACGTACCGCTGCCGGTGTAAAAGGAATCGACTTAGGAGAAGAAGGCACTACCAATAAGGCGATTGGAATGCTTTGTGTAAGCAGCTTAGATAAGCAATTGTTGGTAGTTTCTGAAAATGGTTATGGTAAGCGTTCGCCTATTGAAGAATACCGTGTAACCAATCGCGGCGCAAAGGGAGTAACTACGTTGAACATCACTGATAAAGTAGGAAATCTAGTTGCTATCAAAGAAGTAGTGGAAAGTGACGATTTGATGATTATAAACAAATCAGGAATTGCGATCAGAATGTCGGTCTCAGAAATCAGAATCGCCGGTCGCAATACTCAAGGAGTTCGTCTCATTAAACTTACCGATGGAGACGAAATCTCCTCCGTGACGCGTATAGAAAAAGAAGAGCTAGAAGCAGGGGAGGAGGGGGCCGTCCCACAAACTGAGCCATCAAGCGAAGATTAATGGAATAGATTGTTGAGAAAAAATAAGTAGAATTATGAGTGTATCTTATTAGAAATAAAAGCTTGCATAATTTTTATCAATCTCAACAATCTAAAACTCCATAATATCTCCCACAAATTCCCGTTTTTTGCACAAATTTTTAACATCATACTAACTTATCTCAAAATGAAAAAGTTGATTGTAACATCTGCTTTAAGTTTTTTTGCAATCACTGCCTTTGGGCAAGTGGACAAATTATTGCTAGAGCAGAAAAAAAAGGACAAAGAAAAAAGCGATAAAGCGATTACTGACCCTAAGGCCATGGCTAAATCAAGTACTTGGCTCGACCGTGGTAAGCTATACGATGAAATCGCGCGTCTTTATACCGAAATGGATTCAAGTGCAGCACTTGTAGCATACGAATCCTTCAAAAAAGCAGTAGAAGTAGATGCCGCAAAGCCTGGCAAAGTGACCAAAGAAGCTCAAAAATACCTGACTGGCGGAACCGACGATGCTGGTACAAATCTAGGGACATCTTTGGTGAAACAAGGTGCTGAGAAATTTCAGATTGGCAACTATGACGGTGCAATTAAGTTTTTCAACATTGCACAAGAAGTAAATCCCAAAGATACTCTGGCGCCTCTGTATGGAGCTTATAGTGCCATGAAGAGCAACAAAAACGACGTAGCTGCTACAATGATGGAAAGCTACATCGATAAAGGAGGCAAAGATGCTGGTAACTTTGCGATCTTGGCGCAGCTTTATCGTATGGAGAAGCAAAATGATAAGGCGTTGGCGGTACTTGATAAAGGTATGAAAGTTTTGCCTGAAAGTAAAAATGCTTTCAAAGCAGAGCGTGTCAATGTACTTCTTGATACTCAACGGTTGGAGGAAGCTAAAGTAGCCCTAAAAGAACTCATTGAACTGGAGCCTAAAAATGCTCAGTATGCGCTCAATTTGGGTATCATAAATGGAAATGAAGCTACTCAACATGCCGCAGAAATTCGTAAATTGACAGAAGCTAGTAAAAAATTAGCTCCAATTGAGAAAAAAATCAAAGAGGCCGAAGAGACAGAAAAAGTCTTCAATGATGAAGTAAAACGTATTTCAGGGTTAATTGCAAAGCAACCTAAAAACGCTGATTTAAAGCGTCAGAAAGCAGAACTTGAGACCAAATTGAAGGAAAATAAAACTGCTTGGGAAGAAGCAAAAACGGAACTGGCCCAAGCAAAGGAAGAAGCCGCTAAGCTTGGAGATGTAAGTGCTAAAATCGCTGAATTGAATCAAAAGCTAACTCTGGCTCGGACTGCCGAAAAAGAGGCTTATACCAAAGCTTTGGCCGCTGATCCAAACAATTATGATGCACTTTTCAACATGGGCGTGTTTTATTTCAACGAAGCTGTCGAGATGAAAAAAGAAATCGATAGCATGGATATGAAAGATTACAATACCAAAGGAAAAGCGCTTCAAGGGAAGGTTTGTGGTAAATTCAAGCAATCAGAGCCTTATTTCGTAAAAGCAAAGGCCGCTAAGGAGGAAGAACAAGTAGTTGAAATCCTTAAGCAATTGGAAACAGTACTGAAAGATTTTGAGACAAACAAAGTTGTTTGTGAAGAAGTAAAATAGTAAAAATAAGGGGCAAGGTAACTTGCTCTTTATTTTTAAATGTTCTATTTAACATAATGTAAATTATAAAACAAATAAACTAGCATTTCAACTGCTTTTATTTTGGTGGGAAGTGTTTGTAAGCATCGCCACGGCTCATCAATTTATTCTGTAATCATTTTTTGGCCTTCGCTCTAGAGCTTTGAAAATCATTAGCATCTAATACTTCATAGACTATTTTGAACTTTCGGAGGAACGCTTTTAAGCTGCTTAAGAAAATGCTTTGTCGCTATTATCCATTCTTTTTCGAGTTCTTCAAAAGTTACGGTTTCATCATCTCGAAAAGCTCTCATTTGCTGGAGTAAAAGCCAGTCTTAGGTATCCTTATTTTCAATGACTTGGATTATTTTTTATTTTAAACGACTTCCGATTTTTTTGCGATGTAGTCATTCTATATCCTGAGACATCAATTCCACAAAGTACTTTACAAATTAATAGATATATTAAACCTAACGCCAATCTCCTACCCTTATTTACAATCTCTTCAATCATTTGGTAAGTTCAGAAACAGGAAGGCGTTTTTCATTTTTTTCGGTACGCATCAGCTGAAGCAAAAAATATTCTTCTAACCTTTGGTTTTTGATAACGGTTAGTATTTTTTCAATTTCATCTACTGTCCAACTTGCGCGTTGTTTTTTCACCGAAAAGTTAGCTGTAGGAATACCAATTTCCTGAGCAAGAAAAGAGTTATTGAAGCCTGATTTATCAATCAGGAGTTCAAGATGTCTTTGAAGCTGTTTAAGATGTCTAACTTTTTTGTCTTCCATGTTGATAGTAAAATAGGCATAAATTAAGGCGTTGAGAATGAAATAGTTAAATAATTCACGTGGAACATTCGTGAAACATTTCTTTGTTAAAGCGCTGTATATTAGCTTTTTATGTGTATAGTTTGAGGCGTTGTTGATATAAGTATACTTGATATATTGATTATTTATATTAAAATATTTTAATAACTTATTTTTAGTTATTGAGAGAGTGTTTTAGCATAATCAAAAAACGACTTTATCAATCAGGGAAAAAGCACTGGAGCCATCAGCTTTATTGGCCGCATGCACATGAGCAATACCTCGATCTTGCTTCCATTGCTCAATACAATGCGGGGTGAGACCGCCGCCAGTTAGGCCACTCATCAGTCAGATTACGCCATTGGCCCGCCATTCTTAGAAGCCATGATGTTAATCCTTTTGCAATTTCCCAACACACTCTTAGCATTTCTTACTTATTTTGATGCCGTTGTTGTAGGTTTAAGGCACTGTGTAAAGTGTAAAACACCGCAGCGACGGCATCAAGTCTTTGTAATTTGGTCGTATCAGGAAGTCTTAAAATCTTAATGAGATTGGCCTAATAACTGATTAAATTTTGAATTAGGATCTACGGGGATGACTTGAGAACTTCCGTCGTCATAAACAATAGTTATAAGCACTGCTCTTCGTGGTTTGGATAGCTCAGTTGAAACCTGCGAAGCTTGATTTGAAGAGGTTTCAAATTTAATTGTAGCGTTACGAGAATCTAATGTAGGTGTATTCTTAGGTGGAATCGTTTTTTCGCGCGATTCTGAAGGGGTTTGCGAATGTACTTTTGCTCCTCCATATGTCTGATTTTTAATGAGTTCCGATATCATTTGAGTCTCTTCTGGGCTCTGAGTTCGAAACCAATCTAGGCTATATTTATCATTCCAAGCCACAATTTTCTCTAAAATATCATGACTAGGTCTATTTCGATAGGCAAGGATGTGAGAAATCGTCGAACGTTGGACTTTTATAGCGTCGGCAAATTGAGAAGCATTAAGTCCATTTTGGTGTAAGATGACCCTTATTTTATTGTTTTTTAGATAGCGGGCGTCGGTGTATTCTGAAGAGGTTGTCATATGAATATGATATTTTTGTAAACTTTATCTATTTACAAATATAGACATGTTTACTTTCATAATCGCATATGTTTACAGAAATAATTTTATATGTTTACAAAAGTTTACATTGAAGGTTGTTACTTATGTAAACTTTGTGTTGCTATGTTTACAAATGTTTTTTATGTAAACATGGAATGTATTGTTAAACAAGCCCTTATCTAGTATTCTGTTTTCTGATTGAAGTTTTGTTGCCAAATGTATTTTTAAATTTATTTTGTCGGACGCTTGGAGTTTACATCCGTGTATTGTACATTTGTGTACGAAATAAAGGAGCACAAGACTCAAATAGATAAATTAAATGAGAGAAAAGGGCGTGGGAATGTCAATGAAATAATCAGCCGATTTATTTGGACATCTTGTGGTTTGCTATGACGACAGTATATTTATGGGGTAAATGAAGCACAAAAAAGCCTCCTGTATAGGAGGCTTTTTTGTTGTTTTAAGGGATTGGTCGCCAATTTAGACGGCTATATTATTTTCTCTTAAAGCGTCATTTAGGGAGGTTTTGAGGTCTGTACTAGCCTTTCTCTTACCTATAATAAGGGCGCAAGGTACATGGAATGAGCCAGCGGGAAATGTTTTTGGATAACTACCTGGAATGACTACACTATCGGCAGGCACATATCCTTTATATTCTACTACTTCGTTTCCGGTTACATCTAAGATTTTGGAACTACCCGTAATGGTCACTCCTGCTCCCAACACAGCGCGAGCTCCTATGTGAGCTCCTTCGACTACGATGCATCTTGATCCAATAAATGCCCCATCTTCTATAATCACTGGGGAAGCCTGTGGTGGTTCGAGCACCCCTCCTATTCCAACGCCTCCACTGAGGTGGACGTTTTTGCCTACTTGTGCACAGCTGCCTACCGTAGCCCAAGTGTCTACCATAGTACCTTCATCTACGTAAGCTCCTATGTTGACATAGGAAGGCATTAGTATCACTCCCTTTGCTAAATACGCTCCATGCCTTGCTACAGCCGGTGGTACGACTCTTACTCCTAAAGATTCGTAGCCGGTCTTTAGTTTCATTTTATCGTGGTATTCGAAAATACCTATTTCTTTTAGTTCCATTTTACGAATAGGAAAGTATAGCAAAATGGCTTTCTTTACCCATTCGTTTACTTGCCACTTCTCCCCCACTGGCTCGGCTACTCTAATGTGTCCGTCATTTAAAGCTTGTATTACATTTTCAATCGCATTGACAATGGAGGGATCTTTGGTAAGTTCTCTGTTGTCCCATGCTTGCTCAATTTGTACTTTTTCTTTCATTTGGTATTAAAGTAAAACTTTACTTATTTTTTGTTTAATAATTGAAAATCACCACTTTATATTGGCATAAATTTATTATTTACTGTTTTCTATAAAATGTACTTTTCTATGCCGTATTTTCTTGTATGATTCGCTATAGGAGGTTAAATGCTTTTTGGGGCTATATTTTGTTTTATTATATTTCTATTATGTGTGCTTGTTTATGTTTTGTGGTTTGATTTGTTATATCCTACTCTAAGTTAATAATATTATTGCTTAGAATGTCTTTCTGTTTGCTTTTTATTTTGTTAGTAGTTGCTTATCTTCTATTGAATGTTTCTCTAGTTGTATATTTTAGTATTTATGTGGTTTAGCATATCATGCTAATTTAGTACCTATTTAGTAATAATTAGCACATATTGCCTAAATATTTAGCTAAAAGGCAATATAAATACTAAATAAATCAGCAATTACTAAAGTTAATTACTAAAAATGGAGTGAATGCACTAAGTGTAGGTAATTATTAAATATAGAATTTGCTAAAAAACTAAACTACATAATAAGAAATATATAATTATATTTGCCGAAAATAAGAGTAAGATGTCTCATTAAACCACCAAAATAACCATGTCAAAAGTAAAAGTAGCCATCAATGGTTTCGGACGTATCGGAAGACTAGCCTACCGTCAAATCTATAACATGCCCGACATTGATGTAGTAGCCATCAACGACCTTACAAGCCCGTCTGTTCTTGCTCATCTATTAAAATACGATACAGCACAGGGAAGATTCAACGAAGAAGTAACTTCTACCGATAATAGTATCATCGTAAATGGAGATGAAGTACGTATCTATGCACAAAGAAACCCAGCAGAAATTCCTTGGGGAGCACATGAAGTAGATGTAGTACTAGAATGTACAGGTTTCTTTACTGACAAAGCTAAAGCAGAAGCTCACCTAACAGCGGGTGCTAAAAGAGTTGTGATCAGTGCACCTGCCACGGGTGACCTCAAAACAGTGGTATTTAACGTAAACCACGATATATTGGACGGTAGCGAAACAATCATCAGCTGCGCTAGCTGTACTACCAACTGTCTTGCCCCTATGGCAAAAGCATTAAACGATGCTTTTACCATCGAAATTGGTAGCATGACCACAGTACACGCCTACACCAATGACCAAAATACCCTTGATGCTCCTCATGCTAAGGGAGATTTAAGACGTGCAAGAGCTGCGGCTGCCAATATCGTCCCTAATAGCACAGGGGCCGCTAAAGCCATTGGGTTAGTATTGCCTGAACTAAAAGGCAAATTGGACGGGGGAGCTCAACGTATCCCTGTAATCACCGGAAGTTTGACCGAATTGACCGTTATATTGGGTAAAAAAGTTACAACCGAAGAAGTAAACGCTGTAATGAAAGCCGCAAGTAACGAAAGCTTTGGATACAATGAAGACGAAATCGTAAGTAGCGATATCATCGGCACTTCTTTTGGTAGCTTGTTTGATGCCACTCAAACAAAAGTAATCAACGTAGGTGACAAACAAATGGTAAAAACTGTAAGCTGGTACGACAACGAAATGAGCTACGTAAGCCAACTAGTTCGTACTGTTAAGTACTTTGCACAATTGATTTCACAATAATTAATTGTTGTTCTTTAAAATACCTTTAAAAAAGGGAACGCATCAGCGTTCCCTTTTTTAATAACCCATTACCCCTACCCTTTCAAAGTTAATAATCTGATTAACAGGTGATTATATCTTAAAATGAATATAAAATCACTTTTGAATATTTATTCATTTTAATACATAACACTATGACAACGATTTCAGGCGGTGTCATTTTGGCGCGAAAAACGCCCTTTTAGGTAATGCACAGGGAACCCTTTTTCGGTGAAAATTTGCTCAAAACGGGTCTTTATGCCAAAATGCTCGGCCTTCAAATCAGACTCGTATAAGTCGTAAGTAGACTCCAAATCTCGAAATCCAAACGCAGAAAGCTCTTCTAAAGTAAAATCAAATAGCTCTCGATTGTCGGTTTTTAGATGCAATAATCCCTCGCTACACATTACTGAGCGGTATTTTTCTAAAAAATGAGGATGCGTCAGCCTACGCCTTATCCTTTTTTTTAGATTGAAAGGATCAGGAAAAGTAATCCAGATTTCGGACACCTCTCCTTCGGCAAAAAAGTTTTGTAAAAACTCAATGTTGGTCCTAAGAAAAGCTACGTTTGTCAAACCTTGATCAAACGCCTGCTGACTTCCCACTGCGATGCGATCCCCTTTGACATCGATACCGATAAAGTTTTTTTCGGGGAAGACTTGGGCCAACCCAACCGTATATTCCCCTTTTCCACAGGCAAGTTCTAAAACTATGGGGTTTGAGTTAAAAAATAGGCTTTCGTTCCATTTTCCTTTGATATTTTCGTAGAGAGGCTTTCCTACCTCTAACACGTTGGTAGCCAATGTGTTTTTGGCAAATCGAATGAGTTTCTTACGGCTCAAGATTTTGATATTTTCGAAGTGATAGTATACAGATACGCTCCGCTCAATTCTCAGCGGACTGCAAAAGTACAAAATTTGGCTTTATAAAGATTTTTGACTGCTTTGGTTATGCGTTTGCCTTCCTCATTAGAAATGATACTCACTCCCCTTTTTATGAAATACGATTCCCAATATTCCTCAACCGATTATCCCCATGACAAAAAAAAGCAACTTAAACTCTCGTCGAGCGTTTTTAGTCAAAGCTGCCACTGCAGCAATGGCAGCGCCTCTTTTATTTGATGAAGAAGCCAAAGCCTCTCACAACAGCCCCAAACTCAGGCATGCCTGTATCGGTGTAGGTGGAATGGGATGGGGCGATTTACAACAATTCAAAAAACATCAGCAAGTGGAAATTGTGGCTCTCTGTGATGTAGACGAAAAAAATCTCAAACGCGCCTCCGAACTTGTACCCAATGCCAAAACCTACACTGACTGGCGGGAGTTGTTTAAGCACGAAGCCGCTCACATAGATTCGGTGAATGTCAGTGTGCCTGACCACAATCACTTCCCGATTGCATTCGAAGCACTGCATCTCAAAAAACACGTTTATTGCCAAAAACCCATGTGTCATGATGTAGCCGAAGTAAGGGCACTTACCAAAGAAGCTATCAAAGCGGGAGTAGTCACTCAGCTCGGTACCCAAGTAGCGTCATCGCAGGGCGACAGAACTGCCGTGAATTGGATTAAACAAGGTATCATAGGAAAAATAAAACAGGTTTATTTGTGCTCTAACCGGCCTGGGGCTATCGCTCGTTATCGCCTGCCAGGCCCCCGACCTACCGAGGGTCAGGAGGCCCCTCCCCACCTCCACTGGGACTTATGGCTCGGTACGGCTCCTATCAGACCTTACGCACCTGATATTTATCACCCTGCGATTTGGCGTACATGGCAAGATTTTGGTACAGGCTGGTCAGGAGACATAGGTTGTCATATTTTTGATGCCGTCTGGAAAGGCTTAGGATTGAAAGCCCCGCTATCGGTCGTAGCTGAAGTGCAAAAGTCTTGGCAAGACTCTCCCGAACGTAGAGCCGATACGTGGCCACAAGGCGACCACATAACGTGGCAATTTCCGGGTAATAAAATGACTGCCCACAAAACTTTACAAGTAGAGTGGTTTGATGGGGAGTTTTATCCTCCGCAAGCCATTCGCGATTTGTACAAGGATGGAGAATACCCTGCCGAATCTGCCATGTTGATTGGTACGGAGGGGGCATTGTTGATCCCTCATCAAAAAATGCCAATCATCATTCCGACTGGTAATCCTAAATCTTATTCAACTCCACCACTTGCCGAACGCAACCATTATCATCATTTTGTGGATGCTTGTTTAGGGGGTGAAAATACCGAATCTCATTTTGCTCAATCTGGCCCCATGACCGAAACAGTGCTGTTGGGGACAGTAGCGATACGAGTTCCTGGGCAGCTTTTGGAATGGGACGCAAAAAAAATGAAATTCCCCAATTATCCAGAAGCAGAGAAGTTTCTCCGTCGGCAGTATCGATCGGGCTGGGAAATCGCCAGCCTATGATTGTAGAACAAGTAGCAAAGATACCTGCACGGATACTTTCTACTTGTTCTACAATTTGATTATTTTTACGTTGACTGTCTTCCCTTCGACGCATCTACAAGTCGTCGCAGGAGGGAACTTGGGCTTGTTCATTGACATATTTTTTTCAAAAAGGGCAATAAAACTAGGTAAGTAATTGATAATGAGCAGTCGTCGAAGGTCAGGCGAAATCCAGTTATTGGCCTTCGACGATTTTTTAGTTGATAAAACCGATAAAAAACCTTAAAATTATGCCAAAATCGCTGTTTTTGCGACGGGCTTTAATCGTACCATTTAGGAATTGAAACAACCCACGTAACTGTTTTGCCGTTTTGAGTAACCCTCGCTTTAATCGTACCATTTAGGAATTGAAACTACATCATTCACCGATGTGTAGAAGTTCACAGATTCCGCTTTAATCGTACCATTTAGGAATTGAAACAAGGCGACGGTTCGACCGACGATTATACTGCTATTCAAGCTTTAATCGTACCATTTAGGAATTGAAACAAAATGATTGTAGGAATATCTATTGTGTTAACTGCGCTTTAATCGTACCATTTAGGAATTGAAACAAGGATTATAACGAAGACAATCTAAAAGAGACAATGCTTTAATCGTACCATTTAGGAATTGAAACGAGCAAGGAGAATAGAGACAAGCTAAACGGAGTGATTGCTTTAATCGTACCATTTAGGAATTGAAACAAGGTTAGCTTGCCTTCGCCCAGTGTTTCGTAATTGAGCTTTAATCGTACCATTTAGGAATTGAAACAAGCCTGACTTATACGCGGCAATGCGACTTGAGCCAGCTTTAATCGTACCATTTAGGAATTGAAACATGCCCAAATGTAACGGCAGGATATTACAAACTAAAGGCTTTAATCGTACCATTTAGGAATTGAAACTAGGCTTGGCAACGTCTGCGTATTACGCTTACAGGGCTTTAATCGTACCATTTAGGAATTGAAACGTTCTGAGCTGTACACTCTACAAAAAACACCAGATGCTTTAATCGTACCATTTAGGAATTGAAACATTGCAGATTTGGCCACGATGTAATTATTTTTTAAAAAGCTTTAATCGTACCATTTAGGAATTGAAACATTGCAGATTTGGCCACGATGTAATTATTTTTTAAAAAGCTTTAATCGTACCATTTAGGAATTGAAACATGACCCCTTAGAGCAGCGCGACTATGAGCGAGACCGGCTTTAATCGTACCATTTAGGAATCTACACTTCGGCTACTACAAATGTACTTCCGCCTATATAAATAAAATCACCTTTTTTGGCCCGTCTTTTTGCCTCAGAAACCGCCTCTTGAACTGAGTCGTAGATTTCCCCCTCTAACCCTTCTTTTTGCGCTAACGCAGCCAAATCGGCAGCAGCTAACGAGCGCGGTAAATCGGCAGCACAAAAATAATAGTAGGCTTCTTTCGGAAATAAACGCAAAATGCTACTAATATCTTTGTCTTTCACAAAACCCAATACCATGTGCAGATTTTCAAATGCATAACTGTTGATTTGGGTCATGGTTTCACTAAGTCCACTATAGTTATGAGCTACATCGGCTACAATCGTGGGCTGATGCCCCAATATTTGCCATCTGCCTTTGAGTTGACTCAATTTGGCCGCATCTGCTAAACCTTTCTTTAACGCTTCGTCTGAAATATGATACCCGATTTGATTCAAAACCACAACAGATTGTAAAACCCCAAGAATATTTTTAGATTGATACCCTCCTACTAAATCTAGTTTATATTTGTTTATAACAGAACTAGTAGACTTTATACTGAGGTGCAACGCTCCTGCCACTAAACCGCTTTCGACTACCTCAAAAATCTGGTCTGCAAACATGATATCCGATTGCGTTTCATTGGCTTTCTCTACAAAAACAGGCGCTGTTTCAGGATGCGTCTCCGATATCACCACGGAGACCTTTGGTTTAATGATGCCCGCTTTTTCGTAAGCTATTTTCCCAAGCGTATCTCCCAATATATCCATGTGGTCAAAACTAATGTTGGTAATGACCGACAAATCTGGCGTAATGATGTTGGTCGAATCAAGTCGGCCTCCTAAACCTACTTCAATGACTGCTACATCTACTTGCTTACGGGCAAAATAATCGAATGCCAACGCGACACTTATCTCAAAAAATGATGGTTGAACCGCCTCAATTAGCGCCATATGTTGGGTCACAAAGGCGGCTATTTCTTCCTCTGGCGCGGGTTCGCCGTTGATTTTAAAGCGTTCAGTAAAGGATTTGAGGTGGGGTGAGGTATGTAAGCCAACTTTATAACCTGCCGATTGTAACACCGCCGACAACATATGGCTCGTACTTCCCTTGCCGTTGGTTCCCGCCACGTGTATACTCCTAAACTGTTGATGTGGATTACCTAATGCTTCGCAAAGTGTCACAATATTTTTGGTACCTGATTTGATAGCACTTGCCCCTAGCCGATGAAAAGCAGGAAGGCGATTGTATAAAGTAGCGAGGGCTTCTTGGTATGTCATTGATATTTTTGATTTTGGCGGTGCAAAAATAAAGCGTCAAGGAAGTTTTCCTGACGCTTTCGTAAATATTCTTATAATTGAATTTCGAATTCCTAACGAGATTTGATGATAAACGTAATCGTTCCTTTTGATGTCGCAGGTACGTTTTGAGATTTGGGGACAAGTTTCATTCGATTGACGGCTCTTTTATAAACTTCCACCACCGACTGACTAACGGTTGATTCTTTCACCCTCACATTCACAATGTCGCCAGTATCATCTACCGTCAGCTCAAAAACAATCCGGCCCGATTCGTCTGAGTCATCATTGACTTGAGGCCTTGCTCCCATTCCCCACCCTGATACGTTAAGGGCTACGCCTGTGGCTGAGCCTCCCGGTTTTCCATACAAACTTTTGGCATCAATACTTCCATTAGGGTTGCCTTGATCCCCCACAGTTCCGGGTTTGTCGCCGTTGTTGTTTCCACCTACTCCCGATGCCGTACCACTTGTGCCATTACTGCCTTTACCACCTCCTGATGATTTTTTAAACAATGCATTCTCATCTACTTTTTTAGGTTCGGGCGTAGGCTTTGCAGGAGTCACGGGGGCAGGTGTAGAAGCTTTAGACTCATTTTTTACGGGTCGCGTTTCTTCTTTTACTTCTACGGGACTTTCTACTTTGGAAGTCACTGGTGGCTTCACAGGGGCCGCTTTAACGGGTTTAGGCGTTTCTACTTTAGGAGTCGGCGGCGTCACTTTAGGAGTCGGAGTGGCCTTTACCTTGGGGGTATCGTCAGATTTTTTTACATCCTCCGCTCTGGGCGAATCACTCGCTTTGTTGGTAGTTTGGATTTTGCCGTAGCCAGCTTCGTCAGTTCCAAAATTAACCTCAATGTATTCGATAGCTTCCGTTTGTGGCAAAGTCTGGTATAGTTTCACAAAAAACAAAAGCATCAATAAAATCGACGTAATAACGGTGGATCCAGCAAAAGCCAACACTTGGTGTTCGCGGTCGTGCTGCGATGAAAGGAGCATTGACATACAGTTGCAATTTTTTTATTTTCTACCAATTAACGCAAAATAAACCTAAAATGTATAGACAAACAAAAAAAGGAGCGATATGCTCCTTTTTTGTACCCTAGGGTTATTGTATTTTATTTAGTATGCATCACATAAGCACTAGCCCCCGAAAGCGCACTTACTCTCGCTAATTGTAACTTCGCTTTTTTTGCATTTTCGCAACCAATAGCCGTCACGATAATCAATTGATTTTCGGCAGCATCAGGATTCAAAATAGAAGCACTTTCATATCCATTGCGCTTTAGTTTTTTCTCTAATTTCAAGGCATTTTCTTTTTTCGAAAACCCTCCTGCAATCACCCAATAGTTGATTTTTTCGTCTGATGCTAGCGAAACAGCCTCTTCAATTACGGGCTTCTGGGCTTTTTTAGGTTCCGCGACCACCGGTATTACTTCGGGATTAACCGCAATTTCAGGGGTAATGGCTGCCGGAGCTTCTTCGGCTTTAACTTCTTCTTTTTGAGAAACTTGCTCTTTTACAGAAGCTGACTCCTGAACAACGTTAGATTTTTTATCAACAACCAGCCACCCCTTTACAGTCGTTACAAGTTCAAAAGGGTTAAGGCTTGAAGTCAAGCTTTGGTTGGAGAATTGCGTCAATCCGCCAATCAGGGCTGAACCCACCAAAAGGATTACTCCTAAATACATTCCCACCCGATAACGCCGACGGCGTGGCACCTCTACCGAAAGCTCTTCAGGAGCGCGATCTGACTGCGTCCAATCTTTCGGCTGCTCACTCATCTCAGCGGCTGGCGTAGTATCCAACTTGATTGATTTAAGGCCAAAACCTTCCCCATAAAAATTCACTTGCGTAAGTGGTTCAAATTGGATTTTTCCTTCTTCGTTTTTTGAAAGCTCTCCAATGCCTTCCAATACGTACGTTCCTTTTTCTTGTAGGGTAGTTTTAAGATTTTCCACAAAAGCACGCACTTTCTTCTGTGCTTCTTCGCGCGGAATCTGCTCGTTGATTGTCAAATAATGAACCAGTAGCCCATCATCAAGCTTGAGGGCTTCGTTGAAAGCAATACGTTTTTGTGGTGCATGATAAAGGGCATTTTGCTCGCTATAGAAAGCATGGCTAAAATACGCTAAAAAGCCACCAAAATCGGGTAAAACAACGCAGTCATGTTCGTAGAGTAACTTACGAGTGTAATCTAGTACCGAAGTCATGTCGTTTATGAAACAGTTTATGGGGATTTGGGTACTAAGGTAGAACTTCGTTCCTAAAAAAGCAAGGGCATTATCCTAATCTTTCACAAATTAAGGATAATGCCCTGATTATGTTGGATCTATATTTTAGCCTAAAACTGAAACGACAAACCTGCCAAGAAGTTGAGTCCTTGTTGTGGATAGTACAGATAACGTTCGTAGTTTTTTCCTAAGAGGTTGTTGATAGACGCAAATACCGAAAAATTACGGGTCAGTAAATAATCAATCTTTAGGTTTAGGTCAACAATAGGTTTTAGATTGACAGTAGTAGCGGTGACAAAATTTTTGTTTTTGAGTCCTCCGATGTAATAGGCATCGATGGTAGCAAACATTTTTTTGCTGAATACAAAAGAATTGTTCCACGTCAGCGTCGTACGAGGACGTCCCCAAGGAGCCTCCAAACGTTTGATTCCATAATCATAAAAATCGCCCCGCAAAGTCGAACGTACGATGTTTTTGTATTGGTATCCCACCTGCGCCGAAACCGTCAGAACTTTAATATAATCAGCGTCATACACTACCGCAAACTTAGTGGTGTCTAGCCAATCGTTGTTGAAGCCGTAGAAATTTTTAAAAGTAGCATAAGACACTTTTCCTTCAAATTGAAAACTTGGCCCTAACTCTCCTTTCAAGCCACCATAAATATCACGGCTTTTCTCGGTGTTTGCGATGGTTACATTGGGGCCTAGCCAACGATTCTCTCCCAACAATGACCGCAGGGTATTTCGATTGATATCCCCACCATAACCCGCAAATAAATGCACCCCGCTAAAAGGCACAGCATCCACTTCTATCTGAGGAAAGCCGATAGAGCGGTTGATATTGAGACGGTCGTCGGTTTCGTTGACCGCTTTGAAAGCCGCCATTACCGTAAAAGCATCAAAAGCAAACTTGAAAGCAGGCTTTACACTGTATAAATTCCGTTTGAAGGTTTCGGCATCAGTCCGTTGTGAAATGTAGGCATCGGCCTGTAAGATGGCAAAAATATTTTCGGTAATTGGAATAGTGCCCGAAAAATTGGTTCCCCAATCGGTTTCGGCAGCATCGTATCGGTCACTCAGGCGATAAAGTGAGGTTTTGAGCGAATAGTCGATGAATTTGCTGTTGTCGATGTTGTCAAAACCAACCTGTAAACCTACTGTATTAATCGTCTGACGGAAGCTATCACGATTGAGTTCGGGATTGCGATTGGCGTAGAAATAATAGTTGTCGCGATCATAAAAAACGGTCCCTCCCAATTTGAATGTTCCAGCCAAGTATTGTCCATTGAGTTTAAGACGGTTTTCGCTGTTAGCAGAATTTTTGGCATCTACGGGTCCTGTCTGGTTAGAAAGGTGTTTGAAATGAATATCGTAAGACAAATCTTCGAGCTGATTTCCGAAAAACCCTTCCCCGTAAAGTTTGCCATAATTACCGCCGCCGAGTTTGGCATAGTTGTTAAGATTGCCATCTTCTTCGGCTTTTTTCCCGCCATCCACTGGCAATACACTAGGGGTCATTTTGGGCGTTCCTAAGGTAAGTTTAGGCGTTCGAAACTCATAATTGAGTTTACGGTCGTCTTCTTCATTGGTAAAAGGCTGGATTTTGTTGTAAAGTCGATTGGCAGGAGGTAGCTCAATTTTTTTCCTTTTTTCTATTTCAAAAGTTTGACTATCAATCTCTCCCGTGGGCTTTTGTGCCAAAGCCACCGGAGAAAAAGCCTGAATGAATACGTAAGCAAATAAAAGAGAGACGGTTATTTTTTTCATGATATGAGGACTCAAGATAAACAAATAGAAAAAGGGATTCGTTACTGCAAAGCGGCTAGCTTGGTTTTGGCCAACTCCACAGCCTCTGTATCATCAGAATTTTCGATGACCGACTGGAGGGTCGCTTTGGCTTGGTCAGGGTCTTTAAGACCTACGTACACATCGGCCAACAAAATAAAGGCCCGTACTCGCCAGCGCTCATAGTCTGCAAATTGCTTATTGAGCTCCATGATGGCTGCCTGAGCATCTTTGTATTTTTCTTGGCGATATAGCCCCTGCGCTATCCAGTATTTAGCTTCTGCCCCAAACTCATCTTTGTTGGCCGCTGCTATTTTCTTAAATTCGGCATCGGCATTCTTATAATCTTCTTTTTCTAAATAGACCTTCGCAGTTTGCAATTGTGCTTTTTTGGTAGAACCTGGGATGACATCTCCGGCATTCATCACTTCTTTGGCAAAATACAAAGTTGAGTCGTATTTTTTCATCGCAAAATAGGTGTCCATCAGACGCATCAAGCCCGTCACTCGGTCAGCTTTGCTATCAGACTGAGCGTACATTACATAATAGCTACGCACCGCTTGAGGGTAATTTTGCTGCTGCGCCTCAATATCCCCCGCTCTAAGAGCAGCTTTGGGCGTAAATCTCGCATCAGATTCTTCCATGACCATCCTAAACAATTTGAGCGCATTGGTAAGGTCATTGGAGCGATAATAACTTTCACCACCTAAATACCGCGCTTCGGTACCTGACTTGCTGTTTGGATAATCGCGAATAAAAGTTTGTAATGCCTTAATAGCCTGCGGATATTTCCCGTCGGCATACAAGCCTTTCGCAGTTTCGAATTCCAGTTTTTCGGTTTCGGTGCTTTGCGGATTTTTACGCTTATAATCGCTCAATATTTCCCCCATTTCTTCGGTGCGGCCGGCATTTTCGAGGGTAGCTTGTAAGCCAAGCAAAGCTTCTTTGGCGGCAGGAGCATCCGAAAATTCGCTCAAAATGCGTTTATAATCGCGAATCGATTCTTCATAGACCTGAATATTGTTGTAGGCCAATGCCCTTTTGAGAAGAGCAGGTGGCACTAAGTAGCTGCGCGGCTTGTCTTTTATTAAGCGAGTATATGCCCGGATAGCCGCCTGGTAATTGCTACGTGTCAAGTCAATATTGGCCGATTGAAACAAAGCATCATCGGCATAACGAGACGTTGGAAACTGAGCAATCACTTTGTCAAACTGAGCCTTTGCCTCCACGTCTTTTTCTTGATAAGTCAAAATCAATCCTTTTTGATAAAGCGCATAATCGCGGTCAATGCGTCCGTCGTTTACGGCTTTATCATACAAAGCCATGGCTTGGGCGTAGTTTTTGTCGGTCAAATAGGAGTCTGCCATCCTAATAGTAGCATCTTCTAGCGTTTGGGGTTCACCTACTCCTTTGCCTTTGTTGACATACTGCTGAAAATTCGTTAGCGCATTTTTATAATCTTTGGTGTTGTAATAAGCATACCCCAACGAGTAAAGACTCCGAATGCCATAAGGAGAATTAGCACTGCTTCGGATGAGTTGATTATAGAGCGGAATGGCTTCACCGTAGCGATTGAGGGCCGAAAATGCTTCACCCTTCTGAAAGATTGCCGCCTGTTCGATGTTTCTATCGGGGGTATATTTGAGCGATTTATCGAAATTAACAATCGCTTGGGCATAGCGTTCGGCATTAAAATCAGCAATCCCCAAATTCATGGTTTGTCGTTGATAAGCTGCTTTAGTAGGCTCGTCTAGTTTTTTAAGGTTTTCTATATAAGCCACCGCAGCGGCACTGTTGTTGGATTTAGTTAGGGATAAAATGGCTAACTTATTGGCTTCTTCTTCAAAAGAGCTATTAGGGTATGCTTTGATAAAATCCTGCATTTCTTTGAACGCTGCCGAATAGTTGTTAAGCTCCAACTGTACCTTGGCGTGATTGAAAGTAGCTTCTTCTTGTATGATAGGATTAAATTTGAGTTTTGAGGCATTGTCAAAAGCGGTGAGTGCTGCCTGAGGGTTTTTATTTTGTAACTGGCTAATCCCCAAGAAATAAGAGCCAAACTGACCCGTAGTATCTTTGCGCGTAGCCACTACCTTGAGCTGGTCAATCGCTCCGGCATAATTACCCGTTTTGAAAAGCGAATGTCCAAACCTAAACTGCACTGGAGCGGGCATGGCAGCTTCTCGCCCTTTAAATTGGAAATACTGACCATAATACTTAGCCGCCTCGGCATAATCGCCACGGGCATACAACACCTCAGCCGCGTACAGTGCTACATCATTGAGTTTTACACCTCCTCCTTGCGACCGACGAAGCAAAGGCTCCGCATACGCAAGCAGCTCATCGTAGCGCTCTGCTTGATACAGAGAAGATACAATCCAATTGGGAATATCAGCCTTGTACTGGGGATGGTTTTCGATACTCTTAAAACTACGGTAGGCATCGGTGTATTTAGCGTTTTGATACTGAATCACCCCTGCATAATAAGCTGCCGGTGCAAAATAATCGCTGGTGGCATCGCGCTGTACTTCCGCAAAATACTTGAGGGCCGGAGTGTACTGCCTTGTACTATAATAAGAAAGTCCCAATTTATAGCGCGTCTCGGTAGCAGTATAATAGTTGGAACTACGATCCAAAGCCTTAGTAAGATAGGTAATAGCATTTTGATAATCCTGACGGTCAAAATAATATTTCCCCAAATCGCTATAAATCACGGCTGCTTTGGGATGCTCGGGGTGATTGCGCACAAAACGGTCTACCGCAAGCTCTGCTTCAGGGGCATCTGCATAAAGCGCACACAAAGTAGTGTAATACTCCGCCGTGACGGCCGTATAATCATTGGTATTGAGCAATGCAGGACGCTTTTCTAGATAATACCTGAATTCTTGCTTTGCAGCAGCATAGTTCGATTTTTCAAAAAGCTCGACCCCGTTTCTGAAGTGAACATCTGCTTCGGTATAACCTAGGGTATTTTGGGCTTGTAAACCCGTACATAACAGCAAACTGAGAGAGAATGCACAAAGGCTGCGTTTAAAAAACATGGTAGGAAATATGGTTTCTTTCGAGTACGAAATACTATTCACTAACTAAATGTACTGGTCAGAAATTGGTTTATATGATTTTTTACTAAAATTTTCACAAAAAAATCGAAAAACAAATCACTTCCAACGTATTAACCAAAATGAATATTGAATACTGCTAGGATGACTCGTAAGGAAGGGCAAGGATTCTTTAATAAAAAGCGCTAATCCTCAGCAGCTTTGCCTCCCATAAGCCCCGAAGGGCTCACAATTATATTCTCTGACACATTCTTCCCCTCTTTAACGCTCCCTCCCTAATTCTGCCAAACAACGAAAAACCTATCCTAAAACGTATACAATTTTCATTTTAATCACTACGTGTTACCTCATAAAGGAGAACTTCCCCTTTTTCTTATGTGCAAATTACCAATCCCTTTCTTATCCTTACTTTAGTTGATATCAATCAACCACCCCACTCAAGCGCATTTCAAAGGGTACTTCCAAACAGTAACGCAAAAGCTTCGGTGTTTTTATGTAGGTCTAATTCATTGATTTTTAATGAACAAATCATATCAGACAACAATTAACGATTAACTACCAAGCAGTCCCGTTGTACTTTGACACTTAAGGTACTACAAGATGTTTGTAATCACTCAAAAATCAACTTGAACGATGGGTTAGTCATTGTTTCTCTTCTATTTACTAGAAAATCACACATAATTTCAAGAAATACAGTTGTTTTTCTCGTTGAAAGCTATTATTTTTGCGCTCCTTTTGTTGAACAATACATTATTTTTTTCAATATAACAATGGCAAATCACAAGTCAGCATTAAAAAGAATTCGGGCCAACGAAACCAAACGCCTTAGAAACCGTTACCAACACAAAACTACTCGTACAATGGTACGTAAGTTGCGTGATACCAAAGACCAAGTTGTAGCTTCAGAACTATATAAAACAGTATCGTCAATGTTGGATAGATTGGCTAAGAAAAACATCATCCACAAAAACAAAGCTGGTAACTTGAAGTCAAAATTAGCAAAGCATGTTAACCGTTTATCGGTTGCAACAGCCTAGTTTCAAAACCACATAAAAAAAACCTTTGAAGATACTCTTCAAAGGTTTTTTTTATGCCTATACCTTTAGGTATTCCCCCTTAAATATCCAATTTTAGCGACTATTATTTCTCCTTTGTATCCCATTTTTATCGATAAAAAACCTTAAAAACTCGGCTTTTTAAAGGTTTTTTTCGTATCTATGCAGAATTAACCAATTTTTAATCGTTTGTTAAACCTAAAAACCACCGCACAAATCCATGAAAAAATTGAGTGCAGCATTTGGGATAGCTCTACTAAGTACCACCGCTATCTTTGCCCAAAAACCCACCATTGAGTTCAATGCCAAAGGTATTCTTTCACTATCTGATGGCGATATGGCAGCCTCTGCTGTTGTGGATGGAAAACTCTTAAAAGAAACGGGAGTAAAAGATGCGTTGACCATCTATCCCTTACCTCTCAAACTCGGTCAAGAAGAAGGTTCTTCTCCCGTCCCTAACTCCGCGATTGGCTGGACACGCAACGTAGCCTTTACCTCTGACAATCGTTTTGCTTACGTACTCGAAACACGCGGACAAACAGCTGACAGCGCCAAAGTACTCAAAAATGTGGCGACCGATCTCCCCGAAGGTAGCAATTTGTACATCGTCGATATTTCCAACCTTACTAAGCCTTCGGCTCGTAAAGCGCCCATTGGCAAAAACCCCCTCGCTATCGATATTTTGGGCAGCAATGCCGTTATTACTTCCGAAGAAACGGGCAAAGAACTTCGTTTGCTCGAAATCGGAACCGGTGGCTTACCTACTCGTAACGTAGCCATTCCTCTCCCCCTACAAAACGCCCGTGCTACTGACGTAGCATGGCATCCAGAGGGAGAGTTTATTGCGATTACGGTCGAAGAAACCAAAGAAATTTGGCTTTACAAAGTAAAACGTAATCCCCAAGGCAAAGTGGCAACCTTTGAAGCATTTGGCACGCCCGCCAAACTCTCAGGAAAACCTGGCACAGGGGCATTTACGCCTGATGGCAACTTCTTCTTAGTCGCTGATTTAAAAGACGGAGCCTCTGCTAGTGAAATAGCGGTAGTCCAGTTCAATACCAAAACCGAAGACCCTAAAGCTGCGGAGCATAAAGTAATAGGTCAAGTAGCAGTAGGTGTAGGTGCAGAGAGCTTCTCTATCAGCCCTGACGGTGCCTTGGTAGTCGTTGCCAACAAAAATGGTTCGGCCCAACCTTGGAGTGGCAATGTAAGCAAAGCCTCTGTATCTCTGTTGACACTATCAAAAGAAGGAGCACTTGCAAAAGTAGCGGACTACGAAATAGACGGGATTGCCCCTGAAAGCATCGTGTTTGACAAAACTGGCGATAACGTAGCCGTTTCTCTTTATGAATACTTCGACTATGGTCGTCGTGACGGTGGTATCGAATTTTTCAAAGTAACCAAAGGGGGTACACCTGCTCTTACCAAACAAGCTGCCAAAATCAGCGCTCCTAAAGGATGTCATACGGTCAAAATCATCCCTTGATGATGACTGTTTGTTCTCCCTTTAGTCAAACGATAAAACCGCTCTCCTAAGGAGCGGTTTTATCGTTATATTTGCCCAAGTATCTATATCAATTCATTGACTATGTCACTACAAGCCATCCACGAAGCTACTGCTTACCTCCAAACTGCTACCGACCATTTCGAACCTCACATCGGCATTATATTAGGAACAGGTCTAGGCGCTCTCGTCAACGACATCGACATTGCTTACAGTATCAGCTACGATAGCATTCCTCATTTTCCCGTATCGACCGTAGAGTCTCATAGTGGTCGCTTGATTTTTGGAACTCTTAGCGGCAAAAAAGTGATTTGTATGCAAGGGCGGTTTCATTATTATGAAGGCTATTCTATGCAGCAAGTAACCTTGCCCGTGCGTGTCATGAAACTGTTAGGCATTGATTTACTGATAGTTTCCAACGCCGCAGGTGGTCTCAATCCAGCTTTCAGCGTCAGTGATTTGATGATCATAAATGACCATATCAGCCTTTTTCTACCAGAAAATCCACTCAGGGGAACCGAACTGGTAAACCTAGGTGATCGTTTTCCTGACATGAGTGAGCCATATTCCCTAAGTTTGATTGAAAAAGCTACTCAGATACTCCAATCCGAAGGAATCGCTAGCCACAGCGGTACTTATGCCAGCGTGACAGGTCCTCAGCTAGAAACCAAAGCCGAATACCGAATGTTAAGAATGCTCGGAGCAGATGCCGTAGGAATGAGTACCGTCCCTGAGGTAATCGTTGCAAGGCATATGAATTTGGAAGTTTTTGGCGTATCAGTCATCACAGACATGTGTATTCCAGAAACTTTAGAAAAAGCTGAAATTCAAAAAATACTGGCCGCCGCCGCAAAAGCAGAGCCTCATATGACTTTTTTGATTAAATCATTACTAGCCGAAATACCCTAAATACCCACTACAAAAAACCGACTAAAATCCCCTTTGTTTAACTATCTTAAGGATTAGTTCAGTATTTGTCATTTTTTTTAGTGTTTTTTTGACACATTACTTGGAAAATTGCCAATTATCATTTTATCTTTACACCGTAGTTCTGTTAAGAACTTGTACTCAACCAAATTCTAACATTATTGAGAGAATATTTTACCGCAGTCATGAATTCAGGTTTATCGAGATTTACTACCGTGGCTATGCTTATTTTATTAGCCGCTGCTTCTCGGGTAGTGCCGCATCCTTTCAACTTCACTCCTATCGGAGCTATGGCTTTGTTTGGCTCGGCTTATTTTAACCGCAAGTCTCTTGCATTCGTGATTCCTATGCTGGCAATGCTCCTAAGTGATGCAATCATCGGTAATCCTTCTCTTCCTTCGTATGTTTCTTTTGCTTTGATTACAGTATTAGGTTTTGTACTTTTGAAGAAAGTAACACCTACAAGAATTGTAACAGCAAGTTTACTTGCTTCTACGTTGTTTTTTTTAGTGACAAATTTCTTTGTCTGGTATAACGGTACTTTTTATCCCCAAAATTGGCAAGGATTGATAGCATGTTATGTGGCTGGTCTTGCATTTTATCAATCTACATTTTTTGGAAATCTGTTTTTCAACACTATCATGGGAGATTTGTTTTACTGTAGTGTCCTATTTGGTAGTTTTTATTTTATCCAACGATTTGCTTTCAAGCCCAGTGTGGCATAAAAATATTTGTTTTCATGGCTGTTAATAGGTAGACAAATAGCCCCGAGATTTCGGGGCTATTTTCTTTTTCCTTGTAATCCTCCCGTATGCAAACCTACGAGTGTATCTCCCCGGCGAAAAAAGCCTTTTTTTACTAAATCATAAATACCAAACATCATTTTGCCGGTATATACCTCCTCCAATGGAATACCCGTTTGATTTTCAAAAGATTTGACAAAATCCAAGAGCAGGTCATTGGTCCGTCCATAACCCCCAAAATGGTAATCATTCATTATTTCTAGATTACTAACATTAGTTGAGAGATAGCTCCCAATCATGTTTTTAACCACCTCCGAACTCAATTTCAAACTTGGAAAAACCAACACTTTGGTATCTGCATCCGTAGCAAGCCCGGCGGCAGTAGCTCCCGTCCCAAAAGCGGTACACATATAGTGAATGGGAGCATTGAGTTGCTGCTTGATTTCTAACATTACTTCAGACATTCCCAAAACTGCCAAGTGATTTGACCCACCTTCGGGCAATACATAACATCCATTGCCATACATAGCCGCCAAGCCTGATTTATCTCGATATGCTTCACGACTTACAAAAATCAACTCCATACCAGAAGCTGCCGCAAATCGTAAGGTAGGATTGGCATCGGCCGACAATTCTTCTCCTCTAATGACTCCTATTGTCTGAAAGCCCATTTCTTTTCCAGCCGCCGCGACCGCTGCTATGTGATTTGAATAGGCTCCTCCAAACGTAAAAAGTGTTTTGAATCCAAGCCGCTCGGCTTCGATTAGATTATATTTTAATTTTCTCCACTTATTACCAGAGACTTCCGCATGAATAAGGTCGTCTCTTTTGATATAAAGTCGAATCCCTCTATCGACCAAAAAAGGGTCTTCGACGATTTGAAGTGGAGTTTGGGCGGTGTTTTCCCAAAATGTAGCGACAAGATTCACGGTAAAAATTGCATTTTATGTACATTTGTTCGTTTTCAACCCAAGTTTCAACAACTTTCACCTAATTGTCCAACAATCATGAAAAAAATAATTTTGAGTGCGATGTTTATCGGCCTAACCCTCTCCGTAACCGCACAAGACACCCCCACAGCCGATGCCATCATCGATAAGTACCTCAACGCTATTGGCGGAAAAGACGCCATCGCCAAAATCGAAGACATGACCATCGGCACTACTTCCGAAACCCAACGTGGCACCATGGAGATGGAAGTCAAAATCAAAAAGCCTAATAAGTTTTCTTCGGTTATATATATGATGGGCAACGAGGTCATGCGCTCCACCAGCGATGGTTCCAAAGTCGCTACCGTATCTGGTTTTGGAGGTAATACCAACGAACGCACCGCTGAAGGCAAAGACGCCATAGCGATGATTCTCCAAAATGTCCCTTTTCCTGAATTACTCTATGCCGAATATGGCGTACAAAAAACGGTCCTTGGCAAAGAAGCCCTAGATGGCAAAGATGCGTGGAAAGTAGAAATTGCAATCCCAGAAGGTCGTAAATGGAACGAATTTTTTGACGTGGAAAGCGGACTCAAAGTAAAACGCATGGCAAACATGGAAGGCATGCGCCCAGGTGGAGGTCAGCGCCCCGAAGGCCAACAACCCCCAAGTGGTGGTGGCAACGGCCCCGGTGGTGGTCAAAGAGGAGGTATGCGTGGAGGCATGGGAGGAGGTATGATGAATGCCACCCTGAGCAACTACAAAGAGATTAAAGATGGATTTGGGGTTAAGATTCCATTTACCCGCGAGCAAGGCAATGCACAATTTAGTTCTAAAGCGGAGGTATCGTCGGTAAAAGTCAACAAAGGAATTAAAGATAACACCTTCACAATCAAATAAAAGAGTAAACAAAATAGGCATCAATAATGATGCCTATTTTGTTTACTCTTTCTTAAAATGAAGGGTATTGATTAAATAATCATTTTTAGTTACCCTCATCAATATGTACACCTGAAACTTAACGCCATTGGTTGTTTGGTAAGTTCCAGTACAATATCTCACCTTAGAAGCTGTCCCCTGAAAGCCATATTTAAAGTCTTTTGGGGGATATTTTTTAAAAAATGACTTTAGAATCAACTCCGCTTGTTCATGCCTTACGCGTCTAAAATCGACCTTTTCAGCATCAATGACCAATTCCAAACTTCGTTCAAAATAATCAGCTAGCACACTCGCATTCCCATTCTTAAAGGAGCCTTTGATTTTTTCTGCAATTTCGACGTCTCGTGCAGTACTCCCTCCCATGAAGCTACATAGAGTTCCGCTGATTATCAACGTCAAGCATATTTTTTGAAAGATTCTCATGAGGAAATAACCATTTAGTGTTTGATTTCAAATAGTTGTTGGCTAAAATTGTGCCAAACTCGCGATTTTTTTTAAAATTGTGAGCCCATCTCATCTAGCTACTATAAATAACAGAACCTGTGCAGCAAGCCATTCTTACCCACAAACAAACATTGCAAAAAATCAAGCGAATTGCGTTTGAGATTTATGAACGCAACTTTGAAGAAAAACACATTATTTTGGCCGGAATTACGGGAGAAGGTTATGAAATGGCCCGTTTACTTCGCTCATTTATTGAAGGTATTTCCCAAATGGAAGTGACTCTGATGCTCATTAACCTCAACAAAGAACATCCTCATACGGCTCCTATTCAATTCAACATCGACAAAACAATGCTTGCCGGAAAGGCGATTGTGGTAGTCGACGACGTCTTAAATACGGGACGAACCCTAGCTTATAGCTTAGCGCCTTTTTTGGGAGTCGCGCTCAAGCGCCTACAAGTGGCGGTGATGGTCAATCGTGGGCATCACTCTTTTCCTATTTCGGCTGACTATGTAGGGTATTCGCTGAGTACCACCCTCAGTGAGCACATCCATGTCAAACTCACTGGCGACGAAATCGGAGTATACTTGAGTTAGAAAAAGGGGAGAGCCTTATACGTCTCTCCCTCTATGTGAAGATTTTTTCAGGGCTCTTCAAAAATAATAGCGGTACCATTGGCACTGACCATCAGCATAGAACCATTACCTCCTATTGTTTGATAATCAAGGTCTACCCCAATGATAGCGTTAGCTCCCAAACGTTGAGCTTGCTCAATCATCTCTTTGAGTGCAATGCTTTTGGCTTCGCGCAATCCCTGCTCGTAGGCTCCCGATCGACCGCCAACGACATCTCTGACACCTGCAAAAAAGTCTTTGACTAAATTAGCACCAATGATTGCCTCGCCGTTGACCAAGCCGATATACTGCAAAATTTTTTTCCCTTCGATGTTGTTAGTAGTTGTGATAAGCATGAGAGTTTAGCGAATGAGAATGGTTTAAAGTCGTCGCAATATTATTTATATCGGGGCATTGTTCGATAGAAAACAGGAACAACGGTCTTTGTAATGTACCAACACTGAAAATTTATCCATGAATATGCGCCTCATCCGTACATTTATACTCGGTATCCTGCTCTCTGCCTTTTATATGAGTAATGCACAAGCCCCCAAAATAGCCGTACAATTGTACAGTTTCAGAACACAATTGGCCAAAGATGTACCTACTACACTGGCTAAATTAAATACAATGGGTGTAAAATACGTAGAATTAGCGGGAACTTACGGCAAAACTATCCCAGAATTTTTGGCTCTCCTCCAACAATTTAATCTTACTCCCATAGGAAGTGGGGCAGATTTTGCGGACTTAGCTACTCAGCCCGAAAAAGTAGCCAAAGACGCCAAAGCTCTGGGTGTGAAGTACGTAGTTTGTTTTTGGATTCCGCACGAAGGCGATGATTTTAACATAGGACACGTTCAGAAAGCCACGGAGGTTTTTAACAAGGCTGGCAAAATCTTACGCGAACAAGGCATTACGTTCTGCTATCATCCTCATGGATATGAATTTCGTCCTTATGGAAAAAGTACGCTGTTTGACGAATTAGCCCAAAAACTAGACCCCCAATACGTAAACTTTGAAATGGATACGTACTGGATTAAACACCCAGGACAAGACCCCGTAGCGATGCTCAAAAAATATCCCAATCGCTTTCCACTGCTACACTTAAAAGACCGAAAAATCGGGACAGTTGGCAATCAAAATGGGCGAACCGACGTCGAAACCAATGTCACCCTTGGTACGGGCGACATCGACATCAGCTCTATCATGAAAGTAGCTTCTAAAATCGGTGTCGAGTACGCAATCATCGAAGATGAGTCCTCTCGCTCCGAAACGCAAGTTCCTCAGAGTTTAGCTTTTCTTCAAAAACTCAAATAGGCTATTTTATTTAACCGCTGTATTCACAAAAAAAGCTATCTGTTGGTAATAATCCGCCACTTGACTTTCTTTTTGGGCAGGCGTCCAGCCAAGTTCCTGCGCCATCAAATCAGCAACTACTTGGATAGCTTCTTGAGCAGCTTCCCAATCCATGATTTCGAGACGCATCCTACGAGCCAGCACGTCGCGTATTGTGAGCGCCATTTCCTCTCTTACTTGATAGATCACTTCGGCTTGGATGAAGGGATACTTTTCGACCAAGCGTTGTGACCATCGGATATTTTCTTGCGTCAGACGTGCCACCTTATGCGCCCGACTTCCGTATTTTCGAATCAAATGTTTGGAGATGTCCTTGGCCAATCGATATACCATTTGGATTGTTTTCCAATCCTCAAACGCATAATCCTCCCCTCCTACTAGCACATGATTGGCCGTTTGGCAGGGGCGTTCTAGCCTCAACAATTCGCAGGTTTTGTCAATAGTATCTTTGGCCATGTACCGATAAGTAGTCCATTTACCTCCCAGCAAGCTCACCAAATTAGAATGCTCATCGTGCTCCACTTCATGGTCTCGGACAAGTTTTTTGGTAGATTTAGAATCACCCGCGGCCAACAAAGGTCGCAACCCACCAAAACCCGCTTTTACTTGGCTTTTGTCAGGGCGTTTGGCCAGATAAGGAGCCAACGTATCCAAAAGGAAATCAACCTCTTGGTCTTCTAAAATAGGCTCTGCCTCTAGATTTTTGTAATCGGTATCGGTAGTACCCAAGAGCAATTGGCCCTCAAACGGAATCGCAAATACCACCCGCCCGTCGCTCGTTTTGGGAATGAGCATGGCATCATTGCTTTTCAGGACTTCGTAGGGCAACACTACGTGTACGCCTTTGCTGGGACGAATCCGATGAGAAAGCGTAGGATTGGCTTTGAGTCGCACAAAATCCGCAAACGCTCCCGTACAATTGACAAAAATCTTGGCTTTGATTCCAAAAGACGAGTCAGACTCTAGCGGTTTGACTACCGCAGTGGTAAGTTTACCTGCATTGTCTCTTTCAAAATCAAGCAATTCAGTATAATTCACGATAGCCACTCCCGCTTCATCGGCTGCATGTGCCAAGGCCAAGCAGTAACGAGCATCATCAAGCTGACCATCAAAATACAAAACCGCACTATGAAGTTTTTTGGCATCCAAAGAAGGCATTCGCAGTAGGGTTTCCTTTTTACTCAACCAACGGCTTTTGGGCAAGGCATCGCCTTTGGCAAAAAAATCGTACATCCGTAGCCCAATGCTAAAGTAAAGCCCCTCCCACCAACTAAACACCGGCGTGAGCAAAGGCAAGGGGCGAGCTAAGTGGGGCGCATTTTGGAGCACAATCTGCCGCTCTTCCAACCCATGCCGTACTTGTTTGAGTTGCGCAAAATCAAAGTTCTTAAATGCTTGTTCCAAATACCGAACCCCTCCGTGGATGAGCTTGGTAGATTTGGACGAAGTCTCAGACGCAAAATCCTGTTTTTCGATCAGTGCCACCTTCAATCCTCGCAAGGCCGCATCCAACGCGCAGCCCGTTCCGCTTGCCCCTCCACCTATGATACAGATATCGAACGTTTCATTTTGTAATCTCTGGAGATTCAGGGAGCGTTTCATATATTATTAATCAACTGTAATTAGCGATAGACGGGCGAAGTTACCCTATTTTTTCGACTCCATTGGTAATCGTTACTACATAACTTACCAGCGGACGATGATATTGATTAAGATAAGCCGTAGAGATAGCTTCAATAAAATCTTCTACCTTTTCGGTATTGACGATATTGATCGAACATCCCCCAAATCCGCCCCCCATCATTCGGGCACCTATCACTCCCTCTAAGGTTTGAGCGGCCTCGACCAAAAAATCCAGTTCTACGCAGCTCACTTCGTAATCTTGGCTCAATCCCGCGTGGGTTTCGTACATTTTTTGTCCAAAGGCACCCAAATCACCGCGTTGTAAATCTTCACAAGCCGCCACCACGCGTTCGATTTCGCCAGTGACATAACGGCAACGACGGTAGACATTATCAGGCAAATCGTCGCGATGAGCTTCTACTTGGGCTAAACTTACCTCTCTTAGGCTCCGAATGCTGGGATAAAAGTTTTTTAAAATCGCCACCCCTTCCTCACACTCCTGACGGCGAGTATTGTAGGCCGACTCCGCCAAAGTATGTTTCACGCCCGAGTTGCAAAGTACAATGCGATAGTTTGTCAAATCAAACGGAAAATACTCATAGCTCAAATCACGGCAGTCGAGTCGAATCACTGATTGCTCCTTACCATGAATCGACGCAAACATGTCCATAATGCCGCACTGTAGCCCCGCAAAATGATGCTCGGCCAACTGTGCCGTCAAAGCCAAATCTAACCGACTGATATTCAAGCCAAATAACTCACTCAAGGCATAGCCCATACCACTCTCCACGGCTGCTGACGACGAAAGCCCAGCGCCGTTGGGTACATCGCCCCCAAAAGCCACCTCAAAACCTGAGGGAATCGTCAACCCCGCCGCTGAAAGCTCGCTCACCATGCCAATGAGGTAGTTGGCCCAACTAACGGAAGACTTTTGGACATTATCCAACGAAAACTCATAGGCTTGTTCCAAATCGGCGGCGTACAGCTTACAAAGGCGGTCGGGGCGTGCTCGGATAGCAAAATAGATGGCTTTGTCGATAGCCGCCGGAAGCACAAAACCGTCGTTGTAGTCAGTATGCTCGCCGATGAGATTGATACGACCCGGAGCACGTACGATAAGGGTGGGATTTTTGGCGTAAATGGCTTGGAATACGTCAGTTATTTTGTCGGGATAGATATTCACTCGCGATAAGATTAAAGTAAAATCATGTACAGCACTAAGACTGCAAAAATAGGGAGTTTGTGAAGGCAATTACAATTTTTTAAAAGAATGTTGTTAAAACTAAACAAAAACCTTACTTTTGCGCCACGTTAAGCGTTGGGTCCCGTAGCTCAGTTGGATAGAGCAACAGATTTCTAATCTGTCGGTCTTTGGTTCGAGTCCAAACGGGATCACCCGGATGTCACGTCCTGATACGTCCTACTACAAAAAAGTGCCTTAAACTTGGTTTTAAGGCACTTTTTGTGTTTTTTTGGTAGTACATCTCCCCTTTGATTGGCCAACGAATCCCAATAATCCATAATTGACCACCTACTGAAGAAGAAGTGTATTTTTTTACAAAAAAGTTATCAAGCGGTAAAATACTGGTTTTACGGTATTTTTTGGTGTTTTGCTTTTTTCTACTTTCGCGGGTATAGTTTCTTATGAAGATTGAAGTACCCTAGCCTCTAGCATCCATCCATTTCATTTTGACCAAGGTGACACCTTCACGGCTTATTTAGAATATTAGGTACAATGACGATCGCATCGAAATAGAGTTAGTCAATGAGACTTTGAAAATGAGATAGTTTAAGTGAAAATCGTAGAAAGAACATATTCGGTGGATTTTCAGGCAATAATTATTTTGACCACCTGAAAAACCACTAATTTTAAAACTAAAAACAGTAACCAATGGAATTGTATTTGACTTATAAAAGCCCAGAAAACAGGGAAATTAAAAATGCTCCCTCTATGCCCGAAATTGATTTTTTCAGAGAATTTATCAACGTTGCAGACGAAAAAGAAGTCAGACAATTGGCACTCGACTCAAATTTAGAAGAAAATGCTTTTGATTTTTTATTAAATGGAGAGGATTCAGTGGGTGGTGACTATGACTTAGACGACGAACAATTAGCATCAATGAAAGAAGAATATGGCGAAGATTTCGAAACAAATGATTACACTCCTGAATATCATTCAGCAGATAAAGTTTTAATCGCCATTGAATCTTTCATCAACCTACATCCAGAACATGAATTTTATAGAGATGAAATAAAAACATTTCTGAACTTTTGCATTGAAAATGACCTAAAAGTAACAAATTATTCAGGTTTCTAATTTGAAAATTTTTGAAAGTTTATCTAAAGACAGAATTCAATAATCTTAAAGTAGATTTTTGATAACTCACTCGTGATCTAATCCCACATAAGTACCTCCCGTTCTTATAAAAGGATATTGTAACGGGTCTAGATGTATTGGATTTGCTCTTTCAAAAACAGGACTAAACTCGTTATCATCTGTAGCTAAGGGCGTATGTTCTATATCGTAGACCCCAAGTACACTAAAACACTTCCCCTCTTTTAAAAACCCTCCATGCTGTACTCCCCCTCCAACTCTTGGGTCTTTCTTTGACTCTATTACCTCCCTTACTAATCTTAAAGGTTTAATCCCTTGCTTTGCTTTTAATATTTCTTCAGCAATATCTTTCCCAGAACCAAAACACTCTGTCCCATCTTTCTGGAGAATTTCTTTATAAAGAAATTTTGCCCTACCTACATTAGGCTCTTCAATATAAAAACAAAATGCTCTTTGCTTTTGCTCAACATGGCAATATCCAGTAACTACAAAATTGCTTTTAGCACGAGAACCTAGCACATTCCTAAGCTCAACAGTAACAAATTGATAGGAATGTCTAATAAGTTCCATGACACCCACCATAGATAAATCACTATGGTCACCCATAGGAAATAAAATATTGAGTTTAGAACTTATAAACTCTTTAATCGTATAAGCAAATACCGCACTTCCTGCTACACCTATTCCTAAACTATATTTTCGAAATTCATCTATATTAGGTATAGAAGGATGAATATAATTTTCAATTCTACCATCAACTAAATACCCTATCCCACCATTCCGGATAATTACATCAAACGAGAAAATTTTTATGCCAAAATCGAAACACTCGTCGTCTAAACCAAAACATATTCTTGAATCTGAACTAAGCGTAATGTCTCCATTTTTCCTATGGGCAACTATTAAAGTCATATATTACAAATTAAACAATGTGTTATCAACAAAATCACCAAAATTAAACTCACTACTGCAATCGAAATCTAGCCAAGGTTCAAGGAGCTCGGCTCATTTTTTCTTTCCACTAAGCTCCTAGAACCCCCAAATAACTATTCTAATTAATCAGTTATCATATAAACAATTTTACAAGAAGCAATCGAAAACCAATATCAAAATATTGGCAAACAGACACTTACACTCTATAACAAACCAAACATTAGTTATTCATTAGCTTGAAAAATATAGAATACAATATCAATAGCCTAAAACACATCGCGAACTGCCTACTTTCGGCTACACCCAAAGAAAACGACGACTTCAGAAAGCAAGTTTTTGGAGAATAAGTTAAAGTTTTTTTTTCAGTATCGAATGTTTTGTAGGATCATAATCTACGGGAATCATATCTGCAAAAAAACCCACACATCTATAATTCTCCACGACGGGGGCATTTTTCACTAAATTTCCCCAGTTATCATCTTTTTTTACAACCTGCGATACTACAATCGAATCACTTCCCTCATTACTTTCATAAAGGAAATCAACAAGAAAATATCCTAAAGAGTTATCCATAGAATGGTTAGAATGGTTTAAAATGGCTCAAAATACAATGAGGGCGTCTGTTGCGCCCCCTTTAATCAATCCTTTGCAGACGCTGAAAAGCTTCCTTTTTGGCTTTAATGTCTGTATTATTAAATATTTTAAAGTTTTCCCAGTCTACATAAGCGGTGTTACTAGATACATGTAAGTAAGGACGCATTCCAGCATTATCGAGCTCAGGAACATATACCACAGTAAGCGTGATACTTGGCTGATATTTCGGATAAAATGTTAACGTAAGTTTCATTCCCAATAACGTTACGAGTCATTTATTTAACAAGTTATGAAACTTTGATTATGAGACCAAGTTTTGGGAGTATAAAATGTTTGTAAGAATTCAGGATTAGATTCAAGAAAGTCGTAGTTGTAGTGAATATGCTCTTTAAAAGCACTTTCCATTAGAACAAGGATTGAAACCTCCGTTTTCGCTGTGCTCAAGACCCAGGCAAAAGGCTTTAAAAGTACTTCGGGTCAGTGGCGTAGCAGCCTGTCCTTTCATAGTCGTGGCACAGAAAACTGTAAGTATTGTTTTTATTTTAACCTTAAAATAAAAAAATTTTGATAAATAATTATACTTTTGGTATATTTGTCTAACTTATTAAAGTAGTGGTAATGACTTTTTGAGCCTCTCCATTTTATGAGGAGGCTCTTTTGTGTTTAAAGCTTATTCTGAGTCTGAAGAGACATTTTTCTTTACTTTGCCGGGAGTGATATGAAACCATCGTTTGAAAACATTAATGAATTTAATTGGTTGACTATATCCCAAAAGTTTTGACACGTCCTCTACTTTATATCCATTTTGGAGTAAATCCAGCGCATAGTTGAGTTTTATTTCGGTATGACATTCAAATACGGGCCTTCCGTATTTGGCTTTAAATGCTTTCTTTAATTTTGACACACTCATGCCTGCCTCATCTGCTATGTCTTCAAGCGAAGGGAGTTTTATCAGAGGTTGGGCGATATACTTGTCGTAGAGTTGGACAAGTTTTTCATCATCTTGTGTGCTCGCTTCGACAACCACGTTTTTTCGCGTAAAAAACAGTTCAGGTAAATAATCCGCAAAAAAACCATCCAATAGACTTCCTATCATTTGTTTTTTAGCTAATCCTTTGTCGCACAGAGAGTCCTGCAAAAAACTAATATTCAACAAGTTATGCAAATCTTGTCTACTAAAACTGAGCGTTGTCAGGGTAAGTTCTAGGCTTAACTTTTCTCTGATACTATAAAAAACTTCGAGAGGATACCTCGTATACGCCCACTCCCAAGGCACCGCGATTGAAATCAACGAAATAGGAACAGAATCTATCGTCCAAAGATCTGTATCAGCCGCCGAACAAAAAACATTATCTATCACCAAACAAATATCTTTTTTAGAAATCTGAATAGCCGCCAACGGACAATGCAGATAGAATCCTTCAAAAATAGGAATACAATTGAGAGAAGAATGAGCTTCTACCACCTCTCGATTAACTACAATAGGGTCATAATAAGGGTTTTGGTTCTGATGAAACGCAAGGCGAGGGTTAGCATTGTCCATGGTGTAATAGAGTAAATGTGTGGATGGTTAGACATAATATCAAAAGAAGTAAGCTAAAAATAAAAATGCTGAATAGCAAATTAATAAGTACCCGCTTGGCAATTCAGAAAAACCAACAAAGCCCTCATAATGAAAAACTTACAAAATGCAAGGTGCATAAGATGAGCAAATAGGCAGCTCCAAAAAAGCCCACTAAGTACTAATAATCAGAACGCCAAAGCAAGCTAATTTTTTCCTCAAGCATATATATATACGTTGCTAAAAACCCTCACAGGTTTGCTTGATTAGCCATGGTTTTTAGAATAGAAAAATCGAAAGTGAGCTAGCGGTGGCGAAGTTGGCTCACAAAGCAGTACTTAAAATGTAATAATGGTCAGAATAGATATACGTAGTAATTTTCATAGAAATAGATAGGTTGGTCAGGTTATAGGTAATATATGCTTTGGTATAATATTTTGAAAAGTATAATATGTCGATTATCTACTCTTCAAAATATTTATTTTACATGGTTTTTATTCCACAATCCACTGCATCATCAAGCCAGTCAGGTACCCGCCATAAGTACCTACGGCATATCCTAGTATAGATAACAAAACCCCTACAGATGCCAAAGAAGGGTGAAAAGCAGCCGCCACTACGGGAGCCGAAGCCGCCCCGCCTACATTGGCTTGTGAACCTACGGCAGTAAAAAAGAAAGGAGCATTGACAAGCTTGGCAACACCTAGTGTAATAATCACGTGCGTCGCCATCCAAACGATACCGACCGCAAACAGCCCAGGATTTTCGGCAACTGCAAAAATGTCCATTTTCATCCCAATAGTTGCGACCAAAATATACAAGAAAAGGCTCCCTATTTTGGAAGCTCCCGCAAACTCAAGTTGGCGTAAACGCGTAAAAGAAAGCAGAATACCAATCAACGTCACTGTAGATACGACCCAAAAGAAGCTGGAGGTAAGGCTTAGTTTTTCGAGAGAAGGATAATGCTCCTTAATCCACGGAGCCATAAAATCGGCAAAAAAGTGCGCGAACCCCGTAGCCCCAAACCCTACCGCTCCTATCAATACCAAATCTTTGAGCGTGAGCAAGCGCTGTGATACTTTTTGTTCATTCTCTAGTTTATGTTTTAATTCTTCAATAGAAGAGGCATCTGCTTTAAAAAAAGTATCAATCTTACTCGCTTGCCCGGCACCGTAGATAAGTACTGCCATCCAAATCTCAGCCACGATAACATCTACTGCAATCACCTGCGAAAACAGGCGGTCGCTGGGTTGAAATATCTCTTTGAGAGCAGTTTGATTGGCACCGCCTCCTATCCAGCTGCCTGCAATCGTCGATAGCCCCCGCCACACAGCTTCAGGCCCTTGCCCACCTACTACCTCTGGAGCTACGCTTTTGACTATAGCAACCGCAATAGGACCACCCAACATCACTCCAAGTGTACCCGCAAAAAATACAATGAGTGCCTTGGGGCCTAATCTCAGCACTGCTTTAAAATCCATGCCAAGCGTAAAGTAGACCAAACAAGCCGGCAGTAGATATTGAGAAACAACGGGGTATAATTTGGATTTTTCGCCCGAAATAATTCCAAACGAATTATAAAGACCCGGAATGAAATAACAAAGCAATAAAGGGGGGACGATTGTATAAAGTTTTTTCCAGAAAGGATGCTCAAGAGAAGCAGTATAAAAAATAATGGCGAGGGTAATCATTAAAAGCCCCAAAACAACGGCGTCAGACGTAAAAATCATAGAAATAGATTTAGAAAAATAGGGATAGACCTACAAATCAAGGCAATCTTTCCTAGATTTTATAGTTTTGGAGCTTATAAAAAAAACACACAGGCCTCAAGTTGAGCCTGCGTGTCGCAATTACACTTCATCAACAAACTAAAAACCAAATAGTTTCTTTATTTTTTGAGGTTGTGTCATCGACGCTACCTCTTGGGATATTTTAAAAGGATAACTTGTTAGATTCAATAGTTCGCAGTGCGAAATCGTCCAACAAGCTATCCTTAAGTATCTTGCTGTAGGAGGGGGATTCGAACCGCCCACGGTGCAGTTAGCCGCGATACAAAGTTTGGTGGTCTACCCCAGTCGACTAGAGTGCCGGCATTATATCGTGTTTATCCTGTGGTCACCACCCCCGAGACAGGAGGGCATGGCTGCCAAGTTTCATCATCCTACAGTATAAAAGAACTTTGTCACTAAAACCTACTCAACATTACTTATTAAATACTTCGTGTGAGTAGTATTGACGATGCAAAACTAATGCTTTTCATCTTTCATTGCAAATTTCATAGCAAAAATTTTAAAAATTTTGATTTTATTTAATAAAACACGACTTTTGTTGAATAAAATTCAATTTTATCACTTCATCATGGACCGAAATTTAGAAATTGACAAAATTGACAGTACAGACCTCAAAATTCTGGCACTTTTGTTAGAAGATGCGCATTTGGCTTACACCGAAATTGGGAAAAGAGTGAACGTATCAGGCGGTACTGTACATGTACGTATGAAAAAACTTGAGCAACTTGGCATTGTCAAAGGAGCTCAATTATTAGTTGACCAAACCCGCTTAGGTTGGGATATAAGCGCTTTTTTAGGGATTTATTTGGACAAAAGTTCACTTTACGAAGAAGTAGCCATTGAACTCGAACGTATCCCTGAAGTGGTCAATATTCATTATACTACGGGAATTTATAGTATTTTTGCCAAAATAGTCTGCCGCGATACCGAACATCTCCGCCAAGTATTACACGACAAAATCCAAAAAGTAGGCGGTATCCAACGTACCGAAACCTTCATTTCTCTCGAAGAGCGTATTGCCCGCTCAGTGCCTTTGACTGAGTAACTTTACTCAATCAAAATCCTACCAAAATAGCTTTCTGTTGCTTCAATAAATGTCCCAAATGTGGTATATATCATCATTTTTGATACTTTTGTAACAATCATTCTTCAAACATTATAAACCTTTGGTTGAGTCCCTTCGTTAGAGGAATGTAATAACCCCCTTTGGGACAAGGAGCGAGCAATATATATGAAATTAACATTTTGGGGTGCTGCTCAACAGGTTACAGGCAGCATGTACCTCCTAGAATTGGACAACGATTATCGAATTTTGGTAGATTGTGGCTCAGACTTTGAAAGTGGCGACCGCAAACGTCTTCAAAACGAAACAGAAACACCTTTTCCTAACGCGCTTTTTCCCTTCGAAGCTTCCAGTATCAATTTGGTTTTGTTGACCCACGCCCACATTGACCACTCAGGCAATATCCCCAACCTATACCGCGACGGCTATGAAGGGCAAATCCTCTGTACGGACTCTACTTACTCATTGACGGCGATTTTGCTTAAAGATGCGGCGATTCTCAATCAAAAACGCCTCAACGAAATCAACAACGCCAATGGGCCTAAGCGTAAAAAAGGCAAAAAAAAGAAAGACCTTCCTAAAGATCTGTATCTCGAAAAACAAGTAAAGGAAGCGCTTGAAAATTTTGTACCACTAGCGTTTAATAGAAGATTTAAAGTTGCCGACGATTGTTTTGTGACTTTTGTGCCAGCGGGACATTTATTGGGTGCTGCTCATATTTTGGTAGAAACTTGGGAGAAAGGGCAAAAAAAAGTGATTGGCTTTTCGGGCGACATTGGACGGCAGGGCTATCCCCTACTCAATGATCCCGGCACATTGTCGCAAGTAGATTATTTGGTGTGTGAAAGTACTTATGGAGATCGCCTCCATGATCTCAAAACCACTCCCGAATTAGCCTTAGAAGATGTCATTCGCCGTACTTGCATCGATATTCCCGGACGTCTTATTATTCCCTCTTTTAGCGTGGGACGTACGCAAGCACTTTTGTACACCCTCAACAAAATCTACACTGACAATCATCTCCCTCCCATCAAAGTGTTTGCTGATAGTCCGTTGGCCTTTGAAAGTTCTCGGGTGTATCAGCGCAACATTCGAATGCTAAACCGAGAAGCGCGAGAGTTTTATGAAGACAACGAAACCTTGTTTGATTTCGAAAATTTAATCTATCTTGAAAGTACCGATGCCAGTCGATCTGTATCAAACCACACAGAGCCGTGTATTATCATTTCCTCTTCGGGAATGGTACGTGGCGGACGCGTCGAATACCATGTAGCTCAGAACATTAGTAATCCTTACTGTACTATTTTGCTGATAGGCTACTGTGCCGAAGGTACCCTCGGATGGCGCCTTCTCAACGGCCAAACTACGATACGTATTCGTGGGAAAGACGAACAAGTATTGGCCAATATCGAAAAAATTGACGTATTTAGCGGCCACGGAGACCGCGATGACCTCGTCAGATTTGTACAACAACAATCTCCCACAACCCTGAAAAAAATATTTCTCGTGCACGGAGAAGCCCCAAGCATGGAAGCATTTAAAAATACTTTGACTTCTATGGGGTACGAAAATGTTGAGATTCCTGTAAAAGGACAAACTTTTGAATTGTAAGCAATTTACGCTATGCCAACCTATTTAGATTTTGAAAAACCTGTGGCTGACCTTGAATCCAAGCTTATAGAGCTTAAGAAACTAGCTGAAACTACCCAAGTGGATGTATCGGAGGCCGTCGTTAGACTCGAAACTAGCATCGTACAATTGAGGCAAGATATAAGCCAAAACCTCACTCGATGGCAGCGGGTACAGCTTTCGCGCCATCCAGACCGCCCTTACACGCTCGATTACATTGAGCTTATGTGTGAGGAGTTTATTGAACTTCACGGCGACCGTACCGTACGCGACGACCCCGCTATGGTGGGAGGTTTTTGTAACATTGATGGGCAAAATCTTTTGATTATTGGCCAGCAAAAAGGTCGTAATACCAAGCAACGCCAGCAACGCAACTTTGGTATGGCCAATCCAGAAGGCTATCGCAAAGCCCTTCGCCTGATGAAATTGGCTGAGAAATTTAATAAGCCTATCGTGACCCTCATCGACACCCCTGGCGCATTTCCGGGGCTTGAGGCCGAAGAACGCGGCCAAGGCGAGGCCATTGCTCGCAACCTTAAGGAGATGTTTATGCTCAAAGTACCGGTGATTTGTATCGTAATCGGTGAAGGTGCTTCGGGAGGTGCGTTAGGAATTGCCATCGGAGACCGTGTGCTGATGCTCGAAAACACTTGGTATTCCGTCATTTCTCCCGAAAACTGTTCTACAATTTTGTGGCGTAGCTGGAATTTTAAAGAGCAAGCCGCCGAAGCGATGAAAATCACCGCCAAAGACATGGAAGAAGCGGGCTTGGTAGATGGTATTGTACCAGAGCCATTAGGTGGTGCTCACCTTGATCACAAAGCGATGGCTAGCACCCTCAAAAAAGTAATTTTGGAGCATATCAACGAACTTCAAAAACTAAGCCCTGAGGAGCGTATCAATCAACGAATTGATAAGTTTTGTTCAATGGGTGTTTTTATTGAGTAAATGAAACATATCAAAAATATCATATTCGACCTCGGCGATGTCATCATCAATATTGATGTACCACTCGCCGCTCAGTCATTTGCTTCTTTGACCCAAAAGCCCTTGAACGAAATTCAAGGGCTCATTCATCAAAACGAAGTATTTAAAAAATTTGAAACTGGACAGCTATCCGCCGTTCAGTTTAGGGACTATATCCGAGAACTTCTCCAGCAACATACTTGGAGCGATGAGACCATCGACCAAGCATGGAACTCACTTTTGCTCGACATTCCTCCCCAACGCATCCAAAAACTCCAAGAACTCGCCCAAAAAGGCTACCGTTTGTTTTTGTTGAGCAACACAAGTTCTATTCACGTCGAAGAAGTAAACCGAATCCTTTATCGTACGGTTGGTATCGAAAAACTCGATTCTCTTTTCGAAAAACTTTTTCTTTCTTACGAAATGGGCATCATGAAACCCACCCCCGCCATTTATGAGGAGGTGCTGGCACAGGCACGTTTGGCAGCGCATGAAACCTTATTTTTGGATGATAATGCTGACAATATCAAAGCAGCCGCTACTTGCGGTATTCAGACGATTCATGTCCAAAAACCTATTTCGATGATTGAATACTTACGCGATTTCTAACACAGCATGAACATCAAACGCATTCATATCATCCAACTCCTGTTGTTTATTACAACGCTCATTACCACTTCTTTATCGGGGGCAGAGTGGATGTTTGGACGCCCATTTGATTTGCCTTTTTTTAAAATTGAAAATCCGCTAGGTTGGGAACACTTCTGGCAAGGATTTCAATTTTCTATTCCTTTTTTGGGGATTTTGACAGTCCACGAATTTGGTCATTATTTTGCCGCCAAAAAACACAAGGTTCGCGTCACGCTTCCCTTTTATATTCCTTTGTGGCTAGGGTTTGGACAGACCATCGGTACCTTAGGTGCTTTTATTCGCATCAAAGAATTCATCCGTTCGCGTCAAAAATATTTTGATATTGGGATTGCAGGCCCTTTGGCTGGCTTTGTGGTAGCAGTAGGCGTACTTTGGTACGGTTTTGCCAACCTCCCCACTTTAGATTATATCTTCAAAATTCATCCCGAATACAAAAAATTTGGAATGGGATTTGCGCGCGTAGTCTATGCCAATCAAAATATGAGTGGCAATATTCTGCTGGGAGATAATCTGCTCTTTTCTTTCTTTAAAAATTATGTAGCAGACCCCACTCGCCTCCCTCCCCCTCAAGAAATCATCCACTATCCTCTTATCTTAGCGGGATACTTAGCGTTGTTTTTCACCTCGCTCAATCTGATTCCAATCGGCCAACTCGACGGGGGTCACGTACTTTATGGGCTGATTGGGGGCAAAAAGTTTAAAATTGTAGCACCCGTTTTATTTTTTATTTTTATTACCTACGCTGGTTTGGGAGTCTATCATCCTGAAGAGTTTGCGATTGCCGATGACGAGATTTTCTGGCAAAAAGTGGGTTATTTAGGGCTGTACATTTTATTTTTACAAATCTGCTTTAGTCGTATTTCCGAATCCAACTCCCTCACTAGTTGGATGTTAGCATTGTTGTCTGTTACGGTTCAGTTAGGTATTTCGTTAGCTTTCCCTCAAGCAGAAGGCTATTCAGGATTTTTAGTGTTTGGGTTTTTATTAGGGCGTATTTTGGGCGTTTATCACCCTCCTACCGACGATGCCAAACCCCTAAATCTTACGCGCCAAATTTTAGGTTGGATTTCGCTCATTATCTTTGTGCTTTGTTTTAGTCCCAAACCGTTTGTTGTATTATAAGATGGGTACGTTTGGGTGGTTTTCTTCCTATTGTACTCTTTCAGGTTCCAGTATTTAGTCAATGATTATCCAACTCGCTCAACGCGCCACTCAAGCCCAAGAATATTATTTCTCGGTCAAACTCGCCGAAGTCCGCAAACTTATTGCAGCCGGCCATGATGTCATCAATATGGGGATTGGTAACCCAGACCAAGCTCCCTCCGAAGCGACAATCAAAGCACTCACCGACTCCGCTTCTCTTGCCAATAGCCACGGCTATCAAGCCTATAAAGGAATTCCGGCACTTCGACAAGGCATTGCCCAATGGTACGCCCGGGTCTATGGCGTAGCCCTCAATCCCGAATCTGAGATTTTACCCCTCATCGGCTCTAAAGAAGGAATCACGCATATCAGCCTTACCTTCTTAGATACTGATGATGAAGTACTTGTGCCCGAACTAGGCTATCCAGCCTACCGCGCCGTAAGTGAGATGGTAGGAGCCAAAGTAATTGAATACCCTCTTTTGGAAAACCAACAATGGCAGCCCGACTGGGAAGCCATGAAATCCTTGGTCACTCCCAAAACCAAAATCATTTGGCTCAATTATCCTCATATGCCCACAGGAGCCCCTGCCACTCGTGAGTTATTCGAAAGAGCGGTTAAGTTTGCCCTAGAGCATCGCATTTTGCTTTGCCACGACAATCCTTATAGCCTCATTCTCAACCAAAAGCCCCCCATTAGTCTGCTGTCTGTTGAAGGAGCCAACGAGGTAGCCATCGAGCTCAATTCTATGTCGAAGTCTCACAATATGGCGGGATGGCGTGTGGGATGGCTATCGGCAGCCAAAGACTACATAGACGCCATCCTCACTATCAAGAGTAACGTAGACTCTGGTATGTTTTTGGGAATTCAACAAGCCGCCGTAGCTGCTCTCCAAAACGCTGACGAATGGCACATTGCTCAAAACAACGTGTATCGAAGCCGTTTGGACGCGGCCAAGGCTTTTTTGAAAGCTTTGAATTGTACTTATGATCAAAGCCAAGAAGGCATGTTTTTGTGGGCCAAGCTTCCTGAAGAAGTGACATCTGCTGAAAAACTCGTAGATGACTTACTGTACCAAAAGCATATTTTTATCGCTCCGGGCTTTATTTTTGGCCCCAAAGGACAAAGATATATTCGCTTGTCACTTTGCATGCCAGCCGAAAGAATTTGGCAGGCAGTTGATCGGTTAGCACTCTAATAAACCTGCCGCGCCCACTGCAAAGAATCCCTAAGCAGGACGGGCTTTTGTTGCCACCTCCAATCTTCTTGCAAAGTATTGAAGAAAGATAAAGTTTTTAACCAGCTTGAGACCCCATTGTTCAAGTCGTTTCTGACTCTAAACAACTCAAGCTCACCTCGCCAATGGGCTGATTTGTGGCGATATTTCTTTTTTAAAAAATGCTCTAAAGTCGTAAGGCTGACCCCGTCGTGCACATAATATCGATAAAAGCTATGCTCCGTCTCTTGAAGAGGCAAATGATTGTAAAATGACCGAGCATAGTTTTTTTTGTTCGTTTTGAAGCATCTCACTACTTCAATATCTCCCTCCAATACCACTTCCACGACCGCCACACGACCGTTTTCTGGTAAAGTATTGGTCTTAAAACGGCGAAGTCGCTGATTTTTTGTATCCCAAAACTCAAAAGATTGGAGTTGTGTGTTTCCAAATGATTTTTGAATACCTCCTGGCAATTTGACGGATACAGCTTCTACGTCGTTGGCATACACCAAACTACCTTCCAAACGTTCGCCACTAGTCAGCAGGATTTCTCCTTTAAACCAATCATTTCGGCTTTGAGCATGAGCCATAAACATACAGCCCACTAAGCTCATGCTTAGTAAAATTTTTTTCATGTTAACTAATAATGGATGAAGTGTGTAAAATATAATTTTGCCAATAATAATATTAGAAAAAACAATATATACTATCAGCAAATCAAACTAATATTTCAAATATATCAACAAATACAATACAAAAATCAACGATTTGTGTAAATTATAGAACATTATTTGTTTTCAACAATAAACTCTCAAAAAAATATAATTGTACTATTATTATATTTACCTCAATCACTAAAAAAATATCCTTGATACTGCTTCTACTATCCCTATCTTTTTCAAGTGCTCAATTAAAAAAATAGCTTTCTTTTTAGCTCCCGCTTTTTTTGATTTACTTTGTACTTCAAACGACTACCAGTCAACGTCTTATTTTCAAATTATTAAACAAAACCTACCTGACAAGATGAGTACAATCCAATCGGTACATGCCCGTCAAATTCTCGACTCACGCGGTAACCCTACCGTAGAAGTTGAAGTTCGCACCGAAAATGGCTTCATGGGTCGCGCTGCCGTACCTTCAGGCGCTTCTACCGGCATTCACGAAGCAGTCGAACTCCGCGACGATGACAAGAGCGTGTATTTGGGCAAAGGTGTTTTGAAAGCCGTTCAAAACGTCAATGAAATTATTTATCCCGAATTATTAGGACTTTCTGTATATGAGCAAAATCAGATTGACAAAATCATGATTGAGCTTGATGGTACTGCCAATAAAGGTAAATTAGGAGCCAACGCCATCTTGGGTGTATCGCTCGCCGTAGCTAAAGCTGCTGCTCAAGAAGCTGGGTTGTCATTGTTCCGCTACGTAGGTGGCGTAAATGCCAACACCCTTCCTGTTCCTATGATGAATATCATGAACGGTGGCGCTCACGCCGACAATGCTATTGACTTCCAGGAGTTTATGGTAATGCCGACCAACGCCGAAACTTTCTCTCAAGCCCTACGCATGGGTACGGAAGTATTCCATGCATTGAAAGGTGTGTTGAAATCGAAAGGATACTCTACCAACGTAGGAGATGAAGGTGGTTTTGCTCCCAACATCCAATCGAACGTAGAAGCGCTTGAAACCATCCTAACGGCTATCGAAAAAGCAGGATACCGCCCAGGCGAAGATATCTTTATCGCCATGGATGCTGCCGTATCTGAACTTTGGAACGAAGAAAAAGGCCGTTATGTATTCAAGAAATCAAGCAAAGAGGAATTGACGTCTGCCCAAATGGCTGATTTCTGGACGGATTGGGTAAACAAATACCCCATTATCTCCATCGAAGACGGTATGGCTGAAGACGATTGGGCAGGTTGGAAACTACACACTGAGGCTATCGGCAAAAAATGCCAACTCGTAGGTGACGACTTGTTTGTGACCAACGTTAAACGCCTCCAAATGGGTATCGAACAACAAGTAGCCAACGCGGTATTGGTAAAAGTGAACCAAATCGGGTCATTGACCGAAACTATCGATACTGTAAGCTTAGCAAAACGCAATAGCTACAAAAACATCATGAGCCACCGCTCAGGCGAAACCGAAGATAGCACCATCGCTGACTTGGCCGTAGCACTTAATACGGGTCAAATCAAAACTGGTTCGGCTTCGCGCTCTGACCGTATGGCCAAATACAACCAATTGTTACGCATTGAGGAAGAACTTGGCGAAACAGCCTACTTCCCTGGCAAAAACTTTTAAGGATTGTCTCATTAGCAGTTGGCTTGAGCCAACTGCTAATACATAGTTATATTTTAAAGAGTAAGTTTACTTTTTTCTTCCTGCTCAAACAAAACTAAACCTATGAAATACCTTCGTTTGTTCAGAAACTTCTATTTTACAAGTTTAGTAATGTTGTTTGCATGGTTAGGCTTTTTTGAGCTCAACAGCATTCCAGACCAAATTGGCAACTGGTTTAAACTACAAGAGCTCAAAAGTCAAAAAGAATATTACCAAGACCAAATAGAGTCCTTGAAAAAAGAACAAGCTTCTACCCTAGGTAGCGACAAGCTCATGGAAAAATACGCTCGCGAAAAATATTTTATGAAAAAAGACAGCGAGGATGTGTTTGTACTTGTGGATGCCAAAGGGGAGCCATTTGAAAAGTAACCCACAGATTGTTGGATGTTTATACCACCACAATCGATACCAACATCGGTATGATTAATGTCTTATTTGTTTGTTTAGGTAATATTTGCCGTTCTCCCCTTGCCGAAGGTACATTCAGAGATTTAATAGAAAAAAAAGGGCTTTCTGCCAAAATTGCCTGCGATTCGGCGGGTACGCATGGTTATCATATAGGCTCTCTCCCCGACCGCCGCTCACGCCGCGTTGCTGCCGACTACGGCATCCCACTTACCCACCAAGCGCGCAAACTTTCTAGCGACGATTTTGCTAACTTCGATTACATCATCGCTATGGATGAATCCAATTTAGAGTATATTCAGACGCAGAGTTATCGCTCTACGGGCTTTTATCCCGAAGAGGGACGGGTATTTCTTTACCGTGATTTTGATGAACAGGCCGATAGCCCTCATGTTCCTGATCCATACTATGACGACATTACGGCCTTTGAAAATGTGTATCAGATTGTGCTACGTTGCGGAGAGAATTTTTTAGAATACCTGATTAAAGAACATCATTTATAATTTTGAAAATCTGAGACTATAATCGTTTAAAAAATTGTTGATATAAAGAAAATAATAAACAATAAAACACTCGTTATTAAGCTCTTACGCACACGAAACCGCCAGTGCGGTTAATTATCGCTGCTCATTATTAACATTGCTTACTTAATTTTAGAAGTTTAAAATAAACCCACAATATGAGTCAAAAAGTCATTTTAATCATCATGGACGGATGGGGTATTGCCAAAGCTGGCGAAGAAAATCGCTCCGCCGTAATCGCTGCCAATACTCCTTTTTATGATCGTATCTTACAACAATACCCTCATAGCAAACTAGAAGCGAGTGGCTTGGCCGTGGGCTTGCCCGACGGACAAATGGGCAACTCAGAAGTAGGTCATACTAACCTCGGTGCGGGTCGTATCGTATACCAAGATTTAGTAAAAATCAACCTTGCCGTCGAAAATGGCACCCTTGCGCAAGAACCTACTTTGGTAGAAGCTTTCAACTACGCCAAAAACGCTGGCAAAAAAGTACACTTTATCGGGCTAGTTTCTGACGGCGGTGTTCACTCTCATATCAATCACTTAAAAGGGCTTTGTACAGCTGCCCAAAATGCTGGCCTAAGCGATGTATACGTGCACGCTTTTACAGATGGACGCGACTGCGACCCCAAAAGTGGCTTAGGCTTTTTGACCGATTTGGAACAACACCTCGCTAAAACGACCGGAAAAATTGCCAGTATCACCGGGCGTTTTTATGCCATGGATCGCGACAAACGCTGGGAACGCGTCGCCAAAGCCTACAACGCGATGGTCAGAGGAGAGGGTACACAAGTAGCCCCTAGCCAATTGCTTGAGAGTGTGCAAGCTTCTTATAATGCGGATATTACTGACGAATTTATTGAGCCTATCGTGGCCGTGAATCAAGATGGCACGCCAATAGCCACAATTGAAGAAGGAGATGTGGTACTTTGTTTCAATTTCCGTACCGACCGTGGTCGCGAAATCACAGAAATGCTCACTCAGCAGGATTTCCCTGAGCAAAATACCCACAAACTAAGTCTTTATTATCTAACAATGACCAATTACGACGATGCTTTCGTAGGAGTCAAAGTTATTTATGACAAAGACAATCTTTCCAATACCCTCGGCGAAGTATTGGCCAATGCCGGCAAGACCCAAATCCGTATTGCCGAAACCGAAAAATATCCTCACGTAACATTTTTCTTTTCGGGAGGTCGGGAAGTGCCTTTTGAAGGTGAAAAAAGGCTTTTGTGCCCTTCACCTAAGGATGTAAAAACCTACGATTTAAAACCCGAAATGGCCGCGTTTGACATTAGAAACGCCATTTTGCCCGAAATAGAAGCCGAAACTGCCGATTTTATCTGTCTCAATTTTGCAAATCCCGATATGGTAGGACATACGGGTGTGTTTGAGGCAGTCGTAAAAGCCTGCGAAACCGTCGACCAATGTACCGAAGCTGTTGCTACGGCTGGAATGGCGCATGGCTATACGTCTATTATTATTGCCGACCACGGAAATTCGGACTATATGCGCAACGACGATGGCACGCCTAATACCGCCCATAGTACCAATTTAGTCCCCTGTATATTTGTGGGAAATGAGTATAAAGGACAGCCCAAAGATGGCAAACTAGCCGACATCGCCCCCACGATCTTGGCACTCATGGACGTAGCACAACCCCAAGAAATGACCGGAGAAAGTCTGCTGTAGTCTATACAACATATCTAATTTTAGAACTTTTCGAGTGCTTCTCTGGTTAAATCCAAGAAGCACTTTTTTTATGAGACAACTACTTTTTATTATTTTGATTTTGATAGGGTCTTTCGGTTGTACCAACCCTGCCGAAACTACCTCTGCACTTTCTTATTTTGACCTGAAAGGTTTTATTGACCAGCAAATAGTCGAGCTAAACAAACGTAAACCCCTAGTTAGCAAGCAGATGACGGTCGGAGCAGACAAAGAAGTCGTCAACAGTACTCATATTGATTGGGCCAAAGAACTAGAACTATTTCTGAAAGCTGACCTCAACAAACAGGCTTATCAATTAAGCTATAATATTTCTCAGCCCACAGCTAGCACCTATGTATATACCCTCAAGCAAGGCGAAAACTTACCCGTTAAGTTGTTGAAAATCACCCTTGATGGTGTTTCTAAAAAACCCTCCTTTGTGGAAGCTACGTTGAAAGAAGAAAATCAACTTTTTGAGTCAGAAAAAAAGCTATTGCTTACTTGTGCCATGCGCCCCGAAGGTATTTGGCTAATCAAAACTTACGAAATAAGCGGATTTCAACATTTGACGTTGACAGACAAGAAAACATTTTCGGTGAAGGGTGAAATCAAATAATCCTACTCGCCTTCTTTTTTCATCCAAACCATTTTTTCAGGAATTTCCTGTTCTATTTCTCTCCGTATTTTTTCGACAATATCCTCGACCGACATCGACTCATCAAACACAATCGGGGCTTTGAATCTTACGCTTAAGACGGTATTGCGTTTCTTGAAACGCAGGCCTTTTTTGTCAAAAGCCCTTCGAAAACCATTGATGACCACAGGAATAACAATCGGCTGATTTTCAAGGACTAAATGCGCCGTACCTTTTCGGATAGGCGCGTAGGGGCTGGTTGTACCTTGCGGAAAACTCACCACCCATCCGTGATCCAATGCTTCGGCCACTTTATTGCCCGCCGAGGCGTCGCGTTCACGTTTTACATTTTTTCCTTCGGCACGCCACGAGCGCTCCACCGTCAGGGCCCCTCCTAATCCAAAAAGCTTAGGAACAATTCCGGCTTTCATTGTCTCGCTGGCAGCTACATAATAACTACGCGCTCTTGGAGCCAACAAATACAGAGGCGGCACAATCGTACTTTTAAAACCCCACTTTACACTTGAAAAAATATGATAGAAAGAAATGACGTCTGCAAAATAGGTCTGATGATTTGACAAAAACAATACCCCATTTTCAGGAAGATTTTCGAGATGCTCGATACCTTCGATTTGCATTTTGTTGACCACCGTAAAGCGCCAATACGTAAACCAACCAATGACCGAAATTAAGATACGCTTGATAAACAGGGAGTTGCCAAAAGGGTCTCGCTCAAATATCCCCATGAAATCCAGAAAAGCGAGCCATTTAGGAAGAAAACTAAACCGAGAAGGCGGGCGACGAAATGTCATCATTACAAGCTATAGATACTTTAAAGGATGTAAAAGTAATAGAAGCTCGTAGAATTACAAGAGATAGGAATTTCTTAACAAAAAGTAGTCAAAGCTTGAACCCAAGTCGTACAAACTTTGACCTACTCACTATGCCAACTCTGCAATAGCGTGTTTCACTAAAAACCGTTCCAACAATACATTGAAACGCTCAGGATGCTCCATCATGGGAGCATGACAACATTTGTCAATGAAATATAATTCCGAATTAGAAATCAATCGATTGAACTCATGCCCTACATGTGGCGGGGTGATTGTATCATTGAGTCCCCACACCAACAATGTGGGTGCTTGAATTTTGTGAAGGTCTTTTGCCACATTGTTTCGCTGAGCCGATTTGGCTATCCCTACGATACTCATACATTTTGGGATACTTGATGTAGTTTCAAACACTTCATCAATCAGCTCTTTAGTGGCTACTTTGGGGTCATAAAATGTATAAGCTACGCGCTCAGAAATGTATTCATAACTCCCCCGCTTAGGATAAGAGCCTCCCATGCCGTTTTCAAACAAGCCAGAGCTACCCGTCAGTACCAAACGTTTGACTTGCTCAGGATGCGTGAGAGTGTACAAAATCGCAATATGCCCACCGAGCGAATTGCCAATGAGCGTCATATCACTTAGTTGTTGCGAAGCTACAAACCCTTCCGTAAAAGCTACCAAAGCTTCCAAACCAGCTTCCCTAGGATTCATTTCATAAATGGGAAGCATAGGAATGATAATGCGGTAATCTTTCTTGAAATGGTCAATTACCCCATCCCAGTTGCTGAGAGCACCAAACAAGCCATGCAGAAGCAACAGTACCTCTCCTTGCCCTTCATCGATGTATCGGTAATTGTTAGATTCTTTTACCAAGTAGCTCATAATCAAGGATTAAGTTTTATTTTATGGGATAAATCAAAGGAAAAATAAAAATTTTTAACTGATTTCTAAATGCTATGGCTACAAATATAGTTTATTCTCTTGAAAGAGTTTTATAAAATTTTCGTTAAACAGGAAATAATACCACACTTTCTAAACGAAAGTCAAATTAGCCAACTATTTGTAAATAAACGGGTTAAAGCCTATATAGTATTAAGTTTTAACATCCTCAAAATTGTACTTTTTCAATCTTCAAACTTCTAAAAATATTTTTATTTTTAATGTCTGTTTAATAATTGCCACTAGACTTCATCTCATGGATAGAAATCTCCTAGTTTTATTGTTTCTATGAAATCTCAGCAACTGAAGACAAGAAATAAAAAGACCTTCTGTTTATATTTGAGCATTTGGCTTACTCAAACACAAATCAGAAGGTCTTCTTTGATGAATCCCTACTTTAAAATGACTCAGCTTTATTTCTTGTTATCTTCTAACAACAGATTTTTTTGTTTGAGAATCCGTTCAAAGAGCCGAATATCATGCTCGGAATTAAATACCGAAGTTGGAAAATGCAGGAATTGCCCTTTTCCCATCACAAGCACATACGCATCTTTGTGTTTATAAGCACTTTTGATTTGCTCCCACTGCATAATGCCACCCTCTTTCGCATTGGTTTTGACCAAAATCTGACGACTGTCGATTTCGTACATATACTTGTCAAACAACTGTTTGTACTGTTCGAGCTGCGTCACGCCGGTATATTGTACCCACCAAAAACCAACGTACAACAATGCCCCCAAAATGATGACGATATAGGCCCAAATATTGGGATAGACCCCCGTGATACCCAAAATAGCATTCACTAACAACAACCCAAGCGGTAGCAAGGTCCACACTTTTTGCTGCTCCCAAAGCTGTTGCATTGCGATATTTACGTATTGTTTTTTGTCCAAACCAAACTTCTTGGTCTTCACCGCCAAAGGTGAGGTAGGCATTTGATAGACAGGCTGATGTTTATTTACGGGAACTTTTGCCATTGATTTTTTTTGTTAACTGTTACTGGTTAATTACGAGTCGCCGAAGCGATTATGATTAAGTTTGTTTCTACTTTTGTACGCTTTTATAGCTTTTTACTTCTACCTTCCCAACGAATTATGCCACAAAATTAGAAAATAAAATGAAACCGATTCTGTTTTTATTACTTCTAACTGCCTCCTATCTGCAAGCCCAAACTGCCAGCGACTCAACTGCCTTGTTACAAGGCTCCTGGGAGATACAAAACTTACCCAAGGGTATCATTTGGAAGAAGATACACTTCCAAAACAATGAGCTTTTTAAGGCCAATCAAAGCATCAATATCTTAGAATTGCCTCGCAAAAGCCGACAATTTTCTTGGGCACTCACCACTGCCGACTCTCTTCCCAAAACCGATAAAACCAAAGGTCAACTCCGCCCTACTAGCCAAATAGCGCAAGAGAATGGAGCCATTGTGGGAGTCAACGGAGGATTTTTTGATGTAAAAAACGGCGGCTCAGTCGATTTTTTTAAAAGCCAAGGATATATCTCTGATACAACGAGAGCCCTCAAAGGAAGTACGGCGGCATTTCATGGAAAAGCCGCCGTGGTTATTGCCAACAAAAAACTTAAAATTTTGAAAGGCGAACCACAAGTAGGTTGGGAATACCACCTTCCTTACAAAGATGTAATGCTATCGGGACCGTTGCTTCTGCTTAATGGACAACCCGAAATACTCGCCAAAAACGCATTTAACGACAATCGGCATCCTCGTACCTGTGTCTGTATTACGCATCACAACAAAGTCCTCCTTATCACTGTAGATGGACGCTCCTCCCAATCTTTTGGGATGAATTTACCCGAACTTACCTTTTTGGCGCGGCAACTAGGTTGTCGCGATGCCCTCAATCTCGACGGAGGAGGCTCTACTACAATGTGGATAGCCAACCAAGGGGTGGTCAACTATCCGAGCGACAACAAAAAATTTGACCACGAAGGCGAAAGAGCCGTCAGCAATGTGCTGCTTGCGATACCTAAGTAGTTTATTTCACACGGTTGAAAACAAACAAATCCATAAAAACCCACTTACCGTTTTCTTGTTTTCCGCGCTGAATGACAAGCTGATTTTCGCTACGATGCTCATAAATGATACGCACCGAAGCGTCTTCTTTTTCAAAAAGAGCTTGGCCTTTCTTGGCTTCAATAAAACGATAACGGTCTGATACCTCTTTTTCCTCCATGGCAATCAAACCTGGCTTGAAATGCTTTACCAATACAATAGGACCTTTGGCGGTTTGTTCAAAAACGAGCATTTCGTACATGGTTACTTTATCGTCTTTCATCATCCGCATAAAGCCCGTCAGGTTGTCGCCTGCGGGAGCGGCCCAAAATGCCTCAATAGGCCCGCCATTGAAAGTACCTAGCCAATGCCCTTTCATAAAAGATACATCCGCCAAAGTGGCCGTTTGGGCAAAGGTAGTAGCACCGAAAAACATAGCCACTGAAAAAAAGAAGGAAAATACGCGCTTTGCACGCAGTTTTGTAGAATGACTCATGAATGCCAAATTTGTTTTGAAAAGAAAAATCTATCTTGTGCATAAGACAATAGAGCCTAAAAATTACTCTCCCAAAATCAACCGTTGGTAGGTATGAGAAGGCTAGTGATCTCTTTCTGAATGTAGTCTTTATTATTACACAAATGTATAAAATCCTGATTTTACTCACTGGGCTAACCTTATATCTAAATGTACAAGCTCAAACCGCCCACGAAATTCAACGTTTTCAACTTGCGGAGGTCAAACAAGGAGTCGCTGTCGATGCGGAGCATTTTTATGTCATCAACAACACCTCCATCACCAAACATACCAAGGCAAACGCCAAGCAGGTAGCGGCGTGGAAAGATTCGACGGGACTGCTCAAACACCTCAATAGTGGAGTTGTAATTGGCAATAAGCTCTATTGTGCGCATTCCAACTACCCCGACAAACCCATGAATAGCTCCATTGAAATCTTTGACAAAACTACCCTCAAACATATTGATACCCACAGTTTTGGGCTTTTTCCGGGTTCAGCCACTTGGATTGATTTTTATCAAGGGCATTGGTGGGTAGCTTTTGCCAATTATTCCGACAAAAATTCGGACGGTGGGCGCGACAACCGTTGGACTACCCTCGTCAAATTTACTCCTCAATGGCAACAAGTCGCTTCGTGGGCTTTTCCTGTTTTGCTTTTAGAAGCCTTCGCTCCCAAAAGCACCTCGGGAGGTACTTGGGGAAAAGACGGCTTGCTCTATTGTACGGGCCACGACAAGCCTGAGCTATACGTTCTCAAATTACCATCGAGAGGCGCTACTTTAGAGTATATCAAAAAGATACCTACCATCAGCGAAGGGCAGGGTTTTGCGTTTGACCGTAGCCACAAATCCAAATGGTTTCAGTACGGAATCACTCGAACGGGCAATTATGTGGTGGTGTCGGAGATTAGATAGTGGCTATAGTTTTACTTGTAGAGTCAAATAAAAACTACGGCCATCCGAAGGCAAAATCCCGGGGCCGGGATAGCCCGTGGCACGCCGGGTAAAATACATTTCGTTGGCGAGGTTGTTGAGGCTTGTTTCTATCCGATACTTCTTAAATTCATAAGAAACACTCAAATCCATGATTTTGTAAGTCGGAATCAAGCCTACTACTCCCGCCACTCCCCCATCACGGGCATTGGTAGCATCGGCAAACTGCTCAGTAAGGTAAGTCAACTGATAAGATGCTTTCAGGTTTTTGTACGCTACCCGTAGGCCACTTTTTAGGTTGATTTTGGGGACAAATTCCACCTGATTTCCTTGGATACCCGGCATCTTACTCGCTTTGTATTCTGATTTGATGTAGGCTACATTTGCAAAAATCACTCCGCTTCCATTTTTGGTTTCAGGTCGTAGGAGTCGCCAAAAATCGGCCTCGGCGTAAGATTCTATCCCCATAATAATCGCCTGACCAATGTTGCTTCTGAGGCGTAAAACGCGGTTGTTTTCATCATAAAATTGTACTTCGCCAATACGGTTATTATAATTAAGATAAAACACTCCAACATCATAATTATAGAAAGTGGTTTGTTGGCTTCTTACTCCCAAATCTATCGAGTAGCCTTTTTCATCTTTCATGTTGGGATCAATGACCTGCGACGGATTCGCAATGCGCATATCGCTAAAAGTAATAGAGCGATAGTTTTGGGAGACATTTCCGTAAATATCTATCTGACTATGAGGTTTGTAGCTCACTCCTACCCCACCCAGCACAAATTGTCGCCCGTTGGTACGGTATTCGTCAGTTCGCTGTATATTTAGGATATTTCCTGCCAAATCGCGGGTAATATTTCCATAAAAACCATCCGCAGTAGTATAGATATATTCATAACGTAGCCCTGGGGTAATCGACCATTGGTCGTTGAGATAAAATACATTTTCTACAAAAGCAGATACATTTCGGTTAGGAAAACGATAATCGTAAGTAATGAATCTTTCAGGCTCTACAAAACTAAAATTGGCATCGCTGCCTGTACTACCGAGTCCTTGCTGACTATGATTGAACCCATGATAATAGCGTACTCCCGCCAACAATACCGAAAGGCTTTTTTTGATAAAATACCGATTCAAATAGCGAGCCTCTGCACCCCAGTTTTCAAAATCACCTTTGATGAGATCCCGCTTAGAGTTATCGTCGATAGTAGCAACGCGGTTGGGCCGAAATCCTAACGAATAACGATTGGCCAAAAGCCCAAACAGTCTTAAATTAAACTCTTGATTGATGCTAAACTTGTGGTCAAAATGCATCGCCATCAAGTTCCAATTTACTTTAAACCAGTTGCGTTCGCGGTTGGTCTGTCGTGGATTTTCTCGAAACATCCCGTCGGTCAGTCCTCCGGGTTGCTGCGCCAAATAACTCATGTGGGTGATGTCAATCCCTACTACACTTTTTTCGGACAGCCGATAGTCCACATCGGCATAAAGCGTAACATTATCAAAATGAGAATTGGCACGCCAGCCGTCGCCTCTCTTGTACTGAAAAAAAGAATAATAGCTCAGTTTTCCGACGGTTCCGCTTGCACTTGTGAAGGTATTATAAAACCCAAAAGAGCCCACGCTTTGCCGCGCCAATACCTCTAATTTCCGATTAGGATTAGGCTTTTTCATCACAAAATTGAGCAGGCCTCCAAACTGCGTTCCGTATTGCAGCGAAGCAGCCCCTCTCACAATTTGAATCCGCCCAATCGCTTCTACAGGAGGCGTATAGTAGCTTTCGGGATAGCCGAGAGCATCGGCACTAATGTCATAGCCATTTTGACGGACGTTGAAATTGGAGGTACGATTGGGATCCAATCCCCGCCCTCCAATGCTCAACTGCAAACCTGCGCCGTCATTCTCCCAAATATTCAATCCTGCTACCCGCGCATATACCTGACGGGCATTGTTGGTAGCAAGGTTGGCTACGAGTTGTTCTGGAATAATCACCTCCGTTTTTTTACCTTCATAGATACCCATGCTTTCTACGCCTCTCATCCGCGTAAAACCAAAATCAGTCTGTTTGTCTTTAATGACCACTTCGTCGAGACGCTCCTGACGCCCTTGCAATAATAAACGCAAGGTTTGGTCTTTGCCTTCTACCCTAAAAGGATATTTAAGCGCTTTAAAATCAGACGAAATAAGCTGTAATGTGTAATTACCATTGGATAAATCTCCGAAAGAAAACTCCCCTTTTTCGTTGGTAATGGTCGAACGTTCGCCTTCTTGGCGTCCTTCCAAATAAATCGCACAGCCTTTGACGGCACTACTATCTTGCTGCGAAAGAACCACCCCCGACACGCGAAATTGGGCCAATGCCGCAACTGACAATAAACTCAAAACAAGGAGATTGGCTAGAGATACTAATTTAAAAATCCGATAATTTGAAAATGAGTATTTCCTCCATTTAATTATTAAAATTCTCCTCATTTGAAAAATATTTTTTTGACAAAAACCATTGATTACTAAACAGTTACAAAAGACATTCAACAAATAACTCGTAACGATTTTATAGCTATAAACCTTTAATTTCATCATTGAATGGAATAATCCAGGATTTGTGTTTAAAAGATTCTTTTTCTTTGGCTAAGTCTACACGCGGGTCGATAAGAGGACGCCCCAAACGGCCATTTAGAGCTACATAAGAATCAACGTACACTTGCGGTGCATGAAAGCCTTGGTTTTTGTAATAATCCCGTAAAATGTGCGCATACTGCAAAATCATATCGGGCTGCGTAGCCATCATTTTTTCCTGCAAAGGCGTCAGAAACTGATTGTTGTTGACGATGACTTGTCGGCCAGAAACGTCTTTGACCGTAAATTGCGCATAACCTGCCTTTTCCATCAGCATCACACGCCACGAAAACCGGTACCCTTCCTCGGTCCAAAACAACTCTCCAGGATAGCATAAATACCGAAATGGAAAGCTAAGTTGTATCAAAAAAAATATACCAAACATTCCTAACAACAATCTCTGACTCGCAAACGCATATTTGAAGATTTGACGAGGATACATAAAAGCCTCTGATAGCCCTATTGTATTGCCTATTATTTCGATGATTTTTTGGTGAAATTTTGCAGAAAAAAACACAAGCGCCGTCACAATCATGACATAAGGAAACATACCAATCGGGAAAAGAATCGCCGTAAGCAAGTGAAAAACAACCACCGCTCCATAAGCCCAAGGTCTAGTAAGGCGATTGCAGAGTAAAAAAGGAATGCTTAAATCATAAATACAACCCAACCAACTAAAAACAAAAGGGACGATTGGGTGATTAAACCAGAAGCCGATGATTGGTAAATCATTGCGGGCAGGAAGCCATATCTTCAGTGGCATTGCTCGCAATAGCCAATCGCTGTTTAGTTTTGCCAAACCGGCATAAAAATACAAAATACCCACCATCAACTTCAACGCATCAAGACACCACAGCGGAATACTATCAGCCACTCGAACCCGATTTTGGAACGCATCTACCGAAAAATAGACCTGAGCTGGCAGAAAGATAAGCATCAAACATATCAGACTCACAAAATAATAGTGATTGAGATAAGTGGATTTATCGATAAGTTCGATGTAAGTAAAGCTCAAAAAAAGCCCCACACTTGCCCCACGATAAAACCACCCCAACGCCACCAACAAAGCCGAAAGTCCACAAATAGCAAAAACCACGTAGGTATATTCACCCAGTGGTTTGACAAATTCAAAACCATAAAAAGGGAAAAAAAAGCGCGGCTGAATGTAGAGTTGCTCAATCCACCCTTTAGCCCAAAACCGCACCACACTCCCCAAAAGCATCAACCCAAACACAATCCTAAAAACGGCAAGCGGAGCGGCTGATACTGATTTTTGAAAATAAGATGGCATCAAAATGAAAAAATAGCTATCATCAATTATTCCCTAATCGCCATCGTTGTCGGTATAAGTAATTACAATACTCATAGCGGCGGTCATGTCGACTTTAAGCATCCTAACCGCTTTTTGCATTTCGGTATATACTTGCACTACGGCAGCATTGTTGGTTTTTACTTCTTCAAAAAGGTTAGGCTTGAGGGCATCTATTTTGGATTTGCTTACCCCAAACTGCTCATTGATGATTTCGGACAAAGTCTTGCCAGTAGCACTGTCTTTGGCTCCCAAAGCATCTAAGTAGGTTTTGAAAGAAGGCCCTTCGGCGTTTGTTTTTACATTTTTACCATTGAAAAAATCGACTACGGCTTGATGAGCCGTTTGTGCCAAAATATTGGAAATATCCTTCTTATAAAAAGCTTCTACTTTTTCGGGAGCTACTACGCCATTGAGCATAGCACCTGATGGAATCCCAAACTTACCAGAACGAATAAAACGCTCATAATGAAGCACATATCCATTCACTAGTTCTCCCATTGGCGAGCCAATGTCTAGCCCCGTTTTGGTCGTAAACTCTTCGCGGTAGCTTCCATTCCAATCACTTATTACTTTGGTAATCAAAGCATTCATGTGATCCACGATGCGCTTTATGTACGCCAAACGCTTAGCACCGTCGGTAGCATTGGTATAAAAAGCTACCGTTTCGGCGTCGGTTGTGCCTACTCCGTTGAGTAAGTAATCTAATGCCGGAAATCCCTGTTTGTCATAAGAACTTGCTACTTCTAAATTGACCGACGGGTCGGCTATGTACTGCGTGATACCCGCTACGCTAGTGGGGTAAATATTATAAAAATTTCGCATAGCCGCTCGATTGGCAGGCCCTACGTCAAACAACTCCACTTTTTGCCATTCGATATAAGCCTCACGCCAAGCCTGACGAAACTCGCCCAAGGTAGTAGCATCGGGTTTAGCCGTAAAAGCTTGCGACTTACTATTCATCGCATCAAACTTCACTTTGAAATTGGCGTAAGAAGGAATGATAATATTATCCGCCAAATGCGTTAGTAATACTTTTCGGTCTTTGGAGGTATCGGTAGGTTCAGGTTCTTGAGGGCTGTCGTTGTTAGAACAAGCCCAAATCAGCATTCCGAACAATACCAAAACACTCGTTTTGAATAAAGTATGTTTCGATTTTAACATAGGGTTTTTAAGCGACAAGGGAGGACAAAGCAACTACCGATGCCTTGTCCTCCTTTTGGTAAATAGATAATATTAAAATAAGTAATTGATTTTGAGCAAATAGTCCATTTACATTTCTCAAGTATCAACTATGTTTTGGATTGAATCACAGTTTGAATTTTGCTTTAATCGCGTCTGATGCAGCAGAAATTTTGGCAGGTGTCAAGTCCCAATAGCCATTAGGGGCATCTAAGATCAAAGCCTTGAGGATATTGTCGGAGAAGGTAGCGTCAGCGCCGTTGATTGTAGCAAAACGCAATGAATAAATAAATCCTAATCCTTCGCCAATCGCATGAGCACGAGCTGCTTCAGTTTGGGCATTTACGTATTTAGGGCCTAAGTATCCAAGTGCCGCCGAGGCAATTGCTTTTTCCATTTCGGCCTTGATAAAATCAGCTTGTTTTTTAAGCTCTACTTTATCATTATTGACAATCGCCGCTCTACCTCGCAAAAAAGCAGGGAAAATCTTAGCATAAGCCGCTTTGTTGTATTCCCAAATATACGACCCCAACGCAAACTCGGTAGTCCCTCTTTGGGCGTCTGTTGAACCCTTCAAATACACCTGATTGAGGGTCAAGAGACCATAAGCCTCATCCCAATTTTGCTCAAGTTGGGTGTAGTTTTTCCCTGTCAATACTTTAGAGTTATCAGCATCCAACCCTTTGGTTAAGAGCACATTACCAATATAATCATACTGTAAAGCACCAATCAACGACTTCTGAATGATTTGGATAGGTTCAATTCCCTTGGCATCTACCAAGTAAGTACCTAGTTTTCCAGCTTTGCCTTTTTCTGCCACGGCAGTTACTGATTTGCTTGCTTCGGCTACTGAATTAATGTAAGTATCAATGTGAGCTCTTACTTTTTCTGCTTCGGTAGTAGACCAAGAAGAGGCGGTTACGTTGCGTAACTGTACCCCTGAGGTGTTTAGTTTAGTACTGTCAGCAAAAGGGTTGCCTGTATTGGCGTACATATTTTTCAAGACTGTGGCATCAATCTGCCTATTGCCACTGATTGAGGAGCTGATGTAGGTATTAAGTGTCTGAAACATCTTATAGCGATTGTTGCCATTGGCCAAATCAACCGTGGTTTTGCCAGTTTCGTCCACAAACAAACTACTGTAAGGAGTAGTCTCGGTAAGGGTACTATAATCAATTGATTTTCGTAGCTGTGGTACGGTTTCGTCTTCTTTTGAACAAGCGCCTAGCCCTAAAGCTACAACCGCTACCAATGAAAATTTAGAGAATGAAGAAATGTTTGACATCGTTTTTAGGCTTTTTCATTTACCGACGCAAACTTCTGTATTATTTAGACTAAGTACAAATTAATAATACTTTTTTTTGCGAAAAATTTTACCCACCTCACTCTGTTTAGCATAACATTTGACCGCTTTCCACCCTGTTTTGTACTCGTTTTTCCCCACTTCTGATATGGTATGTCATTCGTAATGTGTCAATTAGTGAAACTAAGCATTGAAATTAAAATCAATCAAAATTGCTATGAAAACATTCTTAATAAATACAGTACTTATACTTGCAGTCATGAGCTGTAATACCGTAAAAGTATCTCGTTCAAACGCCGATTTATCCAAATATAAGTCGTATGCTTTTATGGAACCCGACGTGAAGGCAGGGAAAAACCCTCTTTATTATAATGACATCGCCACCCAAAATGTGGAGATGGTCGTTGACAATTCGCTTGCTGAAAAAGGCCTACAAAAAGATGAAGATTCACCTGATTTGCTGATTGGCTATCACTTTTTTGTGCAGCAAAAAACCCGAACCGTCACCGACCCGCCCCTTTATGGTCCCTATATGGGATGGGGACGCTGGGGATGGCGTGGATGGGCGCCTGGGTATTGGGGATGGGGACGTACTCGTACCGAAAAATATGAAGATGGCACCCTCGTAGTAGATATGGTAGATACTCGTACCAAAAAACTAGTTTGGCGGGGTTCTATTCAAAATGCGGTGAGTAGTCCCGCCAACATTACTGAAAAACTTCCTCGTGAGGTAGACAAAATTCTCGAAAAGTACCCTGGATAATACCCTCTTTGAAAACAAAAGCCCGAATCTTGCGATTTGGGCTTTTTGATTTTATTTCAGGGTCAAGGCTTCTAAAATAGCCCGCATTTCAGCTACGGTTTTGACATCTGAGCAAGTTACCAATAATTTATTTTTGAGATCTTTGAGCGCAAAGCGCTTTGGATTGCGCTGAATATGAGAGAGAATATGCCCAAACTTATCTGATTGAAAGAAGGCATCATTGCCCGTAGTGACAAAATAACCTTTGAGCGTGTTGTTTTTAAGGGTCAACTTTTCCATAAATAGCGCTTCGGCCATCCACCTGATTTTCACCATCTCTATTAACCCTTTCACTTCCTCAGGGAGCGGGCCGAAGCGGTCTGTAACCTCACCTCTAAACGCACTTAACTCATCTTCACTATCGATGTTGTCCAGACGAGTATATAACGACAAACGTTCAGAAATATTTTTCACATAGCTATCAGGAATTAAAATTGCTAAGTCAGTTTCCATCTGACAGTCGGTATTGACCACCTGAACGGCCTCTCCCAAATCAAACAAATCTTTGAAAGTAGTTTGTTTTAATTCTTGCACTGCTTCATCCAAAATCTTGTGATATAGCTCATAACCAAGGTCGTTGATAAAACCACTTTGCTCTGCCCCAAGCAAATTTCCAGCACCCCGAATATCCAAGTCCCGCATAGCCACCTTGAAGCCATCACCCAACTCCGAAAATTCTTCTAGTGTCTGCAAACGCTTACGGGCATCGGTAGTTAGATGCGAAATAGGAGGCGTAAGCAGATAACAAAACGCTTTCCGATTGCTACGACCTACCCGCCCACGCATCTGATGCAAATCCGACATCCCAAAATAATGCGCTTGATTGATAATAATGGTATTGGCATTGGGAATATCTATACCCGATTCGATGATGTTGGTACTTACCAAAATATCGTATTCACCTTCGATAAACCTCATCATCACTTTTTCGAGTTTTTCGCCATCCATTTGACCATGAGCTACACCAATGCGCGCTTCGGGTACTAGCCTCAAAATAAGATTTGCGATAGATTCTATATCATTGACCCGATTATGCACAAAAAACACCTGTCCTCCTCGGTTTACTTCATAACTTACCGCATCCCTGATAAATATTTCATTGAATACTTGTACTTCTGTCGTCACAGGCTGACGATTGGGAGGGGGCGTAGCAATCACTGACAAATCCCTGGCTCCCATCAACGAAAAATGAAGCGTACGCGGAATAGGCGTCGCCGTCAATGTCAACACATCAATATTAATCCGCATTTCTTTGAGTCGGTCTTTGACTTTCACCCCAAACTTTTGCTCTTCGTCGATAATGAGCAGCCCTAAATCTTTAAACTTAATGTCTTTGTTAACAATCCGGTGCGTCCCAATCAAAATATCCACCCTTCCTGCTTCTACTTCTTTCAGAATCTCCTTGATTTGCTTGTCGGATTTGAAGCGATTGATGTATTCGACCCTTGCCGGAAAATCGGCTAATCGCTCGCTAAAAGTCTTATAATGCTGCATGGCCAAAATCGTCGTAGGCACGAGCACCGCCACTTGTTTGCTGTCAGTGACGGCTTTGAAAGCCGCCCTAATAGCAACTTCGGTCTTGCCAAAGCCCACATCTCCACATACGAGTCTATCCATAGGATGTGGTTTTTCCATATCGTCTTTCACATCCGACGTGGCCTTTGCTTGGTCGGGGGTATCTTCGTACAAAAACGAGGACTCAAGCTCGGCTTGCAAATAAGTATCACGGGTAAAAGCAAATCCATTGGCCGAACGCCTCTTAGCGTATAACCCAATCAACTCTTGCGCAATGTCTTTGAGTTGTCGTTTTACTTTTGATTTTTTATTTTCCCATTCTTGTGAGCCTAGCTTGCTCATCGTCACTGCACCGCCTTCTTTGCCAGTATATTTGGCGATTTTGTGCAAGCTATGAATACTCACAAACAAGATGTCGTTGTCGCGGTACACGAGCCGAATCGCCTCTTGCTCTTTTCCGCCCACATCTACCTTTTCAAGACCTGCAAACCGACCGATACCATAATCGACGTGAGTCACAAAATCGCCCGATTTGAGTGACTTCAGTTCTTTTAATGTAAGGGCTTTAGATTTACTAAATTTTTCTTTGACGTGGTATTTATGAAACCGCGCAAATATTTGGTGATCGGTATAACAGACTATTTTTAGCTGCTCATCCACAAATCCTTCCCGCAGGGAGATATTCATCGGACGAAACTTCACATAGGGGTCAAGTTCGTCAAAGATTTTTTCGAGGCGTTCGAGCTGCTTGGCCGACTCCGCCACAATCACGTTTGTAAATCCTTGGTGCTGGCGCTCTGATAAGTCATCAATAAGACGTTTGAAGTCTTTGTTGAAAGAAGGTTGCGGTTTAGCCCCCCATGTGCCGCGAATTGGCAGATTGCTGTCGTCTTTTATGGTAAAAGGGCTATAAAAACGCCGACCAAACTCAATCGTCTTAAAATTTTTGATTTGATTCAAAAAACCTCTGCGTGTTTCAAATATTTCGTTTGGATCCGACACGAGCTGTATATCTCCTCCCTTAACATTTTCTAGGGCTTTTTCGGCTTTTTCAAAACATTCTTCAATGACCTCAAGCGTAAGTTCAACATCCTTAAACCAAAGAAGAGCATTGGAAGGAAAAAAACTCAAAAACGACTCGCGCGTCTCCAGCGTAAGTTTGTTTTGAATATCAGGAATAATATTGATTTGCTTTTGAGTCTCTACTGATAGCTGTGAGTCGGGATTAAACGAACGAATGCTTTCCACCTCATCGCCAAATAGCTCTATGCGGTAAGGGTGCTCACTTGCGAACGAAAACACGTCGATAATCCCCCCCCGCACCGAAAACTGCCCTGCTTCGTAGACAAAGTCGGTGATTTCGAAGTCGTAACTCAACAAAAATTCCCGCAAAAATTGAGCATCCAGGCTTTCTCCTACTTTTACGGTAAAAGTATTTGAAAGTAAAGAACGCTTATTGATTACCTTTTCAAACAACGCCTCTGGATAAGTCACAATCAGCAAATGCTCAGGAGTCGATACGTTGAGTTTATTCAAAATCTCAGCCCGCATCAATACATTGGCATTTTCGATTTCTTCGTAGTGATAAGGGCGTTTGTAGGAAGTAGGATAATACAAAATCTCTTTTCCAAGTAAATTTTGCAAGTCGTTTTGCAAGTAAGCCGCCTCTTCACGGTCGTTGGTTACGAAGAGACAGAGCCGAGGCAAACTTTGATAAACCGCCCCTGCCAATACCGCATCCAAACTTCCTGCCAAGCCTTTTACTTGGATGTGAGCCTGCTGACTAGCTATCTGATTGACAATCATTTGAACGAAGCTGTCGTTCTGATATAATGTAAGAAAATTGTGTGTTGAGAGCATATGAATACTTTTCCCAAAAGAGAAAAAACTTGAGAATCTAAAAATTCCCTAATTGTATTAACAACAAAAGGCCGACGAGGGTTTCTCTCATCGGCTTAGAATAGCATTGCAAACTAAACAATAAATAGTGTAATCACCTCTTTTTGAAAGAGACAAAATTTTTATATAAACAAAGTTTAATAGGCTCTAGAATCAATTGATTGTTTAAAAAGAGAAACGCAAACCACCCGTTACATTCATAACCCCTACATGCTGATCAATGTTAACCTGCTGATTTACTTCTGGAAAACCTGTGGTTGACACTTGATTACTTACATTTTTAAAAGTAGTACTAATCAGCGTAGCATCGGCATTAATTACCAATGCTACCGCAGATGTAATCCCTATATGAAAAGTCGCTCCTGCCCCATAGGCCCAATCTTGGGCATTTTGGGAATTAGTTATAACTTGGATTTCGTAATTTTGAAATGCCCCCTTAGTCGTAAAATTTGGACTTTTGACCGTAGCATATCCTACCAACAGACGCCCTTCTAAACCAAGACGCTCACCACCTAAGCGCAACGTAGGCCCAATCATCCCACTAAGTGCCGTCCATCCCTCTGAAGACACAACCACAGGATTGACCACCCCATACTGTCCAGAGGCAATGAGTTTAATGCCCTCTTCTCGGGTATTGTTTTGGTTATAAGAAAAACGAGCAGCCAACCCTATTCTTCTAGTAGGATAGTAACTTGCTACTATTTGGGCTCCAAGACCATCATCAGCAAGTTCGCCCCCTCTCGTTTCCCCAAATATTTTGGTAGCCACTTCACGCATAGAAAGGCTTTTACCTACCGCTAGATTAAGTGTGAAGCGACTATCCTGGGCTTGAGATACGATACTGCTTCCCGTAATTACAACAATTAATAATCTAAAAAATCGCGACATAAATACTTTTAAAATTTCCATAAAACTAACGCCATTTTTTTGCAAATAATTGCACCTATAGCGTTAAAACACCATTTTCTTATTTTAAGGACGTTTTGGCCCTTCAAAAAGTCACTGATTTTTCTTTACTTTTTTCAAAAAACACTTGACTCTTACCTTAGGTCATAGTTTACCTTTGAACCGTCAATCTTAAATAGAAATGGTAAAGTATACGGTAAAACAGCTAGCTAAAATCGCAGGAGTAAGTGTGCGCACACTTCATCTGTATGATCGCTTGGGATTGTTGAAGCCTTCGCTACGCACCGAGGCTAAGTATCGACTCTACGGAGAAAAAGAACTACTGAGACTACAGCAAGTATTGTTGTACAAAGAGCTAGACTTTCCGCTCGAAGAGATTCGTCGCATCCTCGACGACCCTAAGTTTGACTTGTTTGAAGCGTTTGCCACTCACAAAGCAGCACTCCAAACTCGCAAAAACCGCCTAGAAACCCTTCTTCAGACGATTGACAAAACAATGTTAGACCTAAAAAACAAAAACATGCTTAATCACGAAGACTTATATGAAGGACTGTCTAAAGAGACAGCCGGAACCTACCGTAAAGCGGCCATAGATGCCTATGGTGAGGAGACCATCAATAATGCTGAACATCATTTATTAAAGATGGGTAAAAGAAATTTTGAACAGCTTAAAGCCGAACAACAAGAAATTGCGGCGGCGATTATGTCCAAGATGCACTTATCGCCTGAGAGTGTGTCGGTGCAGGCATTGATTCTCAGGCATTATGAAAATATCCGTCAATTTTGGGGAACGGCACACTCTGAAGACCCTCAGGCAGAGGCGTATAAAGGATTAGGAGAATTGTATCTCACCGACGAACGTTATACCACGATTGATGGTAAATCTAACCTTGCTTATGCTCAATTTTTGAGTAAAGCCATGACCTATTTTGTTGAAAATCAGCTTCAATAACATGCACCCCTACCTGCATTTTGAATGCAGGTAGGGGTCAGTAAGAATTATTTATTTTACAAATCGGATAATCAAAATTTCGGCCAACAAAAATGCCAAAGCTGCCCAAAGAAAATATTTCCATAAGCTTAGTCCAATATTTTGTTTCTGAAATTCTTTGATAAAATCTCCGTCGGCTATATTGTCAAAAACCTGTACATTAGGCTGATTATTAAACAGCTGACGCAACTCGGCTGGACTAAAATAATCTAATTGTGATTCAAGATTGTCGTGATTAAAGGCCAATAGCTGCAAAATTTGTCCCTCTTTTTGAAGTTCATAATAGCCCGATTCCATTTCTTGGTCGGTTCCTAGTTGGTTGCTTTTAGGCATCTCTAAAGTGAGTTGGTTGCCATTCAAACGCTGCACTGGTATCAACTCAATCTTGCCTTTTTTAAGTTTAAAAACCGTATTTTGAGGGGCTTCGGGTACAGTAAGGCTAATTGTATTTTCATCAAATGAGAATGCAGTACGTTGCTCTCTTACACTCTGAGCCGCAATTTTGTACATGACAGGTACAAAGAGAGCATTTTGTGCAAAACTCCCAAAGGAATCTGTGAGAGGATTGGCGACGACATATACTTTGCCACGCTGTAACGATGATTGACTCAAAAACACATCTCCACTTCTCAAATTGAGGATTTTAGCACCATTTGGCTGCCACTGCCATACTGGCTTTACGATGGGCAATTCCAGGTTTTCTTGGCGAACAGATTGCTCAAAAACATCACTAAAAAACGGACTATTACGTTCAGGATTGGCCAAGGGAATTCCTTCGTTGGAAGGGCGCTCAATCAAGCCTCCTACTCCCAAAGCTGCCAAAAAGCTACCATAACTGACGATATCAGGATTGGAAGGTGGAATCACCAATACACTTCCACCTTTTTTTACAAAATTCTCAATTTCAGTACGTAAAGTACCTTCTACCCGCTCTAAGCTTTCTAGTACCACCAAATCCGCTTGCTTGAGCAAACCCACGTCGGCATTAGTGGCATTGAGGCTACGAAAAGTAAAAAGGCTATCATTAGAATACACATTTTCGACGGCGCGGGCAGGATTGCTTTGCCCCGAAAAATGCACCACTCTTATCAATGGCGACGCGTTGAGTACAAAGAAATATTCGTTGTCGAAAGTAATAGGCAAATCATCAAATGTCACCCGACCACGTTTAAAGCCTTTGCCACGCACATTGAAATTGAAAGCAGTAGTAGCTGAGCCTTTGGGGGCAAGGCTTACGGGGGCAGTGGAGACCTGTACGTCGTCTAAAAACAGCTTAACTACCAGATTCTTGACGTCATTGTTACCAGCATTGCTTACTCTTACGTACAAAATATTGTTTTGAAACTCTCTCACAAAAGGCGTATTGAGCCAAACCGAATCTACGTACACATTTTGTGAAGCGGTAGTCTGAACAGGAACAAGGTAAAGTTTATTGAGTGAATCTATCTTCAAATTGCCTAAGTCTCCCGCTGTACTTTTTTGAAAATCTGAAAACCAAAACAATTGATTTTTGCCGCTTCCAGTATAGCGAGCCATCAAATTTTCCTGTCTTTTATAAATAGTGGGTAAGCTACGCGGGGTATGTGATAGTTTCAGAGTCGTAAGGCGATCCTTGACCCGGTCGGTAGTAGTAAGCTGCTGCTCGTCAGGACTAAAGTCGTTGGTGAGCAATTGAAGCCGGGTAGCATTTCGAAACAATGTCAACAACTGATCTATTTTACCAGTAGCAATGTCTAAGTAGCGTTGATTATTATCTTCATTTTGCATCGAAAATGAATTATCAATGTATACGCTCGTCACGCTTTGGGCATTGGTTCCCGTTTTGTTTTGACTAGGAAGATAGGGCTGTGCAAATGCCAAAACAAGTGCAATAATAGCCAAGACGCGCGTTGCTAAAATCAAATACTGCTTAAGACGCCGAAAGGAACTCGTTTCCATTTCAACATTTTTCAAAAGCGAGACATTTGAAAAATAGATGCGTCGAGTACGACGAAAATTAAACAAATGGATTGCTATCGGAATACTCACCGCCAATAGACTCCACAAAAAGGTTGGAAAAAGAAACTGCATTCGGGCTTGGGTATTATTGGTGCTTTATAGTCGTTGTACAACAATGTTAGGCGTTTTTATGGGTAGTTAACGCAAATATCGTGCAAAACGTTTATTTTCTCCTTAAATCAAACCCTGGCAATCACTTTGTTGATTTTTTCGAGCCCTGTTTTAGCTACTTTGAGTGCATCTTGGGCATAATAAGTCTTATTGAATACTTCCAATGAAAGTATAATAGGACGGTCAGGATTTTTGATTGTTTTAAGGATTTGAGCAATAGGAGCTACACCATCTCCAGGGTATACACGGTCGGCGTCGGTAATGGTCTCTTTGGGCAATGAGGCTGGATAATCATTGATGTGAAAAATCTCGACGCCAGGTTTTCCTACTAGTTTTAGGGTATCAAGACTAGAACCTCCTTTGTACAAATGGTATACATCCAACAACACCCTCGCCGAAGGATGCCCACTCTCAATAGCGACATACATTACTTCGCTCAGTTTGTTGAGGTTTTTTGAAAAGCCCCATAGTTCGAGCTGCGGAATCACCTTGGTTTGATCGCTGATTTCGAGAATAGTCCGATAGCGCTCAGCAGCCTTTAGGAGGTCAATACGAGGAGCTTGTGGCCCTTGCGCTCCTACCGACGGCGTAGCGACTCTCATACAGCCAATTTGAGCCAAGAGCTCCATTTCTCTTTTGAGCTGGTCTACCCCTTTGGCACGAGCGGCATCATCATCAATAATCCACGGAGCAAAACCAATGGCATTTTCTACCTTAACCCCTAAATCCCCCAAAATCTTGAGTGCCTGAGCGGGCGTACCCCCATTTTTGATATACTCTTGTAGTGAATCAATCCAGATTTCGACTGAGCGAAAGCCCGCTTTAGAAGCTATTTCTAATTCTTTCACAAAGCCTAGTTTTTGTCCTCGAATGGTACTCATATTTAGACAAGGTACAAACGCAGGAGACTTAATCACCGACGCGGAGGAGGTTTTGGGCAATACACTTGCGGCGCTAGCAGTGGCAAGTGTGAAAAGGGTTTGACGACGAGAAATGGACATATGTTACTTTTTTTAATACTAAAGACCGTAAGACTCATTATTTATTGGTATTGCCCCTAAAATATTATTATAAGTCGGCCCTACCCATTTCCTAATCTACTAACTGTCAAACCCTTACCTTCTCTATGTTTTGTACCTGCTCTACTTTCGCGCCTCATTATTGATTGAAAAGGATTCAACTTGTCGTTTTGGTATAATTTTTGCTCATCTAAGCGGTATATTTATGGGATATAAGGATAGTAAAGGCGTCAAAACTATTTCAGTATCCTGTAAGTGTCTATTTTAAAGCCGCTTGCTTTCTTTTTAGTACTTTTACTTACCCTACTGCTGTTATTTGGCTCGATTATTGATAGGAGCCTTTTTATTGAAAAATAGCCACTGACATTCCAGTCGGGTTGTAATAGTATGTCGTAAGACGTTGGGAAGCATGCGAAACCAACTCTATAAAATTATGACATTCTTGCAATCCAAAAAAGCCTCCTCAGGGCTTGTGTGGATATTATCTGTTTTATATTTTGGAATCATCATTAAAACAAGAGCAATATCTCCTCACGCTTGTTTTAGCAACGATACCACTAACACATCTTCTAATAATCCTTGCCCTACTACTTTGCCCATTGTACAAAGTGTAAGACTTTGCCTGGGCGATTCATTCCCGATTTTAAAGGCTATCATTCCTTCGGGTACTACCGCCCATTGGTATCACCAAGCACAGGGCGGTGCTGCACTCGCCCACGACACGACTGCTTTTCGCCTTCCCGGCATTGCCACAGTCAATGATACCCTCTACGTAGAAATCGCCGCTACCAATCCTGCCTGTACACTGCCTCGCACTCGCATTCCTTCCTACATTTTTGTATTTGATTGTAATAAATCTATTGATTTACATTTAAAGAAAGTAGTTGATAAAAAAATTAAAGCTATTGGCGACACGGTGATTTATACTGTCAAAATATGGAATGAGGGTATCCAAAATGCGTCGCGTGTGGTAGTTAGTGATTCTCTTCCGCCAGTTTTAAAATATATTAGCAGCAGCGCATCCCGAGGCAATTACAATCCCCTTACCCACAGGTGGGAGATTGACTCTATCGGTATAGACTCCGACATAGTGAGCTTAGTCATACGCTCCCAAATAAAAGTGGGCTATGAAGGTGTGTGGTTTAGCCAATCTGAGGTCATTTATAGCAATGAACTAGACAAGGATTCAACTCCCAACAATGATAATCTCCGTGAAGATGACAGTGACAATGTTTGCTTTAGTGTCCCATTTAGGTTGTGCCCCCAAGAAAAAGTAGAAGTGAAAGTACCAGCACAATATCAAGTAACAGGGTGGTACCAAAGCGACGGTCAGGGACTTATAGAAGGCAAAGAGGGAAACACCATTTTATTGGAAACACCAGGAACTTATACTTTTACTACTCAAAACGGTCATTGCTCAAACGAAGGATGCTGTCCTATTATCATTTTGCCTAGCCAAAACTGTTGCTTTAAGCAAATGTGCCTCCCCATTATAGTCAAGAAGAAATCTAAACCATAAAAAAAGCCCAACCGTTAAGTTGAGCTTTTTTGAAAAAAATATATTCTTAAAACTGCAAAGGCACCGAGAAACTAGAAGCGTCCCATGAAAATACAAGAGCGTTGTTTTTGACCTCAAAAGTTAATTTTTCAACCGGCTCTTTCAAAGCAATATTAGGTACAGTCACTCTCAATACGTCTTTATCTACCTTGTAGCTATAAGCTCCCCATTGCTTAGGTTCACTGTTTAAAATCACTACCCATTCTTTTTCGCCAGGGATCGTAAACAATCCATAATCACCGGCTTTTACCTCTTTGCCACCAAACTTTCCGTCTTTTTTGAAAGTAATTACAGTAGCTTCATTAGCACCTGTACGCCATACTTTACCATATTTTTCAAGGCTTTGGCTACCATCAGCTCCAAAAATCACGCGTCCTTTTTTGGAAGGTTGGCCATAAGTTACTTTTACATCTTTTCCGTCGGCCGTCATACGTGGACTAGCAGGAGGATTCTGGCTACAAGCAATATTGAGCGCAATAATTGAGAAGAATAAGAAAAAGAATGATTTCTTCATGTCGTTTTTATGATTTGGTTTTATTTTGACGTTTAGTAAACGCAAATATGATTGAAAAGTTGTTTGAAGTCAAAAAATCATTCATAAACTTAAAGCTTTCATAGTGTTTAATCCCCGTTTTGTTTCATTTATTCTTCCTTCTCATGATTTAAAAATGGCTATCCAAGGCGGATTGTACTCTTTTAGTATTCATTTTCTTTCCTTCAAAAATACCCCCAAAAATAAGAACTCAGTTACATGATTTTTTGATTTCTTCCAATAACCCTATCTTTGACCCGAAAACTTATTTAGGATTCAATTATGCAAGATTTTTTGAAGAAATTGAGCAGCTTTTGGAACACAGTTACCAGCCCCATTAGAAAATTAATCAAATGGCTAGGGAAACTAATGTATACCCTACTTGGAAAAATAGTAGGTCAGCAAAGGCTCCATCAATGGACTAACAGCTATGAAACTTACAAAAACTTATTTTGGCAGAAGTATTATGAACGTGTTGATGTCAGTTCGCCTTACTATCGCGCCGTAGTTAAGGCTTGGAAAGTTTTATTGTATGGGATAGGCGGGCTTGCCTTCTATATTTTTTGTGTGGAAACCAATTTCCTCTGGCTTTGTGGAAGCATGCCTAGCGTCGAAGACCTCCAAAATCCCAAAGTCGCCCAAGCTTCCGAGATTTATTCGATTGATGGCAAACTCATCGGAAAACTCTACACCGAAAACCGCACTCCTGTAGATTACGATAGCATTTCACCATACCTCATCAAGGCATTGATTGCTACCGAAGATGCTCGTTTTTATGAACACTCCGGCATCGACTCTCGTGCCCTCATGGGTGTAGCTTTCGGGATTTTGCAGGGTGGCGAGCGTGGCGGTGGGAGTACCATTACGCAACAACTTGCTAAAAAGCTGTTTCGTACCCGTCGCAAATCCGCCAGAGGACTGTTAGGCAATGTTCCATTGGTACGTACACTCGTTTACAAAACCAAAGAATGGTTGACAGCCATCAGGCTTGAGCGCAATTTTTCCAAAGAAGAAATCTTAACGATGTATTTTAATACGGTAGATTATGCCAACAATACCTACGGTATCAAAACAGCGGCTCGTTATTATTTCAATAAATCTTCTTACGAACTTTCGGTGCAAGAAGCGGCAGTATTGGTAGGACTGCAAAAAGGAACTACCCTTTATAATCCTGTCAAAAACTACGACCGCTCTCTCACTCGGCGCAACACTGTGCTGTCGCAGATGGTCAAGTATGGGTACTTGAAATCTTCTTCTGCCGACTCTTTGGCCAAATTGCCAATTGAACTGCGCCTTACGCCCGAACGTTTTAATGAAGAAGATAACGAATACGCCATTTATCAGTATTTCAACGGGGCTGTTGAGAAATTCATGGAAAAATGGGGGGAAGAAAACGATTATGATCCCTACACCGACGGGCTTAAAATCCGTACGACCATCGACTCTCGTATGCAAAAGCATGCCGTAGCTGCCGTAGCCGAAAGAATGCGTATGCTTCAACAAACCTTCGAAAACCACTGGCTCAACCAAAATCCTTGGCGCGACGAAAATGGCGCCGAAATCCCTAACTTCTTGAATGATGTAGCCAAACGCACCGACCGCTATAAGGCACTCTATAAGCGATTTGCCAAACTACCCGAAGAAATACAAAAAGATTCGATTTTGTATTATATGAACAAAAAAGACACCATGACTATCTACGACTGGAAAACTGGCCGTGAGAAAAAAGTGGTCATGAGTTCGATTGATTCATTGAATTATTACAAACGAATCTTGCGAGCAGGTATGATGGCCATGGACCCGTACACAGGACAAGTAAAAGCATGGGTGGGTGGTCTCAACTACAAGTTTTTCAAGTACGACGCCGTTGAGCAAGGCAAGCGTCAGCCAGGCTCGACTTTTAAGCCTTTTGTATATTGTGCAGCTATTGATAGCTCAGCTTTCAACATGGCTCCATGCGACAAAATGGTGGATGAACCCTTCCAAATCGAAGTGAAAGAACGAGTAAAAGGTCGTGATACCGTAAAAATATGGCGTCCCAAAAACTCAACTGGCGGCTTTAGTTATCAAGAACTCACCCTTCGAAGAGCCTTGGCTCGTTCTATCAACTCAGTCACCGCTCACCTTACCAATAAAATCGGGGCGCAGTCGGTCGTAAACTATGCCCACAAATTGGGTATTACCACTCCCCTCAAAGCCGTACCGTCGATTGGCTTGGGACCTTTTGACGTATCCTTATATGATATGGTGGCTTCTTATGCGGTATTTCCCAACAATGGCCGCCATACCGACCCGGTGGTAGTAGCTCGTATTGAAGATTTTAATGGAACTCCAATCGAGGAGTTTGCCCCAGAAAGCAAACAAGTCATCAGCGAAGAATCTGCCTTTTTGATGGTGCATATGCTCAAAGGAGGTATCGAAGAGCCCGGTGGAACCTCTCAAAATATCTGGACTTTTGGTGGACTTTTTAAACAAGGATTTGAGATTGGCGGAAAAACAGGTACTACCTCCAACAACTCCGACGGCTGGTTTATGGGAGTTACCAAAGACCTGGTAGTGGGTGCTTGGGTAGGCGGTGACGACCGCAGTATTCACTTTCGCAGTACCAATCTAGGCGAAGGTGCCAAGACCGCCTTGCCGTTGGTGGGTCGTTTTCTTGAAAAAGTATATGACGATGCCACCATTGGTTACAAAAGAGGGCCTTTCCCCAAACCTAAGATTACGATTCTGAAAAGCTACCGTGATTGTTTGCCCTCATCGCCTATTGAAGCAGAATCCGACTCAACCGATGTTGCCGAAGATTCGCTCTATCTGCTGCCTCCTACCATTGACTCTGAGATTGAAGTACCTGATGTCCCAGTAGATACGATCAATTCTTAGAAGGTACGCATAAAATTCTTTTTAAAACTTAACGGGTTGTGGCCCGTTATTTTTTTGAAGGTACGATTAAAATAAGAAAGACTCTCAAACCCACATTCGAAGCAGGTTTCAGTTACGTTTTTATCCACCAAAAGCAACTTTTTGGCTTGGTTGATACGATAGTGGTTCAAAAATTCAGTAAAGGTCAATCTCGTCATTTTCTTAAAATACCGACAAAAGGCGGCATTGCTTAGGTTTGACAGGGCTGCTACCTCTTCGATGTCTATTTTGCGTTGGTATTGCTCATCAATAAACCGATACAATTTCAACAATCGTTCTTGCTCTCGACGATTGTATTGATTTTCAACGGGTTTTTCATGTAAAAATTCCTTTTCCACCGCTGCCGCCAAATCATATAAAATGCTCAACAACTCCAAAAACTGCTCCATTCCTTGCATATAAGGCAATTTCTGCAAACGGGGCTTTACCATGTTTTTGGCTTCAGCCCCAAAAGCAACCCCTCTAGCGGCGCTCTCAAACAACTTAAATAGGGGCTCAAATTCGGGTGTATTTGCCAAGGTCTTTTCTAAAAAAGAAGCCCGAAAATGAACCACAATTTTTTCATAGTGGGTTTTGGCACCATAGTCAAAATTAAGATGAGGAATGTAAGAACCTATCAATACCAAATCACTTTCTTCAAAAAGCGACATGTGTTTTCCGACATAACGGGTTCCGTGCGTACCTTCGATGTACACCAGTTCAAACTCAGGATGAAAATGCCAAAAGAAAAAATCACTCATGCGAGGATTGAGCATTATCTTAAACGACGTATCCGTGTTTATTTGAAGTTCTTCAAATTGAATTTTCATAGGAAGGATTTTCGACAAAACCTATTGCTAATAAAAAGGCTTAGGCAGACCCGAGTGAGTCTGCCTAAGTTAGAAAAAAACACAATATAATCACTGATTAATAGACCTTTACAATCTTACTACTTCTCCCGTACGAACAGATTCGTCGCACGCAAAAGCAATTTGGAGGCTATTTACAGCATCATTCATGTGGTCGGTGAGATCTACATCTTCCAAGATTGCTTTCAAGAAATATTGTTGTTCACGGTTACAAAGCTCTTGGTGGTCAGGCTCATCGGTAAGATTAATCCATTCATCTTCCTTCACAAAGGCGTTGTTGGCATCCAAATCGGCATAGTGTACTCGCAAAGATTCGGTTTTGGTGTGTGCATCTACGTTGTCAGATTTACCAGCGCCTCCGGCTTCTTTGGCCACAATCGATACACAACCTTTAGGACCTACTACATCTTTTACAAAGAAGGCTGTTTCGCTCATCATTGGGCCCCATCCTGCTTCATACCAACCTACCGAGCCATCTTCAAATCTGATTTGTAATTGACCATAGTTATAATTTCCCGCTGGAATATCCTCGGTAAGACGCGCCCCAATCGCCGATACCCACACTGGCTTCGAGCGAGTCATTTGACACATTACATCTATATAGTGCACCCCACAATCTACGATGGGGCTTAGGCTTTTCATCAAGTTGCGATGTACATCCCACATGTAGCCGTGGCTTTGTTGGTTGAGATTCATACGCATTACGAGCGGCTTGCCTAGTTCTTGAGCAACTTCCACAAACTTGGCCCAAGAAGGATGATGGCGCAAAATATACCCTACCACGAGTTTTTTATTGGCTTTCACGGCCGCTTCTACTACTCTTTTGGCTCCTTCTACCGTATCGGCTACTGGCTTTTCGATAAACACATGGCATCCGTGTTCAAAGGCCATAATCGCAAAAGCTTCGTGGGTGTCGGGGTAAGTTGAAATACACACAGCGTCGGGCTGAGTGGCTTTCAAAGCTTCGGCATAGTCGGAATACAAAGCATAACCGCCTCCCAATTTCTCGTTTAAAACTTCTTTGCTTTTTCCCGTTGAGACAATACCACAGATTTCAAAATCCTCGAATGTATGATACGCCGTAGCGTGAGAAGCTCCCATGTTTCCGCATCCTACCACAAGGACTCGTACAGGTTTAGTAAGTGTTGACATATGTATATATAAATGGAAATTGATTTTGGGTGTAAAGGTACAATTATCATGTTTACCTACTGCATTTTTACAAAAAAGGCCATCCCCAAAAATCTACTAACCAGCTTGCCACCAACTTGTACTATTTCAAAAAAATACTTCTACATTTTGTTCCACCGTATTTTGCCCTGCTTTTTTGATCACAAAAGGTAAAAATGCCAAGGTAATCAGGCAAGCAACAGTAGGTACATAGCCAATAGGCGTGAAAAATCCCGTTGGCGCACTCAAAACAATCATCCAAAAGGCCGTTTTGAAAATCGCTTGTCGGCGCGGAAAACCTCGAAACAAATCTCTAATCTCACCGAGCATTCGTACACTAAGTGATAGCAGTACTACCCCCAAAAGTATCAATGAATACAACCGAAAATCAAACACAAAGCTTTTGTCCAAGACCCGTTCTAGGGCATGATAGCTAATTTCAAAAAGATGCCCTAACCCCATAGAAGTAGCAATAGAAACAGGGCCAAATACCACAAAAAAAGCGGGAATTTTATGAACCGGGACGGTAGATTTTCGTAAAAATTGAATGGTTTTGAGATATGAAATCACAAAGCAAAACAACAAAACAATCTGATCGATGTAGTTCCACAAAAGAAGCATTTGAGTAAAGATAAAATAAAACACACCGCAAGCTAAAACAGCCGTGCGGTGGTTTCAACATTATCCTGTATTAAGTGCATTTTTCTTTGCTCGAAATGCCAATAATCAAAACTGACGTGCTTTTCTTTATTTATTAAGATTTGTCTTTCATTACATTTCAAAAAAGTACAAATCAATATTGGCAAAATCAAATAAAAATTTTAACTTTCTGAAAACCAAACATTTTCATGCTATGAATACGCTCCAACGCATCGAACATTGGGGCGATACGCATCATCCAGCTTGGCTAGATGTGATCCGTATCGCTCTTGGCTTGTTATTGTTTTTGAAAGGAGTGAGTTTTATCAGTGATACGTCGCGGCTTTCCCAACTTATCAGTGACCACAACTCCTTTTTGAGTTCTGTCATAGCGGTTCATTATGTGGCTTTTGCTCACCTAATGGGCGGCTTTTTGATTGCTCTTGGCTGCCAAACCCGAACGGCAGTACTATTCCAAATTCCCATTTTAATAATTGCCGTTTTCTTTGTCAATATTACCAAAGGTTTCTCTTTTCTGAATTCGGAGTTGTGGCTTTCTGTCACCACTTTGATACTGCTCATTGTATTTTTGGTGGCAGGGTCAGGCAGGTTTTCGATGGATGAATGGATGAAAAACCATCCGCATTAGCGCATTGAGTAGGCTTCTGGATTTTTGACAAATTTCAGAATAGTAGCCTTAATCTCTTGACGAGTAGCGGGATTGTCGGAACGATACGACAAGTTTTCAAGCATTTGTCCCAACGATTTTCCTTCCACTTTTTCGTCGGTCAGGCTGATTCCTTTGTTTTGTGCAATAAGCTCCGTCCACACCGCTCGTACTTCGCCCCAATATGAGCGGTGTTTTTCCCACCACCTTTTGGCTACGTCGCATTTGCTTTCATCGACTTTACGATAATCGTTCAGTCCTTTTTCTTGGGCTAGAAGTTCATCCCCTTTTTCGGTTCGGATGATTTTATCGTTGTCTTGCTCATGCAAATACCCCTCTTTAGTGACATGAATGCGATTGTTGCGTCGCATCACCTGATAGTCAGAGCGTTTGGAATACTCACGGCGAGGAAGAGGCGCATCCGTTACATTGGCCCATACGTGTTTTCCGTCCTTATGAAACCACGATGCTGTGCCCTCATAACGCGGGCTATCGTCTACTTCAAATACTTTTTGGGTCCATTGCCCTTTGACTTGCGACGAAGGCAGTTTTACCGACTTCCAATCTTTGTTTTTTTGATACGCCAACACATTGGCATTTTCATATTCCCAGTCTTCACGCCAATGTTTGATGACTGTTTTGTCGTTGATCACAAGCAAGTGTACCAATACCAACTTATCCTTAGATTCTTCATCTACGGCTATCCATTCCAGTCCTTTAGCATGATAACGCTCCTGAAACTTATAATCTTTTTGGGGAGAAAATGTCTCTGCATATTGAAAAGTCACTTCCTGACACCCACATTGCCCCTTAATAGCCTCTATATCAGCCGTTTTTTGGGCGTTTGCATTCAATCCAAAGCCAACAAGTGTTAGCAACATTACTTTTTTCATAAATTTATTTTTTTATTTTATTTATACTAATTAAAAATAAATAACCAAAAAAATAACTAGTTAAAGTTTTTTTCTAGCTTATGACTGCACAGTTCGTCGGTACAATGTCCATAAAACACCAATGAATGTTGTAAAACCCTGGTCATAAACCACTCTCCTACGCTATTTTCGATATTGGAAACACGCGGATCACAAAACTCCTTGATATGATGACAGTCTAAGCAAACCACGTGGTCGTGCTGTCCACTTCCAAGTGCCCTCTCGTAGTTGAAAGAAGCATTGGTGCCAAATTGGTGTTTTTTTATCAACCCTGCCTCTACAAACAAATCAAGGGTATTGTAAATAGTAGCCATGCTGATATGAAATCCGCTAGCCATCAAAATTTCTCGAAGCTGATAGGCATCAAAATGATAATGCTCCGTATGCGAATAAATTTCTTCTAAAATTGTGTACCGCTCTTGGGTACGGCGATAGCCTTTTAGTTCCAAAAACTGGTCAAGTCGTAAGATAGCCGCCTGTAAATGAGAGCTTTGCATATTTTCTAAAAACAATACAATGTAATAATCATTGCAAATTTAGATTTATTTAGAATAAATACAAATAAATCACATAAACATCTTTTTCTTAATTACTTTTAGTAAGGCTCGTGCCGAAAGATTCGGCACGAGTGCTATCTCATCAATGCGGAAGGAAAGCACCCTTCCACAACCTCCTTGAACATGAACTCTAACTTTTTAAAATTAACCTCCCACCTGACGTTTTGGCGGCTTTTGCGGGCTCCAGCACCTTTTTAGGCACCTTTTTTCTTCTTCCCCACCATATCAAAAACCCCGTAACCGGCAGGCTCGTAGCCACTAAACTTACCAAAAAGGCAAGTACTTTTCCTGCCAATCCCCCTACTGCTCCCACGTGCAAGTCATAATTCATTCGCAGTAATTTGTCGGCGGCAGAAGCTTCTTCAAAGCGACCGTATAGATGTCCTACTTTGATTTCTTTGAGGCTATACTGGTCAAAATAGCGGTAGTCTGTTTTCCAGTAGGTGCCAGCATCTGGATTGGCACTTGCCGCAATCGCCGAAGTGTCTGATTCGGGTACATGTACCTCCAGCACCGCCGCCTTGGGATATTCGGCCTGCATTCGGTGCCATATTTGGTCAATTGCAGGACTATTTAGTGCCAGGTTTTCGGGCTTTGGAGCAGAAATAGGCTCTGTAAATAGCAGCGACTTTTTACCTCCTGCCAATCCATATACCGACTCCGCAAACCACTGAAATCCCCACACCAAACCTGTCAAAGCCAATATCAAAATGAAAATCGATGCATAAAACCCAAAGATATTGTGTAGGTCATAATTTTTACGTTTCCACTTTAGATTTTGTTTCCAATTAAACCAAAACCTTTGTTTGGCAGCGGCTTTGTTTTTGGGCCACCACAGCACAATGCCCGTAACAAGCAATACCACAAACACCAACGTAGAATAGGCCACAAACGGCTGCCCAATGGCTGGCGGAAGCCAAAAATAAAAATGCCCCTGCAATACTATTCTAAAAAAATCACTATCCATATCCTTTACTTTGAGCACTTTGCCATCATACGGATTGAGATATACAATGTAGTAATAGGAAGGCTCAAAGTGAAAAAAGCTTACTTGGGCGGCTTTGCCTCTATCCATATACAAAACGGCATGTAAGTGCTTATCGGGAAGTTGTTTTTCGGCGATAGATTTCAATACCGACGGGGGTAAAAATGGTTTTGATTGTGGTTCAACAAACCGATAGGATTGCGTCAGGTTTTGAATTTCTTCCTGAAAAGCATACAAGCAACCCGTAAGACTTATCACAAATACCACCACCCCCGAAACTAAGCCCAGCCACAAGTGGATTTTTCCAATGATTTTTTTAAAACTCATACTTCATCAAAATTTATAACCAATGCTGATTCTACTGTTACGCAAGGCTTCTGTTTGCCAATAGTAGGCATTCAGCCAAGTGTAAGGCGCTCCTGAGAAAAGATATTTGTTAAGTATATTATTGACATTGAGCGCGACCGAAAACTTGTTGCTTTGCCATGAAACCGCTCCATCTACGCGGAAATAATCAGGTAAGGCTTGGTTGGTACCGTCAAACACGTACCAAGACGAACGTCCTACTTGCCATTGGTATCCCAATGAAGCTCCAAATCCTTTGAGTCCACCACGTGTTGCCCGATACGACAACCAAGCGTTGTTGATGTGCTTTGTTGCGCCCGCTACCGCTACACCTACTTTCTTTTCGTCGGTATCTTTGGTCACTTTAGAATCGGTATAGGCATAGTTGAAAGTAAGATCCAATCCTTCTAAAAGCTGCCCTCTGATGTCAAACTCTACTCCTTTGGTTTTGGTTTGCCCCAACTGAATTGAGAAATTGAGGTGGTTTGGATCAGAAGTCAGTACGTTGTTTTTTGTAATTTGATACAAAGAAAGCGTAGAGTTCCAGCGTCCTCCCATCCATTCTTTTTTCAAGCCTGCTTCGGTATTGTTGCCAGTAATCGGGTCAAAAGCTTTACCCGTAAAATCAGCCCCAGCTTGTGGAATAAAAGCTTGGTCATACAATGCATAGGCCGACATACTTTTGTTGAGCGAAACGCTCACTCCTATACGAGGCGTAAACTTACTGCTTTTTACGGAGCCAGAATAGGGGTCAGCATTTTGCGCAGTAGTGTAGCGACCCGCCAAAGTCAGGCGTATTTTATCGTTTAGAAAGCGTAATTCGTCTTGCACATACAGCGCCGAATAGCTTTGATTGTAATTGACGCCTCTGCTACGTAAACTACGCGAGCGGTCAAAAACTGGTAGAGAATCAGCGGGAACTTGCCCGTACACAGGCTTATAAATATTGAAAGGCACGGTGCCATTGAGATTAAATCCTTGCGACCAATCCGCAAAATATTGTTTTTGTCCCATATCAAGCCCTGCCAAAATACGGTGAGTGATACCCCCTGTTTTTACGTCACCGTTCACAAACACTTGCCCTATTTTGTTGATTCCCAACGCATCCCAGATACTAATCCCGCGCTGCATGGTACCATCGGCATCCGTAAAAGTACTGGGCCACATACTACTTCCGATTTGATTGTAATTAAAGTAAGCCAATTGACCAGTCAGTTTCCATTGCGAATTGATTTGGTGATTTAGAATCAACAATAGGCTTTGGTCATTGATATTGGTGGGGTCTAGATTAGGTTCGGCAGTTGTGAAATTGACCGGAAGATCACCGTATGTTTTTTGTCCAAAAGCATAAGCCGAGCCAATCATCGACATTTGCATGTATTGATAGGTATATTCGGCAGTCAACGAAGTTTTGTCATTGAACTTGTATTTAATAACTGGCACAATCGAATAGCGATTGTTGTACTCAAAATCGCGATGCGAACCTTTGAACTGCCCCATTAAGTTGAGACGATACTGTAGTTTGCCGTCTTTGCTCAATAACCCGTCAAAATCAGCGGTAGCGCGGTAAGTATTGAAGCTCCCCAAGGTCATGGTTGCCTCTCCTTTTGTAATGCCCGTTGGTTTTTTGGTGACCACATTATAAAAACCACTCGGCTCACCATTGGCCATCATAAAACCTGCAGGCCCTTTTACAAATTCGATACTTTCGACCATACTCATATCTTCTGCCAAGGGTCCCCAAGGCATCTGTACATTCATTCCATTGCGAAAAGCGGCAATTTGAGAACCTCTCATGTTAAGAAGCGCGTAATTGTCCCAATGCTCTAGGCGGGTCACTCCACTTACATTGCGGGTGATACCTTCTAGCATATCAAAAATCTGCTGGTCATTGATGAGGGCCTTCGTCAATACTTGGATATTTTGGGGTGTTTCGATCAAAGGGGTCTTCAATCGCAAAGTGACCGAAGGCATATCGGCATTGTATTTATTAGGATAAGCCGACACAATCACCTCATTCAACTGACGGCTATTCTCACGTAGTACAAAATTGGCCTCGGTAGTTTGGCCATCTGTTACGGTCACATTTTGGGTTTGGGTTTCAAGGCCCACAAAACTCATCTGCAAAACATACACCCCTGGTTTGACTTTTTCGATACTAAACTCCCCTTTTTCATTGGTTACAGTCCCTTTATTGGTTCCTTTTAAGTTTACGTTTACATATTCGGCGGGCTTGCCGTCGGTGGTTGTGAGTTGGCCTTTTATCAGCCCCTTCTGCGCATATAGTTGATGTGAAATCAGCAATACAATCCCCACTTTCCATACTTTCTTTAATGATGTAGCTAATAGGTGCATATCAAACTTATTATTGTTATTTAGATTAATTACAAAGAATACCACAAAACTATACATCCAGAAAACAACAAACAAGGATTTATTTAGAAATATTATAAATAAGCAAAAACCGAATCAACTCAAAGAGCTTTAAAAGGCAAAATTTAACCTATTTTAAAAAAGATAAAAAATAAAAAAATTAATTATATTTTAAGATAAAAAATCTAAGAATTGAACATTAAAAACACATTTAATACTTTTTTTACGAATAAAATAACACATTATATCTTTTACAAAACAACACTCCATAACTTTGTGGCAGTTCTTTCAATCAATTGCCGTTTTTGGTTGTTGCCACTTAGCTTTCCAATGATTTTAGGGAATCTAAATTTTTGAGAAGTGCTGATGCAGCATTAAAAAGGAATCGTGTGTAAATCACGAGCTGACGTGCAACCGTGTGTAATCATCAGATTACGAGTCGAGACACTTGCCAAAAACGAACTGACTAGCGCTTTCACGAATTAAAGCGGCGGTCAGGCAGTGGGTAAGAAAAGAGCAATTAAGTTTTTCAACTTTTTTGTTTCACTCAAATCCTTTTACTCTTATGCTCAAAAACAACCTTGGCTATCCACGCATTGGAAGCCACCGTGAGCTCAAAAAAGCCTGTGAATCTTACTGGGCAGGCAAAATCACTCAAAATCAACTACTTGAAGTGGGTCAGCGTATCCGCCTTCAGCATTGGCAGATTCAGCAAGCAGCAGGAATCGATTTGATTCCTTCCAACGACTTTTCGTTTTATGACCATGTACTTGATATGAGTTTAAGCCTAGGGGCAATCCCAGAGCGGTACCAAGCTATTTTGGCGGCCAATACCCACAACAGCACCCTTGACCTCTATTTTGCGATGGCTAGAGGCTATCAAAAAAACAATCTCGACATCAAGGCCATGGAAATGACAAAGTGGTTTGACACCAATTACCACTATATTGTCCCTGAGTTTACGCAAGACCAAACGTTTGCCCTTTCTTCCGAAAAAATATTCAATGAATTTGAAGAAGCACTTAAAGCAGGGATTCTGACAAAGCCTGTCCTGTTGGGCCCTGTCACCTATCTTCTGCTTGGCAAAGAAAAAGAAGCTGGTTTTCATCGATTAGACTTACTTCCTCGCCTATTACCAGTCTATTTTAAAATACTCGACCGTCTCCAAAAAGCAGGAGCGGTTTGGATTCAGTTTGATGAGCCTTGTTTGGTGTTAGATTTGAGCTACAAAGAAAAGGAAGCCTTACGCACCGTCTACGACGCTATTCGTCAACGTTTCCCCCAACTCAAATCACTGCTCACAACTTACTTTGATGGGCTGCGCGACAATATTCTTACCGTTAGCAATTTGCCCGTTTGTGCCCTGCACGTAGATTTGGTAAGATTTCCAAGCCAATTTGATGATCTTTTGACGGCCCTGCGCGAGCCAATGTCGTTGTCGTTGGGTATTATCGACGGGCGTAATATTTGGAAAAATGACTATGCCCAATCGCTCCTTTTTATAAAGAAAGCAGTTTCAAAGCTCGGTGCACATCGTATCATGATTGCTCCTTCATGCTCTTTACTGCACGTCCCTTGTGATCTCGAACTCGAAAAAGATGAAAGTCAACTTCCTGCCGAAATCAAACAATGGATGGCTTTTGCCAAGCAAAAACTCAATGAAGTCAAGGATCTTTACACAATATTTCAGACCAATGATGAGACCTTGCTTGTACCAAATCAGGAGGCTATTAAACAACGTCAAGTATCCCCGCTCATACACAAGCCCCAAGTCAAACAACGCCTAGCGGCACTTGCTCCTAGTGATACAGTACGAAAAAGCAATTTTGAGATAAGGCAGCAAATACAAAAATCCCTGCTCAATCTCCCGTTGTTTCCGACCACTACCATCGGCTCTTTTCCTCAAACAGACGATGTAAGGCAACTAAGAGCGCGGTTCAAAAAAGGGGAGCTTACCTCGGCTGATTATGAAAAAGAAATAGAAAAACACCTCCAAAAAGCCATCTCGTGGCAAGAAGCTTTGGGGTTGGATGTGCTGGTACACGGCGAATTTGAACGCAACGACATGGTCGAATATTTTGGCGAAATGCTCGAAGGCTACGTCTTCACTCAAAATGGTTGGGTACAAAGCTACGGCTCCCGTTGCGTCAAACCTCCGATTTTGTATGGTGATATCGACCGCCCCCAACCCATGACGGTCAAATGGGCTACCTATGCACAATCTCTTACCTCACGCTATGTGAAAGGAATGCTCACCGGCCCTATTACACTGTTACAATGGTCTTTTGTACGCGACGATCAGCCGCGAAGTACTACTATGTTTCAGCTTGCCTTGGCCATCCGTGATGAAGTATCAGATTTGGAAACCGCAGGAATCAAAATCATTCAAATCGATGAAGCAGCGCTACGGGAGGGATTACCGCTACGCAGGAGTGATTGGAAAACCTACCTCGACAATGCAGTCAAAGCCTTTCGTATCGCCTCTTCGTCGGTAGATGACCAAACGCAGGTACATACTCATATGTGCTACTCCGAATTCAACGATATCATAGATAGTATCTCGGCAATGGATGCTGATGTGATAACGATCGAAACTTCACGTTCACAAATGGAACTCCTAGATGCTTTTAAGGTTTTTGCTTATCCCAACGAAATCGGGCCAGGGGTGTATGATATTCATAGCCCCCGCGTACCTACTGTTGAAGAAATGGTGGCCTTGCTCGAAAAAGCATTGCTAGTACTTCCTGCCAAAAACCTTTGGGTTAACCCAGACTGCGGCCTCAAAACTAGAAAGTGGCCCGAAACTGAACTATCCCTCAAAAACATGGTACAAGCCGCCCAATCGCTAAGGGTCAGTGTTGCCCAAAAAGTATAGTATAAGCAGCATCTCAAGCATTATCAAAAAGGCTTGGGATGCTTTTTTTATATTTTTTTTAAACAAAAAAGTAGCACGTTTTGTATTATTTCCAAAACTAACTGTGCTATGTTTACTCTTCCCTCAAGGCGTTCCTTCCATGAATTTCAGCCAACTACCAAGGCAGCTCCACTGCTCTGTTGGGATGTGGCTCATCCTTCTTTATCCAAAAAACAACAAATTGCAGAAGATATCTTACAGCTAGAGCAACTACAACGCCAACATCGTTGGCAGCTACCTTTTAGTTTTAGGTATTTGTTGAGCAATAACTTCACGCTTGTCATTACCGATTTAGAAAAACACATCTTGTGGGCAAGCCAAAATTTTGAAAAAATGACAGGCTATCATTTGGAGGAAGCCTTAGGACAAACTCCTAGTTTTTTACAAGGCCCTGATACAAGTGTTAAAAGTAGAATAATGGTAAGAGATAAGTTAGCCTCATGGTCAGAAACAGAAACCAAACTCCTTAATTATCGAAAAAATGGTGAGCCTTATTGGTGTCAAATCAAGATTCATCCCTTACAAAACCACGAAGGCGTGTTTACCCATTTCATAGCTATCGAAAAAGAAGTAGATTCATAGAAATCTCTCTCACCTTCTACTTTTACTTTAGATCTATGTTTTTTTATTAATTTAGATTTTGTCTAAATTAATTCTTGCGTTTTTGATTACCCTACTTTACCTTTGTCAATTATTTAGAAATAGTCTAAATACATTATAATAATGACATGGTAAAGTATTTACATTTATTCGGAATCATAATAATCCTTGGAATACATACTACTTCCACAGCTCAGCTGCCATTGAGCGAAATCAAAGGGGTAGTAATGTTGGAAGAAAATTTGCCTGCCGCCGCCGCAGTTGTACGCCTCAAATCTACTACGCGGGTAGCCGTAGCCAACGAAAAAGGCGAATATTCATTTTCAAATGTTCCCTTAGGAAATTATCAACTTGAGTTTTCAATGATTGGATATCAACCTGTCAATCAGCCAATTGAAGTAAAATACAAAATCCACACCATACCTACCCTTACCCTAAAAACCCAACAAAACCAGCTCAATGAAGTAGTAGTGACGGGTCAATACGAACCTCAATCTCTCAGAAAATCAGTTTACCAAGTAAGGATTATCAATAGTGAGCGAATTCAGCAAAGAGGCGCTACCAATATCCTGGGAGTACTCAACAATGAGCTAGGTTTTCGGTTTTCGAACGACATGGTACTTGGCACTACGGATGTACAATTGATGGGGATGAGCGGTCGCAACGTCAAAATTTTGCTTGATGGTATTCCCCTTACAGACCGAGGCGACACCCGTGAAAGCCTCAGCCAAATTGATATTAATAATATCGAACGCATTGAGATTGTAGAAGGCCCTATGTCGGTTTCGTATGGTTCTGATGCTTTAGCGGGTGTCATCAATGTGATTACTAAAAAATCAGAAACTCAACGTATTTGGATCAATGCCCGTGCGCAAGAAGAAACCGTCAATCAATCTTATCGTCTGTTGCACAACGAAGGCCTTCACAATCATAGTATTGCGGCAGGTTGGCAAAAAAAGGGTTGGGGAATTTCGGCAGGTGTGACCAACAACGATTTTGGGGGATGGCAAGGCACTTCTACCGAACGCTCCAAAGATTGGCTCCCCAAAGACCAATTGCTCGGCAATATCAAAATAGGCTATACGGGCAAAAAATGGAATATTTGGTATCGATTAGATGCTCTTAACGAAACCATCCTCAACGAAGGCAATATAAACATTAACACGCAACAAGCGCGTGATCAGAAATTTATAACCCAACGCTACATGCACCAGCTCCAAGGAGATTGGCGTATCAGCGAGCGTTTGCAGATCAATTCGCAACTTTCATATACCGATTATCAGCGGCGTACCCAGACCTCAATTATTGATTTTCGAACTGGGAAACGTACCCTTTCTTTAGGACAAGGCGAGCAAGATATATCGACCTTCGACACCAAAACCCTAAGACTAACAGCTCAGTATAAGCTAAGCTCGGTGGTGTCTCTTCAACCGGGCATTGACGCTACGCTGGATGCAACGGCAGGGCCTCGTATCTTGGGTACACCTACTATCAACGACTTTGCTTTTTTTATTTCATCCTCTATCACTCCCACTCCTAAAATAAGTATTCGACCTGGCTTACGATTCATTAAAAATTCAGTGTATGATGCCCCCCCCGTGATTCCGTCGCTCAATACCAAATTTACACTGAGTGACCACATCGACCTTCGCTTTGCTTATGCACGAGGTTTCCGCTCTCCGGCATTGCGTGAATTATATTTTAACTTTTTTGATGCCAGTCACTCCATCAAAGGCAATCCCAACCTGAAAGCCGAATACTCCAACAGCTTCAATGGCTCGGTAGCGTGGCAATCAAAAACCAAAGGCAATGGTCAATTCAAGAGCACATTAGGATTTTTTTACAATGAATTTAGAAACTTAATCAATTATGGTGTGGACCCCAATGAGCCTACAGTCTCTATGACAATTAATATCGATAAGTTTAAGACCACCGGCCTTACGTTTGAAAATACATTTGTGCGTTCACGTCTACAAGCTACGCTGGGCTTTAGCTACATTGGACGCTACAATTCACTGGTTGAGGACGATGCCAGTCTTGCTACTTTTTTGTGGTCTCCTGAAGTGAATTCAAACATCACTTACGATATTCCCAAAATCAACACCAAGGTCAATCTCTTTTATAAATACACGGGCAAACGACCCAGTTATACTTCTACCCTTTCTTCATCAGGAACTCCCAACGTCAAACTGGCCGAAGTCGCTGATTTTCACTGGGCAGATTTTACCCTTAGCAAACCCATCACTAAATACCTGACCCTCAACGGAGGCGTCAAAAACATACTCAATGTAACTCGACTTACCAACACTGCCACCGATTCGGGAAGTGCTCACGGAGGAGGCAGCTTTGTACCGATGAGTTATGGACGGTCTTATTTTTTAGGTCTTAATGCCCGCTGGAGCCACTAATCTTAACATTCCACTCTTTATTTAAAATTAATTTTTATGAACAAGTTTCTTTCTTTTGTTTTTACCCTTGTATTCCTGGGAGTTGTCAGTTCGTGTAAAGAAGAGGAACCACCTCTACCCGACAATCTAGTTGTATTTGAAAGCGCCGAACAAGGTTTAGATGCTAATACCAAAACCCTTACGGTAAAGCTCAAACTAACGCGTGCTACGGATGTTGCCATTCCTATTTCAGTACAAATCACTCCTACGGGTCTTACCTATGGCACTGAGTTTACCACTGCTCCGGCTGCTTCCAACAATACGATTTCGCTCACTATTCCGGCACAAAGCAGCGAAGCTTCGTTTCAATTAAGCAAAACCGACAATGTATTTTTGAGCGGAACTGAGTCTATTACTTTCAAAATTGCGTCGGCAACAAGCCCCATTTTGATTGGAGACGTATCACAGCTTACGGTCAAATTCTCCTCCATTGTGTCATCTGGTAGTAATGGCAACTTCACTTTGAATGGCCTCATAGGAGCAGAAAGTGGTGCCAGTGCTGGCAACGCCGTCTATGTTGATTTTAGCAACAACCAAGCATATCCAGTAGCTCGCTCAAGTTGGGATTTAGGATTTTTCTCAGGAAGCGACTTCCGAGTTATCCTCAACAATACCACTAGTGCAGGGGCAAAAGTATTGACCAAAACTAGCCTTGCGGAGGTGGTAGCAGCCGATACGGTTGGGCTTACTTTGGCGATAAATCAAGCAGCACCTTCTCCTAGCGACTTTGCCTATTTCGACGACATAGCCGGAGACCTTTCGAAGACGGCAATTCCGACAGTATCGGCTACCGAAGCCGACAACAAAGTCATTATCATCAATCGAGGTACTGGTGGGGGTATTGCGGCTCGGGCCTGGAAAAAAATCAGAATACTCAGAAATGCTTCGGGAGGCTATACTTTGCAGTATGCCAACATCAACGAAACTACTTTCAAAACCATCGATATTGCCAAAGATGACACTTACAACTTTAAGTACGTTTCATTTGATAAAGGAGCGGTAGAGGTAGAACCAAAGAAAAAAACATGGGATATCCAATGGACTTATTCGGTGTTTACGTTTGCCTTCGGCGGAAGTGACGTCCCTTACAATTTCTCTGATTTGGTATCAATCAACTACCTCGGTGGTGTAGAAGTAGCCGAAGTCCTGACTAGCACTGTTTCGTATGATAATTATGGCGAGGCGAATATCGCTAGTAGCACCTTCTCCAAAAATCGTTGGGCCATTGGAAGCAACTGGCGTACTGCTACAAGTGGAGCCACCGTAGGGGTGAAAACAGACCGCTTTTACATCATCAAAGACCCCAATGGAAATTATTATAAACTTAAGTTTATTAGTTTCCACCCAAGCGAAGGAGGTACGAGAGGACGCCCAATCATCGACTACAAACTCGTAAAAAAAGCATAACCCTAAACCCTTTACCATTAACACCTGTGGAGCGTATTTTCCACAGGTTTTTTTATGAAAAACACTAAAAAGTTTCGTATTTAATCAAAAAATACACCAACTAGAATATTTAACACCGTTAGAAAATTAACAATATTTACTCGCTCAAAGTAAGCATATACACACTAACAAATTGATTTACTGAAATATAAGCAACTATGAAGGTATTTATAGTAGTGGCATTTTAGCTTAAAGCGTAAAAAGTAAGTTGCTCACCTGAATATTAACAAAACCCCCTGTCCATAAATAGAGAAAGTGCAACAATAGTCTCATTCATACTCAAACAACGAAATTGTTTTATCGAGTAATCAAACACTACGTGCACTTCTACTTTTCAACTGAATCTAAACTGATTTTAGATTTTCTTACCTGAGTTATTGTTTACGCTTTGAGACATATAGAGATAGCCATAAAGGATGTATTTGTCTGTAGCAATTGGTACCATTGATTTGCAAAATCAAGTACTAATTGCTACAATTTTTATGCCTAATAATCACCTTCAATTTACCATTAGAAGTGGTTGTTAAGACGCCCAAAACTCCCAAACTTGAGAGTTATCCATGGAGTTTTTTCTCAAGCTCTAGCGCCATTGGAACCAATACATGGTCTTCAATGATAGCATGTTTACGAAGCTCCATCTCAAACAATTCGACTTGATTAAGAAAAATCTTGTAGGGCAATGGCATCGATTGGTTACCTGAATATTTCCTAATCAATTCGCTTACTTCTTGCAGCTCATCTTCAATAGGTGAGTGAGCTTCCATAAATTTAGAAAGACTGAAGGCGGCCTTTAGGGGAGCTACGCTTGTGTCCTCTTGTGCCTTTTGGGAAATTTGAATCAGGGTAGAGATATAAGGAAAAAGCTCTTTTTCTTCCATCCGAATATGCTCAATCAATTTGGTTTTATAATCATTGAAGAAATAGGCCAAACTCGCCAACAATTGGTGACTTTGGCCATATTTACTAAAGATATGCACCAATGATTGCTCTATTTCGGGGAGTTTTTTAGTGAGGTAATATCGATGCGTAGCTTGCAAATAATTTAGGATTTCTGTAATCGAAAATTTCTGCATTTTCTCAAAGGGAAAATCTTCATCATTGTTGTACAAATCCAAGATAAGCTCAATCAGCTCTGGATTCATATCAATACTAGGATTTACTTCTTGCCGGCCTTTTTCGGAATATATCCCAGCTGTAGAACCGCCATCAAAACGTTCTAAAACTAGTTGATATACTTTTGCAGAGTCAATAAATTCATTAAGAGCAGCCATGTTTTTTAAGATTGGGTTTTCAGCAAACATATCTATTATTGTATCTTAAAAATATGACCTATATCATGCCTTTATTGAGGTTGCTGGACCTCTTCACACCATATCCCCTCTTGCCTAAGCACTTCCATTACTTCGTCGGGCCTTAATTCATCAGATTTAATAGTCAACAAATGATGCTGGGCCATTAAATCTACACTAAACTGACAATACCGCCCTCGTAAACCCTCTAGCCCACAAGCCGCTTTTTGAAGCCGAAATGGACAGTCGATGTTGGTACGAAAGCACAACGATTTCATAGGTTTAATTTTTGGGAAGTGAAGAAATCATTTTTTCAAGCTGCAATTTGGCATGCGCAAAATCCAACAATTCGCCCAACTGCTGCAAGTCATTCAGTGATAGTGTCATACAGGTGGATTCGGACATCTGCCAAAATGGAATCGTTCGGACTTTGGGATCCATCACAATCAAAGAATGATATTCATGACAACTATGGACATCCGTCAACAACTTGTAAAACTCATTTACCGTACGACTGACCGTCATGATGCCAAATCCTATCGTAATACGCTTACAATGAACGCATTGAATAACATATCCTATCTTAGAGTCTAAGTGAAGTGTTCGATATTCGCACATAATTTTAAGTTTTTGAGATTAAAGCGGTATGTAATGAACTTGATAAGGTTAGTAAAAGCAATTTATTTTTATTTAGAACAATTATAAATAATTGCAAACATAAGCCTTATTTAGATTCATTCAAAACAATTGACTTATTTTTTTAACATACCCCCTCTCCCATTCTAAGCCTTTTTCAATCGGCTAAAGTGGCTTCGTCCAAATTGAAATTAAGTTCATAGAGATTGTTTGCATTGAGGCGCAAACGTCCACAAAATGTTATTTTTTCATCTGTTTTGAAGCGGCGATGTTTTCCCTTGAAATTGAGCATGATGATAGTTTCGGGGCCTGCCAATCCACAAAAAAAGCACTGCGCCATCGGCCATTTAGAAAGCACATAGTAGTTGCCTTCGGTATCGACAGGAATCACGTATCCATGAATACTTACTTGCTTGCCATTGAGCTGCATCACATTTTTACCAAAGGTGGGATACAAATAATAATCCCCTACTTCAAGGCTAAACTTCTTTTTGTACTTGACATCCTTTAAAGCCTCCCAAGTAATCACAGAATGGGTCTCGCATCTCTGACCAATCCCGTTCAACACTGGACTCAGTCCAAGCATTGCCCATAGTAGTATTTTCATTTTTTAAAGGTTTTTATTTTTGCAACAATGTTGCAAAAAAGGCAAATCAAGTTCATATTTGCAACATCATTGCAAAAACATTTAAAACTCCAATAGACGAACCATGAACCCTAAGAAACTGCCCGTAACGGTATTAAGTGGATTTTTGGGAGCGGGTAAAACCACCCTTCTCAATCATATTTTGCACAACAAAGAAGGCTTAAAAGTAGCCGTGATTGTCAACGACATGAGTGAGGTCAACATTGATGCCCAACTCGTAGAACGCGAAAATACCCTTTCGCGCACTGAAGAAAAACTCGTAGAAATGTCAAACGGCTGTATCTGCTGCACCTTACGCGAAGACTTGATGATAGAAGTAGAAAAATTAGCCAAGAAAAAACGCTTTGACTATCTCCTTATCGAATCTACGGGTATCTCTGAACCTATTCCTGTAGCACAAACATTTACCTTCAAAGACGAAGAAAACGGAATCGACCTTTCGCGTTTTGCCCAAATCGACTGCATGGTGACCGTCGTAGATGCCTATAATTTTGCGCAAGATTTTGGTTCTGTAGATACCCTCCAAACTAGAGAACTCAACGAAGACCCCAAAGACCATCGGACGATTGTCAATTTGCTGACTGACCAAATTGAGTTTGCCGACATTATCATTCTCAACAAAACTGATTTGGTAACGAAGGCCGCCTTGGGAGAACTTAAAGCAATCATTCATTCGCTCAATCCCATTGCCCAAATCATCGAGTCAAGTTTTGGAAAAGTGGCCCCTTCCCGAATCCTCAATACGGGTCTTTTTGATTATGATAAGGCCGAGCAATCGGCGGGCTGGATTCAAGAGCTTGAAAATCAAAAGAATGGAATTGCTCACACGCCCGAAACCGAAGAGTACGGGATTAGTTCGTTTGTATTTCGCGACCGACGTCCTTTTCATCCGGAGCGTTTTTGGAATTATCTATCGAATGAATGGCACGCGGGTATCATCCGTTCAAAAGGACTTTTTTGGATTGCATCACGCCCCGACGAAGCCCTCAACTGGAGTCAAGCGGGAGGCTCTCTGCGCGCCGAAAGTGCTGGCGTATGGTGGGCGAGCATGCCTTTTGACCAAAGGATTCGTTATATGGCTTACATCGACAATCGGTCTTTGATTGAATCTCGTTGGGACAAACGTTTCGGTGACCGTCAAAACGAATTGGTAATCATTGGCCAAGATCTTAATAAAGAAGTCATTATCTTCGAACTCAACGCTTGTATATGCACCGAAGAAGAAATCAAAAAAATGGAAGCTAATCAGAAGTTTTTTGATCCTTTTCCATGTTAGTTTTTTCTAACCAACAAGATTTAAGTGCTTGTGCACAGTCAATTGTTATTCGTTAACTGTGCCTAAGCACTTAGAAAGATACCGAGCAACCTTTACTTCTCGGTGGTTTTATTTTTTTAAAAGCGTTTGACAAGCGCAAACTTTTCGTTTACCTTTGCCGCAGTTTTTGGTGCCTGATGCTCGTCTCAGCACGAGCCGAATGGCTTAAAAGGGAATCCCGTGAAAATCGGGAACTGTTCCCGCAACTGTAAGTTTCTAATGGTTGTTGCGCACCTCTTAGTCACTGTTCTAATCAAAAGAATGGGAAGACATGCGACAATGAAACAAGTCAGGAGACCTGCCAAATATCATTCTTAGTGAAGCTTTACGGGTAATGAAGCGTCATTGAGCGTTCGATTTTTTTATTCACTTTCAATCACAATACCTTGATAAACAAACTTCTACGGTTTGTCGATTTCAAGACTTTAGGTATACTTTTAGGAGTAGTAGTACACAGCTATGCTCAAAAAGAACAAAGTCTTTGTGAAGTCACCGTGCGGGGAGTTCGTCCCGAACGCTTTATGGTAGGGCAAAAAGTGCAAGACATCGACTCCACTCAACTGACTCGTTTTCGTTATAGCACATTAGCAGATTTCCTCCAATTCCAGAGTCCTGTGGCGTTTAAAAGTTACGGGCCAGGGCAAGCCACAAGCATTGCTTTTCGAGGAACTTCGGCCAATCATACGGCAGTACTTTGGAATGGCATCAACATCAATGCACCCTCTTTAGGCCAAAGTGATTTTTCGACCATTCCACTTGCAGGTTTTGACCAGATGAGCATTCAATATGGCGCTGCCGCAAGTTGCGTAGGCACCGATGCCGTAGGGGGAAGTATTCAGCTGCGCTCAGTTCCCGAATTCCGAAACACTGGACTTCAACTCCTCACTGCACTTAGGGCTGAAAGTTCTGAAAACTACAGTGCACAAATAGGTTTTCGTTTTAACCGTAGCTTGAGCGATTATTGGAAATTTTCGGGCAAAACCATGCTCTATGGAAGTGTTTTCAACAACCGATTTAGTGCCGAACCTCGTCGCAATCGACAAGGAGATACGTACAACTTTGAACCTACCCAAACTACCCAAAAAGGAATTGTCCAAGATTTGTATTGGCAACATTACAAGGGGAATTTATTAACGCTAAATATCTGGCTGACCGACAACAACCTCACCATTCAACCCCAACAACCACCGCTGCAAGAAGTAACACGTACGCAAGCTTACCGGGTGTTGGGGTCTTATCAACTTGGTAAAACCTTGATTAGAACGGGTTTTATCCGTGACCTTATTGATTATAGTAAAGGTGAAAATGCAGTACCAAGCCATACCCAAATCGATAGGTTCATTTTGCGTACTGAGCATGATTTTTCGTGGATTCGGGATTGTGAAAAAGGAACCAATCTAAAAGTAGGTGCCGAAGTAGTGCATTACAACGCCCACGTGGATGGCTATGGAAATGAAGCAATTCGTGAAAATAGAGCCGATTTTTATGCGCTGCTACGACATCAGTTTTCGGCAAAACTTAGTACATCACTCAACCTGCGCCAAGCGTTGGTCACTCGTTTTAGTCCTCCTTTTACTCCTTCAGCAGGGGTAGAATACACCGCAATGACATTCAAAAATGCCAAAATAATCCTAAACGGCAATGCTTCATTGAGTTACCGTGTGCCTACCCTCAATGAGCGTTATTGGGTCAATCTCGGTAATCCAGACCTACGTCCCGAAAAGGGTTTTAACAAGGAACTAGGCATTAGTTGGAAACAAAGATTAGCTCCCAACAATCAAATGCAGTTGACAATCACCGGTTTTCATAATTTAATAGACGATTGGACATACTGGAATCCCGACCGTAATTATCGCGTCGAAAACCTACAGCAAGTATTGTCGAAAGGAATTGAAATCACTTGGAATCTCAAAGCTCAATGGGCTAAAACTCAGATTGATGCCTTGCTCAATTATGGACTCACCCACTCTTCCCAACAAAAAACCTACGGGCCTTATACCCAAGATTTTATCGGGAAGCAGCTTATCTATGTACCTCGTCATGCTTTGGGAAGTACCATCAGTGCTACCCGTGGCAAAGCGTCGCTCACGATTCAGCAGCAATTCAACTCCAAGCGCTACGTCACCTTCGATCATTCGGGGCGCCCTTTTGCTCCTTATTATCTACTCAATGCCATCTTCAATTATCAAATACACAAACGAAACTTGCGTACTGATATAGCCCTCCAAGGCAGTAATCTCACCAATACTGTTTATCCTAATCTTAAGAAAAATGCCATGCCATTGCGGACGGTATCACTCAATGTTGTTCTTTATTTTCAATCAAAAAAACAATCCAATGAATCGTAATTCTTTACTTTTTGCTAGCGTATTTGTAATCGGGTTTTCGGCTTGTAGTACTTCTGAGCCAGAACCTGCCCAACCCTACGACAACGGAGTGTTGGTCATCAACGCTGGTAATTTCCTAGACAACAACGGCTCCATTTCACTCTTACAACGCAACTCAACGACGGGTTCTTATGATATTTTCCAAAAAGAAAACAGCCGTTCGTTGGCGGGTGGCTTGAGCGGATACGCCGAAGTCAATGACAAAGGGGTGATTTTGGTCGATAATTCCACCGCAGGAAAAGACCTCATCGAAATCGTAAATGCCCGTACTTTCAAGAGCCTCACTACCATTCCTTCTACCGACATCGAAAATCCTAGGGCGGTAGTCAAAGCAAGCGATACCAAGGCGTATGTCACTTGCTGGGATGCTACGGGCGACTATTCAAATTTCTACAAAAACCCTGGCTATGTAGCCGTTATTGACGCAACCACTAATAAGTTATCAAAAAAAATCCCCGTACAAAACGGTGCTGAAACCATCGTAGTGGTAGGCAACGAAGCTTTTGTGGGCAATACTGGTAGCGGCAAAACGCAAGTATCGGTCATTGATATAACCACCGATGCCGTAAAACAGCAAGTAGAAGTAGGTCGGAACCCTCATATTATCGGTCTTGATGCCAACAATAAACTTTGGCTCTATGCCGGAAGCGAATTGGTGAAATTTAATCCACAAACCAAAACCGCCGAAACCCGCCTAAAAATCACGTCTTCCAATGCCTCTAAGTCGCCAAGCTCGTTTGTATTGAGTGCTGATAAAAAAACGATTTATTATACCTATTCTTTCTACGATGCCGCCGATGACTACAAGCAAAAAGGGGAAACTTACAGTTTCTCTATTGACGCCACCACAATCGCCGCCGACAAGCCTTTCATCAATCGTCTTTTTTCGGGAGGTTTAGGGGTTGACCCACAAACAGGCACAATTTATGCAGGGTTAGTTCCTTCCTTCAAACAAGCAGGTTATGTGATTCGCTATCAACCCAATGGCACGCTCGTGGATTCGGTAAAAGCCGAAATTGCTCCTAGTAAATTTTTCTTTAAAAATTAACATTCACCTATCTACAGCCGTTTCTATGCCCCGCGTCTAAAAACGCGGGGTTATTTTTTATTACTAAACTTTCCAAGTTACAATAACGGGTTTCTTCAAACTTGGAAAGAGTTGTTGGAAAGTCTTCTAAAAACGGGTTGGTATTTTGGGTTCTATCCACAACATACTGAGGCACAGCACTATCAGCACAGCCCATGCCCAATCAGGCCATTGAGCCCTTAAATCTTGATGAGTGTTTTTGGAAGAAGATAATTTGCTCACTTTATGAGCTTCCAGAAGTTCTGTTATTTGTTTTGTCTTGCCAAGACCCTCGTTTTCAGTTTCTACATATATCTGTAATGAATCTTGAAAAGGTTGCCAACCCGTATCTCTAAAAACATACGACAGGGTAGCCGTTTGAGGATTCACATTAGAGGGATTTACCTGCGCAGTATCATTAGCTAGCGACACACTCGGTTGATTCCATTGATTAAGAACAAAACTCGCTTTGGTATCTTTCCAAATGGGCGCTTCCATTGCTATATTTCCTTTCAACGCAGGAGCTAATTGTTGAAAAACCCCCGCCCAAATCTTCTCATAGGTCAAGGTATCCCCACTGAGTTTGAGGGGAAAAGTTTCGTTCAATAAACTAACACCCACCCGCCCTACGGCTTTTTGGACGGCAATAGGAAACCCTTCCACTTTTTTCTGATTCATACGTTTGACCAGCTCAAAGGGAAGTACCGTCATTCCTTTTTCAAGTGGCAAAAGTTCGGCATTGGATATTTTTCGGACAGACCATTGCGTACCTAACATTTGATTGATACCCTTCAATTCGGATTCGGGTTGGGTCAAGCTATAAAATAACACGCTTCTGCCTTCACTTATATTTTTTTTCACCAAGGAATGTGACGCATTGCTTGGGTCGGTGATGACAATATCAGGTACAAAGGTCTTTTGGTTGGCCGCATTGTTGATAGCAATGGTGCTTTGGGTATTTTTGGCTACGGTGGTCAATACCTCTACCCTACTTCCATTTTTTTTACCAAGCCACTCAGCCAGCGTTTTACTCTCAAAATCAGGACTTTGTAAAATAAAATAAACACTTAGAGGACTAGGCTTACGGGTATAAAAAGCGATATTTTTGAGCAATTGGTTGTTTAGCAGCAGCTGAGTATGCGTACGTCCTATCGCAAAAGCAGGGAATCGTAAACGAAACTTTTGAAATCCTTTTTCCAAAACAACACTGTCTAATACTTGCTGCCCATAAACGATTTTAAGCACTGCCGCCTCCGAAAGTTCCAACGCACCCGCGACTTCTTGAAATTCATTTTTACGGAGTATTCCTCTCCATTTTATTGTTTGTAAACTATCCTTTGCAAAAAAAGGAAGCCATTTCCAGTCATTATGAGAGAGTTGACTTACCAATTCTCCGTCAAAACTTTGCCCTAAAAGATAGATTTCTCCCAGATGTTTGGAAAAATTGGGGTCTTGAGCAAGGCGTTTAGCAAAGTCTTTTTGGGGAAAAGTTTCAGTAATCTGCAAACTATCTTTGTTTTTTTGAATTACCGTTTGGGGTAGTTTTTCTCCCACCACCAACACCCGATTTGTGTTGCTCCTAATCGTCCATTGGGGATTTGCGACCCATCCTACCAATACCAGCCAAAGCAGCCCATTCAAACCTATTCGAAGCCAAAAACGAAATTTTGGTACATTTTTTTGGCGCCATATCAGCCCTACTTGCACCGCAAGCAAAACCACTAAAGCTCCATATATCAACCAATCCAATAGTATCATACAAATAAATCCAACATCGATTAAGAAATTTCAGAATTCAAGGAGGGTTCGTTGCGCTTTAGCACTTATTTCAAATGCTGCCAAAAAGCTTTTTCAAGTTTTTTCTCGCTCGAAAAAGAAGTATTAGAGGCGGCATTTTTAGCCGGCAAGCTTTGCGACACAAGTCCGTGTAGCTTTGTTTTTAAAGCTACTTTTTCGTCAGTAGAAAGAGGTCGGTTACTTGCGAGCTTTTGCAACGCGCTCAAAACAGCCCAATTCGACATTCCACTGTTGATGGCTTTAGGAGTCAGATAATTGCTCAATTCTAACACTTTAAGCCTTTGCCAAGAGGTTAATTTTTCAGCATTGCTTTGTGTCTCGATTATCCCCATTACTTCCGCTATCAACATAGCTGCTTGCTGAGAAGTATAGTTTTTTTGACTCCGATACGCCTCGTTATAGTTTTTCAATTCTCCCGTCATTCGTTTCTCTTTTTCCTTAATGGGAGGTGGGTCAAAACTCGTTTTTTTAGCAAAAGTGCGCGCTTTTTGTTGCGCCGATTTCAGGTACTCCAAGGCTTTTTTCTCAAAAGGAAGGGCTTTTTGTGGCTCGTACAGCCGCAGATGCAACTCCGACTGCCACATTTGTTCCAACGCCATTTTCAGCAACGACCGAGTCGATTGTTCATAAAAAGTATAGGCTTCGCCATCATCATGCGAGTGGACATATTCTTCCAAAATCGCCGCTACGGGGTCTTTTTCTCCGTCATCTTTTTTGCCTTCGCCGTGGGAGTGGCCCTCGTGCGAATGCCCGCCGCCCGACTCGCCACCTTCGCCTTGGTCATGGGCGTGTACAAACCCATGCAGCAGCGCAAATCCTACGACCGCATCCCCTTGGTCATCTTTGGGCAGGGCATTGCCTCCTCCAATAGACGTTTCAAATTCTTCGCCGAGGTATTGTCCATAACGCAGTCGCAACGCTTTCTGGTCAAAACCAATTTCGTTGGAAGTGCTATTGAATTCTTTCGTCGAGATTTTTTTCTGTTTCGCAATGAGCTTTTCGGTATCAATGATGATTTGGCGCTGACTTCTAAAATACTCAGGCAGGATGTTCATGGCCATCGTGGCAAGTTCGGCCTCTTCTACTTTTGCGGTATCCTTATACACTACAAAATAAGTGTCTGATTTTGAGAAGTTAGGTTCAGGGCGTTTGTTGTCGATAGCTGCCCAATAATAATATAATTCGTCGCCGGGCGCAAAATTCAATGCCTTTAAATCGATACGTTGGGAGATATTGGCTTCTTTAAAATTGGCTTGTGCAATCGGAAATTTCACCTCCCTAAACTTCACATTTTCTCCCGACCCTCGCGCCACCGTCGCCACAATAAACGCCTGATTCACTTTAAAATCATCCGAGATTTTGGCTCCAATTTGTATTACCTTGGGGTCTTTCAGAAAATGATATTGATACAATTCCTTGGAAGTAGGCTCAATTTTGGGGGCTAAATCAGGCACTGCTTCCAAACGATAAAAGTCTGATTGATAGATCAATGAATCTTTCCAGTAAGCTTTGATGCCATACAAGCCCGAATTGTAAAGTTGGTCAGTATATTCAAATTGCTCGCCTATCTGCTTAAAGCGCAGTTCTTCGTTTCGATTGTTGGTCAGTGTAACTCTCACTTTTTCTGATTGGCTCCATTTCAATTCCCACTTAAGTTTAGAGCCACTGACTGCGGAGGCATTCAGGTCGGTGGTAGTTTGGGAAGGCAGCTGCGTGTAAGCAGGAGGAGTCACGGTCAAAGTCGCTGATACAAAACTAGGCACATTGAGAGGCTGACTTTCAGAAGTTTGAAGTTGGGTAGCCGAACCAAAAGCTTCAAGGGCTTTTTCTTTTTTCAAAAAAGGAACTCCATAATAAAGCCCACCCGCTACCGCAACCCCCAACATATAAAGTCCGATTCTCTCCAAGGCCAAAAAAGGTAATTTTTGTCCCCGAATTTTTTCCCCTAATCTTTCCAACTGAAGCTGCTCGGCGATGTTGGGATTTTGCACTTCGAGCAGGTCGAGGCTGTATTCTGTATCACTTAGATGATGGTGAATATACCTAATGGCTCTCGTTTTTTGGTTTTGGAATAGACCTGTATAATAGGCCCCTACGCCAAAAGCCAACAAAGCACCCACGACAGCAATGGCCATCGAAGAAGTCATAAGGGATGAAAGCAAGAAAAAAGCGAAGGCCAGTAAAACGCATTTCAACAATGCGTTGGCATATAGCTGATACATCGCTTGCCTGATGATATGCTGAAGTTGATTCATGCTTTTTTTGTAATGGATAACCAACGTTCAATAATAAGTATCAATACCAACAACCATAAAATTGATTTTGAAAACCCACCTTCGGCTGATTTTTGCCGAAGTGCTTGATTTTCTTTTGACCTAACTTTAAAAATCGACTGAAGTTGCTTGGGACTCCGCAAAGCCGTCGAACGAGTCAATCCAAAGCCTCTTACTAGACACTCCCCTAACCATTCGGGAAGTTGGCCGTTATAAACCATTTCAGAGGTTTGAGGAGTCAGGCGTTCGGTTAGATAAATTACTTCTCCAAAACGCTCTTGATTCAGCTCCGAAAAAGAACCTGCGGCATTACCTAATACAAAACAGAGCGTTTGGGGCGTAAAAGCCGCTTGATTTTGAAGCAAGGATGTTTTGTCTGTCAAAACCATATCGTATTTTTTGGAAGTTTGTAGGTGTTCGTCCACCAAAAACTCGATCTGATATACGTCTTTCAACGATTTAAAAGCAGCCTTAATCGTCTGACGTTCAAGGCTATCTTTGGTATCCAACAAAACTTCAATCACTCCTTGATGAACCGCTGTATTCGCAAATTTTAGGTTTGATGGTAATACATCCCCCACCGTCAATAATTGCGCCTTGTTTACGAAAACCTTTTTATTATTAGTTAAAGAAAGGTAATTTTGAGGCAACTTTTGCGAAGAATCTACCACCGAATGTAACGCAACAGGACTTGAGGTGTAAATGGTAGAAACATCGCCAAAGGTGGCATCAGTGGTCATATAAAGCTCATATTGTGTGCCTTTTTCGGTACTATGGAGGGCATCCACTTCATTAAGGAAAGTTTGCAGTACCAAAGCGTCAAAGTCTGAGACCGTGGGTATTGCAGCAAGATTTTCGAGCGGAGCGGGTACATTGCTTATCCAATATACCTTTTCTCCTTTTTGAAGAGCGCCTTCTATTTCAAATCGAAAGTTATTTACTACCCACTCACTAGGTTGTACCAGATGAATTTTAGAATGATTGCTAGAGGTAGCGGTATTTTTTAATATAGGTTTTGCCAAATAAAACGCCAGTACTAACACCAACAAACACCGCAACAAAAGCAATAAAATATTGTCCAAACGAATACCCTTCGCTGGTTGCAGGTCTTTTTCGGTAAGCCATTGAGTGGCAGCCCAAGGCAACAGTTTTCCCTTTTTTTGGTGCCAAAAATGCAGGGCAATCGGAATCGCTACAGCCAAAGCACTCCACAACATCAAAGGGTTTAAAAATTCCATCTTCAATTTCTCTTTTTCGGCTAATTTATTACGCTTTCCGTTTAGTCAATGCCTCTATAATAACCTGAGCAATAGGCGTTTGAAGACTACGACGAATCAAGTAAACATAGGGTATGAGTAAGGCTTCTTCCAAATTTGCCAAATATTTTTGGGCTTTTTCTCTTACTTCAGCTTGGATGGTGGCGGCTTCAAGTTCGATTTCTTTGCCGGTTTCTAAATCTTTGAATCGATAAAAACCGCTTAGGTTGAAGTGTATTTCTTCTTCACCCAGCAACTGCAAAATAAGCACCTCCCGACGAGGGCTTGCAGCTTGCTGAATGAGTTGGAGCCATTCGTCGCCTACTTGCAAAAAATCAGATACTAGTACCAGCAACTCCTTCTGTTTTTGTTGAAACTCAGGAAATTTGGGATTGTCATTTTGCCAAGTACCACCGGCTTTCGCCTTCTCCAATTCATACAAAATCCGTTGGAAAGATTGTTTACCACTGGGAACAATGGTCTGTAAACCCCCATTTTTGAGAGCATAAAGGCTCATTTGGTCGCTTTGTCGGTAGCCCAAGTACGTCAACGAAGCCAATAAAATCTTGGCATAATCAAGCCGACTAACTCCCCTCTCGGTATAGTTCATTGAGCCAGACAAATCCAGCACAAAACGCAGGTGGAAATTGCTTTCGGTGGCCGATTCTCGCACCAAATGTTTTTGGGTACGGGCGTAGAGTTTCCAATCAATACGCTTGGGGTCATCGCCCGGTTCGTAATGACGGTATTGCTCAAACTCAATCCCTACCCCCGAGCGCTTACTTCCGTGAATCCCAAGCATCAACTCCTCACTGACCAATCGCCCCGCCAATTGGAGATTGTTGAGTTTAATGAGTTCGGTGGTTAGAAGCGTCATTTTTAAGGAGTTCGGTTACGACGTGGTCAGTGGTGATGTTTTCGGCTTCGGCTCTAAAATTCAAAGCAATTCGGTGGCGTAGTACAGGGTAAGCCAAGGTTTGGATGTCTTCGGGGATCACCGCAAAACGCTGTTGAAGCACTGCTCGTGCTTTGGCACAGAGTATTAGGGCTTGACCTGCCCGAGGGCCTGCTCCCCAGCTACACCATTTTTTGACATAGTCGGAAGTAGTAGTTTGGGGGCGTGTGGCTCGCACTAGCTGATTGACTTTCACCACTAGCTCATCGCTGATGTGTACTTGTCGGGTAAGTTTCTGCAAATCCATGATTTCATGGTCAGCCAAGACTCTTTGTAGCTGATTAGATACAATACCCGTTGTATTTTTCAAAACCGCTAGTTCTTCTTGCTGGGTAGGATAATCAAGTTTGATGTACAACAAAAAACGGTCGAGTTGGGCTTCGGGTAGTGGATAAGTACCCGCTTGCTCGATGGGGTTTTGGGTGGCTATAATCAAAAAAGGACGCGGCAAATCATAGTTGGTTCCTGCATAAGTGACCTTGTACTCTTGCATGGCTTCGAGCAGTGCCGCTTGGGTTTTGGGAGGAGTACGGTTGATTTCATCCGCCAAAACGATATTGGCAAATATCGGTCCTTGGTTAAATTTAAAAAACTTACGTCCCGTTTCGTGGTCTTCTTCCAATATCTCCGTTCCGACAATATCGCCCGGCATCAGGTCAGGGGTAAACTGTACCCTTTTAAATTTCATTTCAAGGGCTTCGGCCATGGTTTTGACCATGAGCGTTTTGGCAAGTCCTGGCACTCCCTCCAACAAACAATGTCCACCTGCCAAGAGCGCAATCAGGATTTCGTCAATAACCTCCTGCTGCCCAACAATTATTTTAGCAATTTCTTTTTTGAGGTGCGGTAATTTTGATACCAGCGATTTAAAGTGGGTTAAGTCTTGTGTTTCCAAAAGCTAAACAGTAGTTAGTGCGTAGTTGATGATATTTACTCCAAATTTGGTATTGTCTTCGGCGAGCCAGCGCTTATTTCTAAAATCATAATCCCATTCGCAGCCGTAGTCTTTATTGCTATACAAAACCCCAATGCGACCATTGATTTGAATGGCTTTTAGGTAATCGTGCACCAAGTCATCGCCCCAGCCGTTGAGTTCAAAACTCGTAGTAGGAGGGCCTTCAAAATGAAAAAATGAATGATAAATCGGGTGGTCATTGGGGATTTTTTGAAGTGCTTGTGCTCCAAAAGTCCTTGCCATTTCTTGTTCGAAAGATTTCGCAAACAGGCCGTCTATGTCGTGATTGCAATCATCGACAAAAACAAAGCCTCCGTTTTCGACATATTTTTTGAAGTGAGTTCTTTCTTGCACCGAAAATTCCACCAATTTATGACCACTTAAATAGCAAAACGGACTTCTGAACAATTCGACGCTGGTAAGTTGAACGATTTTTTCCTTTTCATCCACCGGAATCGTAGTGTATTCTACCAACGAATTGAGGAGATTAGAGGGCATCCGTTGGTCGGTGTCCCAATCTCCCGAAGCATACTGAATCCGAGTAAAAACGAAAGGTCTCAAGTGTGATAATGGTGTTTAAAAACCCTCCCTTTCGGGAGGGTTTGGTATTGTTATACGGCATCCGAAAGCGACGAGAACGTAAACTCTCTAATTTTCATCGGAGGCAGGATATAATTCTGGTTGGTTTCGGTACTTACTACTCTTTCAGGAATGCCCAAAGTCTCAAGGTTGTTGAGCATAATGATAGGGCTTTCGTTGAAGCGGAAGTTTTTGATTGGATATTTTATTTTCCCGTCTTCTATATAAAAAGTACCGTCGCGCGTCAGCCCCGTAAGAAGCAATGTTTGAGGGTCTACCGAGCGGATATACCATAATTTAGTCACCAAAATGCCACGTTTAGTACTTTTAATCATTTCGTCCAACGTAGCTGTTCCGCCCGCCATAATCATATTGTTGGGTCCAGGAACGGGCTTTACGCCTTTCTTTTGCGCCCAAAATCGCGAATAAGTAAGGTTTTTGACCACACCTTTGTCAATCCACAGCATTTTTCCTTGAGGCTGACCATCACCAGACCAAGATGCCGCCGGAAGCTCAGGATGGGTAGGATCAGAATAAAAAGTAACGCGTTCGTCCACGATTTTTTCGCCTAGTTTTGTTTTCCCACCGGGTTTACTAAAAAACGAACGACCTTCATCAGCGCTACGAGCATCCATGCCAAAGAAAATATTTTCGACCAGTACCGCCGCCGCAGTAGGTTCGAGTATTACGGTATATTTACCCGGCTCCAATGCCCTAGCACCTACTGAGCCTAGCGATTTCTGAACGGCGATTTTGGTAGCCACTGCCGTATCTAGCTTCGAAAAATCGTTGTAACCTTTGGCTACGTAACCAGAACCGGTTCCGTCGTCGGTACGGACGGTGAGCGAAAAATTAACGTTGGTATTACGATAATAGGCAAAAAGCCCTTTTGAATTCATCAAAGCCGTAAACCCTTTTGCATCTTCCAAAAATCCTGCGGCAGTGAGTTTTTTATCACTCGATAGCGCCAAACTTTTGGCTACAGCATCGGCACGTTTGTCGGGAGTGATACTAGCCGTTGACTCAAAATAACCGTCCGATTTGATATACTGCTGCGGTTCGAGTACGCCCATATATTCGGGGTTTTCGGGGGCGAGTTTGGCTAATTCTTCCGAACGGCGCACCACTTTTTCGATAGAGGCATCGTCAAATTCGTCGATGGTAGCTACTCCTACTTTTTTACCAAAAGCAGACTGAACGGCTAAGTTTTTGTTGGTCAAAGCACCACTTGTTGATACTTCATTGCGAGCGTAGCGAAGATTACCACGGGTTTCTCCCAATAAATTCACTTCGCACTCATCTGCTTTAGAATAGCTCAAAACCTTTTGTAACAAGGCTTTGGCTTCTGCTTCAGTTAATATAACAGACATTTGATAGTTCGATGTTTAGAGATTGGAGATTAGATTTTTCGTGCGGTATTGATCACATTAACTCCGTTGAAACGAGCCGTAGCGCTACCATGTGATACTGCACTGACTTGCTGAGGTTGTCCTTTACCATCAAAAAACGACCCTCCCAAACGGTAATCGCGCTCGTCGCATACTTTTACGCAGGAGTTCCAAAACTCTTGGGTATTTGACTGATAAGCCACGTCTTTGAGCATACCGGCGATTTGTCCGTCTTTGATTTCGTAATACAACTGACCTCCAAACTGAAAATTATAACGCTGTTGGTCAATCGAAAACGAACCATCTCCAATGATATAAATTCCTTTTTTTACATCTTTAATCATCTCGCTGACCGAGAGAGGCGTTTTGCCCGCTGCCAACGACACATTGGCCATGCGTTGGAATTGCACCGTTCCCCAGCTATCGGCGTAGCAGCATCCTTGCGATTCTTTTTCGCCAATGATATGCACTTGGTCTCTGATAGCCTGATAGTTGACTAAAGTACCGTCTTTCACCAAATCCCATTTTTTGGTTTGTACTCCTTCGTCATCCCAACCTACCGCACCTAGCGAGCCTACTTGGGTTTTGTCCGCAAAAAGGTTCACTTCTTTGCTGCCATAATTAAAGTTTTTGGACTGCCATTTATCCAAAGTTGCAAAAGAAGTTCCGGCAAAATTGGCCTCATAACCCAGCACCCGGTCAAGTTCGAGGGGGTGTCCTACCGACTCATGAATCGTCAACCACAAGTGCGAAGGGTCAAGGATTAAATCATACTTACCCGCTTCTACCGACTTCGCTGCCAATTTTTCTTTGGTTTGTTTGGCCGCCGCTATTACATCCTCCAGCATATCGTAGCCTTTGTTGTAGCGGGTAGTGATGCCCGTTATTTTATCTTTGGGATTGGTTTGGAGGTATTCATAACCCATTCCGACGGGGGCACTCAATGCCTGACGAGTTTCAAACTTACCCGTTTTAGGGTCAATAGTGGTGACGGCAAAAATAGGCCAAATCCGATGAATGTCTTGGTCGATATAAGAGCCATCGGTGGAGGCAAAGTACTTTTGTTCATTGACCATGAATAGCACCGAATTGACGTAGTTGGCTCCATTTTTAAGAGCGGCGTCGTTGACTCCTAGCAGCAAATCTACCTTTTCTTGGATGGGCACTTCAAAGGCATTTCGCTGAATAGGTGCTTTCCAGCTTACTTCGCCGTAGCCTTTTTGGGGAGCCAACTGTACCGGTTGCTTCATCAGACGCGCATTGGCTTTGGCAATAGCCACGGCTTCTTCGGCGGCTCTAGCGGTATCAGCTTCGGTTTTTGCATCTACGATAGCCGCAAATCCCCAACATCCATTGGCAATCACTCGCACGCCGACGCCATAAGATTCGGTATTGACGATATTTTGGACTTTGTCTTCGCGAGTTACCACAAATTGGTTGAGATAGCGCCCAATCCGCACATCCGTATAGGTAGCCCCTTTGGATTTGGCGGCATTGAGAGCGGCATCAGCTAGACGTTTTTTGACGGCGACATCCACGCCACCGTCTAAGAGGGCTTCGGGGGCTACTGAGTGCCCCATGACAGGGATATTTGGGAGCATCATTGCACCCAATCCCATGCCCGAGAGTTGCATAAAATCTCTTCTTTTCAAGGCTAGTTTTTGTGTTTAAGTTGGTTGTATGGGAACTAAGTGGCAAGCCACAGGATTAATGATTATCCACAACAATGGGAACAATCGTCTGTACAATAAGCAAAAATCTTGATAAAAATAGACGAATTTCTCCCCCAATCGGGGTGATTTTGATAAATGGTCGAGATCAATGCCAAACGACAACCCCAAGCAAGGGAACAAAAGTCTTGCTTGGGGTGGCTCATTGAAATTTGTCTAAACTGCATCTGAGAGACTTGTAAAGGTAAAGTCCCTAATTTTGAGGGGAGGGATCATATTGCCTCTTACCCGAGTAGGTACGCCCATCGCTTCTAGGTTGTTGAGCATGATGACGGGGCTTTCGTTGAAACGGAAATTTTTAACAGGATATTTAATTTTACCGTTTTCAATATAAAAAGTACCATCACGAGTAAGACCCGTATAAAGGAGTGTTTGGGGATCTACGGCCCGTATGTACCAAAAGCGCGTCACTAAGATTCCCTTTTCGGTACTTTTAATCAATTCTTCAAGTGACTGACGTCCTCCTTGCATAATAAACCCTCCAGGAGGAGGCACGGCTTTTACGCCTTGTTTTTGCGCCCAATAGCGCGTATATGCCAAGTTTTTGAAAACACCATTTTCAATCCAAGTAGTTTTTCCTTGCGGACGACCATCCATCGAAAAACCTGCATTAGGTGCATCAGGGTTGGTAGGGTCAGAATAAATATTGACTCGCTCGTCCAGTAGTTTTTCTCCCAATCTCGTGCCACCTCCTTTTTTACTCATGAAGCTACGACCTTCGTCGGCACTGCGAGCGTCTATGCTACGCATCATATTTTGAATCAAATCCAAAGCTGCGGTAGGCTCCAAAATCACCGTATATTTTCCCGGCTCAAGTGCTTTGGCCGATACCGAGGCCATGGCTTTCTGCATCGCAATTTCTGTCGAAACTTTTGCATTCAGCTTGGCGCTATCATTAAAGTCGCGTGCTACGTATCCTGAACCAGTACCATCGGCGCTTCGTACTGTTACCGAAAAATCGACCGACGTAGATTTGTTGTAAGCAAAAAGACCTTTGCTATTTCCCATCGCCACAAACTCCGTGGTATCTTCTAAGTATCCAGCCGCCGTCAAATTTTTCTTTTTACACGGGTCAATGCTATCAAACGCCACTTTGGCACGATAATCGGGGTCGATATTGGCTGTGCTTTGGGCAAAAGTATTGCTTTCTAAATAAGTCTGCGGGCCAAGCATCGGCATATACTCGGGGTTTTCGGGCGCAAGTTTGGCAATCTCCTCAGCTCGTCTTACCGTTTTTTCTAATGATTTGTCATCAAACTCATTGATAGTAGAAGTCCCGGAGCGTTTCCCAAACACTGCGGTTACGGCCAAGGCTAGGTCATACGACTCCCCACTGGTTGATACAGAGTTGCGAGCGTATCTAATATTCCCGGTGCGGCTTCCTGTGAGGCTTACGCTCATTTCGTCAGCTTTAGAAAATGCCAACACCTTATCTATGATTTTTTTAGCTTCTTCTTTGGTTAAAATAGCCATTTTTAATGTCGTTTTGGGGGTTATCCGATTTTTCTACCAGTATTGATGACATTCACACCATTGAAACGAGTGGTCGCACTTCCGTGAGATACCGCACTCACCTGCGAAGGTTGGCCTTTTCCGTCGAAGAAGGAGCCAAATGTACGGTAGTCATCTTTATCACAAATCTGCGCACACGAATTCCAAAACTCTTGGGTATTTGACTGATAAGCGACATCGTCTAACATTCCCACAATTTCGCCGTTTTTGATTTCATAAAACAACTGACCTCCAAACTGGAAGTTATAACGCTGCTGGTCAATCGAATAAGAACCCCGCCCTATGATATAAATCCCTTTATCGACGCCCTTGATCATGTCTTGGACGTTGAGTTTTTCTTTACCGGGACGCAACGATACGTTGGGCATTCGCTGAAACTGTACGGAGTTCCAGTTGTCGGCATAGCAGCAGCCATGCGATTCGTTTTCCCCCAAAATATTGACTTGGTCACGGATAGCTTGATAGTTGACCAATATTCCGTCTTTTATCAAATCCCATTCTTTACACGGTACGCCCTCGTCGTCGTAGCCTACCGTACCCAGGGTATGAGGCTGGGTTTTGTCAGCCACAATATTCACAAGGTTGCTGCCATAATTGAAACTCTTGGTTTTCCATTTATCTAAAGTAGCAAAGCTTGTACCTGCGTAGTTGGCTTCATATCCTAGTACACGGTCTAGCTCCAGCGGGTGTCCTACCGATTCGTGAATGGTAAGCCCAAGGTGATTAGGGTCAAGTACAAGGTCGTATTTACCGGGTATTACCGACTTGGCCGTTACTTTTTCTTTGGCTTGCTTGGCGGCCATGATAGCATCTTCTACCATATCGTACGAATTCCGATAACCAACTAAGCCATTGGGTCCCGCGATTTTTTCACTTGCTAATCCATCTAAATATTCGTAGCCCATTCCCATAGGCGAGCTGATGGCATCTCTGCTTTTGAATTTTCCGGCTTGTTTATCCACCGCTGTGACGGTAAATGTAGGCCAAATGCGGTGAATATCTTGGTCGATATAAGAGCCGTCGGTAGAAGCAAAGTATTTTTGTTCGTTGACAAAAAACAAATTGGAAGTTACGAAGCCAGCCCCATTTTTCATCGCTTCTCCGTTGACTTTCATCAACAGGTCGATTTTTTGCTGCACCGGAATCTCAAAGGCATTTTTCTGAATAGGAGTTTTCCAAGTCACCTCTCCTACTCCTTTTTGGGGCGCCAATACGACTGGTTCGGTCTGAATCTTGGCGTTGGCTTTGGCAATCGCCACGGCGGTTTCGGCACACTTGGCGATTCCGTCGGTACTTACATCGCTTGTGGCAGCAAAGCCCCATGTTCCATTGGCAATCACTCGGATACCCACGCCATACGATTCGGCATTGACGATATTCTGAACTTTTGTTTCACGCGTAAACAAATACTGCTGAAGATAACGGCCAATGCGTACATCGGTATAAGTAGCACCTTTGGCTTTGGCGGCATTGAGGGCAATATCGGCCATCTTCTTCTTCATAGCAGCATCAGCTTTAGGGTCGAGCATTTGTTCGAGAGGAACTACGCTGCCTAAGACGGGAATCGAAGCGCCCATCATAGCCCCCAAGCCCATACTCGAAAGCTGAATAAAATCCCTTCTTTTCATACTTGATTATTTTTGGGTGATTTGGTTTGGAAAGGTTATTGGCACCTTATCGGTCGAAATGATTCATCGACGCGGTAGAGAAGGCAATAAAAGTTTGTCGTTTTGATGATGAAATGTATTCAAATAATGAAATGCGCCTACTAATCATTGGAGCTTCATTTTTCCAAAAATAATAACTTTCTTAAAAAAGGCACTCATTCATCGACAAATTTGCTGATTTAAGCGACTTGACGGAATATCCTATGGTTCAATCCAAGATTCACATTCTAATATATTTGTGGTATCTATTCGATTCAGAAGTCACAAAATACCGCGACTTAGCCTTTGGAGTATATAAATACTAGTTATGAGATATTTTTACGATTCTGATGTGTTAGCTCTTTAAGATAGGCTTGCGTCTTTAGGTAAAGTTTTTACAGGATCAAAACATTCTAGCTACTTTTTTCGTATTTTTTAGTATTGATGAATTTCCCCAAACACCATGCAAAATCCTAGTATCCAATCTGTCTCTATCAATCGCTTCTTCAATGATTCAAGCGAAGCCACCACCGATTTTGTGGTCATAGAAGAGCCCGTCGAAATTAGAATCCAATACCACGACTCTCTCAATGGCTGGATTACGAAACCTATCTCCATTACGATGCGTACGCCTGGCGACGACGAGGCCTTGGCTGTAGGCTTTCTCAAAACTGAAGGAATCATTGAAGCAAATCAAGTAGAGGGCGTCAAAGCTGCTTGGGACAATACCGTCACCGTAAAACTCAAAGAAGGCATTCAACCTGATTTTCAGAAACTTCAGCGCAATTTCTACGCTACTTCGAGCTGTGGCGTATGTGGCAAGTCTTCCTTAGATGCCTTGGGGTATTCGTATGAACATCTCAATTTTGTGGATACGCTTCCAGCCTTGTCGCCCGAATTGATTGCCTCCTTGCCCCAACAACTCAGCCAAGTACAATCCGTTTTTGAACAAACGGGCGGTATTCACGCTGCGGGTGTGTTTGATTGGGAAGGGAATTTGGCTTTTCATGCCGAAGATGTAGGCCGGCACAATGCCGTCGATAAGATTGCGGGCAAGGCATTACTCCAAAAAAAACTACCCTTCAACGAACACCTACTGGTATTGAGTGGAAGGGCTTGTTTTGAGTTATTACACAAGGCTTTAGCCATCAATATCCCCGTCGTAATAGCCGTAGGTGCGCCTTCTAGTTTGGCGATTGAGACCGCCGCTCGTTTCGGACAAACCCTCATTGGATTTACGCGTCATCAACGATTCAATGTTTATACGCATCCTCAACGAGTAGCACTCCTCTATTAGGCATCTTAGCAGTTCACCCCACTTCTATCGATGTTTCACCCTTCGTTCTTTACGTTTCGCCCTTTTTTTGGTTTTTGAGGACGCGTGTTTGTGGCAGTTTTGTAGCGAAAACAAACACAAACACGTCATGAAAACACCCATTTACGGTTCTCTTTTCTATCTATTAGCAGTCTTTTTTACATCTAATGTAGCTTGGACACAAGCCCCCATGCAAACTGTCAGAGGTAAAATCACGGATGCCGCCTCCAAATCGCCCGTCGCAGGGGCAACGGTGGTGGTGGTAGGAAGTTCCCCCCTCATCGGAACCACTACCACCACCGACGGGCTATTTCACCTACCCAAAGTCAACATTGGGCGTATTGCTCTCAAAATCACCTATGTAGGCTACGAAGATATTTTTGCCAAAGACATCATTGTCAACGCTGGTAAAGAAGTAGTTCTAGACTTTTCGATGACCGAAAGCTTCACTCACTTAAATGAAGTGACGGTTTCTTACAAACGTACCGACGACAACAAAGTCACTAACAACGAAATGACCACCGTAAGCGCACGGCCCTTTAGCCCCGCTGAAACCCTCAAATACGCAGGTAGCTTAGGTGACCCTTCGCGGATGGCGGCCAATTTTGCGGGAGTAAGTGGCGCCAACGACGCCCGCAACGACATAGTGGTACGGGGCAATTCCCCCGCTTCGCTCCTGTGGCGTTTGGAAGGAGTAAATATCCCCAATCCCAATCATTTCGGTTCTTTGGGAACTTCAGGCGGGCCGGTATCCATGATTAATGCCAATCTTTTGGCCAAATCAGACTTCTTGACGGGCGCTTTTCCAGCCGAATATGCCAACGCCCTAGGTTCGGTCTTTGATTTGCGCCTTCGCAAAGGCAATGATGAAAAACATGAGTTTTTGACCCAAGTAGGCTTCAACGGCGTAGAAGTAGGAGCCGAAGGGCCCTTTAGCAAAAAATCAAAGGCATCGTATTTAGCCAATTATCGCTATTCATTGTTTGGATTAATGTCAAAAATCGGCTTTACGATTGCCGGCACTCCTTACTATCAAGACTTTACGTTTAAGACCGACGTTCCGGTGGGTAAAAAAGGGCATTTGAGTTTTTGGACAATTGGCGGAAAAAGCAATGTTACTTTCTTGGGTAAAGATGTAGATACCGAAAAAGGGGATGCTTATGGCGACGAAAACAACAATACGCGCGTCAATTTTGAATCAGGTGTAGCTGCGCTTTCTTACGAGCATCGTTTTACCAACAAAACCTACGGTAAAATCACGCTTTCGGGTTCGCGTACTTACCAAAATTTTGAGGGAGATACGGTGATTTATAAAAACGAAAGCAAAGAAATTTTACAGGAAATCCCGAATGAAAACGCGCAATTTACCAACGAAAAACTTTCTCTAAACGCCAACATCAACCATAAAATCAATGCTAGAAACAAACTATCGGTAGGGTTAATTATTGATTTCAACCGATTTAACCTCAAAAATCGGGAATTGTATCCACAAGATATCTTTCAGCGCAACGTAGCCGGTGAGACCATGCTTACCCAAACCTACGTACAGTGGAAGCATCGTTTTACCCAAAATCTTACGCTCAATGCGGGGGCGACGGTGCTACATTATGAACTCAACAATGCCACTGCTCTCGAACCTCGCTTAGGGCTATCCCAAGCTCTACCCGATGGCAGTAGCTTCCAAATAGCTTATGGGCTTCACAGCAATCTTCAACCTCTTTTGCTTTATTTTTATCAAACCCAAAACCAAGACGGCACTTATAGCCTCACCAACAAAGACTTAGACTTTACGCGCAGTCACCATTTTGTGTTGGGTTATGAACGCAATCTCTCCGAAAACTTACGGTTAAAAGTCGAGACCTACTATCAATCGCTGTTTGATGTGCCTGTGGAGCGTTACCCAAGTTTTTATTCTGTCTTGGTGGAAGGGGCAGATTTCAACCCTATCAACAAAGGCAATTTGATTAATAAAGGAACAGGGCGTAATTATGGTCTCGAAATCACCCTCGAAAAATATTTTTCTAACAGCTACTATTTCTTACTGACTACTTCGCTCTTCAACTCCAAATACAAAGGTAGCGACAACATAGAACGTAATACCCCCTTCAATGGTCACTATGTAGTGAATGCTTTGGCGGGCAAAGAGATTCGATTCGGGAAAGCGAATATCCTCACTATCAACTGGAAACTCACGGCAGCGGGTGGGCGATATATCCGCCCTATCAACTTGAGTGCTTCGGCCGATGCTCGCAATACGATTTATGACGATACTCGTGCTTTTCTCCAACAGCAAGATGGCTACTTCCGTACCGATCTCAAGATTGGCTACAAACTCAACCGCCGCCGCGCCACGCACGAAATTGCGATTGATTTACAGAATTTTACCAATCACCAAAATATTTTCCAGCAAGCCTACAACCCACGCGTCAACCGCATCGGGACGGCTTATCAACAAGGGTTTTTACCGATTCCTTTCTATCGTTTGACCTTTTAAAGCTACCTTTTAAACCTTGCCAGCTTTCACCAATTGACCTTTTCACAAAGCTGGCAAGGTTCATCAACAATCAACCAATTTTACTATGAACACCAAACCTATCATTGCGGTCGTGGGAGCTACAGGTCGCTTGGCTCAACCCGTCGTTAGAGAACTTCTTTTACAAGGCTTTCAGGTGAGGGCCATCGTCAGGGACATTGACAAAGCAAAAAAAACGTTGCCTTCTGCCGCAACATTGGCACAAGGCAACGTAGCCGACAAAAACAGCCTTATCGAATCTTTCAAGGGAGTGGACTATGTGTATATCAACTTGAGTTCGGATGAAGTAAGTCCGGGGCAGCGTTTTTATAATGAACGAGAAGGCATCAAAAACATCGTGGAAGCTTGTGAGCGCAACAACGTGAAGCAAATCCTAAAAATCAGCGCTTTGGGAGCTTACCCACACACCCAAGAACCCAGCGATACCTTACAAAACCAACTTCGTAGGCAAGGGCATCAGTACATAGAGGAGTCCCAAATTCCGTTTACGATTTTCCACCCTAGTTGGTTTTTGGACAGCATTTTTTGGGGAATCAACAAAAATACTTTGCAGTGGATTGGCAAACCAGTAAAATTCTATTGGACCAACTCCACCGACTATGCCCGCCAAGTGGTAAGAGCCGTAGGCAATCCTCAAAGTTTTTATAAGCATTATGCTGTACAAGGCAACGAAAAGATGGATTACGTCGAAATCGTCAATCGTCTCAAAGCAGACTTCAATCCGCACCTCAAAACGATGATATTACCCGTAGGATTAGTAAAATTTATAGGTTTTTTCAGCCCAAAAATGAAACATTTGGCCGAGCTTTTTGGGTTTTATGAACATTCAAAAGAAGTCTTGTATGCTGCTATTACTTGGGACGATTTGGGACATCCCCAAACCTCTTTAGAAGAATTTGCACTTCAGTTTAAAGGTGTAAATATTTCGTATCTTTGAGTCTAAACTGAATGCATGGAAACTGTCGTAATAAATGACCGCAAAGCCCGATTGATTGGCATCCCCTTGTTGGGGATTCTTATTCCTTTGATAGTTCACAGCGAAGCGTTTAGTGCTTTCGACTTTAAAGAAATGGCCCATTGGATAAGCGTTTGCCTTCTCAATACTTTTTTGGCATGGGAAGGCAACAGGTATATTTTTAGCCGTTCACGGCAGTTTTTTCCTAACTACAATCAAACTACCAAAAGACTTATTTATCAGACTTTGATAAGCTTGACTTACACGCTGCTCACTACCATTTTTGTTGATTATTTTTTTTGTGACTATTTGCTCAACTACCACGACCATCCGCCCCTTTTGCTAGGCTTCCGTATCAGTCTGATTCCCACGCTCATAGTGACCTTGATTTATGAAAGTGTTTATTTTTTTCAATCTTGGAAACACAATATCCAACAAACCGAAGCCCTCGCCCGCGAAAATGTTCAGTCGCAACTCGAAGCCCTCAAAAATCAGCTCGACCCGCATTTTTTGTTTAATAGCCTCAATACCTTAGCTTCTTTTATTGGCGACGATAATATCCCCGCCCAAAAATACTTAGAACAGCTTTCGGATGTGTATCGCTATGTATTGGTAAGTCGCGACAAAACCACCGTATCACTCGAAGAGGAAATGACATTTGTAGAGTCGTATATTTATCTCAACAAAGCCAGGTTTCGGGAAAATTTGCAGGTAGAAACGCACATTGATATTACGGCATATCAACAACAAATCGCCCCGTTGAGCTTACAAATGCTGGTCGAAAATGCCCTTAAGCATAATATCGTTTCGAAAGAAAAGCCTTTAAAAATCAGCATATTACAAGAAAGCAACTATCTAAGTATTGCCAACAATCTTCAAGAAAAAAGAACTTTTGAAAAGTCTACCAAAGTAGGTCTTCAAAACATCATCAACCGCTATCGATTACTCACTGATCAGCAAGTTGAGATTATCAAAAACGACTGGAATTTTACCGTACGAATCCCCCTTTTGCCATGAAGGCTCTCCTCATTGAAGATGAATACCCTGCTGCCGAACGCCTCACCAAACTCATCCAAAAAATAGATGCCAATATCTACATAGTGGATGTGATTCAGAGTATTGAGGCTGCCAAATCTTGGTTTGCTACTCACCCCGCCCCCGACCTTATCTTCTCTGATATTCAGCTTTCAGATGGTTTATGTTTTAGCATTTTTGAAGAAATTTCTATCAAAAGTCCTATTATATTTACTACCTCCTACGATGAGTACGCCATCAAAGCCTTTAAGGTCAAAAGCATTGATTATTTGTTGAAACCCATCAAGCAAACCGAACTTGCAGCCGCCATTGATAAATACCGCGAATGGAGCGGAAACCCTGCCCCGGATGATTATCAGATGCGAATGATGTCGTTGCTAGACAGTTTTCCGCGTCAGGAGAAAAAATTTAAAACGCGTTTTTTGGTCAAACAAAACGATCAATTATTACCCATTCACCAGCAAGAAATTGCCTATTTTTTTACGACCAACGAAATGGTATGTTTGGTTCGCAACGATAACCGTACTTTTTGGATTGATTATACCCTCGAAGAATTGGAAAAACTGCTTGATACCCAACATTTTTTTAGGCTCAACCGTCAGTTTATCGCTGCACTTCCTTCCATCAAAAAAATCCATACTTACTTTAATGGAAAACTCAAATTAGAACTTTTGCCCGCCACCACCCAAGAGGTCATCATTAGTCGCGACAAAGCCCCCGCTTTCAAAGATTGGATAGAAGGATAAACCAAACTTGGAAAGTCTAAACCAAATGAGAATCATAAAGCAGACTTTCCAAGTTTATAAGTCTGAACTACACCAAATGAGAATCATAGCCCAAAGCCACTAATTCTTCGTAAGCTGCCCAAACCTGAGCGGGTATTTCTTGATATACTTGAAAACCTTTTTCGGGGTAGATTTTGATACGTTGCAAATCACCCACCATGATGTGTATCACTTCTTCCAACGAAATTTCGGTAGTGGGATAATCTTCAAAATTGATTTGAGGGGAAGTAACTATAAGCTGCTTATCGGCCCAATGTTTTTTGAAAGTCGCAAAACTTCGCCGTTCCATATAAGGTTTTTGAACTACAATAAACGACTCTGGCGCAAGGTCTTTGGATGATAAAAGTTGTTGGGTAAACAAAATATTTTCACCCGTGTTGGTTGATTTGTTTTCGATTAAAATAGCCTCTTTCGGAACACCCATCTGCACCGCAATGGAAGCAAATTTATCAGCTTCTGGCTCCGACCAAATCTCTTGGGTAAGCCGCCCTAGTCCTCCCGAAAATATCAACAAAGGAGCCCATCCTTCTAAGTACAACTCCGCCCCTCTTTCGGCTACCCTCAAATCGTGGCTGCCCAATACCAAAATACAATCCGACTTTTGAAGTAAATGATTTACATGATGGTAGTCCCAGAGGGTTTGGGCCAATGAAAAAATGTGCGTAGATACCATACTGCCACAATTATGATTAGTATTTGTTTGAAAAACCCAAAATTAACAAAAGATTTAAGGCCAAAATTGCTTTTTATTTTAGTCATAACTGTGGTTAAAAATAGCCCAAACATGAAGCCATTTTTTATTTTTTTCTTCTTTTCTATTCAATTAATAGCTCAAAAAGCGCTGGTTGAAAAAGTCAAGCAACTCCGCCCCGATACACCTTGGGAGCTAGTACGCTCTACTCCCCTGTCTTTTCCTACATTTCATCCCCAAGGTATGGTCAAAATCGGAAATGTTTTCTACATGAGTTCGGTCGAAGTGACTCGCAAACGCCAAGACAACGACGGCGGCGAAGGCAAAGGACACCTTTTTAAGTTTGACGCCAACGGCAAACTCCTCGCCCAAATCACCCTTGGCGAAGGCGCCATTTATCATCCAGGAGGAATTGATTTTGATGGAAAATTTATCTGGGTGCCAGTAGCCGAGTACCGCCCCAAAAGCCAAGCTATCATTTATAAAGTAAACCCACAGAGCTTAAAAGTAGAGGAAGTGATGCGGTTTGGCGACCATATCGGGGGTATCGTACATGACACCCAAGCCCATGCCTTAACGGGGATAAGCTGGGGCTCGCGTACCTTCTATACTTGGCCGCTCGATGCTAAGCAACAACCTGAGATCAAGCTTGCCGCTTCTCAAAAAGGTTTGCTCAATCCTTCGTTTTATGTGGATTATCAAGATTGTCATTATGTAGGGCAGCATCAAATGCTCTGCGGAGGGCTGCGCAAATACCGCACCTCTTCCGAGTCTCCCGTATATGCGATGGGGGGGCTTGAATTGGTGAATCTCATCGACAAACGTCCCGTATTTCAAATCCCTCTTCCGCTATGGTCGCCCACCGGCGCACCCATGACCAACAACCCCTTTTGGGTAGAAACAGCCTCGAATGGCATTCGGGCTTATTTTGTCCCCGACGACGACTCAGCTTCTACGTTATTTGTCTATGAGACTCGTTGAGAGTAGAATTTAAGGTTTCGTTCTTTCATACATAATCGTCCTTCTATCCAAAATATTCTTTTTATGATTCAAAAAAACACCTCCAAATCTATCATTTTGGTTTTCGTGGCTACTATCATGGGTAGCACTCTTCACGCCCAAGTAGGGGTAGGAGTAAAAGCGCCTAAGAGTGCCGAAGTTTATTTTGATGGGTCGCGCAAGATGCTCGACGAAAAATGGACGTACTGGAAAGGTCCTCGTTTGGCCGCCACTTTACCCATCAAATGGTTTATTGTCAACGACCCTGTTGACAAAGGTACGGTTCTCAATACCAACGACCCTGCTGCTGCGGGAGGCAAATACGGAGCTGCCGATATTGTGACCAAAGACCAATTTCGAGATTTCAGATTACACATAGAATTTTTGATTCAGAAAAAAGGGGGCAATAGTGGGGTATATCTCCAAAATCGCTACGAAATTCAAGTACTAGACGGCGATACTACTTCTCATGGCATGGGGGCAGTGATCAACGAAACCCCTTCTCCTTACTTTGCCTACAATGGGGTTGGTAAATGGAATGCCTACGATATCGTATTTAGAGCCGCAAGATTCAAAGACGGCAAACTGGTCGAAAAAGCCATGCTTACCATGTATTTCAATGGTAAAAAAGTACACAAAAACCAGCGCATCAACCAAGTATGGGGCGGGCCTAATTCGGGTATCGACGGTGGTAATGACGGCGGCAAAGGCATCACAGATGTGCCGGGTGGTCTCAAACTTCAAGCCGAAGGCCATGATGTACTTTATCGCAACATCTGGATTCAGAAAATGAGTATTCCAAAATCTGATACTGATTTTTAAGGTTTTACCCTCTGACATTACGCTCTCATATTTAGCATACAAAAAAGCCCAATGGCAATAGCTATTGGGCTTTCTGAATCAAGTAAGTAGTATGAAAACTGAATAATATTTATAAAAAATCACAGAGAAAATAAGAACCAACAGCACATTGACTATCAGTATATAAACAAAACATTTATTTTTTTCTACTCGTTCAAAACGCCATATAAATTGATTTCCCCCAATAATTATATCTGTTCTTAAAATCAAACCTTCCCTTTTTATTATGCATCTAAATCGTCTGCTTGTACCTTTGCTTGCGGTCTGTTGTTTTGCCTCACAATGGGTTTTGGGGCAAAACGACAACGCCCCCATCGACCGTGAGTTTTCGCTTGAAGCTTCTATGGTCGGGTATTTTGGTCCCGACGGCACCCGCAATCCTACCTTACGTGTCAAAAAAGGTGAGAACGTGCGAATTTCCATTACCAATGCCGAACTGATGACGCATGATATAGCCCTTGAGAAAAAAGGCGTCAAAAGTAAAACCATCATGGAAAAAGGAGCGCATACTAGTATCACCTTCGTGGCCGAAAACAGCGACGTATATTACTGCTCCGTACCCGGTCACCGCGCAGCGGGCATGGTCGGCAACATTGAAGTAGTACTAGGTGACATTACGACTAAAGTCGTGCCAGGGCAACTTCCCCAAAAAGACGGTCAGCCTCTCAATTTGAATTTTGAAGCTGGCACTCTAAAAGATTGGACTGCTACGGGTACTGCTTTCGCCAATGCTTTGATTTCGCAGACTCCCTCACCGATGCATGAAAAAGAAATGAAAATTGGTTTTGAAGGTAACTACTTTGTGAGCAGTGGAGGCACCGTCAATGCCAAGGCTACAGGTACACTTACTTCCGTTCCTTTCAAAGTCACTCAGCCTTTTGCCGCTTTTCGGGTTTCGGGAGGGGCATTGCAAGATACACGAGTGGAGCTTCTAGACGCTGCTACCCACAAAATCATTTTTAGCATCACCGGACAAGGACGCTCCAATTTACAGCCTGTAGTGGTAGACTTGCAAGGGCATCTCAACAAAGACATTTACATCAAAATCATTGACGACGAAACGGGTATTTCCCAAATCCCCTACATCCCTCACGACAAATGGGCGCATATCAATTTTGACGATTTTCAGTTTTATCCTAGCCGCCCTGAGTTTCCGAATGAACTCAAGCAAAAAGATATTATCATCCTTCCTCCCCTCAACCCCGTCTTGAATGCGGGTCTTTCGGGGCTCGAAGCGGCCAAAGCCATGACCCCTCCCAAGGGTTTTAAAATCACCCTCGCCGCCGCCGAGCCTGATGTAGTGCGCCCTATTTGTTTTACGATTGATGCCCGTGGGCGGCTTTGGGTAGTAGAAGCTCATACCTACCCTGTTCCTGCACCCGAAGGACAAGGCCGCGACCGTATTTTGATTTTTGAAGATACAAATGGCGATGGTACCCTCGACAGTCGGAAAGTATTTATGGAAGGGCTCAATCTGGTAAGTGGCATGGAAGTAGGCATGGGCGGCGTATGGCTAGGAGCTGCCCCTTACCTATTATATGTTCCGATAGATGCAAAAAATGACAAACCCGCAGGCCCACCCCAAAAGCTCCTCGACGGCTGGGGAATGCAAGATACCCACGAGACGCTGAACAGCCTCCGCTGGGGGCCTGATGGCTGGCTTTATGGTACGCACGGGGTCTTTACGCACTCCAATGTAGGCAAGCCAGGCGCTCCTGATTCTGAGCGCACCAAAATCAACGCAGGCGTGTGGCGCTACCATCCTACGACTCATCAATTTGAGGTTTTTGCAGAAGGTACGAGCAATCCTTGGGGGATTGATTTTAACGATTATGGACATCCCTTTATCACTGCCTGTGTGATTCCGCACATGTACCATATCATCCAAAATGCTCGTTATCAGCGACAAGCAGGCAAGCACTTCAATCCTTACACCTACGACGACATCAAAACCGCCGCCGACCACGTGCATTGGGTGGGTGAACGTGGTCCTCACGCGGGCAATTTCCGCTCTGCTTCCAAAGGAGGGGGACACGCCCACGCAGGCGCAATGGTCTATCTAGGAGGCTCTTGGCCGCAGGAATATCGCAACGAAATCTTCATGAACAATATCAACGGTGCACGCTTCAACCGCGACCACCCTGAGCGCAAAGGTTCAGGATATGTGGTACGCCACCGCGACGATTTCATGGCCATGAACGATTCGTGGTCGCAGTGGCTCAATTTCAAATACGACCCAAGCGGCTCGGTATTTGCCATCGATTGGTATGACAAAAACCAATGCCACAGCTCCAATCCCGACGTACACGACAAAACGATGGGGCGTATTTTCAAAATTACCCACGAAAATGACAAATGGGTAAAAGTAGATTTGACCAAAGCCTCGGATGCAGAGTTGGTGAATTATCAACTTCACAAAAACGAATGGTATGTAAGACAGGCCCGGACGATTTTGCAAGAACGTGGCCCCAACCCGAAAGTACACGCTGCTCTCAAAGAAATACTAGCTAAAAACCCCGATGCTACTCGTAAACTTCGTGCGCTGTGGGCCTTGCACGTCACAAAAGGGCTTACAGAAAAAGAATTGGCAGCTTTATTGTCAAACACTAACGAGTATGTCAGAAGCTGGGCCGTACAATTATTGGTAGAAAACAAGGGTATTTTACCAGAAACATTGCGTAAATTAGAAGACTTAGCTAAAAAAGACCCCTCCGCCTTGGTACGCCTCTACCTTGCTTCTGGCATACAGCGCCTGCCACTTGCGCAGCGTTGGAATATAGTAGAAGCGCTGTCAAAAAAGGAAGAAGACATTGCTGACCATAATCTGCCGTTGATGATCTGGTATGCTACCGAGCCTCTGGCCACTGTGGATGCAAAAAGATTGCTCCAATGGGCCGAAAAGTCGGTTATGCCCAATCACCTGCCTTATACCATTCAGCGCATAGCCGCTCTTGGTACCGATGAGGCAAAAAACCTCTTGAAAGAACTGAGAAGTAGATTGGGACAGGGGCATTCTCATGAGCACCACGAAACCCAAATGTTGATTGACAAAGTACTAGGAAATACGGCGGAGTAGGTAGAACCAAAAGCAGAAAACACACAAAAAGATGACTTATCACACTAAAATCTTGTTAGGGTTTATGGCCGCCTGGGGGGTGAGTATGGCCTACGGTCAATCGTTTTCTACTGATTTTAAGAAAACAAAAATCACGGGCGATTTTATATCCGAAGGAGTAGCCGTAGCCGACCTTAACAAAGATGGTAAACTCGACATCATTGCAGGGTATTATTGGTTTGAAGCACCTTCTTGGACCAAGCATCAAATGGCTCCCGCCGAACTTTCCCCCAACGACAAAACCCAAGAAACTGTTGGTTTTGGGATGTTTTCGCGGGTTTTTAATCCACGCAAAGAATACTCTAATTCTTTCCTCAATCTAGGCATGGATGTAAATCTGGACGGCTGGGACGACGTGGTCATTGTTGATTTTCCGGGCAAACCCGCCTTTTGGTTTGAAAACCCTCACAATAAACCAGGCATTTGGAAAAAACATATCATTGCAGATTCGGTGGGCGTAGCTAATGAATCACCAGGATTTGTGGACATAGACAACGACGGCCGATTGGATATTTTGTGCGGTGATAGAGCAAAAAAACAAATTGTGTGGCTCAAAGCTCCTACCAAACGTGGGCAAACAGAATGGCAACGGTTTCCGTTAAGTGCCGAAAATGTACCGGGAACCGAAAGCTTTTCTCACGGAATTGGCTACGGTGATATCAACAAAGATGGTATCAAAGATGTGGTGGTACGCGAAGGGTGGTTTGAAGGCACAAAGGACATTAAATCGGGAAATTGGGTATTTCACCCTGCCAACCTCGGTGAACCTTGTTCTCACATGCACATCATAGATGTGGATGGCGATGGCAAAAACGATGTAATAAGTGCTTCGGCTCATGCCTTGGGAGTTTGGTGGCATCAACAAATCACCGATGCCAATGGGAAACTCAATTTCCAAACCCAACTCATGAGCACTACTACCGCCCAAACTCACTCTTCTATCATGGCCGACATCAATGGTGATGGCAAAAAAGAGTACATCACCGGGAAACGCTTTTTGGCTCACCACGGTCGCGACCCCGGCGACGCCGACGCCGCTTATCTGTTGTGGTTTGAGTTTACGCCCAGCCAAAAACCCTACTGGAAAGAACATGTCATCGACAACGATTCGGGAGCGGGCCTTAATATCGTAGTGCAAGACATGAACAAAGACAGCAAGCCCGACATCGTCATTGCCAATAAAAATGGCGTGTTTTTGTTTGAAAATCAATTGAAAAAATAAAGATAGCCGATTCGCCTTATATCAAAAAACCTCAGACGAAACTGAGGTTTTTTTTGTATGAATAACGATAGGATATGATTTCTAGGTTTTAACGGATAGTCACAATTACCAGTTTTACGTAAGCATTTAATTGACTTTGATTAGTTTCAGCGTAGTTTTACGATTCTCTGCCATTACTTGCAACACGTAAACACCTACTTTTAGTCCTCTCACTTCTACTAGCTGCTTGTGTAAATAAGCCTCTGTTTCAAATTTATTTTGCTGCACTATCTGCCCTTGTAGATTCATTATTTCCCAGTTAATCTTTTGATGTGATTGTCCTTTTACTTGTAATTGAAAGCTTTCTCCAATCACAGGATTAGGAGCTATCATCGCCCAACCATCCTCTGATGTTATATTATCTTCTTGCTCCCAAGAAGCAATACTTTCTCTCGCACTACAGTTATTATTGATAGTCACGGTTTTGGCTCCACTCATATTACGACTACAACCAGCCACATCCTCTATTGCCACCACTGTATAGCTACCCGCCGCTGTCTGATTCCCAAAACTAATGCCACTTCCTGTCCCCGCTACTGCACTGCCTACATTCAGACCACTACGTCGAAGCTGATAGTTAACCCCTACTTGAGAACCATTCAGCCCTATCGCTACTCCTGCCCCATTTTTACAATAGCTTCCTCCTCCTGTCACTGAAAATACGGAAGGTATCGTTCCAACAATCAATGTAGCAGGATTTACTGCTCCACTCATTTGGGCCGTACAACCACCTACGGTCGTTTTCGCCATCACAGTGTAAGTTCCTACTACGGTTTGTCCACCAAAACCTAGCACATTTCCTGTACCATTCATAAGTGTACCCACATTGATACCATCTCGCTGAAGCTGATAAGTCACTCCAATTTCTGAGCCTGACAATATCGGTGTTAGCGCAGGTGGATTAGCATTGGGATTACTCTGGCATACTGTATTGTTGCTGCTAAGGGTAAATACAGAAGGAACAACATTGACTACCACCGTAGTCGAGGAACTTAGAGCCGTCGTACATGCTGGAGTGGTGTTGGAGATAACGTTGAGTAAAGTTAAGGTTGTATTAGCTGTAATATCAGAAGCAGAAATTTGCTGATTGCTTCCATTCAACAATAGTGTTTGCGTACCAGCCAGACCCGTTAAAGTATAATTTAGGGTTGCTCCTGAGGTGCCATTTACTTCAAAAATAGCATTGCCTTTTCCACACAATGGCCCGTTGGATGATAACAAACTCGCCACAGGTACTGCTTTCACCACCACCGAACCTATGAGTTCTGTGGAGATGCAGTTGTTGGCGTTTTTTACAGTCAGCGAAAATGAATAACTCCCTGTCTCAGCAGGTTCGTTTAATGAAACCATGATAGGGCTACTTGGCAATGCCCCGTCGGTGACGCTGGTCAAGCCAGTTCCTGACAATGAGTAAGAAGTAGGAGCATTGTCAGGATTTGAAAAGGGAATACTAAAAGAGGTACCTCCAGGGCAAATTTCGGCAATACTACCTAAGGTAATAGAAGGAAGCGCTGGATCTGAAAGCTGTTTTGAAACGGGATTACTAACACAAACTCCCCGGGTAGCAACAATATCCGTATAATTGCCTGCGCTTAAATCAGAGAGTGTAATGATACCATTTGCATCACTTGTATACTCAGTACCCGAAACAGCATTGCCGTCTTTTTTATAATTGATAGTATAAGCTACACTAGCCAAAAGGCCAGACAATTCAATGGTTCCATTGCTTCCTCCACAAGTAGTAGGACTAGAAGAAGAAGAAACATTAATCACTAGCAAGGTAGTACTTTGCAATTCAAATGCGCCTAAATCAACTGTTCCACCAAAAATTCGATTATTACCGTCAAAGTCCTTGGCAAGCACCCCGGTATTATCGCCTTGATTGACCCCTGGCGAACAAGGTAACAAACGAAAATCGTTATTAGCATCATCTACAAACAAAGGAGTATTATTAGAATTGGTACCGTCTAAGTTGCTACCGCCGGGATTTAAGCCTTTGATGAGGCAATTAACATACGTTGTACTAGACCCTCCCGAATTTCCGACCTCCGCAGCACCTGAATTCCATAAGATACAATTTTTTAAAGTTGGAAACGAATTGGGCCAATTATGAACTCCACTACCATTAATGCTCGCCGAATTATTGACTAGAGTACAATTAAGAATCAACGGTTGGCTTTCTCCGTTGTAAATACCACCTCCTGAAGTATTAGCAGTATTGCTTATAAATAGGCAATTGACAATACTATAATCATACTCTCCAAAACTACAAATACCTCCTCCTGTATCTGAAGAATTGCTCAAGAAAGTACAATTCTCTATTTCAGGAGTAGCATCAGAAGTGGTAAGCCCTCCTCCAAAATAGGCAGATTGATTAAAAGAAAAAGTACAATTGCTGATACGAGGTGATGATAGGTAATTGTACATACCGCCGCCACGTTCTTCATAAAGTGCCTCTATATTGTTGGCAGCACCGTATGAGATAGTAATTCCGTCGATAATAGCGGTGTTGTTAAGTCCATTGTTATCGTTTAAAAACACATGATATACGTTATTCGAAATATCATTGTCTTGTTGAATTTCGCCGCTGAGTAAAGTAACATTCGTTTTCCAATTACGTTGACTCATAGTTGGATTGCCGGTGGAAGGAAACCCTCCATAAATCCCTACATTATTTTTCATAACAAAAGTCTTATGTCGTGCATTAGCGGGGTTTGCATTTCCCTCTGCATCCACTGTGGGGTAATACGTCCCTGCTGCTACCCATACTTGCGAAGTTGTATTATTGGAAGAAGCATAACTTGCCGCCGTATTGATGGCGTCTTGCAACTTACTCCCTTCGTAGGCATTGGACCAGTTAGAGCCGTCTTTCGAACCTGCCCCGGAAGGAGTCACGTAAAAGATCTGGGCATACGATGATTTGATAGTGGTCAATATCACAAACAGAAGTAGTATTTTTTTCATGAGTTGAGGGGTTTGGTAATAAGCCTGCGATTCATTGGCTATGGCATATCCTTCAAGGCCTCCAATTGTTTGTCATAATACCACCAAATACCCATCATAAGGACAATGAGCAATCCTAGTAGGAGTAGTAGCACTAGCGTTTTTTGACGGAACAAGAACGCAATGAAAGATGACCTAGCCATGCTACAAAGCTAGAAGTGCAAGCAGTCTTTCTCCAATTTTAAGCTGTCACAAAAGCATTACATTTGTGTCACAAATGCGTCACAACTACCCAAAATCAGTACTTTAAGAAGAAATTATACACTTTCCGCTAGTTCTTCAGCGGTAATGTCTTCGGCAAGGGAGAGTTTTTTTCGCAATCGATACCAAATCGTCCGAATGTTTTGGGCCGAAACCCCAAGCACAAATGTCATTTCTTTTTTTGACAATTGGAGCTTTGTAAGGGTAATAAATCTAACTTCGGCGGGGGTTAATTGAGGGTATTTTTCTTTGAGCCGCTGTAGATAGCCTTCATGTACTTGCTCAAACAAATGACGGAAAGTCTCCCATTCAGTATCCGTAATAATTGTGCTCTGCTGTAATCTTGATAAGGCTTGTTGAGATGACAATCCATCAGGATTTTTTTGAAGTTCTTCTATCAATTTTGACTTTTCTGAGATATTAGAAGCAAACTGGCGAAGCTGTTCGGTGGCATTCAAAAGTTGTGTTTCTTTTTCGACTAGGTGCTGCTGATCTACTTTTAATCGTCGTAAAAACACTTTCCGTTGACGAAAATAAGCAAACATCACCAAACCTAAAATCATACCCACGCCTATCAGATACAAGTTTCTTTCTTGTACTTTTTCTTTACGCTGTGTTTCTATTTGGTCACGCTGCCGCTTCAAATCAGCCTTCTGCTGAGCACGCAATAACTTGCGTGTATTGAACTGCCGATGAAGACTATCTTTGACAAACAACAAAGAATCCAAGTATAAAGTCGCCAAACGATGCTGCCCTTGCTCGGTAGCCAAACGAGCCAATGACGGATACAAAATTTCTAGAAGTGCAAACTCGCCCGAATCCTGTTGGTATTTTTTTGCTTTCTGCATCAACTCACCTGCTCGCTTTAAATGCCCTTTTTTGATTTCTAAATTACTCAAACTACTCACGCACAAAATGCTATTTTCAGCCAATTGAGCCACCGATGCGGGTACAGACCACAATCCTCGATAGTTGGCAAGCGGATATTTTTCGGCCACTTGAAGCCCAGCATTAAGAAGCGGAACAGCCTTCTCAAATTCATTTTGAAGATAGTACAAGTATCCTAAATAGCCCCGTGCCAACCCAATAGCATGATCCTGTTTTTTGCCAAGCGCATTCTGATAGGCTTTTTCGTAATATACCTTCGCTGAATCTAACTGCCCTAAATACCGAAAACAATTACCAACAAAAACATAATTGGAGAACAAATAGTGGTCTAAACGATTGGTTTCTTCATAATCAATCGCTGTTTGAGCATACTGAATCACTTTATCATATTCGGCAAAATGATAATAAGCATAAGTCAACTGATTGATACAGTTGACCTTATCAGGAAACTCAGTGGGCTTTTTATCTTTGATGATTTCGTACATATTGAGATAATGCTCAAAAGCCAACTCATAGTTTTTGACCCTACTGAAATAAAAAAGACCAAAATGCTTTTCGACCGACGCTTCCGTCAGCAGTTGTTTTTCTCTTGCGATTTGTAGAACCTTATCCAATTCCAACTTGGAGACCACCAAATTATCTTTGTATTTTTTTCGATAAAGAAAAAAGCTAAGTTCCATCATATAAGTATCCATTTCTAAGCCCTCATCATCGTGCTCAATGGCCAATTTTCGAATGGTTAAAACTTCATCAAAAAACTTAGTAGAATCATAATTATCGTTGATAGTCTTGGTTTCCCAAAAGTTGCTCAACATCCTCCCACGCTCTTTATAATCTTTATGAAGCAAGTGTTCATATTGAGCATAGGCTGAATGATAGAGCAATAAAAAGTATAAAAAGACAACCCGCATAACAAACAAAAGAGTTTTTCAACGCAAAGATGTAGTAAAATACGCATTGAAACTGTTTAAACTTTTTACCATAAATAGTTTTATTTTTTACCCGCAGAAGTGCGCTGAATAATACAAGCGCAGATTTGCGCCGAAAAAAGGGGGCATATAGCCAATAAGTAGTTATGCAAAATTAAATTGGATTTTTGAAATGATTTAATTATTTGATTGTCAGGGTTTTATTTTTAAATTAACTCATTTTCAAATTCGCACATTTACTTAAGTAATTATGCAAAATTAAACTGGATTTTTGAAGTGATTTAATTATTTGATTGTCAGGGTTTTATTTTCAAATTAACTCATTTTCAAATTCGCACATTTACTTAAGTAACTAAGCAAAATTAAACTGGATATTATCAACAATATGCGACTCCTCTAACCCCACGCCTTTAGGCTGGGGATACAATGTGAGAGCTTTACGTGGGCTTTAGCCCTGATTTTTTTTGACAAAAAGCGTAAAAATCAGGGCTAAAGCCCTACGTTGTGGTCTTTTTTACCCACCCCAGCCTAAAGTCGGAGCGCCGATGCGACGTGGGGTTAAAATAGAATTAGCTTTATACTCGCTTAATTTTGCTCAATTACTTAATCTGCGTTTGTCTGCGACTTCGATCTGCGCCAATCGGCGGGTAAAATTTAAAGAAACTTAGCTAACAATGTACTTATTTCTAGGAAATATAACTTTTCTCAATAAGAAAATAGTAATCGATGCCTTTTTTGATTCTAGTAGTATATTTCACCTTTTACTTATGCCTCTCACCCCTGACTTAGCTCCTATTACTCGCCATGCAAGAGCCGTTTATAGTTCGCGCTTGCTCATTGCGGCGGTTCATCATTTGAATGTTTTTGAAACTTTGGCCACACATCCTCTCTCACTTAGCGAATTACGTCAGCGACTTGGCCTCAGCGAACGCCCCGCTATGGTTTTGTTTCCGGCACTTTGTGCCATGGAAATGTTAAAGTACGATACGGAGGGACGTCTACAACTTACGGAGGTAGGACATCATCTTTCTCGTGCCGCCGTACCTACACTAATGGATTACGTAGGTTTAGAAAAAAATGACCCCGGCGTAATCGAAATGGCCGAGCGTCTCCTACACGATGGTCCCAAGTATGCTTCTACCGCAGGCATTGCTTACGTCAAAGACCACGAAACTCCTTCACCCATGGACAACCCAGACGAAGCTCGCCGCTTGACACTGGCCCTCGCGGGGCGTGCCCAATGCTTGGCTCCTATCGCTGCCGAATTTCTACCGCGTCATTCGGGGCATTTGTTGGATGTTGCGGGTGGTACGGGCTACTTCACTTATGAATGGCTCCTGCGCAATCACGAAGCCACCGCCACCCTACTCGACCGCCCGTCGGTATTGGCAGTAGCAGCAGAGACATTAGAGAGCTTTTGTAAACAACATCCTGAGGCGACTTCACTGTCGCAACGAGTAAGGTTCATGCCCGGCGACATGCTAGAAGATACTTTACCTTCAGCCGACATTATATTGGCAGCTAGTGTGTTTCATGATTGGCCTGCCTATGTTTGCTATACGCTTGCTCGACGTTTTGCGGAGGTGCTTCGACCAGAAGGCGAATTATGGATTCACGATGCTTTCCTCAACGATGCGTTAGACGGCCCCTTAGCCGTCACCGACTACTCTGCTCAGTTGTTTTGGGTTACCAAAGGACGAGCCTATAGTCGCAAAGAGTATCGCCACATGATGGAAGCCGCTGGCTTAACACCTTTACCGATGCAATTTGCGACCCAAATGGACTATGGTCTCATTGGAGCAAAAAAGCACTTCTCTAAGGAAGATTGATTTTTGACGGAAAAAGAGACTTTCTTGACGCAAAAAAGTCTTATTTACTAGCGACATTTGCACCCTATGAAAACCACCCATCTACTCACATTCCTAACAGTCGCTCTACTCTGCGGCTGTAATTCCAACAAAACCAACACTGACGAAGCTACCCTAAAAGATTCAACAAGCGCAGCATCAGTAATAGCCAAAAGTCAAACACAATGCTATGCCCTTATGACTGCGCAAGGCGATACCATCACCCTAACCCTAACCCAACAGGGCCTTGATGTACACGGAACCTTGGTGTATTCACTGTTTGAGAAAGACCGCAACATAGGCACTTTACGTGGTCGAATGCACGCGGATACCCTACGGGCTGATTATACTTTTGAGTCAGAAGGCGTCGAATCGGTGCGAGAAGTGGTATTCTTGGCTAAAGGAGAAAATTTCGTAGAAGGCTATGGCTCTACGGAAGAAACAGACAATAAAACAATATTTAGTCCTGGAGCTATACTTACTTTTGACTCAGAAGAAGTCCTAAAAAAAACAGAATGTAAAGAATAGAAAATGTCTCAGTGTAACATAAACGTGAACGACCTCATCAAACATAAACAGCAACTCTTAGACAACGGCTTTGCCGTCATTGACTACGTCTATTCAGCTGAAGAAATACAAAACATCTTGACAATCATCAATCAAGCAGATATGTCGAATGAAACTTTTAGAAAAACGAATGATTTATTTGCCATCAGACAATTTTTAAAAGAATTACCGCAAACTGTTGATCTAATTTTCAACCATAAGTTAAAAACGATAATCAGACATATTTTAGGAGACAACTATTTTGTGGTTAAGAGCATCTATTTTGACAAACCAGCAGCCTCCAACTGGTATGTCTCTTATCATCAAGACTTGACTATCTCGGTAGACAAAAAACTAGAGCTCGACAACTTTGGACCTTGGACGAAAAAACAAAATCAATTTGCAGTTCAACCCCCAATAAATATTTTAGAAAATATAACAACCATCAGGATTCACCTCGACAATACAGACGAAAATAATGGCGCATTAAAAGTTATTCCAAAATCACATTTAAAGAAAATTTATAGACCCGAAACAATTAACTGGAATATTGAAACTGAAATTACTTGTTGTGTACAACAAGGAGGCATTATGTTGATGAAGCCCTTGACACTTCACAGTTCAAACAGAACAACTAACAACCAAAAAAGACGGGTAATACACCTAGAATTTGCCAATATTGAACTACCCAAAGAATTGGAGTGGGCAGAGAAACTCAACCTGTAAAAGATGCTATTGTTTAAGTTACTTGTTCTTAACTATACGCCCTAAATATAATAGTTCATTCTTACTACCATTTGGGGCAAAAATGCTGCTACGCCTCCAATGCAAAGGATAAAAAACTCACCTAGCGAACGCCCATCAAAGAAGGGGTACGTACCCCTGGCAGTATTTCACCACTCACATATACCCAAACTCCCTCCCACTCTACTACGGGCAGCGTCACCCGTGAGGGCCATTCTTTTTGCTCCCCTACGTACTCCCAAGTGTCGTCGGTAGGATGATACACCATGAGACTCTTGATGATGCCCGGATGTTTGGGAGGAGTACGCCATGCTCCTGTCATGCCATCTACCCCACCCCAAAAAAAGAACCTTCCGTCTTTGAGTAAGGGTACCGTAGCCCCGCCCGCCGACGCGCCGCGCGGCATAGGAGCAAGAGACTCCCACCGCGCCACGGGCTGACCTTTTTCGCGTCTCAATTCAAAACGATATGCGTCGGTCAAAATAGCGCGGTATTTATGTCCCAACCGATTTAGGCCTGATGTTTCGCCGCTAAATACGTAGCCATATTGTTGGTCTTTACCACACATCGGAAAAATACGCGCCTCTCCTGGAAACAAGATTTCTTTCCAACCAGCGGCAATATCTTGAAGGTCAAGCACCAGGCACGTTTTGAGCGGTGCGGCGGTAGACGTTTGATTTCCACCTATCAGTATCACCATATCGTTTAGCACTAGCCCTCCCATTTGGGCCAAAGGATAAGGCAGTGCAGGCAACGACTTACGAACCACATCCGTACCATTCCATTCCAGGGCCTCGGACTGCGTTAGATGCCCGTCTTGGTTGCTCCCCCCAAATAGCAGCAATTGGTTTTGGTACGAAACCGAAGCCCCATATCCACAGGCTACCGCAAGCTGCGTAGGGAGGCGCTTGGGAGTGCCGCCTTTTTCTAGCACAAAAATATCGCTGTACCAGCGTTTCTTGCCGCCTTCCCAAGGCATTTTTTCAGGAAAATTAGCTCCGCCAATGGCAATCAAAGCGTGGTGACTTACGCCCGCAAACATCCCCGCACGCCCTTTCAAGTCGGGCAAATCGGGTAGTTTTACCCATTCTACTTTAGACTGAGCAAATACTTCATGAAGAAAATTCATAGCGAAAAACAAAAGAAACAAAGCGAGTTTTTTCATAGTATAACTGATGAATGAGAAACCGTAATTACCATCACAGCACCAGGGCCAGGCTCTCCGTAGCCTCCCGTCACAAGCAGTACTTGACGCTCAGGCTGATATTCGATAAAACAAAGATTGCTCGTGAGAGGAAGCTGTGTATCAAGACTAAACAACCACTCTCCTTGCGAATTTAAAACCTGAATAGCCTGCATTCCATAATGGGCCACCCAAAGATTGCCTTGAGGGTCAATGGCAAGGCCATCTGGTAAATTTTGGCTAATCACGCCCGACACATGCGTAGGCAAGTCAGCAAATACCTCTGCCTTGGCTGCGGCCACGCCCGGTTCGGCAAGTTCTACCCGCAAGATTCGATTTTGATAACTCTCTGCTACGTATAAAAACCGCTCATCGTTTGACAAAGCCAATCCATTGGCATAGTCGATGCCTCGCAGCACAACTTTTTCATTCCCATCCGCCCCTTTAAAAAACACCTTTCCATCAGTAAGCAAAGAGTCAGTAAAATACAGATTGCCCTCACTATCCAGCATAAGATCATTGGGGGTGTGGATTTTTTCGCCCGCAATTTGCCCCATAACAGGCTCAGGCAGAGGCTTTCCATTTACGTCAAAACACAAAATCCCTCTTTGCTTACTATCACAAAACCAGTGTGAACCATCAGGCCCGATGACTTGGCCGTTGGGACATACGGCAGTGGCCCATTGGAGGGCTTCGCCTTTTTCGTCCACCTTTCCGACCCAGCCGCCCGTCAGGGCCGTAAAAAAAAGATGCCGTTCCGAATCCACGGCAGGTCCTTCAGTATAAAAGGGAAGGTTAAATAATTTTTGGACAGTAATCTGCATGACAAAATCAGCTAAAGTCTTCGAATGGATATAAGGGCTTGCGCCGACGATGATACGTAAAAAGGGTCATATCGGCCTGCGTAGCTCCGGGAGTATCTACTTGCACAATGGTAGGGCATACCGACGAATAGGCCGCAATAGGCGCATTTACACCTTTGGCTACAATCACCTCAAATACAGCAGGTTCTAGTCCAAAAGCAGTCATTTGACGTAGGCTATAGGGTGGCGTGCGACGCTCAGTAAGCATGAGTACATTGCCTTGATCGGTTTGGACGACAGCCGTCTTTCCCATGTTATAATTGACAAAACCGCCGTGTTTGGGAGTATCTTCCTTAAAAATCCCGTCCGACAATTGTCTTAAAGTAACATACACATGCCACTTGCCTTGGGTAGTAGTCAAATCAAGCCCAAATCGCTCTCCCAGGCTATGTTGAAAAGCCTCTTCCACGGCAGCAGGATCGGCTAGGCACGTAAATACTTTGGCAAAAGATTTTTTTTCAAAAAACTCAATCAAATGAGTGCTATTACCCAAAGCCCCCCCGCCTACATTGTCGCCCATATCAAGTAGTAAAATAGGTTTGGGTAAATCCGACAATTGTTCATACACCTCTTCAATACCTGTTTTTTTTCCGTTAAAAAGACTTTTTCGACTCATTACATAGGCCGTGAACTGCTCAGCTACTTGGTCGAATTGAGCTTCTTGCGTATGGAGTCCATTAGCAACGAGCAAAAAACTAGAACCCATCTCAGGCACGTCAGCGTAGGGAAACCCCAACAACAAACTTGCATGAATTAGGCCATTTTCAGCCGCTTGTGCCTTCATAAACGCCAACAGGCTTTGGCAAGGGTCGTGCGAAGTATATTGCTGCTCGATACTAATCGCCAAGGGCAATTGTACTAGCTTTTGGATGGGTTTTAGCGTGCCTCTCAATGTCTCCACCATCCACCTCCCCGCCCGCAACCCCGTTGCGTATTGGTCGATGTGGGGATTAGTACCATAGGCCGTGAGGGCGTTGGTAGCATTTGCCATCGCAGGACTCACATTGGCATGAGGGTCGAGGGTTCCGATAATGGGTACATCTTCTCCCACTTTGTCACGAAGTTGACTCAACCAATGCCCATCCATATCGGGATAAGTTTCGGCAACTCCCGAACCGTGGGGCACTACCACATAGCCATCGATGTGGCCTACTTGGGCGAGGGCATCCCACATTTGAGTGAGAATTGCTTCATACGTTTTACCCGAAATGATACCTCCGGGGGTAGCCATTACATATAGTACTGGCACTAGCTCCATATCTTCGGCCTCCGCCACGGCGTCTATTACCCCGCTTATTTCGTGATGAGCGCCACGGTACTCCGACACAATCTGCTGTCCTTCAAGCCAATATCCATTTCGAAAATCATCGAGCGTGGTAGGCCGCTCGATAAAAGTATTGGTTTCGTGATAAATCCCTAGTAGAGCGATTCGCTTTTTCATAACGCAATCACAGCATCTACTTCAAATTTTAGAATATCTCCCAAACACCCTATGAGGGTAGTACGGGCAGGAAAGGGCGCACTGAAATACTCGCGATAAATGGCATTGAATTCGGCCAAATATTCTTGCTTACCCACGTAGTTTCGTACCTGAACGGCATTGTCAAGGGTAGTTCCAGCGGCTTCAGCAATGCGTTTTAGATTATCAAACGACCGACGACATTCTCCTTCAAAAGTATCAGTGACGATGTTGCCTTTGTCATCGACCGAGGCTTGGCCTGAAATATAAAGATAGCCGCCCGAAATAATCCCCGGCGAAAAAGGCAAATGACTTTGAGGGACGTCGCTTCCCGTGATTGGTTGTTTTTTGGTGCTCATAATACTCCGTATTTTAAATAGGCTTCTGTGGCCTTCATTCCATTTTTAATCTCATCTCTGGTAATATTTTCAGCCGAAACTTTGGCCAAGGCCGCTTTGATCACTTCCTCTTCTATGGCTTTGGGAATCACGACAATCCCGTCTTCATCGGCCATTACAACATCGCCAGGCGAAAACCGAACGCCGTCGATTTCTACGGGCACATCTATATCAACTACCCGTTGGCGATTTTGGCTATCATAAGGATTGCGAGCCGTCGCAAATACTGGAAACGCCATTTCTCGCATTTTGGCAATGTCCCGAACCGCCCCGTGAACAATCACCCCTACGCAACCACTATTGCGAGCTGCCGTAGAAAGCAACTCTCCCCAAATCCCTGAGCGCTCCGAGCCTCCCGCTGCCGCAATCAGCACATCATCCGGCTGACAGCTATCAACGGCTTTTAACTCTAGTTCGTAAGGATTGGAATCGGTATGGTACATATCGGCCCAAAGTGTGGTTTTACAACGTCCCATGATTTTGTTAATACCCGTATAAGGTGTAAACGCAATCCGCGTAGCCTGATGCGTATAGCCCATTTGGTCTAATACATCCGAAATAACGGCTACGTACAACTGATTTTTGAGTTCTTCGAAATTCATAAATGTGTTAAGTGGCAAGCCACTGCTAATTGTTAATTATCATTTATCCTTTAATAAATCGTCGGTTAATCCCCTTAAAATGAGACTCAAAGAGGGGCAACATTTTCATCTAAGCTTCTTTTTCTTCGATAACATTTGCTGTTAGGTAAAGTCGGTATAGGAGAAAAATACAAATCAACAACACGACCGTGGCTACCCGAAACAGTATGCTCAAATCTAAATGAGCATCACGAACAGCGCCACCGGCGTAGATGCCGATACCGCCGATAATACACGAAAGCATGTTGATAATACCATAACCCGTAGCCCGATAACGGCGATCCACAATCATGCACAAAATGGGCATCATGTTGGCATCCAAAAAAGTACGCGTAAAAGCATAAATGGTAAAGCCCGCGATTGCCAATCCAAACACGGACGTACTTGCCGCGATGAAAACAGCTGGAGCCGCAATAGCTAGTCCAATCATAGGAACCAATATCCTTCCTTTAGGATTCTGACGGCTGAAGCGGTCGGCCAAATAGCCTCCTACTAGCACACCAAACAAAGAAGCGGGGTGAAAATAGGCAGTGGCATACATACCTGCTACACTTTGGGTAAGCCCAAAATGCTCTTGGTAGTAAGTAGGAAGCCAGCCTACAATCATCCACGTGACGACTCCCGCTATTCCCCAAAAGGTCAACGCTAGCCAATAGCCTCGGTTGCTAAACAAAACTTTAATGGCTTCTTTGAGCCCAATAGCAGAGGTAGTTTCAGAAATCGCGTTTTCGGCTGTAGTGTCTTCTTTGCGGTCTTTGAGCGAAAAAGTGAGCAGTATCGCATACACAATTCCAATGATGCCAAAAACCAAAAAGACGTAATTCCAAGTACGGTCTTCGGCAAGCCAACCGCCAATAAACCCTAGACTTTGCCCAATCATGATACCTCCCATATGGATACCCGTCGCCAAGGAGCGACTGCTTCCTCGGTGATAATCACTGATTAATGCCAAGGCCGCCGGTATGTAGCAGGCTTCGCTGATACCCATCAAAGCGCGCGTCAAGAGCAATTCTTCGAAAGTCGATACGTAAGCGGTCATCCACGTGACCAACGACCACACAAATAAACTTCCGATAATGACGCGACTACGATTGAAGCGGTCGGCGAGGTAGCCCGCTAAGGGACTGAGCAAGCCGTACACCCACAGAAACAACGAAGTCAGTAAGCCAAATTGGGATTCGCTCATGGGAATAGAACTCATGATAGAACCCCTCATGGTCGTAATCATCATGCGGTCGAGGTAGTTGAGGCAGCCCACTACACACAGCAAACCCACAATTACCCAAGGATATACCGAAGAAAGAAAAGGTACTTTTTTCATAATAATGTGACAAGGTGTTACTAAAAATATCGTTGAATTGCCGCAACACAATCAGCAACACCCATAGTGGATATGGCCGGAAGGCCGAAATTTCGTTCTACTGCATTCATGTCTTTGAAACCACTACCCGTAACAGGACACACAACCACGTCAGTGGGCGCGATTTCACCTAACCGAAGCGCTTTGACCACCCCCGCCAAAGCCACCGCTCCTGCTGGTTCGCCAAAAATACCTTCTGTTTGGGCCAATTGTCGATGCCATTCAAATACCTCAGCATCACTGACGGTATAGCCATTACCGCCTAGTTGTCGGCAGTTTTCGATTACTTGGTCTCCATCAATGACATTGGCTACTTGCAAACCACTCACAAGGGTTGTAGAATATTCGACAGGCGTAGCCACCTCGCGCCCTTGACGCAAGGCCGACGCAATCGTGTCATTGCCTTCGGGCTGTACACAATGTACGCGGGTAGAAAGTCCCGCCGACAATACACCTTTGGTAATGGCAAGCGTCAAGCCACCACCTCCTGCGGGCGAGAAGATATGCGTCGGAGCAGCGGGTAGTTGTTCAGCAATTTCATAAACCAAAGTCTGTACGCCTTGCATAGCCGCTGGACAATATCGAAACGCGCTAATAGGAAGCGGTAAATCAAATTTTTGGCAAATAGCAGCCAATTCAGCAAAGACCTGCTCCGTGACTGACGCACTTTTTCCAAAATCTTTGACCATCAATATCTGAGCTCCGTAGAGCTGCATTTGTTTGATTTTGGGCAACGGTGCGCCGTCAACCACCACCACAATACACACAATCCCTGCGGCAGCACAATAAGCGGCCAAGGCGGCACCTGTATTTCCGCTCGAAGTGGCAATACATACTTTTTGACCCGCTGCCTGCATTTGACTGACTAGCACAGCCGCAAAACGGTCTTTATAGGAGCCAGTTGGGTTAAGGTTTTCGGTTTTAAAATACAATGATTCAAGCCCAAGTTGCTTGCCAATATGCTTCGACTTTACCAATGGCGTTTGTCCTTCACCCAAAAACACGCGATGAGATTCGGGGATAGCAGGCAAATACTCGGCATAATTCCAGATGGTTTTCAAAATTCGTTGGGCAGTTGGAGTTTTTTAATAGAATATTTATTGAAATTGAAATGAAACCCACCATCAATTGGCAAGGTTGTGCCAGTGATATAAGCCGCACTATCAGAAATCACCCAACGAATCACTTCGGCAATTTCTTGGGGCGATGCCCCGCGACCTAAGGGTACAAAGTCGGTCATTTCGTCAATTAGCTTTTGGCTAATGTCATTGCCTTCGTCATTTTTATAATCACGGCTCAAGGGCGTTTCGACCAAACCGGGCGCAATGCCCACTACCCTGATTCCGCTTCGTCCGTAGGTGGTGGCAGTTTCTTGGGTCAGGCTTTCCAAACCTCCTTTGGCCGCAATGTAGGCAGATCCCATACCCGAAGGACGATGAGCCATCACACTCGACACATTCACTATCACGCCCGAACGGCCTTGCTGTTCCATGTTTTCGGCCACCCATTTGGTCAAAAAAGCGGGCGCCGTCAAGCATACTTTCAAGGTACGTTCCCATGTTTCCAACTGCATCGTACGCAAACTCTCTAAGGTACGCCAAGCCGCGTTGTTAATTAGTACATCAATATGCCCCCATGTATCGACTGTTGTTTTTACGATATGTTGGAGAAAAGGTGCTTCGGCCAAATCTCCTACCAAAAGAAGGGTTTGGGTATGTTTTTGCCATTCTTCGTTGAGTTGTGCGAGTCGTTCGGCGTCAGTATCAATGAGAGAAAGAAGAAAACCTTCTTCTGCCAAAGCACTAGCGGTAGCACTACCAATCCCGCCAGCTGCGCCAGTAATGAGGGCTACTTTCTTAGGATTCATAAATTACAATTTTTCCGGTTTGAGTAATGGGTAAAATTCCTCCTAAAGCGTCGCCTTTTTGGACTTTAATCAACGCCCTTTTTAGAAAAGCCAAGCCGTCTTTGTCACAAAATACCTCCGTCTCTAGCCCGCTAATCGGGTCTAGGACGTAGCCCCACCGCTCCCCTTTTTTCACAAACTCCCCAATTACTTTTTCTCCTACAAAAAAACCATCCGTAGGTGCAGGTAGCATCGCTTGCAGGTAGCCTGACAAAACCCGATGGTCTTCTACCCAAAAAGCGGGCTCTTGGAGAGTTTCTTCGGGTTTATTTTCTATCATTTCTAGCCAAGAAAGGATATTCAAAAAGGCAATTTGGTAGGCTTCTACGACCTGTGGACGGAAATTGGTTCCTCCTCCGTACTCAAGATAAATGGCCGGAACCCCTGCATCGCGCGCAATAGACAGCGTACGACCTTCGGGAGTAGGCTCCGTGCCCCACACAATAGGCAACTGACAAGCTTTTGCCATAGTCCGCTGACGTTCAAGCACAAAAGAATCGGCATGAAGCATGTACCCCGCCAAGGCAGCGATGTCAAACATCACCCCACCGGTGTGCATATCGACCAAATAATCCGCCTGTCGAATCAACTGACTTACCTCATCCGATATGCGTTCCGTAATGCTTCCGTCGGGTGCCCCAGGACAAGTACGGGCTAAATCCAATCCGTCTTCTCCGCAACGGCTGCCGTTTCTAAACGCACTTTCGTTGGCCGTGGGAACAATCGTAACCGAGCCTTTACAGAGTAGTTTTGATACGATTTCTTTTAAAACCAATACCGCCTTCATAGGCTCATACTCATCCCCATGTACGCCCGCTATCAGCAAAACGTGAGGGCCACTTTGGTCTGATTTTAAGGTATATGATCTAACTAAATTCATCACCGAAAACAATGCTATTGATAAAGCGATTTGATGCTCATTTTACGAATATTAACCACCGACAAATGGGTTTTGGCCGCCTGACTTCCAGCACAATAAGCCAATAATACATCTTTACCTTTAAAATGAATAGCCGTGTAGCAATACCAGCCGTCGGGGTCGGTTTCGATGTTTTTGACGTGTTGCCAAGTTTTGCCTTCATCGCGCGAAACCGCAATAGTCAGCGGCGTACGTTTGCCCCAACGACCGCCTTCTTCCGATTTTTTATTGTTGTTCCAGACCATCAACAAATCGCCCGTGGAAGGAATACGCGCCATTGAAGCAGGCGAAAGTGGAGAAAGAATATCGCTTGGTTTGATAGGGCTCCATGTTTGCCCACGGTCTTCGGAAAAACTAAGCTCCTGAAATCCGCTATCGGCCCGAATAAACATCATGACTTTACCGTCTTTCAACTCAATTAGCCCCGGTTCTTGCGTAATGGTGGGGGCAGGATTGGGCACCGCAGGGCTGGAAGTCCACGTTTTTCCGTTGTCGTCCGAATAATAACTAAAAAGAGTAGCCCGATTTTGCCAAGCCGTTTCGGGGGTACGATGTAGCGCCACCGCCATGAGCAATCGCCCATTTTTGAGTTGAATCACGCGGTTGTTGTTCAATACAAAATAGCCTTTTTTGTCAGTAATACAAGGAATGGGTTCGCTCCAAGTCTGCGCCTCATCGGTCGAAATACGCATCAATGGAATACAATCCATTTCAGAATTTTTCTTCAAATAAAATAAGGCAATTTGGCCGTTTTTTAGCCTCAACAACGACACCGACATCACATTCATATCTCCTTCGCGGTCCACAATCAGGCGGTCGGAAGCAGACCAAGTTTTGCCACCGTCGTCAGAAACACGCCCCGCCAAATAAGCAGGTGCATGGTCGCTGGTAGATTTGCCCGTATAATGCGAATAGACAAAGAGAATTTTGCCGTTTTTCAGGGTAATAAAATCACCTTCGCTATTGCGTGGATTATTTTCTCCGGGACGAAGTTGTAAAGTCACAGCAGGGTCTGTCTGGGCTAGAACTGCTGTTGTACATCCAATCACAGCCCACAAAACGGGAATTAATAAGCGATAAACTCTAAAATAAGTCATGGGTTTAGGAATACTTAGGATTATGGATAAAGAAAATCAATACTCAATCGCCTTACATGGGTCACCGAAAGCCCCGTACCTTTGGGGCGGTTGCCAGCACAATAGCTCAGCAATAGGTTCTTTTTACCAACAAAATGAATCGCCGTATAGCAGTACCAACCATCAGGGTCATTTTCGAGGACTTGTTGGTTTTTCCAACTTTTACCGTTATCACTCGAAACGGCGATATTGAGCGGCGTACGACGGCCTTTATAACCTTCTTTTACGGCGCTGTTGTCGTTCCAAACCAATACCAAATCGCCCGTGGCAGGAATACGCGCCACCGAAGCCGGCGAAAGTGGCGAGCGGATTTCAGTAGGCGCTACGGGGCTCCAAGTTTTGCCGCCATCTTTCGAAAAAGAAGCATATTGTACTCCCGCATCGGTTCGGATATACATCATGACTTCTTTTTTAGTCAATGCAGTCAGCCCGGGTTCTTGTAGCATCACGGCATTTGGATTTTCTAAGGCCAAACTTGACGTCCATGTTTTTCCGTTGTCGTCCGAACGATAACAGTAAATGACACCGTGATCATTAAAATCACCTCCTTCGGGAGTCTTATGATGCGCTACGGGCATGAGCAGCGTACCATTTTTGAGCTGAATAATGCGGTTGTTGTTCAGTACAAAATACCCTTTCTTATCGGTAATACAAGGAGTGGCTTCGCTCCAAGTCTCGCCTTCGTCTTTTGATATACGTACCAGAGGAATGCAATCATCGATCGAGTTTTTACCAGCATAAAACAAAGCAATATCGCCATTTCGCAGCCGCAACAAAGACACCGACATCACGTTCATACCAGCGTTGTTTTTGACAATCATGCGGTCTTGGTCAGTCCATGTTTTGCCGCCGTCGGAAGAGTAGCGTGCGACCAAGTCGGCTTGGGCAAAATCACTGGCCGAATTGCCCGTAAAACGGCTGTATATAAACAAGATACGCCCGTCTTTGAGGGTCACAAAGTCCCCCTCACTATTGCGAGGATTGTTAGACCCAGGTTCAAGTCTCAATACCACCTCATTTTCTCGAACCGATTGGGCACGTATGGCAAACGTTTGAGTCAGCAAAAATGCTACTATGAAAATGATTTTGATATTTTTCATGCCTCTGTCATTAATAAAAATCGGCTTCGTTCAAGGAGATACGTAAGTCACCTTGCATCGTAGTCACCCACAATTTGCCTGGCTTTATCTCAAAAATGTAGGGGTACGCAATCCACGCTTTAGAAGTGTCACTGTTTTGGATTTTGTATGACTTCGCAATCACCCGTGGTTTACTCCATGTTTTGCCGTCATCGTCCGAGAAAGCGATAGAAAGCTCTTCGCGGTGGTTACTAGCCGCTATCTCCGAAAACTGCCCGTCACCTCCACGAAGGGGATAGGTGTTTTTACCTTCAGGAAAACGGCGATTCCAAATCAAAACGAGTTTGCCAGAAGCAAGGCGCTTGAGCTGCCCCGGAGCCGAAGCCGCCGGAATAGCCGTAGGACGGATGGTTTTCCACGTAATGCCTTCATCGTCAGAAAAACATTCCCAAAAAGTGCCCCAATTGGTACGCATCAATTGCCAAATACGTCCGTCTTTGAGCTGCTCTATGGTTGATTCCGTCACTCCGCTGTGGTGCCCGATACCGCCCAAATCAATGACATTAGAGCGTTCCCAATTTTCGCCGTCGTCGCGTGAGGTGTAAGTCAATACCGTATGGTGGCCGGGATTGTGGCGCATCATCATCGACGTAAAAATGACATTTCCGCTTTGGGTTTCAATCATACTCCGAATCGCGCCCGTATGCTCGGTATGAAGTCGCCTCAGGTTTTGCCAAGTGCGGCCACCGTCAAGGCTTCGAATAGCATAGGTAGGCAAAATAGCCCCCGGCGAATCGGACGTTTTAGGATCCCATTTCCATTCCGAACGCTCCGCTAGATTTAAAAACGCAAAAATAATAACGCCGCTACGGGTCGTAATCATTGCTCTTTCTCCCGAAACGTTGAACTTCTCGGGTTGGGCAAAAAGCGGGAACGACTCCCACGTTTTGCCTTCATCTTTGCTAATTTTACTATTTTGGCCGTCAATAGCTACGATATGTCCTTGTTTGTTTCTTACAAACGGTCCCATCAATTGCCCCTTCAACTCCTCCACATTTTTGGGAATCCAGGCATCTGAGGCAGTTATTTTTCCATTTTGTTCATTAAAAACAGGAGTTGTTTCTTGTGCCTGCGTGAGCGCAACCGAAAGTATCAGCCCGCCCATTAAACCTAAGATAGTTCGTTTTTTCATCCTCATCTTTCTTGATTTATTTACTAATCGTCCCAACAGTCAACGCCATTTTTTCTAAGATTTCGTGTACAGGTTCGTCGTCCCACGGTTGGTTGTGCATACCCAAAGGGGGATTGGGCATACCAATACGAATACCGTGCTTTAGCTCCATTGCCTTGTCAAAAAACGACCAAGCATTGGGCAAAACCGTATAGATGATTTCTTGTAAAGTGAGCATGAATCGTTGTCCCAATTCATAATTACCGGCGATAAAAGCATTGCGTACATAGCGGCATTCTTCGCCCCATAGATTATAAAAACTACCAATAGCGCCCACCGTTCCACTCAAAGTAGCTTGGCAAAACAACTCATCTGCTCCACTGAAAAGTATTAAATCATCGCCTGCCAAGAGGTGCATTAGGCTGATTTCGTAGAGGTTTTGGGTAGTCAATTTCATCCCCTCAATGTTGGGTAGGGTAAGCAGTTTGTCAATATAAACACGAGCGTCTCCTCCAAAAATGCTTTGATTGCCTACATGGTAAGGGAAAAACGGGATATTGATAGAAGAACTAATGGCGCGGTAATGAGCAAGGGCATTTTCGGTACCTCCTTGATAATAGATAGGTGCTACCGACGATATTCCGTACACGCCAGCTTTTTCGGCAGCTTGCGCCAGACGTATCGATTCGCGAGTATTCAACGCCCCTACTTGAGTCATCACAGGGATTTTATTGCCAACGATTTCCATTACCTTTTGGGTAACTTCAATTCTTTGTTTTTCGCTAAACAATACTCCTTGCCCCGTCGAGCCAAGGACATAAATACCGTCGAGCTGCTGGTCAAGACACAATTGAGTAATTTTTTCTAATTCCGCAAAATGAGGAGCGCCTTCTTGGTCAACTGGGGTAAACAAAGCAGGCCATAGCCCTCCAATGGATGATTTATTATACATTATAGATAAATTTTAATTTCAAAAATCTTAATAATCAGCTATTTAGTACACAGCCATTTAATTTTACCCGCAGATTGTTGTTAATACAAAGCCTTTTTTCAGCGGCAATCAGCGCTTTTATCATTCGGCGAATCTCTGCGGGTAAAAAATCGAAATTACAATGTACTTAATACCCAGGATTTTGTTTTACCTTGTTTTCCAAACTGAGGGTATTGGCCGAAATCGGGAACAGCAATAAGTAATCTTTACCAGCGCGGCTTTGGAGCGACGGCACTTTTTCAAAAGCTTTACCAAAACGCACAAGGTCCCACCAACGCTTACCTTCTAACCCCAACTCCAGCAAGCGTTCTTTGAGAATGACCTCATCATTCTGGGCTTGCGTACCATTGATAAAACCATGAGTAGCAATATTTTTACCATAAGCTCTCGTTCTGACTTGCATGATTTCAGCCGTGGGATCTTGTCCTAAAGCATTTTTGATTTCTGCAATCATCAATAAAACATCCGCATAACGATAAATGACGTAGTCGTCCAAATAATAACGGGTACCTAGCTCTATCATCCCGTCAAATTTGACCGCAAATGAACCATAAAATCGCCGATTACCGCCTGTGGAAGTATATATCTCACGGAAAGTTCCGTTTTTGCGTTGGTCATCATCCGTAAATTGACTACGAAACACTTGAGAAGGTGCCCAGAAATTTTGCCCACCAGCAATCCCTAAAGCAGCCGATACCTCGCTACTAATATCGACAGGAACAAACGCCGCCGCAAAATGCATATTGAGATAATCGTTGTTGGTAAATTCATTACGACGGAAGTTGACAGCAAACACAATCTCTTTGTTGCCTTTATTGGCATAATCAAAAACACTGCTGTAATCATCCAACAAAGTTACATCGGAGGTTTTGACTTGATTGAGAGCCTCCAAAGCCTTTGTCAAATCAGCATTGCCGCCGCCTAGTTTTTTGGCTGTCCAAAGATATACATCTCCTTTGAGGGCGTTGAGAGCGGGCTTGCTCCAGACATTACGCCCAGTGGGGAAAGTATTGTCGGGGAAAAGTGCTATTCCCTTATCTATATCATCTTTGATAAGTTTGAAAACATCCGCTACAGAAGAGCGCTCTTTTTGGATAGAAGCAGGGTCAAACTGAACAGTAGGCTCGGTCACAATCGGAAGCTCCCCCCAAGTGCGAACCATACAGAAATAGACAAAAGCCCGCATGGCATAAGCCTGTGCCAAAATTTTGTTTTTGGCTGCTTCTGATGTAAAACTAATGTTGGGTACATTTTTCAAAACGAGGTTGGCGTGATGAACGATGGTGTACATCCCTTGCCAGTCTGGGCCCGAAGTAGTAGCATCCAGCTGATTGAGATAAAAAGGATCACGACCATCCAAGCCTTGGGTGCCAGAGCTCATCGTCTCACTGCGAGCTTCACCCCACAAAAACATATTACGGCTAGCTTGCGTACGAAGGTACACGTACATCCCATAAACCCCGCCATTGGCATCGTCTTGGGTTTTCCAAAAGGACTCGTTACTGATGACACTCGTCGGTGTCACGCTCAGATTTTCGGTACAAGCAGTGAATAAAAGGCTCAACAAAGCCAGTTTTAAGAATATGGATTTTGATTTCATGATAATTCGGAAGGATTAAAGCGAAACATTTAAACCAAACATGAATGTTCTAGGGACAGGATAACGCCCCCGATCGGTACCTCCTTCTTCAGGATTTAGACCCTTATATTTTGTAAAATACCCTAAGTTTTGGGCAGTTAGATTCAGCCTTACTCCCTCAATCTTCAAGCGATTTGTATATTTTTTGGGCACACTGTACGAGAGTGAAACCTCTCTTAAGCAAAGAAAATTGCCCGATTCGTAGTACCTCGAATTACTACCATTTGCAGCAGTGGCATTGCGAAAAAGGTTGTTTTGAGCCACTTGGTCAGCCCAATAATATTTAGGCACTTCCGTAATATCCCCTGGTTTTTTCCAAGAAGAGAGGGCTTCTTTTGAGATATTAATATCTCCCTGAAACTGCCCAATCATCTGTGCACGAGGGTAGTTAAAAATCGTATGACCCGTGGTATAATCGGCACGTGCATATAGCCCCAAACCGCGATAATTAAGCGAGTTTGAAATTCCACCCGTCAAAGTAGGGAAAGGATTACCAACATACACGCGGTCGCGGGCATCAATAGAACCATTGCCGTCAGAATCGAGCCAAATTACGTCTCCACCATATTTGGTACGATTTGTCCTTGTAATCAGATAATCAATCGGGGCACTTGCAGCGGCTTCGTCGGTGGCATAAATTCCGAGTTGTTTATACGAAAACATATCTCCTACCCGACCTCCTTCTTGTAAACCGCCGTAATATACGTAAGAGCGAGTCTGAGGATCCCAAATTTCAACTCCTCCGATGCGATTATTCAGGTTACCATTGGTAGGTAATTTAAGAATTTTCATTTTGGTTTTGGCCGCATTGACCGATACCACCCACTCCAAAGGCGACGTAGAAGGCAACATATTGGCCCGAAGCTCTACTTCAATTCCTTTGTTTTCAAGACTTCCTAAATTGGTCCGAACGCTTGAGAATCCGGTAGAAAGTGGCAAACTCAAGTCGGTCAAGAGATTGTCGGTCACACGGCGATATACGTCCACTAGCATATTGATTCGGCCATTCCATATAGCGATGTCGGTACCAATATTGACTGTTTTGGAACGTTCCCATTTCAAACTTGAATTGGCCAATACGGTATTGGTGATAGCCGCATTGCCGCCATACAAATTCCCCACGCTATATTGCCCTTGCGACTGAAAATCAGTGAGTCCAGCGATGTTACCGTTTACGCCATAGCTGGCTCTCAGCTTGACCCGCAGCTTATCTTCACTAATTCCTTTCCAGAAATTTTCTTTGTGAAGATTCCAGCCCACAGATACTCCAGGGAAAAAACCCCATTGGTGCGTTTTTCCTAAATTGGATGCCCCGTCGTAGCGAGCATTGAGTGAGACGAGGTATTTTTCCATGTAGTCATAATTGATACGTGAAAAATATCCTACTAATACTTGGCGACTTTCAAAGCCTGTCACCGAAACAGGCGTAGCAGAAGCATTGAGCGTAGGAATCAAATCAGAAGAAGCCCCCTGCCCTACCGCTCCCAACCCAGTGGTATCTCTTTGAAAATAAGAAATACCCACCTTCGCATCAAGATTGTGCGCTTGGCCGATGCTTTTGATATAAGACAATACGCCGTCAGCCTGATATTGTGTACGTTTGCCAAAAGAGCCCGTCGCCGTACGTGTGGAAACAAACGCGGTAGGGCCGTTTAAAAATCCTTGCTGAAACGAACGCCCGTCGCCCGTGGTCTCATAAATCGAAACTTGTGGGTCAAAAGATAGTCCCGGCAATATCTGCCAATGACTCCCTATCGCCATCGAAAGATTGGCGAAAGCGTTTTTCCCTTTTAGTTTATTCAGAAAATATTCGGGGTTACCAATCGACTGTGCCAACCCAGGAGCCAATGTACCATCTTCAAAACGATATTTGGTGGTTTGAGGGATGTCGATAGAGCGTTCAAAAATACTGTTGTTTGAAAACACTTGATTGTTTCCTGAGCGCGAGTACATCATACGCGCATAAAACTTCAGGTGGTCGTTGACCATCAAATCTCCGTTCAAGTCAAAATTGAGACGCTGATACATGGTCGTAATGGCAATACCTTGCGCATTCATATACCCAATTCCTGCATTGAAGGTAGCCTTTTCACTTCCACCCGACAACGAAACGTGGTGGTTTTGGGAAATCGCATTTTGAAACAAAACCTTTTGAAAATCAGTCTCCTGAAAAATAATTGTTTTGGTAGGATCTACGGGGTCGGGCATACTCTGCCAGCCTTCATTGAGTTTTTGTCTATTCTGGTCAGTTAGATATTGGGTGGTATAGGGTGTCAAATTGGTCAAATCATTACCTGTCCCATAGCCTGTTTTCCCAGCCAATTGGGTCAAATAAGTCGAATTGCCCGACACCGCTACCGTAGCTAATATTCCCTGTCGTTGATAATTGATATAATCTCGCGCCGAAGCAAGGTCATACCCCTTGGCCAACTGCGACATTGATAGATTGTATTGGTAATTGACCCTTAGCTTGCCACTTTTACCTGATTTAGTGGTCACAATCACCACCCCGTTAGAAGCCCGCGCTCCGTAGATAGCCGTCGAAGCCGCGTCTTTTAAGACTTGAATCGATTCGATTTCTTCGGAGCTTATATCGCTCAAATCTGGACGAATTACCCCGTCAATAATATACAGCGGTGCTGCGCCGTTGGGGTTGATAATAGAAGTACCTCCGCGCAATACCACGCGTGGCGCCGCGCCAGGCTGCCCCGAAACCGTCTGTACGCGTACCCCCGCAATCGACCCTTGCAACGACGATGCCGCATTTTGATAGGGCACGTTTTCTAGCACTTTATTGTCGAGACGCGATACAGCAGTCGTTATTTTGTCGCGCGATTGGGTACCATAACCCACCACAAGTACTTCGTTGAGGGTCTGCAAATCTTGACTTAATGAAACATTGATTTCGGTTTGGGTTCCCACTATCACTTCCTGTGATTTGTAACCCACAAAACTAAAAACCAAGGTTTGCCCACTTTGCGCAGCAATGGTATATTTTCCGTTAACATCGGTATTGACTCCGAGCTGTGTACCTTTAACCACCACTGTCACAAAAGGCATAGGAGCCGAATCTTCGGCTGACCTCACCACACCCCCGATTTTTTGTTGGGCAAATAAGACCGTACAACTAGCGCACCATAGCGCAACCAATAATAATACTCTCCAAGGCGACTTTAGCTTCTTTTTCATCCTGATAAAGTTTTGAATCATGCATTTTTTCTTTTACGGGTACTTAGAATAGCCAAATTTAATTCTAAAATTTATTTGTAGGACAAATATAATGATAGGATTTAACTATCAACCAAATTGTAGAAAAAAAATATATTTATCTGCTACTTTTCTTGTTTAAGTACTAACTTGCACGACCATTGTACAGGGATAGCAAACATTATGACTACAAACAAACTAGATACTCTAGAGCCTCTTGGGAGTCTATCGATGACCGACCGCGTCGAAAACAGTCTCCGATTGTATTTTACCGAAAGTGGGTTTAAACCAGGAGATTCGTTGCCTAATGAGCAAGAGATGGCCCAAAAACTGAATGTGAGCCGAAATGTGGTGCGAGAAGCACTGAGTAGATTGAGGATGTTGGGTATGATTGAAGCACGTCCACGCCGTGGCATGGTAATCGCCCAGCCCGATTTGTTGGTGGGTTTAGAAAAGGTAATGAATCCGTCGCTTTTGAGTCAAGACAATCTCAAAGATGTATTTGAACTTCGGCTTATTTTAGAAATGGGAATCGCCGAATTTCTTTTTGCTCGTAAAACCGAACAAGATTTAAACGAACTAGAAGCGATTGTAGCAAGTCAAAACGACGCTAGGGTGGTTTCGAAAGAAGAAGAGATTGCGTTTCATGGGAAGCTATATGAAATGACTGGCAATGATACCTTCAAAAGATTTCAAACGCTTTTGATGCCTACTTTCGACCACGTGTTTACGGGTTATTATAACCAAAGCAAAAAGATAGAAATCCCAAATCCCGTAACTCACCACGATTTATTCAAGATTTTGAAGACAGGGACTGTCGAAGAATTCCGCAAAGCAATGTATACCCACTTAGCCGTGTATTTTGCTTCTATACTATAATGTACAATATACTTTTTCTAAAGAGAAGTAATGATTTAACAACATTTATAACCTACACACTAAAAGTTGGCGCTTCTCCGAAGCTAGATTTCTGCCTCGGAGAAGCGCAAGGGTGGCAATTTACAATCCTGTTACTCTTCTATTAATCCAGTAGCTTTTTCAATAATTTATACTCCGACTGACTCAGCAAGTCGAGTTCGCCGTTGGTGGCTAACAAAATACGGTCACGGCATTTCTGAATTCGCGATAGCAACGGCTGAATAATCGTATTGCTATGATTGATAAAATTATACAAATCTTGCTCTCCCGCTGGCAACTTATAGCCCTTAGAACTGCTCGCAATCAACACCCCCGCATCACGAAGAGGCGCTATCACCTTCGCTTGAAAATAATGTAAGCTGATATTGGTATTACGCCCTGCTTGAATATGATTCATCAACTCGCGACTTGAGATATAGCGCATCGGATTGACGTGCCGAAAATGAAAAATCAAATAACCCAAACAATGGACTTGGTCGATTTTCTGCGGCGCACTTGCATAGTTTAGATTTCGATGTAAGTAATCTTGCGCCAATTGCAAACTCAGCTCCGCAATTTCTCGATTATAAAGAAAAGCCTCTTCGGGCACTTGGACCGAAAGCGGCTGAAATGCCTCGGGCCAATAACGAAACGTGAGCATTTTGGATTTGAGCAAAGACGAAAACTCCTGACGATGCTCAGACAAAACCGTTTCGTCATAACATCGTGCCAGCGCGTCAGCCACAAAACCCGCCGCCTGCATCATTAGCTCCGACGAATCTTGGACAAAACCAAAGCTAGACTGATTGAAAAGATTAGGGATATGATTGGCGTACACGTATTTCACAAAACCATCCATGAAGCTATCGCTGCCGAGACGATTGGCCACCAACTCCAAGTTAGGAAAAGTTCGATACAACTCTCGGTCGGCCAAGCCATGCAAAAATTTATAAAAAGAACCTTTGTACTGAAATCCTTCGGTACGAAGTTGACGCTTATCAACCACTAAACCAAAGATATGAAAAGGGAGCTTGAGTAACTCGGTCAAAATCTGCAAACGACGCTTGTCATCATTACCCACTTTGGAAGCGTCAATGTGGGCGTTGGGAAAGAATTGATGACGGGTTACCTCTAACCGCTCTTCTATTGCGGGCAAAGAAGTTTTGGAAAGCAGCAGCGCCGCCACAATATAATGCGTAGAAGTAGCAGGTTTCGTAAAATCGAGCTCGGTATTACCCCACTCGTCCAAAAAGGCTATTTGTTCAGGCATAAGTTTTCCTTAAAAGCCAGAAAGATAGAAAATAAAAAGAAAGAGCGATGAAATTCATCGCTCTTTCTTTGATGTGGGAGTTGAGGGATTCGAACCCCCGACCCTCTGCTTGTAAGGCAGATGCTCTGAACCAGCTGAGCTAAACTCCCGATTATTATTTTTTTTAAACTAAACAGACATTTGCTATTTCTCACAACTGCCTGATTTTCAGTGTGGGAGTTGAGGGATTCGAACCCCCGACCCTCTGCTTGTAAGGCAGATGCTCTGAACCAGCTGAGCTAAACTCCCGATTATTATTTCTGTTTCCCTCCCGTCGGCGTCGTTTGGGAGTGCAAATATGTAGGTCTAAAAATGCTTTTCCAAACTTTTCTTTAACTTTTTTTACAAAAAAATCGAATCTCTCTGAAACTCAAGGCACTTACCTTTTCAAATTGTTTTTGCATATAATATCACATACCTCCAATGTATCCAATGCCTTGTGAAAGGGCACTACGCGATATTGTGAAGCCACACCCAGACGTTCGAGACTCATTTCGTCCTCAGGAATAAAATCTTTATTTTTAGATATACTATCGTCATTCATCATTTGCCAAGTAGCTCCTCCCGTGAGATATGCCTCAAACCTATCTTGCCGGAATTTGTCAATCAACCGCTCCACGATAGGCCAAGTCCTTCCTTTTATATCTTTCTGCTCTCCTACCTTTGCTAGGTGAAAGAGCGTACGTACATAATAATCTTTCTGGATTTCCTCAGGCTTATAATGATTGGCATAAGGACCAATCACATCAAATTCATGACTGTGGCTACAAATTGCAAAAGGAATCCCGTTGCGCGGAAAAGAAGAGCGTACTTCTATCTTTTGACCAGAACTTAATACCTGCAAATCGATTTGAGTCTTAGAATGATGAAATTCGGTTTCGGCCACAATCTCTCCTCGACGATTCAATAATTTTTTCCAGAGCCACTCCGACAATAAGCCCGCCACGCAACTATTCAGGATTTTGTCATAACTACGTGGCGTAGTAGCATAATTAGCGGCTTTGGGATTGACCAAAGCCGCTAATTCTTTCCCTTTTTCTAAAATACTATTGAGTAAATGAGTATCGGTAGCATTGGTTTTGTAGTTGAACTCGCACCTTACCACTCTAAAGGGTTTCTCTCTTTGGGTACGGCTATCGTGCTGACGGCAATTTATTTCCCAAAGAGACATTTTCATGGGTTTGACTGCTATTTTCGATAAATCGTAGTGGGAGCCGACTGAGCAGAAGCGTAGATAGTCATATCTGCAATCGTTACACGGGCAGGAGCTGAGACTGCATACAAAATAGCATCCGCAATATCTTCTGCTAACAATGGCTCAAACCCTTCATAAACTTTGGCAGCTCGCTCTTCATCTCCTTTAAAACGCACCAACGAAAACTCCGTTTCGACCGCACCAGGCGCCACGTTGGTGACTTTGATACCGTGCTGTGTCAAGTCTAGCCGCATACCTTCACTTATGGCCTCAACCGCTTTTTTTGAAGCACAGTACACCGCTCCGTTGGCATAAGTTTGCTTACCTGCTACCGAACTCAAGTTGATGATATGCCCTTTGGAACGTGCCACCATACCTGTGATGACAGCTTTTGAAACATACAATAATCCTTGTACGTTGCCATCAATCATGGCATCCCAGTCTTCTAAGCTACCTTCTTGAATAGATGACAAGCCATGTGCATTTCCAGCATTATTGACCAATATATCAATAGCCCGCCAGGGTTCGGGTAAAGACTCAATAGCAGAAAAAACCGCCTCTTTATTGCTCACATCAAACAATAAAGTAGTAGTTTTTACTTGTGAACTAAGAAAGGAAGCTAACTCCTCCAAACGTTCTTGGCGACGCCCGCACAAAATAAGATTGATACCTACTTTGGCAAACGCAATGGCCGTAGCTCGTCCTATTCCGGACGTGGCTCCCGTAATCAGGGCGATTCGAGACATAAATACAGGGGGTCAAATATAAAGAATAGATTTGTCCAAAGATGGTAAAAGCCACTCAAATCCCAAAGAAGAAATACAATAAAAATCTATCAACCCTAGAATTGACAGATTTTTATCAAAAAACTAGGCAAGCGCCAATTCAATTGTCGAAAAAAGTATCTTATTTGAATATGGAGCAGTTAGAAAAGCCACTTTGCCTTCAATATTAGTTGGCACTCTTATTGAACTATCCAAAGCTAAAAAAACAACTGGCAAGTCTAAACCCGATTCTTTTTTAATCCATTCTACCACTGACGCTTGTGCAACATCGCAAACAATCAAGCTAGGTTGATAGATTAGTACGGTTTGAAGAAATTCATCACTAGAGGCCGGAATAACACGAAAAACATCATATGCGGAGGCTTCCAATGCCTCTTCTACTTCAGTGATGTCTGTGTTCCCACCCTCTAGTAATAGAATTTTACTAGATAAAGTCATTGTTTGATCAATTTTGGTTAAGTATAGGTCAGGTATCCACATTTGTCTTGGTTGGTTATACAATCATTAAAATATACGGCTTCTAAATCCCTAAATCTTATTTGTAGCAGTATAATTAGGTTATTTTTGAATAAAATTTATCAAGCATATAGATAAAATAGTATTTACAATACTCTGCTGTTATTTGAAACTACTAATTGCCAAGCAGCAATTACTTTCTATCTACAACGCTTTCTTAATTTCAATTTATCTTCTTCAAAAAACTACTTTAATTATGTATAAACACTCTATGTATAGACTTACATTTAAGCCAAAAGTAACAAAATTTATGCTATATAACGCCAAAAAATATCATCACCTACCGTTATTTGCTTATCAAACTTCAAACCCGTAGAAAGCAAGGGGGCTTCCGTGCCTTTTGTAATCATAAGTGGGCTCTTAAAAATTCGCACTTCATCAAATTTTCCTTCATTCAAAAATGTTTGGAGTAGCACGGTTCCTCCCTCCACTAAAAGAGACTGTATTTTTCGCTGATAGAGATCTTGTAAAAAATGTTCTAAAAAATTTTCGTCAAAATCTATCTGTACAAAGCTCGTCTCTTGGCTCTCTTCATTCTTAAAGGCATTGTAACACAATGTCTTTTGAGAGTTATCAAACAAATTCAAAGTAGTAGGCAAACGTAAGGTGCGATCCAAAACTACCCTTGTAGGATTAGGCCCCGCCCAAAGACGTGTATTGAGCTGCGGATTATCGTTGAGAGCGGTATTAGTTCCTACCAAAATCGCATCTTCTTGGGCACGCCATTGATGCCCCCACATTCTAGATTGCTTACCACTAATGCTAAGAGGATGTTTATTTTCATCAGCCACAAATCCGTCAGCTGTTTCTGCCCATTTGAGAATAATATAGGGGCGTTTTTTTTCAAAAAAAGTAAAAAATCGTATGTTTAATTGCCTACCTTTTTCAGCCAAAACTCCTGTAGCAACTTCAATTCCAGCGGCTTTGAGTTTTTGAATACCTTTACCCGCTACCAATGGGTTTGGGTCATCATTACAAATCACAACCCTTTTCACTTTTTTGGCTACTAATAAATCTGCACAAGGGGGCGTTTTTCCAAAGTGAGAGCAAGGCTCCAAGGTGACATATACCGTAGAATCTTCTAATTTAGACAAATCTTCTTTAGCTATATTGTTTATAGCGTTGACTTCTGCGTGCCAATCCCCATACTTCTGATGCCATCCTTCTCCAATGATTTGACCGTCATACACAATCACACATCCTACCATTGGATTTGGACTGACGTGCCCACTACCAAGCATTGCTAGTTCTAGCGCCCGGTCCATGTACAAATTATCGCTTAACATTAGTTTAATTAAAGTTTAAAAGTACTATAAAAAAAAGTTGTCTACCCAACTCATGTATAATAAACTGTATGAAATTGCACTTTTTTACTACAAAATCTAAGATTCTATCGCTTCTCCACACTTATTTTAGAGAAGTCCCTACTTTTGCACCCTATTACATTGTGTTATTTTAATTATTTGCCAAAATTATTATTTAAAATGAATACCTCTATCATCGGAATAGGACTGCTAGGAGGCTCGTATGCCCTCTCTTTACGCGACAAATACCCCAAAATGCACTTCATCGGAGTGGATGCTTCAGAAGTTCATGGCAGATTGGCAGTGGCCAAGGGCATTATCGACGAAGTCCTTCCTCTCGAAATGGCCGTGCCTCAATCAGACTTGGTGGTATTGGCGGTGCCAGTCAATCATATCGTTGATTTAGTACCTAAAGTACTTGACCTCATTCCTCCCAAAGCTACGGTTGTTGATTTAGGTTCTACCAAACGGCTTATTTGCGAAGCTGCCGACTCTCACCCCAATCGCCAAAGATTTGTAGCAGCGCACCCTATGGCAGGTACCGAAAATTCGGGTCCTTCGGCGGCTTTTCGAGAGCTTCTTCCCGAAAAAAATGTCATTTTGTGTGATACCCAAAAAAGTGCTTCTGATAGCCTCGCTTTGGTAGAAGCGCTCTTTAAAGACATCGGAATGAAAATACACTACATGTCGCCTGAAGAACATGATTTGCATCTTGCTTATGTATCGCACCTAAGCCACGTTACTTCTTTTGCTTTAGGATATACCGTCTTAGAAAAAGAAAAAGACGAGCAAAATATTTTCGACATGGCAAGTACGGGCTTTAGCTCCACTGTACGCCTCGCCAAAAGCTCACCTGCCATGTGGGCACCTATTTTTGACCAAAACCGAGAGAATCTTTCTAGGGCATTAGGCGATTATATTGAATTTTTGAAGGAGTACAAAACTTACATTGATACACGCGATGTCAACGCCAGCTTTGGGTTTATGCAGCGTGCCAACGACATTCGTAGGGTACTTTCGGGAATTGACAAAAAATAATGGACTACTTTATGAGACGTTTTCTTTTACACTCTTGGATACTGATATTCTCTGTAAGCCTTGCAGCTTTCAGTCAAAGCAAAACTACCAAACCCTTTGTAATAGGAGTCATTGAGGAACTTTATTCAAATGAATTACAAGAAAAACGGCATCTCAACATTTATTTACCTGAGGGGTATTCGCCCGATTCGGCGGCGTTGTACCCCGTTATTTATTTGTTGGATGGTTCGACCGACGAAGATTTTATTCATGTATCGGGCTTAGTTCAATTTTATAATTTTCCTTGGATTGATGTTTTACCCAAATCTATCGTCGTAGGAATTACCAATCGAGACAGAAAACGCGACTTTACCTATCCAACGACTATCGAGAAAGACAAAAAAGATTTTCCAACCACTGGAGGTTCTTCTCAATTTATCTCTTTTCTGGAGAAAGAACTTCAACCTTACATTCAAAAAAACTACAAAGTTAGCAACTCCAAAATGCTTATTGGTCAATCACTTGGAGGCTTACTAGCTACCGAAATTCTCTTCAAAAAACCTTCGATGTTTGACCAATATATCATCGTAAGTCCGAGCTTGTGGTGGGATAAAGAATCCTTATTGAAGCTTTCTCCGGTAGCCATCACTCAGCCTACTAAAGTAATAGTAGCAGTAGGAAAGGAAGGACGAATCATGGAGAGAGATGCAAAAAAACTCTATCAATTTCTCAAGCATCAAGATTCGGCTCAGCTAAAAGTGGGTTTTGATTACTTAAAAAATAAAAACCATGCCACGATTTATCATCAAGCGCTTGCAAATGCCTTCATGCTACTCAAAGCATTATAATACCCAAGATGTGTACAAACTCTATACTTTTTTAGCAATATAAGAAGCTCATGGGACATTAGAATAAGTCCAAAAGTCTCTTAAATTTGTGAAAGATTATACAAACCTTCAATGAACTTACCCTTACATGGCAACAACCCCAACATCCCCCAGTAAAACAGAAATTTTGGACAAAAAAAATGAGGAAGCGCTATTAGGCGGTGGTGCAAAGCGTATCGAGCAACAACACAAAAAAGGCAAACTTCACGCCAGAGAACGCGTTGAACTGCTGCTTGATGCGGGGTCGTTTGAAGAAATTGGGAAGTTTGTCATGCACCGCTGCAAAGACTTTGGACTCGATAAAGAATACTATCTGGGCGACGGCGTTATCACAGGCTATGGCACTATTGAAGGGCGTTTAGTATATGTTTTTGCACAGGATTTTACTGTTTTTGGGGGTTCTCTCTCTGAAACCCACGCCGAAAAAATCTGCAAAATCATGGATTTGGCCATGAAAAATGGCGCTCCTGTTATTGGGCTCAACGATTCTGGTGGTGCTCGGATTCAAGAAGGTGTGTTGTCTTTGGCAGGGTATGCCGATATTTTTTACCGCAATACCCTTGCCTCGGGGGTCATTCCGCAAATTTCGGCGATTATGGGGCCTTGTGCGGGCGGAGCAGTGTATTCGCCTGCCATTACGGATTTCATCATGATGGTCGAAAATACCTCTTATATGTTTGTGACAGGTCCCAACGTAGTCAAGACCGTCACGCATGAAGATGTGACTTCGGAAGAATTGGGAGGGGCAATGACCCACGCTAGTAAATCAGGCGTGACGCATTTTGTGAGTGCCAATGAAGTAGAATGCCTCCGTGACCTTCGTCGTTTGTTGAGTTATATTCCCCAAAATTGCGAAGAAGAAGCTCCCATGCTCCCTTACGAAGCAAGCAATGAAAAAAGGCCCAAACTCAATACCCTTATCCCTGAAAACCCCAATCAACCTTATGACATGAGAGAGGTGATTGATGAACTAGTAGACGAAGGCAGTTTTTGGGAAGTTCATAAATATTTTGCCGAAAATATCGTCGTTGGTTTTGCCCGTCTTGGTGGGCGAAGCATCGGCATTGTAGCCAATCAACCTGCGGTATTGGCCGGCGTACTCGATATTGATTCAAGCACCAAAGGAGCTCGGTTTGTTCGGTTTTGTGATAGCTTCAATATTCCTTTGTTGGTATTGGAAGATGTACCGGGCTTTTTGCCTGGCACCGACCAAGAATGGAACGCTATCATCACCAACGGAGCCAAATTGCTGTATGCTTTCTGTGAAGCTACGGTGCCGCGCGTTACGGTCATTACCCGTAAAGCCTATGGTGGTGCCTATGATGTTATGAATTCGAAGCATATCGGAGCCGATATGAACTACGCTTGGCCTACGGCCGAAATCGCCGTGATGGGCGCGAGCGGAGCGGCGGAGATTATTTTCAAAAAAGAGATTGCTGAAGCGGAGGATTCGGCGGCCAAACTTCAAGAAAAAGTCCAAGAATACACCACTAAGTTTGCCAACCCCTACCGAGCTGCTCATCGCGGATACATCGATGAAGTGATTTATCCTGAACAAACGCGGGAGAAATTGTTACGAGCTTTTAAAATGCTTGAAAACAAAGTGGCTAACCTCCCCAAAAAGAAACATGGAAATATCCCATTGTAAAGTCTGTTATCCGTTAATCGTAAATAAAAGACTTACAACCAATTAGACCTATTTTCGGAATAAAAAATAATAGAAACTAACTTTGAGCAATTACTCAGAAGGTTATCTTTTAACGAACTTGGATTCTATTTTTTCTAATACTTCGGCTCGTAGATTGCGACTTAGGGGTAGCTTCTCGTCACCTACATGGATTTCGTTGCCCTCTATACGGTCAATTTTACCCACAGGTACGAGGTAAGATTTATGAATTTTGACAAACTGCTCAGTAGGCAAATACTCTTCTAAGCCTCGCATGGTCAAATAGGTAATGTATTTGCGCTGAGTAGTTTGTAAAACAATATAGTTTTCTAAAGCTTTGACATACAGCAAATCTTTTATTTCTATTCGTTCGATTTTTCCGTCACACTTTACAAAAAAATAATCAGCACTTGTAGTCAAATTTTTATTTTTTTGTTCACAAAAACCTTTGGCCTTCAAAGCAGCCTTTATAAAACGCTCAATCGAAATGGGCTTTAATAAATAATCCAACACATCCAACTCAAACCCCTCTAAGGCATATTGTGGATAGGCCGTTGTCACAATGACGGCAGGCGGATTTGGTATTTTTTTAAGAAGTTCTAGCCCACTCATTTGAGGCATCTCAATATCCAGAAAAAGCAAATCAATCGAGTGCTGCGCTAGTAGATTGATGGCCTTCAAAGGGCTTTCGGCTTCACCCACTAGGTATAGCCACTCCAAATCTTCCACAAATTCTCGCAAAATCTGACGAGCTATAGGCTCATCATCTACTATCAAACAATTGATTTTCATAGGCTTGGCTTTAAGTTGATTTTTAGAAAAACGTCAAATAATTCGTTTGTTTCCCGAATTTCGAGTTCATAACACCGAGGATAAAGTAACTCCAATCTCCTTTTTACGTTGGCAATGCCAATGCCCCCCGGCGATGATTGAGGCTTCATCTGTTTTTCATTCTTAGTGTTTTTACACAAAAACACCAAAGCACCTTCTTCTATAAACATCTGAATATCAATCCTATTTAAAGCATGAGCATGGTCACTTACAAACTTGAAGGCATTTTCGACAAAAGGAGAAAAAAGCAAGGGAGCTATCAAAATACCCTGTATATCCTGATGAAAATTTACCTCAACCTTCAAATTGTCATTTTTCCGTAAACGCTGAAGATTAATGTAGTTTTGGAGGTATTCTATTTCTTTTTCGATACCTACTTTTTCTGCATTGCATTCATACAACTGATACCGTAGCAAATCTGAAAACTGCACCACTAGCTGTCGTGCTACAGGGTTGGTTTTATGAATAGAGCCATAGATAAGATTGAGGGTATTAAAAACCACATGTGGGTTCATCTGCGATTTGAGGTATTGCAGTTCTGTTGCCAGTTGTTCATTTCTTATTTTTTGTACCAATTCTCTTTGATAAAACCACTCTCTGCTCAGCCAAATAGCCATGCTAAAAATGGCATAAAACACCGCGATAGAGACATTATAAAAGGTATTGACCCACAATGTTTGTCGTTTGGTATCTCCCAATACATAGCCATATAGATACATATCGTGGAGATTTTTGAAAAGTACATAGGTCAGAACCAACCCTGCTAGGCTCAAAAAATACATCCCATACCGCTTCGTATTGAATAACCGTGGAATCAATACCCATAAATTACCATAAATGACGCCCGCCAGCAGGAGATTTCGTACCAATAGTTCCACCACAAAATCGCCCCAGCTCAATTTGTCAATAATATAGCTGCGGTTGTAGGCATGAAATGAAATCGTTGCCACCCAAAACAAGATGTGGTCTATCCGATATCTAAAAAGTATTTCCATGCTGAAAGTTAGGGAATTGTGGGGTTGTAGCCCAAATAATTTACGTCAAACATCTAAATCCCTTGACGAGTGCTTTTAGGGTGCCTTTTATCAAGTATTTTTATCTTCTCACCTAAGAAATTATCTCCCTTTATCTACACTACTTTCCTTTGTATCATCAAAAACAAAAAAAAATGAAAGCGATTATTTACCAAATTCTTTTTTGCACTTTGGTGACAACCTACTCATGGTCTCATCCTGGTATAGGTATTGTCAAAAACACCAAAGGAGATATTTTCTACACTGATACTGAGCGTGTTTGGAAAATATCCGCAGACGGCAAAAACAAAAAAGTAGTCATCCCGAACGTGCATACCCATCAACTTTACATAGATGCCAACGATAATCTATACGGTGAGCATCTTTGGTATGAAGGCGAAGCAACCAATGAGTGGGGGCATTTTATATGGAAATATGACATCAATGGAAAATTTAGTAAAATAAGACCTCATACCAAAGGCTTTCTCCAGAATTATAGTTTTGTAGGCGATGCTTTCGGAAACAGATATTGGCTCATCAAAAGCAAAAAAGGAAGTGATTGGATGCGGCTTTCGGCCTCGCAACAAATAGAATGGCTCGCAACGATTCCTACTCATGATGTACGCTGGCAATTTTGTCAGAAAAATGGCACTTTTTACTACGTTGACGACAATGATTTGTACAAAATCGTCAACAAAAAAAGGGTATTAGTAGCAAAAGATTTGGACGGCATCACAGGAGAAGACCCAAACCGCAAACCCAACAATAATATTTTCGGGATTTGGGACGACTCTCATGCTAATATGTATGTGGCGGTAATAAGTCAACAATCAGTCAAAAAAATAACTCCTCAAGGTGTGGTATCAGTAATATATCATTCTACAAAAGAATGGATGCCTACAGGGGGTATTTTTGATAACGAAAATAGCCTTTGGGTATTGGAAGCTAATCTTAAGAATCAAGTCAGGGTAATAAAAGTTAACTAAAGCCCAAAAAATAGAAAGCTGATGCAACATTCTCTAAAAAAATGTCTCCTTACTGTAACCAATTCAAAAAAATAGAGTATCCACGACAAAATCCATCCTAACCACAAAATCTATTCACTCACTCTTTTTGACAGCCAAATAATCTAAACCATGAAACATCTATGCTGCTTGGCCCTATTTTTAGGGCTTACGGGCTACGCTTTTGCCCAAAAATCACAAATCACAGGTTTTATCCTTGATTCTGCATCTCGCAAACCTGTTGAATTTGCAACGGTGGCACTCTTGCAAAACAACAAAATTTTAGAAGGTGCAACTTCCGACGTAACTGGCAAATTCGTGTTTTTGAAAGTAGCTGACGGAACCTACGAGATCCGAATTACCTTCGTAGGCTATCAAGATAAAATAGTGAGGGGACTAAAAGTAAGCCAAGACAATGACCTAGATGTAGGCGTTATTTCATTTTCACAAACCGCCCAACAACTCAATGAAGTAAGGGTCGTAGAGCAAAAGGCTTTGTTTGAAGACAAACCCGACCGCCTTGTGTATAATGCCGAAAAAGACATCACAATCAAGGGAGGAAATGCAGGCGATGTATTGCGCAAAATCCCTTCTATTGCGGTAGATTTGGACGGCAACGTCGAACTCCGTGGAAGTTCAAACATCAAAGTACTCATCAACAATAAGCCTTCCAATCTGATGGCGAAGAGCATTGCCGATGTACTGAAACTCATCCCCGCCGACGACATCAAGCAGATTGAGGTAATCACCTCACCCTCTGCCAAATACGACGCCGAAGGCACCGCAGGCATCATCAACATCATCACCAAACGAAACAATTTACAGGGCATCAACGGCAAAGCCAATACGTCTTTTGGACGCTGGAATGATAACTACAACGGCTCGCTCAACTACCGTAAAAAAAGCTTTGGGGTATCGGCAAGAGGAGGTTTTAACAAATGGCGTAACCTAGGCGAAAATAGCATGACTCGCCTCTCTACCGTCGAAAGCTATCAAACCACGCTTATTCAAAATACTTCATTTAGAGGCGGTGGCGAAAATCTTTATAGTACCATTTCGGCTGAATGGGATATCGATACCCTTAATCGTTTGAGTGCAGGACTCAATTTTTATGATGGCAAAAACGCCATGAATTTTGATTATTTCAATGAATTTTCGAGCGGCACGGCCAATCCTTCTTTGTTTACCCGAAAATTGTATCGTATTTATGATTGGGACGGGGGTACGCTCAACATTGACTATAATAAGACTTTCAAAAAGCCTAAAAAAGAATTTAACGTTCTGACGATGTTTTCGAAAGAAGCAGAAGATAGCTATTACAACCTCGACCAACTCAACGCCGAAAACATTATTTATTACCGCGAAAAAAGCCCTAACGTAAGTCGCAATTATGAAGGGACTATTCAAATCGACTTTACCAATCCGCTTGATAGCGTAAGTACCTTAGAAATCGGGGCTAAGAGTATTTTGAGAAATGTAAAAAGCGACTATCGAGTAGCCACCGCCCTCGACGGAAGTGATGATTTTCAGGATGTACCCGCACTTGCCAATGTCTTTGATTATAACCAGCAAGTAGCCTCTGCTTACCTTGCCTACTCGCGTACTTCCAAAAACAAATGGAGTATCAATGCCGGCGCTCGCTATGAGCATACTTTTATTCAGGCGCAGTTTTTGGCGGGCAAGGTTCCTTTCTCGAACAATTACGGCAATATCATTCCTAATGTCAGTATTTCGAGAAACTTACCAAAAAACCAAAAATTAAAACTCAGCTACTCACAACGAATCCAGCGGCCTATGCTCTGGTTTCTAAACCCTTACGTAAATGCGAGTGAGCCTCAGTCAACCTATTCGGGCAATCCCTACCTCAACCCCGAGCTGACTCATAGTGCCGAAGCAAGCTACAACGTTTATATCAAAGAGTCATCGGTCAATGCGACCTTTTTCATGCGCCAAACCAACAATGCCATCGAACGCATCCGCACCGTAGATAGTGAAGGTGTCTCCAATTTGACCTTTCAGAACATCTCTCAAAATATCTCCTACGGGCTCACGCTGAGTGGTTCGGCCAAAATCAAGAAAAAATTCACTTCTAATGGCTCTATCAATTTGTATTATAATATCCTCAATAGTCCAGCTCTACAGACTCAAAATTCCAATTGGATGTACCGCCTCAACCTTAATTCTACTTATGATTTTGGCAAAGGCTTGAAAGCCCAATTCTTTGGCTTTTTCAATTCACCACGGGTAATGCTCCAAGGGAAAATCGGAGGCTATGCCTATTACAATGTAGCTTTACAAAAAGAAATCTTAAAGAAAAAAGGCTCTGTTAGTCTAGGTTTAGACAACTTTTTTGCCCCTTATATCGAACAAAAAATTCAATTTTCCTCCCCTACCTTTGTCCAAGACGGCATGAGTCGGTTCTTCAATCGGGGTTGGCGAGTAAGTTTTTCTTATGAATTTGGAAAAATGAGCAACCAGCCTCAGCGCAGTAAGAAAAGTATCAACAACGATGATAAAAAAGGCGGCGAAAACTAAGATGCCTTGCTTTTTTGAGAGGAGATTTTCGGATAATTTATATAAAAAACAAATGAAAAAGCTGACCTTAACTTTGATGTGTGCCGCTACCATTTCTGTGGGTTATTGCCAAAAAATAGGAGGTGGTTGCGAAGATTGCGAGCTGATGTTTGAAGGTATTCCAGAGCAGCTGCATTGGCAAACCACCCTCGCCTCTCCCAAAGAAGAAGGCGAACGTATGATAATTAGCGGTACGATTTACCAAAAAGACGGTAAAACACCAGCGGCGGGCGTTATCTTGTACGTATATCATACGGACGTAAAAGGTGAATACAAACCTACCGCCGCCCAAAAGCACGGGCGGCGGCATGGACACCTACGAGGATGGATGAAAACTGATGCCCAAGGTCGCTATCAGTTTAGTACGATTCGCCCAGCAGCCTACCCTAATCAGCGATTTGCGGCCCATATCCATCCTATCATCAAGGAGCCGCAAAAAAATGAATATTGGATTGACGAATATCAGTTTGAAGATGACCCCCTCCTCACTCAAAAAGACTTACAAAATGCCCAAAATCGCGGCGGTTCGGGCATTATTAAACTCAACAAAAATGAAAAAGGTATCTGGATTGGCAAAAGAGATATAACTTTAGGAAAAAATATTCCTAATTATTATTAACTACCTCCTTTTCAGATGAATGCCAGTGATTTTTTGCTCTTTGCATTTGCTACCCTAATGCTCAACCTCACCCCAGGTGCCGATATGATATACGTCGCTACGCGTAGTACTACCCAAGGCATCAAAGCAGGAATCGTATCGGCATTGGGAATTGCAGGGGGGTGTTTAATTCATACCTTAGCTGCTGTTTTGGGACTGTCGGTACTCATTGCAAAGTCGGCGGTGGCTTTCAATATCGTTAAGTTTCTGGGAGTGGGCTATCTGTGTTATTTAGGTATCACCGCTTTGTTAGATAAAAGCCACCTGTCAACCAACTCTAAAGTGGAAGTAATTCCCCTCAAAAAAATCTTTTGGCAGGGTGTTTATACCAATACCCTTAATCCGAAAGTAGCGTTGTTTTTCTTGGCTTTTTTGCCACAATTTGCGCACGTAGAGGCCGAAAACTTCAAATGGCAAATCCTATTTTTGGGAGTTTGGTTCAACTTATCAGGAACTTTGGTAAACGGCTTAGTGGCGGTTGTGTTTGGAAAAGCGGGTAATTATTTTAACAAACTTCCCAATTTTGCACGTCTTCAAAATAAAATCACTGGCCTCATGATGATTGGCTTAGGGGCGTATTTGGCCTTTGCCAAAAAGGCTAATTCCTAACGCCATCCATAGAAAAGAGGGAAGCCCTTACGGACTTCCCTCTTTTTTAAAGGTTTGCTCGAAGGAGTTATTCGTCGTCTTCGTCGCTCGTAAACGAATAAAGTGTCGTGTCCAATTTCAGACGGCCACTGTTAAAATCTTCGATAAATTTTGAAACTACGTCGTCCGTAATGGCTTCTACATTCAAACTAGCATCTAGTCCTACGCCATATTCAAAATCGGTTTCAATCTCCAAGTGTTCTTTTACTTTTACCGCTTCTTCTTCTTCGAAGGTTTCGATCAATTCGGTGATTAGCTCTTCGGCTTCTTCTTCCTCTTCAGGGCTCATGTTAAAACCGGGGCCGCGCTCATCCAGAGGCAAGTATTTAGGATATACTTTTTGGGCTTGTTCTACGGCTTTTTCGTATACCAAACTACTATGATGTAAGCGTAGGGTATAGATAATAGCATCGTAAATCACCTCTTGGCCTTTATAATTTCCAACAAACTGCACATGTGCCAGTTCGCCTTGGTCGGCCATACTATCTTCTTCATCGTCACAATGAACAAAATTGGTACCGGCTTCGCGGCATTCTTCTTTTAGAAGTTCTATTTCTTCAGGACTATATCCGTCATTCATAATATTGTCTGATTTTATTGATGGAGTAAAATAACCGAATCATTAGGGGAAATCAAAGAATATATGACAAATTTGGAGTAAATAAGCAGTTAATACCATGAAAGATTTTTTTAAAGACACGCTTAAAGTCGTCGAGCTTGCTAGCGTGTTGGCGGGGCCAGCAGTGGGCATGTTTTTTGCCGAACTTGGGGCAGAAGTTATCAAAATCGAAAACAAAAAAACGGGAGGTGATATGACTCGCACTTGGAAACTCCCCTCCGAAAATCCAGTCTCTTCTTTCTCGGCTTACTATGCAAGTGTCAATTGGCATAAAACTAGCCTTTTATTAGATTTAGAAAACCTCACTGACCGTCAGCAACTTTATGATATTATTGAAACCGCCGACATCGTCATTAGTAATTACCGTCTGCAAGTTGCCCAAAAACTAGGCGTAGATTATGCCACTCTTTCGGCGTTCAATTCCTCTCTTATTTTTGCTCAACTCAACGCCTTCGATTCTGAAAGCGAACGCCCTGCTTTTGACGTAGTACTCCAAGCCGAGGCGGGTTTTATGTACATGAATGGCGAAGCTGACGGGCTGCCTGTCAAGATGCCCGTTGCGTTGATTGATGTTTTAGCCGCCCACCAACTCAAAGAGGGTATTCTACTCGCCCTACTTCGCCGCACCCAAACCGGAAAAGGGGCCTTCGTACAAACCTCTTTGTTTGAAGCCGCAGTAGCTTCATTGGTCAATCAAGCTACTAACTGGCTCATGGGTGGCTATATCCCTCAACGCATGGGAACTCAACATCCCAATATCGCTCCCTACGGCGACCTATATACTTGTAGCGATGGGCAGCAGATTGTATTGGCAATAGGCACCGAAAAACAGTTTGCTCATTTGTGCTATCAACTAGAGCTAGAAGCCTTATTGGAAGACCCACGATTTGATACCAATGCTGCTAGAGTAAAAAATCGGGCAGCACTAAACACTTTATTGTCTGAGAAAATTTCTGTACGGGAATCCTCTATTTTGTTGCAAAATCTTGAAAAACAAGGTGTTCCTTCCGCCTCTATTCGCAATATGCAACAGGTATTTGAACTTCCCTCTGCACAATCCATGATTTTGGAAGAAACTTGGCCCGATGGTACTCTGAGCCAACGAGTCAAAACAGTAGCTTTTGAAATACAGGCTTAAATTTTTTAAATTAATTCTAAAATACACAGTCAGCATCAGCATAGATTTAAACCGCAGCATAAACAATTTATCATCAATCAGGGGGATTTAACATTTAAGTCTATAAAATTACACAGCCTCAAATAAACACATTGACACGTGGCATGTTACATTAAAAGAGCAAAACTATGGCACTATTTGACCCCGCCCACCCAGGAGAATTAATCCGCGAAACCATCGAAGGGTTACGCGAAGAAACAGGACAAAGATTAACAGTTGCGGAAGTAGCCGAGGGCTTAGGTACGACCCGTAAAACCTTGTCCTCAATTATCAATGGCAAGCAGAGCGTAACGCCCGAAATGGCCATCCGCTTGGGCACAGCATTCCCCAATACGACAGCAGAATTTTGGCTAAAGGTGCAGGAAAATTACGACCTTGCCAAAGCCAAATCTAAAGTAGACACTAGTCACATACGGGTATTTTGGAAGCCGACAGGCCATATTCAACCTGCATAGGGATGACCATGTTAAAGCGCGTAAATTACTGCTCACTCAGACGAAATTTTATTAGGAAAATTATATAAACGAACATACCTTGACCTTTACGGCGGCAGCCTAAGGTTTGGGCTTTGCCCGCGCCAATTTATCGGCTACAGTCAACGGCGGCTCCCCGCCCCGGCTCTCCCGAAATTGTTCCTTTGTTGGAAAAGTTTATTAAAGGCGAACAGTAATTATCAGATAAATAAAAAAATAACCTGCCAAACAAAAAGGTTGTTTGACAGGCCAATTCAATAAAACTCACTCTTTTTTTGCTCAAAAAGTAATTGCCACTTTTCCGATGGTTTTACCTGATTCCAGAAGTTGGTGTGCTTGTTTAAAATTCTCCACCGTCAACCCCTCTAGCGTCAGATATAAGGTAGATTGAAGAGCATCAGCTTCTATAAGGTCGGCGATTTGGTTTAGGATATGATGCTGTTGTATCATATCTTCGGTCTGAAACATGCTTCGGGTGTACATATATTCCCAAGAAAAACTAGCGCTCTTGGTTTTCAATTTGTTGAGAGCTACAGGTTCACTGCTTGCTGTGATAGATCCAATATGCCCCTGAGGTTTGATAAGCTCCACCATAGCATCCCAATAAGCACCCGTATTTACAAAATCAGCAATAAAATCAACATAATGAAAGCCTGCATTGCGCACTTCATTTACCAAATCTTGGTGATTTACTACCACATCTGCGCCCATTTTTTTACACCATTCTATCGTTTCGGGCCGCGATGCCGTAGCAATGACAGTAAGTCCAGCGACTTTTTTTGCTAATTGAATGGCGATTGAGCCCATGCCCCCTGCCCCTCCAATAATCAAAAGCGATTTACCTTTGTCTTTTTCGGTACTAATCCTCATCCGGTCAAAGAGGATTTCCCAAGCCGTCAGTCCCGTTAGAGGAATCACTGCCGCCTCAGCCACGTTCAAGTTTTTGGGTTTTCGTCCCACTATACGTTCGTCAATCAACTGATACTCAGCATTGCTCCCTGGCCTAGTAATATCTCCAGCATAATAAACTTCATCGCCTTTTTTGAATAAAGTCACCGCGTCACCTACTTCTTCTACAATTCCCACCGCATCCCAGCCTATGACTTTTGGGGTATCCAAAACCACATCTTTGGCGCTGTTTTGGCGGATTTTGTAATCAACAGGATTGACACTCACCGCCTGTACTTTCACCAATAAATCGTGCGCTTGAGGTGTGGGAACTTCGGTTTCAAAAGCGATAAAACTTTCTTGCTCGCCAATAGGTAGCGATGTTTTAAATCCAATAGCTTTCATGTATATTTTCGTTGTTTTTCAGATTTGGCTATGTAGTTTTAGCTACTTTTTTAACCAAATAAAAAGCATTTACGTTTCTAGGAAATTTGAATTTTGGAAGAATAAGAAAAAGCGGAGAGATGCTTAGGGTAGTTTGAGCGTCGTTATTTCTGTTGCGAAAATAGCTCGTGCAACTGCCATATTTGGGGCAAAAGCAGTTGTTGCTCATCATTCTGAATCACAAAATCAGCGATTTTCAATCGTTCTTCTTCCGATACTTGTCGATTGATAATGTCTCTGATTTCGGTTTCGGAGCGATGTGGGTCGCGCTGTTGTACTCTTTTGACTCGCAAATCCACAGGTGCTTGTACTACCACCACTTTATCCAAAGAATTGTTGCTGCCAGCTTTGCTCATAATAGCCGCCTCCTTCACAACATAAGGAGCATTTTGGTGGGTTTGCATCCATTGTAAAGTATCTTCACCCACACGCGGATGCACTACGGCATTGAGTTCCCGCAAAAGCACGGGATTTTGAAACACTCGCCCCGCTACCCATTGACGGTTGTAGCTACCTTCAGCAGTGTAGGCTTCGTTTCCTAGCAATGCCTCTACGGTTTTTCGGAGTTTAGGATCATGGTTGAGAAGCCACTTAGCACGCTCATCAGCCGAGTACACCGGCACTCCTAATGCCCCAAGCACTCGACAAACCAGACTTTTGCCAGAGCCAATTCCTCCCGTAATTCCGATTTGAAGTGCCATTTCTTAAACGAACTCGAAGATTAAATCAACATTCTTACTCTTGCTTTTTCAAAAGCAGCTTGGCATTATTTCTTCTTTTTTGATTTGTTTTTTGAAGATGTTTCTTTGGCGGGCTGCGCGGCTTTGACGGCTGGGGAGGGATTGATATTTCTCAGAAGTTCACCTACTTCAAAGCTCACAAAAACCCGCTCTGCACTTGCCTTCAACAAAGGCGATTGGGGATAACGAATAGGCAGTTCTTCATCATAATTCCCCTGAATTTTTTGAGCTGGTACTCTCACAACAATGGTATCAGGAATATCAACAATCAACGAAGTAGGGCCATCAAAAGTAACAGTTGATGGATTAAGATTAATAAAACTTGAGACTACAAAACGAGGGGCGAGATTAAGGCCAAGGCTATCTACTTTCAGCACGCTGGTTTTTATCATTCGTTCTTCAAAATCCAATACCCCTGAGTCAAGTATTATATTAGAGATACGAACATCCTTCACCTGCTCATGCATCGTGGCTACGAGGGCATTGGTATTAAGCACCGAAGTAGCGAGCGGATTGGTGAGAGGGTACGAAACTGGCGGTACCGTAAACGAAAGTGATTTTCGCAGTAGTGTCCATCCATTACCTACCAATACCGCACTTACGCTTTGGGGAAGCGGTGTAGTAGGAATGTACAATGAGTCGTTGTATGTAATATGAATGGGATAGCGTACTTGCAGGGTGTAGCCATCTTTATTGAGCTCATTGAAGAGCCAAATAATCGTAGCCGCAATCATACACAAGATAGCAATGCGGCTACGAGAAGGTTGTGACGAGAGAGGAATCTGTGCCAATGTGAATAACAGGTTAGTATCTTATGAGAGAGTCATACTCTCCATTTCTTCTAAACCTACCATGTTATGCGGCAGGAGTAGATACCTTACGCGAAATCGACGATTTTTCAAATTTGAGTTTAGTTCCTTTACCGTCAACCTCCACAGTTACTGTACTTTCATATACCGAAACGACTGTACCATGTAAGCCTCCTATCGTAACGATTTCGTCTCCTTTTTTAAGTTCTTCCAAAAACTTCTTTTGGTCTTTTTGCTTTTTTTGCTGAGGACGAATCATAAAAAAATAAAAAACGCCAATGATACCTGCCCAAAGAACAAGTTGGTATATCATAGATGCCTGCCCTCCTTGGGCTTGTAAAAGAATAGTTTGCATAAAAATTGATTGTTTTGAATCAGTTGGTTGAGTTTTACTCAATCAAATAAACAGGATTAGGTTATTAAAAATACAATGTTAGGGGGTAGCGGTTGAGTCTTTGGTAGCGACCACATTGGCTTTAAACTGAATTTCGCTAGTAGCGGGATTGGTATTGGCAAAAATAGTCACCGTTTTTAACTGCTGTCCTTCTTTACCTTTGCTATTAAAATGTACCAAAATAGACTCTTCTTCTCCGGGGCCGATTGGTTCGCGGGGCCATTGAGGAATGGTACAACCACAAGAAGCACTTACATTATTGATAATCAGCGGAAAATCACCCACATTCTTAAATTTGAATCGGTGTTCTACTTCCTGTCCTTCTTTGACAGTCCCAAAATCAAAATTTTTTATATCTTCAGCAAACTCAAATTTTGGGAGTTTATCATCCATATTGTTGGTAGCAGTTTTGTCTTGATTGCTACCGCACGAAAACAAAGCAACACTTACAAGGATAAAAAAAAGAATCCGCATTTTGATCTAATTTTTTAGGGATAATTTAAGTGAGCAAAACTAAAAAGCTTAAGATATACCTTTTTTATACGAAAATAACGATGCCCTCGCGTATGATACACGAGGGCAAGTAGTTTTATACGGTTTGTTTTTTGATTTGAGCCATCAGACGATCCACATCTTCGAGCAGGCGTTCTGCTTTTTCACGTGCGTCGGTTACTACTTTTTGGCCTTCGGTTTTGGCCAAACTTTCTGGCAAATCTTTTCCTTCTAACAAGTCAGAAATCAACCCTTGCAGTTGCTCACGGTATTTTGAAAGTCGATACGACAGTTTGTCACGAGTGATTTCTCCCTTTTCGGGGGCATACAATACCCCAATGGCAGCTCCTGTAGCTACTCCAGCCAAAAAAGCTACTAATGTTCTTGATGAATTGCTCATGTCTTGGAATGTTTTCTTGTAATCCTGTGATTACTAGTTTTTATTTAAAATATGTTTTGCTTGGCCTATTTGTTGTCCAGAAGCCCTCTTCCACTCTTACGCACTTTTCCTTCTTTGACAAGTTTTTTGGAAAGTGTATCCAAAATTCCGTTCACAAATTTACCACTTTTTGGCGTACTATATTCTTTTGCTATTTCAATTGCCTCATTGATGGTCACTTTTACGGGGATGCCAGGGAAGTTGACCATCTCCGAAACACTCATTTTCAGGATTAAATAATCCATCGGTGCCAATCGTTCCAAATCCCAGTTTTTGAGTGGCTCTGCCACAAGCTGCTCATATTCATCGTTTCGGGTCACGGTTTGCTCAAACAGCTCTTCCATAAAATAACGATCTTCTTCCCAATCGTCGGTCAGTGGTGAAAGCTGAACACCCTCTGGCTCCGTGGCTGATTTTAGGGTTTTATTGGTCATCTTACGCGCCAAATCCCCATTTTCGCTCCAATATAAGTCATTCAATTCAAAGAAATTGATAACTTCTTCGTTTTTCAGAATCACTTCTTTCAGGGCATGTTGCATCAACTGCTGGTCTTCTTCGATGGTATGTTTTTTCTGCGCACAATAAGCACGATACACCTCATCTTGCCGAAAAACCTCCCTAAAAAGCTTACGTACCAGCCCAGTAGCATGCTCTCCCCAGGTGATGCCGCGACGAATAAATTCATCTTGTAAAACCGTACTTTGGGTAAGGGCAACTACCACTTGATTTGTATCAAAACCCGCCAATTTGGCCAAAGGATTACTATCTGGATCGTCGTATTGGCGCTCACGCTCGGCTTGAGATAAGCTACCTAGCTCAATGAATAGCTGCAACAACAATAAGTACGAATTATAAATCGCTTCTACCTCAGGAGTAAGTTGCCGGGCAATCCGCTGCTTATCTTTTCGATAAAGGTCTTGATAGTATTTTAGGGCATTTTTGGCCGTTACGATTGCTTCAGCAGGCGCGTCTTCATCTTTTGAAATATCCCCACTACGATAGTTTTCTTCTAAAAGCATCGTAGTAATTTTGCGCATACCTTCCAGCTTTACTGGATCTTGGGGAGTCATAGAATTGAGGTCTGGCTTAAACGACTCCACTATGAAATCTACGGCCAATTGATAGTCTGCCTCACGGGCAGCTTGAAGTGCATAAAGGGATTGTAATACCTTTATACGAAGATGTCTTCGACTTAACATTCAGTCCTGAGAGTTTGTGCAAATAAGCAGCAAGGAAAAGAACTTGCTTGTGTTTCCGAGTGCAAAGGTACGCTAATTGCCGCAAAAGTAATACCTATCCCCCCAAGATTTTGAGAAAATAAGTGTTAAGCTACCACCTGTATCCCTTCTTCGACGAAGTACATTTGGGGAGTATCAGGGTAAATGTTCATTCCTAAATCCCCCCTTTATTTCTTTTTATTTTTATAAAAAATAAACCCTCTAAACGCCAAATTTTGTTCAAAAAAACACTTGGTAAACTCATACAAAAACCGTAATTTTACCCCTATGAAGGATGTCCCTTCAGTTAGTCGTTAAAGGACTTAATGAGTATTAACAGCCCATGTAAATAATGCTTCCCAATAACGAATAGCATCTCTCTTTCACTAATCTAATATTTTTAGGTAAGTAATTAATTAAACAAAATGGCCGACAACAAAGAACAAAAATTTAAAGCCCTGCAAACCACCCTTGAAAAGCTAGACAAAGCCTATGGTAAAGGTACTGTAATGCGTCTGAGTGACACCAAAGTAATGGACGTAGAAGTCATCTCTACTGGCTCAGTAGGCCTCGATCTAGCATTGGGAATCGGGGGGTTACCTCGCGGACGTGTCGTGGAAGTTTATGGCCCTGAATCATCTGGGAAAACCACCCTCGCCATGCATTGTATTGCCGAAGCACAAAAAGCAGGAGGATTGGCTGCGTTTATTGATGCGGAGCACGCCTTTGATCGTGTCTATGCCCAAAAATTAGGAATCGACACCCAAAACCTTCTTATTTCACAACCCGACAACGGTGAGCAAGCCCTCGAAATCGCCGAACATTTGATTTCGTCGGGTGCCATTGACATCATTGTGATTGACTCAGTAGCGGCCCTTGTCCCTAAAGCCGAAATCGAAGGAGAAATGGGTGACAGTAAAATGGGTCTACAAGCCCGCTTGATGTCGCAAGCACTGCGTAAATTAACAGGGGTTATCAACCGTACCAACTGTTGCTGCATTTTTATCAACCAATTGCGCGACAAAATCGGGGTTATGTTTGGCAGTCCCGAAACCACTACGGGAGGTAACGCACTCAAGTATTATGCTTCGGTACGTTTGGATATTCGTCGGATTGGTCAAATCAAAGAAAGTGCCGACAATATCACCGGAAACCGTACCAAAGTAAAAGTGGTAAAAAACAAATTAGCTCCTCCCTTTAAAGTGGTGGAATTTGACATCATGTACGGCGAAGGCATCTCTAAAGTAGGCGAAATTATCGATTTGGCTGTTGAGTTAGAGATTGTTAAAAAATCAGGTTCTTGGTTTAGCTACGATGGCAACCGCCTCTCACAGGGTCGTGACGCTGTAAAACAACTACTCAAAGACAACCCTGAGCTGACAGAAGAAATTGAGGCCAAAATCCGAGCCAAAGTCAGTGAAGATGAAAATGCTTTGATTGATACGCTCGAACCCAATATCGCCGACGACGGTACACCAGATTAATTCATATCAAGTCAGGGCGGAGAGATTCTCCGCCCTTTTTGTTTCTTTCCTTATTTCAAAATTTCTCGCGAAATCACCAACTTTTGAATTTCGCTCGTTCCTTCTCCAATCGTGCAGAGTTTGCAATCACGGTAAAATTTCTCTACCGGAAAATCTTTGGTAAAACCATATCCTCCAAAAATCTGTACGGCTTCATTGGCTACTCTTACTGACACTTCTGAAGCATAATATTTGGCAGTGGCACTCTGTAAAGTCACCTTCTCACCCCTATCTTTGCGATCAGCCGCATCATAAATAAGCAATTTTGCTGCTTCTATTTCGGTATACATATCAGCCAATTTGAAAGCAATACTTTGAAACTGCGAAATAGGCTTACCGAATTGTTCTCTTTCTTTAGAGTAGGCCAATGCCGCTTCAAAAGCGCCCAGCGCCGTTCCTAAGCTCAAGGCAGCAATCGAAATCCGACCACCATCAAGGATTTTCAACGACTGCACAAATCCCTCCCCTACTTCGCCCAATACTTGACTCTCATGAACACGGCAATCCTGAAAAATCATCTCGGCAGTTTCGGAAGCTCTCATTCCAAGTTTATCCTCTTTTTTGCCTGCCACAAATCCCGTAGTACCACGCTCTACCACAAACGCCGTAGCCCCGCGCTTATCGCCTACTGCTCCCGTGCGAGCAATCACCACGGCCACGTTACCACTTTTGCCGTGTGTAATAAAATTTTTGGCACCATTGAGTACCCAATACTCCCCTTCTTTGACGGCCACTGTACGCATATTGCCCGCATCCGAGCCCGTATTGGGTTCTGTCAAGCCCCACGCTCCAATCCACTCACCAGAGGCAAGTTTAGGCAAATATTTTTGTTTTTGTGATTCATTTCCAAACATCAATATGTGATTGGTACAGAGCGAATTGTGAGCCGCCATAGAAAGCCCAATCGAGGGATCTACTTTACTCAATTCGACAATCGCCGTCACATATTCTCGGTATCCCAGCCCTGCACCACCGTACTGCTCGGGTACTAGCACTCCCATTATACCTAATTCTCCTAACTGATGAAACACCTCCACAGGAAAATACTGCTTTTCGTCCCACTCTCGTACGTAGGGTTTAATCATTTTAAGGGCAAAATCGCGCACAGACTGTGCAATCAATTCTTGATTTTCTACAATTTCCGTAATCATGGATGTAAAATAGATTGGTTTTCGTTGTTGACTATATATTCCTAATTTATGAAAATACAACGACTATGCCAAGGTTTGGAAAGTAATCCCAACAGCGATGAAGGGGGAAATTTTGTTATCCAAAGATTTAGTGCCTCAAGTATTTCTTAAAGTATTACAAAAGATAGAAAAAATTTGTCACAACAACTATTTTGTAATACTATTTTTTTTAGAAAAAATGGCGTATTCACCGTAAAATCATTAGTAGTATGACAAATATGTGTTTGGTTTAGAGGGTTTGACAAAATTCTTCTAATTTTGGGGCGATTTGTATGGACTCAAAAAAATACAATTTTAGACTTTTTCAATAAATTATTAGATTACTAACCAAATCATCATATAAAGGCATGAAAATAGCAGTAGTAGGAACTGGATATGTAGGACTTGTGACGGGTACTTGTTTCTCTGAAACCGGGATTCAGGTAACTTGTATCGACATCGATGTAAAAAAAGTTGAAAAACTCAACAACAGTGTTATTCCCATTTACGAGCCAGGCCTCGATGTTCTTTTCCACCGCAACGTAGCCGAAGGCCGCCTAAAATTCACAACCAACCTTGCAGAAGGTATTAAAGATGCAGAAGTTATATTCTTAGCTTTGCCAACGCCTCCGGGCGAAGACGGTTCGGCTGATTTGAAGTATATTTTGAAAGTGGCAGACGACCTAGGAAACATCATGGAGGAATATGCGGTGATTGTTGACAAGAGCACCGTACCCGTGGGTACAGCCGAGAAAGTCTACGCTGCTGTCGCCAAAAACGCCAAAGTAGATTTCGATGTGGTCTCAAATCCTGAGTTTTTACGGGAAGGTGTAGCCGTCGAGGACTTCATGAAACCCGACCGCGTGGTGATCGGGACACGTTCAGAAAAAGCAAAGAAAGTAATGGAAAAGCTATACGCACCGCTAGTACGCCAAGGCAATCCCGTTATTTTCATGGACGAACGCTCAGCCGAAATGACCAAATATGCTGCTAACTCGTTTTTGGCCATGAAAATTACGTTTATGAACGAAATCGCCAACCTGTGCGAACTTGCCGGTGCCGACGTAGACAATGTACGTAAAGGTATTGGCACTGACAGCCGTATTGGTAAACGTTTCTTGTTTGCCGGTATTGGCTACGGCGGAAGCTGCTTCCCTAAAGACGTACAGGCATTGGCAAAAACCTCGGAAGAGTATAACTATGATTTCAAGGTTTTGAAGTCAGTAATGGAAGTGAATGAACTCCAAAAAACCAAGATGCTTCCTTTAGTTAGAAAGCATTTTGATGGGGAGCTCCAAGGAAAAACCATCGCCGTGTGGGGACTTTCTTTTAAACCTTATACCGACGATATTCGCGAAGCACCAGCCTTAGAAAATATCAAGATTTTGCTTGAAGAAGGTGCCAAAGTGATTGCCTACGATCCAGAAGGGATGGAAAACGTCAAAAATCATGTATTTGGCAACAAAATCACTTATGCCCATACACCTTATGCTGCCTTAGATGACGCCGATGCATTGATGATTTTCACTGAATGGCCCCAATTCCGTACGCCCGAATTTGAAAAAATGGCGTTATTGATGAAAAATAAAGTTATTTTTGATGGCCGTAATGTGTACGAATTGGATCAAATGAAAGAATTAGGTTTCACTTACTATTCAATCGGACGCGAAACCGTCACCCAGTAAGCTACTCAGCTTCATCAGTGTAGGTTTGTTGTAGCTTTGGTAGCTACCCAGTTTTGATAAATGATAAATTGATAATTGATACATGAAAAGAGTCTTAATTACAGGCGCAGCAGGCTTTTTAGGATCGCACTTATGCGATAGATTCATTGCAGAGGGTTTTTATGTCATTGGAATGGACAACCTCATCACGGGCGATTTGCGCAACATAGAGCATTTGCGTTCAAATCCCAAATTTGAGTTTATTCACCATGATATTTCCAAACACATTGTCATTGACGGTGAGCTGCATTATATTCTCAACTTTGCCTCTCCTGCTAGCCCCATTGACTACTTAAAAATCCCTATTCAGACCCTTAAAGTAGGGTCGTTGGGTACTCAAAACTGTCTTGGACTTGCCAAAGCCAAAGGAGCCCGTATCTTGGTGGCCTCTACGTCTGAGGTATATGGCGACCCACTCGTACACCCCCAAAATGAAGAATACTGGGGGCATGTCAATCCAGTAGGATTGCGTGGATGCTACGACGAAGCCAAGCGCTTCCAAGAAGCGATCACGATGGCTTACCACCGCCACCACGGAGTAGAGACACGTATCGTACGTATCTTCAATACCTACGGACCTCGTATGCGTCTGAACGACGGGCGGGTATTACCGGCCTTCATCGGTCAAGCATTGCGTGGAGAAGACCTTACGGTATTTGGTGATGGTTCACAAACCCGCTCTTTCTGCTATGTCGATGACTTGGTCGAAGGTATCTATCGCCTTCTTATGAGCGATTATGCAATGCCTGTCAACGTTGGAAACCCAGCCGAAATCACCATTGGACAGTTTGCTGAAGAAATTATCAAACTTACTGGAACTACTCAAAAAGTAATCTACAAACCTCTCCCCCAAGACGATCCAAAACAGCGTCAACCAGATATTACATTGGCGAAGCAAATTTTGGGTTGGGAGCCAAAAGTATCAAGAGCAGAAGGCTTAAAAATCACTTACGAATACTTCAAAAATCTTCCCGAAGATCGTTTATATGAAGAAACTCACCACCGTGAGTTTTAAGACAAGCTTCTGTTAATCAACGCCCTTTGCCAAATTTTAGCAAAGGGCGTTTTTATTAGGTTGAAATACCTTTCAATTTTCTGGAATTTAACCTTGCTTTCTACAATATCCCATACTGTCATTTTTTTCTACTTGCTTTCTTCCATGATGCTTAGTTAATTGTTACTTGCGGCTCACCACTACGATTAACATCTATTCGGATTTTTATCAAATCTCTTTTCAAGATTATTATCTATTTTACTACCCTTTTTCGAGGCTAATCTGTTTTCATATTGTTTCCAATAAGGATGTAACCCTCTGAAAACAAACCCAGAAATAATTGTAAATATTCCAATAACCAAAAAGTCTATCACCCTTGCGAGAATTAAAGGGGTTAAGTTTTGAGAAAGTGAGCAAAAAAAATGAACCAACGCTAAAAATCAATGTAGTTAGTTTTCAATTCCTTAAAAAGCAAGAAGGGGTTGTCTTTGCGAGACAACCCCCTTCGTGTTTTTTACCAAAAAATTTACCCTAAATAAGTTTTGAGGGCTTTGCTACGTGAGGTATGACGCAAACGGCGAATCGCTTTTTCTTTGATTTGGCGTACCCTTTCACGAGTAAGATTAAATTTTTCCCCTATTTCTTCTAGGGTCATTGGGTGCTCGCCGTTCAAGCCAAAATACAAGGCAATCACATCTGATTCACGTTGAGTAAGCGTAGAAAGCGCACGCGCTACTTCTTTTCTAAGCGAATCATTGATAAGCCCTTGATCTGGCTTCTCCTCCATGTCGTTTTCGAGTACGTCGAGAAGGCTATTTTCTTCACCTTGCACGAAAGGAGCATCCATGGAAACGTGGCGCCCGGAGATTTTAAGGGTATCTACGACCTCATTGGCAGAAATATCGAGTACTTCGGCCAATTCCTCGGGCGAAGGTTCACGTTCAAATTTCTGCTCAAGATCCGAAAAGGTCTTTGAGATTTTATTAAGAGATCCTACACGGTTGAGTGGAAGACGCACGATACGGGACTGCTCGGCCAAAGCCTGCAAGATGGATTGACGAATCCACCATACTGCGTACGAAATGAATTTAAAACCACGGGTTTCATCAAAACGCTGTGCTGCTTTGATAAGCCCTAAGTTTCCTTCATTAATTAAATCACCAAGCGACAAACCTTGGTTTTGGTATTGTTTTGCAACCGATACCACAAAACGCAAGTTTGCTTTTGTCAATCGCTCCAATGCTTGCTGATCACCTTCCCGAATTCGTTGCGCCAAAGTTACCTCCTCATCGGGGGTGAGCAAATCTACCTTACCAATTTCCTGTAAATACTTATCGAGTGATTGGCTTTCACGGTTGGTAATCTGCTTGCTGATTTTAAGCTGTCTCATTTATTTATACTTTGGTGCTGTTTACTTCTATTTGGTAACGAAAAAAGAGGACTAAAAGTTAAAAAACGCTCGGATTTTTAAGTTAAAAAACCAAAAATCTATTTACCGAGGACGGCGGTTATCATCCCTGCGGCGGTCTCCTCTCTCTCCACGGTCGTTACGGTCTCCTCTATCCTCACGAGGAGGTCGTTCTACGTAGCCTTCTGGCTTGGACAAAAGCACTTTTCTTGAAAGTCGGAATTTACCCGTTTTTTTATCGTGTTCTACCAATTTCACTTGTACTTCTTCTCCTACTTGAAGTACCCCATCCATGGTTTCGAGACGTTCCCAAGTGATTTCAGAAATATGCAACAAACCGTCTTTGCCCGGCATAAACTCCACAAATGCCCCAAACGGCTGAATGGTTTTTACGATTCCGGTGTAGACTTCGCCTACTTCTGGAATAGCCACAATCCCTTTGATACGCTTCACAGCGATATCCATGCTTTGGCCGTTGGTTGCAAATATGCTCACAAAGCCCGCATTGTCGCGCTCTTCGATAGTCACTGTAGCACCAGATACCCGCTGAATCTCCTGCACAATCTTACCACCTGGCCCGATTACGGCACCGATTTGGTCTTGAGCAATCTGAATCACTACTGCACGAGGAGCATGAGGTTTGAGGTCTTCACGCGGCTCTGTGATGGCTTTCTTCATTTCACCTAAAATATGCAAGCGACCACGGCGAGCTTGAGCCAATGCTTCGGTCAATACTTCATACGAAAGTCCATTCACTTTCAAGTCCATCTGACAAGCCGTGATTCCATTTTCGGTACCCGTTACCTTAAAATCCATATCACCCAAGTGGTCTTCATCCCCAAGGATATCCGACAAAATGGCGTATTTACCGGCATCATCAGTAATCAATCCCATCGCAATTCCTGCCACTGGCGCTTTTATCTTCACCCCTGCATCCATAAGTGCGAGTGTACCAGCACATACAGTAGCCATTGACGAGGAACCATTTGATTCTAATATATCAGAAACGATACGGATTGTATACGGGTTTTCTTCATCAGGAGGCAACACTTTTTTCAAGGCACGATGCGCCAAGTTGCCGTGTCCTACTTCGCGGCGACCAGGTCCACGGTTAGGTTTTACTTCTCCCGTAGAGAATCCTGGGAAATTGTAATGCAACAAGAAACGTCCGTATCCATAAGCCATCGCTGTATCGATGATTTGTTCGTCCATTTTAGTTCCCAAGGTCACGGTAGTGAGCGATTGGGTTTCACCACGGGTAAAAAGTGCCGATCCGTGCGGAGCAGGTAAGAAATCTACCTCGCTCTCAATCGGCCGAATCTGCTCCAACGCTCTTCCGTCGAGGCGTTTTCTTTCATCAAGCACGAGTCTACGCGAAGCTTCCCATTCTAAGTCGTGATAATAACGCTTTATGAGGGGAAGTTTTTCTTCGTATGTTTCGGGATTTTCTTCTTTGAATTTTTCGAGGTATTCTGTAATGACAGCCTTAAACCCCTCCTTGCGAACTTGCTTGTTGGCTGAGCCTTGCTGAGCAACGGCATATATTTTGTCATAACAAGCCTCTCTTACTTTTTGACGCAATTCTTCATCGTGCGTCACATATTCAAAAGGTCGTTTTTCGGTTTTGCCAGCCGCTGCTTCAAATTCTTTCTGCACTGCACATTGAATCTTAATCACCTCATGGGCAGCTTTGAGGGCTTCTACCACTTCTTCTTCGGAAGCCTCGCTCATTTCGCCTTCCACCATACAAATATCTTTTGCAGAGGCAGCTACGATAAGGTCGAGGGTTGCATTTTTGAGTTGAGAAGTAGGAGGATTGATGATATACTGCCCGTCTATTTTGGCTACCCTCACTTCAGAAATGGGACCATTAAACGGAATATCCGTAATCATTAAAGCCGATGACGCAGCCAAAGCAGCTAAGGCATCTGGTAATACTTCGGCGTCGGCCGAAATCAAAAATACATTTACTTGAGTATCAGCATAAAAATCGTCGGGAAACATCGGGCGGAGCGCTCGGTCTACCAAACGACTCACCAATACTTCGTGGTCAGAGAGTTTACCTTCTCTTTTTTGAAAGCTTCCGGGAATTCGACCCGCCGAGGCAAATTTCTCTTGGTAATCCACCGACAATGGTAAGAAATCAGTACCAGGTCTGGCTTCTGGATTGGACACAACCGTCGCCAGCAGCATCGTATTGCCCATACGTACAACTACCGAGCCGTTGGCTTGTCTGGCTAATTTTCCAGTTTCAATTGTGATAGTACGACCATCCGGAAGTGTAATGGTCTTAGTGATGATGTTAAACATGAAAGAAGAATTAATAAACCGCTTTTTGCCCCCTTTGGGCTATTGATATTATCATTTAAGTGCATAAGTCGTTTATAGCTTATTGCTACTTTACTTTTAGCTCTTTCTAAATGATTTTTTGTGATTTTTTTTTGGATAAAAGAAACTAGCGTAGTTCGTTCTATCAAGGAAGAAATGACAAACAGGGAATCCAACTGTTTGGAATTCCCTGTTTGAGTATCGCTTACTTTCTGATGTTCAATTCAGCGATGATAGAGCGATAACGACTGATGTCATTTTTTTGAAGATAATTTAATAATCTTCTGCGCTTTCCTACCAGTTTCAAAAGGCCAAGACGGGTAGCATTGTCGTGCTTATGCTGCTTCAAATGCTCTGTCAAGTGGTTGATACGGTGGGTAAATAACGCAATTTGCGATTCGGGTGAGCCAGTGTCGCTCTCAGACTTGCCATATTTTTGAAACAAGTCTTTTTTCACTTCCGATGTTAAATACATGATTGTAACCTCAGATTAAAAGATAAAACATAATTATAAAAACGGCTGCAAAGGTACTAAATTAATTTGAATAAATCGTTTTACCTTTTCGCCATTTTTTTAAGACCGCCCCATTATTCCATTTTTTCTTTATTTTCTCCAACCAAATCACATAAATGTCTTTGTCAAATAGCCTAGAGTCCTTCATAGCTCTATCTGCAAAGTAAAATCCAACAACTAATAATATAGCGTTTGAAAACCAAGCTCCAATGGGTACCAACACCAAGCCATCTTTCGCCCATTTATCACCTTGCAAAGTCAATACGTAAGACAAGATAAAAAATAACACCGATACCAAAACCGGAATTCCAAAGCCTCCTTTTTTGATAATAGCTCCCAAAGGTGCTCCCAATAAAAACATTACAAAGCACGAAACTGCTTGGGTATATTTATGGTGCATTTCCAAATCATACCGATACCACGCTTTGCCTTTTTCGCTAATGTAGGTTTTGTTGCTTTCGGCGTAAGATTTTACGTTTTGAGCTTGGTTTAGGGCGGTAGCTACAATCTGCTCCTTTTCAGAAGGGCTTACAATAGGCTTTTTCTTCAACAAAGAATCCACCCATTTTCCATACTTAGGAGCCGTTTGTTTAGGTAAAGTTTCGGCTCTGAAAGCATAACTAAAGTATTGTTTGGATTGGGTAAAAAGCCCTTCCCTTGATTTTTTATACTCTTTTTTGAGCGAATCGGCGACTCTTCTTAATTCTACGGCGTCTTTCATGTATTCGTGGTACTGAAACTGGGTCTCATCGGTACGTTTTAGTCCAAAAGACTCCAAACTCACCACCATTTTATAATGCCCAAAATGAGAACGCGTAAATTGTCGATTATCGGCCGAAGAATAAGCACCACCCGACTGAGCACTTTCGCTGTATTGGTTGCCATTGTAAAGCTCAAAAACGAGATAAGCTTTGTCGTGAATGGTATACATCAATCCCGAATCCGCCAAAATCACCTCTCGGTTGCCTGCATTGTAGTCGTTGGTAGGGTGCCGATAAATAACCAAACCCTTGAGGCTTCGTTCATTGGGGGCTGGAAATTTTTTATCTACTTTAATATTGTAGCCTGGCAAGTCGTTATAAAAAATTCCCTCTTTGATGTTGAGGGTTGCTTTGGCGGTTTTGATATCATAAAGTAAGCTATATCCTTTAAGGTTAGCCCAAGGAGCGACTTCGTTGTTATACCAAAAAGAAAAAAGCGTAATACACATCACTACAACCATCACAGAGCGCATAGCACGCCAAGTAGAAATCCCTGCGCTTTTGATGGCGGTCAGTTCAAAAAACTCTCCTAGATTTCCGAAGGTCATCAACGACGACAGCAAAACTGCCAACGGGAGTGCAATAGGAATGGTAATTAGGCTAAAATAAGTTAATAATTTAACATAATTTATGAAATCAATGTCTTTTCCTACGAGTTCGTTGAGATACTGAGAAATAAGACGCATCAAGAAAATGAAGACAACAATACACAGCGTCAACACAAACGGCCCTAAAAACGACCGTAAAACTAACTTATCAATCTTTTTCATGCATTCAACTTGGGCTGCTAATAGTCAGGCGTTAATGATTAATGAAATTTAATAAATAATTTGTTTCATCAATCCACTCATGACTTCTGCCTCCTCTTCAGCTTCCGACAATTTCCTTCAAACTTTCTATTAAACCACCCCAAAGGTCTTTTAGTTCTTCGGCATCGGTATTGAGCGAATAATCCGTAATACGTAAATACGTCGAGCCTGTCAGATCACTAACATCTATTTTAAACTCGATGTAATTGTTGTCTCGATTGCTTTCACTCGTATTAAGGAACTCAAATTTGACGCTTTTATTGAGTCGCAACGACGTTTGCTCTGCAATGTGACTTTCTTTATCCCATACAAAGTCAAAGGTATGATCAGGTTTGATATTGACTTTATCACAAAACCATTGCGATAACCCTGATGCAGTACTTACATACGGAAATAGCATCTTGGGAGAAGCTCTAAGCTCGTATTCGTCGGTGTATTTGAATTTTTGCATAATATTTGGGTTTGGTTAATGGTTAGTATTATAAACTAGGGATAAAAACGTACAAATCAGTATCTTTACTTCATCCCTTCATCGTCCTTACGATAGCGGCAAAATAGAAACTTCCTTTTATTATTCAAAATCTGTTTGCATAATAAAATTATTTATTCTACTTTTGCACCACCAAAACGATGGCGGGGTAGCTCAGCTGGTTAGAGCGTAGGATTCATAACCCTAAGGTCGGCAGTTCGATCCTGCTCCCCGCTACACTGATTATCAGGCCGTTACAGCAATATCTGTAACGGCTTTTTTATGTTGGTACAAGATAGATCTTTAGAAGTTAGTGTAGATGGCGTAAGAAATATAGAATTTTTTGTCTATCTTCTAACGCAATTATATACTTATATCCAATAAAATACACAGGTATTTTTGAGTAAAAAATAGTTACTACTACCCAAAGGCACCTTCAAAAATGGCACCGTTATTTCTCTTTTTTGATCCAATCCAATAAATCAGCACCCTCAGACGAGAAATGTATATGTTTGCCATTGGACGGATACACTTTCTCCAACTCTGAGGAAGAGAATAGTTGACCTGCGCCATTCAGCATCCCCGAAATCAATACCTGGCGAGGCGAAAGAGCCGCTACCAAATCAGGCAAATCGTAGGTTGAAATAGCTCCCGACACTACCGAAGGTATGTAGCGAGGCAAGTATTGCTCATGCTCAGTCAATGAACAGTAGGTACCTAAACCATTCACCAACGCAACTCGACTCAACGAAGGAATCATTACAGCAGCATGAAGCAAATCAGGTACAAATGTCCCAACGCCGACGGCTGTTGTTGTGGTGGTGGTAGGTGCTTTTGCCTTGATAAACTCAGTTATCAGTTGAATCTCCTCCATACGAACAGCGACCAGGCTTTTTTGGGTCAAAATCCCTGCATACCACAAATTGAGCGATGTGCTGTCGATATACGAATCTCCCCCTGACAAATAAGTATTAGCCAACTCGCCTGCCCCACTCAAATCCGGTACCACTACATGATAGCCTGCTTGGGCAAGCTGCTCGCCTGCGCCATTTTTTTTAGCAATATCTGCTTTACCTTTTGAAGATATATAGAGCACCATTTTATTTGATTGGGCGTGGGGTCGGAGCCACAACACAGGCAAATAATACGCTCCGGGGCCTTTCACTAAGTATTTTTCAAGGTCATAACCTTCTTTTGGGAATTTTCCCGAAAAAACAATTTCCCCCAACGCATTGGGTGTATAGCCCGTTAGAGAAATGATTTGTTTACTTAAATTTTGCGGGTTACTTCTTGATTTACGATTACTTACCCTTTTTTGCGTCAAGGAAAAAAGCGTTTCTCCTTTCAGTGATGTATACACATTGCCCGTAGGGGTCACTTTTAGTTCTTCTTCGGTAAAGGGAGAAATTTTTTCATCGACGTTTGAACCAGGGTTCTGGAGGTGTTTTTGCAAAAAAGCATAGGTCGCTTCGCGATTTTTGGGCGTGGATGCATGAGGAGCATCATCTTCAACTTTATCCAGATTGAGTTCTGCCCCAAAAGCTTTGAAAGACTTTTTAGCTTCGACATACAACTCTCTCGCTCCGTCAATGCTGAACATATCGCGGGTAGTGGTGACCATAAGCGTAGGACGAGGCGCACGGATCTCTACCAAATCCCCCAAATCCAGCCCCTTGGCCAGCATACCCGACAGTATTTGTTCAGCATCTTGCGGGCCGTTGGATTTGAGCAGCTTATCATACGTAGTCAAATAACATTCAGGGGCTGCAACTGCGATTCGCGTATCCATTGCTGCGATATACGCACTTTGCGTCCCTCCTCCCGAACGGCCCGTAATACCAATGCGTTTGGCATCAATTTCAGGACGCGTCAACAGGTAATCTACCGCCCGAATACCATCCCAAATGAAATACATCGCAGGAGACACCCCCGCTACAAACGATTGTGCACCGGGATATGAATGTTCCAGTGTCGGCTTAAGGTTTTCAAATCGCTTGGGTTCGTTCGTTTTGACATACTGAATACGTTCTCCTTGTCCAATGGGGTCAAAGGCAAGTACTGCAAAGCCTTTTTGGACGTAATTGAGTATCATTTGCTGATATACATCCGTGCGAAAAGCAGTAGCTCCGTGCCCGCTACAGAAGACAATTGCAGGGAGATTTTTGCGTTCACGAGCGGGTAAAAACAAGGCCGCCGTAACATAATAATTGGGCATCGACTCAAAATAAAACTTTTCGACCGTAATGCCATTTCGTTCTATTTTTCCTGTAATGACAGGATTAAGAGGTGTTTTTTCGGGAAAAGAACCTATCGACTCTTGTAATTTTTGACGAACTAACGCTTGCCGTTTTTGCCAGTCTTCGCGGGTTTTTAGCATTTGTATTGCTTTTTTTCGCTGCGCCAACTGCTCAAAAGCACGGTCACACAAATGACGATACAAAGCCATAGGTTGAGCATTGTAATACTTCCAATAGGGCAATACCGCCAAGTCGTCTTGGGCTACAGCCAATTGTGGCATCAAAAATGCACAAACGATGAGAGTTATTTTGGCACAACGTTTTAAAAAAAATAGTGTGTACATATTTTCTTGCCATTTCTAGTTTAAATCCAATCTACTTGATTTGCAAGCCTCCTTCCCTAACCTATAAAGTCAAAGATGCAATGAATACTACCCATAAATTCGATGTGACATGCAATTGCGGATATCATGGAATTTTCCCCCTTTTATCCGAATAGGCTGTGGGGCATCTTGTTCTAACGTTCCAAGTAGTACTTTAAAATAAAGCCAGAAAAAAATGCTGGCTTTAATCCTTACTTCACTTATTTAATTTATCGTCAATTTTTCAGGTTACTCCCTCCTCTCTCACCAGCTTGGATTTTGGGACGGAACATTGCCCAAGCACTTTCGGGATAGACTTTAAAAACACCCCACAAAACGTTTTTTTTTAGATAGTAGCTTCTTTCGACAGCCTGACAATTAGCACCTACTTCAATCAGTACACTGCCTCATTAAAGTAGAACGGCCTTTTAAACAAAGCATATTCGGTCTTTTAAACAAAGTCTCCCAAAAATCACTGCCCTACCTTTGTCCCAACAAAAACAACAAAAAAAATGGGACACAACAATTATCAAGGAGCGTTACAGAAACCGATAGGTTCAGGATTTAACGCAGCATCTACTACCAATGATGTCATCAAAGGAATTGACCTTACGGGAAAAATCGCCATTGTGACAGGAGGAAACACGGGCATCGGTTTAGAAACGGTCAAAACACTCGCGGCCGCAGGCGCCACTGTCATCGTACCCGCAAGAGACGTAGAAAAAGCAACACGAAATTTGGCAGGCATTCCGCGTGTCGAATTAGAAACAATGGATTTGATAAATCCTGAGTCCATTGATGCTTTCGCCCAAAAATTCGTAGCATCTGGCCGCCCCCTTCATCTACTTATCCACAATGCAGGCATTATGTGGGTTCCCTTTCGCAGAGACAGTCGGGGAGTTGAATCTCAACTAGCAACCAATTATCTGGCGCAGTTTCAGCTTACGGCAAGGCTGTGGCCTGCGCTGGTAGCCGCCCGTGGAGCAAGGGTCATCAACGTATCTTCCGACGGACATCGGTTTGCCCCTTTTCATTTTGACGACCCCAACTTCCTCCATCGCGATTATGAAACCCTCCAAGGATATGGCCAGTCCAAAACAGCCAGCAATCTTTTTGCCCTTGAGTTAGATCAGCGTGGCAAGTCGTCTCAGGTACGTGCTTACTCCCTCCACCCAGGCTCTATCAATGGAACAGAATTGGGCAGAGAAGCTCCCATAGCATTGTTTCAACAAATGGGTTTTTGTGATGCAGAAGGAAATCTATTTCCCGAAATAGTCGCCTCCTTGAAAACTATTCCCCAAGGAGCTGCCACCACGGTTTGGTGTGCTACCAGTCCGATGCTCAACGATATTGGGGGCGTGTATTGCGAAGACGCAGACATTGCCAATCTAGCCACTGACGCCTCCCAGTCAGGTGGTGTACAACTTTACTCCTTGGACGAGGTCAATGCCAAACGTCTTTGGGAGTTAAGCGAAAACTTAACAGGTATCAAATTTCAAATCGATAAAACAAGTATGGAAAATCAAGAGATAAAATCAGCCTCCTACCTATTGAAATGCTATTTGGATAGTGTAGGTTTAGGCAACCCCAAGGCAACGGCTTCTTTTTTCGCTGAAAACGGCTATATAGATGCTCCTTACGTAACATCGTTAGGAATGCCGTCAAAAATCATGGGCACAGCAGCCATAGAAGCTACCATGCAAGAGTTATTGCAAAATGCCCCTAATTTTCATTTTACAAGCATTAAAATCATTCTGGAAACACCTACCGAGGCCATTGCCGAATACGAAAGTGAGGCTGTTTTGGCAAATGGAAGAAGTTATAAACAATTATATATGGGCCATGTCACTTCCAAAAACGGAAAGATTATTTGTCACAAGGAATTCCTGAATACTATCTCGTTTGTAGAAGCATTTTTTCCAAACGGTTTAAAAGATTTAATCACCACAAACTAACAAAGCCATGAGAGTAACGAAAGAAATGCACCACAAAGAACTGCAATCCAATTATGCAGTTATGAAATTATCTTCACGGTTGCTAATGAACCGCGTTGGAGTTCGTTTATTAAACGCAAACAGTACCAGAGCCAAGGGCAAAAATATTGAAGGGCTACAAGGAGAAGAACATTTTATACCGAGTAGGAATGGCGGGGCGGAAATACGGGTGAGGGTTTTTAAGCCTGTAAACCACCTCACTACCCTCCCAGGTATGCTTTACATTCATGGGGGTGGGCTGGTGTTGGGTAACCCAGAAGATTATTTGGCCATTATCAAAAATTATATAGATGCCAAACCCTGCGTTATTGTAGCACCCGATTACCGCAAAGCATTTGATGCTCCCTATCCAGCAGCCTTCAACGACTGCTATGATACGCTGCTCTGGATGAATGAAAACGCCAATGCTTTGGGCATTATTCCTGACAAATTGATTGTAGCAGGGCATAGTGCAGGAGGAGGAATTGCGGCGGCTGTTACGCTAAAAGCCACTGATACCCAAGACGTAAAAATCGCGTTTCAGATTCCTATCTATCCCATGCTAGACGACAGGCAGAATTCTGAATCAGCCAAGGATAACAACTCTGCAGGGTGGAATTCTCGTTCCAACAAAATGGGATGGGACGCTTATTTGCGAGACCTTCATGTACAACACAAGGAAATTCCTGCTTATGCCGCACCCGCCAGAGCTACCAATTATTCCAAACTACCACCAGCCATTACGTTTGTTGGTGGCTTAGAACCGTTCAGAGACGAAACCATTGCTTATGTCGAAAACCTGAGAAAAGCGAATATCCCCGTCACTTTTAGGTTGTTTGAAGGCTGCTACCATGCTTTTGAAGTGATTTTTCCCACTTTAGAAATAAGTAAAGAAGCCTGGACATTTTTGCTGACAGCCTACAGTAATTATATCGACAAGTACATATATTCAAACCCATGATTCCCAACCATGACTGCTAGCAAATACATTGTTATTCCGATTCTTAGTTGCCTATTACTCCTTATTGATTGGTACGTATGGCAAGGCGTAAAAATAGTTTTTCAACACAACACAGTCCAAGTACAGCAGGTTGTCAAATGGGCCTTTTGGAGCATTACTACAGTCATTATTGTCGGTTTATGGCTCTATAATTTTGCTCCCCCCGACGCCTTGGGACGCCGCTTGCGAACCGCGATTTTATTCAGTTTGTTTGCCGTTTATGGCTCCAAACTGCTATCCGTTACCATCATTTTTTTAGGCGATGTCGTTCGTTTTTTTATTTGGGGAAAAGGGCATTTCTTCCCAAACAATGAACTGCCACAGACACTCTCCGAAAGTCCTGACACAATCACCCGTTCGGAGTTTTTGATGAAAACAGCCTTGGTAGCAGCCTCTGTTCCTGCCGCAGCCCTGACATGGGGTATTTTGTCAGGGGCGCATGACTACCGTGTTCGTCGGGTAAAATTAGCCATCAAAAACCTTCCTAGGTCGTTTGAAGGCATGACGATAGGACAAATCTCAGACATCCATTCGGGATCTTTTTTTAACAAAATCGCCGTGAAAGGAGGCATAGAGTTGCTACTCAAACAAAAACCCGATATGGTATTTTTTACGGGAGATTTGGTAAACGACCGCGCCACAGAAGTAAACGATTATGTAAACCTCTTTCATAAAATAAAAGCCCCGCTGGGTGTTTATAGTACCCTTGGCAACCATGATTACGGAGTTTATGCAGGCTGGCCAAACCCTCAAGCAAAAAAACAAAACCTAGATGACGTAAAGCAAGCCCATAAAGTACTGGGCTACGACTTACTAACAGACGACCGTCGGATCATTAAGCTAGGAGGCGAAAAATTAGCGATCATTGGGGTCGAAAACATTTCAGCCAACGAGTCAATTTTTCCAAATAATGGTAACTTACAACGAGCAACCGTAGGCACCGAAGATGCTTCGGTCAAACTCTTACTGAGCCACGACCCTACCCACTGGGATATGGAAGTAAACACCCAATACCCCGATATCGATGTCATGTTTAGTGGTCATACACATGGACTGCAATTGGGCGTAACGATTGGCGACAAGACCTATTCGCCCGCCCAATGGCAATACAAACAATGGGCAGGATTATACCAAAAAGGCGACCAGCAGCTGTACGTCAATCGTGGATTTGGGTATTTGGGCTTTCCTGGACGCGTAGGGATGCCTCCCGAAATTACTATCTTTGAATTAGCCAGCGCATAAAACCAACCGAGCAATGGAACACGTATCGAAACATTTAACTCCCGAAATAAAACTCTCATGTTACGAGGACAAATTTTTTAAGTCTGAAATTGTCTTTGACCAACACATGCTCGTGTGGTTTATTTCGGGAGAAACCAAGATTGTGCAGGCCGAAGCCACTCACCGCTTTCAAACGGGAGATATTTTTCTCATTCCGAGAAATAAACCCGCCACTATTATTAACTACCCCAAAGACGGCTTGCCCCACAAAACAGTCGTAATGCTCTTGACTACCGATGTTTTGAGGGATTTCTACAAAAATCGCGAAGTGAAAGCAAAAATTACGGCCGTTCCCAAAATCCGCAGTTTCACGCATCATCCTTTGCTCGAAAGCTGCCTAGCTTCATTGATTCCTTACTTTGAAATGAAAGAGCCCTTTCCCGACTATCTAGCGTCGTTGAAACTGACCGAGGCCATCAGTATTTTAAGAACCATTGACCCAGAGGTAGATAGTGTACTAGCCAATTTTGATGACCCGTATAAAGTTGATTTGATTGGTTTTATGGAAAAAAACTATATGTTCAACATGCCCATTGAGAAATTTGGCTACCTCACAGGCAGAAGCCTAACGACCTTCAAACGCGATTTTAAGCGAGCATTCAACACAACTCCCCAAAAATGGCTCACGCAAAAACGACTGGAATTAGCCCATTTTCAAATTGCCGAACGAAAACTAAAGCCGCTTGAAGCCTGTTACGAAACGGGGTTTGAAAACCTGTCTCATTTTTCCTTTGCCTTTAAAAAACACTTTGGCTACGCTCCGACCGACGCCCTCAAGTCATATAAAACTAGTTAAGGGATTTTTATCTAACCAAGTTTTAGGATCTCATTTAACATCCCCCCTGATAATCTTCTACTGTTTATCACCCATGGTCGTTGATTATTTTTATAAATTTGCACCACTTATTGATAGACAGCCATTTACTATGATTCGTTTTTTACTTTCTTTGTTGATTCTCTTTCCTTGTTTTTTGTGGGCGCAAGACGCCGAAATTTTCAAGCCTGATTCTATTAGAAGAACCATTGAAGCGCGACAAATCTCCACTTCTTTACGCCTAGATGGACACTTGTCAGAGGCCGAGTGGCAAAGCAGCACGGCATCTCCTTCCTTTACCCAAATCGAACCTTTTCAGGGAAAAAAACCTACGCAGCATACTGAAGTAAAAGCCCTTTACAATCGACAATATCTCTATTTTGCCATTTTTTCTCGGGATAGTTTAGGCAAAAAAGCCCTCCGAGCGACGGATTTTAAGCGTGATTTCAACTCGCGTCAACACGATTTTGCAGGTTTGGTTTTTGACGGTTTCAATGATAAGCGCAACGCCATGGCGCTTATCACCAACCCCTACGGAGTGCAGCGCGATTTGTTGTCGTTTGATGATCTCTTTTATGATATTGATTGGGATGGCCTTTGGCGCGTGCGAACTTCCCGTTCAGATTCGGGTTGGGTGGCCGAAATCGCGATTCCGTGGTCAACCTTACGCTATCCCAAAACCACCTCCACAGTTCAGGATTGGGGTTTCAATGTATTCCGAAGTCGTCGCTTGACCAATGAGCAATCTTCCCTCTCGCCTTATCCGCGTTCGTTTTCGGCCATGCGGATGGAATATGCAGGCATCCTGAAAAACTTGCAACCTCCCCCACCCAAACCCAACATCAGAGTTCAACCTTATTTGCTGGCTTCCTACGACCATTATCGCAATTTTGACCCCAGCATCAAGCCCAAAGACACCAATTATAAACTCGGAGGTGAACTCAAATGGGCGATTAACCCCAATGCCGTATTAGATTTGACGGCCAATACAGATTTTGCCCAAGCCGACGCCGACCGACAAGTCAACAATGTTACGCGGTTTTCGGTCTTTTTTCCAGAAAGACGTCAGTTTTTCTTAGAAAACGCTTCGCTCTTTGGCGCGGGTGTAGGGCCTAATGATGATTTGTCGGGCGGTAACATGCGGGTTCAGCCTTTTTTTAGTCGTCGTATTGGCCTCGACGACAGCGGCAATCCTATTCCGATTGACTTTGGCGGAAGGTTTGTGTATCGCTCCCTCAAACGAAATTATGGTGCTTTGCTGATGCGACAAAGAGGCGTGGGAGATACGCCAGCTACTCATTTTTTTGTGGGACGTTTTTCGGAAAATTTCGGCAAACAAAACCGAATCGGGGGGCTTTTTACGCTCAAAAATCGACCCGATGGCACCAATATGACCAGTACTATCGACGGTTTTTTTAGACTTAGTGAATCGCATTCGCTCAATACCATGCTGGTTCATTCTACGACCACTTCCACCCGTCAACAAGGATTCGCTGGTTTTGCGCAGTATTTTTATACCACCAACCAATACAAAATCTGGTGGACGCAATCAATCGTGACCAAAGACTTCAACCCTGAGCTGGGGTTTGTCTCACGTACGGATGTGATTGGTACCACTCCCGGAATTTTCTTTTATAACCGAGGCAAGTGGCTTCCTTTCAAAAAACTCATTCGCGCCTTTGAGCCGGGACTTATGACGGAACTTTACCATCAAGCATCTACCGGAAAACTCATCGAGCGCCAAATTAACATCAATCCTATCTGGCTCAACTTCCAGAGCGGGGGCTTTTTTGGGTATCTTATCAATCCCACTTTCCAGCGGCTCACCGAACCCTTCCAACCCTTAGGCGTTGAAATCGGTCTGGGTGATTATCACTATGTGCGTCATCAAATTTATATCGGCACCGACCAATCTAAGATTCTCAATTTCAATGCCGACTACAATTGGGGGAGTTATTTTGATGGCAAACTCAACAGCCTCGATGCCAAACTACAATTTGCCCCACTTCCTCATTTGTCTATTACGGGGCGATTTAACCGTAATCATTTTGATAAAGTAGGCGAAAATCAAACCACTACCAACGTCGATTTGTACAGCGTAGAAGGGCGTTTTGCACTCAATCCCCGCTTACAACTGATAGGTTTTTACCAAAAAAATTCAGAAAACACATCCCAAAATTACAACATTAGGCTCTCGTGGGAATACCAGCCTCTTTCTTATATTTATGTAGTATTTAATCACCGAGGATTTGATACACTCTCCCACCTCAAACGCACCGAAGACCACGTGATTGCCAAAATAAGCTATTTAAACCAGTTTTGAGATTATAAATCATAATTGCTATGGTAAGTATCACGCACAAATAAGTACCTAAGCGCCACCCCAAACTGATAACTCTTAGGCTGTAGACTCAAGACTGATTTGTTTTCTTCCACGCCGTTGACAAACAACTGCGTCGTAGATTCTAAGGCGGCTGATTTGGCATATAACATACGACCATACGCCACTATCTCAAATTTTTTCCCAATACGCCCCACAAACTCTAGCCCACCTTCAAGTTCGACTTTGGCACGTCCTGTCGTGTACGATTCATTTTCAACAATCAGGGTATCGACGCCATTATGAGCCCCGGAGCGCGACAATCCATAAAGCTGAAATTGTTTGAGTGTTTGTAATTTACGGGTAGGCGTCCACACCATCCCGCCCGATACATAAATCCCCGAGCGTTTTTGAACAAACCCTAATTTTACGACCCGCCATTTGAAACGTAAAGGAATAGAATGCTGCAAGTCCGTTATTCGGTACCGAAACGACGGCGAGGCTCTTACCCCCATCAGGGCATTGGAGGGATTTCGGGTATATCCCATTTCGAGTGCCCACTTCAGATTATGTAAGTACCCCACATACGCACCAGCATAGCTATCTGTGTATCCTTTTTGGGGAGAAAGTAAGCCTAGTAAATTGTTGGTAGCCGACGCGCCGTTCCATTTGCCTCCTCCTTCTATCCCCATGTACCAATGGTTTTTGCTCAATACTAAATCTGGATGGGTTGCAAGTACGGGGGTAGTATATCGTTTTTGAGGGCGATAATAATCTTCTATTTGAGCGTGAGCCACTACGCCCAAAGTACTTAACAATAACCCCAATAGTACAAATCGAATCATGAATTTTAGCGTTCTTGTTTCATTTTCAATATACGACTAAGACGCATTTACCGTTGCAAAGGTGGGTAGTTTTGTCGTAATTCGCGCACATTATGCTATTATCCTTTCCTCATTCCGAAATCAAGTCGCCCTTTCAAGTCGGTGACCGTGTACAAGTAGATATACTTACCCTATATCGCAAGCCTCCTTACGAGTTTGTGGAGGGAGTAGTATACCAAGTGCGCGTAGATTTCCCTCTACTTTCAACTACCAAACGGGGCTTTTCGTTTGCGCTTTCAGAAGTTAAATTTAGATATGGAATTCAGCCCGACACTGTCAAATTTCCCAAAATGAAAGAAGTCGAAAATGAACTTTATGACGTTCCTGAAGAGTATTTAAGAGAAAGCGTATCATAAAATTCATCGACATCCTGACAAAACCTACCTATGGCTTATTATAAAGGCTTGATTTTAGAAAGTTTGGCCACTCTCAAAAAAGAAGCTTCGAGCGCGGTTCGCCAGCGCGCCCACGAAATATATCGAAACGGCGGCGTAAAGATTGTGAGTTTTGATGGGGAGTTCTATGGCGCCAAGTTCAAAGTAAATAGCCAATCTAGCTCCGAGCAATACGAAGTAGAGTTCTCCAGCATGGACGACCCCGAAGCGATGGAGTGCTATTGTGATTGTCCTTCTGAGCACTATCCTTGCAAACATGGTGTAGCCGCCGCGATAGCCTTAGAAGAGCATATCAATCGCGATTTTGGTCAAACCAAGTCTAGTACCGTACAAGACCTCAAAAAAATCATCATTGATATATCCGAAGCCTCACGCCAAGCGCCCAAGAAAAAAATTGAGTTTCTAAAACCCACCCTCTTTCAGATGAAAGCATCGACGGTGGTTCTTAGAAACATCGAAGACAGCCAAATTCAACCTCAGGTTCCGATAAGCTTATGGCCTAGTCGCCGGCATTATCTCAATGTAAGCTCCCTTGAGCAGGGGGCAGGGTATGAGAAGTTTGAGCTATCGCTCAAAAAAAGTGGAGCCTATCAAATAGCGATTCAACGGCTCGAAAAACACAAATACCAGTTTTCGTGCACCTGCCACCAAGAGCTCACTTCGCCGCTTTGCGAACACATGATGGGCGTGCTAGTATGGCTCCAAAAACAACGCGGCCCTTATGCCCTTGAGCTGCTCAAAGATTGGACCTTAGAAAAAAATGCACTTTTGGCAAAATACGGCTATTCCACCAACGACAACTTATCGGGAAAATTTGATTTCAAACTCTCCCCTTATGGGCAGCTCGAACTCATTGTGATGGACAAAAGTATTCAGCCGATTATGGGTATCAAATGGGAAAATATCCTCAAAAGTACCCTACCGGTCAAGTCACCGCACCCATTTGTACCCACCGAAAATCATCCTGATACGCAGGTTTTTGTCTATTTATTTGAACAATTTAGCACCCAACAACTCCCCTTTTTTGAAATAGAACTTGCCCAGGGTCATCTCAATAGTAAAACGGGAAAAATCACTAATATTCATCGTATTGGATGGAATGATAAGGATCGTCCCGTAGGAGACGCCATCGACGCCGAAATCCTCAAAACTAGTCGATTATTGACTCAGACGTTTTTGCATGATACCCTTCGGCAGCGTGGCCACAAAATCTCAACCTCCTCATGGAACCTCAAATACAGCAGTGAAGCTATTGATGATGCTATCGAAATCACGGGAAAAGTTCTCGAAAAACTTTTTCCTTTGATGGTAGGCCGGGCGATTCGTATCAATACGAAAACGGATTCTTATAGCACTGCTGGTACAAATGTCGAAATCCACGAAGCACCCCTTGACCTGCATTTCAAACTCAATCGAAATGAGCAAGAAACAACTTTAGAGGCTTTTGTAAGACGCCAAAACGATGACCTTATCCCTTTTCAGGAGCTAAAAGATGTGGGTACGTATTGGCTCTGTATTTTACCCAATCAACAGTTATGCCGCTTTCGTTCGGCAGCGGCGGCAAAAGTAGCGCGACATTTTTTCGAGCTAGGAGGCGCGGTCAAGCTGCGTACTGGGCGCGACGATGCTTTTTTTAATGGGTTTGTCATCCCACTAGCCGATCAGTTTTCACTCGATTTTGGGCCTGACCAAGCCATTGTCAAAACCGAGCTGGAATGGAAAGAAGGGCGGGTGTATCTGAAAGAGGCCGACGACAATTTGATGATTGTGCCCGTATTTGCTTACAACAGCGACGATACCAACGAAGTAGAACTCTCCCGCGATTTTAGGAAAGCCCGCGTCAACGCCCTCAACGATACGGTGCAAATTCAATACCGTGACCACGACGCCGAAGAAAATTTTGTGCAGTTTTTACAAAAACAACACCCGCTTTTTGCCCACCAAACCGACGAATATTTCTACCTGCCTTCCGAAAAAGTATTGGAAAACAATTGGTTGTTTCAATTTTACGAAGCTTTGCACCAAAACGAAACCAAACTTTTTGGTTTCAACAACCTCAAGAAATTTCGGTACAATCCCAACAAAGTAAGTTTCAAAATCCGAAACTCTTCGGGCATCGACTGGTTTGACTTACAGATTGAAATCACTTTTGGTGAACAATCCGTTTCGTTGGCAGACGTGCGCAAGGCTGTTCTCAAAAAACAAAACTACATCGAACTCAAAGACGGCTCTTTTGGGCTATTGCCTGAAGAATGGCTCGCCCAGTACGCCCAACTGTTCAGATTTAGTAAAGTGGACGACAAAAAAGGCGTATTACGGCTTTCTAAACAACACTTTACGATTTTGGAACGCTACAAAGAGTACATCGAAAATCCTAAGTTGCTCAGAGAGTTGGATGAAAAACGCGAAAAACTGCTCAATTTTACCGAAATCAAGAAGATTAAACTCCCCAAAAACATTGATGCCAAACTCAGACCTTACCAAGAAGAAGGCTATAAATGGCTTCATTTTTTAGATGAATTTGGCTGGGGTGGCTGTCTTGCTGATGATATGGGATTAGGAAAAACCTTGCAAATGCTTACATTTTTGCAAGAACAAAAAAATCGTAATCCCAAAGGCGTCCACTTAATAGTCGTTCCCAAAACCCTGATTTTCAATTGGCAAGCCGAAGCGGCCAAGTTTTGTCCAGATTTGAAATTATACGTCCATACTGGCCCCCAACGCAGCCGCACGACTCATATTTTCAATGCTTACGACCTCATTATCACCACTTATGGTTCGGTGAGGTCAGATATTGAGATGCTCCAAAAGTTTAGGTTTCACTACGTGGTACTCGACGAAGCACAAGCTATCAAAAATCCCGATTCGATGATTGCCAAAGCAGTAAAGCTGCTCAACGCCCAAAATCGTCTGACCATGACAGGTACACCTGTCGAAAACAATACCTTTGACCTGTATTCTCAGTTTGATTTCTTAAACCCGGGCTTTTTGGGAAACGAAGATTTTTTCCGTACCGAATACGCCACACTCATCGACAAATACCAAGACAAAGGTCGCGCTACGGAGCTTCGCCGTTTGATTTATCCTTTTATGCTCAAACGCACCAAGGAAGAAGTGGCCAAAGACTTACCCGAAAAAACCGAAACGGTGCTCTATTGCGAAATGGACAAGCGCCAACGTAAAGTTTATAATGCTTTTCGGGACAAATACCGTGATATGATTGCGGGAAAAATGGACGAAGTGGGCCGCGAACAAGCCTCTTTTTTGATATTGGAAGGATTGCTCAAACTACGCCAAATCTGTGACTCCCCTGCCCTACTTTCGGACGATGAAGACTATGGACACGAATCGGTCAAACTAGAGGAAATAGTGCGTGAAATCGAAGAAAATGCTTCTCACCATAAGATTGTGATTTTCAGCCAGTTTCTCAAAATGCTTGACCTCATCAAAGTCAAACTCGAACGCGACCGCATCCCCTACGAATACCTCGACGGCCAAACCCAAGACCGCGCCGAACGCGTCAATCGTTTTCAGGGAGATGACCAATGTAGGGTGTTTTTGATGAGTCTCAAAGCGGGAGGCGTAGGTCTTAATCTCACCGAAGCTGATTATGTCTACCTCGTAGATCCGTGGTGGAATCCCGCCGTAGAGCAGCAAGCCATCGACCGCGTACACCGCATAGGGCAGACCAAACGCGTTTTTGCGTATCGTATGATTTGTAAAGACACGGTCGAAGAAAAAATCATCCAACTCCAAAACCGTAAACGCGCCCTTGCCGACGACCTTATTTCGACCGAGGCAGGTTTTCTCAAAAAACTCACCAAAGACGATATTCTGGGGCTTTTTAGTTAAGCTCTGTAGCTGTTAGAATTGTGTTCATTGGGTCTTTTGTCTTTAAAATAAATACTTACTTATCCATTTTTCCGATGTCCAACATGAAAAAATTCCTTCGCTATCTAAAACTTAGCTTTTTTACGCTTCCACTTTTAGCTGCCCAACAAGACAACCCTATCCGAATCATTTTCTTTGGTGACTCTATCACCCAAGCAGGGGTAAAACCCGGCGGCTACATCGTCAAAATGGGTGAAATGCTCGAAAAACAAGGTCTTAAAAACAAATATGAGCTGATAGGGGCAGGTATCGGCGGCAACAAAGTGTATGACCTTTATCTGCGGATGGAAGAGGATGTACTCGCCAAAAAACCCAATATTGTTCTTATTTATATAGGAGTCAATGACGTATGGCACAAGGCATCTCACGGTACTGGCACCGACCCCGACAAATTCCTGAAATTTTATGAAGCTATCTTGAAAAAACTCCAAGCGGCCAATATCAAAGTAGCCCTATGCACTCCTGCCGTGATTGGCGAACGCACCGATTTCTCTAACCAACAAGACGGCGACCTCAACCAATATTCCCAGATGATTCGAAATCTTGCCAAGAAGCACAACTTACCTTTGGTAGATTTGCGTAAAGCATTTTTGGATTATAATCTCAAAAACAACCCCAACAACGACGAGAAAAATATCCTCACCACCGACCGCGTTCACCTCAACGACGCTGGCAATCAGCTTGTAGCTGATGAAATGTGGAATGTGTTGAAAGGAATGTAAATTTTATCATAAAAAAAGCGGCTGTCTCAATTGATTGAGACAGCCGCTTTGATTTTTGGGTATCCCCAAAAACTACTACTGCAATTTTGCAACTGCTTCTTTAATGCGGCGACATGCTTCTACGAGATTTTCGTCAGAAGCGGCGGTAGAGATTCGCATACAGTTTGGCGCGCCAAAACCCGAACCGGCTACCGTAGCCACAAAAGATTCGTTGAGCAACCACATGCAAAAATCGTCCGAATTGTTGATAGCCGTTTTACCGTCAGTTTTACCAAAATAATAGCTAATATCTGGGAAAGCATAGAAAGCACCTTGGGGCATGTTTACTTTAAAACCCGGAATCTCTTTCAACAACCCTACCACCAAACCACGACGACGCTCGTAGGCTTCGCACATTTCTTTGGCGGCATCTTTAGGACCTGTGATTGCGGCAAGCGCGGCACGTTGCGAAATCGAACCTGTACCTGAAGTAACTTGGCCTTGCAATTTTTCTACACCATCTGCAATCCACTTAGCCGCACCGATGTAGCCAATCCGCCAGCCTGTCATGGCATAGCCTTTTGCTACTCCATTGACCGTAATCACGCGGTCATGAATCTCAGGAATAGACCCAATGCTAAAATGGCCTTGGGGTGTAAAATTGATGTACTCGTAGATTTCGTCGGCCAACACAAAAATATTGTCGTATTTTTCGATGACTTTGGCCAGTGCCCGTAGCTCGGCTTCCGAATATACCGACCCCGTAGGATTGTTAGGCGAAGCAAACATCACTACGCGTGTACGCTCAGTGATAGCATCTTGAAGCTGGTCTGGAGTTACTTTGAAATCATTGTCAAAGCTACCTTCCACAATCACCGATTTGCCTTCAGCAAGTTTCACCATTTCAGAATAGCTCACCCAGTAAGGCGACAAGATAATCACTTCGTCGCCGGGATTTACCAATACCTGAATCACATTGGCCAATGAGTGTTTTGCTCCCGTCGATACAACGATATTCTCAGACTTCCAATTTATATTATTTTCATTCTTAAACTTATCAGCAATAGCCTTACGCAAATCAGCATAACCAGCCACGGGCGAGTAGCCGTGGTATCCTTCATCAATCGCTTGCTTCGCAGCTTCACAGATGTGCTTCGGGGTCTTGAAATCAGGCTCACCGACACTCAAGCTAATCACTTTATGACCTTGTGCGGCCAATTCGCGCGCTTTTTTGGTCATCCCCAACGTAGAAGATTCCTCAAGCGCATTAATGCGGTCGGCCAATAAACTGGCCGTTTCGACGACAGCAGACATATTTAGTTGTTTTAAAAAATTTGCCCGCAAAATTACAATTCCATGCAAGAGTTTCCTACTTTTATTTTAATTTTATCAAACTACCCCTATGTCTGTTGCATATTTGCAAACACCCCTTGGAGTAACTTACATTGAAGGCGACGCCGACGGTATCAGAGAAGTAAGTATTTTAGACGATTCTCTTGGGCTTTTGACCGATACGATTCCGCCCGAATTGCGGCAAGCGCATCAGCAGCTAGGCGAATATTTCAGAGGAGAGCGCAATACCTTTGACCTACAGCTCAATCCTCAAGGTACCGATTTTCAGAAAAGAGTTTGGGAAGAATTACTAAAGATTCCTTTTGGTCGTACTATCTCCTACTTAGAGTTAGCTCGTCGTTTGGGTGACGAAAAATCGATTCGGGCAGCCGCTGCCGCCAACGGCAAAAACCCTATTTGGTTGATAGTACCCTGTCACCGCGTCATTGGTTCAGATGGCAGCCTGACGGGCTATGCAGGAGGACTTTGGCGCAAAAAATGGCTCATTGAATACGAAAAAGGCGGCCTCCAAGGAAATCTGTTTTGAAATCAAAAACTACCCATAGCTCCTCATACCATAAAAATAGCGGCAGAAAATGACCAAGTCACCCCTGCCGCTATTTGACCTCACATTGCTCACTTCACGATTGTTCTACATACCTTACGAACCAGATCCCGGCATCACCACCGTATCAATCACGTGAATCACGCCATTGCTTTGATATACGTCTTTGATGGTGACGGTCGACATACCACCCTTTTCATCAGATAGCACCAATTTTTTACCTTTCATCATGGCCTTGAGCGTACCACCTTGTACGGTCTTGAAAGTGGCTGTGCCGCCTCCTGCTTTGATCGCTGCTGCGATAGCTTTTGAATCCATTTTGCCCGCTACTACGTGGTAAGTCAAAATGGTAGTCAATGTTTTTTTGTTTTCGGGTTTTACCAGTGATTCTACCGTGCCTGCTGGCAATTTATCAAAGGCCGCATTGGTAGGGGCAAACACCGTAAAAGGCCCTGCACTTTGGAGCGTTTCTACCAGACCCGCCGCTTTCACAGCCGCTACCAAAGTAGTGTGGTCTTTAGAATTAACGGCATTTTCAACGATGTTTTTGGAAGGGTACATGGGCGCTCCACCTACTTCTACGGTTTTTTCTTGGGCAAAAGACGCACTGACAAACAATGCCGAAACGAGAAACATTACGATTTTTTTCATGAGTGTTGTTTGATAAAAATTAGTGTTTACAATTGGTTAGTTGTGGTAACTTTCATTACGAACAGACGTACGTGAATCTGCCTCCACAAAGATTTCATCCTAAAAAAAATTTTTATCAAAAAAAACCTAAAACCCTAAATATGAATATTTTACAAAATCATATTCTTATCTTTTTCCTCTTACATACCTATCCACTTCGTACATCCTCTGTTGGAGCATCCATTCTTTTCATCAAACTAGAAGACGCTTCGCTTTCACATCAGTCATGTAGAAAGAAGTTTTGAAGACATTTCTGTTCAAAATCGGCATTTTTGCTTTTTGACTAAACCAAAAGTTGTTTTGGCTAAATCGGTCTTATGGTTGCTGACGACCTTTGTATCATCAATCTAAAACAGAAAAAATGGAACTAAGCAAAAGCACTATCCTTATCACAGGCGGAACGAGCGGCATCGGTTTAGAGTTTGTCAAGCAACTCACCAACGAAGGAGCCAACATCATCGTGACAGGCCGTAACTCGCTCGCATTGAAAGAAACCAAAAACAAGTTTCCCCATGTACATACTTTCCAAAGTGATGTAAGCAATCCTAAAGACATTGAGCAACTTTACAGAGACGTCACCCAACAATTCCCTCAGCTCAATATCATCATCAACAACGCCGGTCTGATGCGCCTGATAGACTTGCAAGACGGCCGTTTGGACTTGGAAAATATAAACCGTGAAGTCGCTACCAATCTTACGGGTACCATCCAAATGGTACATCAGTTTTTACCTCATTTGTTGAAGCAAAAATCGGCGGCTATTGTCAATGTATCCTCGGGCATTGCTTTTATGGCCTATTCGTCGGCTCCTATCTATAGCGCCACCAAAGCAGGCGTACGTGCCTACACACAAGCCTTACGGTTGCAATTAGAAGACACCCATGTAAAAGTCTTTGAAATGATACCTCCTGGCGTAAATACCAACCTACAAAATGACTGGGCCGTTAAGCCCAATCCTGCTATGATGATGGACGTAGATAAAATGGTAAGTGTGGCTATTGAAGGCATGAAAAAAAATAAACCCGAACTAAAACCTGTATTAATCAGTGTGATAAAAGCGGCAAGTAGGCTTATGCCTAACCTACTTTTGAAATTTGGACACAGAGAGTTTAAAAAATTTAAAGCAAACCAAAAATGATAAAGAACCTCATTTCTTTGGTGCTACTGATCGTGTCGGTAGCCCTCAGCTTCAAGCACGGTTGGGATACGTTTAATTACAAAAACAATCCCCAATCTTTAAAAATGATGAACGATTTGGGCATCAGCGAGTCAGTCATTCCTCTGATGGGCGTATTGACGATAGTGGTTGGCGTACTGCTGCTTATTCCTAAAACATTCTTTTGGGGCAATGTCCTAAACGCCATGAGCATTGTCTTGATAATGGCCTTGGCGTTGCGGGCAGGGAATTTAAAAATGGTATTGATAGAAATTCCTTTTTTGATAATGCCACTGATTATGATTTGGTTGAAATACCCTTTCAAAAATTAGAATTAACTTTGTACTATGGCACATTCAACACCTTACCGAATAAAGTCCATCACCGAAATTCATCGGTTGATGGGCTTAGCAAAGCCTCAGCATCCACTTATTGGCCTCATCAATTTAGCGGGATTACAAGCTCACGAAAGCATAAAAGTCGTTTGTTTTGACCTCTATGTCATTTCTCTCAAAAGAAACTGCGACAAGCTCCACTACGGCCAACAACGCTATGACTTTGACGAGGGCCTCATGGCGTTTATGTCGCCCGGGCAGCTATTGCGCGGCGAAGAAGACGGCCCCTCCCAAAATCTGGAAGGCTGGATGCTATTCATACACCCTGATTTTTTGTGGAATACCATCCTTGCAAAAAAAATAAAACAATACGACTTCTTTGATTATGCCACCCACGAAGCTTTGTTTTTGTCGGACAAAGAAGAAACGCTCATCAATGGCATTGTTGAAAACATCAAAAACGAATACGAATCCAATATCGACAAATTTAGTCAAGACATTATCGTTTCTCATTTAGAAACCTTGCTCAACTATGCCGAGCGGTTTTATCAGCGTCAGTTTATTACCCGAAAAAAAAGCAATCATCAGATACTTGACCGTTTGGAAACTTTGCTTTCCGATTATTTCAATGATGATGATTTGATATCCAAAGGCTTACCCACGGTTCAATATATTTCTGAACACCTCCATGTATCACCAAGTTATTTGCGGGGCTTGCTAAAATCACTGACCGGACAAAGCACCCAACAACTCATTCATGAAAAACTAATCGAAAAAGCCAAAGAAAAACTTTCAACCACGGATTTGACGGTCAGTGAAATTGCGTATGAATTGGGGTTTGAGCATTTGCAATCGTTCAGTAAACTGTTTAAAACAAAAACGCAATTGTCACCCCTCGAATTCAGGCAATCGTTTAATTAAAAACCCACGAATGAGCTTAAACACCATAAAGAAATACGCTACCAACTGTTTTCTTCTGACCATTCCAATCATGATTTGGAATATAGTATTGACCAGTAAACTGCCGAAAGACTTTCAGCCAGAAATATTCTGGAAAGACATTCCAACTTTGCTGACGTATGGAGAAAATATTTCACGAGCACTGGTGTTTATGCTTACTTTTCTGATGCCTCTCCGTATTTCAACCCCAACCCAGAAAAAAGGATTGTATATATACTTAGGCGGCGTTTTATTGTACTTTGCTTCTTGGCTAGTTTTAATCTTATTTCCCGATAGTAAATGGAGCAATAGTACTGTGGGATTTACGGCCCCTTCTTACACTCCTTTGATTTGGTTGATAGGTATCGGGCTGATTGGAGATTCATTTTACTTCAATTGGCCGTTTAGACGTTGGTTCTTTGTTTTGATTTCTATTTTATTTCTGCTATTTCATAATTTTCACGCCTTCACAATATACAGCAGAACGCACTAAATGGAAAAATTTGTTGAATATCTATTACAATTTGGACATTTGAATAAGCAGCAAATTGACCTTATTATGAGCAAAGTCACCAATTTAGAACTTCGTAAAGACGAGTTTTATTGAGAAGCCGGAAAAATGGTAAAGCAGATTGGTTTGCTAACAGAAGGGGTTTTGCGGGTGTATTATTATACCAATAGTGGAGACGAAAATACGCGGTATTTTGTAGATAAAAACCACCTGATTTTGGATGGCCCTATGTATAAAGGAGAATATATCCCTTCAGAATACCTACAAGCCGTTACGGACTATAAAATAGTGGTGTTTTCAAAAAAGAATTGGAAAGAAATCTCAGAAACGATTGTAGGTTGGGAGGTCATTGTCCAAAAAATAATGGCCAAACATCATAGAGAAAAACTGGAGAGAAGAAGTGAGTTAGTCTCCCAAGACGCCACTACGCGTTACCTTGATTTTATCGAAAAGTTTCCCACTTTGGCCAACCGCGTTCCTTTGTCTTTTATCGCTTCGTATTTGGGAATTACGCAATCTTCTTTGAGTAGAATAAGAAAAAATATCCGCTAAAATCGTTTTAGGTTGGTTGTTGGCCCAAAAATCTTGGATTGTGCCCATTCCCGGAACCTCCAAACGGCATCGCTTACAAGAAAACATAGGTGCTATTCATATTTCGTTGACCCGCGACGAATTAGCCAACATAAATGCCGCCTTAGCGACCATCAAAATTGTAGGCGAGCGCTATCCTGCCCAAATACAGGCCGCGACAAGCACAAAATAGGCAATCGCTTCCTTCTTGGATGTTGCTACCACTCACCTCATTTACAAACACCCACCAGAAAAGACCCTCCTATTTTTGTCTCATTATTTTCTTCAAAATCTACCCCGTGTTTGGGCTTTCATCTACGGGCGAACTACAAGTTGGTAATTTTCAAAAAATGGCATAATGCTCAGCCCCACCTCAATTTTCTCAACACGACTTTCCTAACATTTGGGGAAAAATTTCCCTAATAACACAAAAAATCATAAGGCATATTTTAGGGAAAGTAGGTATATTTGGGGTATAGGCGCAAGGGTTGCGGCTATATTGTGTTATAGGGCATTTTAAAGGCGACACTGTGAACATACTAAAGAAACTATTTAAAAAAGAAAAAGTGGCAGACAATAATGTAACAGCAGACACAAATGTTGAGGAAATAAGCAGTCCGATAAGCGAGCCTATTTTAAATCATTTAAGAATGAAAACGACAGGTGCTCTGCTTCTCACAGGTGACTGGGGTAGCGGAAAGACTTATCACATTAAGAAATATATTTTCCCATTAATTGAAAGGAGTACTGACTTTAGCCCTATTATTGTTTCTCTATATGGTGAAACAGACAAGAATAATATTGCACAAAAAGTTCTCTTTGCCTACTTTGACAGTAAAGGTAAAAATGTAAATCTCGGCACAGGGACTATTGCAAAAAATGTAAAAAACTTATCAGAAGCAATTCCATATATCAAAAAGTTTGTAGACGTAGAAAAATTGATACTTGGAACAGGTGAAAACTTTTTTAGATTAATTCCTCACGACAAATTGCTCATCTGTTTTGATGACATCGAAAGAATGAGTGATAAAATTAATGTGGACGATTTTTTGGGAATAATAAATGACTTGGTTGAAAACAAAGGCTGTAAGGTATTACTTATTGCTAACGAGACAGAAATAAAAAATGGAATTACTTTTAAAGAAAAGACCATTGAAAAAACTATCCATTTCATTCCCAACATAAGTAAAATATATGATAGCATTGTCAATGACTATTCAGACAGTAATTTTAAAACATTCCTTTTAAACCGTAAAGATTTTTTCATTCAAACACTAACTACTTTAACAGAAGACACTCAATTAAACAAAGAGCTAAAAAAGTCATTTTCAAATATTCGAACTTTAAAATTTGCCATAGAGCATTTTAAGGTAGCATTTGAATTATTAGTTGAAACCAATAAAATAAATGAATTGTTCTTAGCTCAATTAAAAAATTTATGGATTTTCACATTATCAATTTCAATTGAATTCCGAAAACCCAATAACATAAGCTTGACAGACAAGAAAAAATTAGACAACCAAACTTCAACTTTTTCCGATATAGACTTCTCAAACTTTGACTTCTTATCGCAAGGTAACAGTGAAGAAAATATTGAGGCGAAAAATGAATGGACATATTCTGAAAACTTTAAAAAGACATATTACAATAGACTTTCGGAGTCATACATATACTATGAAGAACTATACAATTTAATCACATCAGGCAAGCAGATAAATAAGACAACGTTTATACAAGCCTTGGAAGAAAGTTTTAAAGTTAAGGAAGGCAAAGTAAATCCAGCACATCAAATTATTGATTCTTTTCTTCATCAAGGCTATTGGAAATATTCAGATGAAGAGTTTGTTCACACCTTAAAAGAACTTCTAGGATATTGTAAAGAAGGGATTTTAGAAGACATCGTTTCTTACTTGAACGCCGGTGTTTACCTGCTTGGATTTAGTGAATTTATCGAAATTGACAAAGACACAATTACATCAAAAATTAAAACAGGACTTGATATATTTCTTTCTAAAGTAAATTTTAATCACTTTGCTAAATCTCAATTTGAAATGGTTCAAAGCAGATTTACAGGAGAGCATTTAACATCTCTGGTTGAACACATCAAACTTAGAGTGAAAGAAATAGAAGCTTTAAAGGCTATTGAAGAAGCAAAAAATATTCAATCTCTCTTTCAAACTAATTTATCGGAGTTTGTGAAAGAATTTCTTCCAGAACGATATGACATTAGAACCCCTGATAAGGCATTGTTTCACCAATTAAAAACAGAAAGTGTAAAGCAAGGAATAAAAGATGCAAAACCAGAAGAAATAATGGACTTGACATCACTTTTAGAAATAAGATACTTAGATACTTCCTTCAGCGAATATTTAACAGACGAAATGAAGTTTTTGACTGAACTGGAAGAAGGTATTTCTGAAATAGATTTGACTAAAAAGACACTTTCAAATCACTTAATTCAAAGCCAACTAAGCCCAAGACTGAGTGAAGCTAAACAACAATTACAGTCATATATAGACAGAAAAGCAAAGCAAGAACAATGAAAAGTGAATTGACAGCGACAAGAAAAACGCCCTATAACAGGCGTTTGGCTCAATGGTGGGTGATGTGGTTAATTGAGCATTCTACCTCGCATCAACTTTTGTGCTGGGTTGACCGTTTAATGCTCCGAAACCCGCCCGAACGCAAAGCCCCAAACCGTTAGCACCCATTTTATGAAAACTGACAATGAACACGAAAATAAGACAAGGACAATTTGAGGTAATTGACAGTTTTGCTATTAGACGCAGGAACGAATTTTATTTAATCGGACAACTGAAAGACGGTACCGTGCAAGAAAAATGGTTTGTTAATATACCCTTTAATGAGTCACTTTCAATGACTGTTAGAATCAATGCCATTGAGGACATCGAAATTTCAAGTGAAGAAAATAAATACAAACTTCTGATAGTTTCGGGCGACACAGAAACAATTGACTTCCTAGTTGGACTGAAAATAGGAAGTGAATTTTTGGACATTACAATAGAGGGGAAAGACTAATGAAAGGTTTTTTATATATCGACGATGACAAAATTGGTGAAGTAGATTTTTCAATCATTGATGAAAGTATGGGCGGAATGGGCGGTAACTTAATCGCAAACGACAATTACAAAAAATACCAGAAAACCATTCAACAACATTTTGAGAAACAAGGAATTTCTAACGTAAACAAGTTCAATTTTCGAATTGTACTACTTGAAGACAACACAGAATTAAAACCAGAAGGTGGCATTGGCGTTACAGACTCCGCTGACTTTGACGAAATTTATGTTGAATCTGTGGGATTGGACACTGAAACGATTAACAAAATAAAAAACGCTCTATAATACGAGTGAGCGGACAGTGTGAATAGAAACATTTGAGCAATTAATAAACGTTGGTACTTGCAGACAGTTTACGGTTTCAAAAGCCAACCATCGCCAAGCCGTAACCGTTAGTGAACATTTTAACAGACGACCGTGAGAAAGAAAAAAATACGAGGACATAACAGAAGACAAAAGCAAATCGACAAGTGGCGACTTGACAATTTATCGCTGGACTTGACCGACTATTTATTAAATCAACGTGATAGATATTATGCAAAAATCACAGTACATCCTTGGAGCGGACTTTCATTGACAAATAGTATAACACCGGAACCGACAGGAAAGACCAAACAAAAAATACTCAACGGATTACTTGACATTTATGATGACTGGAAAGAACAACTCGACAAACTAAGACAACCATATTATTTAAAAGTTTGGCTTTTTGAACCATATTTTTCACAATCTCAAGTTGTGTGTGCAATTGGTGACAATGTTGACTTCTACAAAAGCACATTTTACAAGCCTGACACAAACAAAACCATTCAACTCCACAATTACGGAAGCCTAAAAACAAAACTATCAAAATTGAATTGGGACTATTGTTTAGACGAAGACCACTATGACAATGCTGAAGTTGGCAAACCAGAGACTTATGCTTCAAGACAAGATTACGAAGAAACGAAAATGTGGTTTGATATACTTTTAAAAAAGCCGCATCGGACTCACAAGTTTAAAGAACCAATGGGCGATACAACAAAATCATATTCATTTAAACGTGGCAACATATGGCTTGGTGGACAGAAATAAAAACGCCCTATAACAGCACCTACCCAAAAGTGGCGGTTCAGTGGTTAAATCAAGCTTTGTGCTTCTATCAAAGTTTGTGCTTGGCTGATCATGAAAGCTTGCGGGGTGCTTCGAGATCCCACCCTTCGGGTAGCAGCTAAACGACGGACAATTGTAAGTAGTTAAAACCAGTAGACCTTACACTAGAAGAGTTACATATCCCACACTCGCTACGAGTCCCGCAAATTAGCAGTAACATAAAATGACGACAACCATAAATATAATTCTTAGAATAATTTTCTGGCTAACAATTGTCTTTATTGTTGTGGCATTTTACGCATTAATATTTGGGCAATCTTCAACTTATGAGTTTGCGGATTGGAAATTAAGCAGACAGTTTTACGACACCATAATGCAAGGACTTCCAATTGCAATTTTATTGACACTAACAGGAACAATTAAACGAGCTAACGATAAATTAAAAAATATTACCATAATATTTACGACAATCACAGGCTCAATATTTTCTTTTTTCATGATGGCAAGTATGCTTTTTTCTGTAGGTTTTTTGACAATTACAAATGACACCTTACTTTATAGACATAAGGCAAACTCAGCGACAGTAATAATGACACAGGTAATTGGAGAAGGTGCTTTAGGTGCAGATGGAAATCGAGTAGTTAAACTTGAACCGTTTTTGAAATTTTGGAATAAGACAAGCATTATTGACACGACAAGAATTAACAAATCCGACTGGATATTTGTAAACAAAAAAACAGATATGAACAATGACGAATGAACAATATATGACTGCCAACATAAGAACATAAGCTTTGCCAAAAGCAGGGGTTACGAGCTTGTATGGCACTTTTGTAATTAACTAAATTTTATCAAATCAACAAATCAACAGTAGTGATTGGTGCTGACACACCTCGCCTTCGGCAAATTCAAAAACCGTTAGCTGTGACTTTAGACCGACACACCGTAATTCCTAATGAAGACTATATCAGAACTAAAATTTGACAAGACAATAAAGGAAGGATTTCATGAAATATTGAAACCATTGGGATTTAAGAAAAAAGCAAATAATTTTTACTTAAAGCTTGGCAATATCGGACAAATTATCAATGTCCAGAAAAGTCAATTTGGGGATAAACACAGTATTAGGTTTACTATAAATACAGGAATTTTTGTCCCTGAGTATTGGCTTGCATTTTACAATTACAGCAACAAAGGACTTCCAGATTACCCAAAAGAGCCAGAATGTTTGATTAGAAAAAGAATTGGAGACTTGCGAAAACAACACGACACTTGGTATGACATTGAAGAGCAAACAGACGAGCAACAATTAATTAACGAAATGAAAAAGAATCTGACAAATTTCATTTTACCATATTTTGACCGGCTGAATAGCACTAAAAAAATGCTTCAGGAGTTGGACAAATTAGACAAAGCTGATATGAGGATGACACCTTTGGGTAAACTAATAGTTTATGGAGAATTTAAACAGTTTGACAAAGCAAAACGAGAATACGAAGGACTTCTGAGTGATAAACCAACTCCCCCATTTTTAATAACAATTAGAGAATACGGACAAAAATATGGACTTGAAAAATAGAAAAACCGCAGCGTATGAAAAAAGTGGCTATTACTGGCAGTAGTGGAAGAGTTGGACGGGCGCTGCATTGGAGACTTTGCCAAGAGTATGATATTATTGGTATGGATGTTTCTCCCTCTTCTGTTACCTCACAAATCGTTGATATTAGAGACTACGAAAAATTATTACACTCTTTGGAATGTCTTCAAGTAGTTTTTTCAAAAGATTTCCCAACAAATATATATTTTAAAAAAAACTAATATGGGAGTTGGATACAGATTAATAAATATTGACAAAAAACATCAGATCAGTTTTTATAACATTGATACTGGAACAAAACTTCGTGAGTTAAGTGGTACTGTTATTGCCTCGACAATTGTCACTTATTATTTACTAACAAATACTGGAGACAGAATAGGCTTTATTAATGACACAGAAGACTGTTTTATGGTATGCGGGCAAAGTTATAATTCAGATTATTTTCTGGATTTTATTGACGTAACAGACAAGATAATTGAAGAATTAATTGAAAAGGAAATTATCGAAGACAAAGGTCTCATTTGGATTGACAAAAAAGAGAATTTATTTAACCGAAATTTGACAAATATTTGGGATCCAAAAATAAGAAATTGAAACCAATATCGACAATAATCACTTAGTAAAAGTGCTTATTTGAATGAATGTATTAATTCTGTTTCGTATCACATACAACAGTGTGTTATTTTAGAAGCAAAACGCTTACTTTTTCATTCCACCAACAATATATACCTTTTTTTATCCTTTCACGTTTTATAAATCGCATAGTACTTAGCACCCAATAAAAATGTACCGCTAGTGGTCAAAGACAAGAATTTAAAATAAAGAAAAATGGGTATAATTAAAACCATCTTGAAACGAGTTCTCAAAGAGAATACTATTGTAGAAAAGCAAAAAATATCGGAATCTGCATACAGAATTCGTGTAAAAAGCGACAACATTAAAGACGTTGAATTTGTTGCAGGCTACTTTTTGCGTATTGGTATCGGTATGACAGAAGAAAGTTTGACAATGAAAGACTTTGTTAGAAGTTATTCCGTTTGGGACCTTGACAAAACCAACGGAACACTTGACTTGGCAATTGCAACACACAGCAAAGGTTCGGGGGCAAAATGGGCAGAACAACGAAAAGTTGGTGACAAAGTTTACTTCACTTGGAAAAAAGGAAACTTTATTTTAGACGACACTGCAAATAGTTATTTGTTCATTGGTGACTTATCGGCATTATCTCACTTGTATATCATTAGACGAAATTTGCCGAAAGACAAACAGGTAGAAAGCATTTTATACAGCCAACATAAAAGCGAACTTTTTGCAGATATTGACGGGACAATGCCTTTCAATTTTTACGAACTACCTGAAAATCCATACAGCGAAATTATAGCTGAAATCAAAAAAATAATCCCCCATATGACAGGGCGAAAAATGGTTTATGTTGGTGGCGATAGCAGAATTTGTGTTGCCCTAAATCAATATTTCAGGCGCGAATTAAATTGGGATACGAAACAAATTAAGACCAAACCATTTTGGAATCCAGACAAAAAAGGATTAGAATAAAGAACCAAACCGATAACAGCTCTAGACTGTACCTCAAAACGAAGGCATTAAACAAAAATCGAAATATGAAACAAAAATTCTTGACACTCTTTCTTTTGACCCTAGCATACTCAACATATGCACAAATGAAAGCTATCCCAAATATTCCTGCTGTTAGTCCAGCAGATGCGGGTTTTAATAAAGATTCCATCAATGCCCTTACCGATACAATTTCTAAATTCAGACAAAGAGATTTTCGAGGATTGATTGTGATTAAAGACAATAAAATCGTATTAGAAAATTACTATAATACATTTTGGCGTAATCACATACACGATATTCGGTCTGCTGGAAAGAGTATTACTGCTGTGCTTTTGGGCGTAGCCATCAAAGACGGTTTGGTGAAAAATTTAGAGCAAGACGTTTACTCTTTCTTTCCAAAGAAAAAATACCCCTCTATCCACGAAGATTATAAAAAAGTTAAACTGATTCATCTTTTGAATATGGTTTCTGGTTTAGATGCTGACTCTGACAACCCTAAGACAATGGGCAGCGAAGGAAAATGGATAGCAAAGGACGAATGGTTAAGCTACTTATTAAGTGTTCCCCTATCAAATGAGCCAGGAAAAAAATGGGTCTATGCAGACATCAATGCTGTTTTGATTGGTGCTATCATTGAAGAAAAATCAGGGATGAGCCTAAGAGATTATGCTAAACAAAAAGTTTTTGAACCTTTGGAAATAAAAGAGTTTTACTGGTACACTAATGCCTCAAACCAAACTGGTGCTGCTGGCAATCTTTACATTTCAACGCTGGACTTTGCAAAATTGGGATTATTAGTTGCCAATAAGGGAAAATGGGGAAATAAACAGTTAGCTGATAATGATTATATGAATAGATTAGTGAGCGAACATTCCTCTGCAATAGGCGACTATAATCCTCTGGCCGACGAATATGGCATGCTTTGGTATAGAACAAAAAGAAAATTTGGCGACAACGAAATAAACTATCTATGGGCATCAGGAAATGGTGGAAATCATTTAGTGGTTGTTCCCGAAGAAAATATGGTGATTGCTATGACCTCTGGTGCATATGGAAATTGGTATCCTCATACAAGAGCATATTTTATTCTTAGCAAAATATTTCAAGCGTTGAAAAAAAATGATTAAAAAACGGCTAACAGCGGTTTGGCAATATAGCCGCCGAACTAGATTGTTGGCGCGATGCTTCTATGAAATCCCGAAAGCCTTCGGGACGCAAAGTTCAAAAGTAGAAATTTTATTGAATCCCGATAACCTTCGGGATGCTACAAATCCGCCACTTCGCAAAGCCGAAACCGTTAGCCGTGATTTTAGACCGACACACCGTAATTCCTAATGAAGACAATATCACAAATAAAGTTTGACAAAATAATTAAAAACGGATTTCATGAAATATTGAAACCTTTGGGATTTAAGAAAAAAGCAAATAATTTTTACTTAAAGCTTGGCAATATCGGACAAATTATCAATGTTCAGAAAAGTCAATTTGGGGATAAAGACAATATTAGGTTTACTATAAATACAGGAGTTTTTGTCCCTGAGTATTGGCTTGCATTTTACAATTACAGCAACAAAGGGCTTCCAGACTATCCAAAAGAGCCAGAATATTTGATTAGAAAAAGAATTGGAGACTTGCGAAACCAACACGACACTTGGTATGACATTGAAGAGCAAACAGACGAGCAACAATTAATTAACGAAATGAAAAAGAATCTGACAAATTTCATTTTACCATATTTTGACCGGCTGAATAGCACTGAAAAAATGCTTCAAGAGTTGAACAAGTTAGATAAATTCGATATGAGGATGACACCTTTGGGTAAACTAATAGTTTATGGAGAATTTAAACATTTTGACAAAGCAAAACGAGAATACGAAGAACTTATGAATGACAAACCAACTCCCCAATTTTTAATAACAATTAGAGAATATGGGCAAAAATATGGACTTGAAAAATAGAAAAACCAGAGCTAATAAAGTATTGCTAAAGGCATAGCTCAACAAATTAGCCTAGGAATTTGAATAATATTTATTTTTTATCCTCCGAAACCCAGCCGAACGCCAAGCCCGAATTAGCAATAATAATATGACCGACCAACAAGCTATAAAACTTGTAGAAAAAGAATTCAAGCATAAGATACTTGGAGCGACGGAGCAGTATCTAGAAATTCATAGTCCCATTTATGTTAACAACCAACTAAAATTTGACCGTATTGACCGTGACAAAAAAGATGAACTAATTATCGCTTACTTGCCCGTACTTGATGAGAAATTTTATTTCGCAGTTTACATTAACACAAAAACAAACGAAATAACGGGGGTTGGGACAGAAGCATATCACCAAGTTTATTTCAGAGCGACATCAGAAGCTTTATCTGTGGACGATTTAAAAGCAATGACACATTTGACTCCCACTAAATTTTGGAACAAAGGTGAACTTAGAGAAAGTGGCAAGTCAAGACATACATTTAGTAATTTCATAATTCTACCGAATCCTGAGCCTGACGAGTTTGAAGACAAGCTAAAAAAACTACTTGCCTATTTAGAGCAAGATAAGGAAGGAATAAGACGGCTTGTTGAAAATGCAGATGGCGCTATTCAAGTTGCTTCGACCATTCACAAAGGAAATGGAATGATTGGCGGACACAATATTGACAAGGACGATATAAAAAGAATGAACGACTTAGGATTATCAATAAACTTTGACTTTTATGTGAGCGGAAACAGTTTTAAGGAGTAAAATATACTAGCTACTACTATCAGTATCACAACCTAGCAGAAATTAATCAAATCGGATTAAGACATTATTTCACACCTATTTTCCTATGACTTTTTGACGATGCGCCAACCCCCAAAAATGAAGCTCATCTAAGACTTTTTCAAGCGACAAACCATGTGGAGTAATGGTATATTCAACAGTGGGCGGGAAAGTGTCATACACATCTCTACGGATAAGTTTATTCGCTTCCAAACTTTTTAACTCTTTTGACAACGTTTTGTCCGTTATTCCATTTACTTCTTTTGCAATCTGCTTGAAGCGTTTTGGCTTTTCGGCCAAGACAAACAAAATAAGCAACTTCCATCTTCCTTCGACAGCTTCAAGAGCATCTTGAATTGACAACATCGTTTTTGGACAACCAGCTTTGGACAACATATTTTTTGTTTTTTACGATACTTCCCTTTTGGATAGCGCTTTCCAAACAGGAAGTAATATCATTTCGATAGCAAAGGTATCTAAATTTGAGGCTTCAAGACAATATAGGCTATGACAGCACAACAAAAAACATCAAAAACAATGAACACTATCCTTTGGATAGTACAGGGAATTTTAGCCATCACTTTTCTTTGGGCAGGGTTTATGAAACTTTTTAAATCCGAAGATTTACCCTTTCCTTGGGTAAAAGAAAATGCAAATCTTGTTATGATAACAGGCATTGTGGACTTACTAGGCGGACTTGGAATTGTGTTGCCGACATTACTTCGTATCCAACCTAAACTGACAATTTATACAGCTTACGGAATCGTCGCTTTAATGACGATTGCAAGTATTTTCCATATTTCAAGGGGCGAAGCAAAAGACATTGGCTTCAATATTTTTATGCTTCTTATGGCCATCTTTGTGGCGTGGGGAAGACAAAAAGCATCCATTAAGTAGCGACTAACAATCGGGTATACTCCTAATATCAGTAGCTCTTACGCAAATCTTTAAAAAGTTAAGATTGTAGAAATGACCTAACAGTGGCAAGTCATCCAAATCGACTTGACAATAAAATTGGAGAGCATGCCACCCTTGCCTGTAAAAACAACATTTATATGACTTTTAGTCAACTCCTTATCCTTAGTTTTTGCACATCTTATATCGAATTGTATTAAAAATCCCCAAAATCCATACCTTTGAATAGAGTTGTGCAACAGACACGCGGGTTTTGTATCCCGCTCACTGAATCGTCCGGCCCAAACCATGCAAAATTCAATAGCAGTAATTCTATTGAATTTTAGTACTAATACCGGCGCAATTCAGAGGATAAATCATTGATATACAGCGTTTTTGACAACGAAAACTGGAATTAAAATATGGCAACCTACTCACAATATGAGGTTGTTGTTGTGAATTTAGACCCAACAATCGGTAGCGAAATTAAGAAAAAAAGACCTTGTCTGGTTGTTTCGCCAAATGAAATGAATAAACACTTGGCGACTATTGTAATTTGTCCAATCACTTCACAGTCAAAAAACTACCCTACAAGGGTAAGTTTTGATTTGCAGGGGCAACAAAATTGGATAGTTATAGACCAAATTCGTACCATAGACCAAAGCCGAATAACTAACACTATTGGCAAGTTAGACGACGACACTATAGAACAAGTAAAAGCCGTTATTAAAGAAGCATTTGTTGACTAAAAACAGCGAAGGCACAACATTATGTTTGTGAATAAATGAGCTAATGTGCGTAATTTAGGCTTTGTACTTGCTATAAACTTTGTAGTTAGGGCAAGGAGAGTGCTCCCACCCTTCGCTAACATTTTTCGGTTGGAAGCAACTATATAACGACTTTCAACAAAACAAAGAATATAAAACTAACAGATAATTTCAACCACAGAACTAAATAAATACATACCAAAAGCGTTATAAAAAACCACATCTACATACTACATTCTACATAAAATAGAATCTAAACATATTTAACACAACAAGTAAAAAAGCATGAAACTAGCTATCTATATACCAATATTTCTGATATTATTCTCAGCTACAACCTACGCACAGAGCAACAAATGCAATTGTTCTGATAATCTAAATAAAATCATTTCCAAAACGGAAGAAAACTACGCTGGTTTCCCTGTAAAAATTAATAACAATACAAAGCCAAAGTATACAGAACTGATTAATTCTATCAAAAAGAAAGCTCTAAATGAAACAAACCCCAAGACTTGTTTTTATTTACTCAAAGAGTATATACGTTTCTTTAAAGACAAACACTTTATTTTAAGTTATGCTAATCAAGACGACTACGATTATGAAATAAAAAACCTTTCAGAAGATGACTTTAAAACAAGTATTGCAAAAAAGAAATTATCTACGATAGAAGGCATTTGGATAAACGCAGATTCAACTTTGAAGTTAGCCATTCAAAAATCCAAAAAAAATGTTTATGAAGCAATAGTTATACAAACTCAAGACCCTAAAATACCTTTAGGATTGGTTTACGTAAAGTTAACACCAAATAAACAAGGGTTTATTGCCAAGGAATACAATTCATTTATTACGACAGATGTACCTGCCAAACAAAAAGGAAATTTGTTGCAAATTTGGAATTTTTCAATGTTTGGAAAAATTTATCCTAATGAATTATCAAATTCGGAAAAAGAAGAATTAAAAACTTGGAAAGGCAGCAATAAGGGCCTTAATTTCCAGAAGTTATCTACTAAAACAGCCTATTTAAAAATCCCCACTTTTAAAAACAATGATGATAAAATTCAACAATTGGTAACCAAAAATGACTCAATCATTAAAACTTGTGAAAATCTCATAGTAGACCTATCTGGAAATGCAGGTGGTAATACTGGTTGGGTTTCTTTTTTACCCTTCTTTATGACAAACCCAATTTTTCAATATGATACTTACCTGAGAGTTACTCCAGAGAATATAAAGTTCAAATTAGCTGATTTAGAACCTTTTGTATTAAATCCTATACCTAAAGAGTATGAAAAATATTTTCCTAGTGAAATTATTGCCTCCTACAAGAAAGCTTATCAAGAACTTCCAAACACAAAAAAAGATTTCTACCCCATTCCTGGAGTAACTTTCCCTCTAGATTCCATTATAGCAAAACCAAAAAAAATTGCGTTGATTGTAGATGATTTGAGCGGCAGTTCAACAGAATACTTTTTCTTTATTTCGAAACAAAGTAAAAAAACAACCACATATGGCATAAATACCGTAGGCATGATGGACTACGAAGGAATGTCATACCCCACGCCATTGCCGTATGATAAATATATTTTAACAATACCAATTGTAAAATCAAGTTGGACAGATAAAAAACCTATTGACCAAACTGGTTTTAAGCCAGACATACTTTTAGATAAAATTGAACAAAAGAATTGGATTAAATTTATTCTGAAAGACTTGGAAAAAAAATAAACAAAACCTAATCTCGTATTGGCTATAGTGGGGCGCAAACCAAATTGTCGTTTGAGTGTATTTTGTATCTTTGAATTATTTTTTAGCAAAAACCGAACAAATCAATGACAGAATCAGAATTTATAGAGATGGCTCGGGCCAAATATGCAGACATAAATCGTCTTAACGCCAGCCCGAGCCTACTAGAGTATGAGCAGGGTTTTGTTGAACTTTGGACGGAGCTAGGCCGAGCCGTAGCTGAGAAAAATCTGGGAGCTACCCCTAAAGATCGACGAAAAAAAAAAGATTAAAAGCACGTTTGGCACCCTCGAATTAGCCAAAACTCATCGTTATATTT
>NZ_AUIF01000011.1 GCF_000423565.1 Runella zeae DSM 19591 | reverse complement strand
TAACTAATCAGACGCATGCCCATCTATCACCGATAAATCTTTAGCAATATCACCATGCGGTGTCCCTGCTTTATGCGGTATTAATCCCTGTTTCCAGAGGCTATCCCCCTGTGATAGGTAGGTTGCATACGTGTTACGCACCCGTACGACAGTGACATTGCTGCCCCTTCGCCTTGCATGTATTAGGCCTGCCGCTAGCGTTCATCCTGAGCCAGGATCAAACTCTCCATCGTAAATTTCTATTCTATCGACTTACGTCGCTTAATTCTACTGTTACACGCTTTGTCGTTTATTCTTTCTCACCATTCTGTCAATGAACTCCCGTCTAGCGCGTCGCTAAACTTTGTGCTTCTCTCAAAGCTCCTAAACCTCTCTTTTCTCTCTCTCCCCTCTTTTGGGGTTGCAAAGGTCTATCTTTTATTTTTAACTTCCAAATTATTTTTTGCTTTTTTTTATTTTACAAAATTTTCTTCGGAAATTATTCCCTCACTCTCTGTTTCGGGTTGCAAAGGTCTACTTTTTATTTTAAACCTCCAAATGTTTTTTAATCTTTTTTTTAAAACCCAATCCTTAACTCTTTTCTTCCCTCTTCCTTTTCGCCGCTCGTCCGTTTTGGGAGTGCAAAGGTAACACAACCCCGCACCCTTTTCCAAATATTTTAACACATTTCTTTTTAAAAAATTTATAACATCCTAGCTGTTAAGCCTTAAGATAAGGCTAGGTTAGTTTTATTTCTTCTTTAAAGTACTTGATGACATGAATTTTAAGCAAGGATTCCTGTGAAAGAAGATTAAAATGAGGTACCTTTTCTACCGACCGCCAATGTGGCCACCCATCTTTATCTAAGCCTTCTAACTCATAAAAGCCCGATAAGCTTAAAACTTTACATACTGCGATGTGCATTAAATCTTGTTTTTGCTCCTTGGTAAAGGAAATAGGGCCTTTTCCTAATTCATGCACGCCAATCAAAAATAAGACACCATTTAGATCGGCGGGCTTTTTCCCGATTGTTTGCTCAAGGGTTTCTAACAAACCTTCCCAGTCTTTTTCCAACTGTTCGTCTATTTCTTGGTTTTTCATTAGTATATATCCATTTAAAATACATCAAAAATCTTTATGATTCCTGAGATAAAGCATCCCAATATTCAACTGCTCTACGAAGATGAGGGATTACGATGGTACCACCTACCAAAGTAGCGATTGAAAATACTTCTTGTACTTGTGCCGTTGTAACACCCAATTCTTTGCATTTACCTAGATGATATTTTACACAGTCGTCACATCTTAATACCATTGAGCATGCTAAACCCAACATTTCTTTCGTAGCTTCGTTTAAATGACCTTCCGCATACGCGTTTGTATCTAGGTTAAAAAGTCTTTTTATAATGAGATTATCTGAGTCCATGATTCTTTCGTTCATCCGTGCTCGATAATCATTGAACTGCTCAACCAAGTTTTCCATTTTTTAGCTTTATCTTAATATTTTTTGAATGAATGACTATAAAAGCAAAATACCTCCCTTTCTACAAGTTATTTAAAGTAGAGTTGGAGGTATTAATTGAGATGTTGTTTAAATCATAATAGCTCTTCGGTAGAGGTCTTCTTTTCAGCTACATCTTCATAAACTGAGGTATACTCTATTAGATCTGCGACTAATCCGGTCCAGCCAGTTTGGTGCGCAGCTCCAAGACCATCACCATTATCTCCATTAAAATACTCATAAAACAGATACAAGTCCTTAAAGTGAGGATCATCTTGAAAGGTTTTTTGCGAGTAAAAGGCTGGGATATTTCCTGCTGAGTCCCTACGGAAGATATCTATCAAACGTTTGGCCACACAAATCGCCGCATCTCTGATTGTCATGACATTGCCAGAGTTTGTTGGGTATTCTATTTCATAATCATCTCCATAATAATTATAGAATTTTAATAAAGAATCTACAATTAAGAAGTTAAGAGGAAACCAAATAGGCCCTCTCCAATTTGAATTGCCCCCAAAAATACTACTATCAGATTCGGCTGGCGTATATTTGACCCGCAAAACCTCTCCATTCACAAAAAACTCATAAGGGTGCGCTTCGTGGTATTTTGAAAGAGCTCTAATGCCGTATTTAGATAAAAACTCTGTTTCATCAAACATCCGCTTTAGGAGCATTTTCATGCGGTGGCCCCGCAATAATGCCAATAAATGCGACTCACCTTTGCCTGGCTCGTGCCAACGCGAAATCAAAGATGCGAGGTCGGGGCGATTGGTGAGTACCCATTCGACTCGTCTTTTAAAATCTGGAAGCTTTTCTAGTAAATCATCATCCAAGATTTCTACGGCAAACAATGGAATAAGGCCCACCATAGAGCGTAATTTCAACAACATACTCTTCCCGTCTGGCGTATGAAGCACATCATAGTAAAATTGGTCTTCTTCATCCCAAAGACTAATCTTTTGGTCTCCTAAAGACTTCATGGCCGCAGCTATATGCAAGAAGTGCTCAAAAAACTTGGAAGCCATATCTTGATAAACAGGACGTACCAACGAAATTTCGCACGAAATCCGTAACATATTAAGAGTATACATGGCCATCCATCCAGTACCGTCGGCTTGCTCAAGATAACCACCCGTAGGCAACTCTGCACTACGGTCAAACACCCCAATATTATCTAGCCCTAAAAAGCCTCCCGAAAATACGTTGTTTCCTTCAGCGTCTTTGCGATTGACCCACCATGTAAAGTTGAGGAGTAGTTTGTGAAAAATCCGCTCTAAAAATGCAACATCTCCCTGTCCATTAAGTTCTCTATCTATTTCATACACTTTCCAAGTGGCCCACGCATGAACGGGCGGATTGACATCGGAAAAGTTCCATTCATATGCAGGCAGCTGTCCGTTGGGGTGCATGTAATATTCTCTAAGAATAACCGCCAATTGACGCTTGGCAAAATAGGGATCCAACCTCGCTAATGTCACCGTATGAAAAGCCAAATCCCATGCCGCAAACCAAGGGTATTCCCATTTGTCGGGCATAGATAGGATATTGGCAGTGTACATGTGCTTCCAAGTGAGATTGCGTGGGTATGCTCGCCCCTTAAAATCAAAAGGCATTTTGGGATCACCTTTCAGCCATTCATTTACATTATAATAAAAGAACTGTTTGTTCCAGAGCATTCCTGCAAAAGCTTGGCGTTGAATTGTCCGCAGTTCAGGGTCTTTTACATTTTGCTGAAGATCGTCATAAAACTCATCGGCTTCCTGTTTCCTTAGGGCAAAAATTTCGTCGAAATCCGCAAAAGGGTTAGAATTATGGGTTTGGTTAGAAAAACGAAGCCTCACGGTAACACTCTCTTGCGGCGGAACTACTAGATTGTAGTGGCCTGCTGCTTTTGAACCTATCTGATTGGGATTGACAAATTGTTTTTTCCCTGTTACAATATAGTTATTGATACCATCCTTAGTATAAGGCGATGCATTAGGTTTACCAAAGATTCGTTCAATGTTGGTCTCATTTTCACAAAACAACAACTCATCTACTCCCTCAAAATATAGTTTATATTTACCTAGTAAACGATGATTGACTTCTATTTGCCGGTTGGCAATGCCATTGAGAATCGGTTTATAGTCAAATTGGTCATATCCCCACGACCAAGTATTCCGAACCCATAATGTAGGAAGTATCGTAAGGGGTGCTTCTTCTGAATAGCGGTTATGGGCGGTAATTTTGACAAGCAGGTCGTTTTCGTCTGCTTTTGCGTATTCTATAAAAATATCGAAATACTGATTATTGTCAAAAGCACCCGTCTCCAAAATCTCAAATTCGGGCTGAAGTCGGTTTCTTTTTCTATTTTCTTCCGCAAGCTTGGCATAAGGAAAAGCTTGTTGGGGATATTTATAGAGCATTTTCATGTAGGAATGAGTAGGAGTACTATCCAAATAATAGTAAATCTCCTTCACATCTTCTCCGTGATTACCTTCTGGGCCAGTCAATCCAAAAAATCTTTCTTTGATAATAGGGTCTTGCTGATTCCAGAATGCAAAAGCCATACAGATATGGCCTTTGTTGTCGGAGATACCTCCGATACCATCTTCCCCCCAACGATAGGTATATGAGCGAGATATTTCATGAGAAATAAACCCCCAAGAATCTCCCCAATAGCTGTAGTCTTCTCTAACAGTTCCCCATTGGCGTTCAGCCAAATAAGGGCCCCATTTTTTCCAACCTTTATTATCAGCACGCGCATGAATACGCTTTCTTTCAGCAGTATCTTTCATCGTAAGTTAAAGTGGGTTATTGTATGAAATCACAAAAATAAGACAATCACCAACATAGTTTTTTGCAATTTTGTGTCTAAATAAGCAATTAATCAAGCCTTTCCCAATGTTATTTCGTTCTTTTTTATGTCGGAAACTCATTTTTGTCTTTTGTTTGTGTGTAGCCTTTGTCTCCAATGCTCAAGTTTATCAGCCCAAATCAATTATTGCTTTAATAGGAGCACTGGATGAAGAAATTGAACTTTTGAGACAATCTATCCAAAAACCCCAAGACGAGATTATTCATGGAATACATTTTTTTACCGGAAAAATCGGGAAGCAACGAGTCGTAGTCGTTAAGACCGGAATCGGAAAAGTGAATGCCTCAATGACCACCGCTTTTTTATTACAACATTTCCGGCCTCAGAAAGTTATATTTACAGGCATTGCGGGGGGCCTTCATCCTGATTTAAAACCTGGCGACATGGTGATTGGTAAAAAAACAATCCAATATGATTTTGGATATATCAACAATGATACCACGCTCGTCCGAAATACCCGTAACCCCATCAATTCACAGTTAAATCCACTTTACTTTGAAGCAGATTCTGTGCTTTTATCCAAAGCTCAAATAGCTGCAAAGAAAACAGTGCTAGAAAAAATCTCGATTGCCGCAGCTAGTCCTTCTATCATAGTGGGTACTATTGTTACGGGTGATTTGTTTGTAAGTTCAGAAAAAAAAGGGCAACAGCTACGCCTTCTTTTTGACGCGGATGCTACCGAGATGGAAGGGGGAGCCGTAGCCCAAATATGCTGGCAACAACAAGTTCCTTGTTTAATTATCAGGAGTATGAGTGACAAAGCCAACAGTAATGCCCAAGAAAACTTTGCTCATTTTAAAAAAGTAGCAGCCCACAATTCTGCTTCGCTTTTATTGAATATACTCTCCGAAATATCACATTAGCTTTTCTAACAAAAACTAGATTACATTCGGATATTAAGTGCCTTGTTTTTATGGTTTATCCCTAAAAATCATCATTTTTAACTTTCCAAAAATCTTCATCAGCTATGACCAATTCTGAGTTTCATCAACAGCTCCTTGAGCAGCTCCATCAAAAACTTGAACAAGTTAAACTAGGCGGAGGCCAAAAAAATATTGAAAAGCACAAAGCCAAAGGTAAACTTACCGCCCGCGAACGAATCAATTACTTGATTGATTCGGAAAGTGATTTTGTAGAAATAGGGGCGTTTGTGGGAGATGGTATGTATATAGAAGAAGGCGGCTGCCCTTCGGGAGGCGTGGTGGTAGGGATAGGAAGGGTATCGGGGCGTATGTGCGTAATAGTAGCAAATGATGCCACGGTCAAAGCAGGCGCGTGGTTTCCTATTACTGCAAAAAAAAACCTCCGAGCCCAAGAAATCGCCCTCGAAAATCGCCTACCTATTATTTATTTAGTGGATAGTGCGGGGATTTATCTCCCTCTTCAAGCCGATGTTTTTGCGGACAAAGAGCATTTTGGTCGAATCTTTCGCAACAATGCTGTCATGTCTTCTTTGGGGATTTTGCAGGTAGCGGCTATCATGGGAAGCTGTGTAGCGGGCGGTGCCTATTTACCTATTATGTCTGATGAAGCGCTTATTGTAGAAGGAACTGGCTCTATTTTTTTAGCGGGTCCTTATCTCGTAAAAGCTTCTATTGGCGAAGATGTAGATGCTGAAACTTTAGGAGGCGCTACCACCCACTGCGAAATCTCAGGCGTAACCGACAACAAATACCCTGACGATATCGCTTGCCTAGATGCCATCAAAAAAATATTTGATAAAGTAGGGCATGAGATAAAAGCTGGGTTTGATAGAATAAACCCCTCCCTCCCTCTCAAAAATCCTCAAGAAATATTTGAAATACTGCCCGCCGATCGCAATAAGCCTTATGATATGCGCGAGATTATCGAACGTATTGTAGATAATTCTGAATTTGAAGAATATAAAAAGTCGTATGGCCAAACGCTGCTATGCGGATACGCTAGAGTAGACGGCTGGGCTGTGGGGATTGTAGCCAATCAAAGAAAAATAGTAAAAGCTAAAAAGGGCGGGAATACGGCTCCCGAAATGCAAATGGGAGGCGTGATTTATTCGGATTCGGCAGATAAAGCGGCGCGTTTTATCATGAATTGCAATCAGAAAAAAATCCCTTTGGTTTTCTTACACGATGTTACGGGCTTTATGGTTGGTAGCCGCTCCGAGCAAGGGGGAATCATCAAAGATGGAGCCAAGATGGTAAATGCCGTCGCCAATTCGGTTGTACCTAAGTTCACGTTCATTGTGGGCAACTCTTATGGCGCGGGCAACTACGCTATGTGTGGTAAAGCCTATGACCCACGGCTGATATATTCTTGGCCTACCGCTAAGCTTGCGGTCATGAGTGGGGCCTCTGCCGCAAAGACGTTGCTCCAAATACAAGTAGCTACGCTCAAAGCCAAAGGTAAATCTATATCATCAGAAGCAGAGAATGAGCTTCTGACCGAAATTACGGAGCGTTATGATGCACAACTTTCGCCTTATTATGCAGCGGCTCATCTCTGGACCGACGGAATCATCAATCCGCTTGATACGCGACGTATCATTTCTGCTGGAATTGAAGCCGCAAATCATGCTCCTATTACCAAGACTTTTAATGTAGGTGTCATTCAAACCTAAAGGTGACTAAGATGACTTAATGCAGGCAAGACAGTCTAATTAGTAAACCCTTTTGCTGATGTCCTGTCTTGCCTTGGTTTATACCGACTCTCTATCTTTACGCTTCTTGAAAGGTCAATGTGAATTTTGGAAACAAAATAAATACGAAGTGCATGTGTTTTGTGCCAATAGCGACATACTTCAAGATTTTGGCATTACGAACGATGTTATGACATGGGGGCTTTCTTTTAACCGCCATCCGACTGCGATTCGTCAGCATTTAAAGAGTGTGTATGAATTGACTTGTTTTTTCAAAAAAATACGCCCGACTATTGTTCACGCCAATACTCCTATTGCCGCCTTTTTGGCCATGATAGCCGCCCAAAATGCCAAGGTTCCTATTCGTATTTATGAAATGCACGGCTTACCTCTCGAAACTGCATCGTTTCCGGCAAAAGAAATTTATTTTTCTGCTGAAAAAATAAGCTGTTTACTAGCCAATCACGTCATTACGGTAAGCCAATCGCTACGAGATTTGGTCATCCAAAAAAAAATAGTCTCTCCCACCAAAGTCTCGGTAATGCATCATGGTAGCTGCAGCGGCATTGATACAGCAGTAGAATTTAATCCCGCCCTCATTGACACCACTACCATACTCACCCTCAAAAATGAGCTTTTTGGTAACATTTCTGGCCCTGTGGTGGGTTTTGTAGGGCGTCTTAGTCCCGAAAAAGGAATACAAGAACTATATCAGGCTTGGATGATTGTTGAGCGACATTTCCCTTCAGCCAAACTCCTAATTGTGGGGTCTTTGGACTCGCGCCAGTCTATTTCGCCTTATTTGCAGACTCTTCTCAAAACCACTTCTAGTATTGTGTGGGTAGAGTGGAAACAAGATGTGGCTTATTATTTTAGCCTGATAGATTTTTTAGTGCTTCCAAGCCACCGCGAAGGACTCGGCAATGTAGTGCTAGAAGCAGCCGCTATGAAAAAACCTGCCGTAGTATCTAACGTAACTGGCCTGAAAGACGCCGTCGTGGAGAACCAAACAGGGATTTTTTTCAAAAAAGGCTCAGTAGATGAGTTAGCCGCCCAAATGATGTTTTATCTTCAAAATAAGCATATCGTAGAAACTCATGGGCATGCTGCTCAGGCACGGGTAAAAACCTTTTTTTCTCCTACCGATGTTTGGACTAGCAAACTAGCACTTTATCGCCGTTTGGAGCACGAGATGAAATAAGTAATTTTGTGGCATGAATTATCAATATTTTTTCAAACCACTGCTTGATAAAACCATTGCACTTTTAGTGCTTATCCTATTCTCTCCGATTTTGTTTGTGGTTATTGTTTTACTTAGCATTTACAACCAAGGCAAACCTTTCTTTTTCCAATTTCGCCCTGGTCTTCATGGCAAAATATTTAGAATTGTAAAATTTAAAACCATGAATGATCTCCGTAATCCTCAAGGGGAGCTTTTATCAGATGCCCAACGTCTCACGCCTATTGGCAGATTTGTGCGCAAAACTTCTCTGGATGAGCTTCCTCAGCTTTTGAATGTACTTCGAGGAGAGATGTCGTTGATTGGACCACGTCCTTTGCTTACCGAATACTTGCCACTTTATAGTAAACAACAACAAAAACGACACGATGTAAAACCCGGCATTACAGGATGGGCCCAAGTCAATGGTCGAAATGCCATCTCGTGGGCACAAAAGTTTGAGTATGATATATGGTATGTCGAACACCTTAGTTTTCAATTAGATATTAAAATACTTTGGCTTACCCTCATAAATGTTTTTAGCGCAAAAGATATAAATGCAGCTAATTCGGCAACTGTCGATAAATTTACGGGAAACAATTAAAAACTATGCTTTTGTACGGAGCTAGCGGTCACGCTAAAGTTATCATTAGTTGCCTGATTGCCAATCAAATACCTATTATGGGGATTTTTGACGATGATTTATCAAAGACTAGCCTGTGGGATATTCCGGTGGTGGGAAGCTATAAAGCTGAATATGAGAGTCAGGAAAGTGTTATTGTGGCCATTGGCAACAACAAAATCCGTCAAAAAGTAGCCATGATGGTTAGACATTCTTTTGGAAAGACGATACACCCCTCAGCCATCGTAGACCCGACCGTCCAAATCGGTGAGGGAACCATCATTTTGCATCAATCAGTAATACAAGCCGACGCTCAAGTAGGCAAACACGTGATTGTAAACACTGCGGCCTCTATCGACCATGAATGTCGAATCGGTGATTTTGTCCACATCGCCCCTAAGGCTACCTTGTGTGGAAATGTATCTATAGGGCAAGGTACTTTGGTAGGTGCGGGGAGCATTGTATGTCCCAATCTCACCATTGGCAAAGGCTGCTTGATAGCCGCCGGAAGCGTTATTACCAAAAATATTCCTGATTTTGCTGTCGTACGAGGAAACCCTGCTAAAGTGCTGAAAATTATCGATGCTTAAACACCCAATGAAGCATTTTTCTAACCATTTGCTGAACTCCATTACCGGCATTTACCCATAAAAGCGTAGTCAACAAAAGAAATCCAAACACAATCAGAAAACCCCAATATCGGCTATCAAGCCATTCGTTGATTCCTACTGCTAGCGTAATAAACACAAAAATGCCAGTCAGTGAGGCAAGCATCAACATCACTACCAAATACACGAGTTTTATGATGATGTTTTCGATGTGCTCTTGGGTTTCTGTTTTTAAAAGTTCTACACGTGTTTCGATGTACTTGTAGAGATAGTGACGAAGTTCTTCAATTTTCTCAAACATCAGGTTTTGTAGGATAGTAAGCTTACCAAGCCTCCCACAAGAGAGTCTAAAGGTAGCCGCTTTGTTAGAAATAACAATTTTACACAAAACTATTGAGTCTCACAAAGCGTTTGAGATAATGTGATTCTTAACTTTGTAGCCTCAATGCTTATTGTTGAGGCTACAAGAATCTTCTTGTGTTCAATTGTTTCATCATTGTTTTCTGGCTTCGCAACCATGACAGTAGTTCCTTATAAAGATAAAACCACGGGCAAACGTGAGCAAATTGCCGAAATGTTTGACAATGTTTCGCCTAAATACGATCTTCTGAATCACGTCCTCAGTGCAGGTATTGATATTTATTGGCGCAAAAAAGCCATTAAGCTTCTTCAGAAAGAAAAGCCCCAAACTATTCTTGACATTGCCACTGGCACGGGAGATTTTGCGATTGAGGCGCTCAAGCTCAGCCCCCAAAAAATCGTAGGTGTCGATATTTCGGAAGGGATGCTGGCAGTAGGTAGAGAAAAAATCAAAAAACTTGGCAAGGAAAACATTATAGAACTTCGTACGGGAGATTCTGCTCATTTGCCTTTTAGCGACAATTCTTTCGATGCCCTTACGGCCTCTTTTGGCGTTCGTAACTTCGAGAACTTGCTTTTGGGGCTGACAGACATGTATAGAGTTATGAAGCCCGGCGGAACTTGTGTGATTTTGGAATTTTCAAAACCGAAAACTTTCCCCTTCAAACAATTATACAACTTTTACTTTCGTTACATTTTACCGATTATAGGACGAATGGTCTCAAAAGATACCTCAGCGTATACTTACCTTCCCGAATCGGTGCAAGCATTTCCTGATGGAAATGACTTCTTAAAAATTTACGAACAAGCGGGCTTTAAACACACAAAATGTATACCACTCACTTTTGGGATTTGTTCGATTTATGTAGGAAAAAAATAAGAAGAGCCTTTCAAACTCGCCTTCTTATCACTCAACGTAATGACTTGCTGATTGGCGTTTTATTATTGGGCTTATGCCCTTTGATTCCCAGTCAGGCTCAAACGATGCAATATTTCCGCAAAAATTTAGAATACTATGATGATAAGCCCATCCACTTTGGATATTTGATGGGCTTACCTTTGACTCGATTTCATTTTGTGCATGGAGACAATTTCCTCACTCAAGATACCACAAGTCGAATCACAGCTCCTCGAACAGTGGGCTTTCGTATGGGTTTTGTGGTAAATGCCTACCTCAACGAGCACTGGGATATTCGTACGACTCCTACGGTAGCTCTTTATGATCGAGTGCTTGAATACGAATACGCTGGAGGTACTAAGCGTAAAGAATTGCGGGAAGCTACTTGGTTTGAGATTCCTCTTCTGTTAAAATACAAATCCCAACGTCGCAAAAACTCCCGTATGTACATGATTGGAGGTATCACATTGGGTTTAGAAACCAATGTAAGGCGACGACTCCAGCAAGGTTCTGATCGTCTCAATGCCAAAAGCGTTGATTTGAGTATTGATTATGGTTTTGGTTTCGAGCAATTTTTGGCTTATACCAAGTTTTCTCCTGAGATTCGTTTTTCGCACGGAATCGTCAATCTCAACCAAAATACCGCAGGTAGCAGTATTCGCCGCCTTACTTCTCATACGGTTAGTATTTATTTCATGTTTGAATAAACCGTTTGTTTTTTCAAACTTTGCACTACACAATTCTTTTTGATTTTAGGATAGTGAAACCTGGGCTTTTTGTAGCCTAAGTATTACTACTTAAAATCTACACTATCAACATCTTAGAACCATGCAACAAAGTACACTTCTAGACGAAATTCCGTCATTAGATATCTCTGATTTTACTTCGGGTGACAATACGCTCAAAGCTAAATTTGTGCAAGATTTAGGGGCCGCTTTCAACAATATCGGTTTTGTCTGTATCAAAAATCATGGGTTGACCGAAGAGCTAAGATTGAAGCTTTACGATGCTGTTCAGGCTTTTTTTAAACAAACAGACGAAATAAAACGTAAATATGAATTTTCGGAGTTACATGGTCAGCGTGGGTATATTGGGAAGGGTAAAGAAAAAGCCAAAGGCTTTAAAGTAGCTGACCTTAAAGAATTTTACCATATAGGACAGCCTCAACCCGAAGGCGATATGCCACATAATATATTTCCTACAGAAACACCTGAGTTTGAAGTTTATAGTATTGAGGTGTACAAAATTTTTGAAAATACGGGTAAAACTCTTCTCAAGGCGATTGCCATTTATTTAGGATTAGACGAAAATTATTTTGAAGATAAAGTCCGTAATGGCGACAGTATTTTGAGAGCCCTCCATTATTTTCCTTTAGATCCTACTACCGTACCCGACGGAGCCGTCCGAGCAGCTGCCCACGGCGACATCAATCTCATCACGCTTCTTATGGGTGCAAGTGCCGAAGGCCTAGAGGTACTTCGCCGAGACGGAAAATGGATTGGTATCACGGCTCTTCCAGATCAAATTGTGGTCAATGTAGGTGACATGCTTGACCGCCTTACCAATCACCATCTCAAATCTACGATTCACCGGGTTGTCAATCCTCCACGCGAAAAAATGAACACGTCTCGTTATTCTATTCCTTTTTTCATGCACCCACGTGCCGATATGGATTTGACTTGTTTGGAAAGTTGTGTGGATTCATCTCATCCCAAAATGTACATAGATATGACCGCTGGTGAGTTTCTGAACGAACGCCTCATCGAACTTGGTCTAAAAAAAGCTTAGAAAATCATACATTTATACTTTTAGCTAATGACGTAGTCGCACTCCATCACACTTATTTCTTTTATTGTGTTTCAACCAGTATTGCACCCTCCCGTCAAACGGATTCGGTACCTCATCTTTCTCAAGGATGTGGCGATACTGGCTTTGACGTGTTTTGGAGGGCCACAAGTGCATTTAGTTATGTTTTTGGACAAATTTGTCAAAAAACGACGTTATCTGACGGAAGCCGAACTTCTAGAACTACAGTCTCTTTGCCAAATTTTACCTGGCCCTACTTCTACTCAGACCATTACGGCACTAGGCTTTAAGATAGGTGGTCCTAATTTAGCTTACTTGACGCTTTTGGTATGGTCTCTACCCGCAGTGATTGCCATGACAGCTCTAGGGTTTGGAATTAATTACCTCCAAAATCAACACATATCCATCGCTTTTATGCGATTTGTGGAGCCTATGGCCATTGCTTTTCTGATTTATGGAGGGTTTAATATCGGCTCCAAGGTTATCCGAACCTCCTCTCACTGGATTATCCTGGTAATTTCGACAGTCATAGCGTATAGTTTTCCTTCGCCTTACATGACTCCCGTAGTGATAGTAGTCGGCGGGTTAGCTACCTCCTTACAATATCAAAAACACACCAAAATGGATAAAGCCCCCATTCATATCGAATGGGCTAATTTTTTCTTATGGCTGGGAGTCTTGGTTTTTGCAGCGATTTTAGGAGCCATTACGCAGTCTCTTCCTATTCGTTTGTTCGAAAATTTTTATCGGAATGGCAGTCTTGTATTTGGAGGAGGTCAAGTACTAAACACCATGCTTTACACCGAATTTGTGGAATTTAAGCAATATCTCACGCGGCAGGAGTTTTTATCTGGTATGGCGTTTGCACAAATTGTACCTGGCCCTGTATTTTCGGTGGCATCTTACATTGGTGCGCTATCCATGCGTACAGAAGGTATATCAGGGCAACTATGGGGAAGTCTTGGAGCTACGATGGGTATTTTCTTACCTGGTACATTTCTTATTTTCTTTGTTTATCGATTCTGGAACGAACTCAAAAAATACAGGGGAGTCAGAGCATCACTTGAAGGAATCAACGCCGCTAGTGTAGGGCTTACCGCAGCGGCAGCCATCAGGATGTTTATCCCAACCGCCACGGACACTACGGCAGTTTTTACTATTATAGGGACTTTTCTTATATTACAATTCACCAAAACCCCTCCTTATATCATTGTATTTGGAGGAATACTACTTGGGATTTTATTTCATTAATTTCTCAAGTATTTACTTTTCAACAATCCAATAATCATTCTTTATGAACAAATTAAAACTTACACTTTTTTCTTTTCTTTTAGGAGCAAGTGTGTCTTTTGCTTCCGACCCTGCCGACGAAGGGATGTGGCTTCCTTCTCTGATTGGCAAAAATGAAGCACAAATGAAAAAACAGGGCTTCAAACTTACCGCCAAAGACATCTACGACATCAACAATGCTAGTCTTAAAGATGCAATAGTCAGAATGGGGGGAGGGTTTTGTACCGGCGAAATTGTGTCTGACAAAGGTTTACTATTTACCAATCACCATTGTGGATATGATGCAATTGCGACACTCTCCACTCCTAATGATAATATCTTAGATAACGGTTTCTGGGCAAAATCAAACGCAGAAGAACGCCCCGTAGAAGGTCTTTACATTGATATTTTGGTGAGAATGGAAGACGTAACCGCACAAATCTTACCAAAACTTGAGGGTTTGAGTGAAAAGGAAAGAGCCGCCAAAGTAAACCAACTTGGCAATGAGCTATCTCAAAAAGCTACTGACGGAACCGCCTACAATGCTTCTGTGAAAGAATTTGCCAAAGGAAATGCCTATTATTTGTTTGTGTTTGAGAAGTTTTCTGACATTCGCTTGGTAGGTACACCTCCCCAAAGCATCGGTAAATATGGCGGCGACACCGACAACTGGGAATGGCCTCGCCATACAGGAGACTTTTCGGTATTTAGGATTTATGCCAACAAAGACAACAAAGGGGCAGATTATTCCAAAGACAATATCCCTTACAAACCCAAGAAGTTTTTGCCTATTTCTTTAAAAGGTATCAAACCTGGCGATTTTGCGATGGTATTTGGTTTTCCTGGGCGCACCAATCGCTACGAAACTTCGATGGGTATCAAACTCGCTATCGACAAAGTAAACCCTGGCATTATCAAAAACCGAGACATTCGGCTGAAAGCTTGGAAAGAAGAAATGGACAAAGACGTGGCTACCAAGCTCGCTTTGGCCTCTGAATATGCGAGTATTGCCAACTATTGGAAGTATTTTATCGGTCAGACCCAGCAACTAGTGCGTCTGAAAGTGTTCGACCAAAAAGTAGCTTTGGAAAATCAGTTTAGAACTTGGGCCAAAGGAAAGCCTGCCTATGAAGATATTTTTGACCAATGGCAAGTAGCTTACGCATCTTATGAGCCCTACGCAACCCACTCTACCTATTTGAATCAAGGGATTGTAGGAGCCCATATTGCTGCATTGGCCCTACCTATGGCCGTGGCAGAAGAACAACTCAAAGACCCCGCCAAAGCTCAGGGTATCACTGAGCGTTTCAGAAGTAGAGGCGAAGAGTTTTTTAAGTCATTTAACCTTCTTTCGGATCAAAAAATAGTAGCTCAAACACTTTTGGCTTTTTATAATGATATTCCGAAAGACCAACATCCGGCTATTATCAAAGAAATTTTAAACAAGTTTTCGGCGGGTACTCCAGAAGAATCATTTAAAAAGTTTGCTCAAGAAATGTACCTCACAAGTGTTTTTACGGACAAAAACCGTTTCAACAAATTCTTAGACTCCCCCCAATACGAGACTCTATCAAACGATTGGGCGTTTAAATATTTTGCTGATTTTCGGAAAAACTACATTTCTAAATATGCCAAGTACAACGCTGATTTTCAAGAAATTGACAAAAAACTATCTCGTTTGTATATCAAAGGGCTAAGCGAAATGAATCCGAGCCTTGTCGAATATCCCGATGCCAATAGTACGCTACGTGTAAGCTATGGAAATGTGCAAGACTATGACCCACGCGACGGGGTTCATTATAATTACAAAACAACCATGACTGGCGTTATGGAAAAATACAAACCCGGTGATGGTGAATTTGACCTTCCCAAAAACTTTTTGGAACTCTATAAAAACAAAGATTTTGGTCAGTATGCTGAGAATGGCGATGTTACGGTAGGCTTTATTACCAACAACGACATCACGGGAGGAAATTCAGGAAGCCCTGTGATCAATGCCAAAGGCGAATTGATTGGATTGGCATTTGACGGTAACTGGGAGGCAATGTCGGGCGACATTGTTTTTGACAAAAAATACAAACGTTGTATCAACGTCGATATCCGATATGTACTTTGGTGTATTGAGAAACTAGGCGGGTCAGACCTAGTGAAAGAGTTGAAAATCAATAAATAATAATTTTTGCCTTTATAGAATCACCAAATTCAGATAAGGTAGTGTATCAAAAAAACACCTAACCTCTAAAGAGATTAGGTGTTTTTAATTTTATAGCTATGTAAAACATTACTTTTCTCTAAAGAATATTGTAATAGGGACTCCTTCAAAATCAAAGTTTTCGCGCATACGATTTTCCAAATATCGCATGTAAGGCTCTTTGATATATTTGGGGTGATTACAGAAAAATACAAACGTAGGCGAAGGTGTCGGCAACTGAATCATATACTTGATTTTGATATGCTTACCACGATGGGCTGGAGGTGGGTACTTTTCAATCTCTACCTGCATTATTTCATTGAGCTTAGAAGTAGTGATTTTCTTCGTCTTGTTTTCGTATACCTCCATGGCTTTTTCCATGACTTGGAAAATCCGCTGCTTGTCTACTACCGAAGCAAAGATGATGGGCATATAATCCATCGGCGCTAATCGCTCAAGCATTTCTTTGCGAAGTTTGTCGGCCGTTTTGGAATCTTTCTCTATCAAATCCCATTTGTTAACCATTATCAATATTCCTTTTTTGGCTTTGTGGGCCATTCCGATAATATTGAGATCTTGGGCTTCTAATCCTCGGCTGGCATCTAGCATCACAATCACCACATCCGAATCCTCCATGGCTTTGACAGACCTCAAAGTTGAATAAAACTCAATCGCATCTTTCACCCTTGATTTACGACGTATCCCAGCCGTATCGACCAAAATAAAATCTTTGCCATAGGCTTTATAATGGGTATTGATAGCATCGCGAGTAGTTCCTGCTATGTCGGTGACAATACTTCTTTCTTTTCCTATCAAAACATTTAGGAAAGATGATTTTCCGACATTAGGACGGCCAAGAATCGAAATTTTAGGAATTCCAGCATCTGGATCTTCTATCCCAGGGTTTTTGAAATGTTTTACCACCTCATCCAGCAGTTCTCCAGTACCATGCCCTGTTTGAGACGAAATAGGGTACGGCTCTCCCAATCCCAACTCATAAAATTCGGCAGAAGCCTGGCTTCTTTCTAGGGTTTCGGCTTTATTGACAACTAAATAAACTGGCTTTTTGGATTTGCGAACCACATTCGCAAATTCTTTATCTAAGTCAGTCAGACCAGTCATGCTATCTACCATGAAAAGAATAACGTCGGCCTCATCCATGGCAATTTCTACTTGTTCACGGATAGCCCCTTCAAAAATATCATCCGAGCCTACTACATATCCTCCCGTATCGATGACAGTAAAATATTGTTCTGTCCAGTACGCGTATCCGTAATGACGGTCACGCGTTACACCACTTTGGTCATCCATGATGGCCTGGCGTTGTTGAATCAAACGATTAAAAAACGTTGATTTGCCCACATTAGGGCGTCCTACTATTGCTACTATATTTGACATTGTTATAAAAATGTAGAGACACCCTGTCGGGTGTCTGTTTGGTGTTTTGCAGTTTTGTTAGATACCTCTAGGAGTTTTCGTATCCAAACTGCTTCAACTTCTGTATTTTGTTGCGCCAGTCAGGCTCAACTTTTACGTATTGTTCCAAGAACACCTTTTTACCAAAAAACTGTTCCATTTCTTCTCGGGCAGCTACCCCTATTTTTTTGAGCATGCTGCCTTTGTCACCAATAATGATTCCCTTTTGGCTTTGTCTTTCTACCAAAATAACCGCTCTGATAACTATAATATCTTTCTTTTCTTTAAATTCCTCGATTATAATTTCGGTACTGTAAGGTACCTCTTTTTTATAATTCAAAAAGACTTTTTCGCGAATAATCTCCGCCGCAAAAAAACGTTCGGGCTTATCAGTCAGCTCATCTTTAGGAAAATAAGGTGGATGCACAGGCAAATATTCCATGATTGCACCAAACAACTTATCGATGCCTTCTTCTTTTAAAGCAGAGATAGGAATGATAGCTGCCGTAAAGAGTTTTTCTTTCCAGAAAGCGATTTTTTCTTCGATTTGCTCTGGAGTAGCTAGATCAGTTTTATTCAATACCAAAATCACGGCCCCTTCGGTACGTGCTAGTCTTTGCAAAACGTCTTCTTCGTCATGTTTTTCAAAAATATCTACCACAAAAAGCACAATATCGGCATCTTCAAGAGAACCTTGCACAAAATCCATCATCGACTCATGCAGCTTGTATTGAGGTTTGATGATTCCGGGGGTATCCGAATACACCAGCTGAAAATCAGTACCTTCATGAAGGCCATTCAAAATACCCATAATACGATGACGAGTAGTTTGGGCTTTTGATGTAATGATAGATAGCTTCTCTCCTACCAATACATTCATCAATGTAGATTTTCCAACGTTGGGTTTTCCCACAATACTGATAAATCCAGCACGATGATTGGGACTTACTTGGGGCAATATATTTTCTGCTTCCATTATTTCAACCTATTAGTACATCTCTCTTTTATACGACCAGAGATATATTTTTTATTTTTTTTGCAAAGATAGTTGTTTTTTCTGAAAAAGGTCTTACCTTTGCAGTCCCATTACATCGCGGGATAGAGCAGTTGGTAGCTCGTCGGGCTCATAACCCGGAGGTCACAGGTTCGAGTCCTGTTCCCGCTACAACCACAAAGTCGCTGAAAATCAGCGACTTTTGTTTTTTTATAGCTTTACTACTTTTCCTGTCTTGGCTGATTTTACGGCTGCCTCCAAAATCTCTACCACAATACGATTGATTTCGGGAGATGACAAATCTTTGTGTGGCTTGATTTCGCCTTTTACTACTGCCGCAAAATAAGTGAAGGGGTCGTCGTAAGGGGCTGATAAAGACGCGATTTGGCGCTTTTCTTCTTCATTTCCTGTCCTTACTTTTAATTGCAAAGTTTTATCACAAACCACGTACCCTGTCTGACCATAAATTTCCATGTCTTTTCGATCAAAAGGCCAATTCCAAGAAGCTTGAAAAATCCCTTGTGCTTTAGGATAAGTCACAACAATAGTCGCTTCATCATCCACCTTTGGATAAATATCAGGTTTGATTTGCTGAGTTATGGCTGATACACTAATGGGTCTCTCTCCTTTCATCAACCAAGTCATGAGATTGGCACCATAACAACCAAAATCAATCACTGCTCCCCCACCATTCATGACAGGGTCGGTTAGCCAATCCAAAAACTCTTTTGAACATCCAATCTCTTTCGGGCCTCGGTGACCATCATGCACCACTACCTTCCGAATATCTCCCAAAGCCTTTTGCTCATGAATCATCTCAAATGCTTTTTGATGACTTGCATACCAAGTTGTTTCAAAATTTGTCAATAGATGGATTTTATGCTTTTGGGCTAGTTTTATCATAGCGTCAGCGTGAGCCACACTGACTGCCAAAGGTTTTTCGACCATTACATGAATCCCTTTGGGCGCGCATATTTCCACTACCTGCTTGTGTTCAAAAATACTATTGAACGCGCACACCGCTTCTGGCTGAGTAGCTGCAATCATGGCTTCTGTAGTGGGATACCACAACTTCTCCGAAAGTTGATAGCGCTTGAGATAACGCAGGGCAAGCTCTTGATTAGGCTCGGCAATTCCTACAATCTTTACATCTTTTTGGGAAGCTCTTCGTAAGATTTGATGAACATGATCGTGAGTAAGCCCCACCACACCTAGCCGTAATGGCTGCTGTGCAGCACTCCAAAAGCTGATGTGCAACAGCCCTATCAGCATAAAAGATAGTAAGGATTTCATAAGATGATAAGTTTTGTATTAAAAGTACTTACCTTCCAAAATCCCCTTATGTATTCATAAAAAAAGCGGGTAGTCTCATACAAAAACTACCCGCTTCTAAAAAAATCTATGAAAATTAGGCTTCTATTACCAAATCTGCTCTATACACACCTGCATCCAATTTTTCCCGCATAGTATCAAACGCTTGTAGTGTCCGCTCCACATCTTCTAGGTTATGGGCAGCTGTGGGAATAAGACGCAAAATAATCTGCCCTTTTGGAATCACAGGATATACCACTATCGAACAGAAAATGCCCATGTTTTCGCGTAAATCGCGCACCATGTTGGTTACTTCTGGTAGTCCACCTTCCAGACCTTGCATGAATACCGGCGTCACTGGCGAAGTAGTTTCTCCTATATTAAATCCTCTTTCTCTCAATCCATTCTGGAGAGCACCTACAATCTTCCAAAGGTTTTCGCGGAGTTCGGGGTGCTTTTTAATCAACTCCAAACGCTTACGTCCGGCTTCTACATACGGCATTGGTAGGGCTTTGGCATACGTTTGGGAGCGCATATTGTATTTAAGATACATGATAATATCTGGGTCATCTGCTGCTACAAAAGCCCCAATAGCAGCCATAGACTTGGCAAAGGTTGAAAAATACAAATCGATCTCTTCCGAAACTCCAAACATCTCACCGACACCCCCTCCGTTTTCGCCCATAGTCCCAAATCCATGAGCATCATCTACCAAAAGTCGGAAATTATATTTTTTCTTTAGCTCTACTACCTTATCCAGACTACCTACTTTACCCGACATCCCAAATACCCCTTCGGTAATCACCAATACGCCGCCACCTTTTTCATTGGCTACTTTGGTGGCTCTAATCAAGTTTTTCTCCAAGCTTTCCATATCATTATGGTTAAACTTGTAGTATTGACCCATTTTTGCTTTATGTAAACGAATACCGTCAATCAAACACGCATGAGCCTCAGCATCATATACAATTACATCGCGATGATCACATACACACTCTATCACCGACATCACCCCTTGATAACCATAATTGAGCAAAAAAGCATCTTTTTTCCCGACAAATTCCGCCAATTCTTTCTCAAATGCTTCATGATAATCTGAATTTCCAGACATCATACGAGCTCCCATAGGATAGGCAAGCCCCCATTTAGCACTAGCACTAGCATCTGCTTCACGAACTTCGGGATGATTGGCTAATCCTAAGTAATTATTTAAGCTCCAATTAAGCACTTCCATTCCTCGAAACCTCATGTGAGGGCCAAGTTCTCCCTCAAGTTTAGGGAAAGAAAAATAATGATGGCTATTTAAGGCCTTGGCCGATGCTCCAATAGGCCCCCAGTTGTTACGTAGTTTCTCGAAAATATCCACTTTATATTGCTTTTTTGAGGGTTAAATCTAGTTTTTAGACAATTTTTTTGCAAAAGTATTGATTCTCAAAACAAATTCAAAAAACATACTCGTATCGTCCTTGAGTTTAGCTTTATACAAATATACATTTATGGGCGAAAATTAAAATACATATTTGCTTACTAATCGTACTGGTATTAGTCTAAATTTGTGATAGTACTTTTATTAACCGCTCAAATACTTAAAACCAATGGAAGATCAATTGAAAAATGCAGCCGAGCAAGCTAAAGCAAAAGCCCAAGAACTAGCCTCTGAGGCTCAAGAAAAGTATGAAGAAATCAAAGGTGAAATCACCGAAAAACTTCAGAGCATCGATGTAGAAGAAATCAAAGCGGAAGCTTCCGCAAAAGCCGCCGAACTCAAAGCCGAGGCAGGAGAAGCTCTAGCTGAAGCAAAATTAAAAGCCGAAGAATTAGCGGCTGAAGCTCAAGAAAAATTCGAGGATTTGAAAGAAGAAGCAAGCGAAGCTATCGACAAAGCAACAGGCTTTATCAAAGGTTTGTTTGGAGGAGAAAACACAGAAGAAAAGAAATAGTCGGCTAGGAAGCTCATGGTTTGATTCTTCATCTATGAGCTTCTTTCAACGGCTCTTCGTACGCGTTTTGTTGTAATGTATATTGGTTTGAAGACGCGTGTAAGTAATAAAACAAAAAAGTCATCCACGGAAAAAACAGAAACTGCCCGGCATTGAGGTTAGATTCAAAATAAGGAATAATCAAAAAAGGTGGCATAAATATAAAATACTGACTATCAAACCTATAGTATTTGATTACAGCATTAAAAACAAAAAAACATAGAAAAAAAATAAACGTAATACCTCCTCCCGAAAAAAGGATTTCTAAATAGGAATTGTGAGATGCTAATTCAGTTTGTACACCTCCATAATATTGCAAACCCGCCTGAAAATTATCAAAACCAAAACCTGTAAAAAAGACACTAGGATTGTTTTCAAAAATTTGAAAGGCATGTTCTGCTAATTCGAGCCGCACCTCTTTTCTTTGATTTCGGATAGTTGCGTACTCTGAACGCAGATTTACAACTGAGTTTGGGCTAGTAATGATATAGTAAGCAAAACCTGCAATACAAATTGCGATAGCTCCTTTTAGGTAGATAGAACTAATCTTGCTCCGCCAAATCACTATCATCGTCGAAAGCCCTAAACTCGCATAACTACTTCGAGAACCCATCAAAACAATCGCCCACAACGTAACCACCCCCGTTGCAAAAAAGGTATACTTAAGCCAAGTAGGCATCTTGTAATTAGTATACAAATCAAAACTTAGTATAACAAATACCGTACATGCCCAGCTCAAAACATTTGTCTTATAATTACTAATACTCTGACCATAAGCATTTTCGGTTTGAAAAGCGACACCATTGCTTAGCATAATAAGCACAGGGAAGAAATAGGCTAAGCTAAAAATTTGAAGCAATTTAATTTTTGCCTCATCTTTTGAATAATTTTCAAAAAGATAAATAATAAAGTAGTTGATATAAATCAGAAAAGGAATCCACGCAATGAGCCGTTGTAAACTACGTACAAAATCAACACTAAAGGGAGACACCAAAAAATATAGCAACAAAAATGTATATAGAACCCAACTTTTATGCCTGTCAAATAAATATTTTTTATTGCGCCCAGACCACAGAATGCTTCCTAATGAAGCTATTACCAATCCCACTCTCAAAAGTTTTGCAGCCTGAAAAGCCTCTCCACGCAGTCCATAGCCATACACAACCGCAAATACATTCAGAAAAAACATGACCAAGTGCCAATCCCACCGTTGCTGATTTTTAAAAACATTACGCCACTGCATACTTTTCTTTGTTTTTGATACTCCTCTATTCTTTTACCACAGTCATGAGCATTTCTACAAAGTTGCGCAACATTTCGTCTTTAGAAAACTTTCGAATAAAATTCCTACCATTTTGAGCTTTCTCTAAGCGAAGCGTAGGATTTTGAATACATTCTTCAATAGCATTGGCCAAATCCTGAGCATTTGAAGGCTCTATGAGCCAGCCATTTTTACCATTGTCTATTACCTCAGGAATCCCCCCTACCCACGTGCTAATGACCGAAATTCCATGGGCTAATGCTTCAATATTTGCTACCCCAAACGCTTCTGTGTAAGAAGGCACACAAAAAATATCATGACTTCTCATGCAGGCATAGACTCGTTCTTGAGGCTGAGGGCCAAGATATTCTAACTTTACATGAAGTATTTGGGAGAAAAAAGACTTTAAATGCTCTTCAAACCAGGGTTCAGGCCCTATTACTGTCAACAAAAATTGGTACTTCTCTAAGCGTTTAAGGGCTTCGGCCAAAAGTGGCAGTTGGCCTACTAAATAGTCTGCTTTGACAAATAGAATTTTGATGGGCTCTTTAAAATCACGGGTAGGATTGAATTCAACCTCCTCTAACGCAATAGACTTATACAATTTTGTGACCTTCTCTGGGGTCACTTTGTAAGTAGTCTCAATTCGTTTTTTTAGAAACTGAGAGTTGGCAATGATAAGTTGGTGATGATGAGCAGAAAAGCGTTCAAATTGCTTAAACAAGAATCTTTTAAACCATAAGGCACTAAAAGTGAAATTTCTCCAAGTAGAGAGCATATTTTTTTCATCATTTATCATTCCTACCGTGGGCTTAGGCGAAATCAAACTCGCCCATGTCCCATTGAATGAATTGATGAATACCAGTACATCAAAATCGTAGCTTTTTTGAATCTCTTTTATGTGGCTGTAGTAAACAAACCACCTCAGAATTTGCCCAATTGGTTTTAAAATTCGGGGAATATTGAGTCTTACTTTATAAACGTATTTCAAAGTCGTCAGGCGCTCTTCAGATACATCTTCCGTCAGCACTCTCACTTCATGGGCCGGCAAAGTCTCATTGATTTCCAAAATAAGATTGGCAAACTTTACCGGCCCATTGGTTACGTTTTCAAAAGCATTTGTACAAAATAAAATCTTCATTTTTTCTTTGTCGCAATATAGATTTTCTCATTTGGAGAAACCCCATATCGTTCATAGTCAATATTTTGGGCGGTTATTTCCTCTACTTCCAATCCTTCTGCTCTGATTCTGTCCGCATAGTCTTGTCCATAATACCACCTTTGGTCATGCCCATGATACAGCGTCTGTCTTTCTTCGGCAGAAATATCTTTATCCGAAAATGAATGCGCTCTTGAGTAATCAATAGGGTCATGTAAAACCACATAACCGCCGGGTTTGAGTACCCTTTGTATCTCTTGAAGGGCTTTAGAATTGTCAACGACCATCACCAATACTCCAATCGCTATCACCACATCAAAGGTAGCATTTTCAAACTTAATGTCGTCGATAGACATTACATAAGCTGGGCGCACCGTAATACTACTCGTGAATGTAGTCATGTTGTCGGCCGTACTATAGTCTATATAGCGGCTCGACCTTATACTCTCATACAAACATATGTCAGGGGCGAAATGAAGTACTTTTTTAGGAACGGCTTCATAAAAACCTAGCTTCTCCTTAAGTGCAATGTAAGCAAGACGGTGCCTCTCAAGAGACTTACAACTCGGACAATAAGCATTGACCCGATAACGAAATGGCATAAAAGCCTTGTATTTGCTCCCACAGATGGGACATTCGACCTTGTTTCCTAACCGATAAGGAATGCTTCGCATTTGGAGCCGCATACTGCGAAGCTGATCTAAGACAAAGTAATTGTAGGGTATCATGTGTAAACATACGATTGGGTGTCTTTAGCATCATTTGATGGTGTGGCTTGCAACTAACAAAATCGGTGTGGCTTAGCAGCAACAGACATCAAACAACAACACCTTCCCTACCGCTTAAACAACTTCACAAGGTCTTGATAATTTGTGGTATCAGCTATTTCAAAGTTTCGTCTTCCTATTGCCTTCAAATCGCTCTCTCTCGCAATTTGGAGGCAGTTTTTTAAGGAATAACGGTGATTATCAAAAAGTAATGGTAATTGGTGACCCAATAAACGTTCCGTGGCGTTGGTCCGCAAAGTTACAATGGGCTTACTAAAAGACATCGCTAGGTCAATAGAACCCGAATGGTCGATTCGCTTGAAGGGCAAAACCACTACATCGGCAGCATTGAAAAAAAACTGTACTTCTTCTTTCTCAATGAAACGATGAAACCATTGGATGGTAGTGTTATCTTTCGCTTTTGCTGTTAGTTGTTCCCAGTATTGGGTATCGTAACTTTTCCCTGCAATTATAAGACAATTTTTTGATTCTTCTAACTCCCCATGCGCTGTTAATAAATCATTTATTCCTTTATAGGGCTTAAGTTCTCCAAAAAACAAATACACAAACTTATCTTCTTCAATACCAAGCTTTTTACGACTCGTTTGTTTATCTACTACGTTGGGATAATAATAATGATACGGCACATCTTGAATCACTGATACTCGCTGCTCTTTTAGCCCAAATTTAGAGATGGCTTGGCGTTTTACCTCTTCTGAGTACACTCTGATATGATTACATTGTCTAAGAAAAAAACCATATATCTTTCGTTCTAAGCCCAGCCAAATTCCCGCATGGTTTTGAAGATTATGAAGCGTGTGTACAATCTTTACTTTATAAATATTTTTAGCAATGAGAATCTCTACCACAAAAATCAAGGATTTTAAAAACGACCAGCCTAAGCTTTTTCCGATAATAAAACTATGTACCCAATCATAGTACAAAAACGTAGGCTTGTGCTGTTTGAGGGCTTGATATGTACTTCCCAAGGCGTGTTTTTTACCAATAATCACCTCCATTTGGTTTTGCCTCAGAAAATTTACCATCTCATACTGAAAAGGGTTTTCGGCACCAGCATCAGGCAGTACCACAATACGTATAGATGAAGAAGACAAGGTTACTCTTTTTTAGGTTTAATGCGACAAATGTACAAATTGTGCTTAGAAAAGTGGAGGCCTTGTCTTTTGGTTATGTTTATCAGCTCCTTAATCTTTTACTTCTTTATACTATATCCCATGAAGAGAGTCAGTTTATTGTTTATTTACCTTCTCAGTGTCTTTACCGTTTGGGCACAGCCTGCCGAAAAACTCTATAAAGTAGTAGTAGCTCCCGACCATTTTGACTGGACTTACAAAGCTGGAGAAAATGTCAAGTTTACGATTTCGGTTCTTCAAAATGGTAACTTGGTCAAAAATGCGCGCATCCGTTATGAAATTGGGCCCGAAAAAATGGAACCTACCAAAAAGGAAACCATTACACTTCCTTCGGGTGCTATTACTTTGGATGGGGGAACGATGAAAACAAGTGGTTTTTTAAGATGTATTGCTATTGCAGAAATTGACGGTAAAGAATACAAAAATCTAGCAACGGCTGGTTTTGAGCCTCTCACTATCAAGCCTACTGTTGAAAATCCTGCGGATTTTGATACTTTTTGGGAAACCGCTAAGGCAGATTTAGCCAAAATCCCCATGGATGCTAAAATGACCCTACTTCCCGAACGATGTACCGAAACGGTGAATGTCTATCACCTCAATTTGCAAAACTTTCGGATGGGAGCACGGGTGTATGGTATTTTGTGTGTTCCAAAAAAAGAAGGTAAATACCCTGCACTTTTGCACGTTCCTGGCGCGGGGGTACGGGCGTATGCGGGAGACATTGCAAATGCTACCAAAGGAATCATTACGTTACAAATCGGGATTCATGGCATTCCTGTTACAATGGATCCCTCAGTTTATCTAGATTTGGGAGCAGGTGCTTTTAATGGCTATATGAACTACGGTTCTGATGACCGTGATCGTTTTTACTACAAACGCGTCTATCTTGGTTGTGTTCGGGCTAATGATTTCTTGACGAGTTTGCCCCAATTTGATGGTACTAATCTCGCCGTAACAGGCGGTAGCCAAGGAGGTGCTTTGTCTATCATTACGGCAGCGCTTGATAGCCGTGTCAAATGGCTCGGTGCTTTTTATCCAGCTTTGTCGGATGTAACTGGCTATTTGAAAGGAAGAGCGGGTGGATGGCCTCATTATTTTGACAAAAACGCACTCGCCTACAACAATAAACCAGAAAAAATCACCACGCTTGGCTATTATGATGTTGTTAATTTTGCCCGTAGACTAAAAGTACCTGGGTATTACTCGTGGGGTTTCAACGATGAAACCTGCCCTCCTACTTCTATGTATGCGGCTTACAATGTGATTTCAGCACCCAAAGATTTGTACTTAGCTCTCGAAACAGGTCACTGGACTTATCCTGAGCAGCACGAACGAATGACCGGATGGCTTGTTAATAAACTAAAGAATCAATAAAAAAAGCCGAGCAATGCTCGGCTTTTTTTATTGATTCTTCTTTTAACTCTGAGGCACTTCTACTACGTTAGATGTAGTATTTTGGCGAGTACCTTTAGGCATGATAGCCCAAAAAACAAGGTAAATAATGATGACAGGGACGTGAATAAAAGCGAAAAAAGACGCTATCCACAAAATACGCATCAAAGTAATATCTATCCCAAAATAATCGGCTAAACCAGCGGCTACACCACCTATTTTACTTTCCGAAGGGATTCTATGCAATTGTTTCGTTGTCATGGCTTTAGGTATTTAAAATGTTTTAATGACTGTTTTTGTTTCTTTGGCTGTTATTGTTGATTCAAAGGTACTATGTATTACCAAGTAATCAAATAAAGTCTTTATCAGTGGTTAAAGCGGTAGTCAAACGGTGATTTTTGAGGAAGAATTTGAGTTTTGTTATATTTTTCTTACTCTTATGCTAAATGCTTCTGCGGGATTATGAACCAACAATTGCTCAAAATCATCATTGCCAAATCCCTTTGTCTTAAGTATCGGAAATAATTTCTCAAAAATTGTGGTATAACCCACAAACTCTCCGCCCCTTTCCTCTCCCGGCTTATACCAACCCGCATCATGCGAAATCAGCACTTTATGCAAGAGTTTGTTGGATTTGAGCAAATCAAGCCATGTAGCATATTTTTCCCAATCACCCCATCCTATGCCATCTAAGCTTACCCAAGCTCCCATTTGAGCAGCTTTGGTATAAAAATTTTTGTTTGTTTCATTTTGGGCATGTACCCACACAAAAGCGCTGAGATGCACTCCTAGCCGTTGTAGTTGTTGTATTTCTTCAAATGCCGCTACCGCCGGCCCAGTATGTGAACAAATAGTCAGGCCTGTTTTGAGATGAGTAAGCCCCGCTGCTTGTATAAGCTTTCGATGAAGGTCGGAAAGGGGGGCAGGATTTACGCCTATTTTTATAAAACCTGGTTTTACGGTAGTTCCTTCTATTCCTTTTTCAAATTCGGCGCACCATCGTGCGGCCAACTGCTCGGCGGTTTCTTCAAATGCCCATTTTGGCAAATATTTATTATCCACGGCTCCATAGTATCCTGTATTTGTTAGGATTTGAAGGCCGCTTGCCTGAGCTGCTTGTTGTAGTAAAACTACATCTCTTCCCAAAAATGCAGGAGTACAATCAAAGAGTGTTTTTACGCCTTGTTTCTTTACTTCCAATAGATACGGCAATACCACCTCCAATACTTCTTTCCGATTCCATCGTCCTGAGTGGATTTGGTCGGCACCAATAAAATCTACTAACAAATGCTCATGGATAAGTGTTTTTCCCATTTGTTTAGTACTCATTGCCCCGTTGATAGTCATGATTTGCCTTTCTTTTTGTAGAAAAGGCACGAGAGAAGTAGCAAGTAAAAATTGGCGACGGGAAATCATAGCAAAAGTTTAGGGTTGAAATGGTTTGGTGTAAAATACATTGGTTATTTCTTCATTTTTGAAAACCACGGCATAATGTTCAGGTAAATCTACTTTCAATACTACTCCCTGTATCTCTTGAGTTTCAAACGATTGAAGAGGTTTTTGGAGCACAAATCCCGTTTGTTTGAAAAGTTGAAGCCACTGCGAAGTTGCGTATTGTTTTTCTACTCTGAGTGATTCGGTTTGTCCCAATACATCATCTATCTCCCGACTAAAAAAAAGTTTTAGGGCTGCTTTTTCTTTAGGGGTAATTTCCAATGTATCTATCACTTCAAAAACTAACCCATAATGAAGTGCTGCATTGCGAAAACGAGTACCATAATGAGGTTCAAAATGATCAGAGACGGGCTCTGACAATAGAAAAACCTGCGGCGAAAGCTTATGAATATAACTAAAAACTTTTTCGCGGTCGGCCGCTTTTTGTATATGATGCAACGCAAATGAGGCATTGATTACCAAAGTATCATAATGTGTTGGCAATAGCCTCTCTATTTCGGCAAAGCTCATATTTTCAATCAAAGCCAGATGAGAAACAAAATTTACCTCAAAAGGAAGTAATAGATTTGTGAGATTGTGTTGGGCGGTTTGAAGCGCCTCCGCAAAGGGTTCTACCCCTACCACTGTCAATTGTTTTATCTGACTATCAGGCTGTTTTGCCAACTTCTGCAACATATTCACTATCTGCATTCCAGTGCCAATACCAATATCCATTAATACGGGATTCTCAAATCTTGTCAAACTCTGAATCAAAAGCGCATTAGCGCAAGTTTGGGTAAGCGAAGCAAGGGGCAATTGCTGAATCAATAACTCGAACAATCGAATTTGGGGTATTTCAAATTTTTGAAGATAAATATGTTCGTTGGACTGTCCACCTGATAAATGCTGACGCATCGCTTTGGCTAGTACAAAACCAAACATGGCTTCTGGATGGTCAAGGTCTTGGAGAGAGTTTTGGTATATATTCTCCAAGGTTTCTTTATCCGCATCGGTAAGTTGGTCAGGTAGGTGTTGAGCGATGTTTTGGAGTATTGGTAAAAGGTTTTTCATGTCAAAGTGTATTTGCTCAAAATTAAAAAAGTCACGGCGCAAATGCACCGTGACTGTATAAAAACTCAAATATTCTGAATTAATTCCTCGGAGGTTTTCCGCCTGTCAGTAATCCCTGCATTCGCTCCAAGGTTTTTTTCTCCCCTGTTAAAGAAAGGAACGCTTCTCGCTCTAAATCAAGGAGATACTGCTCTGTCACCTGCTGTGGATAACTCAAATCACCCCCACAAATCACATAAGCCAGTTTATCGGCAATCTTGGCATCGTGGTCGGTGATGTAGTTGGCCATGCGCATACTAGCTATCCCCGCTTTAAAGAGGGCAATACCCGTTTTTCCTTGGACTTTAATATCGTTGCGATGCTTGGGCTGAGTATAACCATTTTCGGCCAAATCAATTGCGGCTTGTTTGGCTTCCGCAATCAACCTACTACGATTCAGTACGATTTGGTCACGGTCTGCTTTGATGTAATTCATTTCTACGGCTTCTTGGGCCGAAGTAGAAACTTTCGCTTGGGCTATGTTCATAAAAGCATTTTGCAGGATATTCAGCTCAGGGTCGCCAGTTTGGTACAAATCTGAGCAGCGCAAGGCCATTTCTTTAGTACCTCCTCCGGCTGGAATCAACCCTACGCCCAATTCGACCAATCCCATGTAAGTTTCGGCATGAGCTACTACTTTATCGGCGTGCAGATTCAACTCACATCCTCCTCCTAAAGCCAAGGTATGAGGGGCTACCACTACAGGTACTGACGAATACCGCGCCCGCATCATGGTTTGCTGAAACTGCGCAATCATCAGATTGATTTCGTCATAATCTTGTTCGATAGCAAACATAAACAACATCGCCAAGTTGGCTCCTGCCGAAAACGCTTCGTTGGATTCATTTCCGACCACAAGTCCTCGAAAATCTTTTTCGGCTACCGCATAGGCACGATTGAGCCCTTCTACTACTTCTGCCCCAAAAGTGTTCATTTTGGAGTGAAATTCTACCCCTGCAATACCATCTCCTAAATCATAAATAGATGCGCCCGCATTTTTCCAAATGATATTTTGTGATTTGTTTTCGAGAATGATAAACGCCTCTTGACCAGGAATAGGTTTGTAAGACTGCGAAGGAATATCGTAGTAAAGCTTGCGGCTATTTTCTACTTTATAAAAACTCTCGTTGCCAGCTGCTAGCATACCATACACCCACTGAGCAGGTTTAGCCTCCAACGACTCCATGATTTCGACCATCTTTTGTACACCAACGGCATCCCAGGTTTCGAAAATGCCAAGTTCCCAGCCAAATCCTGCACAAATCGCTTGATCGATGCGATAAAGCTCATCAGAAATTTCGGGAATACGCAATGAAGCATAGCGGAAACTACTGGCAAACGTACGCCGATAAAACTCCCCCGCTTTGTCGGTGCCTTTGAGCAACACCCCAAAACGTTTTTTGAGATTGTCGATGGTCTTAGTTTTTTCGAGCGTCTCAAACTTCACTTTTACCGATGGTTTGTATTCGAGCGTGCTCAAATCCAAAGCCAAAATCAACGTTTTGCCTTTTTCATCTTTTGTTTTCTTATAAAACCCCTGTCCTGTTTTATCGCCCAACCATTTTCTTTCCATGAGTTGAGCTATAACAGGCGAAATATTGAAATCGGCCCGCGATTCGTCGTGTGGTATTTTGGCTAAATTTCCTGCTACATTGACGGTAATATCAAGCCCTACTACATCCGACAAACGAAATGTTCCCGATTTGGGGCGGCCTACTACGGGGCCTGTCAACTTATCAACTTCTTCTACCGTCAAGCCCATTTCTTCGGCTATGCGTACCGTCTGAACTAAAGCATGAATCCCTAGCCGATTGGCAATAAAACCGGGCGTGTCTTTACACAAAACCGTTGTTTTGCCCAAAAACAACTCTCCATAATGCATCAAAAAATCAATGATATTAGCGTCTGTTTGGGGGCCAGGAATCACTTCAAATAGACGTAAATAGCGGGGTGGATTAAAGAAGTGCGTTCCACAAAAATGTTTTTGAAAATCTTCGCTACGCCCCTCCGCCATCAAATGAATCGGAATACCTGAGGTATTGGAGGTGATTAGAGTACCTGGTTTGCGCAGCGCGTCTACTTTCTCAAACAACGAGCGTTTGATATCTAGTCTTTCTACAATGGCTTCTAATACCCAATCATAGTTTTTGATTTCGGCTAGATTGTCGTCAAAATTTCCAAGTTTGATACGACTTGCAAACTTGGGACTATACAAAGAAGCAGGCGTAGCTTTGAGCGTGTTTTGAAAAGCATCATTCACAATACGATTACGCACAGCAGGATGCTCAAGGGTAAGTCCTTTGGCTTGTTCGGCAGCATTTAATTCTTTCGGAACAATATCTAACAACAATACTTCTACACCAATGTTGGCAAAATGGCACGCAATACGCGATCCCATGATACCTGAGCCCAAGATGGCTACTTTTTTAATACTCCGGTTCATCTATGTAGTTATCAATTTTAAGGATACTATCGGATATTTTTGAAAGTCAAAAATAGAAAAAAATATTATGCAAGCATACTATTATCAAAAAATAATAACTAAAAAAAGTCTAAAAAAATAGAAAATAGTTGATAACATCACCCCCTCTCTTGGAGTGAGGTGTAAAGTAAAACACGCTCATTGAAAATCTATCTAAGTATGGAGTTAAAATCGTAACTTTGTGGTTCAAATTAGTTTGGTGATGTATTTCATTGACTGATTCATAATTAACCAATTGACAACCGATGTTAGAACAGTTAGAGGCAATAAAAGAACGTTTTGAAGAGGTAGCCCAGCAGATTGTGCAGCCCGAAGTAGTTTCGGACCAAAAACGCTTCTCAAAATTGAGCAAAGAATACAAAGACTTGGATAAAATTGTCCAAAAATACCAAGCTTATAAAAAAGTACTGAGTGATATTGATGGCGCAAAAGAACTCCTCGCTACCGAAAGCGACGAAGATATGCGCGACTTGGCCAAAGCCGAACTTTCGGAACTCCAGCCTCAAGCCGAAGAACTGGAAGCTACGCTAAAAGAAATGTTGATTCCTAAAGATCCCAACGATAGTCATAATGTAATTCTTGAAGTCAGAGGAGGTACGGGTGGCGACGAAGCGGCTATTTTTGCGGGAGATTTGTTCAGAATGTACCAGCGTTTTTGTGACCGCATGGGCTGGCGCATGGAAATCATGGACTTTACCGAAGGAAGTACGGGAGGCTACAAAGAAATCATCGCAAGTATCGAAGGAGAAGATGTATATGGTAAGCTCAAATTTGAATCTGGAGCGCACCGTGTACAACGCGTGCCTGTGACAGAATCACAAGGAAGAGTACATACTTCAGCCGCTACGGTGGCCGTACTTCCTGAGGTAGAAGATGTAGAAGAAGTAGAAATCAACCCTGCCGACATCGAAATCATCACTTCACGTTCGGGAGGTGCCGGTGGACAAAACGTCAACAAAGTAGAAACAAAAGTGCAACTCACTCACAAACCTACGGGTATAGTGGTGGTTTGTCAGGTAGAGCGTAGTCAGCACGGCAACCGCGAACGGGCTATGAATATGCTACGTTCGAAACTCTACGAAATGGAATTGAAAAAACAAAACGACGCAGTATCTTCTCAACGTAAGTCATTGGTAGGAAGCGGCGACCGTTCTGACAAAATCCGAACTTACAACTACCCACAAAGCCGCGTCACTGACCACCGCATCGGATATACTGTTTATAACTTGCCAACCGTAATGGACGGCGAAATTGGCGATTTTATTGAGCAACTTCGCATTGCCGAAAACGCCGAGCGTATGAAAGAAGGCATGCCGGCCTAAATTTCGGTCGCTATTAGATTTTAAGTGGAATTTGATTAGATTTCGTTGTTTTTTACGGCTTTTCATTTTCACTTAAAATCTATACTAAATGGAAAATCAAATCACAAAAAAATACACAAACGAGGAAGTGACGGTGGTATGGCAGCCTCACATGTGTATTCACTCCGCCATTTGTTTTAAAGGCCTTCCTCTGGTTTTTAATCCTCGCAAACGTCCTTGGGTCACTCTCGAAGGTGGTACTACGGAAACTATTGTGGAGCAGATAAAAAAATGTCCTTCGGGTGCGTTGTCTTATTATATGAATGATGAGATAGAAGAATCCGTAGAAATAGAAGGAAATACAGTCATAGAAATGCTACCCAATGGACCGCTCCTTGTATATGGTAATCTGACCGTCAAGGATACCCAAGGCAATGAGTCTAAGAAATCTAAAGTGACGGCATTTTGTCGCTGTGGGCAATCAGGCAATAAGCCCTATTGTGATGGCTCCCATATAACTTCAAAATTTGAAGGCTAGTTAAGTAGTATTTCCTAGCTACTCTTTCGTAGTAGTAAAAGAAATCAATACAAACTTTCCTCAACAAGCTCTTTTCTTAACCTTCTATCTACTTCTCTATGACTAAACCCACTACCGACCATCGCTCTCATCGGTTGCTTTCTTTGGATGCCCTACGCGGATTTGATATGTTTTGGATTGCAGGTGGCGAAGAGATATTTCATCTACTTGCTAAAGCCACAGGATGGACAGGCGCTGTCATCATGGCTGAGCAGCTTACCCATCCCGAATGGAATGGATTTCGAGCCTATGATCTTATTTTTCCTTTATTTCTTTTTTTGGCGGGCGTATCGGCACCTTATTCGTTGGGTTCTCGTCTCGAACGCGGCGACGACCGCAATAAATTGCTTCGTAAAGTAATACAACGGGGATTAACACTGGTTTTGTTAGGTATTATCTACAACAATGGTCTTCAGATTAGACCCTTAGAAGACATGCGTTTTCCGAGTGTGTTAGGACGTATAGGCTTGGCGGGGATGTTTGCTCAGATTATTTATATCTATACCAATACTCGTACTCAATATATCTGGTTTGTAGGTCTTTTGCTTGGATATTGGGCTTTTGTGATGTTGGTACCCGTACCCGGATGTGGCGCGGGTCATATGACTATTGAATGTAATCCCGTTAGCTATTTAGACTATATGCTTATACCGGGGCATTTGCACCGTGACATTCATGACCCTGAAGGTCTGATTTCGACCATACCCGCCATAGCTACTGGCTTACTTGGCATTTTTGCGGGGAACTTACTTCGAGCAGATGAGCGCTCCACTACGCGCCAACAAAAAGTGCTCGTCTTATTCATAGGCGGGATTCTTTTCTTGATTATTGGCAAACTTTGGGATTATGTTTTTCCCATCAACAAAAACCTCTGGACTAGCTCTTTTGTGATGACTGTAGGCGGATGGAGTTTGATTTTGTTAGCTATTTTTTACTGGATTATTGACATCCAAGGCTGGAATCGATACGCTTGGATACTGGCAGTGATTGGTATGAATTCTATTTTGATTTACATGGCCCAGCATTTCATTGATTTTGGATACACTTCGGAGCGACTCTTTAGAGGCATCGTGAAGTACTTCTCTGAGCCTTACCAAAAGGTCTTCTACGCCATTGGCTATGTGATAGTTGAGTGGCTAATGCTATGGTTTTTGTACAAGAAAAAAGTGTTTTTGAAAGTATAAATAATAGAAACAGGAGGTCTCTCTTTAAGTGATAGAGAGGTCTCCTGTTTCTATCATATCTCCCCACTCTACTCTCAGTACACGCGCTTTGATTCCTACATCTGCCATAAATTGCATCCAATGTAGCTGCTGCGACGACAAATGATCGGTAGGTGACTTTACTTCTACAAGTTCTAATCCATTTTCATCCCAAACCATCAAATCTGGAAAGCCACGGGTATTTTCTCGAAGATTGGTGGCAATTTCTAGCAATATGGCCCGGATTTGTAAGGGCGTCAAGTGAAGGGCTATTAGCTTTACAAGTTCCAACAAAATTTCATTCCAATCTACCAAGACATTAGCAATCCCAAACTTTTCGATAAAAGTGCTTTCTAAAATTTGAGCTATGATCTCAACAGACTCAAGTTCGGCTAATCTTTCACGAATCTGAGGCGCTCTTTTACGAAAAAAATCAGGTTGGTAAAAATCCGAAGGCATTCGTTGAAGCGGATGATGAATCGCTTGCACATTGGTGTCATAGATGATGTCCCAAAAAATAAGTCCAAATAATCCTCGCCAAGGGTAGTTTTCGGCATGAAGGGCTTGCTTACCTTTCAAAACAAAATACTCCGCTACTCCCTGCTCCACACGATGCCGAAAATCAGGGGAGATTGTTACACTTTCAGATTCTTTCAAAAATCGGGTAACACTCTTACGAACCTTTTTCTTGGCACTGTTTATTTTTTCTTGAAAATCAAGCGCAAAAAATCGTTCATCGGCATTTTGAGGGTCTTGCGCGATGGCTTCACAAAGCGCAATGGCTTCTTCTACAAATCCCATACGATGTAGCAACCGAACCCGCCGCTCTCTGGAAGGAATATGGTCAGTAAGCTGATACACCGTAAGTGCTTGCTCAGGAAGTTTGTGTCGTTCGAGGTAAGCTGCGACTCTATTGATTAATTTTATATAGGAAGGCTGGGCTACTTCGCCTAAGTGCCCAATCGAAGCTTGCCAATTCATAAACCAATCAAAAATCTCTTCGGCTGGTGTAGCTTCTTCTTGCATTTCATAAAACTGCTCGGCCGTGAGAGATACCATGAGTTTGTCTTCTGCCTCTTGTCGGGTAGCAAAGCGTGCGGTATAGGCGTCGTCTCGATAGCGTTCAAAATTGACCTTTCCCAAATCTCGTATCACAAATTCGGTCATATCGGCGTAGCGGTTGCCAAAAAACAAAAACTTTAACATCATTACCTCTACCTCATATTTGACTTTGATGACAGTATCTTCAATACGATTTACGAGCAATTCAAACGTATAAGTATGCGTCAGATACCGTATCAAATCTGCTTTTTTGAGGGGTTTGAGAGAAAGTTCAGAAGGAGGAGCCATTTTTACCCATTCTTCTTTGGTAAACAAATTCACCACCTCTTCCGCATAAGATTCGTGCTTGGGGGTAAGCGCTTCGATAAAACCTTTCTCTTCTAGCTGATACAATGCCGCAGGAATATCCTCTATTTCAGCGTATTTTAGTTTGGCAGTCCTAAAAAATAGCCCTTTTCTATTACTAAATCTCACAAAAAGACATTGGGCGTCTTCGGGCAAAGCCCTAAAATCATCAATGAGTTGTCTTTCCGATTCATTTAAAATGGAACCATACAACTTTTCAACAAATTCGACCAGAAACAAAAAGTACTCTAAATAATACTTGGGGGGCAATTCTGCCGCAGGTGTCGGCTCTTTAGATGGGAGTGATTCCATAGCTATTAGTGAGATTCGGAACAAAGTTCGGCAGTAAAATCAACTAGAATATCAATTTTAAATGCAAATTCGTTAAAATGGTATGAAATTAGCTCTTTCAAGTGAAATCATGCCTTAATTTTTGAATATAATGAAGCCAAGCTCACTTCTTTTTATCTTACTCTTTGAGTCTTTTGTAGGATTTTCTCAGCCTAAAATCGAAAATTTAGGAAATTCGGTCAATTCTGAATACAACGAAATCAACCCTGTCATTTCTCCTGACGGTAAAACTTTGTTTTTTGCGCGCGTAAGCCACCCCCAAAACGCACACGGCCCCGAAGGAAGCCAAGATATTTGGTACTCTGAACTAACAAACAACCAATGGGGGCTGGCTCGCCGTATGACCCAACCTCTCAACAAAGAAGAATACAATTGCGCTTATAGCGTCACTCCCGACGGAAACACCCTCCTCATTATGGGAGCTTATGACAAAGGAGCCTATCAAACACGCGGGTTTTCGTTCAGTAAACGTACCGCCAATGGATGGTCGGCACCTCAAAAACTCAATATTCCCAATCTCGAAAATATGAGTAAAGGCGAATACATGTGTGGATTTTTGTCGAATGATGGCAAAACCCTTTTGATGGCTTTTAGCGAAAAAAAGCGTAGCACGAAAGATGATATTTATGTGAGTTTTCTTCAAAAAAACGGCACTTGGACGAAACCCCAAAGCCTTGGTTTAGATGTAAATACGGATGATTTTACGGAAACGACTCCCTTCCTCGCTTCTGACGGGGCTACGTTGTATTTTTCGAGCGACCGTACGGGCGGGCAAGGCAGCAATGATATTTATTATACCAAACGAATCGATAAATCTTGGAAAATTTGGTCTAAGCCTGTCAATCTAGGCACCGCAATCAATACGGATGGCTATGATGCTTATTATACTATTACGGCAGCGGGCGATTATGCCTACATGGTTTCTAAAAAAAATACGCTTGGTAAAGGAGATATTGTCAGAATTAAAATCAAATCCGACGAACCAAGTGCCCCTCCTATCGTGCCTGCTCCCGAGCCAGTCGTAATGCTTAGTGGAAAAGTATTAGATACCAAAACCGGAAAACCCATCGAAGCTCGCATTATTTATGAAAATTTGGCCGATGGTACCGAAGTCGGAACTGCCCAAACTGACCCACGAACGGGAGAGTACAAAATCGTACTGCCCAAAGGCTTGAAATACGGTGTGAGAGCGGTGGCTAAGGATTTTATTGCGGAAGCAAAAAACATTGACTTAACCAACGTCAAAGATTATAAAGAAGTAGCTGGTACTAACCTCACGCTTGTGCCTATTCAAGTAAATGAAGTAGGAGTTTTGAACAACTTATTTTTTGATACTGGAAAAGCGGAAATCAGACCAGAATCAAATCCCGAACTTGACCGTATGGTACTCACTTTCAACGAAAACCCCGGGCTTGTATTGGAAATTGGAGGGCATACCGATGATGTCGGAAGTGATGCGGCCAACATCAAACTTTCTCAGGACCGAGCCGATTCTGTAAGAGAGTATTTTATTGGAAAAGGCATCGAACCCGACCGCGTACAAAGCAAAGGATATGGAGAATCCAAGCCTAAAGTACCCAATACCACTGAGGAAGGTCGGCAAGTCAACCGTCGGGTTGAGTTCAAAATTCTACAGAAATAACATATCATAATCCAAAACTAGAGGAGGCTGTCTCAAAAATAACAGGACACAAAATATTCTTTGGTTTCCACCTCATCCCAACCCTTCTCCTGCTAGGAGAAGGGCTTCAAAAGTCCCCATCTCCAGAAAGGAGAGGGGGATTTAGGGGGTGAGGTTGAACAGAGGCCAAAGATAATTTGGTGCTACTAGACTTTTGAGACAGCTCTTAATATTCAATATCTATGTGTCGGCGGAAATTGCGGGTGGTATATTTATGAGGTAAATGAATATGAAGCTGCTGGGATTTAAAATCATAACGGGCCGTAATACGCTCTGAATCTACGTCGTTCGGTAAAAATACATTGGCAATCGTACGAACGGTCTGTAGGTTGTCCATACCATCTGGACGCTCAGCAAATAGAGGCAACAAATGATACACCCACAATCGATTGTTCAACACATCAACCTGAAAGCTATCAGCTTCTAAGCCTGCCGCCTTTACTTTTACATCATATCCTTCTTCTTGTTGTGCAACCACAACGTGAGGTTCGCTCATGCCACCATTTGTGGTATTGGCAAAATCTATGGCGGTCAAAATATCTTGGGGAATTTCTATTTTCGTTTTCATCTTGCTAGTTGGCTTGTTGCTTAAAATACTTCAAACAACATACCACTGCATTTTTTACTGACAAAATGGCTATTCATTTACAGCCCATTGCCAATATGTCGCAAAAATTCCTCTATTTTCTCCATTTGATACGGATTTTCCCCATCTAAGACCATCATATTTTTTACAATCAATGGCGGCTGACCATATTTTAAGAAGCTTTCCCACACATGTTCAAGAAACCACTCAGGTTCTTTTCCCCAACGCGTCTCGGCCAATCGCCGTTTATAGAAAGTTTCTTTTGAGATTGTATTAAAAAAACAACAATCATAATTAAGATTCATCTCAGCATCCGCGAAGACAAGTATTCCTTCCAAGATTACCACATCAAACGATTCGTTGAAAAACATAATTGCTTTTTGGAGAAGCTCGAAATCAACAGAAGCAGGATGTTCCCAATCTGCTTGATTCTGAATCAGCAGAAGCTCTTTTATTTTTTTTACAAAATCATCTTGATGCAGCGCAATCGCCGTTTTATTTTGGGTGCGATAGTGCCAAACTAAGGTTTCGGCTAAGGTTGTTTTTCCTGAGCGACTGCATCCGCCAATGCCAATAATCATCGTTAATTTAAAGAATAGTATAGATACAAACTTATTGATTCACCCCCCATTTTAAAACTTCGTTTTTTGCGCTATACAGGTAAAAAAAACATATATCCTCACGTATTAGCTGGATTAACTTCGCTTTATTAGTAAAAATATGAATTTTTACTGACATGACTCGCAAAGAATTTCTTGCCCTTCCTAACGCACAATACGACAAACTAACAGATTTACAGTATAAGGAGGGTTTTGTCAAAATTTGGACAGAACTTGGAGGGCAAGTTATGCACGCTAGCTTGAAAAAAAGTACCTCGGCTGATAAGCGAAAAAAAACGATTGCCATGTATATGCATCTATTGACGGGAGTATGATTCAGAGGCCGCACGTAACAAGGGGATTCAGCCTCAGGAAACTGAATTATTGGAGGGAACTACTCAAAATGACATCAACATATATTGAAAATCAAAAAGTTGTCCACTGAAACAAAAAACGAGCCTCCAAAACTTTTGGAGTACTATAAAACCAATCTGAATCGGATGAATTACAAATTATTCCGTAAAAGGTCCAATGATTAGAATTCCGTCACGCAGCTACTAATACAAGCAGCATAAAATTGAAATGCACCCCTTTGAATAGTGGGAGTTCTTTTGATTACTTACATGGACTATTGTGTGGGGGGGGGGTGAACTACACAAAGTCCTTATTAAAATCAATACATGGGAAGAGGCAGATGAATAGAAAATGTGAAACGAACCAAGAGTGTACCGAAATAAACTAGTGTTTAAATCGGTACATCTCCCGCAAAATCAGCCTAAAAAGCTGCCTTATAATGAATTTTATGATAAACAGAATGATCCTCAAAACAGAAAGAATAAAAAGGGTTCAACTCAAGACAGTTGCAATCATTTTTATATCGATTGAAATCATAATTGACATCCATTCCTTCTGATTTGTTTCTTCCTGCATAACAGAGACCAAAATAAGAAGAGTATCGTTTTGGAGGTTTATTCAAACATCTACAAAAACCTTTCCTTCTTCTCATATTTTTTGAAGTGACCGCCTTCTATCTTTGTTTACAGTCCATTATCAAAGTAATTATGAAGATTAAACGGTTCACGATGGCTACCCATGCCATCATATGGGTATTGTTACTGGTTATTCCTTACATTTCCAGCGATCAGCTTTTTAATGCGTTAGACCCTTCGTCTGACAAAAAATACCTTTTACTCTGCCTGATCTTAAGTGCGATGCTGTTGGTCCTTTTTTATTTTAACTACTTTTACCTTACTCCTAAGTATCTGCTTGTCAACAACTACTGGGGGTATTTTTTATTTCTGTTGCTGGCAATAACAGTCGTATTTTCCATCGTTGGCGGCATACTTTTCTTTTCCGGCCTTATTCCTGTTTTAGTACCCGTAACCAATCCGCCGCTTGAAAAAATCTTCCCCGTCATTATTGTTAACGCTCTTTTACTGTGGCTGTTATCGATTGTGTCCTCTATTTTATGGACCGTTTATAACCGATTAAAACAAACGGAAAGTGAAAAACTATCGGCACAAATTGCGTCGCTCAAATCACAGATCAATCCGCATTTTTTATTTAACACATTGAACAATATTTACGCTACCGCCATCGATACCTCGCCCAAAACGGCGGATATGGTCGACCGACTTTCGGAGATGATGCGCTATTCGATGAAAGATACGCAACAGGATTTTGTATTGTTGGAAGATGAACTAAACTACATTACCAATTTTATAGAATTGCAAAAATTGCGTTTAGACCGAAGCGTGAAATTGGAATATTATTCTTTGACTACCGTTCCCGATTTACGAATTGCTCCGATGCTGATTGTTCCGTTCATTGAAAATGCATTTAAACACGGTGTAAACTCCGAACAGAAAAGCCACATTAAAATTGAAATAACGGTGGACCGAACGGAGTTTCAGCTAAGTGTAATGAATAAAAAAGTGGCTTTGCAACGGGACATTTCTGAAAAAAGCAGCTTGGGGATTGAAAATACAAAAAATCGGCTCAATTTGATTTATCCCTCAAAACATTTGCTGGTCATTAATGAAACCGAAAAAGATTTCTTTGTCTCTTTATCTATCAATTTACAATGATACACGCCATTGCCATTGACGATGAGCCGTTAGCGCTTAACGTGATAAAATCGCTGTGCGATAAAAGTGAAAACGTCAGGTTGGTAAAAACATTTACGCAACCGAGTGAAGCTCTCCGGTATTTGCGAAAATTTCCGATCGACTTGATTTTTTGCGATATACATATGCCTTCCATGACCGGGATAAGTCTAATAAAGTCATTGCAGCAAGATACAATGGTGATTTTCACCACTGCTTTCAGTGAATATGCCGTCGTGAGTTACGAATTGAATGCGATTGATTATTTACTCAAACCGATCAATCAAAAACGCTTTACGCAAGCCGTTACCAAAGCACAGGAGTACTTTGATTACATAAACAAAAGGGCGTATGAGGCTGAAAAAAACATTTTCATCCGCGCCGATTTTAGTTTGGTAAAAATTCCGATAGCTGATATTCTCTACATCGAAGGCTTGGCCGATTATCTCAAAGTCTATATCAAAGACCGCAAAACCATAGTAGCGCGAATCTCCATGAAAGACATGGTTGAAAAATTGCATGGGACTGATTTTATGCGGGTGCATCGTAGTTTTATCGTGCCTTTCAGCAAGATCGAAGCAGTTCGAGGAACCACTATTTTCATTGGTGAAAACGAGTTTCCGATTGGAAGAACATACGCCGACGAGTTTTTCAATCGGTATTCTTCATGAATGTTTCCTGTAAAACAGACACGTACTTCGCATAACTCCTACCCTTCTTCTCAAAAATTAGCAGACGCGTTCTCCAAGTTTAAGATTTGCATCGTCATCACAAAAACGATCATTGAATGCAGCCCGAAACAAATAGACAAACGCACCCGTTATCTTACAAGCATAAGATAGCCATTGGCATTTCCCTTCTTCTTTTATGCAGCTCCACGCTATTGTTGGGGCAAACAAAATTTACAGTAAGCGGTACGATAAAACAAAAATCGTCCGGTGAAACACTCATTGGAGTAGCGGTAGGAGTCTTAGAAAAACCTACTGTGGGAGTAACCACCAACGAGTACGGGTTTTATTCCCTTTCGCTTCCCCAAGGCAACTACACATTGCGTTTTTCGTACATCGGATACGAGCAGCAATCGATCCCGGTAGCATTGAATGCAAATGTGACGGTAAACGTGAATTTGGCCGACGGAGTCAGTTTACAGGAGGTAGTCGTCTCTTCCAAAAAGGAAGATGAAAATCTTACCTCCTCCGCCATGGGAACGGAAATACTGAATATGAAAACCGCCGCTAAAATTCCGGTCGTATTTGGTGAAAAGGATCTGGTAAAAACCATTCAATTGATGCCCGGCGTAAAATCGAATGGAGAAGGGAGTAATGGCTTTTCGGTGAGAGGCGGAGCGACCGACCAAAACCTGATCCTGCTCGATGAAGCACCCGTATACAACGCTTCGCACCTGCTGGGGATGTTCAGTACGTTCAATAGCGATGCCATTAAAGATGCTACCATTATCAAAGGCAACAGCCCGGCTCAGTTTGGCGGACGCCTGTCGTCGGTGTTGGATGTAAAAATGAAAGAAGGCAATAATAAAAATTATCAGGTAAGCGGTGGAATTGGTCTGATCAGCAGCCGATTAACGATAGAAGGGCCGATTCAAAAAGAAAAATCCTCCTTTATTATTTCCGGTCGACGGACGTATGCAGACCTTTTTGCACGACTTTCGTCCGATTTAAAAGACGTTAAATTGTACTTCTATGACTTAAATGCCAAAGCCAATCTGGCGATCAACGATAAGAACAAACTGTACTTTTCGGGCTATTTTGGCAAAGACGTATTAGGGGTTTCAAAAACTTTCGGCAGCGACTGGGGAAACTCTACGGCAACCTTGCGATGGAACAGTGTACTGAGCAGTAAATTGTTTTCCAATACCTCCATCATTTACAGCAACTATGATTTCAATGTCGGATTTAAGAGCGAGGGAGGCGAGATAAATTTCAATTCTCACATCAAGGATCTTAACCTCAAGCAGGATTTTACGTTTTATCCAAACGCTGACAATACCATCCGCTTCGGTTTCAATGTCATCCACCACACCATTACGCCCACAAAAGCCGAAGGTTCTGATATTGTGAATACTAAAAAAAGCCGCATAGGCTTGGAAAATGCGGTATATACGAACAACTCCTGGAAGGTATCTGAGAAAATCAATCTTGACTATGGACTTCGGTTTTCTTTTTACAATGTTATGGGTGGAGATACCTATCATATTTACGAGCAGAATCAGCTCCCTCAATCCGTAGAATTGAAAAAAGGCAAAGTCGGCAAAACCTATTTCAATTTGGAGCCAAGACTGTCGGCCAATTACAGAGTGACCTCCACTGCCAGTGTAAAAATGGGCTATGCCCGCAACACGCAGAATTTGCATTTGATGAGCAATTCTACCGGCGGCAGCCCTACCGATCAATGGATTGGAAACAGCTACAACATAAAGCCGGAAATAGCCGACCAAGTGAGCCTGGGACTGAGTAAAAACTTCAACGACAATGCGCTGGAACTGAATACAGAGGTCTATTATAAATCCATGCAGCACCAAATTGACTATCGAGACGGCGCCGACATTAACACCGTTCCTGACGTAGAAAGCGAACTGCTCTTTGGGAAAGGAAGGGCGTATGGGGTAGAGATTTTATTGAAAAAGAAAACGGGGACATTGACCGGATGGATAGGATACACGCTTTCAAAAACGGAACGCCAAATAGAAGGCATAAATAACGGCCAATGGTACAACGCCAAGCAGGACCGCACACATGATCTGTCGATCGTTGGGGTTTATACACTTTCTCCCCGATGGACACTGTCCGGAACTTTTATCTATACCACCGGCAATGCAGTAACCTTTCCTACGGGTAAATACTTGCTGAACAACATGCTGGTCTACCAATATGGCAACCGTAACGCAGACCGAATGCCGGCTACCCATCGATTTGACATCGGCGTCACGTACGAAAAGCCTTCCAAGGGAAAGTTTCAGAGTTCATGGAGTTTCGGTTTATACAATGCGTATGGTCGTAAAAACCCGTATGCCATCACGTTCAAAGAAAACAAAATTAATCCCGAAAAAATAGATGCCGTACAAACGTCTCTCTTTCAATGGGTACCGAGTGTAACGTATAATTTTAAATTTTAAGCACCCGAAAATGAAAACTATAATCAGCTTAGTATTGCTCGCTTTGGTGTGTACCGCTTGCGAAAAAACAGTGACGTTGGACTACAAAGTAAATCAGTCTAAAGTCATCATAGATGGCAATATCACCAACGCAACCGGACCGTATTTCGTAAAAATCACGAAGTCCCTCAAATTGATTGAAACCGGCACCTATCCTACCATTGATAATGCCGTCGTCAGCATTAGGGATGATGCCGGAAACCGTGAAACTTTGACTCCGCGCGGCAACGGGATCTATCAGACGGCTTCCCTAAAGGGCGTGCCTGGCAGAACCTATACACTGACTGTGCAGGCAGAAAATCAAACATATGTTGCTCAAAGCACTATGCCGCAGCAAGTATCCTTCGAGTCCATAAAAGTGGAGGAAGTTGTTTTTACCGGTGAAACGGAATACAATTTAATACCGGTTTACAATGACCCGATGGGAAAGGGGAACAATTATCGGTTTGTAGTGTCGGTAAACGATAAACTTATTAACCAACATTTTATCCAAAACGATGAAGTAAAAAACGGCGTTGTCAATACCCTTAGACTGGAAATAAACGATGATGAGGTAAAATTGAAAAAAGGAGATGCCGTCAATATAACCATGCAGTGCATCGACGCAAATGCGGCATTGTTTTACAAGACCTTGATGCTGATAGGTGATAGCGGCCCGGGTGGCGGTATAACTCCAACCAATCCTCCAAGCAATATTTCCAATGGATCTTTGGGTGTCTTTTCGGCTCATACAATAGATACGAAGGGAGTTAAATTATAGAAATGACTTGTCTCGCAAAACGGGCGTTTTGTGAGACTAAATTTTCTATTAGAAAAACGCCTGATTTAGTTGCAAAAAGTGTCTCATAATGTTATCTCATTAATCAATGCCTCACTTTGTGGAGTGGGGCTGAGTTTGTGATATATTTTCCGATAGTTTTTATTGTGGTGGAATTTTATAAACAGTCATTTGTAAAAGGCCATAAATACCATATATTTACAAAACGACCGTGGAACACCTATAAATTAGGAACAAGAACGAAAGGAGCTGTAAGGCAATTAAAAGCACGGAGCATTATACTTGGTAAACCTGAGAACTTGACTATTGAGGCGATAAAGAAAGGTTGTAATATTAGGATGGAGAATGCCAGAACCCACAAAGCAAATATGCAAGCAAAGGAGCTTCCAACATTATATAGGAATATGGGTATGACTTATCAAGGCATGGCGGAAAAGCTAAATCAATCACAATATTTGACAAGGCGGCAAAAGCTTTTTGATGGGAAGGGGGTGTATAGGTTACTGGAGCGCAAAAATGAGTAATTCAGTTTTCGTATTATCTATGTGTAGTACGAAAGCAAACATACAAAACCTTTAAAAATGTCAAAGTATTAGATAAAAAATGACCAAAAATGCAGTTTTTTTTCGTACTATAAAAGGTAAAAGACGAAATAAGTCTTTTACTGAAGAAAAATTTGCAATGTAGAGCTTTAAAGAGGTAATTTTTCAAAATGCGCCAAAATAACTTGGTTTAAATCGGTATAATTGCTATCTAAAACATTTTTAATAAAAAATGTTTAATAAGCCTCGTGGCAACAAACTATATAATTTTATGGACAATTTATACCTTCAATATAAGCAGATACTTGATGAGATTTACCCTGTAACAACCACAATAAACGATAGCCTCTTCTTATCAGTCAAAAAAGCTGCTTTTGTTCGTAATTTAGAATATAATCTTCAAGTTAATAAAGAGAGTAGTACTAATTTGTATTTTCTTATGCCCTTTTTACGGGGATTGACAGAGGATTATATTACTTTAAGATATATAAATGAGAAAATAACATATGAAGATCAGGAAGATATAATTAAGTATCTAATTACAGAGGATTTAGTTAAAAGCGTAGATGCGCAAGAAGTCTTTTTTGATAAGGAAAGGCAGCAGCAGCAAATTGTAATTCCAAAAACTATACCTTCTGTTTACGAAAATCATAATATCTTTGAAAAATCCTTTAAAAGTTTAGCTTTAAAGTATAATTGGCCTAAGAAAAATCTTCCTAATGTTTTTGAGAGGGCTAAGGCTATTGGTTTAGAAGAATTTTACAGGTACTTTTATCATGCAACCTCAAGAATTGTTCATTTTAACCCGCAATTATTACTTAGGCTTGGATGGGGTATTGAACCTAATCTTGCATTTGAAGAAACAACTTTTAAGTTTTCCGCTGAAAATTTAAAAAAGTACTATACTTATTTCTGTCGCTTTTATGGATGGTTTATCTTTTCTAAATTATATGAAAATTTTAAGAGTGATTTTTTTACTTCTGATATAATTGATAAATCTCTTGCTAATATTCAAATAGAGATTGAACATTTAAGATGGCCTGAAATAGTTACATTTGAAGAATTAAATATTCCTATGAAGCAAGGAATGATGATTTATAACGAGGCTAAATTTGGTTTGTAAAGAGTAGCTGCAATAGTTTACGAGGTACATACAACAGAGGTTACACTTCTGCCACAGTCATCCCTAATTTGTAACTCATGCAATAAACATGAGTTTTCTCCGAAATAGATGTAGCAAAGGCAATGTATCGTCATCCCTCTAACCAACCATCTAAAGCATAGCTCTAAATCTTCATTACGTGAGGAAGATTACTAGTTTGACCTAATTTAGGCGCAAAACGAAGTTTTGAAATGCACTCCCCTTATAAACAACAAATCCCGACAAATGTCAGGACTGTTGCTTCGGTTTTCAGTTGTTGTAAAATATAATTGTGATGAAAAATTTTTCTTCCTCTAAAGAGCTAACTCTTTTTGGGTAGTAATTGTTAATATTTCATTTTCTTTAAGGCGTTTGGCAAGACCTAGGGTCTTGGGAACTTCATAATGAAAGAAGAACTTCATCGTATGAATTTTGGCTTCATAAAACGCCAACTCCTCTCCTTCAAGATGTTGGCTTAAAATAGCCTGTTTGGCTACCACTCCTTGTTTGAGCCATTGCCAGGCTACGGTTATAATCCCAAACAACTCCATATAAAGAGTAGCATCCATCAAAAATCGCTCTATGTCGCCCTGCATAGCATGAGGCATCAAGCTCATCGTGACTTCTTGCAAGCGCGCTAATTCTGCCTTAAGTATCTGAGCATATTTGCTCATTTCATCTAAAGCCTCCGCTTCTGAGATGGTTTTGCTCACTTCTCCAAAAAGCAACTGAGCGGGTTTACCACCTTTCATGGTCATTTTACGACCTAGCAAATCTTGCGATTGGATACCGGTGGTACCTTCATATATGGGTGTAATCCGAATATCACGGTAGAGCTGTTCGAGCGGGAAATCTTCCGTAAAGCCATATCCCCCCAGCACCTGAAGCCCATTGCTCACCGCCACCAATCCCATTTCAGTAGGGTATGTTTTGGCTACGGGAGTAAGCAGCTCTAGCATCAAGCGATATTTTTCTTTTTCTTCGGGGTCGTCGGAAGCGTGTGCAATATCAAAGCAACGGGCTGTTTCAATCAACAAAGAGAGCGAACCTTCCACGATTGCTTTTTGGAGCAAGAGCATCCGTTTTACATCCGGGTGTTCAATAATCGGAATTTGAGGCGTATCCAAGGCCGATTTTTCATTCAATCGACGACTTTGCGGACGTTCTTTAGCGTATTGTAACGATGCCCCATAAGCTGCTGACGCAATAGCCGCCCCTGTCATTCCGACTCCGATGCGGGCTTCGTTCATCATCTGAAACATATATGAAAGCCCTTTGTGAGGCTCTCCTACCAACCACCCGTGGCAATCGTCGCGGTCACCCATAGTCAGGTGCATCGCTGGTACCCCCCGTTGGCCGAGTTTATGATAGATGCCCGTAGAGGTAACATCATTTTCGGAGCCGTCTTCCCGATATTTGGGTACGACAAAAAGCGAAATGCCCTTGGTTCCTTTGGGTGCACCTTCTATCCGAGCCAACATCAAATGAATGATATTAGGACATTGGTCATGGTCTCCTGCCGAAATAAACACTTTTTGGCCTTTGATACGATAAGTACCATCTTCTTGGGGAAAAGCCGTAGTAGTAATATCTGATAATGAACTTCCTGCTTGCGGTTCAGTCAAAGCCATAGTACCTTGCCACTGACCGGCCAGCATTTTTTCAACATAGAGTTGCTTTAAATCTTCTGACCCAAACGAGGCAATCAATCTAGCTGCGCCTGAAGTAAGGCCCGTGTACATCATACCATTGTTGGCGGCCATTACGATAAAACCTAAAAGCGAATTGACTGTTTCGGGCAATTGCTGTCCGCCATTTTCAAAGTCAAAACCTGCTCCTATCAACCCCGCCTCACCCATTGCTCGGATATACTCTCCTACTTTGGGATGCACCGCTACTTTTCCATTACGAAGCTCTGGCTGATTGCGATCTAGCTCTTTCAAATAAGGAAACATGATATTGTCTCCAATTTGGGTTACGGCATCAAGCGTCATATCAAATGTTTCCCGATCATGCGCATTGAAATACGGGTATTTGGTCAGCTCGGTAGCTTTAAAAACTTCATAAAGTAGGAAATTGATATTTCGACGGCTATAGTACTGGGCCATTGGGCGTTAATCTATTTTCGTTTTTATCAATAGGCTTATTGGTATGCTTGCATACTGTATCGCAAAGATACATAAAATCTTTACAACTATTTATAATTCAATAAAAAAAGGCGGCCTAATTACTTTTTTAGACCGCCTTTTGGGGATAAAATATTTTAATTATGCCAAGGTATTTAGATCAAAAGGCAGCCTACGGATTCGTTTGCCAGTAGCGGCAAAAATCGCATTGGTCAGGGCAGGGGCAATAGGAGGCAAACCTGGCTCACCTACTCCACCCGGTTCGGCTCCGCTTTCTACAATGTGTATTTCTACCGCTGGCATTTCATTGAATCGCATGATTTGATACTGATGAAAATTGGTTTGCTCGGCTTGTCCATTTGCAAAGGTAATTCCTTTTTTGACCGCTGCCGAAATCCCCATCACAATGTTGCCTTCGGTTTGGGCTTTTACATTATCAGGGTTGACATAATGCCCACAATCTATTACCGACACCACTTTGTCTATCTTAACGCCATTGGCTTGTTTAGAAACCGTAATACAACAAGCACTAATACTTCCGAAAGACTTAAATATGGCTACTCCTTTGCCTTGACCCGCCGGAAGTTTTTCGGACCACTTGGCTTTTTCGTGTAAAGTTTCGAGTACCGTTTTAAAGCGCGTATCTGTCAACATTTCAAGACGAGCTTTGATAGGGTCTTTACCAGCGGCATGAATGAGTTCATCCAAAAACCCTTCTTGACTAAACCCAAAATTGGAAGCATATACTGAACGCCACCATACAATGGGAATGTCGGTAGGTACATGGCTAAACGATACCTTAAAAGCAGGGATATTGTATTTTTGTTCTTTTTGGCTCAATTCGCCACAAATCCAATCGTCTGGTTTATCAGTGGGTGTTTTGAAGACCTGCATTTGGATAGATTCACCGATAGGATGATGATGATACGCTACAATATTGCCCTGCGTATCTATTCCCCCTTGCATACGTGCCAGCATTCCGGGGCGATAAGGCCCTTGGGTGATGTCATCTTCACGCGTCCACACCAATTTTACGGGTTTTTTGACCTCCCGAGAGAGATAACACGCCTCCAACAAAAAATCGTGATAGGCTTTTCGTCCAAATGCGCCCCCCAGTAAGGCTACGTTGACTTTAATCTGTTCGGGTTTTATTTTGAGATAACCTGCCAAATCCCTTAAAGCCCAATCAGGCCCCTGAATAGGTGCCCATACTTCGGCGGTGCCGTCTTCTTTGATATGAGCGATGGCATTTTCAGGTTCTATGGGTGCATGTGCCAAAAAGGGAGTTTCATATACTGCCTCTATTTTTTTAGAAGCTCCTGAAAACTTTGCGCCAAAATCTCCATGTTCTTCCGCTTTTAATCCTTCTTTGGTTGCCGCTTCCGCACATTTCTTAAAATAAGCTTCGGTGGTCATGGTTTGGGGGATATCCCCATTTTCCCATTGCACCTTTACCGCTCTTTTGGCCGACAGCGCCGCCCAAAAATTATCGGCAATGATAGCCACTGCTTCGGCGGTACGGTGAGGCATGGGACGTTCGCATTTCAATACTTTCTGAACACCCTTGATTTTTAGAGCCTCGGTATCATCAATAGACACCACTTTTCCGTGAATGTGAGGATTATGAATCATCACGGCGTATACCATTCCGGGAACTTCTACGTCTATTCCAAACACTGCCTTACCCGTCACACGGGCGGGTACATCAAGCCTAGGGGCATATTTCCCAATGATTTTAAAATCTTTGCTGTCTTTAACAACGGGATTTTTAGGAACTTCCAGTTTGGAAGCATCATCGGCTACTTCTCCGTAAGAAAGTGTTTTGCCGGTAGGCTTGTGGTATATCTTTCCTTCTTTGGCGTAACATTCTGTTGCGGATACCTTCCAACGCTGAGCGGCGGCCTTAACGAGCATTTCGCGGGCGGCGGCTCCTGCTTTACGAATAGGATTCCACAAGGCTCTTACGCTGCTGCTACCTCCCGACGTTTGGTCTCCGTATTTGTTTTTACCATCTGACTGCCAGATAGTTACTTGATCCAATCGTACTTCTAGCTCCTCAGCCAAAAGCGACGGAACCGCTTGGGTAGAGCCTTGCCCCATATCAGGGCGAGGATTGATGAGGATAATTTTCCCCGTAGGTTCTATCACAATAAACGGGTTGATTTCGAGCGCCAAGGCTGAGGGGCCACCGTGGGTAGTCATATTGACCACCGAGGGCCTAGAGGTAGCTGATAACCCTAACATCAAACCCGCCGACGATAGACCCAAGGTTTTTATAAAATCTCTGCGATTACTCATGTCTTTAGTTTTAAAGTTTAGATGCTCTTGATTACTTTCCTCCAGATGCTTCATTTTTAGGAGCAACCTTTGAGGCTTGTTTGATAGCTTTCCGAATACGGTCATAAGTACCACATCGACAAAGATGTCCACGCATCGCGGCGTCGATGTCGGCATTGGTAGGATTAGGCTTTTCTTTTAAAAGCGCAGTAGCGGCCATAATTTGCCCCGACTGACAGTAGCCACACTGAGGTACTTGTTCATCAATCCATGCTTGTTGTACAGGGTGGAGATTTTCTTCTGTACCAATTCCCTCGATAGTCGTTATTTTTTTTCCTGTTACTGCTTGTACCGGTAAAACACAAGAACGCGTAGGCTTTCCGTCCATGTGTACGGTACAAGCGCCACATTGTGCTATGCCACAGCCAAACTTTGTGCCTTTGAGCCCAATAATATCACGAATCGCCCACAAAAGTGGCATCTGAGGTTCGATGTCAAGGTTATAATTTTTTCCGTTGACATTTAAGGAGATAGCTGCCATAAATTAAAAAGCTTAGTTTATTTTTAGTAAATTTTGCTAGAAAATATATCAAAACCAAGCATTGAAGCTGAAGGGATATTTTTGGTGTCCTAATCCTCACAAAAAAAGGATGAATCAAATTAGTTAGATAGCTCTCACTGATGCATAAAAAGGTGCTCTATCGAAGCTTCGGTAAAACGAGCTTTTTTCGATATAGCTCGCTTTAGTTGTTGAATATAATCAGACTTAGGAATCTCAACAGCCCCAAACCTACGTACATTATCGTTGATAAACTGAGTGTCTAGCAAATCAAATTTTTGTTGTTTGAGAATCTCTATTAAATAATGAAACGCAACTTTAGAAGCATTACTTACCGTATGAAACATAGATTCACCAAAAAATACCGCACCAATGGCCACTCCATAAAGCCCTCCAACCAAACGATTGTCAATATACGTTTCAACACTGTGCGCAAATCCCAAATGGTGTAAATCAGTATAGGCTTTGATGATTTCGTCCGAAATCCACGTATTATCATCTCCTTGACGTGGTGCGGCACATCCCCTCATTACCCCATTGAAGTCAGCATTGATTCTAATCTCAAAAACAGATTTATTCAGAATAGGGCGAAGCGATTTAGGGGATTTGTACGTATAAATAGGGATGATAGCTCTGGGATCTGGTGAATACCAGTACAATGTACCGTCGGCATCTGCCATTGGAAATATACCGTTCATGTACCCATAAATAAGATCGTCGGCCGAAAGAAATGACATGACACAATCAAAAGTGGTTAAAAACAAATATATAAACATGTACCCTGAAAACAAAATTATGAAAGTGTTTTGGAGTATTTTGCTGCTAATTATGGCTTGTTCTACCAATCAATCTAAGGACATGGAACCTGAAATCATCAACCAGCCGAGTGCTTATCGGTACTTAGCGCTCGGCGATTCTTACACCATTGGGGAAAGTGTAGCTCCTGAGGATAGGTGGAGTGAAATTTTGACAAATTTGTTAAGACAAAACAATGTTAACATTAATTCTCCTGAAATCATCGCTCGTACGGGTTGGACTACCGCCGAACTCTTGGAAGGAATAAAAGATCGAAATCCTAAAGGTCCTTATAACATAGTCTCGCTTTTGATTGGGGTCAACAACCAATACCGTGGGCAAAGTATGGAGCGATACCGCGTTGAATTTCAAGAACTTCTCCAACAAGCCATTGGATATGCGGGCGGAAATATTCAGCGAGTCTTTGTACTTTCTATTCCCGATTGGGGAGTTACGCCTTTTGCCAAAGGAAGCAATCAGGCCCAAATTGCAGCCGAAATTGACGCCTTCAACGCAATAGCCAAAGAAGAATGTGACAAACTTAGTATTGTCTTTATTGACATTACACCTCTTTCCCGCACCGCCAAAGATGACTTATCGCTTATCGCTCAAGATGGGCTTCATTTTTCGGGAAAAATGTATCGCCTATGGGCCGAAAAAGCTTTGCCAATCATACAACAACGGGTTTTAAAGTAATAAAATAACCCGCTAAAGCGGGCTTTATTCAACTTTTTCATTTTGTGACTCCTAACTAATTGGATGTAGAGTCTGCCCTTTCATGGCTTCTTCTTTCAAAAAAGGTTGATGATAGAGGCGTTTTCCGGTGGCTTTAAAAAATGCGTTAGCCAATGCCGCTGCCGCCGGCGGAAGCGCTGGTTCTCCCAAGCCTGTTGGGTTGATGTCACTATCTACAAAATAAACTTCTACTTCTGGCACTTCCTTCATCCGAATGAGGCGATAGGTATCAAAATTCTTTTGGGCTGGCACGCCATCTTTGAGCGTTACTTCCCCATATAGTGCATGTCCCAGGCCATCAATAATCCCCCCCTTCACCTGCTGATACGCTCCGCTTAGATTGACTACTACTCCACAATCTACGGCCGCGTACATTTTTTGCAGTACCAAATTACCATTTTTCATCTCTATTTCGGCCACCTGCGCGATATAAGAACCATGCGAAAAATACGCGCTAAATCCTTGGTATAATTGTTTGTTTTTACCCCAATTCGACTTTTCTGCTACCAATTTAATCACGCCTTTCATTCGCTCAATATCATATTTTACCGCTCCTACGGGCGTTTTTTGTGCTTTGTCAAGATAAGCAAGTCGATATTCGATTGGATCTCGACGAGCGGCAGTGGCTATCTCGTCAAAAAAGGACTGTTCGGCAAATCCCAAAAAATTTTCGGAAGGTGCTCGCCAAGGAGCGGTTGTCACAGGAGATTTATGGTCAATGGAATCAACCAGAAAATTGGCCACGGCTCCCGCTGGAAAATGATCAGGGCGTGCGCTATTGCCTGAATTGATACCTACTCCACGCATTCTATATCCAATCCAATTTCCTTCTTCATCCAATGCCGCCTGAAAACGATAGCGCATCGCTGGTCGATATTGCCCACCCTGCATATCGTCTTCGCGAGTCCACATTACTTTGACGGGAGCTTTGGTCATACTTGACAGCTCGGCTGCTTCCATCGAATAATCGGAGCGTTGTCGTCTTCCAAAGCCGCCGCCCATGCGCGTCATTTGGAGCGTTATTTTCTCAATATCTACCCCTAACAATTTCGCCACATTTTTGCGGGTATCTTCAGGCAACTGAGCTGGCCCAATCAATTCAACCCCTTCGGGCCGTACATGGGCAAAAAAATTCATCGGCTCCATACAAGCATGAGACAAAAAAGGGGCTTGATATTCGCGCGTAATTACTTGAGCGGCGGTTTTAAATACCGCCTCTATATCTCCGTCTTTGCGCGATGGTTTTACATCTGCTTTGTCCAACAGTTGTTTCATCAACGTATTATGCTCCGTTGTACTTTCTACCGCACCGTCGGGTTCATATTCTACTTTCAATAATTTACGGGCTTTGGTTACTTGCCAAGTAGATTTGCCTAGTACTGCTACTTTGTTTTTGAACGTAATCACATCCACAATACCCGGCATAGCCTTGGCGGCGGCAGTTTCCACAGATTTGATTTTGGCACCAAATGGGGGCCGTTCAATCATGGCAATCAACATTCCCTCTCGATAGGTATCTATTCCATACAACGGTTTACCCGTAATCATTTCTGCATTATCAGTATTGTGAATAGGTTTTCCGATGAGTTTATAGTCTTTTTTTGCCTTTAATTTTATGCCATCTGGCACTTTCATGGTGGCTGCTTCTGTCGCTAAAGCCCCATAACTTAGTTTGCGGCCGCTTTCTTTATGCCATACAAAACCGTTATCGGTAGTCAATGTGGCTACCGAAACATCCCATCGCTTAGCAGCCGCTTCCATCAACATCCATCGAGCCGTGGCACCGGCTTTACGCAGCCGCTCCCACGAATGCTGCATGGCTCCACTCCCCGCCGTGGCCTGACGTTCAAATTTCTTAGTGTCAAGATGTGCTTGCACTATTTTTACTTTGGTCCAATCCGCATCTAGCTCTTCGGCCACAATCATCGGAAAAGCCGTTTTGATATTTTGCCCTACTTCGGGATTAGGCGCAAAAATGGTAATGACATCATTGGGTGCAATGGAAAGATAGCTGTTAAAATTAACATCTTCTGCTACCGTTTGTATTGGCGAAGCGGTTAATTCAAACCATCGAAAACTTAACAGAAAGCCTCCACCTACCATAGTCGAAGCTCTTATAAAATCCCTTCTGCTTGATTTTATAGACATGATGTGTGATTATTTGAGTTTTGAAGCAGCCAAAGCAACAGCTTCTCGAATACGGTGATAAGTACCACAACGACAAACATTTCCGTTCATGGCTTCAGTAATTTGGGCAGGCGTAGGTTTGGGGGTTTTATTGAGAAACGCCGAAGCGGTCATTATTTGACCCGCCTGACAATAGCCACATTGGGGTACATCAACTTCCGACCAAGCTTGTTGAACGGGATGCTCACCATGGGCCGACAAGCCTTCAATAGTAGTTACTTTTTGCTTGCCAATTGCAGAGACTGGCAATACACAAGAACGCACAGCTGTACCATTTAAGTGGATAGTACAGGCACCACATTGCCCAATACCGCAGCCATATTTAGTACCTACCAATCCCAAGTGGTCGCGGAGTACCCATAAGAGCGGCGTATCTTCTTCGACCTCTACGCGGTAGGTTTTATTGTTGATTTTCAATGTGTAATTAGCCATTTTACAGTCGCTTTGACAGTTAACAAAATCTTGTTTATAAAAAAGCTAATCAATCAACGGTTATACCGTCTTTTTAGTAGTGGGGGCAAAAGTAAAATGGTAGGGTAAAATGCGCGACAGTTTGTGCAAATGTACCGTCAGATGAGGGATATATCTGACGGTACAGGAACTAGTAAAGTAGGGTAACGGAACCTATTAATTTTTGTAGATTCTTTGTTGAGACGGTATATAAAAACGAAAGTCACATTTTTTAATTAAAAAAATAACAAATACCTATCGCTGCTCTAAAAGTACGCACATCAGGGCGGTCTTCAAAACCTTGTCCGCTGGCTAAGAAGCTGTTATACTTCCCAATCGTACCAGCAGCTCTGATATTAAGAGATAATTGGGGTGTAATAAAATAATTGATGCCCCCTCCTAGCCATACACTAGGTCCGCTCAACTTAAACTCATATAATATACCATTCAAATAAACAGGGCTTATTTTCAAATTTTGTAAGGCATATCCTACCTCCACAAAAGGCCGAGCTGCCTGTAAGGTTCCGCCAAAATTGGCCCTAATTCCTGCCGCAAAGGTTGACATACGATTTACATCCCAGTCTGCTTTTAGTTTTAAGGTTTGGCGTTCGTATTGGGCAAAGCCTTCAAATCGTTGGTTAAATCCATAACCTAGTCTGACAGTTCCGCCAAGGCCGTTGGGGTCGGACTCATCCAATTGATCAAAAAAGGTAGAAGACCAGCGTACAAAGCTTCCTTGGAGACTCAGATTAAATCCTTCTGTATTTGAACGTATGTCTTGAGCAAAAAGGCTAGCAGAAACACCACTAAAAAGTAGAAATAAAATCGTTTTTTTGAACATGATTTTGGATGTTTAGTATGGAATTGTAAGCTTGGTACGGGTGGTACGAAGATTGTTAACTCTTCGCCCTTGCTGAAAAACTACCTGCTCACTTGACTTATCACTGTATTCGGGAAATCGAATGGGTACCCATTGATTATTAACGGCTTCGACAACGTCAAAACGAAGGGCTAAAAGGGCTTTTTGTGAGTTTGTAGATGAGCGAGCTGTGATGACTTTTGCCCTCACTTTGGCTCCTACCGGAATCACTACAACGCCCTCTGTACTCACAGCCGATATGGTACGCAGCCATACCACATCTCCCGAGGAGGCTTCGGAAGAGACTGTTTGGGCAAATTCGACCGAAAATGATTCACCGTTTAGTTCTACATGAGCCACGCGAGTGTGTTTGGGAGGAGCTTCCTCTTTTGGTTTTTCTTCCTTAGGCTTTTCTTCTTTTGCAATAGGCTTAGGCGGCTCTTCTACTTGTACAGGATTTTTTTCTTTAGGCGCTTCTTCGACCGGCAATTTCTTTTTGGTTGTTTTCGGGGGCTTTTTTTCTTCTGGTTCGGTGGGTGTTTGTATAGGTAACGTTACTTCTTTTTTGTCCACTGGAAATACCGTCACAGACTCATTTAGGTCTGATTTTGACTTCTCTGGTATTGTCTTATTATCAGATGTTTGCACTTTGGGTAATGAATCCACCACTTCAAAGGCAATGTCTTTAGAAGAGGGAGCAGGTCCATCAAATACCCAAAAACCAATTATTATGGCTGCTATAATGATAGCTCCTACCAATATGAGCCCTTCAAAACTCAGAAGATTAGCCCGTAGCTCTTGGATTTTGGTTTGGGATGTTGATTTAGAATCAGGACTACCGGCGAGCCTAGTCGGACTTACTTGGGGCTTGTCTGACTTAACCGTAGCCAAGCGCGTCAAGGGCACTATAGGCTGGGGATTTGTTTCAAATATATCTGCGGAGATAGGGCCAGGAGCTACTATAGTGGCAAGTGCTTGGCGAAGTTCCCATGCTTTCCCAAATCGCTTTTCGGGTTTTTTATGCAATAGTTTTTCTAAGATATCTTCGATAGATTTTGGTAAATCATTAATTCTACTTCTTAAAGAAATTGGCTTTTTATTGAGAATTTGGTTGATAAGGGTGTTGTCGGTCACAGGTTCAAAAGGTAACTTCCCCGACAACAATTCATATAGCAATACTCCGATGGCATACAAGTCCGACTGAATAGAAGGCTCTACGCCATTGAGCAATTCTGGAGCCATGTATTCGAGCGTACCTACTACCCTATCAGCTCGAGTGAGGCGTTGACTTCCCACCATACGAGCAATCCCAAAATCCATCAATTTGACGGTTCCTTCATGCGTAAGCATGAGATTGGCAGGTTTAATATCTCGATGCAAAATCCCTTTATAATGAGCATGTTGAAGACCGTCAAGAGCTTGAATCACTATTTTTACGGCGGTTTCTAGAGGTAACTTTCCTTTTTTTGCTACCAAGCGCTCCAACGTCATTCCATCCACAAGTTCCATTATCATTAGATTGTCGGTGCGGATTTGTAGGAAATTGTATAAAGTAGCTACATTGGGATGGTTCAACTGCGCCGAAAGCACCGCTTCATTGCGAAAACGTTCCATAAAATTGGTATCGCGCAATAAATGTGGGTGTAGCATTTTTATCGCAACTGGGCGACGCAAAAATGTATCAGTGGCCCGATACACCGTTCCCATACCGCCTTCGCCCAGCAGCTCTTCGATATGATAATTATGAAGGGTACGGCCAATCATCTTAGTTAATGTTTTTTTATTTTATTTCTTCGGTTGGACGAGGAGATTGAAAAACTGCGTTCGATACTCGTTCTAGGAGCAGCACTGTGATATTGTCGTGGCCTCCTCTTTGTTTGGCAGATTCTACCAATTGTTGAGCAGACTCGTTTAAGGCAGGAATGAGCATCAACTGAGCGATTTCGTCGTTGCTCAAATAATCGTACAAGCCATCGGTACACAGCAAAACTCGGTCATCATTTTCCAATTTATAAGTAAGAGTTTCTACATCTATTTCCACTTTGTTGTGAGTTCCCATGGCTCGCGTAAGTACATTCCGTTCGGGATGCTTCTCGGCTTCTAGTGGTGTAATCACCCCCTGACTTACCAGCATTTGGACGTAAGTATGATCCGTTGAAAGCTGTAAAATCTGCCCATTTTTAAAAATATAGAGTCTACTATCACCTACATGCGCCATGTACAAGCTTTGGTCACATACTACCAATGCCGTACAGGTAGTCCCCATTCCTCGTTGTTGTGAATTACGGCTAGCAGCTTGCCAAATAGAGCGGTTTGCTTTGGTAAAGGCCAAGAACAAACTTTCTTCTACCGATTCTTCGCGCGAGTAATATGTTTTGGCGATGGTCTCTACCGCTAGTTGTGAAGCTATTTCGCCAGCGGCGTGGCCTCCCATGCCATCAGCTACGATTGCCAAAAAACCTTTATTGGCCCGAATTCCTAAGTCAGCAGGACGAATAAACCGAGCTGCGTCTTCATTGTTTGTACGAACACACCCTACATCCGACACTACCACGGCTCGTAGGTCACTGTGAGAATCTGACACAGGCGCGTCAGTTGATTTGTCAGATAGCCATTTTTTCCAAAACATACTCGTAAGAGTTCGAGATAATACATTAATCATTGTTAACTCTTAACCACCGTTTTACCGGCATTTTATCCACAAAATCAGTGATATTATTTACCCACTCTGTAATTGAAAATAGCGGATTATTGTCGGGATTTTGCAAGGCGACCAACAGCTCATTGGCATTCATTCGAGAAGAGGCATTGGCTTTTAACAATCTTTGAATGAGACGTTTACTTTTTTTTGACACTTCTGGTACCAATAAGTCGGGTGAGGTATAATTTCCTTTTTCTATTTTGAGCCGAACTTCCGTCTCGCTTCTACCATCAAAAGGCAGGTACCCCGTTAGCATTTCATAAAACAATACCCCCAATGCCCAACAGTCCGATTCGATACCTACTTTGTTTTGAAACTGCTCGGGAGCCATATAATGTGACGTACCCACGATATAGCCTTCTTGGGTAAGCTTAGGAGTATAGACGGATTTTGCAATTCCAAAATCCAATAATTTGGCAAAACTCTCCCGATTTACTTTGACATTGCCGGGTTTCAAATCACGATGGATGATGTTTTTTTCATGCAGATGTACCACCGCCAATACGATTTGCTCCATAACCTTCCACACAAAGCTTTCGGGTAGTCGCCCTTGGCGTTTGATGAGTTTTTCGAGCGTGATTCCTTCTACATATTCCATAATGATGCAAGGAGTTCCGTTTTCGATGGTATATTCATAAAGAGCCGCAATGTGGGGATGTTGTACGGAAGCTTGGATATACGCTTCATTTTTGAACCTTGCTGCTTGGTCGGTTCGATACAAAACTTTTACGGCTGCCAAGCGGCGGGAGGTTTGGTGCTGTGCTTGATACACTTCGCCCATTCCTCCCGACCCCAGCCATTGGGTCAGAATGTACCCTTTGATATTTTGACCTAATTGCATTTGATGAAACTTTAATCGCTAACGCTTTCTTTCTTAAACCCAACTTCTGAGTAATTACCTCACTAGAAAGCACTCTCAATGAAGATGTTTATTATAACAACCTTTGCTTGCTAAGTGTGGATAAGCACTTAATTATTCGCTTTTAGGTTTTTTGAGAAGTTCCATGCCATACTTAATCGGAATCGCAAAAGAGATAATTCCCTGACGAGCATCTCCTCCACCCGCATAATAGATTCCAATCACGTTTCCTTTGTCGTCAAACATAGGTCCGCCACTATTGCCACCGCCTGTGGCATTCAAATCAAGCTGATAGCTATCCCCAAACCCTGATTGTTTGGTCGAAAATTCTGACGAGCTCTCCACTACTTGTTGGATATGCCCCGGTGAGGTAACAGGCGAAGCTACTTCAAATACCTCAGGATTAGGCTTGAAGGGGTCATTTGATTTGCGTACGACTCTTTGCTGTGGTGCACCACCCGGATAACCCATCACGATAATTTCTTCACCTGCCTTCACACTTCCGTAGTTATCTTTTAGATTAACAGGGGCTAGGTCGTTGACATCTACTTTGATAAGCGCTACATCGTGGCTTTGTGAAGGAGTAATCAAACGAGCTTCGTAAGGCTGAGATGTATTCGCAAATACGACCTTTAGGTATTTGTTTCGGCCTTCTACTTGAGCCGCGCGCCCATTGACCATTGTGGCTTCTGAAGGTACCCACCCAAATATTTGCTCGGCTCCTACGGTAGGCTCTTTGGCCAAAATAGGCTGTCCATTTTTATCAAGTCCTTGTACCATAAAACCCGGAAAATTGTTCCACGCAAAACCTGAGTATCTTGTTTTCCAGGCTGCTCCTACGTGGCGATTGGTGAGAATCTGACCATCAGAACTTACCACAAAACCACTCCCTGTACCCGTCGAGCCTACTGGCAAGCCCGCAAGCGATCTTTTTTTGGTAACAAGATAAGGCTCTACGCCATTTTGGGTTTGTACAAACAAAGGTCGAAACATTCCTTGGGCATCTGGGCGATACTCATGGTATAGTTCTTCATTTTCTTGCACTTCGTATAATTCCCACGAAATAAAAATCTTGACAACTTTGTCGGTATTAGCGGCGGCGATAGAAGCGGTCGAAATGGTTTTGCCTTGTTCTAGTTTTTCTTTCAACAAGTCCATCTGAATTTTTGATTCTTCTTGTTGTTTTTTGAGTGCTTCGGTGTATTCGTTGTTTAGCTGCGTATTATCTTCCTTATTTTTTTTCCAAAACACAAAGCCCAAAGACGAAAATATCACCAACACCGCTACTATACTGGCTGTAAGCGTACGACGCGATTTTGTACGTTCGCTGTTGATTACTCGCTCAAAAGTTTGTTTTCCAATGCCCGTTTTAGCAGGTGCTGTTTCCGATACTTCAAGAGGCACAAATTCGCTAGTAGGTTTTACGACTTCTACCAATCGAGTAGCAGGCATCAATTCGGCGGGACGAGGGTCGATGTCAAAAACAAAAATAGGGCCATTGTTTCCCAATTGGACTTCATCTCCAGGAGTGAGAGTGATGCTTCCTTTGACGCGGGTTTTGTTGACAAAAATTCCGTTGCGGCTGTTGTTGTCTATCAACGAAAACACAAGAGGGCTTTCTTTTACAATCTTGCCGTGTTCGCGGCTTACTACGGTATCTATTTCGGGGTCAAACTGAATATCGCTATCGGAAGAGCGGCCAAAGGTAAGTTCGTTGTGACTACTAAAATCAAACTCTTCGACTTGGTTGGCTTTGGCTCCGGCCAAATGACGAATTACAAATTGTTTTACTGGAGTGCTCATTTTTTTAATGTTTTTGTAGATTTTTCAATGATTGATTCTTTAGGAATGCTGCTGAGATTTGAGGCTCATTTTCAGCGAATTATTTTGTTTTTGGATGATACAAAGTTCCGCTAAAAAGCCTCATCAGTAAATCCAGAAACACCTACATTTTGGATAAGGGGAAACCTGTATTTTGGATATACAGGAAAACCTATACTCAACCCAGCACTGTAGCTGCCAAACGCCCAATATTGAGGGTACGGGCATTAGAATCAATGATTTCGCGGTATAGACCACCTGCGGCATAGAGCGTTTCGTGGGTACCACTTCCTATCACTTCTCCCTCTTGCATGACGTATATTTTATCGGCGTCCATGATTTGGCTGATGTTGTGAGAAATAATAAGTACGGTACGGTCTTTTTTGATGGCGTCTATGCTGTCTTTAATTTGTTCGGTAGTGATGGCATCCAAACTAGCGGTGGGTTCGTCCAGAAAAATAATGGGAGGGTTTTTAAGAAAAAGGCGGGCAATCGCAATCCGCTGTTGTTGCCCACCCGAAAGCGCCCTTGCTTCCGTTTGATACTCTTTGGGCATTTGGAGGATTTGGTCATGGAGACTGGCTTTTTTAGCGGCTTCCACTATTTCTTCAAAAGAAGCTTCTAAATTGCCATAGCGAATGTTTTCCTCGACGGTTCCCGAAAAGATGTGATTTTTTTGCATGACAAGCCCCACGTTTTTTCTTATCCATTGGGGATTGTATTGATGAAGTGATTCATTATCAAGCAAAATATCGCCCTCAGATGGCGAATAAAACCCCGCCAAGAGATTCATAGCAGAACTTTTTCCCGCTCCCGACAGCCCTACGATAGCCGTTGTTTTGTTTGGTTCCAGACGCAGCGACACATTTTTGAGGGCTTTTTTACCATTAGGATATACAAAATCAACACTTTTCATTTCAAAAACACCCTTCAACGTATCAGGGATTTTGAGGTCTTTTTTGCTGGTATTTTCGAGATAGCTGTTGTTTTCTATCATATCAAAAAAACCTTCTGCATAGGTAAGTGCTTCGCTGTATTCATCATAAATACGATGAAGGTGTCGCACTGGTGCCGACACATTATTGAAGAGCATCAAATGCAACAAAATAGCCCCGATTGTCATTTGTTGGTTCAATACAAAATAGATTGTTACCACAAAAACCATCACGACTCCTAGCTGCTCGGCAATACTTTTAAGGCCATCAAAAAGATAATTGGTACGGTGGTGCTTTACTTCACTATCCGATAGCTTTTGGGTCAAAGACCACTGACGTTCAGACTCATAATCTTCTCTTACAAAGGACTTTACCACAAAAATAGATTCAATCAAACTAAAGAGTGTGTTGGCTTTTTCTTCTCTAAATTGCTGAATATTGCGCCTCACTTGCTTTTGGCGCTTTGATTGCTCTCGGCTAATAAGCGCATAAAGAGGCATGATGATCGTAGCACACACGCCCACCCACACGTTTTTTTTGTACATCAGCAGCAAAGCCAAAAGTGCGTTAGCAAACATCGGAACAATATCGACGAAGATATTTTTGACCGTTTTGGTAAGACTTTCGATGCCTTTGTCGATACGCTTTTCAAGCTTGCCAATTTGATTTTGGGAAAGCGCAAAAAAAGAGAGGTGATAAGATACCATCCGCCTAATGGTATAGTTGTGCAAATCGGCGGCCAAGCGAAATCGAAGCCTATCACTCAAAAACTTTTGTCCCAGTTGCACCAATAAGTTGATGATTTCTTTGGCAAATAATACCACCACCAAGCCACCCACTATCCAAGTGATTTGCTCGGTAGTTTGGTTTTGTTGATTTAAGATATTTTGAACCGTATTTACGGTATATTCCATCACCAGAGGGGTAACTTGAGCCAACAACGCCCCCAAAGCAGTAAGCACAAAAGCCCCTACTAAACTTTGACGGTATTTTTGGACAAAAGGCCACAGTTTCTTAATAAGACCCAGAGTTGACATTCTTATAAAAGTTTTAGAAGAAGAAATAAAATGGTGGACTAAATCGCTTACGATAAGTTATTTTTTCACGATATGCTTCATTTTATAGCTTCTGCATAAATTCTCGCGTGTTGAGTGTAGCGTCTGATTCATAATCATAAAACAGCTCTACCATAGAAGATACGATGTGAGGGTCGTCGGTAAGAAAGGCCGTTAGTTTGGAAGCACGGCCGCTAGAGTTGGAGCCGCTTCCCAAAATACAAACACACAGGCTCTTCTGAATGCCGGGGGTATTTTCGCGCGGAGTACTGATGAACAATTGGATAGGCAACGTTTTGTTTACCTTCGTCACCCTCACGCCCAAATCTTGCATTTCGCGCATGGCTTGAGAATGTTGATTGTAAAGCTGCCGTATCAATACAGCTTGGGCGTCTGTATCTTCCTGACCGTTGGTCGCAATCATAAAGCGATTGTGATGAGGCACCGACTCTTTCACGGCCAAGGGAGCGTTGCTTCCACTGCGATAGGTTTCTACGGAGACGTGTTCATTGAATATTTTGCCCAAGTATTTCAAAAAAGCATGGCTTGAGCCTTCGTTTTGGTCGTTGAGTGTCACAAATTCTACCCGCGCTCCACTGCCTATTTTTTGGAGATAGATAGCCGTTTCTTTGAGTTTGTTTTCTACATCAGTACAATCTCTCAGAAGAGCCTCGGCCCTCCGTCCATAGTCAAATTGGGTAGCATGACGCAACTCGTGGGGTTTGAGGTCGGCGTGTTTGGCCACCAAATCCATTCGGAATGGCGATATAGCCTCGATTTTGGCCGTATTTGAAAGTACTAACAGGCTGTTGCCTTGGGCTTTAGAGAGGTCTATTACTTTATCGATACCTTCCAACACATCCTTTGTACCCTCCATCAGTTGGACTTTTTCGTTGACTTTACCACTCACCTCCATCATGATTCCGTTGAGAGATTTGGTGGCTTGCACCAGCAATCCCGTCTGCGTCTTGATGTTGTCCATTTCTTGTTGGTTAAGACGCTCTTTTTGGCGATTCATTTTTTCGGTAGTTACGGTCAAGAACAAACCGATAAAAATCCCAACAATCCCTCCCACAAGACCCGCAATGTCAAGTTCACGGATATATTTATCAATTCCCGCACTGAAATAGGTTCGCGAGTCTGTCCATTGACTACCTTGCATTTGGAAATCGGTCAGATAATGCGAAGTATCATAAAAAATATAATACCACTTTAGGCCCAGTGATATAAGCAGAATAATAAAGGGAATCAGAAAAAAACAGGTAAAAAGAGAAGGGTGTTTTTTAGTAATATCAAATAGCACCGCGAAAAAACCTTCATCTTGTATTTCGGTAGAATGAGTTTTGGCTTTAAAGTGCTCGGTTTGCAAAACGTTGGGTTCCATGAGTGTAAGGGGGTTTTACCGTTGTGATTTAACGATACAAAGTTCCGTCAAAACACAACACCCGTAAATCCAGAATCACCTACATTTAGGATATAGGAAAACCTACATTTTAGAATATATAGGTTTTCCTGTAGATGACTGAATTTCAAATAAATCCCCACCAAGCAAGTCCAAAACTCAGGATATTTGCCAAAAAACTTAGCCCAAGAGATAGGAGCCAGGAGACAGCCCACAGTTTTCTTATCCACACCGCTTCCACTAGAGCCACCAATATTTCGAGAAGATAAATATTACCACCAAACTGATAATAATAGTAAGAAAGGAAAGTCCAAGTAGAAGCATTGATGAGAGCTCCTATGGCAATAATCGAAAGGAATTTGTCTTTTTTATACAAAAACAACCACAGGATTGGTAATTCTACCAACCATGTTTTTAATAGATTTTGCCACATTGTTATTGTTTGTGCTTAGCTCGACGATAGCGGACAAACAACAAAGCCGCGATTGCTATCACTCCCACCACCAACAATAAATCCGAAACAGGAGCTCCCGTAGGAGGCTCTACTACGTCGGCCAAGGCTAAGTGCGTCAGGCTCATTAATCCTAAAAAGACGGAAAGCTTTTTCATGATTGATTGTGTTTTCAGATTGAAAAAAGTTTTTTGTGCAGTTTGAAAGCATAGAAATACAAAAGCCATACCCCCATGCCCCAAATAAAAAGCGGAGGTAGATAAAACAGATTTTTTCCTAAAGAAAAAACGGACGCACTTCCACCCAATGCAATAGCCAAACCAAATGCGGCTCCACTCATAGTAGCCGGCCATTGAGGAAAAGCACGTTGTAATGCTATCACACTCACTGGAGTGATTGATTGTAAAAGCCCTGTTCCTATCATCAACCATATCAATTTTCGATGCCCCCACGACAATACCACAATCGCCATTGCAAGTGATACCAACGCATACAGGCGCATCCCTACACGGTCAGAGAGCCATCCTCCTAGAAGCTTACCCACCATCGCAGCCAATGCGATGTACAACAACCACTCGTATTGATGATTATACAAAAGTTGGATGTAATTCCATATCGCTGACCGCGCTGCAATGGCGACCATCAACAAAATCATCAAATAATCATGGGTATCTAGGAAGGTAGTTTTGGGAGTATCTACTTCAAAAGGTAATGCTTCGGGCAGTTTGATAACTAGTACCAAAATGGCCACTATTCCCAAGCCTGCTACTAAAACCAGCTGTATCCATAGCGCTTGAGTGGCACCAGCCCAACCTCCCAGGGCTAACCCAAATACGCCAAAAGCTGAAAAAATACCCATATAAGATGCTTTTTGCGGAAAACTTCGCAAAGTGATACCTCCTCCTGCTACATGAAAAATGGCCGAACTCACCCCCGCCAAAATCGTACCGACCCAAATTTGAAAACCCATACAGATACTGGCCATTATCATTCCCACCAAAGCCAAAATAACGGCACTGCGATAGTATTTCAGGCGGTCGAGATATATCCCAAGGGGAAACTGCCCTCCAAAAGCTATGATATTATAAATCACTACCGCCAAAGCTACATCTGATAAAGCTACTTCTTGAGCCAGAGTACCCATCAAATAGCCAGCGGTAGCATCCGAAAAACCATGCCCTATGCCTAAAGCCCAAATGAGCGTTTGGGACTTTTCTAAAATACCCTGTTTTTTTTGCTCCATTTCTATGATTTTCAAGACCTTACCAAATATCCAATAAAAGAACGTTTTTCACAAATACTTCCTACGGCTCTTGATTCATACAGCCTATGGTTTTATAAACTATTGGTAGAATCATCCATGCAAAAATCACTTCAAAACCTTCCATTCTCAATCTATACATACCTGTATTTTAGCTATAGGAAAACCTAGATATTTGGGTTTTTGGCTTGTTTTTGTTCAAGTTTTGTGCTTATTTTCATGAAGTTATGTACTCTTTTACACTTATTTATGAAAAAGTGGTTCTTTTGTTTTTGGATACTTTCTATCTGTGCATATGCCCAAAAAACCGACTCTTTGCTCCTCCTTTTAGGGAAACTACCGGCTGATACAAGTAAGATCAGCGTTTTGTATGAATTAGGGCAGTCTTTCTGGTTACAAGGAAATGACTCTCTATCTCGCCTATACTCTAATCAATCTGTCTCCTTAGCCCAACAAATACATGATTTGAAAGGTGAAGTGAAAGCAAGACTATTACTTGTACGTATCGAAAACGAATATCTTTCTGACTTAAAAACCGCCTACAATCATTTGGATAAGGCACTAGAAATCGCCAAGGCCATTCCCGACAAATTGTTGGAAGGTCAAGTTTACTTTCGGCGGGCTCAGATTTATACCAGCTTTTTTGAAAAACAGGCCGAAGTCCAACCTCTATTTCAAAAAGCCTTGGCTCTTTTTACCGAAATCAACGACAAAGCTTGGCAAGGCTACGTATATGCGGAAATGGCCTCTTTGCTTGTCACTAGCGGCAAGCATGCCGAAGGCATCGACCTGATGCTCAAGGCCCGTAAGCTTCAAGAAGAAACCAACAATATCATGGCTCTTCGGTCGGTAGTTCCCAATTTGGGTAGTTTTTACTCTACCATAGGTCGCTATGAAAATGCACTTGCTTGTTTTAAAGAAGCCGAAATAATAGCCGAAAAACTTTCAGACAATCGGGTTAAAGCATTTGTTTTGAGCCAAAAAGGCGAAATTTTTGAGAAGCAAGGCAAATACAAAAAAGCGTTAGAGACTTTTGAACAAGCTGCTCAAATTCACCGCATTTCAAATACCATACAAGCCCTATCTCGCACTTATGGCCGAATTGGAGGCGTATATATTCTTTTGGGAAACTACGACCAAGCCTTCAAATACACCCAAGCAGCCGATAGCCTCTACAAAAGCCAAATCGACTCCAACGAATCTTTAGACCATCTCAATCAAATTAATTTTGGAAAGATTTTCTTGGCAAAAAAACAGTACAAGCGTGTGATCCAATACGCCAAGGAAGGAATTGAATGGGCTTCTGAGTCCGACCCTCCTCTTCGACGAGAAATAGCAGAATATCATCGTCAATTAGCCGAAGCTTACGAAGCCCTCAAACAGCCTCAGCTATCACTACATCATTTTAAACAGTACAAAACCCAAGCAGATAGCTTGCTCAACAACGAAGCCCTCCAAAAAATTACGGTTTCGTCCATGACTTATGAATTTGAGAAAAAACAACAAGGCAACAAAATACGCATACAAGAACTTGAAAATCAACAGCTAACCCGTACCCGAAATTTCTTATTGGGCTTTTCTTTTATTGGCGTTTTTGGGGTGGGATTTGTAATGTGGTCTAATCGAAAACTTAAAAACAAGAATCAGCAACTAAAACTTAAAAACAAAGAAATAGAAGAAGCGCTTTTTAAGGGGCAACGAATCGAACGGAAACGAGTTGCTTCAGAATTACACGATAATCTCAATACCAAACTTGCCGCTGTACGGTGGCATCTGGAAGCTATGCAAGAAGAAAATTTCAATGATTTCAACAAGAAAATTTATAATCGACTGCTTGATATGGCCAATGACGTCTATGCTGACGTAAGGCTTATTTCTCACAATATGCTCCCTGCCGAGCTCGAAACTCAGGGACTAATTCCGGCCATTGAAAAACTTGTTGAAAAGCTCAATATCAACACAAAAACTACTTTTCATCTTATCGCTCAACCTTCCTCTGATAGACTTCCTTCCGAAACAGAACACCAACTTTATAACATTACACTTGAACTCATCAACAATGTCATCAAGCATGCTCAAGCCTCAGAAGTGTGGATAAGCTATAGCCAAACCGATACCGCTGCTTGCTTATCTGTAAGCGATAATGGCATAGGAATGACCGAAGAAATGCCATCAGAAGGTATAGGAATGACCAATCTCAACAATAGAGTAGCTGCTCTTTCGGGAAAGTTAACTTTTCAAAGCAAACTAGAAGTAGGTACCAAGGCCACTATTGAAGTTCCCATTTAGATTTTTCTTTTTCATGAAAAAAATCGTATGCCTTTTCATTATTTTTTTGCTAAATGTGGGCTTTTCAAAAGCACAAAATCCCTTGTTGGATAGCCTTATCCACCATATTCATGACTTATCCACCCAAAAACCTTCTCTAAATCGTGATACCAATATCGTATTGAGTTTGAGCCTTCTTACGGAGCGCTCTATCAATTTAGGAGATTCACGTGAACTGATGTTTTTGGATTCTCTTAAAAGATTCACAGTAGCGGTAGAGTGGCCCAAGGGAATAGGGCTATATCAGCGTGCTTTGGGTAAATACAACGATATAAAGGGAAACTATACAGAAGCTTTTCAACACTATAATCAAGCCATTCAAACCCTTAAAAAAGCAGGAGGAGACCCTTACGAATTAGCGTACACGTACGTATTAGCAGCATTTGTTTTAAACAATAATGGCCTCACCAACAAATGTTTAGAACTTTTATATGAGGCGTTGCCCTACGCCAAAGCTACTACCAACAAAAACAATCTCGGTTGGATTTATGATTTCTTGGGAGACTATAATTACTATGACCCATTCGGAGTCAGAAATTATAAAAAAGCGCTTTTTTATTACAAACAAGTAGAGCGGCTTATGCCCTACACCACAAGCCCTACCCTCAAAGCGGATAATCCTCATTGTTTGGCCAATGTATATATGAAACTCGGCAATGAAGCCCTTGCCACCCAATATCGCGACAAAGCATTGGCATTAGCCAAATCTTACAACAATCGGGTTGTCATTTTTGCTACTTATGCCGATTTGGCTGATATATACGATCAAAAACAATCTTATGCCAAAGCCCTCGAATACCGCAAGGCTAGCTTAGATTATGCCCGTAGGTCGGGATGGAAAGAAATGCAATCACGGGCTGAGAATTATATTTATCGAACTTACAAACAAATGGGCGATTACCAAAATGCCCTCAAATACTATGAGCTTCATAAAATGCACGAAGATAGTCTTGGGCGATTTTCAGTCCAGAAAGCTTATGCCGAACTACAAACAAAGTACGAAGCCGAAAAACAACAACTTAGAATCAGTGATTTAGAAAATGAGAAACTCATCCAATGGCGCAATTTTTTAATCGGGCTTTCGATTTTGGGGCTTTTTGTGGCTGGTTTTGTGTTTTGGTCAAATCATAAGTTAAAAACTACCAACAAACAACTAAGTATCAAAAACAAAGAAATAGAAGAAGCACTTCTGAAAGGACAAACCCTAGAACGCAAGCGCGTAGCTTCTGAATTGCATGACAATCTAAATACCAAAATTGCGGCACTTAGGTGGCGATTAGAAGCACTTGATACTTCTAAATATCCAGAAACAGACCAAAAAATTCACGCCGGAATTCTCCAAACCCTTGAGGATGTATATGCAGATGTACGTCTTATATCTCATAATCTACTTCCCCCTGAACTCGAAACCGAAGGTTTATCCACAGCTTTACAAAAACTAATCGAAAAGCTTAATCTAAATACCAAAACCATGTTTCATCTCATTGTGGATGAAGCTTTACCGCGCCTAAATCCCACCACCGAATACCAGCTTTACAGTATTATTTTAGAGTTGGTAAACAATGTTTTGAAACATGCTCAAGCCCAAAAAGTATGGATAAGCCTTTCCGAAAAAAATCAGTCGATTTTTCTTACTGTCAGCGACGACGGTGTCGGAATGCCTACTCATAACAATCCAACGGGGGTAGGTTTGCGTAACATAAGTGCGCGGGTAGAATCGCTGAAGGGAACTTGGTCTTTAGATACAAAACCTAAGGTTGGCACCAAAATAAGTATAGAAGTACCCGCCTAAACCAATTTGTTTTTTACAGCATACTTGATAATACCTATTGCGTTTTTTACCCCCAATTTTCGTAGGATATTGTGGCGGTGCGTTTCGACTGTACCTACGCTGATAAAAAGCCGCTCCGCAATTTCTGAAGTTGAAAGTTCTTGGGCTATCAACCTTATGATTTCGAGTTCGCGAGCCGTCACAGCAATAGGCTCACTCGGAATTTCTTCGTTGGAAGTAGCAGCTAAAGAAGCCGGGCTTAGCAATTCTTTCATGACAGCCTCACTAAAATACTTCTCGCCTCTTGCTACAGTGGTGAGCGCTCTTTCTAGCTCGGCACGGTTTGCTTTTTTCATCACATAGCCCGAAATCCCCGCCTGAAACGCCTGTCGGATATTGTCGGCATCTTCCGAAACGGTGAGCATCAAGATTTTAAGATTAGGAAATTTTTGACGCACTTGAAGCGTAAGTGCTACCCCCGACAAATACGGCATACTCAAATCCGTTACTAAAATATCAATTTCGTGGGTATCCAAAAAACCCAAAACCTTGCGGCTATCATTGAGTGTTCCGACTACTTCCATTGCTGGAATCGTAGAAATCAAGAGAGAAAGGCTGTCCAAAACAATCTGATGATCGTCAGTTATAAGTACACGAATAGACATTTTTCATAAACGATTAGGGTTAATCAAAAGTAAGATAAGATTTTGAAAACCCAAAAGCCTGATTTCAAAACCTTTCTCTCTTTGCCGAACCGTATTAAAACCCTAATTTTGCAGCCCTTACTACTTTTGATGGTTTTGTGTGATTTAGTTCAAACCCACTATTGAAGTAGTAGTCATAAGATTTTTTAATTTTTATATCATTTATAAACGTGGGTCCGATACAGATTAAACAGATTCTTGCCGAAGCCAAAGTAGGCAGCGAAGTGGTGGTCAAAGGCTGGGTACGCACTAAGCGCGAAAGCAAAAACGCTATTTTTATTGCTATCAACGACGGTTCTACCATTAATAATATCCAAGCCGTCGCCGAACCAGGCCAAATCAACGAAGAAACCCTCAAATTGATTACGACCGGTTCTTGTGTGAAAGTGACTGGCAATTTGGTAGAATCGGTAGGTTCGGGGCAATCCGTAGAAGTCAAACTCACTGATGTGCTTGTCTACGGCACCGCTGACCCTGAAGTATATCCTCTCCAACCTAAGAAGCACTCTCTGGAGTTTTTACGAGAGATAGCCCACTTACGGCCACGTACCAATACTTTCAGTGCGATATTGCGTATTCGTCATGCATTGGCATTTGCAGTTCATAAATATTACAACGACAACGGCTTCTATTATCTCCATACGCCTATCATCACCGCATCCGATGCCGAAGGTGCGGGCGAAATGTTTAGGGTGACGACCCTTGATTTAGAAAAATTGCCGCGCAATGAAGAAGGAAAAATTGACTTCAAAGAAGACTTTTTTGGCCGCGAAACCAACCTTACCGTGTCAGGTCAGTTAGAGGGAGAATTGGGTGCGATGGCTTTGTCAAAAATCTATACTTTTGGTCCTACCTTCCGTGCCGAAAACTCCAATACCACCCGCCACTTGGCAGAGTTTTGGATGATTGAGCCCGAAATGGCCTTCTTCGAGCTGGAAGACAACATGAACCTAGCCGAAGACTTCGTAAAATATGTGATTCGGTATGCCGTCGAAAACTGCCAAGAAGACTTGATTTTTTTACAAAAACGCCTCGAAGAAGAAGAAAAATCAAAACCCCAAAACGAACGCTCGATGCCTTTGCTCGAAAAACTGCGTTTTGTGATAGATAATTCTTTTGAGCGCATTACCTATACGGAAGCAATCGACATTTTGTTGAAATCAAAACCTCACAAAGAAAAGAAATTCCAATATCCGGTAGAATGGGGAATCGATTTGCAATCAGAACATGAGCGTTTTTTGGTAGAAAAACATTTCAAAAAACCTATCATTTTGACCAATTATCCACGGGCTATCAAGTCGTTTTATATGAAACAAAACGAGCCTAATGAGTTAGAACCTGGCCCAACGGTTCGGGCAATGGATGTACTTTTTCCGGGCATTGGCGAAATCATTGGTGGCTCCCAAAGAGAAGAAAACTACGACAAACTGGTTACGAGAATGCACGAAGTGGGTATCGAACCCGAATCGATGTGGTGGTTTTTGGAAACTCGTAAATTTGGTACAGCACCGCATTCGGGTTTTGGGCTTGGTTTTGAGCGCTTGATTTTGTTTGTGACAGGTATGACCAACATTCGCGATGTGATTCCTTTCCCTCGTACGCCCAAATCGGCCGAGTTTTAAGTTACTTTTTTTAAAGTTATTCATAAACAAAAAGCACTTTCATGACGAAGGTGCTTTTTTTAGTTAATTTTGCCAACATACCAATTACAGTGAATCCCATGCAAGACAATAAAAACGAAATCGAACAACAAATCAACGTTGAAATCTCGGAAGAAATGGCCGAGGGTGTGTATTCAAACTTAGTGATGATTGCCCATTCTAATACTGAGTTTATTCTGGACTTTATTCGTTTGATGCCTGGTGTACCCAAAGCTAAAGTAAAGGCGAGAGTTATTTTAACCCCTGAACATGCTCAACGTTTACTGATTGCTCTTAAAGATAACATTCGCAAATTTGAAGACAACCACGGCGATATAAGACAGGCCGAAGATCCAGATTTTCCATTTGTAAATTTTGGAGGTCCCATAGGCGAAGCTTAATCTATGATTACTTATAATCCTAAAGACTGGTGGAAACTTATCTTTGCCTTCCACCGAAGCGATACCTTTATGTTTTTATTACCGGGTATCCTTGGAGTTGCTGCTTATACTGGCGTAGTCGCTTATATAGAAAATGACATATTCCACGCTTCTTTCAAAAATACCACCGTTGTACATTCACTCGTAGGATTTGTATTATCAATGCTACTGGTATTTCGTACCAATACCGCCTACGAGCGTTGGTGGGAAGGCCGAAAAATTTGGGGGAGTTTTGTGAATAACTCTCGAAACTTGTCTTTGAAACTAGACACCTTTCTTCCCAAAGAAGATAATCATACACGCCAAGTTTTTCGGATTTTGATCAGCAACTATGTCTATGCTTCCAAAGAACACCTTCGGGCGGGCGTGAATACAAACGAACTAGAACAAATCGGGAAGTATAACTCCCATTTTTTTAACCAAAAGAAACACGTCCCTAATCAAATCATGGGGGCAATTTATGAAGAGATTCATCAGCTTTATCAAAAGGGAGTGATTACAGGCGACCAACTTTTCATCCTTAATGAAGAACTTCGTTCTTTTACCGATAACATTGGGGCTTGCGAGCGCATCAAGCGTACACCTATCCCTTATGCCTACAGCTTGTTTCTAAAAAAAGTCATTTTCTTGTATGTATTTACCATGCCCATTGGATTCGTGATTGAATTCAAATATTGGGCTGTTCCTATTGTCGCTATCATCTTCTATGTCTTTGCAAGTATTGAAGTACTAGCGGAAGAAATTGAAGACCCTTTTGGCACCGATGCCAATGACCTTCCCACGGATACTATTTATAACACCATTCACGACAACCTTAGTGAGATTCTTAAATAATCCTTTCTAAAAGGTTTTTCTGAGTGTTTGTTTCGCAAACTTGCAGGGTTTTGTACCTTTGCAAAACTTTCTTTGTGCTTCTGACTATGTCACAACTTTCTGTACGGCACCTTTTGGGCATCAAAAACCTCACCGAATCAGACATTTACAGTATTTTAGATACCGCGACTCAATTCAAAGACGTCATCAATCGTCCGATAAAAAAAGTACCATCGCTGAGAGATGTAACGATCGCAAACGTTTTTTTTGAAAATTCGACCCGAACGCGTCTGTCTTTTGAATTAGCCGAAAAAAGACTTTCGGCCGATGTTGTCAATTTCTCGGCCTCGGGAAGTTCTGTTAAAAAGGGAGAAACGCTACTCGATACTGTCAACAACATCCTTTCGATGAAAGTAGATATGATAGTGATGCGTCATAGCAGCCCTGGAGCGCCTCATTATCTCTCTCAACGAATATCCGCCAATGTCGTCAATGCCGGCGACGGTACCCACGAGCACCCTACGCAAGCTCTCTTAGATGCATTTTCTATCCGTGAGCAGATTGGGGATTTGGCTGGCAAAAAAATCGCCATCATTGGAGATATTTTACACTCCAGAGTAGCACTGTCCAATATATTTTGTTTGAAAAAATTAGGTGCACAAGTCCGAGTATGTGGCCCCACTACCCTTATCCCGAAATATATTTCTTCTCTTGGCGTAGAAGTAAGCCACAATGTAAAAGAAACGCTTCAATGGTGTGATGTGGCCAATGTACTTCGTATTCAACTTGAAAGACTTCAAGTCAAATATTTCCCCAGCCTAAGGGAGTATTCGCTGTACTTTGGAATCAATAAGAAAATGCTGGATGAAGTAGACCACGATATTGTATTGATGCACCCAGGTCCTATCAATCGGGGAGTAGAGCTTACTTCAGATGCCGCCGATTCGCGTCAGAGTATCATTCTGAATCAAGTAGAAAATGGCGTAGCAGTGCGGATGGCTGTATTGTATTTGCTCGCCCAACAATAGCAAAAAAGTGAGGTAGAAGAACTCCTTTACCTCACTTTTAGATTTAAGCCGAATTTCGAGCTGCGTTGATGATGCCAAACATTGCTCTTATTACTAATTTATTATAAACTTCTATTTCTGAAGGCGATACCTCTCCGCTTTGAAGCTTCTGAAGGGCGTATTGCTGAATCGTCATTAAAGGCAATACGATTCTTTCCCTAACTTTGATAGAATCTTTGGTCACCGGGTTTTGATTCATCAATTCTTGCTCCCCCGAAAATTCCAACATCAATTTGATACTGCGCTCATATTCTTCATACATCATGTTCCAAAGAGTACTAAACTCTGCATTCTCTTTTAGGTATTTGGTAGCAGGATAATACGCCTTCATTAAAGATTGCATTGAATTTTCGACGAGCGTTCGCACAAACAAAGAGCGTTTATAAAGCCGCCGCAATGTTTCCATTTTTCCTTCGCTTTTAAGTTTTTCGAGCGCTGACCCAAATCCATAAAAACCAGGAACATTTTGTTTCATTTGAGCCCAAGACCCTACAAACGGAATCGCTCGCAAATCTTCAAATTTAAGGCCACCACCACTGCCTCTTTTGTCAGGACGGCTTCCTATTTTAGTTTGCCCATAAAAACGCAAAGGAGTAATCTTTTCAAGGTAAGGTACAAACGTAGGGTGATTTTTAAGCCCTAAATAAGCTTCATAAGCCACATCAGCAAGTTCTTCCATCAAAGCTTTGTCAGTTTCAGAAAGCTGATCTTTGGTACTTTTGGACGTAAAAAGATGGTTTTCTAGGCCTGCGGTAAAAAGTCGCTCTAAATTATACATTGCCGTGGGTACGGTGCCATAATTTGAACTAATGGTTTGGCCCTGTACTGTAAGTTGAATTTCCTTGTCTTCAATATCTTTCCCTAGTGATGCATAAAAAGCGTGGTTGTTTCCACCACCACGACCCGGAGGCCCTCCACGACCGTCGAAGAAGGTTACTTTTACATCATATTCTCTTGATATTTTTGTAAGTTGTTCTTTAGCCGTGAAAATCGACCAGTTAGCTCTTAGGTAGCCTCCATCTTTGGTACCATCCGAAAACCCTACCATGATGGTCTGCTGATTGCCTCGTTTGGCCAAATGAGTGCGATAAAATGGATTCTCATAAAGCTGCTGCATCACTTCCGCCGCGCCTGCCAAATCATCTACCGTTTCAAACAAAGGCACGATATCCACATTTATCTCGGTAGTTTTCCACACATTCTTCATCAACGCCAATACTTCTACTACATTCAAAGCACTACCACAATTGCTAATCACATATCTATGGGCTCCTGCTTCGCCATTACGGCGTTGAATCTCTCTAATCGCCAACATCGACCCACAAATATCTCGGGCGATGGGGTCTTGAAAATCATTTTCGTTTATTTCTACTTGCAACGACAACAAAAACTCAATTTTCTTTTTCTCATCCCAAGTTTCATAGTCAGCATAAGTAAAAACTGGAATCTGCTTTTCAATTTTATTGAGAATTTCCTGCCAGGCTAAGGTATGTTTTGGACTGACTTGGCGTATGTCTAAACTCGCAAAGAAGAATCCAAATAGTCTGATTTTGAGGATAATATCATCTAACGAATCTACAAAAAAACTATCGTGGTATTTTACCAGTACCTCGCGTGCCTTCTGCAAATCGTCAAGAAGCTCATCGGCCGAAGCATAATGTTCTTGATCAGGATAATAAATAGCGTTATTGGTTTTACGCTCAGCATTAGCAATTATTTCCTCGACTCCTTCAAAAGTCAAGCGGCGTTTAAGATATTTTATATCTCTCCAATAGCACTTTAACAAAATTTGGCGCAGACGGTCGGCTACTTGAAGGGTGACATCGGAGGTCACGAAGGGGTTTCCGTCTCTATCTCCTCCTGGCCAAAACCCTAATCTAAACAACTGAGTATGAGGCCATTCATTAATAGGAATATTAAGACCTCTCAGTAGTTTTTGTAAAATAGCAGGAATAGCGTCATAAAATACATTTTCCAAAAACCAGCCAAGCGTCAATGCTTCATCGAAAGGTGTAGGCTTATTTTTATTGATAAACCCAGTTTTTCCCAATTGAAGCAACAGGTTGTTGACTGCCACAAAATCATTGTCTTTGATTGCCTCTTCCAAATCAGTAATGATTCCCAGTACTTTTCCAGGATAAAATTGAGTAGGATGAGCTGTTAGCACAATTCTGACACAAAAATCATCTAATTTTTTCAGTAATTTTTGGCGTAAATCTTCACTATCCACGCGATTGAGTAGCTGAGTGATAGAGCCTTGTCCATTCAAATCGTGCGTTTGGTTAAATCCTGCATCTTCCACCGAATCAAACAATACTACCTGACGCTCAATAAATTTAATAAAATTAAAGAGTAAATCTTTTCTTTCATGCTCAGTAGCGTGCTCGATATATTCTTCGAAAAAAGACTCAATAATCTGCTGAGGGCTTTTCCCTGCTTCAAACCCCTCTTCACTAGCTTGGGTTAGCAGCGGTAATAAAGTACCTGTCCGAAAAATGTCCTGAAACGGCAGACTCAAAAATAGGCTGTTGAAGATATTATATTTCGTCACAACAGCATCTTGATATACGTTGGGCATTGTGGGTTGTTAATTTAAAGGTGGGTAATGAAAAGCGAATAAAAACAAAAAATTGTACATTTTCAAGAAATATCACCAATCATAGTGCTTTTTTTTTGATAAAAATTCTAATCTACATGTGACTTTTTATCCAAAATACATTCCAAATAGAGCTTATCTTCTATCTTTAAACTCAAGGGTGTTTAATGGTTTGCAAACGACCTAGTATATGTATATACGCAAAATTAAATATCTGTTCATTAATACTTTAGGCAGCACCATTTGTATGGTATTGACTTGTGTGAAAGGCTATAATCAAGATTTTATTCGCCGTGAAATTGATGTCAATAGCTTTATTCAAAATCTATTACCAATTCAAGGAGATGATATTAACTATAACGAAGTAGCCGAAAATTTAATCCAACTTTACGCTACACCTCTCGACCTAAACACTTGTACTCGCGAAGAACTTTCGGCGACTTTTTTACTCAATGAAAGGCAACTTAATCATTTTTTTGAATACCGCATTCAACTTGGTCCATTTATATCCATTTATGAATTACAAGCTATTGCGGATTTTGACTTACCTACTATTTATAAAATATTGCCTTTTGTAGGAATTTCTTCTCCAAATCAAAAAATTTGGGAAAGTATCAGTAATCCTTCAGATCATTATTTTTTGTTTCGTACGGAGCAGCTACTCGAAACCAAAAGAGGCTCAACCCCGAATGCTCCTAAGTCTCGCGATGGTACTTTGCAGAAGTTTGAAGGAAGTAACTTACAATGGTATGCACGCTATCGATATAGTCGATCACGAGATTTTAGTTTTGGATTTACATTCGAAAAAGATGAAGGAGAAGCCTTCGAATGGAATCCTTCAAAATACAAATACGGGGCTGACTTTGTTTCGGTACATGCCCAAATCCAGAATAGAGGCAAGCTCAAAAATTTAATTATTGGTGATTACCAATTGCAGGTAGGACAAGGTTTAATTTTTGCCGCTGGGTTTTCTTTGGGAAAAGGTATGGAAACAGTATATACCGTTCGACGGCCAACTGTGGGTGCCAAACCCTACACTTCTGTTACGGAAGCAGGGTTTTTGAGAGGTATCTCCGCTACTTATGCGCTGCACAAAAAACTATCTCTCACTATGGTATATTCTCGTACAATGCGTAGTGGTAATCTCAGTGAGGTTCAAGATGATTCTACGGTCCAGACCGTCGTTAGTTCTTTACAAACAGATGGTCTTCATCGAATTCCTAATGAATTACAATACCGAGCCAATACGGTAGAACAAAACACGGGTGCCCATTTATGGTACAACTCTACCCGTGGACAATTAGGGGTTAGTTTTTTGTATACCCACTTTGATACCCCTCTCAAGAGAGCCTCTGCCATTCGTAATGAATATGAATTTTCGGGAACAGACAACCTAGTAGTAGGATGTCATGGAAATTACTTATGGCAGAATTTTAATTTTTTTGGCGAAATAGCACGTTCAAAAAGTAGTGGTATTGGGGCGGTAGCGGGTATGCTTGCAAGTCTAAGCAAACGTTGGGACGCAACAACTGTATTTAGGCATTATGATAAGAATTTTCATAGTTTTTATGCCAATAGTTTTGGTGAAAATAGTCGTAATATCAATGAGACAGGGCTCTATGTAGGACTAAAATATACGATTCACAAAAAACTAAAAATAGGTACGTATATAGATGTTTATAAGTTCGGTTGGTATAAATATTTGGTTGATAAACAAAACAGTAGCGGATATGATGTACTTTTTCAAACCACTTGGACTCCTTCTAAAAGATGGGCCTTGTATGGGGTAATTAGGCATGAAAGAAAAGAAAAAAATATACCGTCTAGTCTGTCCAAGCAAAATTTTATAAGTCAAACTACTCGTCAAAATCTTATTTTAAATGCCGAATATACACCCCATAAAGTAATATCGCTTCGTACTCGCATTCAAGGGAGCTTATTTAGTTATCGAGATTTTCCTGTTGACAAAGGATGGCTTATTTTTCAAGAGATCGCTATAACTTGGCGTAAAATCTCGATAAGTAGTAGAATTTCATCTTACAATACAGATAGTTATGATGCTCGGCAGTACGCTGTAGAGAAGGATGTCCTCTATGCAATTTCCATGCCTGTTTATTATGAACGGGGTTTTAGAAATTATATCCTATTACGATATACGCCTTATCGTAAGTTAGATTTATGGCTAAGGATAGCACGTACAACCATGCCCGAAAGGGCCAAAATAGGCTCATACGTAGACGAAATAGACAGTTCTCACCGTACAGAGTTAAAATTCCAATTGAGATATAAATTATAAAAAAGTATATTATTTCTCACTTATTATCAATGATTTATCTCTATTATCTTTTTGGCATAAATTTTGTAAATATAAACACTGTTACCCCGATATAGGTCAATATTACATTGTCTGCTTATGAGAAGATTTTACTCCTTTGGATTATTAAGTGTAGTAGTGTTTTTTCTTTTGGGCTGGATGCTCAATTGTACAGGCTTAGCAGTTCCTAAAACTTCTCAGCCATTTCTAGATTTAAATACTACGGATGTTGTTGCTTCTGACTGGATTCCTGTAGATCACTGGGTAAGTACTAGTGTGTTTGGATTACCGGCTCGTTCTTACGAAATCAATCAAATCAAAATCAATAGTAGTACACTAGAAAACAATCAACTTTATGTTTACTCAAAAATCGATGACGATATACATACCCTTCCATTTACATTGAATACCGATAGCTCCGAACAGCGTTTTGATTATACATTACCCAACTCTTCCTCTTTGAGAATCGTGACGATAGGTTTGAAAGGTAGATTTAACCCTACCAAAAACCAACAGTATCGTTATATACTGATTCCTAATTCGTTAGTAAAAAAATCACCCGTCAACATGAGTGATTATGAGGAAGTAAAGATGGCATTCCACCTAGCTGAGTAATTCCTTTACATAGATTTTTCTGAATTTTACTAAAAATGCCTATACTTGCCCCCTTGTGTGCAAAGTATAGGCGTTTTTTAGTTTAGCCTAACCTTATCTTTCATTATGCTTTACTACTTATTCTCATTTCTCGACAAAGAATTCAACTTTCCTGGTGCAGGAGTATTTCAATATATTTCTTTCAGGGCTTTAGGTGCTACTGTTACTTCTCTTCTTATTGCAGCAATATTTGGTAGTCGCATCATTAATTTTCTCCGTCGTCAACAAATCGGCGAAACTATCCGTGATTTGGGATTACAGGGACAAATGGAGAAAAAAGGAACCCCTACCATGGGTGGATTTATTATCATTGCGTCTTTGCTTATCCCGGTACTTCTTTTTGCAAAATTATCCAATGTGTATATCGTCTTATTGATTATTACGACTGTATGGACGGGATTAATCGGGTTTATAGATGATTATATAAAGAAGTTTAAAAATAATAAAGAAGGCCTCCAAGGTAAGTTTAAGATTGTGGGGCAAGTAGGTTTAGGACTGATTGTGGGGCTTACATTGTCTTTCAACCAGCATGTTAAGATTCGTGTATATGACAAGCCTATCATTAGCACTGCCATTGGCGAAATTCAAAGATATAGCGATGTCATTAATCCCACTACGACGACGGTTCCGTTCATTAAAAACAACGAATTCGATTATTCCAATCTACTTTTTGGATTATTACCAGATAGCTATACGTGGATAATTTATACCATAATGGCTGTATTTATTATTACTGCCGTCTCCAATGGTGCCAATATCACCGACGGCATCGACGGCTTAGCGGCTGGGACGTCCATTATTATAGCTCTTACACTAGGCGTATTGGCTTATATATCAGGTAATACCCGCTTTTCACAATATCTCAACGTCATGTATATTCCTAATTCAGGCGAATTAGTAATATTTATTGCTGCTTTTGTAGGCGCCTGTATTGGCTTTTTATGGTACAACTCCTACCCTGCCCAAGTTTTCATGGGAGATACAGGAAGTCTAATGCTCGGGGGGGTGATTGCGGTTATCTCTTTGGCAATCAGGAAAGAACTCCTTATCCCTATCATGTGTGGTATTTTCTTTGCCGAGCTTCTGTCGGTAATCATGCAGGTCAGCTACTTCAAATACACAAAACGAAAATATGGCGAAGGTAAACGTATTTTTTTGATGTCGCCTCTACATCATCATTTCCAAAAGAAAGGTTACCATGAAGCTAAAATAGTAGCTCGTTTCTGGATTATTGGGATTATTTTAGCGATAGCGACTTTGGTTACCCTCAAGTTACGATAGTTTATGGTAATGTTTTTTGGCCATAAGTAGTTTCAACGAGGCTTACTTTTTCCCAAAACAGCCTTCTTTTTATATTGACTATCAAAAGATTGTCGAAGTCTGTATGCTCAATGCTTTTGAGGGTGGGTTTTGCCCCTAATGCTACTGCTGTTTCGATGACATTGTTGTTATGTCCTACCATCAGTGCATTTTTACCTTTCAGTTTTTTTAAACGATTTGCTACTATCGTGACTGGTTTGGTTTCATAAACGCCCGCTTTTTGGTTCAGCTCATTAAGTAGTGGCTGTGCCGTTTGTAAGGTTCTTTGGTACTTACTCACAAAAACGGAGTCAATTTTTTTATCTTTCAATAGTAGTGCTAAGTCTTCTCCTCTTTTTTTTCCTGCTTCGGAGAGAGGCGTATCCTCACTTTGATCTAGCCGCTCTGCATGACGTACTAGATAGAAAGTGGATCTATAGCAACTACTCATTACTATTTGTGCTGATATGAGTATAGAAAGGTGGAGTTTTAATGTTTTTTTAGTCATAACGAATTTTATAAAGAATCTCCTCTCAAAAGTCGGAACTGTTTTCGGGCTTCTGCCCCATAAATACTCGCAGGATGTTTTTCAAGGATAGTTTGGTAAAGTTCCATTGCTTTTTGTTTATCCTTAAAACGATTTTGGTAAAGCTCTGCCATCATAAATAAGGCATCATCTGCCAATATATCTGATGGAAACTTTTCCACAATTTGCTGTAAGTTATCCACCGCTTTCTGATGTTCACCCATTTTGGCATAGGTCCGAGCTTTGAGCCACAATATTTCGTCGGCCAAGGAATGATCTTTGTATTTTTTGAAGAGCTGGTCTAAGGCCGCTAACGCCTCCGTAGTTTGATTTTGATAAAGCAACAGGTCTATTGCCGCATATTCTCTCATCGCAGCTTCTGAGGTATCTAAACCCGTATTATCTTGTATCAACAAACTCAATGAGCCAGCATCATTGGCAATTTCTCTAGAAGTTGCCATTTTTAGAATATCTAAGATGTCTTTTGCCAACGCAAAATCCCCCTTGTAATAGTTGAGTCGGGCATTTCTTAACTTAGCTTCGTAACCAAGTGGGGTTTCTTTTTGAGACTTTTCGACTTGAGAGTATAACAGTGTCGATTCCCAAGGTTCGTTTTTAAGCAAAAAGATATCCCCCAAATCCAATTTGCACTTATCAATGAAGTCACTTTCAGCTCTGCCAATTTTAATCGCATTTTGTAAAATGACTGTGGCCGTATCTTTTTCGTTGAGATAAAAAGCGTACAGATTGGCCATGCTTCTCATGGCATCAAGGGTACGATTATTTTGACCTAATTCTCCCAGTAGTTTTTTGTAGTCCTCAATCAGTTTTCTTACAGCGGCTTGCTGAATGGGAAAAGTATTTTTGACTTGTTCTTCTCTTGCCACGATGACCATACGCCTTGCATAAGGGTACAGCTGTCCTTGGGGATATTCTTTGATAATGTATTCAAACGATTGTATAGAAGCTCCATAGTCTTTATTTTGTAAAGCTAAATTTCCAAGATCAAATATTTTTGCTCCGTTATATTTGAGGCGTCTATCTAGCGCTCTTTCTTGGATAAATGCCTTACTGAACTGTTTCTTTTGAGTCAAAAACCAAATGAGCATTTCAGCATAGAAAGTTTCGTTAGGTTGTCTTTGAATTTTTTCATAAAGAATTTTTTCAAACTTGGCTTGATCTTTTTCTTCTCTTAAAAAATCCTGAAAATAGTTTTGAATCACTTCTTTACTTTGAATCACTACCCCTAAGCTCAAAAGCTCCTCAATCATCTGCTCTGTTTTGCCGGTTTGTGCATACAAAGCCGCCAACTCCATTTTAAAGAGGTTGTCGTTTCCTGCCATGTCTCTGCCTTTGAGTAAGGCGTTGATAGCCGCTTCTGTGTTGTCTATTTCTCTAAATTCTTCCGAAAGATCCTTATAGGCATTAATATCCTTAGGTGGAGCTTGAGCGATACTTTCTTGGTATTTGAGAGTAGCGGCAGGCACTTGTCCCATTTGCTCAAGCATACGTCCCCAATACAAAGTGTATAAGTACCCAAATTTTTCGTCAGCCTTCTGCTGACGCTTAAAGAATTTTTCTGCTTCTTCAAAGTTTTTCAATTTGATCATGCAGTTCACATATCTCCTCAAATAAATTTTGTTGAAGTCTTTACGCAGCACTTTTTGATAAAGCGTAACCACTTTGTCACATTCTCCTTTTTGGAAATACGCATCAGCCAAATCTGCATCACTTTGGGCAAGACTGCTTGTATAACTCCAAAGTGAAAAAATTCCTAATAAGCACGCTGAGCGATAGAGCGAGGTTATACACACTTTTCTTGCACCCATTTTAATAACTTAAATATTTAATTTTTAAAACTATTAAAGTTCATTACCGGCGTGGATATGTGGACAATAAAGTTATCAACTAGTTTTCCACTTTACCTTAAAACGAATATGTGAATAAATGAGAGGTTTATCCACGTTATTTTATTTTTATCCACAACTGAAATTACTGTTTTTCAGGAATATATGCAAATATTCACAATTACTGGTGGATTGTGGATATTTTTATCAACGCTGTGGAAGATTGTTTATCCACGTTTTTTACTGTTTAAAACACCTTGAAAATGTGTGTAAAAAGGGGGGGATTACAAACAGTCTGAATGTGTATAACTTTTTATCCACACCTTTTGAAGGTTATCTACAAGTTGTGCGAGTACTTATCCACCAACTTACCCACTGTTTGTATAGTTATCCACATTATTATTCACATTTTTTCCGCAACTTTTGATTTTTTGTGAAAATGTAGTTTCACAGCCTTATATCAATATCCTCCTTTTTAAACGTTTTGCAAATAGTGAGCCAAAACCCTAAATAGCTTATCCACACAATGTGATAATTGTGAATTATTTTGTGGATAAGTCTATATCTATCCCACTCATTACAAAATTTTTCTTCACTTTGACCTCGTCAGGGTGAAAGATGATGGGTTCAGCTAAGGTTTTTTGCTTGATGTCTCCTGAATCCCATCGACCATTGTTGTTTTTATCCACAATGACTCGTAGATAGTACGAGGCGGGTTTCAAATAGGTGAAGCTATAAGACTTTTGCCCTATGATTCTTTTGACTACTTCATACTTATCATCTAGAAGTTCCACAATAAGATTATCATTACTTCCTTTTATTTCTCCTTCTAGTGTTCCATAGTCTTCTTCATCCATGATAGGCAGCTTATATGTTTTAGCAGCGATAGTATCGTTTTCAACACTGATAAAGGTGTTTTTGGGAATGATAATTTTAAATTCTCTTCGTGCGCTAATAGGCCTTGAAAGCGAGAGTATAGTATTATTATTTTCCCATTTATAGTCGGTAAGTGCCACTTTTTCGGCTCTAGTACTATCACTATAAAACTCCAATTGCTCTAGTTTGGCTAGTTGAAGGGGTTTCGTAAAAGTAAACTTTAGATTTACCAAACGGGGTTCTATTTCTTCACCTTCTTTAAAATTCGTTTTCATTTCGAAGGGGTCTCGGTTACTGTCAGCATTTTTACCTCCTCCCCTACTCTCTCGGAATTTGATTTTTTGGACATGTTCAAACGGGATACCCAGAGAGTCTTTTATGATTATCTTGGTAAAGATGGTGTCCTTCTTATTTTTGGTATTATAGAACTTTAGTTCATTGGTTCCTGCTTGAAAATGCGGAATAGAGTCTTCGGGATTGTCAAATTTTACTTTATAATCCACAAATCCTTTATCATAATTTACAGAGTAATAATTGGTTCTAGGCTGCGTATTTCGCACTTTTGAGGGGGTAGTATTGGCTAAAAATAGCTTCAGTGAAACGCCTGAGATTTGCGTAGAATCAAAAATTTTGATACTATCCCTTAAATATGCTATTCTCTCAGCCTTAGAATTGTAGGTCAAAGAGCGGTTTTTGTCATCGATAGCGATTAGTTTATAAAAATTGGGGTGTATGTTTTCAATGCTAAACCTACCCGAACTATCAGTGCGAGTAAAGTAGTTGGGTTTCATTTTCTCAATATTGAGTGTATCGGTATGGGGGTAAAGTCCTACCAAAACATCCAACATAGGTTTATCAGTAAACAAATCCTTGACGGTTCCTGAGACCGAAGCTGAGTCTAATATCGGGCCTGTACTAAAAACAAGTCGGAGATTTTTAGCTGGATTTTTTTCGCTAAAATCTTTGACGGCATCGCCAAATGCCAATGAATAGGTAGTAGTCGAGTCGAGGGGTTGCTTAAATGTAATTCGTAATCCGGTGGGTTTTACTTTTGAGTTGTACTCTCCTGCATCTGGCGTGATGAGGAGCTTTTGTTGTAAATTCTCCACCACTATATATTCATCAAACTCCAGTTCTACGGTTTGTTGACGATAGTTGGTTTGTTTATGGACAGGAGTACTTTTTATAAGACTAGGAGGAATTATATCTTTTTTGCCGCCTGTAGGAGAAACCGATTGAGCACAAGATTGCAGTAGAAAGTAGATGGCTGTATATGTAAAAAAAGTTCTTAGGTAAGATAGATAAGAGACTTTATTGGGACGTTTGTATGATGCTATCATAAGATATGAATGGCTTGATTTTTTGACAAAAATAAAAGGGGCTTTGTAAAGCCCCTGCAAATTAACATCTTTTAAAGATGGATATTATAATCGTTTTTTGTCCTTTTGTATTCTCAAGTTTATTTAGTGTGTTGTGTCTTATCTTAAATGAAGAGTACCCAGAAACTAAATATGCGAGATATGTGTACTCTTCAAATTTAACTTATCTTCCCAAGTATACCATCAAAATAGAAACATCTGAAGGACTTACGCCGCTTATTCTGGAGGCTTGCCCCAAGGTACGTGGCCGAATGGTTTTGAGTTTTTGACGACCTTCAAATGACAATGCAGAAACCCTGTCGTAGTCAAATTCTGAAATAATTTCGAGATCTTCGAGTTTATTCATTTTTTCGACCATGAGCCTTTCTTTCTCGATATAGCTTTCATACTTGACCGTTATCATGGCTTGTTCGAGTGTTTCTTCATCGTATTTATTAAGAAACTCTGATACAGAACCTTTGATTTTCTTGAGGTCTTGTATCTCGATATTGGGCCTTTTGAGCAAATGATAAAGGGGTTGTTTTTCTTTGATTGAGGCCGTCCCTAACTCTCCCAAAAGACTATTCACTTCTTCTGGATTTACTTTTGTTGTTTTTAGTTCGTTGAGAATAACTTCAGTATTAGCAACCTTCTCCTTTACCCTTTGATAGCGGGCTTCATCGGCTAGACCTATTTGATAACCTTTTTCAGTAAGTCGAATATCGGCATTATCCTGTCTTAATAAGGTGCGGTATTCGGCTCTTGACGTAAACATTCGGTAGGGTTCTTCTGTGCCTTTATTGACTAGGTCATCTACCAATACACCTATGTACGCTTCCGACCGTTTCAAAATAAAAGGCTCAAGTTCGTGGGCGTTTTGGTGTGCATTGATTCCTGCGATTAAGCCTTGGCAAGCAGCTTCTTCGTAGCCAGTTGTACCGTTGATTTGACCTGCAAAAAATAAGTTTTTGATCAGATGCGTTTCTAGCGTAAGTTGTAATTGAGTTGGGGGAAAGTAATCGTATTCGATAGCGTAGCCCGGCCTAAACATTCGTGCATTTTCAAATCCTGGAATCAATTGTAAGGCTTTGTATTGTATATCTTCAGGAAGTGAGGTCGAAAAGCCATTCACATATATTTCAACCGTATTCCATCCTTCTGGTTCTACGAATATTTGATGACGGTCTTTATCGGCAAATCGATTAATTTTATCTTCTACTGAAGGGCAATAACGAGGTCCAAGTCCTTTTATCCTTCCCGTAAACATTGGAGATTTGTCGAAGCCCGTTCTTAACACCGCATGTACATCTTCATTGGTATAGGTAATCCAGCAGCTTCTTTGTTGTGATAATTGGGGAGTTTCGGTATAAGAAAATTTCGCGGGATTTTCATCACCCGGTTGTTCTTCCATTCTCTCATAGTTCAAAGAACGTCCGTCGATTCTAGGAGGAGTGCCGGTTTTCATCCGACCTGATTCAAATCCCAATGTCATTAATTGCTCTGTAATACCAGTCGCAGCTTTCTCTCCTACCCTTCCTCCTCCAAAGTTTTTTTCACCAATATGAATAAGACCATTCAAAAATGTCCCATTCGTAAGTACAACGGTAGTGCTTTGAATCTCGATGCCGAGGCTTGTTTTTATGCCGATTACCTGTTTGTTTTTTATGAGTAATTCCTTTGCGGTATCTTGCCAGAAATCAACATTCAGAGTTTGCTCCAAAGTCATTCGCCATTCTTCTGCGAATCTCATTCGATCGCTTTGGCATCTTGGTGACCACATCGCCGGACCTTTGGAACGGTTTAGCATTCTGAATTGAATCATTGTTTTGTCACTAATGATTCCTGACTGTCCTCCTAATGCATCTATCTCTCTAACGATTTGCCCTTTTGCCACTCCTCCCATTGCGGGGTTGCATGACATTTGTGCTATCGTTTGCATGTTCATTGTGACAAGGAGTACTCTCGAACCCATCCTTGCCGCCGCCGCTGCTGCTTCGCATCCTGCATGTCCTGCCCCTACGACTATCACATCATATTTTGGAAACATCTCTTATTTGTGGTTGAGTTATGCTAAAAAAGTGTTTTTTGTGAAAATGACTAAAATGTTCCACGTGAAGCACTTTGTATGTTGTTGATTTAAAGTTACTTATAGCTTAGATAAATAGTGGTCTTCTTTTGCTCTCATTTGAAGTTCTTGCTCATCTTCAAGGTCGTCATATCCCACCAAGTGAAGTACCCCATGTGCTAATACACGTCGAAGTTCTTCCTCGAATTTTTTTTGAAGGGTGCTCGCATTTTCTCTCACACGATCTATACTTATAAAAATGTCTCCTTCAATATGATTGTCTTCTTCACTGTTGTCGAAAGTGATAATGTCAGTGTAAAAATCATGTTCAAGATATTCTTGATTTATCCTGAGAAGGTACTCATCAGAACAAAATATGTAGTTGAGTTGGTTCAGATGAAAACCCTCTGCCTCAATTATGTTTAATAACCATTTTTTTGTAATACGTGATTGAGGTACTTTGAAGTCTATATCCTCATTGAAAAACTGAATCATAATAAGAGTTGGTGATTGATACTACAATGTGAGCAAAATCGATAGAAGATTGTGTAAGATAAATAACTCACCCAATAATGCTGATGGAGTTATAAATAGTATACAAAATTAGATAACAATCACCAAAGTGTCAAAACAACTGTTTCCAAGTACCCTTGAGGAAGTTATATTTCATGGTACTAGGAAATGCTTTCCACCAATATTTGTTGATTTTTACGGCAAAAGAAGGCTGCATATAACAATTAATGGCGCAGCCTTCACAGGCGGGAAGACGACCTTCTAATGCCACTAGCTGTTGAATTTCGGGAGATTGATAAAGCTCGAAAAGATTGTTTTCGATGGGATATTCTTTCAATCCAAGATGATAACAAGGCAGGATGATTTTATTTTCGGGCGAAATCACAATGGTTGTACTACCTGCCAAGCATACAGGGTCAGAAGTATGATTGCCTCCGTCAAGGCGAAGTTGAATAAAAGCATCATTCAGATACACATTCTTTCTTTTGCCCCATTCTCTTAACTCTTGAAGGGCTTCGGTCGAAAGCTGAGCACCTACTTGATTGTATTCAAAAACTGGATTTAAAATCAAAACCAAATCGTTGGGTAGGCATATTTCGTCCCAAAGTTGTTGAATCTGGTGGATGTTGTTTTCAAAAACCGTAAACAAAATATCGGGTCGTTCATTATAAGACTTAGCAATTTGGATAGACTCCATTACTTTATCAAAACATTTGACGCCACGTGATTTGTCATGCTCGTCTCGGTTAGGCGAATCAAGTGAAAAATGAAGCATATCCACTAAACCTCTCAGACGAGATGAGTATTTAGGATAGAGAAGACCGTTGGTAGTGATTGTGGTAATGAGCCCTGATTTTTTTGCTTCTCTCAGCAACTCGTCAATTTGGCGGTGTAAAAGAGGCTCACCGCCCGTGAAGTCAACAACTTTAACTCCTAGTTTTTTTAGCGCTTTAAAATTTGATTTAGCGTTTTCGATAGTAATGTAGGGCGAGGGTCTCTCCCATATGTCACAAAAACTACAAGTAGCATTGCAGCGATAAGTCACGTAGTAATTGCATAATACTGGATGAGATACTAAGCGCATAAGAAGAAGAGTTTAAAAAAATAAAGCCGCAATGACAAAAATGAAATTGCGGCTTTATGCTTAAATATAGCATTATTGAAGCATGCGAAGTAAGCTCGCTAATTTGTCTTTCAAGTCTTTGCGATCAACAATAAAATCTAAAAAGCCATGCTCTAATACAAACTCTGCACTTTGAAAACCTTTAGGTAAATCTTTTCCTATGGTCTCTCTAATAACTCTTGGCCCGGCAAAACCAATCAAAGCACTAGGTTCGGCAATGTTGAAATCTCCTAACATTGCATAAGATGCCGTAACACCGCCCGTTGTAGGGTCGGTGAGTAAAGATATATAGGGAATACCTGCTTCTGATAATAAAGCCAACTTAGCCGAAGTTTTGGCCATTTGCATAAGTGAATATCCTGCTTCCATCATGCGAGCTCCTCCCGAGCGTGAAATCATCAAGAAAGGTTTTTTGTGCTTAAGAGCATGATCAATTCCTCTCGCAATTTTTTCACCGACTACCGAACCCATAGAGCCGCCGATAAAATTAAAATCCATGCAACTTACTACAATATCAATTTCATCCATTTTGCCATAAGCTGTGCGTACGGCATCCTTGAGTCCTGTTTTTTTTATGGTATCACGGATTCGATCAGGGTATTTTTTTGTGTCTTCAAATTGAAGCGGGTCTCCAGAGGTCATATCGGAGTCAAGTTCGGTATAGTCAGTATTATCAAACAAGATTCCAAAATATGCTTCTGACCCAATTTTTTCGTGATAACTACACTTTATACAAGTGTAAGCGTTGAGTTTGTGCTCCCGAGTATGCATCACATGCTTACAACTAGGACACTGATACCAAAGCCCATCAGGGGCTTCTCGTTTCATTTCTGTAGGTGTTTGAATACCTCTTTCTTTTCTAGTAAACCAAGACATAAAAGTCAACAGTTAACAGTTTATAGATGAGTTGCCGAGATTTGAAAAAATACTTTTAGGTGGAATGTATTTTAGCCCTCAACGGCGAAGTGGGCTCAAAGATACTAAGTTTTTTATCTAAGCATCAAAGAGAAAGATAATACTTGCGTTTGGATTCTGGAAAACGTTCTATTGCATAGCGAAGAGCTGTGCGAGGTATTTGGTGAATATGTGTGTCCAAAAACTCTTCTAATACCAATTCGTCACGCTTTCCAGCTTCTCTCAGCATCCAGCCTACAGCCTTGTGAATAAGGTCGTGAGAATGACTAAGGAGCAACTCCGCAATTTGGATAGTATCCGTAAATTGCCCGTGTTTGATAAAATACCAAGTAGATACAATTGCCGTTCGTTGAGCCCACAAATTGGGTTGGTTTGCTAATTGATAAAGAACAGCTCGGTCTCTTCTAAACAAGTAAGCCCCCACTATGTCACGGCACGTGACATCCACTAAGTCCCAGTTGTTGATGAATTCGAAGTTGGTTATATAAATATCAAAAATAGCCTTTTGCATTGCTTCATCTTTTTTTGATTTCTGAAATCGAAACATCAATCCGAGTAAAGCGGCCATTCTGAATTCGTGATAAGGGCTATGAAGAAGTTGAACCCAATCCTCAATAGGCAAATCTGAATATTTCTTTACAATAAAACGTATTTGAGGCATTGTCACTCCTAAAAACACATCGCCTTCGCCGTATTGTCCTTTTCCTGTTTTAAAAAAATGAGAAAGAAAGGCAGCCTTTTGGGGGCTGCCTTCACTTATTAGTTCGGTTTTTATTTTTTCTAAAGCCACGATTTATCGTTTATGCTTATCAAGTTTAACCATTATAAAAGCTTCTTCGGGCAAGTTTGGTTTGGAGTATAAGACTACGTTTTGGCGCAAATATGCGGGCTTTTCTAAGTCACTTGAGCTATATCTACCATTAGTAATGTCTTTGACCAATTTATCCAAAATTGCAGGGTCTTCTTGAGGCTCGGGGGCACTATATGGCTTTGAAGGAGAATGCTTCTCTGCCGGTTGAGCTTCACTCTCAATTGTTGGCGGTTGAGGCTGTTCTGTAGTGTTTTGTGGTTGTTGGGGATACCCTACAGTGATTGTAGGTGGGTTCGCTCCAGAGGGGGCTGGAACTGGATTGGTTGTAGGGGTTGTTTCACCTACTTCTTTGACTATAGGTGGCTTAGACTGAGGTTGTGGAGGGGTAGTTGGTGTTTCTACAGAACTTCCATTTGTATCTTTTTTAGTGGGTTTTACACCAGTAGAATCATAATGGAAAGGTAGATGAGAATCTTCAAATCCAGCGGCAATAACTGTCACCAAAAGTTTTTCTTGAAGAGAATCATCAAAAATAACCCCTACTTTGCACATATCTGCTTCATCGCCAATCAAACTTTCGATGTAGTTTGTAATAGCCATTTGTTCGTCAAGCGTTGCCATGTACTCTTCTTGGGTACTCGAAGCAAGCGTAATCAAGATTTTCTGGGCCCCTCTGATATCTCTATTGTTGAGTAGTGGCGAATTTAACGCCGCCTCTATGGCTAATTCTGCGCGGTTTTCTCCCGAAGCAGATGCCGAACTCATCACCGAAGTACCCGCATTTTCTAGTACTTTTTTGACGTCCATGAAGTCAGAGTTGACACTACCATGGACGGTAATAATCTCTGCAATACTTTTCACGGCATTGGATAGAACATTGTCGGCGTGTTCGTAGGCTCTCAAAATAGGAAGTTTACCATAAAGCTTGGCCAATTCGTCGTTTAGAATGACCAACACGGTATCGCAGTGATCTTTGAGAGCATTGATACCTTCTAAGGCTTGATTTTTCTTGGTTCGACCCTCGTGGCTGTAGGGAGCAGTCACCACTGCTACCGTCAACATCCCCATTTCTTTGGCTACTTGAGCTATCACAGGGGCGGCACCTGTACCCGTACCCCCTCCCATACCAGCCGTAATGAAAACCATTTGGGTGGGAGGTTGCATAAGCTGCCTGATATACTCAATACTTTCTTCAGCGGCTTTTCTTCCAGTGGCAGAGTCAGTTCCAGCTCCGAGACCTTTCAACATTTCAGCTCCTAGCTGAATTTTATTTTCGATAGGACTTCTCAATAATGCCTGTTTATCAGTATTAGAAACGACAAACACCACATCTTTGATGCCCTTTTTATACATGTGGTTGACGGCATTGCTACCTCCCCCTCCTACCCCGATTACTTTTATAATGGGAGCCTCTTCCGAATGTTGTGAATTTTCCATGACGAACTCGTAGTCGTGGTCAAAATAGTTTTTTCTTGCAAAAACCATATTTTTTTAAATATAAACAATTGGTGAGAAAGATTTTAGTTTGAATAGGGCTAATATTTATCTTTTCCCTCCATATCATCGTGCATAAGACCTTTCCAGATATAAGATCCTACTTCTTTGATTTTAATATCTTTAATCCCAAAATTTCCCCAAATGCTGCTGCTTGTTTTTTTCTTTTCCTGCTCTTTTTCTTGTTTTGATTTTTTTTCAACCCGCTTATCTAGTGGTTTGATGCTAGACCACGCGAGCCCAAGAGCGGTAGCATAAGACGGATCATTGACAAGAGAGTCATGAATAGGTGCATTGAATCGTTCTAAGTTTTGAGGTTTCCCAATTTGAACGTGCATTTTCGTCACATCTCTAAAAATAGAATCAATACCATTTATCTTAGAAGTACCGCCGGTGAGAATTACACCCGCTCTCAGTTTATGTTCATAACCCGCTTTTTTGATTTCGGCAAAAACCAATGCTGCAATTTCACGCAGACGAGCGCGAGCTATCAAAACAATGTTACGAGCTACAATCTCAATGGGAGGAATACCATCAGCAGTGGGTACCATCAAAATGGTATTGAGACTACAAGCATCAGGATTGGTTTCTCCCAAAGTGGTTTTTGCTTCTTCGGCACTTTCGTGAGTAAGATTACAACCTTCTTTGATGTCGTTGGTGATGTGATTTCCTCCAAAGGGAAGTACCGCCGCATGTCTTAGCAAGCCTTCGTGATAGATAGCAATATCGGTGGTGCCTCCGCCAATATCTACCAAAACCACCCCTAGGTTTTTATGGTCTTCTGACAAAACAGCAAGCCCCGAAGCTAAAGGAGAAGCCGCAAAGCCGTCTTCTTCATCTACTTGGATATTAGCTTTTTGCAACGAATCCCTGATTTGATGAATCGCTGATTTTTTGGCGGTTACTATTTGGAAGTTTCCGCTCAGTTTAAGACCCGTATGACCTACAGGGTCTTTGATGTCATGTTGGTCTCCTACCGCAAATTTGAGCGGTAATAAATGAATGATTTGATTGGTATCAGAATCAAAAGTTTGTTGCATATCAGCCAACAACGCCGCTACATCATCCCCTTGTACAAAAGTTGATTTACAAGTAATGGAACCAGTTTCGGAGGTAGTTTCTAAATGCGTACCACTTACGTTGACAGTTGCCGTAAGTGGATAGTGCAACAAATCCGCCATTTGAGCTTTTTTTGCAGCCAGCTCCAATGCCTGACGAATAGCATCTTTGGTTTTGATAGGATTATTAATAATACCCCTATAAACCCCCTCGTTACGAGCGGAGCCAAGGCCTATCACTTCTAACATTGAATGGTTGTTGTGCTTTTTTAATTTAGCCAAAACCGCTGCGACCTTGGTACTACCAATGTCAATTCCTAGGTGAAATACATTATTTTCTGACATGATTATATGGTGTTAGGGTGTAAAGTGTTTTCACACAAAATCCTCATCAGTTTGTTTTAGTAATACAAAAAGGGTTTATTCACACACAATCTGGTTTTTAAACTTCACACTGACTTTTTTATATCTATCCCAGCCTTTGAGAGGTAATATAGTTTTGTAAAAAACTTTTAATTTATCAAACTTAATGCTTGCATCCTCGGGTAGTCCAAAGTCAATTTGATGATGACCCACTTGGGGAATGAGCGTCAATTCGCTGTCATCATCTATTACTACTTCCGCTACTTGCGCTTTCCAAAATGAGTTTTGTTGTAACTCTTTCAGGAAGCTTACCACTTTTTGTCCTTTACTCGATTTTATGTTTTGTTGCTTACTAAAAAATCCTCCAGATAAAATAACCGTACGTGCGGCAAACTTGCTTGACAACGGAACAAAATCTCCTGTCTCGGTCAAGTATCCACCGTTTTGTGCCAATAAAATTTGGTTTTCTGCTGTTTTGGTACCTAAAAGGCGACCAATAGGTCTATGTTGTTCTATAGATACGACCAAATTTCCAGATAAATCTCGAAATACTTGACAATTTTTTATCAAACGGTTTTTTAGGACTCTTTTTTCGAGGCCTTTTAGTTTTATATCAGAGAAAGACATGCCTTTTATCTCGTCTACACCTTTTAAGGTGACAAGGTCTTTGATGTCTTGTTCGCTAAAGAAGGGGTATTCTGCATTTGGGTCTAATTTGACAATTATTCCCTTACAGAGCTTGTGTGATTGCTGTATTTCTACAAAAATCACAAGCGCTAGCACCACAAGTGCTCCGAGTATATACCAAATCCAGCGTTTCATAATAAATTTGACTTTACTGGCTTTGTGATTGAAAGCCAGAGAAAGAAATAGAATCTTGAATTAGTTGTTTTAGTGGTTCGATATAAGTATCTATATCGCCTGCGCCAATTGTAGCTATGACATCGGTTGAGCGGTTTTTTATAACGTTTATTAAGTCAGACTTCATACACTGCATTTTGTCACATGTAATGTGCTTAAAAATTAAATCTGCAGAGACGCCCTCTATAGGTAGCTCTCGAGCAGGATAAATCTCTAACAACACCACACTGTCGGCTATGGATAAACTTTGGGCAAATTCAAGCGCAAAATCTCTAGTGCGACTATACAAATGAGGTTGAAAAATCGCCGTTATGTGCCGATCTGGATACAAAGCCTTCAATGATGATAGAAATGCCGCCACTTCTGCGGGGTGATGGGCATAATCATCAATTAACACATTAGAATCTGTTTTTAAGTAGTATTCAAATCTACGTTTTACTCCTCCAAAAGTGGCAATGGCCTTTCTGATTTGGTCGTCAGTGAGTCCTATCGTTAGACCAATAGCAATCGCAGCAATCGCATTTTCTACATTGTGAAACCCCGGCACTTTTAGCTCTAGTCCTTTTATGATTCCGTCAGGATGTACGACATCAAAAATAAAACAGGCATTTTCGATACGAATATTTTGCGCATGGTAATCTCCTTCGTTGAGGGAGTATTCCCACACTTTTGCTTGAGTTTTTGGGGCTAGTGCTAGCCCTTTTTTCATGAATAATTGTCCTGTAGGTTTGATTTGACTTACATACGCAGAAAAAGAATCCAAAACAGCGTGGTGGTCACCATAAATATCCAAGTGGTCGGCGTCAGTTGAAGTGACTACGGCAATCTCTGGGAAAAGCGTCAGAAATGAACGGTCAAATTCATCAGCTTCTACTACACAAGGAACGGAACTCAAGTCTTCACTGGGTTCATTAAGAAGCATATTGGTTCCGTAATTTTGGGTAATTCCTCCCAAAAAAGCCGCGCAGTTGACATTTGAATGTCTCAGCAGATGGGCTGTCATAGAAGATGTAGTGGTTTTTCCGTGCGTACCAGCGATCCCGATCGTGTACATTTCACTGGCAATCAACCCTAAGACTTTTGAACGCTTAAGTAAAGGAAAATGATTGCTGATGAAATAGTTGTATTCTTGATGGTCTTTGGGAATAGCGGGCGTAAAAACTACCAAAGTTTGAGTCGGATTTTCTAAGAAAGCCGAAGGAATTAAATCAATAGAATCATCAAAATGAACAGATATTCCTTCTTGTTGGAGAGTGTCGGTGAGAGTTGTAGCTGTACGGTCATAGCCTGCTACTTGAAAGCCATTGATATTGAACCAGCGAGCTAGCGCACTCATGCCAATACCTCCGATACCCAGAAAATAAATATTTTTATAATCAGAAATCTGCATGGTTTTGAGGTTTTGTGTAGATGAAACATCTACAACGTATATAAACGAGATTCACAGAATAAAATATCATCAAAGCTGTAGAATAGCTTGAGCAATATCCGTAGCTGCGTCTGGTTTTGCTAATTTTTTAATGTTAATACTTAATTCACGTTGTTTGGCAGTATCTTGTAAAAGCCTCAATGCCGTCTGAACAAGTTCTTCTTTGGCGTCTTTGTCTTTCACAAGTAAAGCTGCATTTTGTTCTACGAGGCTCATCGCATTTTTGGTTTGATGATCCTCTGAGGCAAAAGGAAAAGGAACTAAAATGGCTGGTTTTGCCACCAAGCATAGCTCTGATACCGACAAGGCTCCTGCCCTAGATACTACTACATCGGCCAAGGCATAAGCCAAATCCATTTCATAGATAAAATCCGATGTCTTTACATAAGCAGTTTTTAGATTTTCTACGGCTGATTTAGCCTTGTCTGCATAAGGTTTGCCCGTCTGCCAAAGTATTTGATAACCCGACTCTATGATCAACTTCAATCCAGCTTCAATGCTTTCATTGATTGTTTTGGCACCTAAGCTCCCTCCTATCACCAGTAGTGTTTTGCGGTTGGGCTGAAGTCCAAAATGCTCATAAGCTTGTTGGCGTTTATGTTCTACATTCAAAATATCACTTCTGACGGGATTGCCTGTGAGTTTAAGTTTGTTTTTTGGAAAAAAAGCTTCCATGTGGGGATAGGCTACACAGATAGCTCTTGCTCTTTTGGCTAGCAATTTGTTGGTAATACCAGCATACGAATTTTGCTCTTGTATCAATGTGGGGATTCCCATCAAAGAAGCAATCATCAAAAGAGGACCACTTGCAAACCCCCCTACTCCAATAGCTACATCAGGCTTGAAGCTATTGATGATGCTTCTGGCTTTCAGCAAACTCCTTGTGAGCTTGATAGGAAAAGACAGATTATCTAGCGACAATTCTCGCTTGATTCCTGAAATAGGCAATCCAATAATTTCATAGCCAGCTTTGGGTACTTTTTCCATTTCCATTTTTCCTAAAGCGCCTACAAACAAAATCTCTATGGAAGGGTCGATGGCTTTGAGGGCATTGGCAATCGCAATCGCCGGGTAGATATGTCCACCTGTACCACCACCGCTTATGATAACTTTTTTTATCATTCTCTTAACATTTTACTTTCGTCGACTTCTCCTCTGCTTACACTTAGGATAATACCGAGAGATATACACGTAAATAATACGGAGGTACCGCCCATACTGAGTAGAGGAAGGGGCTGTCCTGTCACTGGAAATATACCAACGGCTACTGCCATATTTGTAAAAGCCTGTAAGCCAATACTTAGTGTGAGTCCCGCAGAAAGCAGACCCCCAAAAGCTCGATTTGTTTCGTTGATATTTTGAACTCCTCTTACTAGCAAAACAGTGTATAAAAGCATAATAAAAATCCCACCCAACAAGCCATATTCTTCCACGATAATGGCATAAATAAAATCAGAATAAGCTTGAGTTAAGTAATTTCTCTGATGACTATTGCCAAGACCTTGACCTATGGTACCGCCGTTTGCGATAGCAATAAAACCTTGCTTTGCCTGATATTCGTCTTGCTTGACAAATCGCTCAATACGTCCTTTGGCGGTTTCGAATCGCTGACCAACTATAAGCCCTAAGGCTCCTACTGCTGCTAGAGCGATAAGCATTGCGATGAGGTATTTGGCAGGAACCCTACCTACATAAAACATCAAGAAACACGTAAAACCTAACAGAAAAGCGGTGGAGGTACTAGTGAGTGCAATAAAAAAACAAATAATGACCACCCAAGCGATCATTTTGCCGAGCACTCCCCAGTCGTATTGTACCCGCTGACGTTTGGCTAGCATGGCAGCCAAGTTGGCAATGAGAGCTAAACGTGCAAAATCAGCGGGTTGAAAAGTAAGTCCAGTACCGGGGATAGCTAGCCAGCGAGTAGCTCCGTTGATGGTAACCCCAGCTACTTTTACTAAGATGAGCAGAGGAATAGAAATCAGTAAGGCTGCCCTTGATAAGCGCGAAAAATAGGTGTAATTGACAAGATGTATACGCCACATCACCAGAAGCCCAATACCTGTAAAAAATACGTGCTTAAATAAAAAAATCTCAGGATATCCGCCGCCTCGTTGATAGGCCAAAGTCCCCGTGGCACTGTAAACAATAAGCATACTCACCAAGGATAGTAATGCTACAATAATCCAAATGACTGTATCGCCTTTTAGATTACGACGCAGCCATTGCTTGATAAATTGCCAACGATTTTGCGGGGGGTGTAGGCTACCTTCTTGGGATTCAAAAGCATTCATCTCTATATTCGTTTTTATGGATTAGGGTACAAAACTCAGCACCGCCGCTTTGAATTGTTCGCCACGGTCTTCATAGTTTTTGAACAAGTCAAAACTGGCGCAAGCAGGCGAGAGCAACACCACATCATCAGCCTTAGCCAATGACAAAGCGTACCGTACCGCCTCCTTAACGTCCTGTGTCTCAATGACAAGTGGAACGATAGGGGTGAAAAACGAGAGAAGTTTGCTATTTTCTTTGCCCAGACAGATAAGGGCTTTTACTTTTTGACGGGCCAAAGTCTCGACTTGGGTATAGTCGTTGCCTTTGTCGATTCCGCCAGCTATCCATATGATTGGGGTATCGTAACTGTTGAGAGCATAAAAAACTGAATCAACATTGGTCGCTTTTGAATCATTAACAAATAAAACATCGTTGATTTTTGCAATCGGCTCCAGCCGGTGAGCCGCATTTCGAAAACTCAATAATCCCTGTTTTATTTGTTCATTATTCAATCCCACCGCCATCGCTGCCAAGGTAGCTGCCATTGCATTGATAGCATTGTGAGGACCTTTGAGGGGTAGCTCGTCTGCTCTTATGTCAAAAGTACGAGTATGATACGTTACTTCCAACTTCCCGTTATTAAAAAAACCACCATTAGTTTCCTTTTTTAAGAAAGAAATGGGTAAATGATTGACATTGAAATGTTTGTATTGAAGCTCTTTGGCGATAGCCTCATTGTCTATAAAATAAATGAAGTCATCGTCAGGTTGCATGTTTTGCAACAGACGAAATTTGGAATTGATATAGTTTTGGAAAGAATACTCATAGCGATCAAGGTGATCGGGGGTAATATTTAACAAAATACCAACATCTGCTTTAAAGTTAAACATGTTGTCGAGCTGAAAACTGCTGATTTCCAGTACAAACCAATCAAATTTATCTTCAATAACTTGTTTTGCAAAGCTCTCCCCAATATTGCCAGCGAGCCCTACATTGATTCCGGCAGATTTCAGTAAATGATAAGTAAGCAGGGTGGTGGTTGTTTTTCCATTGCTGCCAGTGATTGCGATTGTCTTTGCTTTTGTATAACGAGCCGCAAACTCTATTTCAGAAATAATGGGTGTTCCCTGCGCGAGCAGTTGTTGTATCAAAGGTACTTTGTCGGGGATACCAGGGCTTTTGATGATTTCATCGGCAGCAAGTATGCGTTGTGTGTCGTGCTGACCTTCTTCAAAAGAAATCTGATTGGAATGAAGAATAGCCCTATAATCGTCTGATAAAAGGCTTTTATCCGAAAGAAAAACATCAAATCCTTTGGCTTTTGCCAATAAAGCAGCACCTACGCCACTTTCACCTCCGCCTAATACGACGATTTTGAAGGCACTTCTAGACATTTTTATTATATATGGGGTAAAAGCAGAAAAAGAAACTTAGAGCCAAAATAAGGCTTTTTTAGAAGAAATTGCAAAGAAAAGAAAAGCTCTAAAGGTATATATTTAAAGAAATATGTTTAATAGAATAGTGGTATTTTTGAGCTTATGAGTTTATTGTTAGGCACTTTACTGTTAATTAATAAACTCATAAAAGTAAAAATATGAAATGAGAAATAAGAGCTAATATTTTTTTGAAAAGCTATGTCAAAAATTATTGATTTATCTAAGCCTATTCGTTATAACCAACAAGACCCATGGTTTATGAGAGTAAAAATAAAACATAAACCTCATCGAGCAGCGAAGTGGTTGATTCGTTTTTTGGGGCTACCTTTTCGCTTATATCCCAAAGGCTTTGAGGGTTGGGCTGATGATACCATCAAGCATATGGGGGTTCATGCTACTACTCATATTGATGCTCCTTGGCATTATTATCCGACGGTAGGGGGCAAACCTGCCAAAACCATTGATGAGATTCCGCTAGAATGGTGCTATGGGGAGGGTGTTGTGATAGATATGAGTCATAAGCCTGATTTTGAGGTTATTACTGTAGAGGATATTAAGCAGGATTTACTTAAAACGGGGGCTTTTTTGAAAAAGGGCATGATTGTGCTTATCAAGACCGGAAGAGACCAATACAATGGAACGAAGCAATTTGCAGACGTAGGCACAGGAATGAGTAAGGAAGCCACCGAGTGGCTCATTGACCAAGGAATTAAGGTAATGGGTATAGATCAATGGGGCTGGGATTTGCCTATGCGCTACATGATTCAGAAAGCCAAAGAAACCAATGATGCGGAATTGTTTTGGCAAGCTCATTTGGTAGGGAGAGACAAAGAATACTGTCACATTGAGCAGCTTGTCAATCTTAATCAATTGCCACCTTTTGGGTTTAAAATTTGTGTCTTCCCTCTAAAAATTGTGGGGGCATCAGCTGCCCCCGCACGTGTAGTTGCTATTTTGGAAGACTGAATTATTTTTTCTTGGCCTCTTCTGCTTTTTGTGCTGCTTCACCTGCTTTGATAAATTCGGCCATTTGTTGCTGCGTGATACCCACTGTGATGTCAATATTGGGCTTCGCTTGCTTCAATGCCGCCACTCCTGCCTCTGTCGCTTTGGATTGCCACAAATGAAGGCTACGCAAGTTTGGTAGGGAGCTGAGTTCTTTAAGGCCTGCATCGGTCACTTGAGTATTTACAAGATTGAGATATTCAAGATAAGTCAACATCTTGATTTGGCGAAGGGTTGCATCGCTAATACCCGTATTTTCTAAATTAAGTTTTTGTAAGTTTTTTAGTTTGGCAAAAGTAGCGGCAGCTTGGTCGGTGATTTTGGTATCACCCAGCTTTAGCCAAACGATTTGCTCTTTGATGGGTTCAAGTAGTGCGATTTGGGCGTCGGTAAGAGAGTTTACATTGACGGCGTTTACTTCCAATAGATTGCTTCCACTAGCAACAGGAATCACCAACAAACTTGCTTTTTTTAGGGCTTCTATAGCTTTAGGGTCACCTGCTGCTACTTTTGCCGAAAAAACGGGAGATTCGGGAGCGGGGCCACTTACAGAAGAGCTAGATGCGGTGGAAGTAGCTCCTGAACTCAACGAAGCTAAGGCAGGTTTTATGTCGTCTGGGGTTTTTAAGTCGGCTACTTTTTTGTCAAAGGGCGCTCCTTGGTCTATCCACCACGACAAAATGGCTATTTGGGTATCGTTCAGCTGCGTTTTTCCTTTGGGTGGCATGTGGTTGTCGTCTTCAAGCGGCAAAAGACAGCGTTTGATTAGCTCACTTTCTTGGCCTTTGCCATTCACAATGATAGGGCCATTTTCTCCGCCTTTTTTCAGGAATTCAATACCATCCATGCGCAAATCTCCTTTTGATTTGGAGGCATTGTGACATTGAACACAACGAGCCTTCAGAATAGGATTAACTACATCTTGAAATACCATCGCATTATTTATATCCGCAATGGGTTTGATTTCGTCGGTTCCTTTTTCTGGTTTAGGTTCCATGCCAATCCATCCTCTGAAAGGTTCGGGGGTTTCTTGGGTCAAAAAACCTTCGCCGTGAGTAAGTGAGCCTCCATGATGACCCGCTGAAAGGGTAAAGAAGCTACCAATGGCCAAGGCAGGTAAGTACAAAAGACTTCCGAAAGGAATTTTGTTGACAAAAAAATCAGCTTTAGATGCCCAAGCTATCCATGAAGCCACTGCCACCCAAATCCCCTGCCATTGGTGTTCGTTCAAAAGATTTTCTTCATATCCACCACCTAACGAAAGCAAATAGCCTGCAACACAAGAAAGCGTAGCTCCAATGGCTGTCCAAAACAAAACAAATGAAACGGTGGATTCTTTTACATCAATTTTATGAGTCAATCGACCTATTTCAAGCAATACTGCTAAAATCAAAAAACCAATGGGTAAATGAACTAAAACGGGGTGAAATCGCCCAAAAAACGCCGCCCAATCAGAAAAAGCTTGCAACAAAATCATAGTTTGATTTCGACTATCGAGTGAATATTTAATTTACTTATTATAAAGACTACCTCTCCATTTTTATACGCAAAGTCTAGGGGCTTATTTTCGGGCTGGAGCACGACCTTTTGGGGGCGTTGGGAGGATTTAACCATAACTTTCAGATTAGATAAAGGCGGTATGTCGTCACTAGCATGGATTGCTTTGTTGGCATGGTTGCCTGCCATATTGATGAGATTGGCATAAAGCGTTCCATTTTTTTGATTCAAAGCCACATTCACAAATTTGGAGCCACTCACCGTTAGCTTAGGCTGGAAAAGTTGATGAGCCATTTGGCCCAAAAAGTCCCGTCCAATATAGGTTTCTCGTTTGAAGTGTTGTTCCCCAAAATTAAAATAAATAGCCCCTATTTTACCTTTTCCCAAAGAAGCAATCGACGCAATAGGACCTTCGCCATATCGGGTATCTCCCTGCGAAAACCACTGTCCAAAAGTCTGAGTCGTGGGAAGTGGCTCAAAGGGCTGAAAAGTAGCTTTTGTACCAGTAAGCAAATTGCCAAAGCCCCAATTCGGAATGACTTGAGTCGTCGGGCTTAAACGAACGCCTAATTGTGGTTCAAACATTTTGATTGTTTGAGCCCCAATCACCAGTAGATTTCCGCCTTGTTGGACATATTCAATCAGTTCTTTATGAAGGTCAGCATTTATTTTTTTCCACTCAGGAATCACGATAAGCGGATATTCTTTTGTATGTCCCTTTAGATGATGCTCTTGTAATATCTCGGTCGAAAATTGACTATACAAAAGCGCATTAAGGACCCCAATCATGGGCTCTAGTTTGCGGTCGCCTGTATTGTAAACAGTGGTGATTTCGCTTTTATAACCTTCGTTGGAATACAAGATAGCAATTTGTGGCACAGGCTTGGTATTTTGACAAAACGGTTGGCGTTGACGGCAAAATGTAGCCAATTCAGCCATAGTTCCATAGGCATAAGTGGGAAGGCTTCCATCGTGATTTTGGGTCCAATACGCCTGATAGCCACCTCCCATCGAAATCACTTGGGCGGCTTCTTGTGAAAGTTGGGCAGCATTTTTGGGAGATTTGACTTGGTCTTCCCAACCATAACCAAAACTCCAAGACATCAAATCCCACGGTTTGCCTTGAGGGGCTAGGCAGCGCGCCTGAAAACCAGACTGATTGGCTCCGTTGAGCGGCTCTGTGTCGCCAGATAAAAAATCAACATTTATATCGACCTTTTCGGGCATCATGGCCGAAAACGACCAGTTGCTTGCTACCTGAAACCGAGGATTATAAGCATGGAGGACATCGGTATATTTACGTACATATCGCCGAAAAGCCACTCGATGAAATTCGAGCCACTTATCATAATGAGGGTCTGTTTTTTTTCGAGGAATCTCTTGAATACCAGTGGTACTTCGAAACTCTTCGATGGCTTTGGGCGAATAGTCGGGGTTGGTAGCCCAGCAGTCCCCATCGACCCACACCCCATCTACGCCATAGTCACTGATTTCTTTTAATTGAGGAATCAAAAGGCTATCGGAGTAAGCTCCCCAAAACGATATTTTTTGTGGATCGGCCTTCCCGTCTGCGCCAATTCTAGCCCATTGTGGATGATTTTTAGCAGCTTCGTCGTCCCAAACCCCCGAATAATGAACATACAATGCTACTCCATTGCGGCGTGTTACCTCTCTAAAAAGTTTCAATATATCTTTCTCAAAATGCTTGGGTTTATGCCCCACCTTTGTAGGATAGCTCGTCACGCCAGGGTGTCCTTTGCAATCTACTTGGATAAAATCAGGCTTTACTTTTTTGAGAAGGGAGTCAATCATTTTGTCGGTGAGCGTTTTGCCGATTAGCGTATCTTTAAGACTTGCGTGGAAATCAAAATGAAGACCAAAAAAACTCTCAGAACGCCGCAGAGAGGTTTGGGAAGATGCTTTTAGAACTACAAAAAATAGGAAAAAGAAACGTAAAATTTTCATAGAGATTTAGGGGTTTACTTATCGTTAAAAAGCGTTTTATGAGAATATTCTCCTTAGCCAAACACTTGAGGCTTAGCAAAGGGAAATAAAAGCGTTTTAGAAAAACAGGTAAAGTAGTAAAGGGATTTCGCATAATTTATCTTTTCGTATTATCTTGCACGCCCAAATATAAAGCCTCAACAAACCATGACATTCCCAGCAGAGCTTAAATACACAAAAGACCATGAATGGATTCGCCTAGAAGGTGACGATACTGCCGTAGTAGGAATCACAGATTTTGCCCAAAGAGAATTGGGTGACATTGTGTACGTCGACATTACGACTGTTGGACAAACTATTGAAGAAGGAGAGATTTTTGGAACCGTAGAAGCGGTTAAAACAGTTTCAGACTTATTCATACCAGTCACTGGCGAAATCCTAGAATTCAATGAAGAATTGGAATCCTCTCCCGAATTAGTCAACGAAGATCCCTATGGACAAGGTTGGATGATTCGTGTCAAAATCACTGGTTCTGTTGAAAGTTTACTCTCAGTAGAAGCATATAAAGAATTGATTGGTGAATAAATAGAAGCTCCGAAAGGGGCTTTTTTTTTGAAGAAGTTGTTTGTTGGAAAACAACAACTGTAATGATAAACGAACTCTATGCTACTGATTCGTTCTGTTAAAATAGTGGATAGCCGCTCGCCCTATCATGGGCAAACCAAGGATATTTTGATAGATGATGGAACTATCGTTCAAATCGAAGATTCTCTGGAAGTTGCCGAGGCGGAAATATTAAGTGGATCCAATTGGCACATATCCCCTGGCTGGGTAGATATGCGTGTATCGGCTTATGACCCAGGTTATGAGCATAAAGAAGACTTATCAAGTGCCTGTGACGCAGCCCAAGCGGGAGGATTTACGGAGATAGCGGTATTGCCCAATACCAAGCCTGCCCTCGACTCAAAGGATACTTTGATATATGTAAAGCACAAAGCACGCGGAAAAATCGTAAATGTGCATCCCATTGGAGCGGTTACAAAAAGTTGCGAAGGAAAAGATTTTACCGAGATGATTGACCTTGCTCATGCAGGGGCGGTGGCTTTTTCAGACGGTATCCATTCTTTGTACAATACCCACATATTTTTAAAATCCCTCCAGTATTTACAGCAAGTCAATCGAGTATTGATGAACCGCCCCGAAGACCATGACTTAACCGTTTTTGGTCAAATGAACGAAGGCGAATCAAGCACTTTATTAGGTTTGAGGGGCATCCCTTCTATCGCAGAAGAGTTGACGATTATGCGCGATTTGAAGTTGCTTGAGTATGTGGGAGTCAATAGTGAGGTACCTATTTTGCATATTTCGACTATTTCTACCGCCAATTCAGTAGCTCTTATAAGAGAAGCCAAGAAAAAAGGATTGCCAGTCTCGTGTGATATTGCAGCTCATCAGATTGCATTTGACGATACAGTTTTAGGTGATTTTGATACCCATTACAAAGTCAACCCTCCTTTCCGTGGGCAAAACGATATAGAGGCTCTGTGGGAAGGACTAGCCGACGGAACCATTGATGCGGTGGTTTCGGATCATAATCCCCAAGATGAAGAGTCCAAAAATTTAGAATTTGATTTAGCCGAGTTTGGTATTACGGGACTTGAAACAGCTTTTGCTTTGCTAAACACTTATCGTCAGAAAGTAGAGTTAGAGCAAATTGTGAATAAACTCACCCACCGACCTCGTGAGATTTTAAGACTTCCAGAGGTAAGTATTGCGGAAGGAAACAAAGCTAATTTAACGATTTTTGACCCAGCATTGGATTGGATATTTACCGAAACTCATTCCCAATCTAAAAACACTCCATTTTTAGGAAAACCATTAAAAGGCAAAGCGTTGTATGTGCTAAATCGAAATATGGTTGAAAAATGTGGATAACTATGTGGATAACTTATGAAAAATGTGATTAACTTTTTCAACAAACCCTTACTCAAGATTCCTCTACTATTTGGGCTTGTGGCAGGATTGGTTTGTTTTTTGTTTTTTTTGATAGTGCAAAACCTCGATAAATTTTCGAGCACTAGTCGATTATTAGACGTTGGCTTTTTTAGTATTCTGATTGCGGCGGCGTGTTGGTATTATCGAAAAAATATTGGTAAAGGCTATATGCATATGTGGGAAGGGATTTCGATTGGGTATGTAGTTTGGCTAACAGGCGCCTTGTTTTGTGGGTATCTTACAAGTTTGTTTTTTTATTTTTTCCCAAATTCCCTTTTACATTATAAAAACATCCTTCGTCAATCTCTCTTGACCAATAAGGAAGAGGCTGTCAAAGTATGGGGCAAAGAACTCTATGATCAAAAAATAGCCGATATTGACCTGCTTGAACCGTCAAGTTTCATCTTTGATGAATTCCGTTTTACCTTGCTTCTGATTGTGATGGCGGTATTGTTGATAGCCCTTATATTTCGCAAACAGCATCCTTCAGGAACCGCTTAATAGGTGGGTGTACTTGTAGATTTTATTTTTTCTTAATTTTGTAAAAACACAATGACTAAAACCATGAAAAAAGTAATCTTAACGTCTTTGATGACGATACTTGCATTAGGCGTTTTTGCACAATCAGAGGGGTATTTTGGAAAAAAAATAAACGACAAAGGAGCAATTGCCTCTGCGGAGCTACCCAAAAAACTAGGCTCTAAAGAAAAAATGAGTACCAAAGTAACAGGTACTGTCGAATCAGTTTGCCAAGCAAAGGGCTGCTGGATGAAAATCAAAACTACGGACGGGCAAACGATGCGCGTGACTTTTAAAGACTACGGTTTTTTTGTGCCTAAAGACATCGCCGGTAAAACGGTAGTGTTTGAAGGAGAAGCAAAAATGAAAACCACTCCTGTGGCCGAATTGCAGCATTATGCCGAAGATGCTGGCAAGAGTAAAGAAGAAATTGCTAAAATCACTGAGCCTAAGCATGAACTCACTTTTGTTGCTGATGGCGTAATTGTGAAAAAATAAAGAACACAAAGTCGCAGGCGGTCGGTCGGTTTAATCCTGACCGACCGCTTTTTATTTGTACTTTTGTCGTTTCTTCAAAAAAGAATAATAAATAAAATAACATTTTAATACCATGACCACAGAACAGTTGAAAGACTTGAAAGCCCGTGTTTCGGCTTTGAGGGGGTATCTTTGACTACGATACCAAGAAAGAAAGACTAACAGAATTGGAACAAGTGCAAAGTCAGCCCGAATTTTGGAATGATAATACCAAGGCCGAGCAGACTATGAAAGAAGTGAGAGCCCTAAAAGGCTGGACCGAAGGCTACGAAAAAGTTGAGGAGCGTTTGGGAGATTTAGAAACCTTACAAGAGTTTTGGGAGCTAGGCGAAGCGACTGAAGCCGAAGTAGAAGCCGAATACCAAGCGCTCTTGAAAGTATTGGAGGAAGTGGAATTGAAAAAAATGCTCTCCAACGAAGAAGACCAACTCAATGCTGTTTTGGAAATTAACTCTGGGGCAGGTGGTACCGAAAGCCAAGATTGGGCCGATATGTTGTATCGGATGTATGTGCGTTGGGCCGAAAAACACGGCTACAAAGTGACCCAAATCGATTATCAAGAAGGAGACGGGGCAGGTATAAAATCGGCTTCTATTCAGATAGATGGTCCACAAGCTTACGGTTATTTGCAGTCCGAAAATGGTGTCCACCGTTTGGTACGTATTTCGCCTTTTGACTCTAATGCTCGTCGCCATACTTCTTTTGCGTCGGTATATGCCTATCCGCTGATTGACGATAGTATTGAAATCGAAGTCAATCCCGCCGATATTGAATGGGATACCTACCGTTCGGGAGGTGCTGGAGGCCAAAACGTAAACAAAGTAGAAACGGCAGTACGTCTTCGACACCGTCCGTCGGGCTTGATGATTGAGTGTCAGCAAGAACGAAGCCAACACCTCAACCGCGATTTGGCGATGCGTTTATTAAAATCAAAACTATACCAAATCGAAGTAGAAAAACGCAATGCGGCGCGTGCAGAAGTAGAAGCCTCCAAGAAAAAAATTGAGTGGGGTTCACAAATTCGTAACTACGTCATGCACCCTTACAAATTGGTAAAAGACGTTCGGACAGGCGTAGAGACCTCTGACGTTCAGGGCGTTATGGATGGTGACTTGGACGAATTTATCAAAGCCTATTTGATGTTGCAGTAGTAGAACAGTTATCTCAAATAATACAAAAAGCCCTGACTCATCATCAGGGCTTTTGTGTAAGGATGGTTGTTTACAAACCTATAAATCTAAAAATCTGTTAATAATTTTCTGTAAATCAGTGAATAATAATTAACAGCGTTGCCAGCACTAAATAGCAGGGTCTGCGGGGGTATTGGATGAATTATTAGCTCTTTCGGTCAATGGATAAGGATACCATGTACGACTCCGCTCCACTTGTGAAGCTGCATTTCCTGAAATAGGTGCTGTACGATTAAAGCGGCGATTATCTTCCAAGCGCATTCCTGATAGATACAATTCAATCGCCCGCTGACGATATATTTCCGTCAACAGAGCTGTTGCAGTGTTTTCGCCACTGTAAGCCGGAAGCCCCGCTCCTATTCCCCAAGCATCAGTAGTTTTTGTCAATACTGAATTGAGAGCTGCTGTAGCACCCGCCAAGTCGTTGGTACGCGCCGCTGCTTCTGCTCTAATAAGCAAAATTTCGCCAGGCAAATACACCGGAATCGCGGCGTTGTTAGCCGTAAAGAAGCTTGCTCTTCCCAGATTTACTCCGCCAGCTGCAACTCCCGTAGGATTGGATAGATAAAAAGCCATACGTTTGTCTGTCGCTACAGGACGTAAGCCTTCTGGCAGACCCAAGGTAGCATTGAGTGGTTCGGTAACGTTTCTGTTACCAAAAGTGTTAAAAAACATAGGGTTCTGGGTGGCGTCGTCAAAATTGAAGGCCGATTTTTTGGTTAAATCCACCTTATTGGCTGCCGCAAGTGCTTTGGCATTATCGCCTGTCATGAGACTATAACGCGCAATCAGTGCTTGAAGGGTATTGGCAAGATCTATACCCGCTACAATACGACTCGCAAAGGTCGAAGAAACAGGAGTAGCAGCAAGGGTTGTGGCGGCTGATTCGAGGGTTTTGATTGCTTCTTTCAAGGCTTCATCGCGCGTTACGAACGGCGCATTAGTGCCACTTACGATAGGCAGTTTTTCCCAAAATTGAGCCATTGTACCCAGTGCCAATGCCCTGAAAATAGAAGCATAAACAGTGATACCACTTTTGGTACCTGCATCACCAGCTACATTGCCTACATTTTGTAAAATCAAATCCGCATTTGCTTTTACCAATTGATTTTGAGCCCACAGGTTGCGTATGATGCCATTGTTGGTAGTGATACCAATCCCCCCAATACGGAGTTGTTCTTCATCACCATTTCCGGCATTCAAAACAGTCAATTCTTTGGTAGTAAGACCGTTGGCTGTAATGGAGGTATAAATAACACCCGCACGAGTGCTAGTGTAGCGATATTGTAATCCGTTGCAAAGAGTAATCAACCCATTGATGTCGGTAGTTACTTGGGTTTCACTAGCTGCACTAGGGTTGAGGTACTCTTGGTCACAAGAAGTAGTAGTGAGCAAAAATCCAGCTAAAATTGAATATATGATGGTCTTTTTCATATGAAAATCAAAGTTTTAATTAAAATGAAAGGTTCAGCTGCACTTGGTAAGTACGCGGGATAGGTACGTTTCCAAAGTCAACTCCCCGCAAAATATCGCTGTTATTACCTGCGTTTGTTTCAGGGTCAAAACCGTTGTATTTATCCCAAGAAATCAAATTGCGACCTACTAGCGAGACACTCCAATTGCTGATACCTTTTACTTGGGGTAATTGATATGTCAAGGCCAACTCTCTTAGTTTAGTAAATGCTCCATTATCTACGCGGTATTCTTCGATGTTTACCAAAGAAAATACATAACCACGTGGTACAGTACCGAGCATTTCGGCTTCTGCCAAATCACCGATACCTACGTTGTTGCGGGTACGTTTGTCAGCATTAAAGACTTGTACACCCTGAACTGCATCCAACAAAAACCGTAATCCTACTTTTTTATAAGTAAGATTGCCACTAAAGGAGCCTGTCCACTTAGGGTTTGGATTACCAATTACGGTGGTGATAAAACTTCCCGAAGGTTGCCCGTCGGCTCCGCGTTGAGCGGTATAACTAATCGGGCTATTCTGGGTACCACGTTCACGTTGTGGAAGGTTTTGGGAAGTTAGAAGAAGAGAACCATCGGCATTGCGGGCATAAGGGAAGCCGTAAAATACACTCGCAGGTTGTCCTTCAATCAAAAATACGGGCGCACCTGCGGAGTTTGAAATGGTAAGTGTCCCGATTCCTGGGTTTCCTTGGTCAATATCTAATACTTTGTTGCGGTTTTGGTTGTAAAGTACCGTGAAATCTGCCGAGAAGTCTTTTTTCTTGACGGCAAGTGCATTCAAGCTGATTTCAAAGCCTTTGTTTTCCATGGTTCCTACGTTGTTTACGATACTTGTACCACCCGTAGAAGGTGCCAATTCGCGGTTTACAACTAAGTCTTTGATTTGCTGATTATAGACAGACACACCTACATTTACTCTGCTTTTCAAGAGAGAAAGGTCCGCTCCGACTTCTATTTCATCCATTCTTTCGGGGCGCACACGTGGATTGGCAAGGGCGCTACCCGGTACAATGGTATTTTTTCCTAAGAACGGAACAGGCGAAAATTGCCAAAAACGGCTATAGCTACCAATACCTGTAAGATTTCCGGCTTGTCCGTAAGAAGCACGAAGTTTGAGGCCATCCCAAATGCCCGACAAACCGCTGTTTTTCCAGAATTCTAGGTCAGATACCACAAAGCTACCGCTGATTTTGGGGTAAGTTTGGTTGGTTTCAGAAGGGGAGAATTTGGAAGAACGGTCGCGACGAATCGCAGCGGTCAAAAAGGCTAAGTTTTTGTAACCCACCGTAGCTTGGGCAAAGAATCCACTCAAATTATACCGGTCTAATCCGTAGCCAGCCGTAACAGTAGTACTAGCTGCACCACTTACAGTTTCGATAAAAGGTGCTGTGTTTAAGCCACTTGCACGGGTAAAATCTGACTGATAAAATTGGTAGTTGAAGCCAGCCGCCGCATTGAGTTTGAGGTCGTTGGTAATGTCAATTTCGTAAGTGGCGTTGATGTCGCTATTAAATTGCGTTACGTTGTTGGTGGCATTCGCAGCAAATCCATCAGGATAGCGTTCGGCAGGTAACCCTGCTACGGCTTGATAAGGATAAGGAGGAATGTAGTTTTTACCCAACTGAGAGTAATTATCTACCCCCACAATCCAGTCAATGCCTAGACCTTTGATAGGCGTTAGATTGAGCTGAGCGTCGGCGATAGTGCGGTTTACGGCTTGGGTAAACTGCATAGCCTCAACAGTCGTAAGTGGATTGACGCGCGTTGGCTCTACGGCTAGCAAATTCCCCGCTGCGTCGCGTTGGGTAATATCGTAGATGTTGTTAGTGATAGTGACGGAGTTGATAGGGCTGTAGAAAACGTTACCGTTGGGTTTTTCGTTGGAAAAACTATTAGAATAATTTAAGCCTGCCGACAATTTTGCCCAATTGGTCAAACGTTGGTCAACCCGAGCGCGCAGACTAGCTCGACGGAAATCTACACCTTTAACAATCCCTTCATTTTTCATGTAAGAAGCTGATACAAAGTACTGAGTACGGTCAGTTCCGCCTGAGATAGAGAGGGTATTGTCATTTCCATAACCAGTACGGAAAATTTCGTCAAAATAATTGTAACGAGTCACATCTACCAAATTAGAAGCTAACTGAGAAGTCGCACCGTCTCTTACGATACCCACGGTGGTAGTTCCTGGGTTGGCGGCGATTTGCGCGGACGAAATCACCCCAATAGTGTGTAGTCTCAAATCCTTAAATCCAAACTGCTTGCCAAGAGTAGAAATAAATACCCCTTTACGAAGCTCATTGACTGAGAAGTTGGTTGAAAAATTGATTTTAGGAGTTCCTGCTTTGCCTCGTTTGGTAGTGATAATGACCACGCCATTGGCAGCTCTAGAGCCATATTGGGCGGCGGCAGCGGCACCATTGATTACGTTAAGGCTTTCGATGTCGTTAGGGTTGATATCTGCCAAACGATTGGTACCCAAAGCGGCATTGGGAGCTTGACCACCCAAGCTAAGGGCAAGTTGAGATACGGATGAGGTTTCGTTGTTGACAATCACGCCATCGATTACATACAGCGGATCTGAGCTTCCTAGTATAGATTTTACCCCGCGCAAACGCACCGTAATCCCACCCGCAGGGTCTCCAGAGTTTTGGGTAATTTGGGCACCGGGTACTTTTCCTTGTAAAGCACTCACGAGGTTTGGAGTACCAGTTTTTTCAAGATTGTCGGCCTTGATAGTAGTGATAGCATTTCCTAGTTGACGTCTTTCGGCGCGGAGTGTCGAACCCGTCACTACCACTTCATCAAGATTCATTTGGTCTTCTTTTAAAGACGCATTCACTACCGATTGACTAGAGGTTACATTTTGGCTGACAGAACTAAACCCGATAGCACTAAAAGTTAGTTTTGCATTTCCACTCAGTGATAAGGAGTAGTCTCCTTCGATGTTGGCAGTAGTACCTACTGTAGTACCTACTACCTGAATAGTAGCCCCTGGTATAGGCTGCCCATTGGCATCTGTCACTTTACCTTTTACGGTAAAAGACTGCGCCCAACTACTTAATGTAATCAGCATCGCAACGATAGTGCCAAGGATTTGCTTCCATGAAAACTGAAGCCGTAGGGGTAAAAAGTGAACGTAGCTGTTTTGGCTCATAGTTATTGAAATAGGTTATTGTTGAAATCGGCATAAAACCGCATGAAATAAATAAAAAAACGGCAAAGTCCGACAAATAATTGCGGAGTTTTTCGTTTTTTTGGTAAAATATTCTAAAAAAAAGGAATTTAAGCCAATAAAAAGATTTGTGCCGCTTAGGTTATTTGATTTATTTGCGCCTTTATGCGGGTTTATCTTCAATGGAAAAAAATATGCATCAAGTTCAAACGCATTTGTTAAAAAGAGAACGACAGGCTTTTATTATGAAGCAGATAAACCTACACAACAGGGTTTTATCGGCTGATTTAGGATTGATGCTCAATGTATCAGAAGATACAATTAGAAGGGATTTGAACGAATTGGCGGAGCTTGGGGAGCTTGTAAAAGTTCATGGAGGAGCCTTGTCCAAATCTTACCATTATGACTATGCTTCCAATACTACTTATGCGCTGCCCGAAAAAACAATCATTGCGCAGAAAGCAGTTACTTTGATAGAAGAAGGTATGTATGTAATGGTAGGCGGCGGAACTACCGTTCGTGAGTTGGTGCGATTACTGCCCCAAGATCTGAAAGCCACGTTTTTCACAGTAAGTCTAACTACGGCTTTACAACTTTGTGATCATCCTAGTGTGGAAGTAATTTTTTTGGGAGGAAAGCTTATCAAAAACTCACAAATAAGCGTGGGAGGAGAAGTCATAAGTCGAGTCAATGACATCAATGCTGATTTGTGTATTTTGGGTACCAATGCTATTGATGTGACGGAAGGAATCACCGATTCGGACCTAGAAGCGGTACAGGTTAAAAAAGCAATGATGAAAGCCTCAAAACGCACGGCTATTGTGACTATTAGTGAAAAATTGGGAAGTATGCAGCGGTTGCGTGTTTGTGATTTGAGTGATATAGATTTTCTAATTACTGAACTTATCCCTTCAGACCCTGTCTTCAGCAATTATGACCAAAACGGGCTCATGATTTTATGATAAATCCTCACGGAGATGGGCGAATATAAGATGTGGCACATAGAAGCTCAAAATTTGTAGACAAAAGCTACACCCATTAAAATTTGACTTCTCCGAAGTCCTTGGTGTGAAGGCAAAAACCTTATGCTACAAAGGTGAAGCTTCTCCGAAGCTATTCTTCCACAACGGTCTTCTCATATGCTGCTTCGGAGAGGCGCAAAGTTTGTAGCTCATTCATTTTTCTTTTAATCACGCCTTTTACGTCTTTCTTCTCTTCGCGTCTTATTGAGTTTGCTAATTGCTTCTTTAGCTTCTTTTACTTGGCTTGATTTTTTTTCACCTCTATCTACTACTGTTTTATAATACTCCAGTGCTGCTGTAAAATCCTTTTCATTTTCGGCTATTTTTCCTAAACTTATCAATGAAGATAGATAATAGCCCGAGGTGAAGGATTTGGTTTTAGTGGCAAAATCAATCGTTTTTTGATAATACTCTTTGGCTTTAGGGATATCGCGGTGGTAATTGTTGTAATAATACGCCAAAGCATAAGCGGCATTTCGGCCACTTACGGCTTCGTAGCCAGGCATTCCTTTATCAATTTTAGTTAAAATGCTATTGGCTATTTTTTCTGCCTCGGCGGCTTGGCCTCGTACAAATGCCGATCTCAAATAGTAGCGTTCAAAATAGGGATTATCTGGATAAGTTTCCCAAGAGTATTTGGCCAAATCGTACGATTTAGCGTACTGATTTTCGTAGCCATAAATTTGAAGCAAAAAATACCGAGCTTCCGTACGTGTGTAGAAAGCATTATTACCTACTTTTTCTAGTTGCTGAATACCGAGTTGTTTGTTTCCTTTCGGGAAAAGCCACAAAATTGGCTTTAGTAACGGATAATTGTCGGGAATCCATTCGGCAAAATAATTAAACAAACCATCCCCAAAAAGCAATTCTGGGCTTAGTTCGCTTTTGCCTTGGCATTTCTCCATGTATTTGAGGGCATTTTTGCCCGCCACGGTAGCGCGAGTCCAATGTTTACGCTCAGAGTGGATACGACCTTTGAATGCATAAGCAGCTGCTAGAAAAAACGCAGGTTCGATTTTATTTTCTCGAATATCATAAAGTTTCTCGGCCAGCGTAATGCACGTATCCATCAGTGCGATACAGCTTGCGTCGTAGCGGGTGTCGTCGGTATTGGGGACCATTTTCCACCATTCAGCCAAACCCATCAAAAAATAAGGCATGGGATGATTGGGGTAGCGATATTTCAACCAACGAAACTCGGCATCTGCTTCGGCAAATTTAAAATTATACAGTTTGTTGATTGCCTCGGTAGCCTCAATTTGTACCCCTGGGTTCGACAAGAGCATTTCGTATTTACTATCAAAATCGGCAGAAGCGTATAATTGCGCTTGTAGAGGGCTTTCACAAACCACAAACAACCCTATTAAGCTGAATAACCAATATTTTAAGTGGTTCTTTTTCATGGTGTATTATCTTTGCTGTGTCATACTAACGAACAATTCTTGAGAACAGTTTGTGTGCCTTCTGTTTTTTTAAGGATTTTTTAATATTTTTCAAATCATGCTGACGGTCAAAGACAAAAAATTTGTTTCGTTTATCGACAAACACCAAATAGAAACGCGAATAGCTCAACTTAGTCGCGAAATTAGTGAAGATTACCGACATAAAAACCCTTTATTCATTGTAGTCCTCAATGGTGCTTTTATGTTTGCATCAGACCTTATGAAAAACGTTTCAATCCCTTGCGAAATTACGTTTGTGAGGGTTTCTTCTTATTCCAAAACTACTTCTACGGGTGAGCTTACTGAAGTGTTGGGATTAAAAGAACCAATCCAGAATCGACACGTAATTATCGTAGAAGATATTGTTGATACAGGGCTGACAATGAACAAGTTATTGTTTCAATTGTCTATTCACAAACCAGATTCTATTCAAGTTGCAACTTTGCTTTTTAAACCCGCTGCCCTCAAAACCCCCCTTAGCGTCAAGTACGTAGGTTTTGAAATTGAGAATCGTTTTGTGGTAGGCTATGGCCTTGATTATGATGGCTATGGTCGCAATACCGATAGTATTTATGTTTTGGCTGATTAAAGCTTTTTGATAATAGTTAAGAAAATTTTACCTAACTTCTTCCCCGCTCCATGTCTGAATTTCAAGCGTATTTACAACTTGGTTTTGAACACATCACCGACCCCAATGGTTATGACCATATTTTGTTTGTAGTTGCACTTTGTGCCGTTTATGCTTTTCGTGATTGGAAAAAAGTTTTGATTCTGATTACAGCCTTTACATTAGGGCATTCGGTTACGCTTGCCTTGGCTACGCTTAAGCTTATTACTTACAGTTCGGATGTAATAGAATTATTGATTCCTATAACTATTTTTATCACAGCGCTTTCTAATTTTTCCGAAAACAACCAAGTAGAAGCAAAATCCCCCAAATTGCGGTATGTGCTAGCGGCATCTTTTGGCTTAATTCACGGAATGGGTTTTTCCAATTACTTGCGGAGTTTGTTGGGTGAACAAGAAAGTATCGTAATGCCTTTGTTTGCGTTTAATCTTGGTTTGGAATTGGGACAGTTATTAATTGTTGCCATTGCCTTGGGAATTGCCTCGCTTTTTGTGGAGGTTTTAAGGGTAAAACGCCTCACTTGGAATCATCTTATATCAGGTATCGTAGCAGGTATGGCTCTTTCGCTTATCTTAAACAATGAGCTTTTTCGCACTATGATGGGGATGTCGGTAGAATGACGTCGCTAAAAAAGTGCTAAATGTCGTGCCTTAAAAGGTCTTTATTTATTATTAGAGTATTTTTACACCAATCCAACAAACCAAATATCAAATGAGAAAACAGTTTATCTTTTATTGGCTCATGCTTACAGGAGGCGGTCTGCTAGCACAGCCTCCAGCAGGTAACTACCACGCCAACGACCGTTTTGAACAACTTGGAGCGACCTTGCCTACCCCCAACACTACACGTACCGCATCGGGTGCCCCAGGGAAAGACTTTTGGCAGCAACGTGCTGATTATGACATCAAAGCAGAACTAGATGACGAACAACGTAAAATCACCGGAAGCGAAACCATTACTTATCATAATTATTCGCCTGATGAGCTGAAATATGTATGGTTGCAGCTTGACCAAAACTTGTTTGCGAAGGGTTCTATTAATGCGCTTTCGCAGCACAATAGCATCCAGCCACAAATGTCGTCCAATGCCGTACGTGGCCTAAACGCGCCAAGCTCGGTACGCAGTAGCATTACTGGCGATAAAGACTATGATTTTAAAATTACTTCAGTCAAGGATGCTAAAACAGGCAAGCCTCTACCTTATACCATCAACAACACCATGATGAGAGTGGAGCTACCAGTAGGTATCAAAACAGGGCAATCATATGCATTTTCGGTAGATTGGAATTATTTCATCAACGAATATTATGGACGTGCAGGGTATGAGTTTTTCCCAAAAGACGGCAACACCAACTACTTCATTGCACACTGGTTTCCGCGCATGTGTGTATATGATGATGTAAACGGCTGGCAGCATAAGCAGTTTTTAGGGCAAGGGGAGTTTACCCTGACTTTTGGAAATTATAAAGTAGCTATTACGGTTCCCAATGATCATATCGTAGGAGCAACGGGCGAGATTCAGAATATGGCACAAGTGCTTACGCCTGAGCAGCTAAAGCGTATGGAGAAAGCAAAAACTGCTACTCGTCCAGTACTAATTGTGAGCCAAGAAGAAGCCGAAAAAGCAGAAAAGGGCAAACCTACTGGCAAAAAAACGTGGATTTTCAAGGCTGACAACGTCCGTGACTTTGCCTTTGCTAGTAGCCGCAAATTTATCTGGGATGCGATGCAAGTAGAGCAAGCTGGCAAAAAAGTAATGTGTATGTCGCTTTATTCTAAAGAAGGAAATCCTCTTTGGGGTCAATATTCGACAATGGTCATTGCGCACACGATTAAAAGCTACTCTAAGTTTTCTATTGATTATCCGTATCCTGTATGCTACTCTTGCCATGTCAATGGTGGGATGGAATATCCAATGATTTCGTTTAATGGTGGCCGTCCCGACCCTGACGGAACTTATTCGGAAGGTACGAAATTTGGAATGATTGGGGTGATTATTCATGAAGTAGGCCATAATTTCTTCCCCATGATTGTCAATTCCGATGAACGTCAATGGGGCTGGATGGATGAAGGATTAAATACTTTTGTGCAATATCTCACCGAAAAAGAATGGGATAGAGATTTTCCGGCACGTCGTGGAGAGCCTCAAGATATTGTGGAATACATGAAGCAGGATACCAAAAACTTGGTGCCTATTATGACAAGTTCCGACAATATCATGATGTATGGCCCCAATGCCTACGCAAAGCCTGCCACTGCGTTGAATATTCTACGCGAAACAGTAATGGGACGTGAGTTGTTTGACTACGCTTTCAAAGAATATAGCCGCCGTTGGGCTTTCAAAAACCCTACTCCTGCCGATTTTTTCCGTACCATGGAAGATGCCTCTGGGGTAGATTTGGATTGGTTTTGGAAAGGTTGGTTTTATGGAGTGGAGCCAGTAGACCAGGACTTGGTGGAAGTAGAATGGTTTGCGGTCGATACCCAAAACCCTGACCTCAACAAAGCCGAAGCCAAAAAACAAGCCGACGAAAAACGCAATACCGTGGCTCGTCAACGCGACAAAGATTACATCAAAGAGTCGGTGGTAGAAAAAAATCCTGACATGAAGGATTTTTACAATACCTACGACCCTTACAAAGTAACCGACGCCGACAAGAAGAAATACGAAGCCTATCTGGCAAGTCTCTCACCTGATGAGCGAAAATTGGTAGAATCAGGCTTGAATTTTTATACTTTGAAAGTGAAAAATAAAGGCGGCCTGCCGATGCCCGTGATTGTGAAGATGCAGTTTGAAGACGGAACGGATTCGGTGGCTCGTTTTCCAGCGGAGATATGGCGCTTGAACGACCAGCAGGTATCGAAGGTGGTGACGACGAAGAAGAAAGTAGTGCAATGGACCTTGGATCCCTATCGCGAGATCGCTGATATTGATGAAGAGAGCAATCATTTCCCACGTCAGCCAGCGCAGCCTACGCGTTTTCAGTTGTTTAAAGGAGGCGGTTTTCAGCGAGGTGGTGGCAGCAATCCCATGCGTGAAGCCCAGCAAAATCAACAGGCCCGTCCTGCTCAGCAAGGAGGCGCCAATAAAAACTAAGAAATTATTTTAATGATTTTTACCCCTATTATGGTTTCGCCCTGATAGGGGTTTTTTATGGCATGAGATTTGCCAGTGCCTTCTAAAAAGACAGATAGTATGTTTAAAGCGATATATCTTGCTGGGTTGCTCATCATGACTTTGGTGGGGAGCACCAATGCACAAAAGGGCTTTCGGATAGAAGGGAAACTGCACAATGCGACTCCTATGAGGCTTATTTTAGCGCAGCATTTTGGTGGCGAATTGATGCCCATCGATACTGCAGTAGTAGGAGTGGACGGAAAAGTCACGTGGGAAGATTCCCAACCTTTACCAGCCGGGATGTGCCGTATAATAGGTATTGGAAGAGGACTTGATATAATAGCAGCCGATTCGCAACGGTTTTCTTTTGAAGCTGATATGAAAGATGTTATTAGTACGATTCGTTTTCAGAATTCTGCCGAAAATAACTTGTTTTTTGATTATCAGCGTCAAGTGAGAGTTCGCTATCAAAAAGCCTTGCTTTTTCGTCAGCAAAACAATATTAAAGATGACAATGATCCGCGTTGGAAAACTCGTTTTCAGGAATTGAATGAAGAAGTCAAGCAATATGTAGATTCCCTATATGCCCAAAAACCCTCGTCTTTTGTAGTACGTTATCTAAAAAGTTATCAGGAACCTAAGCAGCCGGTTTTGCCCGTAAAAAAACTGACCTCTAAAGATTCCTTATTTTTACAGTCATATAGTAGGGTTCATTATTTTGAAAATTCTTTTTTATCTGATGAAAGAATGGTTTATACACCTACTGTGCCCCTAAGAGTAAATCGCTTTTTGAAAAGCCTAGCTCAACTCCCCGCTTCCGACCTTATAGCTATCGCCGATAATATTCTTCTGCAAACTAAAGGGACAGTTGAGTTGAAGAAATATATTGTTGGAAAATTTGCCCACGAATCAGAATTAGCAACATCCCCTGCCCTAGACATGCTTTATGACCACATAGTCACCAACTATGTAGAGGCCGAGCCTAAGCTTTGGGATGCAAGTACGCTTCAAAAAGTCAAAGAAATAAAAGAGATAAAGGCTAGATTAAGCCTACATACTCCCTTTCCTGATTTGGTCTTAACAAATACTGTGGGCCAAGAAGTATCATTGAAAGACATACAAAGCCAATATACGGTTGTGTTTTTTTATGACCCAAGTTGTAGTCATTGTAGAGAGCAAACCCCAAAACTGACAGCCTTAGCCAAGCAATATGCTCAAAAGCTAAAAGTATTTGCTGTCAGTTTGGACTCTGACGAAAATGTATGGAAGAAATTTATCGCCGATTTTCAGACCGATATGTTTATCAATGTACGAGATGTGTCCAAAAAGATAGAATTTTACAAACTTGGTGTGTATAATTATCCTACCATTTATGTATTAGACCAAAATAAGAAAATGGTGGCTCGGTGGATAAATGCTTCACAGCTTGAGAGTTATTTGCTCAATTGATAAGCCGCAGTGAGTTGTAAAACCCCAAATTTTTGGAAAAATCGACTATCTCTCAACTGTGAGTCACCGGGTACATTATAGGCAATATACATATCACTAACTCCCTGAATACTGGCTAAATACCTCAATCCCAATTTTAATTTATTGGCTTTAAACCCTACTCCTCCTTGGTATCCTAAAGTGAAAGGACGATAAGGTGAAAAAGTAAGGGGAGAATTAGAATATTGAGAAAGAAATTCTTTGAGGTTTCCGTCATCAAATGCCTTGAATGAAAGCATGGGACCAGCACTGATTTCAAAACGATTTTTTTGATAACCAATTGACAAAGGAATGTCTATTTGACCATATTGAAGGTTGGTTAGATTACTGCTGCTTGAACTTTCTAGTTCGCCGCCTTTTACAGATAACAACAACTCTCCTTGTAAAAATACGTCTTCCAAAGTACGAACATAGCCTCCTACTGCATACCCAAATGTCATTTTGCCACTCGAACGAATCGTTTCGAGATTAGAGGAGCTAGAGGCCGTTCGGCGGGCCAAAAAATCTTCTCCTTTAAATTGAGAAAGCTGCAACCCCGCTTTTAGTCCCCATTCTACTCTTTGCGCATTGGCTGTAACGACGCAAAGACATAAAAAACATACAAATCTTATCTTCATAAATCAATTTTATAGTTTGCATTAACTAAAACGCAAATCTACGGAAGATGTTGCTTGAGTTATGGAGCCTTATTGTATTTTTGGAAGAATATAATTCGGTTATTAAAAAAACTAATAGAATGAAAAAATACATTTTAGGTGGTGCTCTTTTATTGGCTACTCCGTTGTTGACTTTGGCTCAAGTCTATGATATATGTGTATATGGAGGAACATCTGCGGGAGTAATAGCTGCTTACACCGCCAAAAAAGCTGGCAAATCGGTACTTCTGATAGAACCTAGCAAGCATTTGGGAGGACTTAGTGCTGGAGGTTTAGGACAAACAGACATAGGGAATAAATATGCCATTACGGGAATCGCTAGAGCGTTTTACCGAAAGATTGGACAGCATTATGGCAAGTTCGAACAATGGACTTTTGAGCCTCACGTGGCCGAAAACTTATTTAAAAGTTATGTAAAAGAGGCTGGAATTGTGGTCTGGTACGAACATCGTCTGCTGGCGGTCAACAAAAAACAGGGCGTGATTCAAGAAATCGCTGTGGAATCCTCTAATAAAGTAGGTACTAGAAAACTAGTAAAAGCTAAGATGTATATTGATTGTACTTACGAAGGAGATTTAATGGCCAAAGCGGGGGTTAGTTATATCGTAGGGCGAGAAGCCAATAGTCAGTATAATGAAACATGGAACGGTGTACAGCTCCTCGACAAACATCAATTCCCAGACGGAATTGATCCCTACAAGATTCCCAATGACCCCTCAAGTGGATTGCTTTGGGGGATTTCTACCGATGCTTTGGCTCCCAATGGAACGGGCGACAAACTCGTTCAAGCTTATAATTTTAGACTATGTCTTACCAACAACCCTAACAATCGCATTCCAATTACGCGTCCTGCTCGTTATGATTCAACAAAGTACGAATTATTGCTGAGGCAAATCGCTATTGAAAAGCCTACTCACATCAATTGGGGAGTAATGCATATTGCGGATATGCCTAATTCTAAAACCGACATTAACAACAAAGGGGGCTTATCGACAGATATGATTGGCGCTAATCATAACTATGCAGAAGCAGACTATGAGACTCGAAAAAAAATCATTCAAGACCATGAAGACTACACCAAGGGATTTCTATATTTTGTAGGGCATGACGCCCGTGTTCCTAATCACCTTCGGCAGCAAATGCTCGAATGGGGTTATCCTAAAGACGAATATTTAGACAACGACCATTTTAGTCATCAGTTGTACATAAGAGAAGCCCGTCGGTTGATTGGAGAATATGTAATGACCCAGCACAATTGCGAAGGCCGCGAAGTGGTGCAAGATGGTATTGGGCTTGCCGCTTATACAATGGACTCTCACAACTGTCAAAGGATATTGGTGAAAAACCCAAAGACCGCAAAACTAGAAGTAAAAAATGAAGGAGATGTGCAGGTAGGAGGCTTTCCCCCCTACCCGATTAGTTACCGTTCGTTAGTTCCCAAAAAAGCAGAATGCCAAAATTTACTGGTGCCAGTTTGCTTGTCAGCGAGCCATATTGCTTATGGTTCTATTCGAATGGAGCCTGTTTTTATGGCGTTGGCTCAAGCGTCGGCGGTAGCCGCCACAATGGGCATTGATAATAAAAAAGCAGTGCAAGAAATAAACATCTCTCAGTTGCAGCGTACTTTGCGTATCAATCCTCTCATGGATGGCAGCCAAGCGGAAATTTTGCTTGATAATGATGTAACTCCCCAAAATATCTCTACCCAAGGAAGTTGGCAGAAAATCACTACCGGAGGTAAATATGCAGCCTCACAACTGATAAATACCCCTAAAGCAAAAGACGTAGCCAGTGTACGTTTTACGCCTGATATTCCGCAAAAGGCTACCTATGACATATATCTCTACAATCCCAATCCCACCGGCGGTGGAGGAAATCCTGGGGCGGAAGCTGACCAAACCAAAGCTGCTAAAACGCTCATCAGAATAAAGGCTGGAAGTAAAGTAACAGAAGAAGAGATTATATCCCAAAATCAAATCAATGATTGGATAAAGTTAGGCTCTTTTGTGCTGGAGAGAGGGGCGGATAATTTTGTTGAAATTACCAATCTTAAAGCAGACGGAATCGTAGTGGCTGATGCTGTACTATTTGTTCCTCGCTAAAAAATAAAGGAGGCATTCAGATGCCTCCTTCCATTGCTCTATTACTATTTTGAATATTTATGGATTTACTATTTTTCCCATAAAAAGAACAGTATTAGAGCTTTTTTCATTTATAACAATAACAAAGGGACGGTCTGCATAATAAGTTTGTGGAACAGAAGTCAACTCTACCCCAATCGTAGTGACAGCCGCAGCTTCTGTACCTTTTTCATCTACGCCAACATAAGTGTTTTGCTTTACAAATCCTACTTTGAGATTGCCAGCTTTGTTGATTTTTGTTAAATCAGCATCATCCGAAAAAGCGGTAGGCATACCCATTTTTTTAAGGACTTCGTTGAGATAAACTTCGTATTCTAAAGTAAACCGAGGGAGGCCGATTTGTAGGTTATTTACCTCTTGTAATCCTTTCTGTAGGTCTGACCATTCGGTGGCTGAAAGCTTTGAGATAAGGCCATTGACATCTGTATTTTCGGTAGGTACCATCACTGTCATGGCATATTGACCATTACCGTAAGGAAGTTGGTAGGCAAAGTATCCATTACGATTGGCAAACGAAATTTTATCTTTCATCTGCATCATTTTGACATTCTTGGTTTGATTGCCACCCAACTGAAAAGGGTAATCTGACGTTTTTTGGGTATCAAAACTCGTTTTCCAATCTCCTTTAAAATAAAGAGCATTCATCAAAAACAATACCATTTGTGGTTCTATTTTGTCGAGTACTTTTTTGATTTTGCCGTTGGTTTTATCACTAGCCCAATTATTTAAGGGAGTGGCATCTGAGCCGCTAAAAGAAGAAGCTTGGGCTTGGAAAGATTGTTTTAGGATATTGATAAAATCAGTCTCAGGCTGAAACGAATCTCGATTCCAGACAGAGTTAGCCAAGCCTAGCGTTACTTTGGGATCTGCTTTTGGCAATCCTTCAATGAGTTTTTGATAAGTGGCGTTGGCGTCGGCCAATGATATACCGTTCAATTTTAAAGTTTGTTGAATTTCTTCCGCAGTTTTGCCATTCGCACCGTTGACAAGCATCCCCAATGCCATATGTAAACTCAAAGGAGATACAAAAACATTCTTTTCGGGTTTTTCGACCTCATTAAGTTTTTTGAAAAAATCAAAGGCAAAGTCATCCGTTCGGCTGGCAAAGTCACCAGAAATCGTTACTTCTACACCACTTGGGGCTGGGCCACCAGAGCTACAGCCTATTGCGGCCCAAAGCAGCAATAAAGTCGCTGCAATGACAAATAAGCTTTGGAAAAAAGAAGAGGTTTTCATGATAAATGCTGTTCTAGGAATAGTAGTCATAAGCTGTTTGATTTGGGTGAAAACTTAACCTATGACGTACTTTGTAAAATAACGGTTGGAACTAGAAAAAATTTTTTTAAATCTATGCAACCTTTGTGCCAATCACTTGCATCTACCTATTGAAACAGCCTAGTTATGGTAAAAATTTTACAACTGTTCACGAGCGAAGCCCAATTGGTCAGAGCCTTGCAAAAGGGAGATACCAAAGCCCAACGCCACTTGTATGAAAAATACTCGGCGAGGCTTTTGGCGGTTTGTGTCAGGTATATCAATGATAAAATGGAAGCGGAAGATGTGATGATAGAGGGGTTTATGAGAATTTTTGAAAAGATAGATCAATTTAAAAGTGAGGGGAGTTTTGAAGGATGGATGCGGCGCTTGATGACAAACGAAGCTCTGATGTATTTACGCACCAAACGCCACATAGAGATAGATATTGACGCTCCCGAAGCGCAGCAGCTTACTAACTATGATTGGGCGGATGCAAACCTAGAAGCGGATGATTTGATGGCAATCATCGGAAAACTTCCTACTGGATACCGTACCGTGTTTAATTTGTATGCCATAGAAGGGTTCTCTCATGCCGAAATCGCCGAGCAACTCGGAATCACTGAAAGTACATCAAAGTCTCAATTGCATAGAGCACGGGCTTTGTTGCAAGAAATGGTAAAAGAAGCAGAAAATCTAAGTCGAGCCACTACAGAGGTAGTAAATCGTCTAAAAAAATAAAAAAACATGAAAAAGCACCCTACAGACAAATTTTTTGCTGAAAAGCTAAAAGAGGTCGAAATTAAACCTCGTCCTGAGGCTTGGGATAAGCTTCAAATGCGTATGCAGACCAAACAGCGACGCGTTGGCGGATGGTGGCACCAAGGCCCTTGGCTGGCGGCTGCGGGTGTGTCGCTAGTGCTTGTGGCTGGCTGGGTTGTATGGAGTCTTAATCAATCGCCTGAATTGACGGTAGCTCATAAAGAGACAAAGAAGTCAATGCCACCACAAGAGCAGACGATACCTCAAGGTGAGGCTAACAAAATACCCTCTGCTACCGATAACGACGCTATCGCTGCTTTGGCCGAAACTCCTAAAAAGACAATAGACAAAGGAGTAGAAAAAAGAAAGATTAAGTCGGTCATTCCCCAGAAAGATTCTCAGCTATCTCAGCCTCGTGTCTTAGAATCTTCGGAGCTACAATCTTCCCAAGAAGTGGCGATCAATGAAAATAAAACACCTGAGCGCGGGAATGCCAACATCGCTCCTATCAAAATTGAACAACCTCAATCAATTGCCCAAAATAGCCCTACTACTCATCAACCAGTGACGAAAACAGTGGTATTACAGCTCCCAGAACTGAAAGAGTCTTTGGTGGCTTCGTCCCAAGTTGAATCAAATGTAGAAAAACAAAATTCTGATAGTGAAGATTTTGGTGACAATTTGTTGAGCAAACCTCGCAAATCTACCCGAATGGCAAAAGTATGGCAGCAGCTCAAAAATGCCAAAAATGGTGAGAAAGTAGATTGGGAAGAGGTTGGATTTAATCCAAACAAAGTACTAGCCAAAGCCACTGGAAAAAATGAAAATTAAACAATGAAAAAATACCATCATAATCAATTAAATACAGCCATGAAAAAGTTAATGCTTACCTTATTCTTTGCCATTTCGGCCTTTGTCGTACATGCCGAAAAATACACACAGCAGGGCGATTCGCTCATTGTACAGTTTGGGAACAATACGCGTCTTATTATTCAAGCTAAAGATAAAGACGGTATTTTGAGCCTACGCCAGTATGACCTTAACAAAATTGTGAGAGATATGGGTGCCGCTCTTGATTCTAGTGATAAAGAGACCTACATCTACATCAATGAACAAAACGGACGCAAATACCTCAAAGATACGGTGTTGGTAATAAGCCGGAAAGATGGCGAAGTAAAGATTACCATCAATGAACCTTCAACCAGCGTTTCTAAAGAGAAAGAAGAGAATAGCTCCAAAAATGATAACAACAATGACGATAATACTATAACCCGTAAAGTAACACGTCGTTATCGAAGTCCTCGTAATGGGTTTGATGTATTAGTGGGGCTTAACACTTATGGGCAAAACAACCCTCTGGGCTATCAATCGGCGGACTATGACCTACAACCTTGGGGTTCGCGCTTTGTGAGTTTGAGTTGGGTGAGAGGTGCTGCCATAAGCCGAGGAAAAGACGCGTCGTTGGGGTTGGACTTGGGAATAGATGTCTCGTGGTACAACTTTATGTTTGATGGCAATAATACCGTCCGCAAAGACATGCAAACGGTAGCCTTTCCCGCTTTGACTAACGACGTATATAAAACAAAACTAACGGCTGCCTACATCAATTTATCTTTGATGCCTACCCTTGCCATTCACCGTGGTATCATCTCCTATCTCAGTTTTGGCGTCTACGGTGGTTATCGTATTTCTAGCTACACCAAAGTGCAAGAAGCTAGAAAAGGGCGCTCTGAAAGAAGTCATTCAAACTATCACCTCAATGATTTTAGATATGGATTAGGTGCCGAGCTAGGCATTAGACACTTCCCGGATCTTTTTATGCAATATGATTTAGGTGAATTATATCAAACCAACAAAGGGCCAGCGGTTCGTGTTTTGAGCTTTGGTATTCGTTTATAATCCTTAAAATTAGTGAGTTAGACAGTAATAGAATCGTTCTTTACTTTTTGGCTCACTAATTTTTTTATTATTCTTGAATATTTTTTTCTGTAAAAATTTGAATTATAAACAAAAGCTTGTACATTTGCGACTCCAAAATCTGAACAGATAAGGTTTTGGGCGTTTTTTGAAAAATACAATGGGGGTGTACCAGAGTGGCCAAATGGGGCAGACTGTAAATCTGCTGGTTTATACCTTCGGTGGTTCGAATCCATCCGCCCCCACTTTTAGTAAAAGTTTGCAGTTTAGAGTAAGCATATAGTTTGACTATTGACTGACAAATAACAACTAAAATGCGGGAGTAGCTCATTTGGTAGAGCGGTAGCCTTCCAAGCTTCAGGTGGCGGGTTCGAGCCCCGTCTCCCGCTCTCTTTCAAGTTAATTGTTACTTGTTGATGGTTATTTAGAAAACATTTTTTTAAAACTAATAACTATTAACTGTTAGCAATTAACTTTTTTGTTGAAAAGCCGTTATAGCTCAGTGGTAGAGCACTTCCTTGGTAAGGAAGAGGTCCGGGGTTCAAATCCCCGTAACGGCTCTGGATGTGCAAGTTTTTCTCTGTAATTCCATAATAAATAAAAAACCAATTTTTAGTTAATAAAGCAATGGCAAAAGAACAATTCGACCGGTCAAAACCCCACGTAAACGTAGGTACTATCGGTCACGTTGACCACGGTAAAACGACATTGACTGCTGCTATCACAAAGGTACTCGCAGAAAAAGGTTTGGCAGAAAAGAAAGATTTCTCTCAAATTGATAACGCACCTGAAGAAAAAGAGCGCGGTATTACTATTAACACGGCTCACGTAGAATATCAAACTACTAACCGTCACTATGCTCACGTAGACTGTCCTGGTCACGCTGACTACGTTAAAAACATGGTAACAGGTGCTGCCCAAATGGACGGTGCTATCCTTGTTGTAGCTGCTACGGATGGTCCTATGCCTCAAACTCGCGAGCACATCCTTTTGGCTCGTCAGGTAGGTGTACCTCAATTGGTGGTTTTCATGAACAAAGTAGACATGGTAGACGACCCAGAGTTGTTGGAGCTTGTTGAAATGGAAATTCGTGAATTGTTGTCTTTCTATGAATTTGACGGTGATAATATCCCAGTAATTCAAGGTTCGGCTCTTGGTGGTTTGAACGGCGATGCTAAATGGGTAAAAACTATCGAAGAATTGATGGACGCTGTTGATAGCTGGATTCCTACTCCTGCTCGTGATACAGACAAGCCATTCTTGATGCCTGTTGAAGACGTATTCACTATCACTGGTCGTGGTACTGTAGCAACTGGTCGTATCGAGCGTGGTATCATCAACTCAGGTGAGCCTGTTGAAATCCTTGGTATGGGTGCTGAAAACCTCAAATCTACCGTAACTGGGGTTGAGATGTTCCGCAAAATCCTTGACCGTGGTGAAGCAGGTGACAACGTTGGTTTGTTGCTCCGTGGTATTGAAAAATCAGATATCCGTCGTGGTATGGTTATTTGTAAGCCAGGTTCAGTAAAACCACACGCTAAATTTAAAGCTGAGGTTTATATCTTGTCAAAAGAAGAAGGTGGTCGTCACACTCCATTCTTTAACAACTACCGTCCTCAGTTCTATTTCCGTACTACTGACGTGACAGGTATTATCACATTGCCTGCAGGTGTGGAAATGGTTATGCCTGGTGATAACTTGACTATCGAAGTTGATCTAATCAACCAAATCGCAATGGAAAAAGGTCTTCGTTTCGCGATTCGTGAAGGTGGCCGTACCGTTGGTGCTGGTCAGGTTACTGAAATTCTTGACTAATTTGTATATATTCATATACTAAAAAAGGGCACTCCTAGGAGTGCCCTTTTTATTTTATGAATAAACCGTTTATTTTGGAGCGTTTTTCCTCGTACAATGCAAAATTTCGGAGTCAGATTCATCACTGTCATTTTTGGGATATGTTTTAGCCTCATAGCATTGGCTCAAACCAACTCAGTAATCTATCTTGATGAAGATACGAAAAAGATAAATATTTGGGGAAATGACAACATTCAATATTTAGAAGATACTACCCAACAGCTCCAGCTCAAAGATATACTGCTAGACACTACCTTGGCTTTCCAAAGTTCGGCAAGTCATTCCCCTAATTTTGGTTTTGTAGAAAGTTTGTTCTGGATTAAGTTTAAAGTTTGCAAAAAAACAAACCAATCCGTCAGTTGGGTTTTGCATAATAGCTACCCTATGGTAGATGAGCTCAGAGTTTATTTATTGAATGAGACTTCGGGAGTCGTGACACGGAAGACATTGAAGGAAACCTTCCCCGGATATCAGCGAAACATAAACGTTCATCAATGCGCTTTTCCTTTAGACCTCATACCTGGTCAAGTATACACAGTATATATTCACTTCTATAGCGCAGATGCTAAAAAACTTCAATTTGAAATTTTAGAAACCCATCTTTTTTACGAATCTTATTTTGATGAACTCTGGTTTTGGAGTGGGCATTTGGGATTTGTAATCTGTATGATTATAGTACAACTAATTTTTTTGTTGGTTACTAAAGAGCGAAATTTTCTATTATATGTACTATTCTTAACAGGCTACTTGATGGTTGCTGTAGTAGGAGGCTATGGAATCATTGACTCTCTGCTGTGGGAACACAACGATTGGATAAAAAGATATAGTATCATAATCGCTGTGGCACTAAGTTGTGTATTGGGTGCGCTGTTTTATGCACACGCCCTGCGCCTAAGGGCTTTAGCTCCGCTTCTTTATAGATTATTGATGTTGGATGGGGTTTTATCTATTGTATTAAGTTTTTGGATTGTTATAAAACCTGACTTAATGAGCCCCAACGTTTACTCTTGTGCTCTCATTGTCATCTTTTTTTGTTTAGTATCTATCGCATGTATTGTAAGTTATAAAAGAGGAAATCACTCGGCGATTTATTACCTATTTGGTACACTTGCCTACTTTATAGGTATAATGGTCATATTGCTGTGGACCTTGAGCTATCTATCGCCTAATGTATTTGTGGCTAATGCTATGCACATAGGCAGTATGCTCGAAATGATGTTTTTTACTTGGGCTTTGGCGGATGATTACCGTCGTACGCGAGAAGAGAAAGTTCAAACTCAGGAGGAGTTAATTTTTACCCTAAAGTCTCAAAACAAAGAAATTTCTGAAGCATTATTGCGCGGGCAAACCTTGGAGCGAAAAAGAGTTGCCGCCGACTTACATGATTCACTCGGTGGAACCCTCTCTGCTATGCGTTGGACACTCTCTTCTTTTAATCCTGAAGGATTGACACCGCAAGAAAGACAAGTATATGAGGGACTAGTCGAAATGACCAAAGATGCCCATCAGAGAGTCAGATTTTTGAGCCACAATTTGGTGCCGGAAGATTTAGAAAAAGATGGACTAGGGCTGAGTTTACAAAAACTAGTTGACAAGCTAAACCGCAACAATAGAACTACCTTTTATCTAGACATTAGTCTTGAAGAAAGATTAAATCATAAAACGGAGTTTGAGTTTTATAGTATATGTCTAGAATTAATAAACAATGTAATCAAACATGCAAATGCCACCGAAGCTCGAATAAAGCTTCAAAGACGCGGTGGCTATGTTCATCTTGAAATATTTGATAATGGGAAAGGAATCAATCCGCACACTACCCAAGGGAAAGGAATGCAAAATATTCAAGATAGGATTTCTTCGCTCAAAGGGACATGGCAGATAGAATCAAATACAAGAGGCACTTTTGTGTCGGCTCAGGTACCCGTCAGTTGACTCTTCATTTTATATAGTAATAAATTCCATTTGACATGAGCAAAAAATATAATGCTGCCCTTATTTTTATATTTATTACTCTATTGATTGACGTCATAGGGATTGGAATTATTTTGCCGGTTGTTCCTCGACTTATTCAAGATTTGACAGGCGAAGGAATCTCAAATGCTGCTTTGTACGGAGGGTGGCTCATGTTTGTTTATTCTATCATGCAGTTTATTTTTTCGCCTATTTTAGGGGGATTAAGTGATCAGTATGGGCGTCGTCCTATCTTGTTAGGTTCTTTGTTGGGTTTTGGATTAGACTATCTTTTTTGTGCATTTTCGACTAATATAGGATGGCTATTTTTGGCTCGTATAATTGCAGGAATTTTTGGGGCTAGTTTTACTACTGCGGGAGCCTATATCGCAGATGTAAGTGCTCCAGAAAAACGAGCTCAAAATTTTGGACTTATTGGAGCTGCCTTTGGCTTAGGCTTTATACTAGGGCCAATGATAGGAGGGTTGTTAGGTCAATATGGCCCCCATGTTCCTTTTTTTGTATCGGCAGGATTGAGTTTACTTAATTGTGTTTATGGTTATTTTGTATTGCCAGAATCTTTGTCAAGAGAAAATAGACGCCCCTTTGATTGGAAGCGAGCCAATCCGGTGGGAGCCTTGCGCCATTTGAAAAAATACCCCATTATTTTTGGTTTAGTTATTCCACTTGTACTTATTTATATAGCTGGCTATGCTACTCAAAGTACCTGGACTTATTTTACTATGAAAAAATTTGGCTGGGACGAAAAATGGGTAGGATATTCATTGGCTTTTATTGGGTTGATGGCGGCTATTGTGCAAGGGGGACTGACGCGCGTTATTATACCTAAATTAGGGAATAAAGCCTCCATCTACTGGGGATTAGGAGGTTATTCTATTAGTTTTATTTTGTATGCTTTTGCTACAGAGAGCTGGATGATGTTTGTCATTACGATTTTGGCCTCTTTTGGAGGAATTGCAACCCCTGCTTTGCAGGCAATCATGTCTAACCAGGTTCCTCCTAATGAGCAAGGAGAGCTAAGAGGAGCGCTTACAAGTCTTATGAGTTTGACGGCCATCGGGGGTCCTCTTTTGATGACTTCCTTATTTGCGTATTTCACTTCCTCTAATGCTCCCTTTGTATTTTCGGGTGCTCCATTTATGATGGGCGGTATTTTGACGGTTATTAGTTGGGTCTTGATAAAACAAATTTTAAGTTCTGAATGAAAATATTCTCAAACTCTTGCAGTTAATAAAATTGTTTTATACTTTTGCAGTCCGATTTTAGAAGGTAACCTTTACACGGGCATAGTTTAAAGGTAGAACTACGGTCTCCAAAACCGTCGGTCTGGGTTCGAGTCCTGGTGCCCGTGCTATTTTTTTTGCGCAAAATGAACTCATTCGTAGACTTTGTAAAAGCCTCTTGGGACGAAGTAAGACACAACGTTACTTGGCCCAAACTCAATGACCTTCAATCAAGTACAACACTTGTGTTAGTAGGCTCGCTAATTTTTGCAGCTGTAGTCGGTCTAATAGACTTCGTTTTTGAAAACGCACTTAGTTTTCTTTATCAGTCATTCTAGGGCATTGGTCCTGAGTAATCCAAAAGTTGAGCAGATATGAGCAACCTGAATTGGTACGTGATCCGGGCCGTGTCTGGACAAGAGAAGAAGATTAAGTCCTATCTCGAAAATGAAATAACAAGACAAGGGCTTCAAGAATCTATTCCAGAAATATTAATTCCAACGGAGAAAATCGTAGAAATGCGAAATGGGAAGAAGCGCATTCGCGAGAAGAACTTTTTTCCAGGCTATATTATTATTTCGGCAGATTTGGCCCGAGGTGAGGCTTATCACTTAATTACAACTATGCCGGGTGTGCTAGGCTTCTTAGGAAATACAAGTGGTAATTCAAAAATCCCTGTTCCTTTAAGACAATCAGAAATCAACCGTATTTTAGGTAAGGTTGAAGATGCGGTTGAAGAAGTTGAGACACCAAAAGTAAGCTTTATGAAAGGTGAAAGCGTCAAAATTATTGACGGACCTTTCAGTGGTTTTATGGGTACTGTAGAAGAAATATTCGATGACAAGAAGAAGCTCAATGTCGTCGTGAAAATATTCGGGCGAAGCACGCCCGTGGAGCTGAGTTACGCACAAGTCGAAAAAGAAAGCTGATTTATCAGAATGTTGCCGGGAGTACGAGACAAAATGCTTCCGTTTTGTCTGTCAGCCGTACGTCAGAACCGGTAACGCCAACTTAAACGTTTTAAAACGATGGCGAAAGAAGTAGCAGGTTACGTCAAACTGCAAGTGAAAGGTGGCCAAGCCAATCCTTCTCCCCCAATCGGACCAGCTCTTGGTTCGAAAGGTCTGAACATCATGGAGTTCTGCAAACAATTCAATGGTCGTACGCAGGACAAAATGGGGATGGTGTTGCCAGTTGTAATTACCTATTACAAAGACAAATCATTTGAATTTGTCATCAAAACTCCACCAGCCCCTATTATGCTTTTGGAGGCCGCAAAAGTAAAGCTCGGCTCGGCAGAGCCTAACCGTAAGAAAGTAGGGTCGGTTAATTGGGATCAAGTGAAAACTATCGCTGAAACCAAAATGCCAGACTTAAACTGCTTTACCTTGGAAGCTGCCATGAAGATGATTGCTGGTACGGCGCGTAGTATGGGTATTACAGTTACAGGTAAAGCCCCTTGGGAAAACTAATCACGAAGCGGACGTAAAGACATTTTGAACAATGGCAAAATTGACTAAAAAAAGAAAAGAGGCTTTAGCGAAATACGATGCGAAACAAGAGTATTCGTTCGAAAAAGCAGCAGAAATTCTAAAGAGCATCTCTTATACTAAGTTTGACGCTTCGGTAGATATTGATGTTCGTTTGGGTGTGGACCCCCGCAAAGCAGACCAAATGGTGCGTGGCGTGGTGGCCTTACCACACGGTACAGGACGTGAAGTACGGGTATTGGTACTTTGCTCACCTGATAAAGAGGCAGAAGCTAAAGAAGCAGGTGCTGATTATGTAGGACTAGATGAGTACGTACAGAAAATAGAGCAAGGATGGACTGATGTAGACGTAATCATTACTATGCCTACCGTAATGGCAAAAATTGGTAAGTTGGGTAAAATCCTCGGTCCCCGTGGTTTGATGCCTAACCCCAAATCTGGAACTGTGACTTTGGAAGTTGGCAAAGCTGTAAAAGAGGTAAAAGCTGGTAAAATCGATTTCAAAGTCGACAAGTTTGGTATTATCCATGCTAGTATCGGCCGTGTATCTTTTGGCTCTGACAAAATTGCCCAAAATGCCCAAGAACTCATAGCTACCTTGATGAAGCTTAAACCTTCTTCGGCTAAAGGTACTTACGTAAAAAGTGTACACCTCTCAAGTACAATGAGCCCAGGTGTTGTTATTGATAAAAGCACGATTGCAGGAATATAATTATGACACGCGAAGAAAAAGCCGTTATCATAGAGGAACTCAGCGACAAGTTCAAAGCGGTTCCTTACTTCTACATTGTAGATGCAGCAGGCATGACTGTAGAAGAAACAAACAACCTACGCCGCAAGTGTTTTAACCAAGGTGTAGAATATCGCGTTGTTAAAAACACGCTGATTGCAAAGGCACTCGAAACTTTAGATACCGATTATGAATCTTTCAACGATAGCGTATTGAAAGGCTTCTCTGGTATTATGTTTCACCCAGAGTCAGGCAAAGTAGCTGCTAAATTGATCAAAGAATTTCGTAAAGAATCAGGCAATGACAAATTGAAGCTTAAAGGTGCTTCGGTTGAATACAGTCTCTTCATTGGCGAAAATCAATTGGATACGCTTTTGACCCTGAAGTCAAGACAAGAATTAATTGGGGAAATCGTTGGCTTGTTGCAATCTCCTGCCAAAAATGTCGTATCGGCATTGCAAAGCGGAGGTGGCAAATTGGCTGGTATCCTCAAAACCCTTTCAGAACGCGAAGGGTAATTTAATTACACAATTTGAAAATTTGACAGACACTTTATTACATCTTTCAAATCTTCGAATTACCAAATTTTCAAAATCAAAAAAACTCGTAACAAATTTTAACATTACAATAAAATGGCAGATTTGAAAGCATTCGCAGAACAGCTTGTTAATCTTACAGTAAAAGAAGTAAATGAACTTGCTGCAATTTTGAAAGATGAGTATGGTATTGAGCCTGCAGCTGCAGCTCCTGTAATGGTAGCTTCAGCAGGTGGTGGCGATGCCGCTCCAGTTGTAGAAGAAAAAACCGCTTTTGATGTAATCTTGAAATCAGGTGGTGCTGCTAAATTGCAAGTTGTTAAACTTGTAAAAGACTTGACAGGCCTTGGCTTGAAAGAAGCTAAAGAATTGGTAGACGGCGCTCCGAAACCTTTGAAAGAGGGTGTTGCTAAAGATGAAGCAGAAGCTTTGAAAAAGCAATTGGAAGAAGCTGGTGCTGAAGTAGAAATTAAGTAATCTACTTACGGTAAGTATCGCTTTATTCTTCTGGAATAGGCCTGATATAGCATCAGGTCTATTCCTATTTTAGTGTTAGGAGATACAATAGCTGCTTCAGTATAGCTACTCCTTCATTACTCACTTCCATAAAAGAGTTTAGTCTGAAACACTTCGCTACTCGTAGGAGCGATGCAGAGGGATAAAAACTCAGTAAAACTACGAGGCAAGCTAAGTTTTTTGTAAACTAATTATTGAATTTTAGCGTTATATCTTATTAGACTAACGCTTGGTCCAAATCCCCCCAAAAACTTATAAAGCCTTGGTAACCAAACAAACTCCACGTAAAAATTTTGCCCGGATTAAGCCAGTAATTGATTATCCGGACTTCCTAGATGTACAAGTTCGTTCATATCGAGAATTCGTTGACCTTGATACGGCAGCCGAAGATCGTCACAAAGAAGGACTTTACAAAGTATTCCAGGAAAACTTTCCAATCTCAGACTCTCGCGAAAACTTCGTCCTCGAATTTGTGGACTACGCACTTGATCCCCCAAAATATTCTGTGGATGAGTGTATCGCGCGTGGACTTACGTATTCGGTGCCTTTGAAGGCTAAATTGCGCCTAAAATGTAATGACGCCGATAACGAAGACTTCGAAACTATCGAACAAGAGGTTTTCTTGGGAGCGATTCCTTACATGACCGAAAAAGGGTCTTTTGTTATCAATGGCGCAGAAAGGGTAATTGTCTCACAATTGCACCGCTCGCCAGGGGTGTTTTTCTCCATGAGTAAGCACACCAACGGAACCAAACTCTATTCGGCACGTATCATCCCATTCAAAGGTTCTTGGATTGAATTCTCTACGGACGTCAACAATGTGATGTATGCTTACATCGACCGTAAGAAAAAATTTCCCGTAACCACCTTATTAAGAGCAATCGGTTTTGGCTCAGATAAAGAGATTCTCGACCTATTTGAGCTATCAGAAGAAATCCCTGCTACACAAGCTAGCTTAAAGAAAGCCGTAGGACGCCGCCTAGCTGCGCGCGTTTTGCGTACTTGGACTGAGGATTTCGTAGATGAAGATACCGGTGAGGTAGTTTCTATCAGCCGTAATGAAGTATTACTAGAACGTGATTCTATCGTTTCTGCTGATGATTTGGATGTGATTTTAGATTCGGGGCAAAAATCAATCATTTTGCACCGTGAAGATATGAACGTAGCGGATTATAATATTATCTATAATACGTTACAAAAAGATAGCTCAAACTCTGAAAAAGAAGCGGTTGAGCAAATTTACCGTCAATTACGTAACGCCGAAGCACCCGATGAGCAAACCGCTCGTGAAGTGATTCAAAGTTTATTCTTCTCAGATAAACGTTATGACCTAGGAGATGTAGGGCGTTATCGTGTTAATAAAAAATTACAATTAGAGATTTCAATGGATACCAAAGTCTTGACAACCCAAGACATTGTGTCGATTGTAAAATATTTGATTGGTCTTATCAATGCCAAGGCGGTAGTCGATGATATCGATCACTTGTCAAACCGCCGTGTACGTACCGTGGGTGAGCAATTGTGGGCGCAATTTGGTGTAGGTTTGGCGCGTATGTCTCGTACGATCAAAGAGCGTATGAACGTGCGTGACAACGAAGACTTCAAACCTATCGATTTGATTAATGCCCGTACATTGTCGTCGGTGATTAATTCTTTCTTTGGTACCAATCAGCTTTCGCAGTTTATGGACCAAACCAACCCCCTTGCCGAAATTACGCACAAACGTCGTATGTCGGCACTAGGGCCTGGAGGTTTGAGCCGCGAAAGAGCTGGTTTTGAGGTACGTGACGTTCACTATACGCACTACGGGCGTCTCTGTACTATCGAAACACCAGAAGGACCCAACATCGGTCTAATTTCGTCTTTGTGTGTATATGCCAAGACCAACAGTATGGGCTTCATCGAAACGCCCTATCGTGTGATTGACAACGGTAAGCTAACCGATGAACTTGTATACCTTACTGCTGAAGAAGAAGACTCACGTTATATTGCTCAGGCCAATGCCTCGGTAGATGATAATGGTAATTTCTTAGTAGAAAAAATCAAGACGCGCTTTGAAGGTGATTTCCCAATGGTGGATCCTTCGCAAGCCTCTTTAATGGATATTGCGGCCAATCAGATTGTATCTGTAGCGGCCTCTATGATTCCATTCTTAGAGCACGATGATGCTAACCGTGCTTTGATGGGTTCAAACATGCAACGTCAAGCCGTACCTCTTCTGCGTCCTCAGGCTCCTATTGTGGGAACTGGCTTAGAAGGAAGAGTGGCGCGTGATTCACGTGCTTTGGTAGTGGCTGAAGGAAACGGTGTGATTGAATTTGTAGATGCTACCAAAATTGTGGTTCGTTATGAACGTACTTATGAGCAACGTTTGGTAAGTTTTGATAGTGATATCGTTACCTACAACCTCGTTAAATTCCGTCGTACCAACCAAGATACCTGTATCAACTTGAAGCCGATGGTATTGAAAGGCCAAAAGGTGAGCAAAGGTGATATACTAAGCGAAGGATATGCAACAGAAGGAGGTGAATTGGCGCTTGGCCGTAACCTGCTCGTGGCATTCATGCCTTGGCAAGGTTATAACTTTGAGGATGCGATCGTAATCTCAGAAAGAGTAGTTCGGGATGATATTTTTACCTCTATTCACATTGAAGAATTTGATTTGGAGGTGCGTGATACCAAACGTGGTGAGGAAGAATTGACGGCAGAAATTCCTAATGTAAGCGAGGAAGCCGTGAAAAACCTCGACGAAAACGGTATTGTAAGAATCGGAACAGAAGTAAAAGAAGGAGATATCTTGATTGGTAAAATCACCCCTAAAGGTGAGTCTGATCCTACTCCTGAAGAAAAACTTTTGAGAGCTATCTTTGGTGATAAAGCCGGTGATGTAAAAGATGCCTCCCGTAAAGCACCACCATCAATGAAAGGGGTAGTAGTAGATACCAAACTTTTCTCTCGTCCGGGTCGTGATGAACGTGTGAAACAGAAAGATGAGCTGAAAGTTTTGATGAAAAATTACAGCCGTGACTTGAGTAAAATCCGTGAAGTAATCATTGATAAAATGGTGGAACTTCTCGACGGAAAAACTTCTGCGGGTGTAAAACATAAGTTTGGCGAAGACATCATGAGCAAAGGCGTGAAGTTTAGCCGTGTGAACATCATCAATAATATATTCCCTGACAAAAACCCATACCGCGACGAAGGTGGATATGTGGTGCCTGAAGAAGTAAACTTGTTGGGTGACTTGATTATTGAAGGCTGGACAGACGACTCAACGACCAATAAGTTGCTTTTTGAGATGGTCAAAAACTATCAAAAACGTCGCAACGAAATCACGGGTCGCTTCAAACGTGAGCGCTTTACTTTAGAAGTAGGAGACGAGCTTCCTGCGGGTATCGTAAAACTTGCCAAAGTATACATCGCTAAAAAGCGTAAGCTTAAAGTGGGTGATAAAATGGCCGGTCGCCACGGTAACAAAGGGGTAGTTGCCAAAATTGTTCGTGATGAGGATATGCCTTTCTTGGCTGATGGAACACCAATGGACATCGTTTTGAACCCACTTGGGGTACCTTCAAGGATGAACATCGGTCAGATTTATGAGACCATTTTAGCATGGGCCGGGCGCAAATTGGGCCGTAAGTATGCGACTCCAATTTTTGACGGTGCTACCGAAGATCAAGTAGTATCTGAGCTAAACGAAGCGGGTATTCCTTCGTTTGGTCGTACCCCTCTTTATGACGGACAATCTGGAGACAAGTTTGATCAAAATGTAACGGTGGGTATCATGTACATGCTGAAACTAGGGCACTTAGTGGATGATAAAATGCACGCCCGCTCGATTGGACCATACTCACTTATTACTCAGCAACCTTTGGGTGGTAAAGCCCAATTTGGAGGTCAGCGTTTTGGAGAAATGGAAGTGTGGGCACTCGAAGCATTTGGTGCATCTCACATTCTTCAAGAGATTTTGACCGTGAAATCGGATGATGTAATCGGACGTGCAAAAGCATACGAAGCTATTGTGAAAGGCGAAAATCTTCCAAAACCAAACATCCCCGAATCATTCAATGTATTGATTCATGAGTTGCGTGGTTTGGCACTCGAAATCACAATGGATTAACACCATTTATTTGTTTGGATACACAGTGCAGCGTACGGTGTATTCAAACAAATAAATATTAAAACTCAAAAAAGAAACTTTCACAAAAATCATATCCGAAAATGTCATTCAAGAAAAACAAGAAAATCAATAGTGACTTTTCACGGATTACCATCAGCTTGGCTTCACCAGAGTCCATTTTGGAAAGCTCATATGGTGAGGTAACCCAGCCTGAAACGATTAACTATCGTACTTACAAACCCGAAATGGGCGGGCTTTTTTGCGAGCGCATCTTTGGGCCAGTAAAAGACTGGGAATGCCACTGTGGTAAATACAAACGTATTCGTTATAAAGGGATTATTTGCGACCGTTGCGGTGTAGAAGTAACGGAGAAAAAAGTTCGCCGCGAACGAATGGGGCACATTGAGCTTGTCGTACCAGTAGCTCACATTTGGTATTTTCGTAGCTTGCCCAACAAAATTGGGTACTTGCTAGGTCTTTCTACCAAAAAATTGGACCAAATCATTTATTATGAGCGCTACGTAGTAGTGCAGCCAGGTATTAAAGCCGAAGATGGAGTCAATAAAATGGACTTCTTGACGGAAGATGAATACTTGGATATTGTTGATAAATTACCAAGAGAAAACCAATTGTTGCCCGACACGGATCCTAGCAAATTCATCGCCAAAATGGGTGCTGAAGGACTAGAATTGTTGTTGGCGCGTACTCAATTGGACGAACTGTCATACGAACTTCGCCACGCCGCAGCTACTGATACTTCTCAGCAACGTAAGGCAGAAGCTCTAAAACGCCTTAAAGTAGTAGAAGCTCTTCGTGATGCAAATACTCGTATCGAAAACCGTCCAGAATGGATGGTGATTCGGATGGTGCCTGTCATTCCACCAGAGTTGCGCCCATTGGTGCCTTTGGATGGTGGCCGTTTTGCAACTTCCGACTTGAATGATTTATATCGTCGTGTAATCATCCGTAACAACCGCTTGAAGCGTTTGATCGAAATCAAAGCGCCTGAGGTGATTTTGCGTAACGAAAAACGCATGCTTCAAGAGGCAGTAGATTCTCTTTTTGATAATAGCCGTAAGGTAAACGCCGTGCGTTCGGAAGGGAACCGTGCTTTGAAATCACTTTCAGATATGTTGAAAGGAAAGCAAGGACGTTTCCGCCAAAACTTGCTCGGTAAGCGTGTTGACTATTCAGGTCGTTCGGTAATTGTGGTAGGTCCAGAACTCAAACTGCATGAGTGCGGTCTTCCAAAAGACATGGCGGCTGAGTTATTCAAACCGTTTATTATTCGTAAACTCATCGAGAGGGGAATTGTTAAGACCGTAAAATCTGCGAAAAAAATCGTAGACCGTAAAGACCCTGTGGTGTGGGATATCTTGGAAAACGTGTTGAAAGGGCACCCCGTGTTGCTCAACCGTGCTCCAACACTTCACCGCTTAGGTATTCAGGCCTTCCAACCTAAATTGATTGAAGGTAAAGCGATTCAGTTGCACCCACTTGTTTGTACTGCCTTCAACGCTGACTTTGACGGTGACCAAATGGCGGTTCACGTACCACTAGGGCAAGAGGCGGTGTTGGAAGCATCTATGTTGATGCTTTCTTCACACAACATCCTCAACCCTGCCAACGGTGCGCCTATTACCGTACCTTCTCAAGACATGGTGTTGGGGCTTTACTATGTGACCAAAGGTCGCAAGTCTACCCCTGAAATTCCTATCATTGGTGAAGGACGTATTTTCTATGGTGCTGATGAAGTAATCATTGCCATCAACGAAGGTAAACTTTCAAAGCATGCTCATATCAAATGCCGTGTAACTGTTCGTAACGAAGACGGTACTTTGGAGAAAAAAATAATCGATACCGTAGCAGGTCGTATTCTGTTTAATCAGTGTGTACCTGAGTCGGTAGGATATATCAATGAGTTGTTGACAAAGAAAAAACTTCAACAAATCATTGGACATGTCTTCAAAATCGCTGGAAATGCTCGTTGTGCTCAGTTCTTGGATGATATTAAGCATTTAGGATTCCAAACAGCCTTCAAAGGTGGATTGTCAATCGGATTGGGTGATATCAAAATCCCGGATGAGAAATGGCGGCTGATTGATTCGGCCAAAACGGAAGTACAAGGTGTGATGGACAACTTTATGATGGGTCTTATCACCGAAAACGAACGTTATAACCAAATCATCGACGTTTGGACTCGTACTAACACCAAACTCGCCAATACATTGTTGGCTCAGCTAGAGTCAGACCAGCAAGGCTTCAACTCAGTATATATGATGATGCACTCTGGAGCACGTGGTTCGCGCGAGCAGGTTCGTCAGTTGGGTGGAATGAGGGGCTTGATGGCAAAACCTCAGAAAAACCTTGCGGGTGGTGTCGGAGAAATCATCGAAAACCCAATTTTGTCAAACTTTAAAGAAGGTCTTGACGTATTGGAGTACTTCATCTCTACACACGGTGCTCGTAAAGGTCTCGCTGATACGGCCTTGAAAACAGCTGATGCGGGTTATTTGACTCGTCGTTTGCATGATGTAGCTCAAGACGTTGTTGTTAATGAAGAAGATTGCGGAACCTTAAGAGGAATCGAAATTTCGGCTTTGAAAGACAACGAAGATATTGTAGAGCCATTGTCGGAGCGTATTTTGGGCCGTGTGACGGTTCACGATATTTTAGATCCGCTTTCTGGCGAACTTATCATTGCTTCTGGTAGCGAAATCACCGAAGAAATCGCTGCACGTATTGATGAAACTAGTATCGAAACGGTGGAAATTCGTTCGGTATTGACTTGCGAAACTCGCAATGGTGTTTGCTCGAAATGTTATGGCCGTAACTTGGCAACGGGTCGTCTGGCAGAAAACGGCGAAGCCGTTGGGGTAATTGCCTCGCAGTCAATTGGAGAGCCGGGTACTCAGCTTACCCTTCGTACTTTCCACGTCGGTGGGGTGGCACAAAATATTGCCCAAGAAGCTTCTATCAAGACCAAGTTTGACGGGAAGGTAGAATTTGAAGATATGCGTACCGTAGAGTCAACCGACAACGAAGGTAACCCTGTAACAATCGTCATGGGTCGTTCGGGTGAAATTCGTATCGTGAGTGAAGTAAACGGACAAGTTCTTATCGCTAACAACGTACCTTATGGAGCTAGCTTGCTAGTGAAAGAAGGCGAAAAAGTAACCAAAGGCCAAGAACTTTGTAACTGGGATCCTTATAACGCCGTCATCTTGTCGGAGTTTAATGGTAGCATTGAGTATGAGTCAATCGAAGAAGGTATCACTTTCCGTGAAGAAATAGACGAACAGTCTGGTTTCCAAGAAATGGTGATTATCGAGACCCGTGACCGTACCAAAAACCCTGGTATCTTGGTAAAAGGTAAGAGCCCACTTTTGACGGATGTAGAAGAAAAAATCTACAACTTGCCAGTAGGTGCTCGCCTAGTTATTAAGGATGGTGCGACTATCAAAGCGGGACAAGCTTTGGCCAAAATTCCGCGTACTTTAGGTAAAACTCGTGATATCACGGGTGGTTTGCCTCGTGTAACGGAATTGTTTGAAGCTCGTAACCCTTCTAACCCTGCGGTGGTATCAGAAATCGACGGAGTGGTTATCTACGGTGTTGTGAAACGCGGTAACCGTGAAATCAACATCGAATCGAAAGACGGTACTCGCAAAAAATACTTGGTGCCATTGTCAAAACACATTTTGGTGCAAGATGGTGACTACGTAAAAGCAGGTGAGCCACTTTCAGACGGTGCGATCACCCCAAGTGATATTCTTTCTATCAAAGGACCAACCGCCGTACAAGAGTATCTTGTAAACGAAATCCAAGAGGTATACCGCCTACAAGGGGTAAAAATCAACGATAAGCATATTGAGTGTATCGTACGCCAAATGATGCAAAAAGTTGAAATTATGGATCCAGGTGATACCAATTTCTTGGAAATGCAGGCCGTTGACAAATGGACTTTCCGCGAAGAAAACGACCGCGTACTCGATATGAAAGTGGTAGAAGACGCGGGTGATTCTGAAACACTCAAGCCTGGTATGTTGATTTCGGCGCGTCGTTTGCGTGACGAAAACTCTACCCTCAAGCGTCGTGATCAACGCCTTGTGGTAGCACGTGATGCCAAACCAGCCGTTGCTCAACCTACTTTGATGGGTATCACTCAAGCTTCTTTAGGTACAGAGAGCTTTATCTCGGCCGCATCGTTCCAAGAAACAACCAAAGTATTGAGCGAAGCAGCCGTACGTGGAAAACGAGATACCCTCGATGGCCTGAAAGAAAACGTAATTGTAGGTCACTTGATTCCGGCAGGTACAGGTGCTCGTCGTTATCAGAAGCTTATTATAGGTTCAAAAGAAGAACTCGAAACTGTAAGCGAATCTCGCGAACGTGGCAATTCTCGTCGGAGCAAACGTGAACTTACAAACTAGTAGGTTTCCAAATGAGTATCATACCAAACGCCCTGGCATTTGTCAGGGCGTTTTTGTTAAGGTAGAGTCTATACTTTTTTTTGAATACTACCGTTTTTTACTTTCTTTGTTTACAAACTTTTTATCCTTCAAGTATGAAAAAAAACATCCTTTCGCTTTCCTTCGTCTTTCTCACGTTTTTTTTATCCTACATACATGCCCAAGAAAATAACTATAATCTTCTACCTTTTCCGGCTCAGTTTAATGGCGGCGAGGGGCAATTTGTAGTAAATGCCAAAACCAAAATAGTCGTATCGGCCAAAGATGCTTTGCTCAAATCTGTAGCTTTAAGTTTTTCTAATACGCTCAAAACGGCTTCAAGTTTGCCGTTGACCATAGCACCGACCGCTCCAGCGACTGCCAAAAATGTTGTTTTTGTAAGACTAAATAAGGCCCTAGGATTAGGCAATGAAGGCTATAAGTTATTGGTAAGCCAAGACCGCATTATTTTAGAGGCTGCTACACCACAGGGGGCTTTTTATGGCATTCAGACCCTTTTACAATTACTTCCAGTAGAGGTTTTTAGTCCTACTCCCGTTGCCAATGTCGCTTGGACAGTTCCGGTATGTCAGATTCAGGATAGACCTCGCTTCAGTCACAGAGGGTTGATGCTAGATGTAGGGCGCCATTTTATGCCGGTTTCCTTTATCAAAAAGTATATTGATTTGTTGGCACTTCACAAAATGAACGTGTTTCATTGGCATCTTACTGAAGATCAAGGATGGCGTATTGAAATCAAAAAATACCCTAAGCTCACTCAAATTGGCTCCAAAAGAAAGGAAAGTTTAGTAGGGCACTATTCAGAAAACTATCCGCAAAAGTTTGACGGGAAAGAGCACGGCGGGTTTTATACACAGGCCGAAATCAAAGATATTGTAAAGTATGCTCAGGCCAAATACGTAACGATCATCCCCGAAATCGAAATGCCCGGCCATTCTTCGGCTGCTTTGGCGGCGTATCCAGAGCTGGGGTGTGAACCCTCAAAAGGCTATGAAGTAGCTACGAAGTGGGGCGTAATGAAAGATGTCTATTGCCCCAATGAGAAAACTTTTACTTTTTTACAGGATGTTTTGACGGAAGTTTTTGCGCTGTTCCCAAGCAAATACATCCATATTGGGGGAGACGAATGTCCTAAAGATGCTTGGAAGCAAAGTGAATTTTGTCAGGGTTTAATCAAAAAATTAAAACTAAAAGACGAACACGAGCTTCAGAGTTATTTTATTAAGCGTATCGAAAAGTTTGTGAATTCCAAAGGACGAGCCATTATTGGGTGGGACGAAATTTTGGAAGGGGGAGTAGCCCCCAACGCAACTGTGATGAGTTGGCGAGGTACCAAAGGAGGAATTGAGGCAGCGAAACAAAAACACAATGTCATTATGACTCCCAATACGTATTGCTATCTGGATTATTATCAAGCCAATCCCGCCAATGAACCTCTAGCTATAGGAGGGTATTTGCCCTTAGAAAAAGTATATGAATACAACCCTACGGCGGAGCTTTCGGCTGACGAACAAAAATACATTTTGGGGATTCAAGGAAATGTATGGACAGAATATATGCCTACGCCAGCCCAAGTAGAATACATGACTTTCCCAAGGGCGTCTGCCATTGCCGAGATAGCTTGGGGACCCTCTGGCCCCAAAAACTTTGAGGATTTTTCGACTCGTTTGAAGACTCATTTGAAACGTATGGATTATCAAAAAGTCAATTATTCGAAAAGAATATTGGATATACGGGCTGTTACTCAATTCAATAATCAAGGGCAATTGCAAGTACGTTTAGAGAAGCTTGACTCTGACAGTAAGATATACTATACTACTGATGGAAAAGCCCCCACTACGAGTTCTACTGAGTATTTAATGCCCATTACACTTGATAAAATCACGACTATCAAAGCAATTACGACCGCAGGGGCTAAATTTGAAGAGAAGTTTTTTATTCATCGTGCCAAAGGCAAGTCCTATACCTATGCCAATCCTCCCGCTGAGGGAGTGGATACGGATAAGAAAAAACTTACCGACGGGCAGGTGGCTCAAAGTCCTCGAAACAATAGCGAATGGGTGCGTATCAACGGTAAAGATTTTGAAATCACATTAGATTTAGGCGAGGTTCGGCCTGTCACAAAGGTCTCTACAAATTTTCTGAAGATTATAATGAACAACGTCTTCCCTCCTAACTCGGTCGAAATTGGACTGTCGAGAGATGGAGAAAATTTTAAAGAAGCGATTGTACAACCTGTTCAATATCAATTAGAAGGCTCGTGGGACATTTTGCCTGTGGTGGCAGACTTCAAGACTGCAAGGGCGAGATATGTGCGTATACGCGCTAAAAACGCTGGCCCCGCTCCTGAAGGGCATCCTTCCGCTGGGCGCCCTACTACGATAGCTATGGACGAAGTGGTAGTAGATTAAGCTCAGCTTATACAGAAAGCAAAAAGGGTGGTTTAGAATTAGCTAAACCACCCTTTTTGATAACATAATTGGATTTTTATGCTACCCCTTCTTTTTCGCGGTTGGCAAGCTGTCCGCAAGCGGCATCTATGTCTTTGCCTCTGCTTCTACGCACATTGACCACCACACCTTTGTTTTCTAAAAATTTGGCAAATTGGTCAAGTTTGTCAGCTTCGGTATTCTTAAAAGCTGCTTCAGCGATAGGGTTATATTCAATGATATTTACTTTGGAAGGTACTTTTTTAGTAAACTCCCACAACTCTTTGGCATCTTGGAGCGTATCATTGAAATTGTGAAATACGATGTATTCAAACGTAATCCGATTTTTTGTTTTACGGTAAAAATACTGCAAAGCTTCGGCCAGATTTTTCAGTGAGTTAGACTCATTGATGGGCATAATCTGATTTCTTTTCGTATCGTTGGCCGCATGCAGTGAAAGCGCGAGGTTGAACTTTACCCCGTCATCCCCTAATTTTTTTATCATTTTGGCGATGCCCGCTGTTGAAACAGTGATTCGTTTAGGAGCCATTCCTAGTCCCTCGGGAGAGGTGATTTTATCAATGGATTCAAGTACGTTGGCGTAGTTCAGCAGCGGCTCTCCCATTCCCATATACACAATATTGGTGAGAGGGGTACCGAAGTTTTCTTTTGCTTGGCGGTCTATAGCTACCACTTGGTCGTACATTTCAGAGGCATCAAGGTTGCGTTTACGCTCCATATATCCAGTAGCACAAAACTTACAGGTAAGCGAGCATCCCACTTGACTAGAGACACAAGCTGTCATACGATCATCGGCTGGAATCAATACCCCTTCAATGAGGTGCTGGTCATAAAGTTTGAATGCCGATTTTATAGTGCCGTCGTTGCTTTTTTGTGACTTGGCATTCGTAATAGCTCGGATTTCAAAATGGTGATTCAGTAATTCTCTCGTTTTGAGCGAAAGATTACTCATATCTTCAAAAGAGGTGGCAGATTTTTTCCACAACCATTCAAAAATTTGTTTGGCACGAAAAGATTGTTCTCCATGTTGACCAAGCCATTCTTTGAGTTGAGCAATGGAGAGTTTGCGTATATCCTGTTTAGGGACTAAGATTGTTTCTGTCATTGTAAATTGAAATTTAGAGTGCCTGTCTCTAAATTATTTGTATTGCAAAGGTACTGATTTACAGGCCATCACCCAAGTTTCAACACAATCTTCCCAAACTGTGTTCCCTGATCCATTTTTCTTAACGCCGCTTCTGTCTCTTCCAGAGAAAAAGTTTGGTCTATGATAGGGTGAATTTGGTGCATTTCTACAAACTTCATCATGGATTCAAACTCGGCCTCGGTACCCATGGTAGAGCCATAAATATTGAGTTGTTTAAAAAATACTTTGCTTGGTATGATGTCTGTTATATTGCCTGTAGTACCTCCAAAAAAACAAATACGACCACCGGGTCTAGCTACGTCAATAAGCTTGGCAAAACCAGGACCACCGGCACTATCGACAATGACATCAAAATACCCACTGCGGTCGCCGCCTGTGGCAGTTATCAAATTTTTGGCCCAATTGGGGTCTTTATAATTGATGCCTCCTTTGGCGCCTAACTCAATTGCTTTGTTGATTTTTTCATCAGAACTTGACGTAACCCACACTTCGGCACCCGCTGCTATCGCAAATTGCAAGGTAAATAAAGCCACGCCTCCCCCTATACCAGTTACGAGTACTTTTTCGTTTGCTTTGAGAGCCGCTCTTGACATAAGTGCGCGCCAAGCGGTTAGCCCTCCAAGGGGAAGTGCTGCTGCTGCTTCAAAACTTAAGTGTGTAGGCTTAATATGCAGATATTTGGCTTCTATTTTGACATACTCGGCAAAAGTGCCATTATCAGGCATTCCTAAGATTTTGAAAGATTTACTGTAAAAACGGTCATCATCTCCCCAATTATGAGAGGGATTGATGATGACGTCTTGGCCAAGCCATGTATCTGCGACGTCCTCTCCTATTTCGACCACTGTACCAGCGCCATCGGACCCAATGATTACGGGGAGTTTCATACCAGGATATTTGCCTTGTTGGACAAACACATCGCGGTGATTGAGCGCCGCCGCTTTTATTTTGACAATTACTTCCCCTTGCCCAGGTGTGGGGTTTTCAACTTCTTGGATAGTTACAGCCTGATTGATTTCATGAATAAGTGCAGCCTTCATAATGATTTGAAAATTAAGAGTTTGGTGACGCCACTGCTGCTACAACACTTTTTGGAGTTCCTTAGTTGGTGAGAGATTGGTTTTATTATAAAAAAACAAAACGTTTTTTACCAAAAACTTCTCGGAGAAGCATAGTGATTTCGATTGCCGAAAGTGACACCTAAGGTTAGTTCGTGAGAGCCACGAGTACTTGAAGAAAGAGGCGAAATGCCATATTCGTAAGTGTAAGTAAATGTGAACTTTTGGGCCAGACGCGCTCCTACCCACCCCAAAAAAGCCTCTCGTTGGCGATAAGAAGTTCCCAACCAAAATTGATTTAGATAGCTAAACTTCAAATTTAAGTCCCAAGAAAGTGGCCCGTCGGTTGATTTTTTGAACAAAACAGAAGGTGTAAAATCCCAATCCTCAAAAAGGCTAAGACGGTATCCCGCAGTGATAAAATAGTGCGGTACTAGTTGACCTTGCCAATCGTAGTTGCTACGTTGAAATTTTAATTTTGTCCCCAAAATCTGTTGTACTGAAAAGCCTGCAAAAAAATCGGAAGAATAAGCCCAGATACCGATATGTAAATCAGGTCGTAAGGTGCTAATTTTACCCACGGCTACCAAAGGGTCTTGGGTATTAGCCAGTTTGATATAATCAAAATCAAGCGTATGCTGAGTGATTCCAGCGGCCAGGCCTCCGCTAATTTGCCAATCGTCGTTGAGTGGATAGTGATACGCCGCGCTTGCACTGAAAGAAAACCTCGACCAAGGGCCTGTCTGGTCCCGAATAAGAGATAGCCCTGCTCCTGCGTGGGCATCAGGCAAGGTGACGACAGGAGTACGACCAAAGCTAAAACGAGGAGAAGCGGGCTCAATTTCAAAATCAGGATTTCCGATAGGCAAATGAGCCGTCATGTAAAAAGTACGAGGTGCGTCAGCAAGGCCAGCCCATTGTTGTCGATATCCCAAGCGAGCATCAGCGTAGCTTTCAATGCCAGCAAGGGCAGGATTAATCAAAAAATTGTTTTGAACATACTGAGCATATTGAGGTAATTGCTGAGCGAAGGCAGAAAGGCTGCCCCCAAAATATAATAAAGTACTTACTCTAAAGTAAAACCAGAGAGTTTGGGGCAATAAAATGCTAGGGATGTCGCGAAAGTTTTTCAAAAAAGAATAAAAATATACCAAATTGTTTGTATCAAAAATCGCGCCTAAGTGTTTTGTTGGCAGTTTGGTATACTATTGTTTTGCATTTTCAATTAGGTCTGTTGCGATTTTAGCTGATAATATAGCTAATGGAATCCCACCTCCAGGGTGAACACTTCCTCCCACAAAGTAAAGGTTTTTGAACTGTCGAGAAAAATTAGCGTGCCTTAAAAAAGCCGCAAATCGATTGTTAGAACTGTTGCCGTAAAGGGCACCTTGTGAGCTAGATGTTTTGGCTTCAATGCTGCGGGGATCTAAGATTTCTTCACACTCTATGAGTTTAGATATATCTTTTTGAAGGATAGCCCCTAATTTCTTCTGGATATTTTGACGCGTTTGCTTGATTAAGTCATCCCAATTTTGCCCTTCGTTGTTGGGAGCATTCACCATCACAAACCAGTTTTCTTTTCCTGCGGGAGCATCGTCGGGTTTGTGTTTGGACGTGATATTGATGTAAACTGTTGGGTCAGAATAAATCGTTTTTTGTTGAAATAAATGTTGAAACTCAGTTGGGTAGTCATTCGAAAAGAAAATATTATGTAATCCTAATTCTGAAAAAGAATGACTAATACCCCAATAAAAAATCAGAGCAGAACTAGATTTAGGTTGACGGAGTATTCTTTCGGGCTGCTGAGCCTCGGGAAGGAGTTTGCGAAAAGTATTGACTACATCCATATTACTTACCACTATATCAAAAAACTCGGCAGTCCCCCCTTCAAAAACAAGTGATTTTGCTTGGTTATCTTCTGTGTTTATTCTAGTTACTTTTGTTCCAAAATGAAACTTAACTCCCAATTCCTCCGCAAGGTCGATTAAGCTATTAGTAATATCCACCATCCCTTTTTTTGGAAAAAAAGCCCCAATGTTATATTCCAAATGTGGAATGATATTCATAGTGGCGGGGGTTTGGTAAGGGTCGGAGCCATTATAGGTAGCGTATCTGTTAAACAATTGCACCACCTGAGGACTTTGAAAGCGCTTTTCATTGGCACTATTCATCGTAGTAAAAGCATCTAATCGGTGTAAATTGAGATACCCTTTGAGCGCGTCTTTATTAAAATAAGTGCTGATTTTATGAAGTGAACGATGTAAAAACAACTTCTCTGTAATCTCATATTTTAGGGCACTGTCTTGGAGATGACTCAATACGCGCTGTGCCGGTTCGCCTAATTGGGATTCAATCTCTTCGGCAAAAGCTTGCGGATTGGCATGGGCTGTTAGCCGCTTACCATTATCCCAAAAGTAACGGCAAGTTTCGACTAGCCGTGAGTATTGGAAATAATTCTCTGGATTTTTTCCTGAAAGAGAAAACAATTCATCCACTAAGTGGGGCATGGTAAACAAAGATGGTCCAGCGTCGAATCGAAACCCTTTTAACTCAAAGCTTGATAATTTGCCCCCTGGATACGAATTTGCTTCAAAAACATGCACTTCATAGCCTTTATTGGCTAGTCTTATACTTGAAGCAATGCCAGCAATGCCAGCCCCGATAACTGCCGCTTTTTTCATTCTGTGGCACGGACGACCCGTCCGTGAAAACGTTAAAATAAATTGATTTAGGCTCGTCCGTGAAACATTAAAACATCTCAAATTCTCCTCACGACCCGTCCGTGAAAACGTTAAAATAAATTGATTTAGGCTCGTCCGTGAAACTTTAAAACAACTCAAGTTCTCTTCACGACCCGTCCGTGAAAATTCTAAAACACCCCAAGTTGCGTCCACGACCCGTCCACAACAAAGTTTAACAAAACAAATCCCTACAACATTAAACCATTTTAAACAGACATTGTTTGGCGTTGTTGCCTGCTTGATACGATTATCTCATCACCCACTCTAATAACCCCTGTTTGAGGGGTAATTACATTTTGACCAAAGAAAATCTTATGGTTATGCTTTCGATAGGTAGATAAAGTACGAAGCGGTTCTTTGCCCGCGATTTCTCCTTTTTCGGGATCTACTGTAGTAAGAACGCACCTTGCACAAGGCTTTACCCCATAAAAAGAAAGTGCTCCTATCGAAAACTCATACCACTGGTCTTCATCATAAGGGAGTCCACCTTCAAATACCAAATTAGGTCTGAACCTTAACATAGAAATGGGCTGTGGCAACCGAACATTTAAGTCATCCAAAGAAGATTGTCCAACCAGCAAAAAAGGATACCCATCCGCAAAACTTACATTGATATCCAGAGGAGAATAACGTCGGTCAGCCAGTCGGGGAGAAGTATCTGGCAAATAAACCAAACGAACCCCAAACCCGAGCGCTTGACTTAGCCACTCATTGGCGCTATCGCTCACTATTACAGCCTCCATTTGGTCATCCCAAACGATGACATTTACTATGTCTAAGGTTTGGGGTATAAACGGTACAACCAACTCACCCAAATCACGAGTGCGATGCCGTAAAAATAAACTTTCTGAACCTAAAGATACATCAATCAGAGCCATGTGAGGATGTTGGCGTTGGGTCACAAAAAGGTTGTTATCATCAATAATCAACCACCGGCGATCATGGCGAAGACCACGTTCTTCTACTACTGCCTCCGAGAGGCGAATCCCTGATAGCGACTTAACAGGATAGATGAAGATTTCGGAAAGTATAAGAGGAGACGTCATTCTAGTTCGTAGATTTGCACAAAACTCGTTATTCGATGCCAAACTACAAACACTTATTTTTTGATCTTGACCATACACTTTGGGATTTTGAACGCAATTCGGCTGAGTCCTTGACGGAGATTTATCATAATTTCGAGCTTGTTAATCATGGCGTGGTTTCGTTGGGGGATTTTGTCAAAACTTTCATCGAAATCAATACAAGTTTATGGGCTGATTTTGACCAAGGACGTATTGCGCATGGGTACATCAGAGAGCATCGATTTAGGCTTGTTTTTGAAGCACTCAAAATACCGCAGCTGGCTTTTGGAAAAGATATGGGAGAAGAGTATTTACGATTGTTACCCCAAAAATCTCACCTGTTGGATGGGGCGGTAGCTTTGTTGGATTATTGTGCCGAAAAAAATTATCAATTGCACATCGTCACCAATGGCTTTGATTCTATTCAGGCATCCAAAATGGAGAGTGCAGGGATTCAGCATTATTTTCAGCATGTCATAACCAACGAAAAGGCGGGAGCTAAAAAACCAGATGCTCAGATTTTTATGTTTGCGTTAACTGCCGCTCAGGCTCGTCAAGAAGAGAGTTTAATGATCGGCGACAATTGGGAAGCGGATATAATGGGTGCTATGCGATTTGGAATGGATGCAGCTTATTATAATCCTAAAAAACTAGCTTTTAAAACAAAGCCTACTTACGACATTCAGCATTTAGAAGAGCTAAAATCAGTGTTGTAAAGAAGAAATAGGTTGGCAAAAATCTCCCACACATTGTTTTCCGCTATCTATTAGCGTCTTTTTTTCGATTTCTGATAGTTTTCTAACCTTAGCTCCCACATTTTTGAAATCAATGGAGATGGTACGCTGAAGGTCTTCAGGACGAAAATTGTATCGATTAGCAGCTTCAGAAACTAAATTGTAAAAAGCTCCCATATAGGTCTTAAAACTACGAATGGGATAAGGAGCAAGCCCAAAATTTTGAGCATCGGCTTTGATTTGTTCCGCGCTTTCTAGGCGCAAACCTATGGTTTCGGCATTAAAAACGGGTGATTCGGGACTAATATAGGGGTTGGGAGAACTTAAAAAACGATTTTGATCAAAAAGACCAATCGGATAGTTCATCAACAGACCTCCATCTACCAGTACGTCAGCTGCGATATGACGAGGTGGACGTTCATAAAATTTACCAGTGCTATCCATAAAAACCGCACAATAATACAACGGAATCGACATGGACGCTCTTACGGCATCTGCAATTGCCAAATCGGGGAAATGTTCGTGAGACAACACCATCGCTTTTTGTTGCGTAAGATTAGTCACAGTTACATATAAATCTTTAAAACAGCTATCCTGATGGGTAAGCTCATGAAGTTGCCCAAAAGTCAGACTAGCATTTCCTGTTTTGCGTTCGATTTTTTCGCCAATCCACTTTTTGAAAGCATCTCCTCGGTACCATCCAAATCGTTCGATGAGGCGTTGGGCTCCGCCCACAAAAATGTATTGACCATCGTTGAAGGATTGTATTTTCATAGTGGCTACCAAATCCGTAAGCTCGGCTGCTGAGTAGCCTACCGCTAGTAAAGATGCCTGAATCGCCCCCGCTGAAGTTCCCCCCAATCGCCTGATGTCTTTGAGGAGCCCTCGTTGTTCGAGTTCTTGAATGGCACCACAGTAGGCAATCCCTCTGATACCTCCCCCTTCCAAGACAAGATTATGGTATTTTTTTTGAGAAAAAACGGAAAAAGAATAGGTAAAAAGACCGTAAAGGAGACAATATTTGCTGAGATACAAAAACACTTTTTGAATCATAAAAACGTTTTTGGTTTAAAACGGTTTATTCTAAAAAAAATTGACAAAACATGATGCAGATTATACTAACAAAAATAGGTGACTTAAAAAAACTTCTTTTTGTAGGGATAGTTCATTGCTGCATTATGGGCCTAAGAGTAGAGGTGGTTGCTCAATCTTTTTCTTTTCGTTGGGATGCCTCCGTCAAAGTAAAAGTAGGCGGTAAAGAGCTAATAAACCCGTGGGCAGGAGGCCAAAATAGCGCCCAATTTTCAAAAATGCACCTTGATAATGATGGGATAGAAGATTTGGTGATATTTGATAGAAGCAACCATCACGTCGCTACTTTTCTGGCCATAAAACAAGGGGATAAGGTTCAATGGAGATATACGCCCCAATACGAAGCCAAATTTCCGAGTATGCTTCATTGGATGCTTTTGTTAGATTATGACCAAGACGGTCGCAAAGATTTATTTACAAGTACCACGGCGGGTATCAGGGTTTTTAAAAACATAGCTACTTCTAATGGTTTTGATTGGCAATTAATCGCCGACCCACTACTTACCCAAGGGTTTTCGGGAAATATCAATTTGTATGTTCCGTCCACGGATTTGCCAGCAATCGTTGATATAGACGATGATGGTGATATTGATATTCTCACTTTTGATTTTACGGGTGCATCCGTTGAACTTCACCAAAATCTCAGTAAAGAGCAGAAAAGTACACAGCTCTTTGTGTTTCGAAAAGTCACGACCAATTGGGGCCGTTTCGCCGCTACTTCCAATTGTAACGAATATATTTTTAATCTCGAACCCGCAGATGCTCCCCTACAAGAAATAACGCAGACGAATGTATTTTCGCTAAGTGAAATCTTAGCCCCTACCTCAAATGCTAAACTAAACCATGCTGGTAATACCTTATGGGTGGGTGATGTAGATGGCGACGGTCGCAAAGATTTTTTACATGGGCATATTGCATGTGATAATGTAGCCAAACTTAAAAATGTAGGAGGAAACGGAATGGCGGCACTTTTTGGAAGTGTCGAAGCAAATTTTCCGGCTCAAAAGCCAATCAATTTCCCGCTTTTTCCGTCGGCTTATGTGGAAGATTTAGACGGTGATGGTGTCCGAGATTTGGTAGTTTCTCCAAGTAGTACCGATTTGGCAAGTAATGTGCTCATAAATTTGCGTGAATCAAATTGGTTTTACCGTAATGAAGTCACTAACCTTCAGCCTCGTTTTACATATCAGCAGTCTGATTTTTTGCAATCCGAAATGATTGATTTGGGCGAAAATGCCGCTCCTTTATTAGCAGATGTGGATGGCGATGGCGATTTGGATTTGTTGGTGGGTTATGGAGGAACACGTATGCCGAATGGCTATCGAGGAGGTATTTATTTTTATAGAAATGTGGGAAGTATTGCCCAAGCGACATTTGAGTTTGTGACGGACGATTATCTGAATTTAAGTAGTCGTTTGGCCACAAGCGAAAATGTGTTTTTAGTCAATACCAAACCTTTTATAGCAGACCTCAACGGAGATGGTACGCTGGATTTGGGTTTTTGGGCCAATACTTTCAAAGGTATGGATATTAGGTTTTTACCAAACAATGCCCCGCGCGGAAGAGCAATGCAGCTGGATACTACGCGTTTGAGCAAATTACCAAATCCAAACAATTTTGCCAACGGAGAAAACCTTCTTTACTACGACATTGATCAAGACGGCAAATTGGATGTTTTGATAGCCAAAAATACTGGAAATGTAGAATATCATAGAAATACCGGCACAACCTTAGCTCCGCAATATCAACGCCAAACCGAAGCTTTTGGGGGCTTAGATGTGGATTTTGATAAACGTTCTCAAGGCATGGTAGTGGCAGACCTGAATGGCGACCGCAAGCCTGAGCTTATCATGGGAGATTTGTTGGGACAGTTAAGGGTTTATAAAAATTTTACTGAACCAAACGTAACTTTGAAAAGCGATAGCAACCTCATCTTTAATGTTTTCACAAACCAAACTGAGTTTCTAAAAATAGGAGTAGGTTTGTTTCCAGCGGCGGGTGATTTGGACGGTGACGGACTTCCTGAGTTACTGATTGGGAGTAATACGGGTGGAATTAAATTTTTGAAAAATACTTCCACCAAAGTGGTAATTCCGGGAGAGCCGTTGACATTTATTGCTTATCCAAATCCCACCTCTCTTTTTTTGTACGCACAAATCCCTACGGATGGGCAAATTGATTTATACTCCCTAACAGGCCAATTAGTGGCACACCAATCGGCCTTAAAAGCAGGAGTCGAAGCGGCTTTTGATGTAACCAAACTAGCGATGGGAGTCTATATCGTTCGATTTGTGTCTAGGGAAGGAGAAGTTGCGACTCAGAAGATAGTGATAAGCCGCTAATACCACTATCGCATACGCTCCATACCCCCAACTTCTACTCAACTCCCAGCATTCGACACACCAGTCAGCCATTTGGGTGGGAAAGCGCCCCAAATCAGGCTCCAAGGTGTAGAGTCGCATCAAAGGCAAGGAGGCCAGACAAATGTATCCCCCTACCCATAAAGGCTGATGATTGAGCCTGATTAAAAAATAGGTCAGCATAAAGGGCATGCCATTAAACAAAATGCGTGTGGTATCTCCACCACCTACGATGCTCAAAACCATCCAAAGCCAAAATTCAAGCCGTAGAAATAATAAAAATGGAGTGCCATTGATTTGTGTGTTGAAAGGAGTAATAAGGGCTAGCCACAATCCACCAAAAGCAAACAACCAACTAATAGGAAGTTTGAGGAATAACTCCGGCGACTGAAAATAGCGATTAATACCCCGCAATATACTGATTGAGGGGGAGTTTCGCCAGTCGGGGTGAGCGGGCGGAAAAACCATACTAACCCAATAATAAACACCTATAGATACTCCCAAAGCAATCAAGGTAAATAGAAGTGTAGAGGGGTCGTTGAGTCTTTTTTTATTAAGAAAAAAAACAACCGCACTTATACCTAAAGCGGCAATAAATGACTCTTTTTGCAACGTACCCACAATCGCTACCAACATAAGTCCAGCTGCGATGACCCAACGGGAATAGTGATGAACGGGTTTTGGCGAAGTAGATAGCCATACAATTCCCAGAAGAGAAGTGAGCCATAAAAAACCTCCGATGTCAACATTGATTGGGTCGGGAAGGTACATTCTGATTATACCTTTCCAATGAAATAATATCCAAAAAATACCTACTGCTCTCCAAAAAGGTCGGATGTGGAGGCGTTGCCAAATGGTACTTAATAGTCCTACCGTTAGCAATACGAAGAAGCCATTGAGCCAAATAAAATTGGCGGAAGGCTCCGCAAATGGCAGAAAAGAAGCTAACCAAGGTGCTAAAATACGGGTATTGAAAGGAAAAGAAACTTGATAATTGGGGAGGGAGTGTTTGAAAAAATAGTAAATCTTAGTGTATTGGTGTGCGTCAAAACGAGGGTCTAGCAAAGCATAGGTATAAATAGGCTGGATATAAGCATATATTATATAAACAGCTGCTGTCAAAATGAAGATTGCCCACCAGTGCTTTGTTGCTTCCATTTTATAGGAGGCTTTTCGGTCATGGAACCAAGAGCAGATAACTATACTCTTGATCTTTAGGGTTCGAAATAGCCTGTTCGTTAAATGTCAATTTTTCTAGCTCAAAAAATGAACAGCAATCTTCATTTTTTTCCACCATTTTACAAAACAATTTTCCTCTCACATTCCCATCCAGCACTACATCGGCCAAAATGCCATCGGTACTCTCCCAGCCCAAATTCACGGTTCTAAAGGCTGCTTGTTGGCTTGCGGTGGTGACTTTTGAGAGTTTTTCTTCTTTTGCAGTACCGTTTTTAGAATACTTCAAGGTGAATTCTGAAAAAGAAGAAGAAATGTTTTGGTTGTTTTTATCTACTATTTTGAATACAAAATTAGGGGGAGGTGTAAAGCAAGCAATGTCTTTACACTTATCGCAGGCAGTGCATATCCATACCGATAAAGAGATAAACGCTATCGTAATGTTACGTTTCATGATGTTGAGGTTTCTTTATCGGTAAAGACGAACTAGACGGCCTGGGTAGTTGGCTCTTTGATTAAACAATTTTTGAGGCCATCTTCCAAAGTCTTCCACGGAAGAGGATTGACCGAAATACATTCCACCCGACTATCGCGGCGGTAAGCTAAATATTCAATCGAAAACTCTCCGCTTACAGCATTGATAAGTACCCAATCCGTACCGATTCTGAACGCGCCTTTGACTCTATCAACATTTTGAAGAGAAGATACCCATTTTTTGAGGGAAGGAAGCTCAAAAACTTCATCAGGCGAAAATACCCATCCACAACTATACCTACCCAAGCCGTGGCTTTCGCGCATGAGAGGCTTGCCTATCTCAGGAATGGGAAGTTCGTCTGCATGATGATGGTGATGATGGTGCTCATGCTCGTGAGCATGGGGATGCAGTGCTTTACGCTGAGGAAAAGGCTCTACATTAAGCCAATTAGGGTCAATATCGCCGTGTTCGACAGCACCAATCAAAATTTTAGGGGGAAAAAGTGCTTTAGCCCATTCCAGAAAATCTTTAGTTAAAGTCTCTCCTGCCAAGTCAATTTTGTTGGCAATCAATACATCCGCCAGAGTGATTTGGTCGATAAACGTTTCGTGTTCGCGGTAGTCTTCATTTTCCCACTGACGTGGATCTACTAAGCAGACCGTAGCCCTGATGTCTAGTACATCTTTCAGAAACTTCCCCCGCAACATATCCAAAATAGCTTCAGGATGACCCATGCCAGTAGGTTCAATTAAGATGCGATGGGGTTTTACTTGACGCAATACCAGCGTGAGCGTCATTTGCATCGGAAGATTGGCACTACAACAGATGCACCCTCCAGCTATTTCTTTCACAATAAGACCATTTTCGTCGGCTCCTGCAAAAGGAGTATGGTCGATAGAGACCGCCCCAAATTCATTGATAATGACCGCCCAGCGCTCATCCGCTGGTTTACGTTTGAGGATATTTTGTAGAGTAGTAGTTTTGCCTACGCCCAAAAAACCAGTAATCAAATTGACCGGAATTTTATTTAAAGTCATAACAAACGCATTTATTTTGATTATACAACCAAATATTGAACTTACAGATTCAGCTTTCCTCCAAATTGGGTGAAAGTAAGCTCAATTTTGTTGATTATGTTTGTGTTTTTACTTTATACAACAAATGTGTCTTACCTTCGTTTTTCAGCAAATTTGCAGTAATTAAACCAATCACGACGATTTTAAACAAACAGATTATAAAATCACATACACTTAAGTGCACACCGTAAATTCATTTCTAATGTTTCGCCAACTTTGTTTTTTATTTTTTTTGGGTTGGGTTTTATCGGCACAAGCCCAAAATCCTAGTAGCAAATATGACCCTCATGTATTATTTAATCCCTTATTCAATTATCAGCCTGCCAATGAGTTTCGTTCTGGGAGTGGAACACCCGGTCCTAAATATTGGCAAAATCGCGCAGATTATAAAATAGCGGCTACGCTCGACGAAGCAGCTAACAGCTTATCGGGAGAAGTAGAAATCACTTATACTAACAATAGCCCCGAAGCGCTTCCTTTTGTATGGCTTCAGTTGGATCAAAATGCTTTCAACGACAATTCTCGTAGCGGAAAAACTACTCCACTCAATGGAGGAAGGTACGGAAATATGGGCTTTGAAGGAGGGTACACTATTAGTTCGGTAAGTATTCAGCAAGGCAAAGGGAAATTTGCCCCTGCCGAATTCATCATTGAAGATACACGTATGCAAATCCGTTTGGCAGAAGCAGTAAAACCAGCGGGCGATATACTAAAAATAAAAGTTACTTATGCCTTCAAAATACCTACCTATGCCTCCGACCGTATGGGTAAGCTAGAGACCAAAAACGGTATCATTTATGAAATAGCGCAGTGGTATCCGCGTATGTGTGTATTTGATGATATTGAAGGCTGGAACGTACTTCCTTATGTGGGAGCAGGAGAGTTTTATCTTGATTATGGTGATTATGAATATAGTGTTACGGTACCTTGGGACCATATCGTAGGAGGCTCAGGCGAATTGCTCAATCCTTCGGATGTGATGACCTCAGAGCAGCTCAAACGCATGGAAGATGCTCGAAAAAGCGATAAGACCGTGATGATTAGAGGCGAAAAAGAAATCAAAGACAAAAAATCTCGCCCCAAAGATTCGGGGATGATTACTTGGAAATTTCGTTGTCAAAATGCCCGCGATGTGGCATGGGCCACTTCTCGGGCGTTTGTGTGGGATGCCGCCAAAATGAATCTTCCAAGTGGTAAACCAGCTTTAGCACAATCGCTCTATACCGCCGAAAATAGCGGCAACGATAGCTGGGGACGCTCTACCGAATATGTAAAAGGGTGCTTGGAGTTTTATTCAAAATATTTGATGGAATACCCCTACCCTGTCGCTACCAATGTGGCCGGAATCGTGGGCGGAATGGAATATCCGGGGATTGTGTTTTGTGCCCACAACGACAAAAAAGATGCGCTTTGGGGCGTAACTGACCACGAGTTTGGACATACTTGGTTTCCGATGATTGTGGGAAATAACGAACGTAAATTTGCGTGGATGGATGAAGGGTTTAACACTTTTATCAACATGCTTTCGGCCGAAGCCTTCAACGACGGCGAATACAATCGCGACCGCCTAGATGATATGCAAAATCTGGCTCCTACCCTTTTTAGAGAAGGTGCAGATCCAATTCTGACTATTCCAGATGTTATCAAAATCCCAAATATCGGTTGGGATGCTTATTATAAGCCTGCCATAGGTCTTAAAATACTACGCGAAACTGTGTTAGGTCGTGACCGCTTTGATTATGCATTCAAACAATACGTAAAGCGTTGGGCATTCAAACACCCTACTCCGTTTGATTTCTTCCGCACCATGGAAGATGCTGCGGGCGAAGATTTAGGATGGTTTTGGAAAGGATGGTTCTATGAAAATTATAAACTCGACCAAGGCATAAAAGAAGTGCAATATGTAGAACAAAGCCCTGCTAAAGGTTCCATCATCACCATCGAAAACCTCGAACAGTGGGCCATGCCTGCGGTAATTGAATTGGAAGAAGCGGGTGGTAAAAAAACGCGCGTTTCGATGCCCGTAGAAATATGGCAACGTGGCAGTACTTGGACGTTCAAGGCCCCTACCAAAGGGCTTTTGAAGTCGGTAACGATTGACCCCGATTCTCAACTTCCCGATATCAACCCCCGTAATAACACTTGGCGACCTACTCGTTATATTTCACCTGACGAAAATTAAAAACTTTAGGTTTATAGTAAGGCAAGGCGAGGTACTTCATAGTGCTTCGCCTTAGTGTTTTATTACAAAATTTGCTTTGGCCTCCATTTTTTTAATAAACTGATGCCTCAGTAAAAACGCTTCTGCAACGCAGTCAAATAGACAAGCGTATAATGAGATATGTGAAGGGAAAGAAGTCCTACTTTATCAAGCGTAAAATAGACACTTCCTTTCTCAGCAAGGCCTTGCATTCATTTAAAAATTGTTGTACCCCTCTTCAATATCTCTTTATTTGAACCAATATGATGAATAGAAAAAAAATCGCCCTTGTGGGTGCTGTGATAACTTTTGTCTTGATGTTTCAATCTTGTAAAGATCCTGACATAACAGCCGAGAAATCTGCTACTATTACTGCTCTTAATTGTGCCAATGTGACCTTTTCTGCAAGTGCTACAAGTGGAACATCGTACACAGCTACTGCCACCGTCCCTTATACGGGTGGCAATGGAGCGGCCTACCCCGAAGGTACGGCTGTGGCCTCATCTGGCGTTACGGGATTGACTGCAAAACTATCCGCAGGGACATTAGAAAATGGAAGTGGTTCAGCTAGTTTTGTGATTACCGGAACGCCTTCTGCCGCTGGAACGGCCAATTTTTCTATCGATTTGGGTGGACAAACTTGCACTTTGGCATTGGCCGTAGTCGCTTCTAAGGCCAATGTGGCTTCGCTAGTAGGTACAGTTACACCTGCCACGGCTACCAGTGGAGTAGCCTACTCTGGCTCTGCTACGCTCGACTATACAGGCAGCAACGGTGGCACCTACGATGCTTCCACTGCTTCATCTACAGGGGTGGAAGGTTTGACAGCTACTTTAGCAGCGGGCACTCTTACAAGTGGTGCGGGAAAGCTAGTCTATACCATTGCAGGTACACCTACGTCGGCAGGTACTGCTGTTTTTAACTTGAGTTTTGGTGGCCAAACTTGCACCATTTCAATAGCAGTAAGCGCATCAGGGGCAACCTCAACTGCCAAAGACACAGTCGTCATTACCTACTCAGGCACAAGTGCTTCTTTCAGCAATGCTTTTCAAAATGAGGGCGTCACTGTAACCACAAGTGGTGCAGATGTAACCGTAAAATCAACCAATACTTCTAAAGAAATTGTGTATCTTTTATCAGGTACAGCCACCAAAGGAAGTTTTAAAATCTATAGCGAATACAAGTTCAATATTACGCTAAAAGGAGTTAGCCTTACTAATAGTAGCGGTCCGGCCATCAACATTCAATCAAGTAAAAAAGCAACTATCAATGTTGTTGGCACCAATACCTTAATAGATGGCGCCACTTATACTACAAGTACAGAAGACCAAAAAGGAACGCTTTTCAGTGAAGGACAATTGAGTTTTATGGGGACCGGAACATTGAACGTCACCGCCAACTATAAGCATGGTATCGTATCAGATGATTATATTTATGTAAGTGAGGCCACCATCATCATAAAATCAGCCGTAAGCGATGGTATTCATGCCAATGATTATTTTGCAATGGACAATGGAAGCATTACGGTCTCTGCGGCGGGTAGCAATGGTATTGAAGCAGAAGAAGGGTATGTAGCAGTAAATGGAGGAAACATCACAGTCAACAGTGTAAATGACGGAATTACGGCTTCGTATGAGGGTACAGATGCGACGATTACACCTTACGTTTTGGTCAAAGGTGGGAAAATAACCGTCACTACCACAGGAGACAAAGGAAACGCCATCAAAAGTGAAAGCTATACTACTATTGGTACAGGGGATGTCATAACGTTGAACGTGTCGGGTAAAGGCGCTAAGGGGATAAAAACCGGTGGTGATTTTACTTTGACAGCCGGTACGGTAAAAATCACAACTTCTGGTGCCGCTTTTTATGATACTTCCGATTCGGATATTGCAGCACCAGCAGGGATTAATTGTGACAAAAACTTAGCAATCAAAGGCGGCACGCTGACGGTTACTAGCACAGGTTCGGGAGCTAAGGGGATTTCGGTAGATGGCACTGCTACTATTAGTGGTGGCACAACAAATATTTCTGCTACAGGTACAAAATTCACCTACAATACAGCAAATACTAGCGAGGCAAAAGGATTTAAAAGTGATGGTGCTTTCTCAATCACCAATGGAGAGCTGACCATCGCCGCTACTGATGATGGTATCAAGTCAGAAACGTCAATTACAATAAATGAAGGCAGTACCGTCACCATCACAAAATCGACCGAAGGGATAGAAGCACCGACGATTACCTTTGCGGGAGGAATAACTAATGTTACCTCTTCTAATGATGGAGTTAATGCTAGTATGGGAACCACCACTGGCGGTACAGAATCAAACGACGGCAGTAACATCTACATAAAAGGTGGAATCTTGATTGTGGCAGGAAGCGACGGAATCGACAGTAACGGAAACATTACCATTACAGGTGGAACTACAATCGTAGGTGGACCAACTAGCCAACCCGAAGAGGGAATAGATGTAAATGGAAACTTTCTGGTGAATGGTGGAATCTTGATTTCGGGTGGTTCGAATGCCCGAATGACCAAAGCCATGAGTACAAACTCCACCCAAGTAAGTATGTATATCACCGCAAGTGCGCAAGTGGCGGCAAGTTCGGTATTGCATATTGAAGATGCTTCTGGCAAAGAAATGGTAACTTTTAAGCCCAAAAATGGCAATTACTACTTCCATTTCTCTAATCCGAGCTTACAGAAAAACGTCCAATACAAAATCTATTATGGTGGTACCTACACAGGAGGAAGTTTTGTAGGTGGTTCGTCAGGATGGGGATTGTACACGGGAGGAACTTACTCTACTTCGGGAGCTACGCTCAAGTCAACCACCACGACGTCGAGTTCGGCTACGGTAAATACCATTTCGTTTTAATTACTATTCCCCTTTTACTTCATACCAAGCCGAGGCTCTGAAAAGGGTCTCGGCTTGGTATGGTTACTAGATTTAATAAAAATGCTTAAATTTGAAAAAACAAAAAATATCCATGACAACTTACATTACTGAGCGCATCGCTCTTAATCCTGATATATGTAATGGACGACCTATCATTCGCGGAATGCGCATTACGGTGCAGACTGTCTTAGAGTTTTTGTTTGCAGGAACTACTCCCGAGGAACTTCTCCATCAATATCCTATGCTTGAGCTTGAAGACATTAATGCCTGTCAACAATTTGCATTGCAACTCATGGAAAAACACTATGTCATTCACGAAATCAAAAACGTAGCATGATGCCTAAATACTTGATTGATGTGAATTTACCATATTTCTTTGCGCTATGGAATACCCAAGATTACATTCACCAAAATGATATTTTAAATACAGCACCAGATACGGAAATTTGGAACTACGCAAAAGAGAAAGAAATGACTATTGTGTCTAAAGATACGGACTTTTCAAACCGAATGCTTCTAGCTCAACCTCCACCACGAGTTATTCATGTTAAAATCGGCAATGCTTCATTAAAAGAATTTCATACTATTATTACCAGTATTTGGCCAACTGTACTTGAAATGAGTGAGAAATATAAACTTGTCACAATACTTAGGGATAAAATAGAGGCAATAGAATAGTATATTTCAAATTACTTCATACCACGCCGAGGCTCTGAGAAGGGTCTCGGCTTATTTTTAATGTGTACAACGAGAAAAGCGTATATTTGAAAAGAAAAATGGAAAGGCTATGATAAATATTCAAGAACGGATCAGTTTCAATCCCGAAATTCGGTTTGGCAAGCCCTGCATCAAAGGTACTCGCATTGCTGTTTGGGACATTTTGGGCTGGTTAGCTAGTGGAATGACTCACGAAGAAATCATTGAAGATTTCCCACAACTTACCCAAGATGACATTTTAGCTTCATTAGCTTTTGCTGCTAATCGCGAAGAAAACACAAAGATTCTGATTAGTGTCGCATGAAACTTTTTAAATTACTCTCATACAAAGCCAAAGCGAGGCGCAGTGTTTTGGCTATTTTTTTTCGCAAAGTTGGAGGTTCTAATACTTCGATTCCAAATCCGTATTGTAGAATTATGTGTTCAAGTTCAGTATTAGGTACGACTTGAAGTATCAATTCTGTTCCATCTTCTTTTGTTTCTTTTTGAGAGTGATGAATCGGTTTACTTCTCAGGTATTCAACACTTTCTATGGCAACTTTCAAGCGTATGGTTTCTACTTTTTCTTGATTTACAGTAACACCCAACACATTTTCAAAATAGGTTTTGGGGTCAAATGATTCTGTTTGAATAAAAGGCAAACCACTAATCTGAACGTCTTCGATAGTTTCTAAGGCAATATTCACAATTTTTGTACCAAATAAGCCAATAAGCCACCAACGATTATTGTATTCTTTCAACAAATAAGGGCTAATATCTCCAATTATCTTTTTCTTAGTACGAAGTGAAAAATAAGACACCTGTATAGTCTGTTGCTTATCAATTGCTTCATAGAGAGGTTTGAGCCATAAATTTCCATTTTTTGAAACAGGCTTTTGAAAATCAATTAGCATTCTGTTGGTTTGGTTTTCAAAACTAAAACGAGTCTCAAACTGGTTGAGCATTACCTCAATTTCTTCCCAAAACGGTAAATCACCCCACTCTTTGAAAGTACCAATCATTTTTGCGAGGTCTTTAACTTCATTGAGTAACAATGATTTTTTGAAATGTGAATAGTTCAAGCCTTTGTAACCCCACAACCATTCACGGCCAATCTTACGTGATTCTAGTTCTCCATGACTTTCGGTAATCAAATAAGCCAAATCATATTTTAACGTTCGCTCACTTATGTGAATATCAGCTTCATTTGAGAGTTTTTGTAATAGTTCGTTTACTTTCCACTTTTGACCTTTTTGGAAAAATTTATCTAATTCCATCAGCCGTCTTAGTTGTTCTTTGGTAGCGGGCATTTTTACTTTTTTTCAAAAATACATAAAAAACTTCAAGTATGCAAAACAATTGCATATATTGAAACATACCTTTGCAATGGCTTCTAACCAAAAGCCGCTCAAATTATGCTAAATACTCCTTCGCTTTCTCTCAACGATCAACAGGCTAACATCTTCGCTCGAATCACGGAAACTATTACAAATCATAATTCAAATGTGAATCTGCACATTTTAAAAGGTTCGGCGGGAACTGGTAAGACATTTCTTACTCGGCAGTTTATGAAGTTTATAAGGGAGCAAGGTGTAAATATTGTTCAGATTGCCCCAACTGGTAAAGCCGCTAAAAATTTGGCATTGGGTTCAATGCTTCCAGCTAAAACGATTCACTCGGCAATTTACAAACTCGAACAGTTGAAAAATGGACTGGGCGTGAAGTTTTTACCGAAGCTCAATCAGGAATCAGCTTTTACGGTTTATCTTATTGACGAATCTTCTATGATAAGTGACAAAGTAACTGCAAGTGAGCGTTTTCAGCAATCAGGAGCTTTACTCTGTGATTTAGTGGACTTTGTGAAACGAGGAAATCCGAAGAATAAGTTTTTATTTGTAGGCGACCCTTGCCAATTACCTCCTGTCAACGGAAACAAATCCGAGAGTTTTTCTCCAGCGTTAACACTTGATTATATGGTTGAGAAGTTCAGTTTTACAGGTAATGAGTACTTTTTGAGTGAACCCATGCGTGCCAAAGGCGATTCATACATCATGGACAATGCGACTTATATGCGTGATTGTATTTTGTCTAAAAATCAGCCAGATAACCGAAAGTTGAAGGTGAATTTCACTGGTAAAGCATGGGATACAGCTTGTTTTTTTGAAAGATTATACGACCCCCAAAATGCAGAGAAAGTTATTTTGATAGCGAACTCAAATGACGACGTAAATTACTGGAATCGTGCTATTCGGAAACAATTTGGTTATGAACAAGACCGCTTGCAAGTAGGTGACCAAGTGATTGTCAATGTAACTTGGCAAGGTAATGGGCGGACTATTTATAACGGTGAAATGGGCTATGTAAGAGCTATTGGCAAAACCGAAAAATATGCAGATTTACATTTTGCCGACGTGCAATTAGAATTTCAAGGTGCTGATAATAAACCGTTTGTCATCGAAACCAAGACCTTGCTTTCGACATTGAATACCGAAAGGGGATTTAAAGGTTTTCTTGAAAATGAAGCAGTAACTCACTTTCATGCTGAAATGCATAAACATACGTATGGAAAAATAGAAAGCAGTGCCTATTACAATTCTATCCAGCTGCGTTTTGGGTACGCCCTCACATGCCACAAAGCACAAGGTAGTGAATGGGACAATGTGATTATCCACCGAGCCCCGCTTTTCGGCGAATACCAAGTTACAGACCTTCGTTGGCGATATACTGCTCTCACTCGTGCCAGGCAGGAGTTATACACATGGGCGGCTTGATACTGTTTTTTGTGTAGTTTTGTAACTATGCACCTGCGGCAAAATCTTGATGGGTATGGCGTTACGCCATGCTTTATTGCGTTATAGCTCACTATTTGAGACTAAAACGCTGCTGATGATTGTTTTTTTATTTTTTTGATGATACCCGCAGGTGCTTTTTATCTTTCATAAATGGAATTTACTAGCGATGAAATACAGACTATTAAAACCGCCTTGCAAAGCGGCAAAAACCTCGCTGATTTAACCGATTTGCTTAATTTGGTGAGTGATTGGATTGCTCAAAAATTAGTTTTAGAATACAAACCGTTTTCCATTAAACAGGTCTATCATTATTATTACAACTTAGAAAGCAAGTATAAAGAACACCGAATTTCAAAAAAATCAGGAGGAGAACGGGTTATTCATGCTCCCGAAGAAACATTAAAGCGCATCCAAAGACGTCTGAATGTAATATTAAGTCATTTGTATAAGCCTACCGAAGCAGCACATGGTTTTGTGATGAACCGAAGCATTGTATCGAACGCACAACCGCACTTGGGCAAGAAAAATGTTTTTAATTTAGACCTGCAAGACTTTTTTCCTACTATTCATTTTGGACGAATCAAAGCGGTTTTGCAATTGCCTGAATACGGTCTTACATCCGAATTTGCGCATATTGTAGCCAATTTTTGCTGTTTTCAGGGTAAATTACCCCAAGGATCGCCAGTATCACCTATTTTAACTAATATTGTTTGTCGAAGAATGGACTACCGAATTAGTGGTTTAGCGGCCAAACATGGTTTTACTTATACCCGCTATGCCGATGACATCACGCTCAGTTTTGACGAACTAAGCAAGGAGGCAAAACAAAAAATGGGTTTGGGACTTGGCAAAATTTTAAAAGAAGAAGGCTTTAAAGTAAACAGCAAGAAAACTCGTTTGCTAAAACCCAACCAACGCCAAGAGGTAACAGGCGTAGTAGTGAATGAAAAACTAAATGTAAATCGCGAGTACGTCCGTACTATTAGAGCAATTTTACATAACTGGCAAAAACATGGATTAGAAGTTACCCAAGCCAAGTTTTTAAATCATTATCCCGAAGAAAAAGGATTTAAACGAAATAAAACGATTCCTGATTTGAGGAAGGTATTGTTGGGTAAAATTCAATTTTTGAGAATGGTACGGGGGGGAAGTGATGAGGCTTTTAAAGAGTATCTGATAATTTTCGATAAACTGGCAAAAAATAATCTAAAATGAACTCAAGCGATTTACTTTCATATTTGACTTCCCAAGATGAATATCATTCTTTTCTTGAAAAAATACTTTCAAGAGCAGGAAACCTTTACCAAGGGGTAGCTGGCATTTCAAGTCCTTTGATTGAAAATTATATTGAAATGGAGAAATCTTGTTGGAAAGAAGACTATACAGTTGCATCATTCTATTATATCAAGCAATTAGAAGAAATAGTTATTTATGGTCTGAATCAGGTAACGCTACCTGTCATAAATTCCCAACTGAAACAACAATCCAATGGTCAATGGCAGCTAACACCTTTGGGAAATCAAATTTTTAACTACCTCAATAATCGTAATGATAAATTGAAAGAAAAGCTCTGTAATGGCGCAGACATTACTCTTTCGGATATTATTTGGTCAGATAAATTAAATCTTTTCAAACATTATTTCAATTCAGATAATACTGATTTTGAGACAGATAGGGTTTTATATTACAAAAGAAATCATCACGGCCATGCAAATCCGTATATTGATGCAAGTAAAGAAAGTCTATTCAAGCAAAAATTTCCTACTTGCTTCCATTTCATGATTATAACACAGATTAATCTTAAAAAATATTCATCTGCATTAAATATGCCGCAGAATAGATAAATATCTAATCATATCTTCGCTAAAATTCAAGTCTATGCACCCCCTCCTCACCAACCACCTCCCCGCTATCAGGCAAGTTTTTCAAGAAAACAGCGTCAAAAAGGCGTATGCTTTTGGCACGGTATGTACGGATGCGTTTGGGGAAGATAGCGATGTGGATATTTTGATAGATTTTGACGAGAATCTTGACCCAATTACTTATGGCGAGAATTACTTCAAGATTGTGACAGCTATTGAGACCATTTTGGGTAGAACGGTAGATTTGGTAACGGCCCGTACGCTCCGAAACCCCTATTTCATAAAAGTAATGAACAAAACCCAAACACTGATTTATGAGTGAGGAGATAGACAAATACCTCTCCCACACCAATCGCCAAGGCGATATCGTTTATATCAAAGCAACACCTACCGCCAAGGGTGGTACGCGGTACTACATTACCAAAGACCCAAAAACGAAGAATTTGTCAGCACATAGGCAATCCTACGTATTTTGATTTAGCTCCCAAAGGTTGGGAGGAGTAAAACACTCAGGAGAAATTTAGAAGAAATCCCATTATCTTTGTTTAGCCAAAACAGACAAACCATGAGCACTGCACAAATTATTTATGAACAATACAAAGTTCTTCCCAAACGTGTTAGAGAAGAGCTCAAAGCACTGATTATCAACGAAGACAACCAAGAGCAGCCCCTTACGCTTATGCAGGAGATTGAGGAAGGGTTGAAAGAAGTGAAGCTTATGAAGGAAGGCAAAATTCCTACTCGCACTTTTGCAGACTTAAAAAAAGAAATACACGATGCCCAATGAAGTTAAAATCACCTCCTATTTTGCATCTCGGTACAAACGGCTTATCAAAAAGTTTTCATCACTGGAAAATGATGTTGATATTTTGATTGAAGAACTACTCGAAAACCCAACCCTTGGCACATCGTTAGGTAATGGATTATACAAAATTAGATTAAAAAGTAAAAGCAAAGGAAAAGGTAAGAGCGGTGGTTTTCGGGTCATTACTTATTTGCTTAGTAAAGTCGAAAACGGAACGGATATTCACTTAATCACAATGTTCGACAAATCGGAAGAAAGCAGTATCAAAAAAGAGACGCTAACTAAAATCATCAAACAATTGTTTGAATAAGAAACTATCTACTCATGCTTACCCCCGAAGAAATCCGACAAAAAATTGATTACGAAATCATCGTAGATGCCTACAACGAGTACGAAATGAGCTCGGGATGGTACTGCACTTTTGACGAAACACTCATTTTTCCATTTTATGCTACTGCCCAACTCAAAAAGAAAAGCGGCGATGTAGAAGTAAAACGGGTAAAAATCGTCGGTTTGCACAGCGATGCAGAAGGTTTTACCGACACTGATTTCCAACTCAAAATAGAGCAAGGAAATTATCTTGTCCCGATTGAATACTCCAAACTCAGCAACATAGAAGCCGACGACGAAACCCTCGAAATGTTCCAGATTTGGGACTTTTGGGTCAATGAGTACTAATTTTCCCCCTTCAATTCCTCATACACACTCTCCAAATCCATAATATACCAGTAGTCGAGGTTATCGAACTGAAAAAGGGCTTCTATTCTCTGCTGGAAATAGTTTAAATAGCCGTTCGCCTGAATGAGCTTCATTGCCTTTTTAAACATCGTCGTTGAGGCATTGTAGTTGGCAGTGGCGGCTCCACCAAATTCATTGGCATGTTCGGTAGTGAGTTCTACCCTATACAGTAACAGGTCAATAACATCGTAAGGAAAAGCGGCTACTTTCTCAAATTCTGACACCAATGTCTTGATTTCGGCATTGCTTGGATCTTTGGGGTTGCCAGAAGGTGTCCAAAATTGTCGATATACTTTCTTTTTATAAGTGTCCAACATCGCCTGCCGCTCCGCTTCACTCATCAAATCTTGGTTATAGTAATCCTTCACTTGTGGTAGTTTTTGGTACAATTTCAAGATTTCTGCGCGAAGTGCCTCCTCATTCATCTCGGCAAGATACTTTTTGAGTTCGGTGGTTTTGTTTTTTTGAGCCATGGAACATTGCGTTTAAAATATCTAAGCCAAAAATAATACTACCCATTCAAAATTCTTCTAACATTTCGCTGTTTTTGTGCTTTAGATGATGTTTTCAGGTTTTTTGCGAATACTAACATACACACTGTTTTATAGAAAATTAGCCTCTCAGAAAAGTTGTTCAAAGAGGTTTGTTATCAACTACGTATTATATTTTAGAAGATGGACGTTACTTTTGTACGATTTTTGCTAAAGAATAAGGGTTACTCGTTTCTTAGAAAATCTGAGGAAAGGTGCAGTATGAACGTTGAACCGATGCCGTTGAAAAAGATTTTACTTCTGTTTTTGGTAAGTTTTTCTTTATGGGCGCAGCCTAAAAGAGAATTTAGAGGGGTATGGATTGCCAATGTTGGGAATGTAGATTGGCCCTCGGCCAAAGGGCTTCCAGCTGCTCAGCAGCAGCAAGAACTGCGTGACTTGTTGGATATGATTCAGCGACGAGGCCTCAATGCCGTTTTTTTTCAGATTCGCAACGCCTGCGACGCCGTCTATGAAAGCAAGCTAGAGCCGTGGTCGGAGTGGCTCACGGGGCAGCAAGGACGTTCTCCAGGCTATGACCCACTTGCATTTGCCATTCAAGAATGTCGTAAGCGTAACATCGAAATCCACGCTTGGATGAACCCCTACCGTGCAGTTACGGACATTAGGAGAGCGTCAATTGCGCCCAATCACGTCGCAAAAACCCGCCCTGATGTATTGTTGTCGTATGGGCCGTTACGTATCCTTGACCCAGGGCGCCCAGAAGTGCGGTCGTTTGTGACGAAAGTCGTGATGGATGTGGTACGTCGCTATGACATAGATGGTATTCACTTTGATGATTATTTTTATCCATATCCTCAAGCAGGTCTCAAACTCAAAGATGATGCTACGTTTGAAGAATACAATCGTGGTTTTACTGATAAGGCGGATTGGCGTCGTGACAATATCAACTTGCTCATCAAAACCGTGGCTGACAGTATTCAGCAGGTCAAGCCATGGGTGAAGTTTGGAGTGTCTCCCTTTGGAATCTGGCGTAATCGCACTAGCTCAGCCGAGGGGTCTAATTCTCGCGGTTTTGAAGCATATTCGGGCAATTTCTCCGATTCTCGCAAGTGGATTCAAGAAGGATGGGTAGATTATATTGCACCTCAAGTATACTGGAGTATGGGCAACAACTCCGCCAACTATACCCATATCGTACCTTGGTGGAACGATAACGTTTCAGATCAACACTTGTACATTGGTCAAGGAGTGTATAAAGTCAATACAGATGCCAATTGGCGCCGCCCCCAAGAAGTATCCAACCAAATCAAATACAATCGGACATTTCAGAATGTGCACGGTAGTATTTTGTTTAGTGCCAAAATCCTTCGCAACAACCCCAATCGGTTTTGTGATGCCTTGTGCGAAGATGTGTACCAAGCACCTGCGCTTGTGCCAACTATGCCTTGGAAAAATACGGCTCCTCCTCCTAAACCAGAAGAAGTAGCCACTTCCCTCAATGACAATAATACCGTGACAGTGCAGTGGTCTTATCCCTATAATACCAACTCCGAACGCGATAAAGCGCGCTATTTTGTGATTTATCGTAGTGCTAATCAGGCCTCCATTGACCTCCGAACAGCACAGGCGATTAGGACCATTGTGGTGAGAGAAGAAGGAAAAACATCATTTAGTTTTGTTGATAAAAATGTCAAACCCCACACTAAGTATAATTATACCGTAAGTGCGTTTAATCGCCTTCACAACGAAAGCCCGCCTACAGAGGTAGTTAGTATTATGACAGGGCAGCGGGAAGTAGAGATAGAAGAAGAACCACAAAAACCAATTCTTCCCATAGCCACTCAACTGCAAGTACCTACTGAAACCGAAGCACCTATGGAGTCGGTAACGGCCGCAGCTATGGATGAAGATGAGACCACAGAAGAGCCCGAAGAACTTGTAACTACTGATGAAAAAGAAACCGTTGCTGCGGCTTCCCAAGAAAGTGAAACTCAAGATGAGTTTTTGCAAATATTTCCCAATCCGTTTAGTCAACAAATAGGTATTCGGTATCGTTTACCCGCCGCCGCAGAAGTGTCTCTTTATGTGTACGATACCCGAGGAACACGCGTGGGGGCGTTGGTTGTCAACCAACCACAACAAGCGGGCACTTATTCCGTAAAATTCAATGGACAGTTTTTAAGTGATGGCGTATATTATGCACGTCTGATGGCCGGTGAAACCCAAAAAACGGCGAAGATTATTTTGAAGCGTTAGGAATCATTAACAAAAGAAAGGCACGATTTGTACTGACTTTTTCGTTGAAAACGCACAAACAAATTCTATAATTACCATGAAACGATTCGTATTAAGTGCTTTATTGATTGCGTATAGCACTTCTATTTTTGCTCAAACTACTACAGCCGTGGAAAAAGAACCTATCAAAAAAATTGAAGTAACTGGCACCGCCGAACTCGAAATCGTACCTGATGAGCTTTATTTTACGATTTCGCTGAAAGAGTATTTTAAAGACGAAAAAAATCAGAAAGATAAAGTAGCACTAGAAGTGCTTGAGAAGCAGCTTATAGATGCCGTCAAAAGTGCGGGTCTTCCCAAAGAAAACCTTTCGGTGAGTGGAGTGACGGGCTATCGTGAATGGACGGGTAAAAAGAAACCTCAACATTTTTTGGCAGCAAAACAATTCCAACTCAAGCTCTCAAATGCTAATAATATCAACGACTTGATGACCAAAGTAGATGACCGTGGAGTAGAGTATGTGAACATGAGCCGTGTGGAGCATTCAAAGAAAGAGGAGTTTCGCAAACAAGTGAAAATCAATGCACTCAAAGCTGCCAAAGAAAAAGCGGGCTATTTGCTAGAATCTATTGGTGAAAAACTGGGCGAAGTCCTTGAAATTCATGAAGTAGAAGAAGGCAGTGTATATCCGATGTACAAACAAGCCCAATACAACGTACGCCTAATGGCTGCTGACGCCGCTCCTGAAGGTGGTGACGCACTTGAATATCAAAAAATCAAGTACAGCTATCGGATGAATGCTACTTTCAGAATCAAATAAATAATGTTAAAAAGAAGCCCAAGTATCCCTGAAATACTTGGGCTTCTTTTATCCTTTTCGGCGTACGTCTAAGCCATAATTTTTGAGAATACTTCTGGCAAGAGCTGACTTATGTACTTCGTCGGCACCGTCGTAGATACGAGCAGCGCGCTCGTGGGCGTACCAATACGAAAGCAAAATATCGCTTGTCATTCCCAAACCTCCGTGGGTTTGAATAGCACGGTCAATAACTCGGAGCATCATATTGGCCGTAAAAAACTTAATCATTGAAATTTCGTCCCGTACCGATGCAGCCCCTGACAAATCGATATTGTGTGCCGTACGCAAAACAAGGAGTCGGGCTGCGTCAATTTCGGCACGGCTTTCGGCAATAAACCCTTGGATAAATTGGGTATCACCTAGCATTTTGCCTTCTTCGAGTTCGCGTTTGGCAGCATAGCGGCACATCAAATCAAAACTTCGCTCCGCTATTCCAATAAAACGCATACAGTGGTGAATCCGACCGGGTCCCAAACGCTCTTGTGCCAATAAAAAACCACTTCCTTCGGTGCCGATGAGATTGTTTTGAGGGACTCTTACATTTTCATAAAGCATTTCGGCATGACTTGCCCAGCTATCTCCTGCATGACCCATGATTGGAATATTTCTGACGAGGGTTACGCCAGGGGTATCCATAGGCACCAAAATCTGACTAGCTCGTTTGTGAGGGGCAGCGTCAGGGTTGGTGACGGCCATCACTACGGCAAAAGCCGCCCCGTCTGCCGAACTCGTAAACCACTTATGACCATTGATGACATAATCACTCCCTTCTTTGACCGCCGTAGTCCCCATACGGGTAGGATTCGAACCCGCAAATTCGGGTTCTGTCATGCTAAAACAACTCCTTATTTCGCCTTCCATGAGAGGTTTGAGATAACGTTCTTTTAGGGGCTGGGGAGCGTACTTATGCATCAATTCGGTATTGCCGATGTCAGGCGCTTGGGTATTAAACACAAAATGTCCGAAAGGAGAACTTGCTAAGACTTCGCTGATTTGCCCAAATTCGCAAAGGGTAAGTTCAAGGCCACCCTCTTCTTTGGGCAAGTGAAGCCCCCATAAACCTGCTTTTTTGACCAATTGCCGTTTTTGTTGAAGAATAGGCTCTACCTCCGAAAAATGATGGGTCAAAAAATGAGGTGTTTCTAAGGGATAAAGCTCGTTTTCGATAAAAGCTTTGATTTGGGGCAACAGTTTCAGAGTGCGTTCCGTCGCAAAAATTGGTTCCATAGATAAGGCAAGGGTTTATTATGCGTGCCGAATATTTTTCCAAATATAAAAAATAAAATAGTTGGAAAAAGGAAGAAAAGTAGGTCAAATGAATTCCTTAGCTTTTAATCTACTGAAGGCAAAATTTACGTAAAAATGCTACTGGAAATCTGAGTTAGCGAGATATAATCAAGTATTTGGTCTAATTTTACGCCCTCAATTTCAAGGTTGTTACTGATGTTTATTTCTCTTCAAAATGCTTTTGTACGTCGCTACGATACAGTGGTGCTTTCAGAATTAGAGCTGACTTTAAAGGCGGGTGAGCAATGGGCTATTGTAGGCCCTAATGGCAGTGGTAAGTCTTCGTTAATTGAAGTTTTGGCCGGAAAATGGCCCGTTTGGCGAGGTAAAGTTACGCATGATTATGGGGCTGTTTTGTTGTCGAAAGTAGCTGAGTTGGTGCCGTCTGATTATTCCTTTAATCGAATTGTAAAATCAGCAGCTCAGTATTATCAGCAACGTTTTCATAGCTATGAAGCAGCAATAGCCCCATCAGTAAGAGAGGTACTTACCAACCAACTCAAACCCGTAGGTACGGTCGATGACCAGTCTGTCGTATTAGCACCTTCAGAAATAAGTGAAGTAGAATTGCTCCGCTTGACGGAGTTACTTTCTATAAATCATTTATTAGAACGCCCTTTTGTGACGCTTTCTAATGGCGAAACTCGCCGAATGATGCTTTGTAGGTCGTTGCTAAAAATGCCCAAAATCCTGCTTTTAGATAATCCGTTTGCGGGGCTTGATGTGCACTCTAGAGATGTATTGCGAAGTGCTTTACAACAACTCAAGGAAGCGGGGGTATTGGTGATTTTTGTAACATCCACATCCGAAATCCCCGACAGTGTAACGCATATTTTGGAATTAGAGCATGGTAAAATAAAATCCCAGAAGCTGCACAACCAAAACCATGAATCTTCTGAAAAACAAGAGATTAAAGCCACAGAAACCAGACTCCCTCAACTTCAAAGCAGCTCAACTCTAAATCTTCAAAGTTTAGCTTTCGAATATGCCGTAAACCTCCGAAATATCAACGTGACCTATGGCTCCCAAAAAGTACTAGACCATGTAAACTGGAAGGTGAAAAAAGGCGAGAAATGGGCTTTGGTAGGGCCTAACGGTTCGGGCAAATCTACTTTGCTCAGTATCCTCACCGCCGACAATCCCCAGCGTTTTGCCAATGATTATGATTTGTTTGACCAAAAGCGTGGCGGCGCCTCTATGTGGGATGTCAAAAGTAAAATTGGGCATGTTTCGCCGGAGTTGCACCTTTATTTTCCCCAAGAAACGACGGTTTTTAAAACCATTGCTTCAGGTTTTTTTGATGCGACGGGCATTTATTTCCGTAAACTGACCGAGCAACAAATCCAACAAACCCACCTCGTGGCGGAGTGGCTACAAGTGGCAGATTTGTTGGAAAAGCTTTTTAAAAATCTTTCTAAAGGTCAACAGCGATTGGTGTTGTTGGCGAGAGCACTGGTCAAAAATCCCCCCCTTCTTATTTTAGATGAGCCTTGTCAGGGTTTAGATTTTGCCACAGTAGAACACTTCAAAACCGTAGTAGATACTATTTGTGCTTCTACTGAGCGTACATTGATTTACGTATCCCATTATCCTCACGAAATTCCAAGCTGTGTGACCCAAACCTTAAGATTGGCCGAAGGGAAGGTGGTTTAATAAATATTAGGACGTGCTTGTTTGGCATCGACTACCGTCTGAAAAGAACTTACGCCCGCCGCCCCAAAAAAACCTAAGGCTTTACGGCCATTCGGATTTGAATTTTTGATGTTACTGAAAATATTGGAAGGTGGTGTCGCAAACAGTCCGCCGTTGGTAGATTCTATCCTGATTTGATTAATAAAATAATACCCTTCAAGCGTTAAGCTATGAAGCTCTACTTTGATAGTGTCTTTCTCTACCAAAAACTCATCAAAAGGAACAATAGATTGGCGGATAGGTAAGACAAAAATCAATCCGTCGCTATTGCCACCAGGGCTAAAGCCCGCATCGTAGGCGGTCGAAATCTGACTTGCTTTATTGAAATACTTCCCATTTTTGAATGACTTTACCCAATAGCAATCACCTGATCCTACGGGGTCACGGGCAAAAAATTCAGGCTTATATCCTTCTTGGGGCTTGCCATCGGAAGGCGCTACGGGAAGTTTATCAAAAAAATAAGTCAAAGAATCAATCTTCGGAACCCGGTTCAACTTGCTTACTGCGGTATATTCTTCATTACCAAACTTGACATTGAGGGTATATGTCCTGCCTATGTGGCCCAAAGTATCGGTGGGAGTACTTGGTTTCCATACATAAACGCCATTGTTTTTTGCGTCTTTAAAATTAAAAACTTTCCCATTGTCATCAGTGACTACCACCGTGGCATTCAAAATGGGTTTAGCTGGGCTATTGTCGAAATAAGGCGCCGATTCTGTCAAGCGAATACTGTGTTCGATGGCTCGATTCGTAATCCATCCGTCTACGACTAATTGTGGGTCACCCGATTTGATATCTAAATCTATCACATCTTCACAGCTTGTGAGGCTCCCCGCAGCAAGTATTAAAATAAAGAGAGAGGCGAGTCTGTTTTTCATGGCTTTTTATATGGATGAAATCTTCCTTAAAATTTGAAATTATAAGTAACAGCGGGTACTACACTTCCAATAATTGAATACCGCACGGCTTCGGTTTGAAGGTTATTATCTTCATTTTGACGAAGGTAGGTCGAAAAAGGATTGCGACGGTTGTACACATTGTATACACTAAAAACCCACTCGCCCTGTCCTTTTCCAAAAAGTTTCTTTTTGGATTTGAGAGTAGCACCTATATCGAGGCGATGGTATGAGGGAATACGGGCGGCATTGCGCGAATCGTTGACATTGTGAGGAAGTGCCCACTCGCCCCATTCAAAGCGGTTGGTAGGGAATGTAGCGGGGGTACCTGTATTAAAAGCAAAATTTGTAGAGAAACTCCAGCGGTCGTTGAGTTGATATAGACCTACGACTGATAGGTTGTGGGTTTTGTCAAAACGTGCTGGAAACCAGTCGTTTCTGTTGATACCTTCTATTTTACGTTCAGTGCGAGCCAAAGTATAGCTAAGCCAGCCAGTCAGTTTACCCCGATTTTTCTTTATATAAAATTCGGTTCCATAAGCGCGTCCATTGCCAAATAATAAATCCCCTTCGAGATAGCGATTCAGTAAAAGGTCCGAATTGCGAACATAATCTATTTGATTTTGGAGGTCTTTATAGTAAATCTCTAATGAGGCCTCATACATATTGTCCTGTAAGTTTTGAAACCAACCTAATGCCACTTGGTCAGCAATTTGGGGTTTGATGATTTTTGAACTTAAGGTCCATACATCAAGCGGAGAACTTGCAGCAGTATTGGAGAGCAGATGTAAATATTGGGCAGTACGGTTGTAACTTACTTTGATAGAAGCCGCTGGTGAAACTTCGATTTTGGCCGAAAAGCGAGGCTCCCAATTTCCATAAGTATTGATAACTCCTGTTTCATATTTGTTTTCAGAAATCGGAATTTTGCGTTCGCCTTTTTCTACTTCTAAAAACTCAAAACTAGTGCCAGGGCCTAGATTACGAAAATAGGAATAACGAATGCCGTACTGGAAAGAGAGCCAATTGTTGATTTTTTGTTCGTTGCCAATATAAAGCGCAGATTCGTCGGCATAGCGAGTGTCTAGGGTTATTGTACGTTCTTCTCCACTTGAAAGAGCAAGGGCTGTGCCTGGCCTAGAGGTATAGTTGATATACTGTCCTCCAAAAGTGATTGTATTGTTGGGGGTTAGATAATACGTAAAATCAGGTTTAATACTCCATGTTTGGATATTGGAATTCCATTTGAATTTGTCACCAGAAGTGTTTGTATTATTGCGATCTGACTCCAATCCATAGTCATAGTTAGAATAAAAAGTCGTAGCGTTGAGAAAGAGCTTGTCATTAAAAAGGTGATTCCAACGAGCTGTAGCTGTTTGATTACCCCAATCAAACCCAAAGTCTGCTCCAAATACATCACGTCCAAAATAGCCCGATGCATAAATCGTATTTTTATCATTGATTCGGTAATTGGCTTTGGCGGTGAGATCATAGAAATAAAAACGAGAGTTTTTTAAATCTCCGCTCAAAAAGGGTTTTGCCAATACATCTATATAAGACCGACGGCCAGCTACTATAAAAGACCCTTTGCCTTTGGCAAAAGGCTGTTCATAGCTTAACCTTGAAAAAATAGTACCTATTCCGCCGTTTATTTCTCGCGTTTTAGCGTTTCCTTCTTTGAGCCGTACATCCAAAATAGAGGAGGTCCGGCCTCCATATTGGGCTGGGATTCCACCTTTTATGAGTTTTACATCTTTAATGGCGTCAGGATTGAAAACGGAAAAGAAACCAAATAAATGAGAAGAATTAAAAACCGGAGCTTCGTCGAGCAGTACTAGGTTTTGGTCGATGTTGCCTCCCCTGACATTGAAACCACTTGCCCCTTCTCCTACGCTTGTCACACCAGGCAACAATTGGATGCTTCTTACAATGTCTACCTCGCCAAGCAAAGCGGGCATTTGTCGGATCGTTTTCATCTCTACTTTATTAACCGACATCTCTATACTCTTTACATTTTCATCTTCTTTCGTGGTTTTTACAACTACTTCTTGAAGTTTGAGACTTTCATCTTTGAGCTCGATATTGAGTTTTAAATCGTTTTTCAAGTCAATTTTCTTTTCTACCTTCTCGTATCCTAAGTAGTTGAATATCAGTGTGTAGCTTCCTGAAGGTAGGGATAGCGCATAATATCCATAATCATTGGCAACGGTACCATTTCCAATTTCACGGACATATACCGATACTCCAATAAGGCTCTCTCCGTTGGTAGCATCCTTGATGTAGCCACTTATGGTCTTTTTGTCTTGGCTGTAAGCTAAAAAAGTGGTAGAGAAAATTCCAAAAAGGAATAATAAATGTTTCATAGCTGTATGATAGAAGTTCAGATAGTTCTATTTTATGACAATTTAGTGTGAGGATTCCCCTATAAGGAAAAAAACTAGTTTGTATTTTTTCTATATAAAAACGATACAAACCTACCTTTTTGTTTCAAAAAATAAGATAAAATTGGGATGAAGTGCCATAAAACTAGCGTAAACGGGAAGAAATAGGTAATGATTTTGAAGATAAAGTAGCCATCATGCCCAAGGTCGAATACTCAAAAAGCAGTACATTAACTATACAAAAAAAACTGTATTATTGTTTAGAAATAATACAGTTTTTGAAAAGTATATATAAAATTTATTTGGTTGTGTCGTCAGTGGGTGGTGTTGGAGTCGTTGAAGCCAGGGTGCTGTTTTCTTCTAAATGAGGTGCTTCTTCTGATTTTGAAACTGCTGAAACAACGCCTGCCTCGTTGGTTTCGGGTGCGTGGTCTTGTGTTGATGAAGAGGGAAGGTGATCGGAAGTTTCTTCAACAGAAGCCTCTTCAGTAGCAGTAATAGTTTTTTCTGAAGGAGTTTCTTCTTCCTCTTCATCCAATTTGGGGAAGAAAGTGCCTTGAAAAACCAAGATAATACATACCCCTACAAAAATGCAAGCATCAGCAAAATTGAAGATAGGTGTAGTATAATACTGTCCGCCCCATACAGGAACCCACTCTGGCACAAAACCTTCCCAAAAGTCTACAAATACCATATCGATTACTTGTCCGTGAAACCAAGGAGTAGGCGAGCCATAAGGAGCATTGCCAATAAGGACGCCATAAAAAATACTATCTACAAGGTTGCCGATAGCACCTGCCAAAATCATAGACATTGCCCAAAGAAGACCACTAGAAGCCCCCTTTTGAGCGAGTTTAATCATGTACCATGCAATAAAGACCATGGCTCCTAGTCGAAAAACCGTCAGGAAAAGTTTGCCATATTCGTGGTCGATTTGCATTCCAAATGCCATGCCAGGATTGGTGACATAATACAACTTGAGCCAATCGCCAATAATACGGATTTGACCCGCAAAGCCCGGTGACATATAATGATGAACGAGCAGTTTGGAGGCTTGGTCTAATCCGATGAGTAGGAGAGCAAATAAAAAATACTTGAGAGGATTCTTCTGGGATTGAGTCATGACTTTTGGTTAATGGACAACTTTCTGTTGGTAGCGACGTTGTACCTCGCGTTTGATGAGCAAAAATTCTCTACTACTCTGCCCTGCAATGGATTTATTCTCTGCTGCACGGCGAAACAGATAGGGCATGACCGCTTCCACTGGTCCATAAGGGACGTATTTTGCTACATTATATCCAGCGTGAGCGAGATTGTAGGAGATATTGTCGCTCATGCCAAGGAGTTGGGCAAACCATACGTGTGGGTCGTTGTGTGGAATATTAAGTTTATCCATCAATTCTACACAATACAAGCAGCTATACTCATTGTGAGTACCAAGGCAAATAGAAACAGTGTCACGATTTTCAAGAGAAAAAAGAATAGCCTTGTTGTAGTCAGCGTCGGTATCAGCTTTGGTAGCATTGATTGGGTCTTGGTATTCATTTTCGTGAGCGCGGAAGCGTTCTTTCTCAATATAAGCCCCTCTGACTAGTTTTGCTCCTAAAAAATACCCATTTGATTTAGCTTCACGAGCGGCTTTCTGAAAGTTTTCTAGCATATCGTGGCGATACATCTGGAAAGTATTGTAGACAATGGGCTTTTCGAGATTATATTTTTCCATTGCCTTATAAGTCAAGTCGTCAATAACCCCCTGTATCCAACTTTCTTCGGCATCTATGAAGATTTTAACGTTTAAGTCATGGGCTTTTTTGCAAAGAGAATCAACCCTTGCTTTGAGGCGATCGTAAGCCGCTTCTTCTTCGGAGCTAAGTGGCTGACCAGATTGGATTTTTTCAAGAAGCTCAGTGGAACCAATGCCCGTCACTTTAAAAACAGAAAAAGGGATAGCGTCTGATTGACTGGCTTTTTGGATTGTTAGAAGAATTTCGCTAGTGGTTTTATCAAAACTCTTTTCATTGTCTTCTCCTTCAACAGAGTAGTCTAAAATAGTGCCAATTTTGGATTTAGCCAAATTTTGTATGGTTTTTTCGCACTCCTTTATATTTTCACCTCCACAAAATTGGCCGAAGAGAGTTGATTTTATAAGATTTTTAATAGGAAGTCGTAATAAAAGAGCAAGTTTTATAAAAAAAGTTCCTAATTTTACAAGCCAAGTTCGATTCATCAAAGCAAATAGCCAAAAGGTTTTTTTGAGCTGAAAATTTGACTTAGAAGAAAAGGCTACCGAAGTGTCTTCAAATGAAACACCCTTTTGGGGAGAAGCAACACTTATAGACATAGTTTTTAGTTGTGTTTGTTGTTATGACAATAAAACAAATGCAAAATTACAAAAGTTGTGCTTAGCATTCAAATTGTTAATATCAGATTGTTGTACTTAATTAATTCTTTTAATTTTTCTCTATTATGAGTGCCACCTTGGAAGTTTTACCGATGAGCACGTGGGTTGATACGGGAGGTAAACCGCTCGTCATTGCCGGCCCATGTAGTGCCGAAACCGAAGAGCAAGTTTGGGAAACCGTAACCCAAATCAAAGCTCAAGGGTATGCAAACGTTATTCGTGCAGGCGTATGGAAACCTCGCACGCGCCCCGGAAGTTTTGAAGGTATGGGAGAGGCTGCTTTGCCTTGGCTTGCTGCTGTAAAAAAAGAAACAGGTTTGCCTGTGGCTGTTGAAGTAGCTACCCCTCAACATATAGAACTAGCTCTCAAATATGGAATAGACATTCTGTGGATAGGAGCTCGTACCACCGTTAATCCTTTCAATGTTCAAGATTTAGCGGATGCGTTGCAAGGTGTGGATGTGCCTGTTTTGATCAAAAACCCTGTCAATCCAGACTTAGCTCTTTGGATTGGAGCTTTTGAGCGTATCAATCGCGCTGGAATCAAAAAGTTGGGAGCGATTCACCGTGGGTTTTCTAATGCCCAAGAAACCAAGTATCGTAACTCGCCCATGTGGAATATCGCTATCGAATTGAAAACGATGTTTCCTGAGTTGCCTATCATTGGTGATCCAAGCCACATGGCCGGAAAACGCGCTTACTTGTTTGAAATAGCGCAACGTGCTTTAGACTTGAACTACGACGGGCTTATTATTGAATCGCACCGCGACCCAGACAAAGCATGGTCAGATGCTGCGCAACAGTTGACTCCAGCTGCTTTAGGCGAAATGCTTCATGAACTTCACGTTCGTAAAGCTGAATACGGTACTGATTACCAAGGCAATTTGGAAAACCTCCGTGGCAAGCTTGACAATCTGGATCGTGAGTTGCTTGAAATTTTGAGCCACCGTATGTCGTTGGTTGAGCAACTTGGAGAATACAAGCGTGACAACAACGTAGCTGTTTTACAAATGGATCGTTGGCGTCAACTTCGCAAAAATCGGGCGGATTTAGGAAAACAATTGAACCTTTATCCTGATTTTGTGGAAGAATTGTTTGAACTGATTCACATGGCTTCTATTCGTAAACAAACAGAAGTGATGAACTCTGCTCCTGCTGTTTAGGAAGTCGATAAAAACATAATCAATAAAAAAGCCACCTATCGTAAGAAGGTGGCTTTTTTATTGATTATGCTCCTTGGGGAATTAGTGGTCTTCACTACTTTCATGCCCGAGGAGCGTGAGGCGGTAAGGGGTTGAGGAGACTTTAATCGTTTTTTTGTTGGTAAGATTGGCAATTTCAATTTGTAGAAGCTCGCCTGTTTTAGGTTGAGTGATGTACAAATACTTATCAGTTGCTTCCAACTGAGGTTTTTGTACTTCATCTTTCTGGATGGCCGGCATAACATTACCTGTTTTTAGCAAGGTGTTGTTGCTCAAATTAAAAATCTGTACTTCGCCGCTATGCAGCAGTACTACAAGACGATTGCCGGCATAATCCACCTTGCATTGCATGATGTCGGTACTTTGTACAATGGGAGTTACCGTATTTGCGACAACGTCAATCAAATAGGCTCCTTTGGCGGCAGTATATCCAATGAATTTTTGTGATTTGGTAGCTTCTAAAATTGTACCAAACCAAGCTGTTCCAAAATCTGAAGGATGTGCAATGAGGCGCTGCTCGCCAGATTGAGTTACTACCAAAATTCCGCTAGCCGAACCAAATACTGATACATTGCCGTCACTAGCATTGCCGTGGATTCCCTTCGTTTGGACGGTAGATTTGTGAATTTCCTGTCCTGAAGCATTGATGATACGTACTCTTTCGGGTAAAACGCCAGCTACAGAACCATCTTTTTCGGTAACAGCATAGTTACCATTGTTAAATTTCGTCATTGCTCCATGGTGTGCCGTTTTACTAGCATTAATGATTTTGAGCTTGGCTCCCGTGGTATGGAAGTCTGTTTCCTTGCCCACACTCAAAGTGCCATCGCCGTCATTAAAGAGCAAGACTTCATCACTTTTGCTTTTAAAATGAGTAGGTGCTAAACTTTCGCCTGTCATAGCAGCCCATTTAGGAGTTCCTTTTACATCAATGTGGTCTCCGTGGTACTCAAGACCCGAATCAAAAAATTGAACAAGATTGTTTTCCCGATGTACTACACTCGCATAACGTCCAGACTCAGTTACGTAAAGTGAAGCTTTAGGAAATGCCGTCTCAAATTTTTGGGTTTCGCCCGTTCGAGGAGTTACTATAAAGACTTCTTTTGATACTTCATCATTGACTACTACCCGCAAATGTTTGTATTCCAAAGGATCATCAGAAGGATCTACTTCACTGGTTTTGTTACAGCTTATGATAAGTGTACTTGCTAAAGCGACTGTTAGATAATGGAAGAAATGTTTTTTCATGGATACGTTTATTTGTGCAACATTGTTGCAAATATAAGACAAGAAAGTTTATTTATGCAACAATGTTGCGAATTTGTGGGTCAAAAAAACATCATGACCTACCCACCTATCTGTTTTGAGAAGAGTGTATCGTTGAAACCAAAAGATTGTCAGGTAGTTTCGAATCGGTAGCCTACGCCGTGTACCGCCGCAATTTTGAGAGAGGAATCTTCTTGGAGCAATTTTCGCAAACGCGATACAAAGACATCAATACTACGGCCTACTATGATGCCTTCGTCTTCCCATACTGATTTGAGAATAAAATCCCGCTCTAAGACTTGGTTGGGGTGAGTCACAAATAAATGAAGTAGTTTGGCTTCTCGATAAGTGAGATTGTGTTTAATGCCATTAGTATAGATTACTTGATTTTCAAAATCAAAAGTGGATTGACCTACATTGATAAGCTCAGAGGTGAGAGAAGGAGCAATAGGAGAGAGAGAGGGCTGTATAGGTTGTCTTTTTCGCCAAATCATATAAGTGCCGCCTAGCATGATGAGTCCTAAGCCCACTGTCCACCACGTCGTAAGGGGTGTGGCTGCCTTAGACGCAGAATTTTCAAAAATTATTTGGACATAAAAGCATCCTTTGTCTTGGGTGCGCCCGCCACAAGGGACTTCGTGGTTTTGGGTATAGTCTAGGTAGTTATAACCTAATTGAAGCTCTTTTGTGTCACAATCTCGCACTACTACATCGTAGTTGAGCGAGATTTGATGCAACTTGAGAGATTCTTGTAAAATAGACGGCAATTGATTGTAATTGAAGGCATTATTGAGTTGTAAAACAAAAGTGTTGGGACTTGTTTTTTTTACAACGGGAATTTTGGAGATAGAATCGCCACTAGCCAACAACAGATAATGACCCGTACGCCGTAGGGCAAGATTTACTTTTTCGTCGAGCCGAGCTGGATTGTTTGGAGTGTTCCAAATTGAGGCTCCAAACAGTAGGCTTAGCCCTACAAAAGAAGCTACTATTACCAATTTATACATCATCGTTTTATGGCCATCAAAGTCTGATTCTGTGTTAAATATAGCTAAAAGTAAATGAGCAAAATTAGTTTAGACTTTCCAAGTTTTATAATCAGTAAATTTATAAACTTGGAAAGTCAATTTGCGCCTTGGTACTTAGCCTTAACAACCGTCTCCGGTTTTGTTTTTCCAGAAAAGTGGTCTAAAAATATCATTAACAAAATACCGCGTGAGTTTAATCGTATGTTTAGGAGGATGGTTTTTGTGGATTGGCTCAATGATAAGTTCATCTCCAAACCTAGCTAAATCTAGAATGTGGGCTATTTCGACCTCATGTACTTCACGAGTGGTAGAAGATAAGCCCGCATTCAGATATTCATGGCCGCGTTTGAGATAAATCCGAAAGGGAATTTTCGTGGAGGATTCTAAAGCATAGGGATTGCCTTTGATGAGCGATAGTTTGCCTTTGCTTATCACCGAAAAATGGGCATAATCGAGGGGCTTTCCATTCAAAACAAGCGAGCTTACAAAAGGCTTATTGTCGTTTGAATCCTCAGTAAAACCAAAAACACTAGGGGCGATTGTCACTAACAGCGCAACGACCCACGCATACAGGGATAATTTCATAAGATAGAGAGACGTGTATTTAGTGAACCAAAATTTCATTGTGAGGCAGCGCATATTTAGTACTTGTTGTGAGAAGTACAATACGGTCACCTTTGCGGCAGAACTTCATCACATTTTGAATGTCGAGCGAACGATAAATTTCCTTTGAAAAGGTAGTTAAGGTATGGGTGTCTTTATCGCGGATTGCTACCATAAATTCGACAGGGGCAGTTTGATGCCATTGCTTATTTTTGTAGGTAGCCTCAGCCACGGTAAGGGTACCTTTGGCAGTTTGCGAAAGTATACACTTACCAGTGGGGGTGTATGCGTTAACGACTAGTTTGTTGTCTAAAAAAGCCGCCGAACAGCTGTTAAAATGATTTTGGCCTTGACACCAAATGGTGGTCAGACTAGCGAGAAAAATTCCCCCGATGATTGCTTTGATTGTTTTCATTGTGTTGGTTGATTTTTGTTCGAAACAAAAATAGATTGCCCTTCCCAAACACAAGAAAATACCCTGTAAAAGAATGTAAACGAAATGTAAAAGTTTGTTATTCTGACCGTAAGGCCTCGGTAGGGTTGGTTAAAGTACTTTTAAAAGTTTGAAGAATTACCAAAAAAACAATCAAAATTCCCAAAGCAAACGTAATGCCTATCAACGAAACCCAGCCAATATCGATACGATAGGCGTAGTTTTGGAGCCATTGATTCATGACAATAAAAACCAAAGGCAAAGACACTAACGAGGCAATACCAATGACGATTAAAAATTCTTTTAAAAACAACATTACCAAACTGATGCTTGAGGCTCCCAATACTTTACGAATGCCGAGTTCTTTGGTTCGGCGTGCTACACTCAGCGATACCATACCAATGACCCCCAACAACACAATCACAATTGCGAGTGTAGTGGCGAGTTGGGCTGCTTTTTTTAGCCTTATTTCTGTCTGATATAAGTTTTGAAGCATATCATCCAAAAAACTAAACTCAAAAGGCGCTCCGGGCAATAATTCATTCCACTTTTTTTCGATGTTAGCAATAGACTTATTGAGGGCTTTCGACCTGATTTTGAATGAAAAATAGCGGTAATTGTTGAGTGTATTGAGATGAATAAATACAAGAGGGACGATATTGTCACGCATTGATTGAAAATGGAAATCGTCGCTTACGCCTATTACTGTAAATACCTGCGCAAATCCCTGTAACCTGACTCGCTGCCCTACGGCTGCTTCGGGCGAGGCAAAATTCAAGGCTTTGGTTGCTTTGGCATTCAGTACAATTTGGTCAGAGGGGTTGGAAGAATCTACAGGACGGAAAAAAGAACCGCTGAGTATCAGAATTTGGTAAGTACGTGCAAAGTGGGCGTCTGTTTGTAAAATAGGGACAAAAGCGGCTTGGGTAGAATCTTGCCCTGCCCGAAAAAGACCTGTCTGAAAGCCTGCTTTCCCATTAGGAATCTCATAAGACAAAGTTGCCTCCTGTACATCTGGTAAGCGAGTGAGTTCTTTGCGAATGGTTTGCATTTTTTCAACTCCCGCAGCGGACCAATCGCGTGGAGTAGCCGCCCATATAATAGACTCTTTTGAGTAGCCCAAGTCTTTGTCGAAAAAATAACTGACTTGTTGAGAAATAATAATCGCTGCCCCAAATACAAACAAAGCAATGGAAAATTGAGTACTCATCAGTGAGTATCTAAAGAGGTGCTTTTCTTTGACGGTTTTTAGTTTTCCCTTGATAGAATCTATCGAAGGAAGAGAAGAAAGTACAAAAGCAGGATAGGCTCCGGCTATCAGCCCCACTATGAGTCCAAGGATTAGGGCGCTTATCACAAAGAAAGGCAGGGCACTGAAAATAGAACGCACTTCTTTGCCCACAATTTCACCAAAAATAGGTCGTGTAAGCTGGTATAAAAACAAAGAAAAAAAAGCACTAAAAAGCGCGATAAGCGTAGATTCGGTCAAAAATTGACTAATTACTTGCTTTTTTTTGCTACCTAACACTTTCCGAACGCCGATTTCTTTCAGACGGGTCGACGAACTTCCTATGGAAATATTTACAAAATTGACAATGGCCATAAATACAATAAAGGCCGCTATAAGGCTCAGGGTAAGCAATGTCTTGCAAATAAGGCCATTGTTGCTATCAAGGTAGACCGTCTTTAGAGGTTTGAGGGTGACTTCTAAATTGGCTTTTATCACAGGCGATGCATGGCTCTCAATAAGTTGAGCAATGGGCTTATGAAGTTGAGCGGGTTTTACTCCTTTTTTTAGTTCTATGTAGTTGACGATGTAGGCATTGTCCCAAGTGGTAATAGAAGCATCACGCCCAAAATACGCCAAACTGCTCATTGCTAGAAGGAGGGGTATTTCGGTGCTTACAAATTGAGTCACGGAGTTGTAAGGAATAGGAGCCAACACGCCGGTTATTATGAAATCTTTTCGTTCTCTTGAAAAAGATTCAATTTGAATGCTTTGCCCTACTACATCGGTTTTGCCAAAATATTTCAAGGCTGTTTTTTCCGAAAGAATGACCGAAAAAGGCTGATTAAGAGCGGTACGAGCATCGCCATCGAGGAGAGGCAGCCCGTACATAGTGAGCAGGGTAGAATCGCCAATTTGTATATCTTCTCTGAAGTGTTTGTTGCCTTTGGAAACCGTAGTCGATACACCATCAAAACGATAAAAGTTTTCGACCAAACTCGGATATTGCTCTTTGAGGGTTTTGGCTAGAGGGGCTATGGTCGTAATTTCCATGCCCATGTTGGGCTGCTTCCACTTGCTTTGTAGCACATACTGATTGTCGATATTTTTCAAATCAGTATTTATCTGCGACTCATCCCAGATAAAAGTGCCAATCAATAGCGCGAAAGTAAGCCCAACAGACAGGCCAAGGATATTGATAAGGGTAAATACCTTATTTTTAAGGAGGTTGCGCCAACCAATTTTGAAGTAGTTTTGAAGCATGGTTTTGTGCGTTTAAAATGGCCTTGCAAGGTACGCACAAAACCCATGTTGGGTTTGTTAAAAAAGCTTAAATGTTTGATGTTGAGCTTTTTAGTTTGCTTTACATTCTCCCTTCGACACCACTCTAATACCTACGTTGGCTGCCTCACAAGCATTGCCGTAGGTTTTGCCATTGCACCCGCATACGGGGTCGTAGAGTGCATAACATGCCCTGTCTGGATTAGGCTTTTCTACGCAGTCGTTTTCAATGGTTTCTTCTTTGGTACAGCCTATTAAAACGGCAAGAAACATCACAACAAATAATGATTTCATAGCTTTATTATTGAAAAAATTGTTATTTACCTTTACATTCACCTTGAGACACTACTCTGATTCCAACAATCCTAGCTGCACAAGCGTTTCCGTAAGTTTTGCCGTTGCATCCGCACACAGGTGCATATTCAAAGGTGCACCCAACATCGGAAACTGGTTTTTCTATACAATCACTAGGGATTTCTTTTTCGCATCCCAAAAAAGCACTCAGCAAAATCACTACTAACAAAGATTTCATAGGACTATTTTAGAGATTTGATTTGGAGAACATCGATTTCATCAAATTCGCTAGTTTTACCCCACCCACATTGTACAGATTGTTTTTGACCTGTCAATCGATAAGTTATTTCTACATCTACCATATATACTCCATGAGTGGTTTCCGCAGTTTGAATGAGGGTATTGACTTTCTCTTTAGAAGCATTGTTGGGCAAAAGTTGGATGGTTTCTTTGTCCGATTCAATCGAGAAATGCCACCCACAGCCATCCACTGGCAAAGCATTTACCAACTTAGCTTTAGAAGTTTTGGTGTCTTCAGGATTTACCTTCGAATCACAAGCCGCAGAGGCAAAGACAAGAAAAAGACTTAAAAAGATAATCGGTTTCATCGTTTTAAAAAAGGTTAACGTTTGTATGGGTAAGACGCAAGTAATTCTCGAAAAGTTGGAATCAAACAAAAATCCCCTAGAAAATTCGCAGATTTTCTAGGGGACTTTGGGCATTTATTTACGAATAAAACTACTCTGAGCGCAAAGAAGAAGTAGGGTTGGTGAGAGCTGCTTTGATAGCCTGAAAGCTTATGGTAACGATTGCGATTCCTACTGCCAGCAGAGCCGTTACCACAAACACCCACCATTGGATAGAAGTGCGATACGCAAAATCGGTAAGCCATTTATCCATAATCCACCATGCTATTGGAGAGGCTATAACAATAGCGACTCCCACCATTTTGAGGAAATCAGCAGACAAAAGAGCCGTAATGCTGAAAACCGAAGCTCCAAGTACTTTGCGAACCCCAATTTCTTTGGTGCGTTGGGAGATAACCATGATGGCTATTGCAAACAAGCCCAAACAAGAAAGAATGATGGCTAAGGTAGCCGCGCTAAAAAATATTTTTGAGAGGCGTTCTTCGCGTTGATATTGTTTGTTGACGTTTTCATCCAAAAACGATCCCTGAAATTCGGATTTGGGAGCAAGCTCGGCGTAGGTTTTTTTGAGCAATGCAATCGTCTCATCGACGTGGTCGGGTGCGATTTTTACAAAAATATAATTGATAGAAAACCCATTCATAAAAAAAGAAACGGCTTCTATCTGTCGGTGCAGGGATTCAAAATGAAAATCTTGAACTACTCCAATCACTTTGTGTTTTTCGTCGGTATTGAGAATCACCCCCAAAGGATTTTTTACACCCAGTTGTTTTGCCATCGCTTCATTGATAATCACTGAGTAAGCGGTGTCGGCTGCGTAGGCTTCCGAAAACTCCCGCCCTTGTAAAAGTTTAAGGTCGAGGGTTTTGGCATAGTCATAATCAGCGGTGCGCATATTGGTTTTTAGGCTTTTTCCATTTTGCTCAAAGCCTAAGACCGATTTTGAAAAAGATCCGTCAAGTCCTCGTCCAAGGTTTACATCTGAGCCTGTCATGCTCAAGATACGAGGCTGATTAGCAAGGCGATTTCTGAGATGTTTCAGAAGACGCTTGCCCGATACTTCATGACCAATAGGAATACTATATACTTGGGTAGTATTAAAACCGAGTGGTTTGGAGCGTAAATAATTGATTTGAGTCCAGACAATCAGGGTACACGAAATCAATAGCACCGACATGGTAAACTGAAAAATGATAAGTGCATTGCGAATTCCGCCTGAACTGCCACTGACTTTTACTTTTCCTTTGAGAACTTCTACCGTATTAAAACGTGTCACTGCCCAAGCAGGGTAGCCTCCTGCTACTAAGGTCACAAGTGCGAAGCAAATAAAAATGCTTAGTAACAAAGACGGTGTTTGGAGCAGGTTCAAAGATAAACTAGAGCGAAAAATAGCATTGTAATGAGGAAGCAATACATACGATAAAAATAACCCCAGGCTAAAGGCGGCTATACATATCAAAAAAGCTTCACCCCAAAACTGCCCCACAATTTGCCCTTTGAAAGCCCCTAAAGCTTTGCGCATTCCTACTTCTTTGGCACGGGTGAAAGACTTTGCTATCGATAAGTTGATGAAGTTGATCGCCGCAATAAGCAATATAATCACGCCCACAATCAGTAGGGTATAAGGATAGACTTTGCTAATAGCCTGATTGCCAATGCGGCTGTCGAAGTGGCTCTCTGAAAGCCCTATGATGCGAGTACTCATGAAATCACCTTGGGCGTCGGCTTTAGCACCTTCTTTTTTGAGTTGCTCGATATTGCTTTTGTAGTATTTGGCCGTAAAAGCTTTTAAGCGTTTGTTAAAAGTAGCAGGGCTTGTGTGGTCGTCTAATTTCAAGTAGAGCGCATGTTGGTCAGCATCCCAGCGGTCTTTATTGTCAGTAAATTCGCCTGCAGTTTCGATTCTCACCAACATTTCATTCTGAATACTGGTATTTTCTGGCCCTTTTTCGATGATACCGCTTACGATATAGGGAACCTCTTTGTCGCCGTGGCTGATGTTGAGGGTTTTGCCTATAGGGTCTTGTTCTCCAAAAATATTTTTAGCAATATCTTCTCTCAATATCACATTGCTCAAATCATTGAGCGCGGTTTGGGGGTTGCCCTTGAGGAGCTTATACCCAAAAACTTGCAGATAATCAGGGTCAGTAAAAATGATACCTTGATTGATGAGCTTATCGTTTTTGTGAATTTGAGCTGCCCCTGACATTACGCGAGCTGCCAAGTTTACTTCGGGGTATTCGGCCTTCATCGCCCCACGCATAGGCAAAGGCATAGAGTTTCCATACTCTTCACCTTGTGGCGAATTTACTCTATGATATACCCGATATACAGCGCCGTTTTGTTCGTGGAAATTATCATAAGTCAATAGCAGGTAAGCACTCAAAAACAATAAAATACTGACACCAAAAGCGACCGAAAGACCAATGAGATTGATAAACAAATAGGTTTTGTTTTTCCACAAGTTTCGGAAGGCTATTTTGAGATAATTGCGTATCATGGATGTTAAGTTAATAGTTTATCGATTAACCATTGTTTGGTTATGTTGTCTCTAAAGCAATGCTGATTGTGAGAATATTAGGTCAGTTTGCCCGTAAGGATTTGCCTTTGTTTGATAAGGTCTTCTTTTTTTACAAACGTAATAGGCACAAACTCATCTGTAGGAGAACCAATATAATATAACGTCCAATCGTGGTCGTATTGGGATAAAATATGGCGCAAACAATCGGCGCGATCTACGCTCGGAAGGCCACAGTCGTCCCAATAAAACAACTCTACTCTATAGTGAAGCGCTTGCTTTTGGCCATTGATAGTGACTTCGATTTCGATGTCTTGCTTGCCTAGTTGGGTCGGAATCGGAATAGCGATATGTGCCATGTTCTTAAAGGTTTAGAAGCGAATAAAGAAAAGGAGATATCAAGACGTTTTCTTTTTTTCGGATAAAAGTAATAGGGATAAATTGCTCCGTGGGTGAACCTATGTAATACAAGAGCCAATTTTGGTCATAAGTAGCAAGGATATGACGCAAACATTCGGCGCGGTTGACGGTAGGAATCCCGCAGTCATTCCAATAAAACAACTCCACTCTATAATGTAGCATTTGTTTTTGGCCGTTGATAGAGACCTCGATTTCGATGTCTTGTCTACCTAACTGAGACGGAATCGGAATCGCAATGTGTGCCATACTTTTGTGTTTTTTATCCTTTTATCAAACTGCAAACATAAACCTCCTCAAACCTCATACCAACCAATAGGGGTTTTGATAATCAGGTAGTTGTGTGTACGATGTGTTGACTCATTGTCCGAATATGGACACATTTTGTTCGACGACGGACATTATTCGGATTTTAGCGATTTTACGGGATTCATCAGCGCGGCTTTTACCACCTGAAAACTTACTGTAAAGAGAGCGATAGAAAAAGTGAGAATCGCCGAAATCCCAAAAATCCAGTATGGAATCGTGATTCGGTAGGCAAAATCTTCTAGCCACTTACTCATTACATAAAAACTAAGAGGAGTAGCAATAATAATAGCTATGCAAATAAGCTTTAAAAAGTCTTGGGTCAACAAAGCCGTAATATTACCTACCGAAGCTCCTAAAACTTTTCGGATGCCCACTTCTTTGGTACGGAGCTCAGTGGTGAATGTTACCAAACTGAATAATCCTAAGCAAGAAACCAAAATCGTCAGAAAAGCAAAGGCATTGAATAGTTTCATCATCAGAGCCTCTTTTTGGTATTGTAGATTGAGGGTGGCGTCTAAAAACGAATACTCGAAAGGAAATTCAGGATAGTGATTTTGCCAAAGAGACTTAACCACCGATAGATGTTCTGGCTTTATTTTAAGCATGAGGCTGTTGGGTGCCATGTGACTATACACCAAAACAAGCGGCTCGACGGCATTGTGGAGAGAGTAGTAATGGAAATTTTTTATAACACCTACTACTTTGCCGTCGTGCATAAAACCTTTTATCGATTGGCCCAGAGGCTGTTTCCAGCCACTCATTTTTACGAAGGCTTCATTTACGATAAAGGCTTCTTTTTTATCGGTACTAATATCTTCAGAAAGATTACGCCCTGCTACTAGCCTCATACCCAACAACGGAACAAAACGTGGGTCAACAAAGCTATACTTTGTCATGACTTCCCTTGCTTTGCCCTCTACCTTGAAAGAAGTACTTCCCAAAGCGTCGGGCTGTAGCCCTGTGCCAACTGTAAGATCGCTAACCTCGCTGCGCTGCCGTAAAGCAGCAGCCAAAACGTGCCCTTTAGCCCGCGAAGATGAATCGCTCGGCAGTGATACCACAAGCACTTGGTTTTTGTCAAATCCTAAATGATGTTTTTGGAGAAAATTCATTTGCGCATAAATAATCAATACCCCCGCAATCATACTTGCAGTAAGAGTAAACTGAAAAGTAGTAATGAATCTCCGAAATCCTAATGCCCGCCCTGATTGAGTAAAAGCCCCTTTCAGTACCTGAGTGGGATTGAAATCTGATAAAACTAATGCAGGATACCCACCGCCTAGCAAAGTCGTGAAAGCCAATGTAGAGATTGCCCAAAGCACCGTTTCATTGAGTGATAATTGCAAGCGAATGTCGAGCAACTGATTGATTCCTGGAATGCAACTCTCTAGCATTACGATTCCGATAATGACCGCAAAAAAGCTCAAAAGCAACGCTTCAAACAAAAACTGAAGGATAATCTGACTACGCCTTGCGCCGTTGGTTTTGCGAACACCTACTTCTTTGGCTCTTTCGGCGGCGCGGGCAGTGAGCAAACTTATGTAATTGAGCAGGGCAATGGTCAGTACAAATAGTGCTAGAAACAAGAATAAGTAGCCGTATTGTTTATTGCCTTTGGGGGTATCTTCTAATTTTCCTTGACTATAATGAACATCGGCAAACATTTCAGCATGAAAAACCAAGGAATACCCCTCAGCTCCCATTTTTTTAAACTCTGGACTGATTTTTTGTTCGCTAAGTTTGTTGAGTTGTTGCTCCAGTGAGCGTAGAGTAGGGGTAGTTTTAAAAAGGGCAAATGTAAATACTGATAAGTCTTCTTCTATCCATGTTTTGGTATTGGCAAAATTGTGTGATACTAAAGCGTTGATTTTTAGGTCAGTATTGGAAGGCAAGTCTTCAATGATACCCGTTACGGTGTGAGGGATTTGGTTGATATAAACAATTTGTCCAAAGACATTGGTTTGACCGCCGTATTTTTTGGCAAATGATTCTGTCACAATCATCGTATTGGGATGAGCCAATGCCGCTTTACTATTTCCTTCCTTGAAACGATAAGAAAATACCTCAAAAACAGTAGGGTCGGTATAATACACATGGTCTTCATTGAAGATTTTGTCGCCATACTTGACCGTGGCAGCTATGGATTGGAGACGAGTCGCTTTCTGAATCGCGGGGTAATCTCGATTTAAGGCATCGGTCAATAATACTGGACTTAACGCAATCTGCATCGGTTCTTCTGGCGTTTTAAGCTCAGAAGTGATGCGGACAATACGCTCTGCTCCTTTGAAAAAGCTATCATAAGTAAACTCATGCTTTGCGTACAGCGACATCAGAATAAAAGCCGTTAGTCCTACTGCTAATCCGATGATATTCAGACTGCTGTACATCTTTTGACGCCAAAGATTTCGTAGGGCGATTTTAAGATAATTTCGCAACATAGGTTTTGAATTGATTAACGGTAGAGACGTTGCATGTGTAGAGACGTTGCATGCGTGGAGACGTTGCATGCAACGTCTCTACCAAATTATTCTGTTTTTAGGGATTTGACGGGATTCATCAAGGCCGCCTTGATACTATGGAAACTAATGGTAGTCAAGGCAATGACAATCACCATCAAGCCTGCAACTACATACACCCACCACTGAACTTCTACTCGATAGGCAAATTCTGAAAGCCATTTTTCTAAAAAATAATGGGCAATAGGACTCGCTAACAACATCGAAAAAAGAATAAGCCGGATAAAGTCGGCCGAAAGAAGTGTAACCACACTAGTCACATTGGCCCCTAATACTTTGCGAATACCTATCTCTTTGGTACGGCGCTGCACTACGAAAGCAATCATTCCGAATAGCCCAAAGCATGACAGGAAAATAGCAACTCCTGCAAATACGCCTATAAGCACTCCAAAGCGTACTTCTTCGGCATACGTATCGCCAATAGACTCGTCTAAAAAGCGATGTTCAAATACTTTTTCAGGGAAAAATTCACGCCATGTTTTTTCAATAAAATCAATGGTATTGACAGGGTCAATGCCCGACATTTTAATGCCAAATTCGGAAAAAGCTCCCGTATTTACTTCCATAATCAATGGAGTGAGGGCGTTGCGTAGATTCTCAGTATGAAAATCAGTGATAACCCCTACTACTCGTCCTTTTTTACCTCCTCGCTGTATGGTTTTTCCAATCGCATTGGCTGCCGTTCCCAACTGCAAGGTTTTGATAGCTTGTTGATTGATGATGAAGCCTTCAATATGGTCGGTGCCATAAGATTTATCAAAGTCTCGTCCCGCTACTAGATTAAGACCGAAGGTTTTGGCAAAATCATAATCTACCGAAATCACAGGCAACATCAACCCATCCTCAATCTTGATTTTGTCGGTTGCAATAGGGTAACGTACATTTCCGCGTCCAGGTAAATTAGAAGCCAAAGTTACGGCTTTGATATGCGGATTTTGGAGGAGTTTTTCTTCAAAAGCATTGGTTCGATTCCGGAGTTGTTGGTCGCCAGGAGAAAAAAGGTTGTTCATGTTTTGGCTAAAAAGAGGTACTCTCAGCACCATATTGCGGTTGAAGCCAAGGGGGCGATTTTTCATGTACTGAATCTGCCATAGTACCACTCCTGCTCCTGCAAGGAGGGCAATCGTCACTGTAAATTGCAAAGTAATGAGGCCTTTAGTGAGCCAATTGCCTCCTTGCCCTTTGCCAGCGGCGGTACCTCTAAAAATATCAGTTGCTTTAAAGCGAGAAGCAAATAGCGCGGGATAAATGCCAGCAAGTAAACAAGCTCCCACAAACACCCCAAGGAACAGTCCGAACATTTCGAGGTTTTCGTTCCACGAAAATTGGGGACGTCTTCCAAAAAATACGGCCATTTTGTCTAATAATAGAGAAGTCGAGAGCAAAGCAATAATAAAAGCTGGAAGCCCCAAAACGAAGGTTTCGGCTAAAAGCTGCCTGATGATTTGTTGAGATTGTGAGCCAAGGGCTTTTCTGACGCCTATTTCTTTGACCCGACTCAACTGGGAAGCAGTACTGAGATTCACAAAATTGACGATAGCAATGGTCAAGATTAGCAGACCTATAAGGGCAAATATGCGTAAGAAATCGGCATTGGCAGGAGGCATAAACTCGTCTTGAGCGGTAGATTGTAGATGAATATCCCTCACTGGAAATAGTGAAAGGTTTTGCTTTTCGCGCATTTCTTTCAGGCCATATTTCATCACAAAACGCTTGAAGCGAGCATTGACAGTAGAAGGCTGAGTGCCGTTTTTGAGTAAAACATAAGTAGAAGCATACGAAGCGAGGGTGTTGGTTTCGAGCGCTTCTAGGATATTGGCGCGAGCAAATTCGGGTTCTACATCGGGAATGTTGCGAAAAGGAACCAAAAAGTCAAACCTTAGGTGAGCGTTTTCGGGTAGTGCCCGTACGATACCCCTGACCGTAAAAGGACCACGATTGGCTAATAGCAGCTGCTTACCTATACAATCTTGGGTTCCGAAAAAACGTGAGGCTGTTTTTTCGGTCAAAACAATAGAAAAGGGAGTCCGTAAAGCGTGGTCGGGGTTTCCGGCGAGCGTTTCAAATCTGAAAACTTCTAGGGCGGTGGAGTCAGCAAAAAAAACTTCTGGAGATTCAAATTCAAGGTTTTTTGCTTGGTTTTTGACACTCAAGCTTCGAGTATACATACGAGCCACTTTTTCTATTTCAGGAAAATAACTTTGAAGAAGAGGCCCAAAGGGAGCCGGTGCTCGTGAAAGTGTAAAAGCCGAACCCGTAAAATTAAGCTCATAATTCATCCGGTAGAGCCTATTTGCCGTAGGATAATGCTGGTCATAAGAATGCTCGAAACGATACCAAATAAACGTAAGAAAGCAGAAAGTAAGACCTACCGCTAATCCTGCAAAATTGACAAAAGAGAAAAGCTTATTTTTAAGAATTTGTCTTAAAGCAACATTGAAATAATTTCGTAGCATGAGGTTTAGGAAGAGGATTGTGACAATGATAAACTTAAACGACTATCTTAACATAGTGCTGCTATGGCAAAGCGCTCGCAAAATAGAACGTAATGCAAACGAAAACAATTTAACTCCCAAATTATGTACCACATTGTTAGAGGGTTGATTTTTAGATGTTTGTGTTTGTTGGTGCTAATGAAAATGTCCGTAAACGGACACCAAAAGGATTGATTACGGACAGTGAAGCGAAATTTTTTGCCCAAAACGTAGAAATTGTATTCGGCAGATTATCCAATCGCTTTTTTCTAAAAATGGTTCTTTTATTCACTTGATAATAGGGCAAAAATTGTAAATGCTACATTTCCCAAAAGAGTGATCAAAGCATAAAGCCAGAATCTTCTATTCACGGGGTTTGAATAATAAAAATGGGAATTTTTGGGAGAAAATATTTGATTTTGACACAATACACGAAGCCCTGACACAATACACGAAGTTTTTGGCACAATACGCGAAGCCTTTTTGGGATATACTTCCGACTTTTGAAGGCACTGTTTGTTCCGTTTTAAACTCTTTCTCTGCACCCCTCCAAGTTTAGATTTTTTCCTAATCACTTTATTCCAATGATAGCAAATTTACAACAAAGCTATATGATTGCTTTTTTTTTAATTGGTAGCGTTCTGTTTGGGGCTACAACCTCAGTTGTACAAAGCCCTGCGCCTTACATCTTGAGTGCAAACCCCTATTCTACTGATATTTATACGGTGCCGATCGGTGGACCATACCGAACCAAAATAGCTGCCAAAAGCGCTCAGGAAGGTATAACTGTAGGCAGAGCTGGCGCTGTAATGATTAGTGCACCGGGTGGCAAGGGGAGTTTGCTGGGAGGAGGTGCCGGAAATGGCAAAGGGAGTAGCGGGCAAGTGGTGATTGAATATGTGGGGAGGGCAACCCCAAATCTTAGTATCAATCTTACCAGCACATGGGAAGGCAATGCTGGAAATACTATTTATACTTTTAGTGTTACTCTTAGTGAACCTGCACCAGCAGGTGGGGTGTCTTTCGATATTGCTACGGCTGATAATACAGCCACCACAGCGGATAATGATTATACGGCAAAATCATTGACAAGTCAGACGATTCCAGAAGGTAACTCTACGTATACCTTTACGGTGTCTGTTAATGGTGATTTGAAATTTGAACCAGATGAATCTTTTTTTGTCAATATTACCAATGTAACGGGGGCAAACGTTAGGGACGCCCAAGGTATTGGAATAATAGCGAATGATGATGCGGATTGCTCAAGTAGTACTGTCACCACTGGTACTACCTTTTGTAACGAAGGTGGCATTACAATCAATGATAATGGGGTGGCTATGCCTTATCCCTCCTGCATTTCTGTATCGGGCCTAATGGGTACGATTGAGAAAGTAACGATTACGCTGAAAAACTTAACGCACACCGCACCTGATGCCATTGACTTACTGCTGTACTCTCCGACCGGTCAAAAATATGTTTTTATGTCTGATGTTGGCGGTACGAATGCCGTCACAGGCCTTGATTTGATTCTCGACTCAAGTGCAGCAAGTGTATTACCAGACAACACGACATTGGTCAGTGGAACTTTCAGACCGGCCGATTTTGAGGCAAGTGCCGATGTTTTCCCTGCCCCTGCTCCAGCGGGACCTTATTACTCCGCGAGCACCACATCTTTGGGAACACTTCTTAATAATAGTAATCCAAATGGCACTTGGTATTTGTACGCAGTAGATGATGCCGCTACTAATACAGGAAGCATTGGAGGCTGGTGTTTGAACTTTACTATGAGTTGTACTCCTCCCAACATCACTGCTCCCACCGTCACCCAACCAACTTGCGCCGTGCCCACGGGGACTATTGTAGTCAACGCCACAGGAACTGGTGCGTTAGAATACAGCATCAACAACGGCACCGATTGGCAAGTGGGCAGCACTTTTAGCGGTCTTTCTGCTGGTGATTACAACATTAAGGTGCGTACTCAGGGCAGCCCAAGTTGCGAGACAAGCTACGGAAACAACCCCGTCCTACTCACTTCGCCTCCCAATGTTACTGCAGGTACACTCTCGTCAAATGTAGAAAGCATCTGTCAGGGGGGAAGTGTGGACATGAGGCAGGTAGGACAAACAGGTACCAGCGCTTTTTTTATTTTTCAAAATAATATAGCAATCGTCTCTTATGCCTCCATAGAGGAAGTAGAAGCTTTTTTTGCCACTGCTGCTCCCAATCAGTATTGTGTTTATACCATAGCATATTTAGAGTTAAATAATGGCTGTGGCAATGTCGCTGGCTTCACGCTGTCACAAATCATTGATGCCTGTCTTGATGAGCAATGTTATGACATCAGCGAGCCAGTGTGTATTACAGTTGCAGCCAATAACACAGTTGGTGCAGCATCTTCAACGCCCACTGTGTGTATCAATACAAGCTTAACATCTATCACTCACACTACAACGGGTGCAACGGGCATAGGCACAGCTACAGGTTTGCCTTCTGGGGTTTCGGCTGCTTGGGCGGCGAACATGCTTACGATTAGTGGCACACCGACAGAAGTGGGAATATTTACCTATTCGATTCCCTTGACAGGTGGTTGTGGAAATGTTAACGCCACGGGGATGATTACAGTGAACCCATTGCCCACAGCAACTATTTCAGGCGGAGGCACTGTTTGTCAGAATGCAACTTCGCGGTCTATTACCTTTACAGGGGCTGCTGGCACAGCTCCCTACACATTTACATACAAAGTCAATAATGGAACCGACCAGACCGTAACAACAACTAATGGTAATAGCGTGGATGTAAATCAAAGTACAAACAACAGAGGCGGTTATATATATACTGTAGTGAGTGTTAAAGATGGTAGCTTGACTCAGTGCAGCCAAACCCAAGGTGGCACAGCAACAATCACGGTAAATGCACAGCCCGTAGCACCAAGTTTGAATACAAAGACGCCTAATGTCTCAACGATATGTATAGGTACCGTAGTCAGTGCTGCATTTACAGCTGGTAGTGGTGGTGTGGGCTGTAGCGATGATTTTATAGTGATTATCGACGAGGGTAGTCCAGTGGCTTATACCGCAGGTACTTTGGTAGGAAGCACTGCCACAAGTTCGGTCGTCATCAAAGGTCGTCGAGCCAATTGTACATCAGATGCCTCATGTAACGGTACCGATTATGTGACCTTGGCAGAGTGGGGCGTAATTACTTCTTTGGCGAACTTTACATTGAGTAGTCCTACTGCTTTGTGCTTGAGTGGTGGTGGTAATGTTCCTAATGCGACCTTATCATTATCTGGGTCTCAGTTGGGAGTAATCTATCAATTGTATAAAAATGGTAGTCCAGTGGGCAATTCCTTATTGGGTACGGGAAGTAAGTTATCGTTTGTGGTGCCCATGTCAGTGGGGAGTTACACGGTAGTAGGTAGGATATACTGTAACAACGTAAGTGGTACGATTTCGGGTACGGTAGTAATTGGCAGTCAGCCGACAGCCTATTCTGTAAGTGGGGGCGGAAGTTATTGCAGTGGAGGGGTAGGGGTTGCTGTTGGCCTGAGTGCTTCACAGGTGGGTGTCAATTATCAGTTACGTCGGAGCAATGTCAATATGGGGAGTGTGGTATCTGGAACGGGCTATGCCCTTAGCTTCGGCAATCAGACGGCAGCGGGTACTTACACGGTTGTGGGTATAGAAGCCTTGTCGGGATGTAGCCGCACGATGAGTGGTTCCAAGACGGTGACGTTGAGCAACTGTGCAGGGCGAGAAGGACTCCAGGAAGTATCAAATGCGGAGGTCTTGCTAGGGGTTGACTGGGTGAGTCTATATCCAAATCCGGTCATCAAGGAGCGAGCTGAGTTGATGATTCAAGGTCAAAGTGGCAAGGAGGTTGAATGGCGTTTGATGAGTGCAGGGGGGCAAGAATTGAGAAGTCATAAAATGAAGATGAAGGAGTCTGTGGAGCGGGTAGGAATTTCGTTGCAGGGTATGAGTGCGGGAGCCTACTTGATACAAGTGATAGTCGACGACAAAAGAGCCACTTTGAAAGTGGTAAAAAGTGAATAAAAACGATACTCAACGTTATGAAAATACTCACCTAAAAGTTGTCTCAAACTGGGAAATAAGCTTTTGGGTGAGTATAGACCAAATGGTAAAGAAATGCGAAATCAGTGATGATGTTCAAAATACTGGTTTTCTACCCTGCCATCTTCGTATAATTTAAGAATAGCGTAGCCGGGTGGCGTCTCTTGATAATAATAAGGTTGGGCAGATTTGGCGTCGCCTTTATCCCACCAAAACCCGCTCATGGCACCATTGCAGTAGTAATGTACGTTGTTGTAAGTACAGCTATCTAACAAATGCTGATGCCCACTTAGGCAGACTCTTACTTTATCTTTGTGTTCATAAAAGAGTTTTTTGAGGATTGCGTGATCTTTGTGTTGTCCACCTTCCCATGCTGAAGTGACCGTCAAAATAGGATAATGTGACATCAGCAACACATAGTGACCTGTAGGTACAGCCTGTAGTTGTTGTCGTAGCCATTGCATTTGTTCTTCATCAAGTGATATGCCCGCATTATTGCCATCCAACACCATAAAATGCCAATTCTTTTTGACGAAGCTATAATAACGATAAGGCATCCCTACTCTTTTGGCGGCGTATTTTACCCCATACATTTCGTCCTCTTTGGAAGGTGCAGCCCACCAAGGATCGTGGTTTCCGATGCAGCTATGTAGCTCATAATCACTCAGGTGCTTGATACATTCATCCCAAGTAGCCCATTGTTCTAAAACTCTTTCTCGGGTAATATCTTTATAATCAGCCGCATGAATAGAATCACCTGTATTAAGGAAAAAGTCAACTTTTTTGGCTTTGATTTCATCTAAGCATTTTATGAAACGGGCGGGTACATTGCTATCGGGTCTAATATGAACATCCGTAATGTGCGCAATCGTCAAGGCGGGTTTTTTGGCCAAAGAATGACTCATCAGAGGCGTAGTGGCGGCAGTAAGAGAGAGGCTTTTTACGAAATTTCTTCTTTTCATGGATAAATTTTTAGTTTTCTGGGCCAGAAGACTCATAATTGGGTACAAATATCCATTATTTGTTAATTTATTTTAAACAAATGTTTACAAAAATTATAATGACCATATTTAGACTTCAACGTAATTCCGCTTTAAATAGCTTGACTTTGGCGAGAGAAGAAAAACTACTAATGTTGGGTAAAGAAATAGATAACCAGCATTTTACAGGGGTGTTCGGAGTTGTTTTTTGGCACGTGTAAAAGCCGCCCGTCAAAAAATACGGAGTCACCTTCTTTCAAAGTGAAAACTTGGCCATTGATTAGATAATCGGTTTCGCCATTGATGATATAAATATATTCGTAGGCATCGGTCGTAACTTCTTCTCGAAAACAATGTGGGGCAAGTTCCAATAAAACAAAATCTACAGTGCTTGCGGGGAGATTGCGCATAATGACCCTCTGATAATTAAAGCCCTGTGCGTCTTCTTTTTCAAAAGGGATATAATCCTCCTTACGCTGGACAAGGATAGTGGGCTCTAAAAGATTCAATCCTTTAAAAAACTCGCTTACTTCTACCTCAAGAGATTGGATGATACTAAACATGACGGGAAGAGAAGGAATACTCCGCCCATTTTCGATTTGGGATACTAGCCCTTTACTTACCCCCGATTTGTCGGCTAGTTCTTGCAAAGTAAGGCGTTTTTCGATACGATTTTGTTTGATTCTTCGTCCGACTTCCAATATTAATAATCCATCCATAGGTTCTCTAAAAACGAGGTAGCAGCAATTGATTCACAAAAAGCGAGGCGAAAGATACAAATAATGCGCTGCTGTGTCGTAAGGACTATACTGTTTTTTGGTTCTATGGGTGTTAGAGAATTCTTGCCTAAATGCTCTTTTATAAATGCCGCAATAGCCTGAATTGTAAATTTGGTAGAGTGCTACTACCTTTGGCCTAACATTTAAAAACTTCATTAACATTTGTACAATGAAAAAAACAATTCATATTACACTACTTGGAGTGTTTCTAACCTTTTGTGTTTCAATGGTTATAATGGCGCAAAACCCTTTTTTTAAAGCTTACACCACTCCTTTTGGAGTTCCGCCTTTTGCAGATATTAAAGCTGAGCATTTTGAGCCAGCTTTTACGGAAGGAATGAAACAGCAAGCCGCCGAAATTGCGGCAATTACTGCTCAAAAATCAAAGCCAACTTTTGCGAATACCATTGTGGCTTTAGAAAACAGTGGTGATTTGTTGGATCGTGTTGGAACTGTGTTTTTTAATTACAACAGTGCCAATACCAACGAAACCTTGCAGAAAATTGCACAAATATTGTCACCCAAAATTTCCAAACATCGTGACGATATTCAGTTGAACAAAGTGCTGTTTGAACGAGTAAAGGCCGTTTATGACCAACGTGCTCAGTTGAAATTGACAGAAGAGCAGATAAAATTGCTCGAAAAAACCTACAAAGGATTTGTGAGAAGTGGCGCGGCATTGGCGGCTGAAAAACAAGAACGCTTGCGCAAAATCAACGAGGAGGTATCATTGTTGACCTTGAAATTTGGTCAAAACCTCTTGGCCGAAAACAACAATTATACCCTCATTGTTGACAAAAAAGAAGACCTAAGCGGTCTGCCTTCATCGCTGATTGCGGCGGCAGCTGATGACGCCAAAAAACGCAAAATGGAAGGCAAATGGGTTTTTACTTTACAAAACCCCAGTATCATGCCTTTTCTACAATATGCCGACAACCGTTCGTTGCGTGAGCAAATCTTCAAGGCATATCTTGAAAGAGGCAATCATAACGACGCGTTTGACAACAAAAACATTATGTCTAAAATCGTCGCTTTGCGTGCAGAAAAGGCGGCTTTGTTGGGCTACGAAAATCACGCTGCCTATGTTCTTGAAGAAAGCATGGCCAAAACGCCCGCCAAAGTACAAGAATTGTTGAATCAACTTTGGACGGCTACGGTACCTGTGACCCAGCAAGAGGCAGCAGAGCTACAAGCATTGATGGACAAAGAAGGCAAAAACGAAAAACTAGAAAGCTGGGATTGGAGATATTATGCGGAAAAACTGCGCAAACAGAAATATGACCTCGATGAGGAGGAACTTCGCCCTTATTTTTCATTGGACAATGTCCGTCAGGGTATCTTTACACTCTGTAAAAAACTTTATGGTTTGAGCTTTGAGCCTCGTACTGATATTCCGGTGTATCACGAAGAAGCAACAGCCTATGAAGTAAAAGAAGCCAATGGGCAGCACCTAGGGGTGATGTACATGGATTTTCATCCGCGTGCCAGTAAGCGCGGAGGAGCGTGGATGACAAGCTATCGGGAGCAAAAAATGGAAAATGGCAAACGAGTAGCTCCTGTTGTATCGATTGTTTGTAATTTTTCCCGTCCAGCCGGCAATGCCCCTGCTTTATTAAGCTTAGATGAAACCCGTACCTTTTTCCATGAATTTGGTCATGCGTTGCATGGATTACTGTCCAATGTGAATTATGGAAGTCTAGCGGGTACCTCTGTACCGCGTGATTTTGTGGAGTTACCCTCGCAAATCATGGAAAACTGGTCAACAGAGCCTGAAATGCTAAAGCTATATGCCAAACATTATCAAACAGGTGAAGTGATTCCTGACGCATTGATTGAAAAAATGAAAAAAAGCAGCCTTTTCAATCAGGGTTTTGCGACGAGTGAGTATTTAGCAGCGTCGTTGTTGGATATGAGCTATCATACCCTGAAACCTGGTCAAACACCCACCGACGTACTTGCTTTTGAAAAAGCATCAATGGACAAAATAGGCTTGATTTCGCAGATTCCGCCTCGTTATCGTACTACTTACTTCCAGCACATTTTTGCAGGAGGGTATTCGGCAGGGTACTATAGTTATATTTGGTCGGCGGTATTGGATGCCGACGCCTTTGAGGTATTTAAGGAAAAAGGACTTTTTGACCAAAATTCGGCCCAATCTTTCCGTAAAAATGTACTGGAGCGTGGCGGCACCGACGAGCCTATGACTCTCTATCGAAAGTTTAGAGGTGCCGAGCCTGATATTAAGCCTCTTTTGCGCCGTAGAGGATTGCTCAAAGAGGTGAATTAAGTAGATTCCCCACCACTATGAATCATCATAAATTTAGATGATTCTTCAAAAACCTTCTGATTTGTATTTGAGTAGGCCTAAACTCTCAAGTATAAACAGAGGTTTTTTTTGTTTATTTAGGTAGTTATTGTAGCTATCTTTTTATCAACGTCCTTTGATTTTCTTTCGAGTTAATGTTTGACTTCTCCGAAGTCATTTTTTGTAGGCTTATAAGCTACAAACGTTGCGCCTCTCTGAGGCAGAATACAAGACTACTGTGGTGGAAGAATAGCTTCGCAGAAGCTCCACCTTTGTAGCATGAGATTTTTAGCTTCACACCCAAGACTTCGGAGAAGTCAAATCTTAACTGATATAGCTTTTGGTGACAAATTGTGAACTTTTGCATCAATGTAGTATATCTTAATATGTTAGTTCTTGCGCTCTTCTATCTGCTGTGTGACTTCTGTTTGTGAATAGAAAAAATAAAACCATAAACATATAAGTTTAGTAAAGTTCCTTAAATTCTATCATCCAAAAACCCATCTCCATCCGTCAGATTAGGGAGTTTATCCTATTTCTCTTTCAGACTGCTTGATGACTCGACAACTTTGTGTTGTTAAAATCAAGACCATGAAAAAAACTTTACTTCTCGCCATTACATTCTTCACGATTGGTTCAGTCTCCGCGCAATTTCCAGTTGGTGGAGCACCAGCCTCAAAACCTATCCCGGGTACAGCCACTGACCAAACGCCCAAAGGAAATTCAAAAATTACAGGATTTGTGATTGATTCGGCTGCCACCAAAGCCGTCGAGTTTGCCAGTGTAGCCCTTTACAATAAAACTACCGGAAAAGCGGTGGATGGTACCGTGGCGGATGAAAAAGGGAAGTTTGTACTCAACAAAATCATGGCAGGAGAATACAAACTGCTGATTTCGTTTTTGGGTTATCAAAACAAAACCGTCGATAATATCTCTTTGGCAAAAGGACAAGACCTTGAGTTAGGAGTTATTAAACTTACCCCTAATGTGCATACGCTCAATGAAGTAGTGGTAACGGGGCAAGCCGCACTTATCGAAGAAAAAGTAGATAGACTTGTTTACAATGCCGAAAAAGATATTGCATCCAAAGGTGGAGATGCTACCGATGTGCTTCGTAAAGTACCTTTGCTTACCGTAGATTTGGACGGAAATGTGTCGCTACGTGGGAGCCAGAATATTCGAGTGTTGATCAACAACAAACCAAGCACTATCATAGCTAGCAGCGTAGCCGATGCTTTGAAGCAAATTCCTGCTGACCAAATCAAAACAGTAGAGGTAATCACCAGCCCTTCGGCCAAATATGACGCTGAAGGCTCAGGAGGAATTATCAATATCATTACCAAAAAGAACAGTCTCCAAGGGCTTAATCTAAATGTAGATGCAGGCGTTGGAAACCGTGGGTCGTCTTTGTCGCTCAATGGGAGCTATCGTAAAGGAAAAGCTGGATTTACTTTAGGCGGTTTTGGACGTGCCAATTACAATATGATTACTAAAACAAGTCTTGAACAAACTAGCACCGCCAACAATATCACGACTACCACTCAACAAACAGGCGACGGTAGCAGCAGAATGCTTTTTGGACAATACAATTTGGGATTTGACTATGATTTGGCAAAAAACCAAAGCCTCACCGCTGGGGTTCGTTATGGGGTTCGGAATTTTATCAACCAACAAGACCTTATTACGCGACTCATTACAAATGGGGCAACAATGGCTACCTCTAGCCGTGACGTGGAAGCTAAAAACCTTTCAGGAACGGTAGACATTAATGTGGATTATTTGCATACTTACAAAAAGCCTCAGCAAGAGTGGAGTATCTCAACCCTCTACAGCCGTAACGACCTCACTAATAATTTTGATGCTAACTTACTGAATGGAGAAGGGGCGTTGACAAGTCGGCAGCGTAACCTCAACGGCAATGTCAATCAGGAATTTACGTTACAAACTGATTACCAAACTCCTATCAAGAAAAACCAAATGATTGAGTTTGGGGCCAAAGGGATTTTTAGAGAGGTCAATAGCAACTACCGTTATTTGAGAGCAGGAGCTACGGGAGACTATACGTTAGAAGCAAGTCAGCCATCGGGCGAATTGCTCTATCACCAAAATATTGCAGCGGGTTATAGTTCTTATACTTATACTACCAAAAAACGCTACACTTTCAAAGGTGGGTTGAGATATGAGCATACCTTTATTGATGCCAGTACCCGCGAAAACGGCGTATTAGGAATTGCCAACTATGGTGTATTGGTACCGAGTATCAACGCCTCCAAAACCTTTAAAGGAACGACTTTTAAGCTTGGCTACAATCGCCGTATTCAGCGGCCGGGTCTTCAGCAGCTAAACCCTAACTTCAATGCCGCCAACCCTCAAAATATCACGATTGGTAATCCTACCCTTCGCCCGGAGTTGACCAATAACTTTGAGTTAGGACTTAGCCGAACCATCAAGAAAGCATTCGTAAACGCTACGTTTTTTGGACGTATTACCAACAACGCCATCACCCAAGTACGTCAGCCTTCTGATACACTCGCTGGTGCTATCGTGACAACCTACGAAAACATTGGTCGTCAACATGCCTATGGAGCTAATATATTTACCAACATCGCGGTTACTTCCAAAATCAACATCGGTATTTTCTCCAATATTTTCTATAGCAGACTTACGGGGCAAGCTTTGGGTGAAAATGGTGTTTCACAAGAATTTACCAACTCGGGTATGAACGTGAGTGGTGGGATGTTTTCGCAAGCTACTTTCAAAAATGGCTGGGGAGCGCAAGCCTTTGGATTTTTGCAAGGCAATCAAGTACAGTTACAAGGAATGCAAGGCGGATTTGCCTTTTATACAGTCGGAATCAAGAAAGATTTCAAAAACAAAAAAGGAAGCCTTGGGTTGGCGGGAGAAAACTTCTTTAACCGTCGATTCAACATTCATAGCAAACTTACCTCACCACAATTTAGCCAAATCAGTGATGTGTTTCTTTACAACCGAGGTGTACGTCTAACATTCACTTACAAAATTGGAAAAATGACCACCGACGCCCCGAAAAAGAAAGCACGCTCGGTCAATAATGATGACGTAAAATCTGAAAACAGTGGACAAGGTGGAACCGGCGCTCCAACAGGAGGTGCACCACAACGCAACTAAATCTTCTTGATAATCAATCACTAAAAAAATATAATAACCATAACTAAAACATGATGAAAACTAACAAATTTTTGGCCGCAGCTTTTGTTGCTTTTGTATCAGTAGGCGCTTATGCCCAAACTGTAGATGAGATTGTGGATAAACACGTAGCTGCTTTGGGTGGCGCCGATAAACTAAAAGGCGTGAATACGCTGATTATTGAAAGGACACTTTCGGTACAGAGTATGGAAATTCCCAATAAAACCACTATGGTAGTGGGTAAGGTGCTGAGATCTGAATCGACTGTTATGGGAAACTCTATGATCCAAGTATCGGATATTAACTCGGGCTGGATGATTCGTCCTGCTATGATGGGAGGTACAGGCGAGCCAGAAGATATGCCTGCCGAAATGGTAAAACAACAAGCTAGCCAACTTGATCCCTTTGGTGCTTTGGTTAACTACAAAGAAAAAGGAAACACCATTGAGCTTGTTGGCACAGAAAAGTTGAATAAAAAAGACGTATATCATTTAAAAGTCACTAGTAAAGATGGTCAAAGCCACGATGAATATGTAGATGCCACCACTTTTTTGGTGAGTAAAATAATCGTGGTAGCTCAGGGACAAAATGCAGAAGTTGAATTTTCGGACTACAAAGATGTAGAAGGAGTAAAGTACCCTCATACGCTCGAAATGAGCAATCAAATGGGGAATTTGGCTTTTACTACCAACAAAATCGCAGTTAATACTCCCATAGATGAGGCGGTTTTTAAGAAGCCTACTAAATAATTATTCCTCTTTTTTCATACAAAAACAGCTCCTCGAAGGAGCTGTTTTTGTGTTTATTTGCTTTCGTGGCTTGTAGCATTTATGAATAAGGCTTGCTAAGTTTTTAATAGTAACAACTTAAACTTAGCAAGGCTATTTTTCTATCCTCTGCGGTAGGGATTACGGTCAAATTTGCGTGAGTGTTGATAAGCTACCAAACGTTCGCGCTGTGCAGGAGTCAAGACTGACCAAATATCTTTTTGTTTTTCATTTTGCAGGCGCTCTATGTCACGACTGCCAAGGCGGCGTCCTTTCAAGAGACGGTCATATTGATTTTCGATTCTCTTGATTTCGTTTTCTTGTTTGCGGCTCAGTTTGACAATGTTGTCCAAATGATTGATGCTAAGTTCTTCAAGCTTGTTATCAAGACGAGGGTTGTTGATCTGAGGTGCCGAATGAACTGGATAAGAACTGCGCTGAGCGTTGACATTGGCGATGCTCAAAATGGCTAAAGTGGCGATGGCTAAGATGGTCTTTTTCATGGTTGCTGTTGTTTTAAAATGTGTCGTAATTAATTGGTTTACGATGGTTAGAGGCCGATTTTATCACAACGTTTAAAGCACCAATAAGCCCAATCTACCAATCGAAGCTTAGCATCGATGACTAGCAAAAACAGACCGATGAATGAACGAAAAAGATTTTTAACAGCACCTATTTCTTTTTTAAGATTAATATCAAATCGCTGTTTTGGGGAGAGGATACTTCAAGAATTCCCGCTTTAGAGGTAATTTGGGCTTCCAAAAATTGATCATTTACGGGGTCGTACCATTGCCCTTGGTAGGAAAGGTGACTTGGATTATACAAACGAAGGGTGGTTTGGGTAGGCACATAGGCCATCACTGTTTGGCGGTCATCTGAGCGTAGTACCGAAATATATCCCGCAGCTTGGGCTGGCTGATTAGCTACCAACTCAGGAGCAGGCTTTAGTTGCCACCAATCATATTTTTGCATAAAATTCCCAAGTTGCCCGATTTGAATACTCCCCGCAAACTTGATACTCTCCTCCCACGAACGAAGCGAAGCAGGCTGTGCATGATTTAGAATTTTTTCACCCGTTCGAATCCACGGCCAAATCCCATTTGCTCCATAAGCAATACCCGCAACAGGGGTGGAGAATACACTCCAATAGCTGGCGTTTCGTACTTGTTTGCTTTGTACGGAAGGCTGAATATCCTCATAACACGGTTCCAGATTAATAAAAACTTTAGGCGGTAATGTGCTCCAGTCAGTAGCAACAGGCCCTTTTGTAATCCACCGAATGGTATTGTCAGAGCTGTTGTGGCCTGTCTGATAGCCTATTATGTCGAGCCAATCTTCACTGGCATATTCTTTTCCTATCCAAGATTGACCTTGTGAATGCAATGCAACTACTCCCGGGTGTTCAGCCCCAAACACTCCTCGTCCAATCGTCTTCCAGCGTTGTTCGTATTCGCCAATGTACTTACCATCACCTCCCAAAATCCAAATTACCTGATTTCCGCCATAACGAGCGACCATATAATTGGCGAGCAAAATAGCCTCTGCTTCGGGCAAATAATAGCCAGGACTCAATTCTCTCCCCGTCGATACTGGCAATGCCCACAGCAAGACGGGGGCGGCCACTAAGCCATACCGATTGATTTCGTCTATTTTTTTGTCCAGGTGCTGGAAAAAGGTAAGGTTTATCGTGATGCGTCCACTGCCTTCAAAAGCAATGTTCCCTTCGCTATTTTTATCGCCACCGCGCCACTGAGTGGTCGTAAACTGAATGACATTGTAGTGATTTTTGGCGCGGTCTTTTAAGTAGGTTTCCCATTCTTGCGGCGTGGATTTGAGCGTTCCGTTCCAAGCCGTACAAGCTGTATAAAAGAAAGGACTCCCATCAGCATGAGTAAGATAATAAGAGCCTTTGGGGTGAACTATATTTCCTTTGGTATAAATGTCATGCTGATTTTGGTGGCTTACGCACTCAAAAGTACCTTTGATGGCATGGAGGCCGCTGTTGAGGGTATCGGAGCAAAAAGACACAAAAGACCATTGCCCGATTTCGTCAGGCATAAACCGCACGCGCCACGTTTTTTGCCCATCCCAAAAGCCATTCACCGTTTTTAATCTTCCAGAAGGAGATTGAAATTGCACTTTAAAACGGGCTAGGTTATAGAGTGGATTTTCGTAAGTTTTAGTGCTTTCAAATGTCTTTTCATACTTCATCCAAAGCCCCGTTTGGGCCATTGAAGGAAAATTAATAAAACCGATTAGAGCGATAAGCCATAAAATGCTACGCGATTTATTCATATTTTTAAAGAAAAGAGTGTTTTCTTTAAAAGCACTTAACGCCTTATTTTTCTTGGGGTTTAGGCTTATTTTTTCTTTTCGGAGAATACCTTGAAAAGTACAGGGAGTGGCCAAAAAAACGTTGAGTTTAACGCCCGTGCCCAGTTCGGATTACTTTTTTGACTTTCTCTGGCAACGTACCAAAGCAATATGATTCCTGAAATAATTAAGGCAGCTGTCATTTTGTTTGTGGATTTTGTTTAATCAAATATAGTTCTTTGATATTAAACACTTGTCCACAATTTTACCATTGGTAAATATCTGATTATGAGTGGACTGAATCAAATCTCATTGAGGCTAACGATTTTTTCGCTTCAACTGCAAATAATCCAAAAAGTAAATCACTTTTACCGAAATGTTGTTGTTTTGGGTGGCTTAGAGGGTGACATTGAGTCTCCAGTTTTGGACGTTCGCTTAAGGTGTTAAGAAATATTCAAAACAATTGAGCTTGTCATGATAAGAATGATTCGGATATAATCGTTCATGCCAACGCCCCGTTTGGGCTTGAAGTAGGAAGAGTGAGTATTGATAATGACGAGTTTAAGGGGGGATGAAGATGTCTTTTCGTTGTCTGAAATATCTACTAAAAGGCGACGGCCATCTGTTTTTATCGGCAAAAAACTAGGTTATCCCGACAATTGGGGTTAAGGATGAGAAAGAAGGTGGTTTAAGTAACTTCAATAAATCCTGCATCCTGTATTTCGGTAAAAAGATTTAATGCCATATTTTCTCCTAAAACTCGGTTAAAGTCTTGTTTTTTATCAATTGTAAGAATACCATTATCGCTAAAAAAAAGTCGAACTAATTTGACCCCAAAGACAATCCCTTCATCAGGAGTTTCAAATACCAACCTATCATAGGTTGAACCCTCTATCTTTGATTCTAATTTTGCATCAACAGGTAAATTCTTGATTTTACTCACATCAACTCCTAACTCGCCTTTGTTCTTTCTCTCAAATTGCATTCGCATTTTCTTAGCTCTTAGTAAAGACGTAGCCACAAAGAAATTCCCTTTTTTTATTTCTTCTTTATAAATTTCCCTCAACTCATTTTGATTGTCATTAAGCCAATTTCTTAAGCTTATTTCATCCGCATCCGTAGTTATAATTTCTTCTATATGAAAAATAACGGAACTACTGTTTTCAAAAGCTAAGTCAAAACTTGGTGCTGAATCTTGAAAATAGCTTTCCAGTATCTTAGCGGCAACGGCTGAAGACAAACTATTCGTTTTTCGTAAATCTATATCTATGCCTTGCCCATCACTTAAGCCAATTGCGCCATGAATCTTATCAGAAAATAGCGACTTTATAAAACCACTTGTTGGTTGTGCTTCCGATTGAATCCATATTCTTTTAAAAGCATTTTTAATAGTATGCTCATAAATATGCAAAGGTCTGATAGACGTCTTAGGATAGGCGACAAGGCTATATCCTTTATCCTTCAATGCTACTACAAACGGGTCATTACATTCCATGATTTTAAGTGGTTTTTTTGAAAATTTTGAATACTTTACTATAATCATAAAACTCTCCATCATCGAGTTTTGCTCTATATTTATCTTGATTTAGCTCATAACAAGTCTCTTCGAATACTGATTCTATTTGCAGGGGAGAGTTTTTTAAAAGATCGTAAAACTTTTCTGAAAAATCAATCGCGGCTTTTGAACTTATATCAATAGTAGTTCCTATGGCATATTTTGTAAGTCCTCCATCTACAATCTTTTTAGCAGTAGTTTCTGAATTACACGCTATTAATACAATCAGCTTTTTTACTTGTTTCGTTTTTTCAAGTTGTTTGCATAAGTAATCTGATTGGACAGGATTAGATTGGTCTGTATGCTTATCGTGAACAAAAAATAACTGGTCAGGAATCCCATGAACCGTTATATGGACGATGTCTTTCCCTACTGTATTTGAACCAATTTCATTGTATTTTGTCTCTAAATTGTTATAAAACTCAAATGCATCACTTATAGTATTTTCAATTCTTTGTTTTTGAACGGAGGCTCCTATAGGGTTTTTGTTTTCAGGATCCGCTGTTAGAAATATGATGCTTAATTTAGCTTTGCCTAGTAGAGGTGTTGGTTTTTGTGATATGTACTCCTTTACGGGACTTGATAAGCCAAACATAAATTTAAAAATATTCGTACTATCCAATTCACATAAATCTTCGATATCCGGTTTTGCTTTCCATTTGTTATTATAAAAACAATACACCTCAAAATCCAACTGCATGAGTTTGGTGGTTTTGAGTTCTTCATTTAACTCCTGTAAAGTTTTCTGTATCTCTTGCCAAAGCGGATGTTGCCCTTTTTTATCTTTCAATCGAATATAGATACTATGTTCTTTCCAGCGTTCAGTGACTTCGGCATATGTATTAGTAGCGCCATCTTGAAGCACTACTCCTTTTTTCCAGCGCAGTTCATTATAAATCTTATCGTGTAGTTTAACCATGAATTTATGCAGGGTACCAGCCGGTAAAAATGATACATACTTGAGTTTTATCTCACAATCAAAGGATGAAAGGTGTTCTGGGTACTTGGGCTGGTTTTCGGTAAATAAGGCAGGTACAATAAAACTTTCTTCTTCTTTATAACAAAAATGATAGGAAATCAGTAGTTGCAGGAGTTTCTCACGCTCGCTCTCACTGTATTCCTCCCAGATTTTGGGTAAAAATGAGGGTTTAAGCGTAGCAATATCGTCATAAAACTCAAAATCAATCACTTTACAAATGGCATCTTTGACCCAAATAGGATTCAGAACGATCCAATCTTTAAGCTTTTCATTGTCTCCAAAATAGATGACCGCACCGATGCGATCCAGCACCGTCAACCATGCCCTGATTTCATCCTCACTCAGTCCCCTTTCTGTGCAGATCGTTATAAACTCTTCTTTGCTGATGTAATTAGTACCTTGGTTTTTGAGTTCGTTCAAATCTTCCTTGACTCCAAGCCATTCCGAGTTGTATTGCACCGTGAAGATATCTTCGCTTATTTTGGAAATACTCTTTACAATCAGCTTGGGAAGTGCCGTAAATTGCTCCTTATCCACGCAACTTATTTTGATGAAAGCGCCTACATTCCCAAATTTATGTTTAACTTCTTCCTCATTGATAGGCTTCTCGCCCATATCGTTTTTGTTTTGAACATAAATGACTGGACTGTGTTGACCACTGTCGTTGTTGTAGGCATTGGCCATCGCCAACCAATATTCATATCCTACATATAATTCATTATAATCTGCTGTATCGTCGTATGCAGTGACGTAGAGGTACAGCGACTTTCGACTGCAAAAAAGCTGCTGAATTTCCCGATATTTGCCCTGCCCGCCAAAATCCCAAATGTTAAACGTAAAGGACGTTGATGCTGGCAAACCCGTTTGGGCACTTGACAAGTTTGCAATCGTATAAGGAACAATGTCCAAACCGGGCGTTCTGTCTTTTTTGTCGGGCAGTGGAGCATTGATATCTAGCAGTTTGAGTCGAATGGAGGTTTTGCCGACTTCTCCATTGCCTATCAGTATCATTTTGGCCTCATGTAGGTATTCGCGAATGATATTCCCCTTGTTGAGTGACGTTAGATAGCCTTTCATGGTATCCCAACAATTAAGGTCTCTATCCCATATTTCACGGTCAATTCTGAGCAATTGATTTCCTTGTAAGTATAATGTTTCCATCGTTTCTATCTCGCTCAAAAACGGCGCTAACTCAGTCAGTTGATTTTTGGCTAAATGAAGCGTATTGAGCAAACGCATAGAGCGATTGAAGGTGATTTTTTGCAAGACATTGTTTGTTGCATATATATACTTTAATGCGCGAAACCCGCTATGAAAACTTAGTCCTTTCAATTGATTTTCGCTCACATCTAGCAACACCAAGGCCGGACAATCTCCCTCAAAAACCAACTCTGTTAGGCCATTTTTTTGCAAATAAACCTGCTGCAATGACCGAAAACCCTTCGGAATTGTTATGTCCTTAATGGCGCAATTGTTTAAATACAAATGCGTAAGGTGGGGCAAAGGTACTTCAAAAACAACCTCTTTGAGTGATTCGCTGCCACTGAGGTAGAGGTACTCCAGCGCCTGTGCCTCTGTACCCAACACCAGTTTTTTGAGTGAACTATTGCCGATACTCAAGGCCGTGACTTGGCCTGCGGCGTTGAGGGCATAGCTATTGTCATAGCCTTTTACCAAACGGACAGCACTGATAGGGCCATCGTCAACTTGTTGCGTAAGGGTTTTGGTGAGGTTGTTTAACGTAGACATAAAAGTGTTTAGGCAAAATTTATAGTCGACCCGCGAAGCGGGTGGTTATCGCTTCATTTCGCTCTTCTTTTTGCTCACGGGATTTTCCTACTGAACTGAAGAAGAAAGAACCAACCGAAAGCCGAGGTTAAAGTAGCGGTACTCGGGCGGGTCGAAGTAGCGGATCGTGGAGCGGTAGCGCAGCGCGCTGTGGTCCCAACTGCCGCCGCGAATCACGCGGTCCGTACCTGTAGCAGAGCCACTAGGATTATCTACAGCACGGCCTGTTGCGGGGCTATAGGCCGCATACCAATCACTGCACCATTCACACAAATTGCCGGACATATCGTACAAACCCAATAAATTTGGCGTTTTCAATCCGATATCCTTGGTTTCTCGGTAGCTATTCCCAAAATACCAACCTACTTCTTCTAATTTGTTACTGCCTGCGTAGATAAAAGGGTACTTCTCCCCATACACCCCACCTCGTGCGGCATATTCCCATTCGGCTTCGGTGGGCAAGCGATAAGAGCGTTTTGTTAATGCATTAAGCCTTGGCAAAAACCTTGTTACGATGGTGGGATAATCTACGATTTCTATGGGACGGTTATCCCCCTTAAAATAAGCAGGGTTAACCCAATCGGGACCACTCATAACCACATTCCACAGTCGTTGTGTTACGGGAAATTGCCCCATCCAGAAGCTATTGACCTGCACTGTATGTACAGGCTTTTCATTATCATAAGCCTCTTTATCGTTACTCCCCATTTCAAATACGCCCCCTTCTACATATATCATAGTAAATGTCATGGGGGTTTGTTCAAATTCAGAAAAGGGTTGCATAGAGAATAACGTTAAAGTCTACTTAAAAATAGCAGCAGAGCTTTCGGTCTGGGCTACTCACACTGCTGCTGGGGTTCTGAGGCACTCAGAACGTTTTTGTCCCCAAAGAGGAACCGGACAAACATCTGTTCAGTGGTTGTCGTCCGACAATCCCGTGAGCTGAAGAAGAAAGAACCAACCGAAAGCCGAGGTTATTGTTGCGGTTCGTTCCCTATGATGTTTGACCTAAACCCTTTGGCTGTATGGTGGTACGCCTCGTCCAAATATCGCATTTTTTTTATAAATCGTTGCTTACTTCGTTGGGTTAGTTTTGGCAAAGTTTGCCAATTCGCTCTTCTTTTTTGCTCACGGGATTTTTCTACTGAACTGAAGAAGAAAGAACCAACCGAAAGCCGAGGTTATTGAGGTGAATCTCGGGCGCGTGGCCGTTGCGGAACGTGGAGCGGCAGTACTGCGCGTAGCCGTGCCAGCCGCCACCGCGAACCACGTGAGACATACCCATAGCAGTGCCTGTAGGATTAACGGCTATGCTTTTATTAGGATCGGGATAAGAACCGTACCAATCACTACACCACTCCCACACATTGCCGCTCATGTCGTATAATCCCAATAAATTAGGCGTTTTCAATCCGACATCCTTGGTTTCTTGGTAGCTATTCTCATCATACCAACCTACTTCTTCTAATTTATTGCTGCCCGCGTATTCAAAAGGATATTGCCACCCATATACCCCACCTCGTGCGGCATATTGCCACTCAGCTTCAGTAGGCAAGCGGTACGTTGTATTGGCAGGGCGGCTTGCGTTGGTTAAAGCATTCAATCGAGGCAAAAATTCAGCAACGATGTCTTGCCACGATACTTTCTCCACGGGTTTATTGGCTCCTTTAAAATGCGAAGGTTCTGTTTTTGGGGTGTCTTTCATCACATAGGCCCACAAAGCTTGCGTAACAAGGTATTCTCCTATCCAAAAATCACTCAATCGTACGCGGTAGTTATCGGTCATTTTAAAAGGATCTCGGTGGAGATTGCCTTCTACCGCAATCATGGTAAAGGAAAGAGAGGTGTCGGAGAAGGTTTGTAGATGGTTTTCCATGCGGATAGGATAAATAACAACTAATATACTGCTTGTCTCGTGATTTTTAGATCCGTATGGCGCCCTTTATTATCGCTACGGGAAGGGGTTTTGGCGGAGTCGTTTTTTGTAAAAGGCGGTAATAAGCCAACCTTTGCTCAACTGGATTTTTCCCCTACTGAATCGGAGGAACAGAAAGAACCAACCGACATCCCACATTATTGCTGCGATTCTCAGGCGTGTCGTTGCTACGGACTGCTGAGCGGCATCCGATTGCTGGATAGTTCCAACACCCACCCCGAACCACACGATACCAACCGTTGGTAGGGCCTGTAGGGTTGAGTGTGATATCTTTACCTAGGTCTGGATAAGTATCATACCAATCACTACACCATTCCCAAACATTCCCACTCATATCATAGATGCCCAAGCGATTAGGTTTTTTCAGACCTACCGTTTGCGTTTGTCCATGGCTATTTTCAAGGTACCAGCCCACTTCTTCCAAATGATTACTTCCTGCGTAGGCAGTTGGATTTTGCCACTCATATCTCCCACCTCGTGCGGCGTATTCCCACTCGGCTTCCGTAGGCAAACGGTAATAGGTGCCCTCAGGCCGATTATTCTTTGTTTTATCATTAAGTCTTGGCAAAAACAATCGGTCAATATCTCTCCATGAAACTTGCTCTACAGGCTGACTAGCTCCTTTAAAATAGGAAGGGTCGGCTAGGTCGGTATCGCTCATTACATAGGCCCACAAAGCTTGTGTTACGGGATACTCGCCTATCCAAAAATCGCTCAATCCAACCCGATATGTCTTACTCATTTTAAAGGGCTTATCTTTCCTATTCCTCCCAATTGCTACCATATTGAAAGAAACAGTGCTATCGACGAAGGTTTGTAGATGGTTTTCCATAAGCACAGCAAAAGATGTCCTAAAGTAAAAAAATTTAGGCAAAATCAGGTATAAAAAGAGGTGTGTTTCGCTAGGGAACCACCACAAAAAAACAGAAGCATTTGTTTGCTTCTGCCGTTGTGTAGGTGTTTGGTCGCTGTCACAGGAGTGACCCAAAAATTTATGGCTTATTCTTTTTCAACTGCAAATAATCCAAAAAGTAAATCACTTTTACCGAGATGTTGTTGTTTTGGCATCCTATTGTTGTCTCATAGTAGTTACAAAATACTCAAATCCGTGGAGCTTGTTGTTGTTAGTTCTTTGGCAATAGCTATCAAGGCTGCATTCGTCGCACGTTGGAGGTATAGACGTTGCGTTGCATGTGGTATAGACATTGCATGCTGTATAGACGTTGCATGTGGTAGAGACGTTGCATGCAACGTCTCTACCACATGCAATGTCTATACGCGGGGTGGGGTATTTATTCTGTTTTCAATGATTTGATGGGATTGACCATGGCGGCCCTGATAGCTTGATAGCTGACGGTTAAGAGCGCGATACTGACGGCCAAGATGGCCGTAACCACAAAAATCCACCACGACACCTCAGTTCGGTAGCTGTACTGCTGCAACCAACCATTCGCAAAATAGTAGGCGACAGGCGATGCAATAAAGAAGGAAATAACCACCAACGTGATAAATTCTTTCGATAATAGTCCCCAAAGATTAGGAACAGAAGCACCGAGCACTTTACGAATCCCGATTTCTTTGGTGCGCTGCTCGGCCACAAAACTTGCCAACCCAAATAGCCCCAAACAAGAAATAAAAATGGCCAAAATCGCAAAGAGTCCTGAGAGTGTTTTAAGCCGTTGTTCGTTTTCAAACTGATTGGCGTATTCTTGGTCTATGAATTGATAATCAAATGGATAATTAGCATTGTATTTTTTGAAAATTTGCTCGGCTTTGGCCAGATTGTCGGCCGTCGAATGAGCAGGATTCAATTTGATGTGCATTGTGTTAAACCATGCCCCAGGACCTTCAATCACCGTAGGAGGGATGGCTTCGTAGGGGGAACCCGTTAGGTAATCTTTTACGACTCCGACTACCTTCCACGTTGTCTTTTTGGACTTACTAAACAAAAGCTGACCTATCGGGTTTTTGAACCCCATCAGTTTGACAGCCGTTTCGTTCAAAAGCACCGAAAAGCTGTCGGTAGGGTACTTGTTAATATCAATGTCTCGTCCTTCGACCAACTGTAGTCCTGCTGTTTTTACAAAGTCAGCATCGGCACTAAACAACGTAAGAGCCGTATTGGTGTCCTTAGGAGCTTCACCTGCCCATCGCAATCCCCATGTCTTAGAGCCGCTTTCCGTGAGTGGGTTCATTGTTTTGGTGACGGAGCTGGCACTGCCCGAATAGAGCAATTCTTGTTTGAGGAGTGAATAGTTTTTGCCAATATCACCCACAAAATTGACGTGGATTAAGTTGTTTTTTGAATACCCAACGGCCCTATCTTGCGCGTGTTGTATCTGATTCCGTACCACCATCGTAGAAATGATGAGTAAAATAGCAAAGGTAAACTGGGTTACTACCAGTACTTTGCGGGGAGAAAGCGCGGCTTGCGTTTGTTTGAATTGCTTTTTGAAAATCCCAATCGGATTAAAAGACGACAGGTAGAAGGCAGGATAACTTCCCGCCAGCAGACTGGTGAACAGCAAAAATGCCATTGTCCAGAGCCAATAAGATACATTGGCATACGGAATGACGAGTTGAGTATTGATGAGTGTATTGAACGATGGAAGAGTCAACTGCACAATTAGCAGTGCAAGGAGGCCAGCACTGCCTGCTGTCATCAATGCTTCCATCATAAACTGCCCTACAAGCAAGCCTTTCCCAGCGCCTGCTGCTTTTCTGATGCCTACTTCTTTGGCGCGTTTTTCGGAACGAGCCGTGCTGAGGTTCATAAAATTGATACAAGCAATCAACAAAATAAAAACCCCAATTAACCCAAACATTCGAACCATGTCGATGCGTCCGCCGACCGATTTTCCATTTTTAAACTCGTCGTACAAATGCCATTTATGCAGCGGAAAAGTAAAGTGGGTCCACACATCATTGCGCCCTGAGTAGCGACGCGTCACGTCTTTGATTTTTGCGTCAAAGGCTGCCACATTGGTCGTAGGTTTTAAGAGCAAATACGTTGGGGTATTATTACTGAGCCAGCTTTCATTGATAGACCCGTCGCCGCGTTTTTTTAGGTAATCCCAAGGCAGTAAATATTCAAAATGAAAGTCGGTATTGGAAGGTAAATCCTTTAAGACACCTGTCACCGTAAAGTTATCGGTGGCATCGATTTGAATGGTCTTGTTTAAGGCATTTTCGTCCCCAAAGAGCTTTTTAGCCAATTTTTCGGTAATGACAATGGAGTTAGGATCAACTAACTGCTTCATTTCTCCACCTTGCGTTAGGGGAAAGCTAAATAGTTGAAGAAAATCGGGGTCCACTATATTGCCTTCAATCCCCGTGAGGCTTTTATCGTTGGCCTTCATCAAAAAATTGTTAACGCTTCTCACGCGGGTAAAGGCTTCCACTTCGGGGTATTCTTTTTTTAGGGTTGGCCCCAGTGGTTGCGACGTGACAGGGATGGCATTCCACGTTGTCGGTTAAACCATATACTTGGTAAATGCGGTCTTTATGCGAGTGAAAAGCATCAAAACTTAGCTCATTTTGTAACCACAATGTAATGAGGCAGGTACTCGCCATTCCGATGGCTAAGCCAGTAATGTTGATGACGGAAACGCTCTTTCCAGCAATCAAATTTCGCCATGCGATTTTAAAATAGTTTCGTAACATCGTTGGACTGTATAAATAGGTTTTGGGATAATGAGCCCGTTTGCCCTTGGCAAAGGGACGTAACAGTTTCAGGGTATTCAAGGTATATTTCCAATTGGCTTTTTGTACGCCAACGGTTTGCACCCAATAGTTGTATAATTCCAATAAGTCGCCCTCCACTTCTTCCGAAGTATTGGGGTCGGCCCACCAACGCAGCAAGGTAGTGGCCCAGCGGGGAGGGGTATGTTGCATAAATACAGGTAGATGGTGGAGACGTTGTTGTGTGCTGTAGAGACGTTGTTGTATGCTGTAGAGACGTTGCATGCTGTAGAGACGTTGCATGCAACGTCTCTACGCGGGGTGGGGTATTTATTCCGATTTCAATGATTTGACAGGATTGATGATTGCGGCTTTAATGGCTTGATAGCTGACGGTTAAGAGCGCGATACTGACGGCCAAGATGGCCGTAACCACAAAAATCCACCACGAAATTTCGGTACGATAGTCAAATTTTTGCATCCAATTGTTCATCGCATACCACATTATTGGGCCAGCGATGCCACAAGCAATCATGACCAAAATCACAAATTCTCTCGACAATAGCCCCCATAAGTTGGAGATTGAAGCGCCCAATACTTTCCGAATCCCAATTTCCTTTGTGCGTTGTTCGGCCACAAAACTGGCTAACCCAAATAGCCCTAGGCAAGAAATGAAAATGGCCAAAATGGTAAAAGAGGTAGCAAGCTTGCCGATGCGAACTTCATCAGTGAATTTTTTGGCGTATTCTTCATCAATAAACTGGTACTCAAACGGTGCGGCAGGATTGTGCTTTCGGAAAACCGCTTCGATTTTGGGTAAGGCATCGCTGGTATTGGTCGTCGCATTGATTTTGATATTAATGACACTGGCATCGTTGTAATCCAACACAAAACTGGTACGAAAAACGGGTTGGTACGGCGACTGCATCACCAAGTCTTTGACCACCCCGATGACGTGAAACTCCTTATTGTCGATTTTTACGATTTCACCCACGGGTTTTTTCAATCCCATAAATTTTACAGCCGTTTCGTTGAGAATCATTGCACTAGAATCAGTAGGGAAATCTCGTGAGAAATCACGGCCTTCTTTTAACTCCCACCCAATGGTTTTTCCGAAATCGTGTGTAGCAGATACCGCCGCAAAATTGCCTTGAATGCCTGTATCTTTGCCTTTCCAGCTGTAGCCATTATTAATCGCCCAAACGCTCGTGATTGGACTCGAAGATTTGGAGACTTCAGCAATTGCCCCTGTTTTTAATAAATCATTGCGAACTACTTCGTATTTGTTGGTCAAATCAGGGGTTGAAATAGGCACAAAGAGAAGTTTGTCAATGGCATAGCCTGCGGGGCGTTTTTTGGCAAAATCTATTTGTTGAAAAACCACCATCGTTCCAATAATCAACGCTACTGACACTGTAAACTGAAGGATTACCAGTACTTTGCGCGGCACAGAGGCAAAACGCCCTACTCGGAATGTACCTTTTAACACTTGTACGGGCCGAAACGACGACAAGTAAAAGGCTGGATAACTTCCTGCGATGATACCCGTAAGGACCGTAAAGCCAATTCCTGAGAGCCAAAACAAGGGTTCGCGCCACAATACCGTTATTTTTTTATCGGCCATTTCGTTAAATATGGGTAAAACAAGCTGTACCAACACAATAGCCAATCCAAAGGAAAGAATAGTTACTAATAACGACTCACTCAAAAACTGATTGATTAATTGCCCGCGTACTGAACCAACTGCTTTTCGTACTCCCACTTCTTTGGCCCGCTTTTCAGAACGGGCAGTGCTTAGGTTCATAAAATTGATGCAAGCTAGCAGCAGCACAAACCCGCCAATAATGCCAAACAACCACACAAATTCGATGCGCCCACCGATGTTGATTCCGTTTTTGAACTCTGCATACAAATGCCATTTACTCATAGGTTGCAAAAACACTACGGGCTTAAAGGCCCGTTCTTCCGGACGTACTTTGTGGAGTTTAACATCTTTGATTTTGGCCGAAACTTGGTCAATATCAGCGTGGTCGGCCAACATGGCGTAGGTCTGGGTAAAATTGCTGCGCCAGGGGTTGGTCATCTCTTTGATCCAAGGCTGACTGCTAAGGTACAACGACCAAGGCAAGAGGAATGTCAAATCTTTGAAGTCGGAGTTGTACGGCAGGTCTTTGTAAACGCCCGTTACTTTAACGTCGTTTTTGTTATCTATCTTCATTACTTTGCCCATCGGGTCTTCGCTGCCGAAATAAGCTTTTGCTACTGATTCCGACAAAAGAATGGAGTTGACGTCATTAAGCCCAGCCCGAGAACCTTTCAGCATTTGGAGACTCAGCATCTCGGTGATGCCGGGCTCAAAATAATTACCCATTTTAGTGAGCTTTTTATCTCCATAGGCCAAAATATGACCGTTTGTCCACGACGACATCACGATGTGTTTAAAATCATGAGGGTACTTATTTCGGATTTCGTCCCCCATCAAATAAGGATTCGCAGTTTGGGTATTGACTTGGCCGTCAAACGTTTGATGTTGCATCACTTGAACGATGCGGTCGTAGTTTTCAAATTGTTTGTTGTATGATAATTCATCATATAGCCACAAACTGATAAGTATTGCTACAGCCATCCCCGTAGCCAATCCTGTGACATTAATAAAGGAGTATCCTGTGTATTTGAGAAGATTGCGGAAAGCGACTTTAAAATAATTTTGTAGCATGGTTGGACTGTATAAATAAGTTTTGGGATAATGAGCCCGTTTGTTTTTGGCAAAGGGACGTAACAGCTTCAGGGTATTCAAGGTATATTTCCAGTTGGCTTTTTGTACGCCAACGGTTTGTACCCAATGGGTGTATAATTCCAATAAGTCACCCTCCACTTCTTCCGAAGTATTGGGGTCAGCCCACCAACGCAGCAAGGTAGTGGCCCAGCGGGGAGGATGCTTTCTTTTCATCATTGCAGAGGCTTTTGGATTACTCGACTTTAAGGGTTTTCGCAGGATTAGCCTGCACGGCCTTCCATGAAAAGTACCCTATGATTGCTAACGAAATCCCTAAAACAAACAACAGAAGAAAGGCCATTGTCAAATGACTTACCCCGTTGTGGAAAACAAGATAGCTATTCATGTACAAGCCCACAGCTACTCCCAATGGTATAGCAATGACCGCTGCAATGGTGAGGAGCTTAATAAAGTCGGTTATCAACACCCTCAGAACCTCCTCTGTCGTAGCACCCAGTACTTTCCGAATCCCAATTTCTTTGGTTCGTTTTTCTAAGCTGTAGGTAAGAATACCAATAAGCCCCAGAATGGCAACCACAAAAATGACAATGCTTTGCATCCCCGCAAACTGCATGTCTTCGTAAGGGTAATACCGCTCGTACATGTCGCTATCTAGCCATGATGCATTCATTTCTACGTACGGGTTGTGTTTTTTCCAAAGTGCTGCCAAGGTAGCTTCGAGGGCGGCTCGGTCGCCGGTAGGGGTTGTTTTTAGGCACATCAACTTGAACGAGGAAGGCTGATATTGAAAAACGAGTGGTTCGATTTTGTGCTCGTAGTCATAGTGGCAAAAATTGGCTGCTACCCCCACTATCGTCGCTGAGAGGGTATCATTCAAAACGACGAGTTTCCCGATCGCCTCTTGGTCTGTGCCCAAACGTAGCTGTTCGACGGCCTTCTGATTTACTACAAGCAGGGGTAATGCGACCTCTGATTGACTTTCGGGGAGGTTCTTGCCCGCAATCATTTTAAGCCCCATGTTTTCGATAAAATGGTGGTCAGCAGCGTAGAAAAATGCGGGTGTTGAAGGCTCATTTTTAGTCGATTTAATGCCAATATAGGGAGGGGTATTGCCAAAATTAAGCGAGGTGTATCCAATCTTTTGCACCTCCTTGATTGCACCCACTTCTGCCGCAAAACGCTTATTGGGGTTTCCTGTCAAATGGATACTTAAAATATCTTCTCGTTGGTAATTGGTATTGTCATTGGCCATGTATTCTATTTGATGATACATGTGCCCGATGAAAAAGATATATACCAGAGCAATCGTAAACTGTGTGATAATCATCGACTTACGGAAACCTATTTTGCCAAAACTAGCGGGTGAGACCGCTCCTTTCAGGACTTTGACAGGCTGATACGACGACAGTACGAGGCTTGGAGAGATGCCTGCGGCTATTCCCAGTATGAAATTGAACCCCACAAAGAGCAAGATAAGGTACTCCCAGTGGTCAATTTCCCAGGTAAGCCAAGACACATGAATCGTCTGTTTGATAAGCCATAATAGAAATAAACCAATGCCAAGTGCTACGTACGAAATTACGACCGATTCGGTCAAAAACTGAAAAATGATTTGGGACTTAGTGGCTCCTGCCACTTTTCTTACCCCTACCTCGCGGCTTCGGTTCATCGAACGAGCCAAAGTGAGGTTGATGTAGTTCAAGGCCGCGAGAACAAGAATAATTAGCTGAAACCCAAAATTGATATAAATGCTTCTGATGTCTTGGACGTAGGGGTCATTTTTTAGCTCCTCATCGGCAGGAGAAATTTCGGACAGTGGCTGCGCTTTGAACGACAATTGTTTGCCCACTGTCGGGTCGAGCAATTTATTGATTTCGGACGAAGTAGTGGCTAATTGTCTGTTGAATGCCGCGAGGGTTTTTCCTTTCGATAACTTCACAAACGTATGAGCCTCCAAATTGGCCCACTCGTTTGTTTTGGCTAGGGCATTTGCCCGTCCTGCTAAGGATATCAGGACATCGGCTCTAAACTGCGTTTTTTGCTGATTATACGGCTGTAAGACTCCTACTATTTTGAAATTACCATAGGTAGGATGTTCCAAAATACGGCCAATGGGGTTGGTGTCTTTGAAAAACCACTCAGCGGTTTCATGGGTTAGTACCATCGTATTGGCTTCCGTCGGGTAACTGCCCTTGGCTAAGGGGAAATTAAAGAGTTGAAAAAAGGAGACATCGGTATAAGCCGCACGTATATTTTTGGTTTTAATACCACTGCTCAGTACCCACTTCGAATCACGGATAAGGGTGGTTGTGCGTTCGACGCCTGTCCATTTTTCTTTAACATAGTTACCCAATAACGTAGGACTAGAGGCCCAATGTGTTGTTTCTCCGTCGGCCTGTTTTTCGTCAGTGATGATTCGGGTGATTTGGTCGCTCTCCCGATGAAAATTATCGTATTCATAATAGGCGACAATCTGAATCAATGCCATAAGTGCCGATGGAAGCGCCAAGCTCAATCCTATAATGTTGATAAAAGAAAATAGCCTATATTTCAGTACGTTTCGGAAAGCGACTTTAAAATAATTTTGTAACATAGTCGGACTGTATAAATAGGTTTTGGGATAATGCGCCCGTTTGTCTTTGGCAAAAGGGCGTAACAGTTTCAGGGTATTCAAGGTATATTTCCAATTGGCTTTGCGCTGGCCAACAGTTCGCACCCAATAGGTATATAATTCCAACAAATCACCCTCTACCTCTTCCGAAGTATTGGGGTCGGCCCACCAACGTAGCAAGATAGTGGCCCAGCGGGGAGGATGTTGTTTCATGTTACCCACCCATTAACTGCAAGGTTTGAGGCGGTAATGCTCCCCATAGCTCTTCGCGTACTTGCTTTACTTCCACCAACGCTTTTCTACCCGTAGCGGTAACTGTAAAAAAACGTTTGCGGCGTCCACCTCGCTCGGCCGTTGCGCCGCCCATTTGAGAGGTTAAAAAACCTTTCTCTTCCAGCCGTTGAAGGGTGGTATGCACCGTGCTAAACCCCACTGAGCGCCCCGTTTTTTGTTCCAGTTCTTGCGTGATAGACACGCCGTAGGCTTCTTCGCCCAAAATGGCCACCGTCAGTAAAACGATTTCTTCAAATTCTCCCAAAAAGGTTCGTTTCATTGGATTAATTTATTTCCTCCGATAATGTCGATAAAATACCATGCCAAAAACAAAAAGCTTCTTTTGAGGGCTTTTTTGGGCTTTTTCAATCGCAACGATTGTCCGCTTTTGGACAGTAATCGTACCAAAGTGGACAGAGGAAAATAGATCAGGAGGCGAAGTGATAGAAATTTTTAAGACAGTGTAAAGTAAGGTCTCTTCTTCTTTACTTGTTGCGAGGATAGGTAAAGTTAGAATTCAGTTTCCTTTTGAGTAAAAAACAAAATCACTGGTTATTATGAAATCCTTTACAAAATATCTTTTATCATGCTTGGTGCTTGCGGTGGTATCGTCGTATGCGCAAAAAACACCCGAAGACAAGGCGGGGTGGAAACTAGGCTCTCAGGCTTATTCTTTTCGCTTATTTACCTTTGCTGAGGCACTTCACAAAATCGACAGTTGTGGCCTAAAATACGTAGAAGCTTTTCCGGGGCAGACCATCGGCGGCGGTTTGGAAGGAAAAATGGATTTTAAAATGGATGCAGCTACGCGCCAAGCAGTCAAAAAATTGGTAAAAGACAAAGGGCTCACCATTGTAGCTTATGGCGTAGTAACTCCCAAAAGCGACGAAGACTGGACTGCTCTTTTTGAGTTTGCCAAAGACATGGGTGTTATCAATATCAATTCAGAGCCTTCGGCGGCTCAGGTGCCATTGGTACGTAAATTAGCCGAACAATATAAAATTACGGTGGCGCTTCACAATCACCCCAAACCTTCACGTTATTGGCACCCTGATACCGTCTTGGCAGCGATTGGTGGTAGCAAATACATGGCTTCTTGCGCTGATATTGGTCACTGGGTTCGTTCGGGTCTTGACCCTGTTGCCTGTCTCAAACAACTAGAAGGGCATGTCAGAGGGATGCACTTTAAAGATGTAAAGAAAGACACTCCTGATGGTAGATATCACGATGTGATTTGGGGAACAGGCGACTGTAAAGTAGATCAAGTGATTGCAGAAATGAAACGTCAGAAATTTAAAGGTCCCATCTCGGTCGAATATGAATATCACTGGGAAAACAATGGTCCCGAAATTGCAGAGAGTGTAAAGAATTTTAGAGAAATCTATAGCCGTAAGGCCCAGTAGTTGAGATTTGTAAAAAAGCGGGAGAATGAGCACGTGCTCATTCTCCCGCTTTTTTTATTCACTTTTTAAACTTTTCACTGGATTCATTAACGCCGCTTTAATGGCTTGAAAACTAACGGTTAGGAGTGTGATACAGACGGCCAAGATGGCCGTAACCACAAAAGTCCACCACGAAATCTCGGTTCGGTAGGTATATTTTTGGAGCCATTCGTTCATAAAATAGTGAGCAATCGGCATGGCGATAAAACAGGAAATGATAACCAATACCACAAAATCTTTGGAGAGCATTTGCCATAAACCGGCCACAGACGCGCCCAACACTTTGCGAATGCCGATTTCTTTGGTGCGTTGTTCTGCCACAAACAATGCCAATCCGAACAAGCCCAGACACGAAATGAAAATCGCCAGCACCGCAAACAACCTTGACAGTTTTCCGACCCGTTCTTCGGCGCTGAACTTGGCGTTGTACTCGTCATCGACAAATTTGTAATCAAATGGTGCGGCAGGAATGAGTTTTTTAAAGACCGCTTCGATTTTAGGAAGCGCCGTCGCCGCACTGACTGCTGGATTGATCTTGATATTCAGCCAGTTAGCGCCGCCGGCTATCAGAAAGACCGTAGGCTTCACTTGTTCAAACGGCGACTCCATGACCATGTCTTTTACAACGCCTATGATTTGGAACGGTTTTTCTACGTCATTGGTCATAAATTTGCTTTTCCAATGGACGGTCTCTCCGAGAGCAGCACTGGGTGTATTCTTAGGAAAACCCATCAACCGAGCGGCGGTCTCATTGATAATAAAACCCACTGAGTCGGAAGCAAAAGCTTTGGAAAAGTTCCGACCCGCTACAAACTCCCAACCTACCGTTTGGGCATATTCGGGAGAGATGGAAAGCGTGGCAAAATTTTCATTTTCTAACGCTAAGCCTTTCCGACTGAAACCGGTATTGGCGCTCCATACGCCGGTGATCGGGCTTTGCGATTCGGCCATCTCCAGCACGACCCCTGTTTTTTTCAATTCACTGCGCAACACCTCCGTTTTTCCGTAAAAATCGTTCGATTTCATTTGAACCATCAATAACCGATCACGAGAATAACCGATAGGGCGGTTTTTGGCAAATTTTACCTGTTGATAGATAACAACGGTGCAAATAACCAGCGTAACGGAAACGGTAAATTGTAAAACTACCAATACTTTACGGGGCAAAGAAGCGATTCGTCCCCATTGACCGGCCGCCCCTTTCAATACTTTGACAGGTTGAAAAGAAGTCAAATAAAATGCTGGGTAGCTGCCGGCCAGCAGCCCGGTCAGAAGAATAAAGCCTAAACTGAACAGCCAAAAATATAGATTGGTCAACGGCAGTGCCATTTGCTTGTCGGCCAGTTCATTGAAGCCGGGCAATGCCAACAGCACCATTGCTTGGGCAACCACAAAAGCGATAATAACGACCAGAAACGATTCGCCGAAAAACTGTCCAACCAATTGCGCCCTCAACGAGCCGATTGCTTTGCGAATGCCTACTTCTTTGGCGCGTTTTTCACTGCGAGCTGTACTCAAATTCATGAAATTGATACAGGCCAATAGCAACACGAAAAAGCCGATCATGCCCACCAGCCAAACATATTGAACGGGGCCGTTATCGACCAAACCGTTTTTAAAACTGGCGTATAAATGCCAATCCTTCATCGGATGAAGCCACATTTGCGGGTGAGTGGCTGCTTCCTCTTTCATGTCATCCAACTGCTTGATGACATTAAACTCTGAATCTTTAATCGCAGCTGTCACCTTTTCAAAGGTCGCTTCAGGTTTGATTTCCACGTACATGATAAGCGCGTGATTGTCCCACTTCTTTTCTTTCATGAATGGATTGGTAGCCACAAAATAATCCCAGGAAGCCACGAATTGTACTCCGTAAAACACAGAGTTCTGTGGAAAATCCTCGTAAATACCCGTTACTTTTACGTTCAGATCAGTGTTGATTTTGAGCGGCTTATTCATGGGATCGGTATCGCCGAATAATGCCTTGGCTATGGAAGTCGAAAGTAAAATGGATTGTGGGTCGGTCAGACCTTCCCAAGTGCCTTTCTGCATTTCAAAAGTGAATAATTCTGGAGCTTGGGTTTCCATGAATTGTCCATTGCCAGAAAGTTTCGTTTCACCGGCCGTCAAGATGAATTCATCTTTATATGTCGACGCAATGATGTTTTTAAAACTTTCGCCGTAATTGGTTTTCAGTTCATTAATGAAAGGATAAGGCACAGATTTACTCGTTTTTATTTCTCCGTTCATTACCTGATTTTGTACTACCTGCGCAATTCGGGGATAATTTTTATGATACGTGTTGAAACTTAACTCGTCCCAAACCCATAAACCAATGAGCATAGCCACGGCCATTCCCGTAGCCAATCCGAAGATATTGATGAAGGAGTAACCTTTGTGTTTCAACTGGTTACGAAAGGCGATTTTGAAATAGTTCTGTAACATGGTCGGGTTGTATAAGTAGGTTGTTGGATAGGTGCCATAACGACGGACCGTTGGTTTGCGTTTGATATAGCGGGCTTGGAAAAATCCCAAGACATCGCGCCAATATCGCCAGCGAGCGCGGTGCACTCCCACGCGCACGACTTGGTACTCAAACTCTTCGTGCAGATCTCCCTGTACTTCTTCCAGTAGATGGGGCGCACAGAAAAACTGCAAAAAGCGGTCGGCGAGGCGGGGTGGTTTGGAGTGCATAGGGTGATTATTTTGTTGTACTGTAGAGACGTTGCATGCGGTGGAGACGTTGTATGCGGTAGAGACGTTGCATGCAACGTCTCTACGCGTGAACGTGGTATTATTCGGATTTCAACGATTTCACGGGATTGACCAAGGCGGCTTTGGTCGCTTCGTAAATTACCGTCAGGGTAGCGACAAGCAGCGTGATGGCAATGGTTACTACGAAAATCCAAGGCTGAATCGTGATATGGAACTTAAAATCTTGCAACCACTGATTCATAAACCACCACGCAATGGGAGCTGCGATTAAGAATGAAACGATAATCAAACGGACAAACTCTTTTCCAAAAATCCATAAAATCTGGGCAATATTACTGCCCAATACTTTCCGAATCCCAATTTCTTTGGTTTTCTGCGTTGCCATGAAAGAGATAAGGCCGTACAATCCCAAACATCCAATAAATACTGCAATGAGCGAAAAGAGTTGAATGAGTTTTAGCATAAGTGCCTCAGTTTCATAAAACGACGCAATGTGTTCGTCCAAAAAAGTATATTCATAGATTTGTTCAGGATGCATCTTAGTCCATATTTTTTCAATCGCAGCCATAGTAGTAGGTACGTTGGCAGTGCTAATTTTAATGGCATAGTTGTTATAAAAATCGCTTGCTGACGGAATACACACGGCGTTGATGTCTTCGTGAAACGAATGGTCGTGGAAATCTTTGACCACACCCACAATCGGCCCCGTCATGTTTCCATTGACGCGGAGGTTTTTTCCGAGCAAATCTGAAGGCGACGCTAGGTTCAATTTTTTGGCAAACGTTTCGTTGACCAAAAATTCTTTTACGGTATCTGAGGGATATAGATTTCGGCCTGCTACTAGTTTTAGATCAAATGTTGGGAGATAATCGTTGTCGGCAGCCCTTACTGATGTCCTAAACGCCTCCTCTTCTGAGTGATTGTCGTAGCGAGGGGCCGTTTGCCAGTAGCTGTTGGAGGCAGGAGCAGAATAGCACAATGACACCTTTTCTACGCCAGCCAAGTGTTGGAGTTGCGCCTTGACGGTCTTGGCTTGCTGAGGCGTGGAGGCAATGGGAATTAGCATAATAGCGTCTTTGTTAAACCCTAAATCTGCTTTTTGGGCATAATAAATCTGGCGTGCAATCACTATCATGCCGATGATTAATACCTGCGAAATCGAAAACTGAACAATAATCAAGGCGCGGCGTGTATTGAAGCCCCCGATGTTTTGCTGAGAAAGCTTGCCTTTGAGTGCTACAATGGGCTGAAAACCCGCAAGAATTAATCCTGGATACGAGCCAGCAAAAAAAGTAACAATCAATATCAACGCAGGGATAAAAGCTACCAATCGCCAGTCGGTCAGCAAATTGAGCGATATTTCGGTCGCAAACCACTGATTCACATACGGTAAAGCAAGGACTGCTAATCCTAAAGCAATGCCTCCAGCGATGGCTGCAATGAGACCCGTTTGGGCAATAAATTGCCAAAATAACTGTCCGCGAAGGCTCCCCAACACTTTCCTTACTCCCACTTCTTTGGAACGATTGAGGGCTTGGGCCGTGGCCAAATTGATAAAATTAACGCAGGCCGTAATGATTAAAAAAAGCCCAATCAACGACAATATCCATAAAGTTTGCTTGTTCATAGCGCCTCCGTATTGGGCGTTAAAATGCACATCGTTAAGAAGTTGTAGCTTATAGTGATGTACGTTTTTGCTGGTAGGCCTAAACTTCTTAACGTAGGCAGGAAACACTTTTTCAACTTCTGAAGGCAAAACGCGAGGGCGGAGACGAACAAAACATTGCATTGCACTATGGATGCCTCCCCAAGCGTCGTCGCTGCCAAGCCAGTCGTTGTAGGATTTGAGGGTGGGGTAAGAAATAAAAATTTCAGTTTTCTGATCCGAATTAGAGGGAAGGTTTTTCAAGATGCCCGTTACTCGAATGTCAAGCTTATTGTCTACCCTAAAAATTTGATTGATAGGATTGGTATTGCCAAAGTATTTCTGCGCGATTCGCTCGGTGATAATGCCCGTATTAGGCTCACGTAGGGCGTTTTGGAAGTTACCTACCGACAATGGGAAATTGAAAATATCAAAGTATTCGGTCTCCGTAAACGCGACACCTTGGGATTCTTTGAACTTGTTGAGTCCTTTTTTTCCTTTTATTGTGATAGGCATGTCGTCGAATGTACATATTCGGCCTACTTTTTCGGCAAAAGTATAATCATTTCTAAATGCTTTTCCCAGGGGACTTGGTACTGCCGCTACGTATGAGATATTATCGCGGTGCTGCTCAGTGACGATGCGATATATACGGTCGGAATGCGCATGAAAATTGTCAAAACTCAGGTGGTATTTGACCAAAAGAAAAATAAGAAGTCCGCAAGTCATGCCAAGAGATAACCCCAAAATATTGATGGAAGTATATACTTTGTTTCGTTGGAGGCTTCTGAGTGCGATTTTGAAATAGTTGCGTATCATAATTGGGCTGAATAAATAGGTTTGAGGGTATTGAGAAGGTTTTCGTTTGATATAGCGTGGTTGAAAAAAGCCCAGCACATCGCGCCAATAGCGCCATCTCGCACGCCGTACACCTACGCGCTCAACTTGGTACTCAAACTCTTCGTGCAAGTCTCCCTGCACTTCCTCCAACAGGTGAGGCGCACAAAAAAATTGCAAAAAGCGGTCGGCGAGGCGAGGTGGTTTCATACTCAGACAGATAATTTAAGTGGATTGGCTAAACGACTCCAAAAACTCGCTCTTACTTCTTGGATTTCATGTAGAGTTCGCTGTCCGAAAGCTGTCACCGAAAAAAGCCTTTTACGGCGCCCACCGCGTTCGGCGGTTGGTTCCCCCATCTCTGATTTTACCATGCCTTTTTCTTCCAACCGTTGTAAGGCAGAGTGAACTTGATTGAGGCGCACGTCACGCCCTGTTTGATGAAGGATTTCGTGAGTTATGGCTACACCATAAGCCTGTCCTTCCATGACTGCTACAGCCAGTAAAACAATTTCTTCAAATTCTCCCAGATAAACTCGTTTCATCGGATTGTATTATATCTATTTTTGCTGATAAAATAACTTGCCAAATTATTAGTAAATGATTATTGTGTTGATTATTAGCGTTTTATGAAAAGTTATAAGTGAACAAATCTGTCCATAATCGGACAGGTTTGTTCACTTATGGACAAACTGTGTAGACCGATAATTTATTCTACTTTCAATGCTTCAACGGGGTCAGACAAGGCGGCTTTGGTGCTACGAAAACTAAGGGTAAGGAAGGCAATTACTAACGTCAGGAGTCCTGCCGAGGTAGGGATGAGCCAATCTACTTCGATATGATACACAAAATCAGCCAACCATTGATTCATAAGGTACCAAGCCGCAGGAGTGGCTAGCACGATCGCCACTAGGATGGGTTTTAAGAAGTCGAAAGAAAGAAGTCGTACAATGCTTGTCACCGAAGCACCGAGTACTTTCCGTACCCCAATTTCTTTGGTGCGTCGAGCCACCATAAACAAAACGAGTCCGTACAAGCCCAAACACCCAATTAAAATGGCAATTGTCGAAAAAACACTCGCCAATCGAACCGTCAATTGTTCGGTTTCGTAAAATTTTGCCAGTTGTTCGTCGAGATATTCGTAGCTAAACACCTCATTGGGATAGACTTTTTGCCAAATTTGGTGCACGTGGTCGAGTGTTTTTGAGGGCGAAGCTGACGCGATTCGTATGCCTACTTTTCGATAACGAGCAGTTTGGGTAGAAATCACACAAGGCTCAATTTGCTCATGTAATGAGCGTAGATGAAAATCTCTAACCACTCCCACTACGGGCGCTGCAACGGGCGACAAGTACGTTTCAATTTTATGGCCTAATATATCATTAGGGTCTTTGATGTTCAACTTTTTGAGTAAGGTTTCATTGACCACATATTCTCGAATGGTATCCGAGGGCGCAACATTTCTGCCCGCTACGAGTTTTAAACCGTACGTTTTTAGAAAATCGGCATCGCCGAGTCGTTCTCGTATCGGAAAAGCTTCCCACTGTGCGCGATTGTCGAATTTGAACGAACCTCCATTCATAACCGAGGCCGAAGGCGGCCTATACGCCGCACTCACCGCCTGTATTTCGGGGTATTGAAGCAAAGAGTTTTTAAATGCCGTGAGTGCCGTTGGGGAAGGGTCAGGCAGGTTTACAACTAAAATATTGTCTTTTTCAAAACCCAAATCCGACTGCTCCACGTATTTCATTTGCCTCGTCACCACCAGCGTTCCGATGATTAGAGCTTGGCAAATGGCAAATTGAACCACAATCATCGACTGCCGCAGCGAAAAACCTCCTCTTTTTGGCAAAACTCCTTTTCCTTTTAATGCCTGCCAAGGGCTAAAGCCTGACATCGAAAACGCTGGGTATCCTCCTGCTAATGCGATGATAACAATCAAAAGCAGTAGTAAAAACAGCGCTGAAGAGGTATTGAAGGTAAATGAAAGATGTAAGCCCAACCATTGGTTAAACATAGGCAATAGCAAAAAAATCAATATCAATGCTAATCCCGTAGCGCCTACGACAATCAGCGTTGTTTCCAATAAAAACTGGCACATTACTTGCCATTGGGTACTTCCCAAGGTTTTACGAACCCCTATTTCTTTGACCCGACTCAACGACTGCGCCGTGGCTAAGTTAATAAAATTGAGGCAGGCAATCAGAATCAAAAACGCAGCAATCCACCCCAGCGACCATAACAATGAGCGCTGAATCAACGTACCACCCATTCGTTTTACGTCAAAATGCACATCGGCCAAAGGTTGAATGTGAAACTGAAAAACCGAGGCATCTTTACCATAGTGTTTTTGAGCAAGCGCAGGAAAAGCCGCTGCCACCTGAGCTGCCGAACTTGGGGTTTTGAGCGTAAGATAAACGCGGTCGGTAGAGCTGAGCGACCACCAATCATTCAAGTTTTGGTCGGGAATTAGATGGGGAAGGGTTTTCATCGAAAGAAACAACTGCACATCGTTGTTGGTGGTACGAGGTGGGTCGGCTACAATCCCAGTGACTTTTACTTTTGTCAAATGATTCAAATCCAAAACTTTACCGATAGGGTCTTCGTTACCGAAATATTTTTTCGCCCATGACTCAGTGAGCACTACCGTATTGGGTTCGCGAAGAGATGTTTTGGGGTTTCCTTTAAGCCACTGATAATCAAAAATTTCAAACCATTCTGATTCTATGAAAGCAGCCGTATTTAGTTCTAAAAAACGTTGAGAAGTTCCATTTACAATGGTTGGAATGCTGACAGTCAGCTCACGCAATGTTTTCAATGAAGCTGCTTGCTCTACTTGGGAAAATCCTTCGCGGAGTGTCTTTGCCATGGGTAGGGGCGCTTCGGGGTAGGTTTCGACGGAGCCATCTTCTAAATGTAAATCCACCACAATCCGAAAAATACGGTCAAACTTTTGGTGATGCCGGTCGGTGCTAAGATGATAACTTATAAAAAGAAAAATCAGCAGCCCACTCGTCATCCCTACTGCGAGCCCTAGGGTATTGATAAGGGTATAAGCTTTTTTAGACCAGAGGTTCCGGAAGGCAATTTTAAAGTAGTTTTTGAGCATGTCTATAAGATTCATAATCAATGGAATGACAAGTTACGATACATCTAGGTAATGCTACTGTTAAAAGATGTTAAGGGAAAATATCATCTATAATTGGGAGTAAAAGCACTTATATTGGGTGGAGTATTGGCAAATTCATACTGTACTTTTTTATAATTTTGGATAAAACATGGAAAATATGTTTGAAACAATACTAACTTGAATCCTCATCAACCCAAGTTATATACATGAAAATCTTGTTAGTGGAAGATGAAGAACGATTAGCGTCGTTTATTCGAAAAGGTATATCAGCTGAAGGCTATGAAGTAACCGTGGCTTTTGATGGGCGCACCGGCCTCTCATTGTTTCGGAAAGATATTTATGATATTATTATATTAGATGTAAATCTCCCTCAGCTCAATGGATTCGAACTTTGTCGGCTTATTAGATTAGAAAATGAGGAAGTGCCTGTTTTGATGCTAACAGCTTTGGATAGTATGGCCGACAAATCGGACGGGTTCAACGCGGGGGCAGATGATTATTTGGCCAAACCTTTTGAGTTTCAGGAATTGCTGTTGAGACTTAGAGCACTTACAAGAAGAAATGGATTCAAGCAAAAGCAAATTCTTCGATTGGCGGATTTAGAATTGAATTTGGACACCAAAACCGTAACGAGAGCAGGCAAACGAATTGATCTCACTACACGAGAGTATTCTCTGATGGAGTATTTGATGCTCAACAAAGGCAAAACCATTTCGCGAGTGGATATTAGCGAGCGGGTATGGAGTCTCAATTTTGATAGCAATACCAACGTGATTGATGTGTATATCAGTTATTTAAGAAAAAAAATCGATAAAGATTTTTCTCCAAAATTACTGCACACGATTGTGGGGATGGGTTATGTGCTTCGCGAATAATTGACCTTCTTTTTTATGCTTATCCGAAATCGCCTTACTATCATTTTTACCCTTCTTGCTACGGCTATTCAAGTGATGCTGTCGTTGTTGGTGGGGTATTTTTATTCCTTGTATCGACAAGAAGAGTTCTATAGTAGGCTAGAAGGTAAAGCGCGAATGGCAGGACGATTGCTGATTTCGAAGCGGCATTTGCACGATGATTTTTTCAAAAATATGGTAAAGACTGACTTGCTAACTATTGTAGAAGAGCAAATTAGTATTTATGATAGTGAACGCCGTCTGATTTTTACCAATCGTAATTTAAAGGAGACGGAATATTACAAAGAAAAAATAAACAATCTTTCCTCGACTTCTTTGTCTGAATTCAAAACGGGTCGTTTAGAGTCAATTTTAATGCCCTACCGCGACCAAGAACAGTTGTTTTATATTTTTTCTTCGGGTTATGACAGCATCGGATTGGCCAAATTGGCTACCTTACAAGAAATCTTGCTATTGGCAAACTTGCTAGGATTTGCTTTGATTGTCTTGGCGGGGTGGTATTTTTCAGGAAGAGTATTGAAGCCTATCTCTCAGATTGTGGATGAAGTGGAGCAAATATCCGCCGTGGATCTTCATAAGCGCGTGCATGAAGGAAATCGTCGTGATGAAATTGCGCAGCTTGCTATGACATTCAATCGAATGTTATTTCGACTTGAAGATGCATTTGTGTCGCAAAGAAGTTTTGTAGCTCATGCTTCCCATGAGCTTCGGACGCCCCTCACCAATACCTTGGGTACTTTAGAGACCTCGCTACGGTATGACCAAAACCCAGCCGATTGGCGTGAAAGCATGGAAATCGCCATTGAAGAGTTAAAAAAAGTAATTTCGTTAACCAATGGTTTGTTGAGTTTGGCCAAAGTTAGCGACGGTACCGTGGCCTTGGTAAATGTTCAAGTGGATGATTGTCTGCTGAATGCGATTGAGCAGGTGCAGGCCAAATATCCACAGCGAAAACTTCCGCTGCAATTTTTGACCAATGAGGAGCCTTATTTTACCATAAAAGGGAATGCGGCCTTACTGACTACAGCTTTCTTAAACATCCTGGATAATGCTTGTAAATACTCTACGCAGGAGGTGTCAGTAAAATTGGAATCAACAAAAGCTCAAATGGTGTTGACAATTGCCGACCAAGGTCGAGGAATTGATGAAATGGATATCGCTCATATCTTCAATCCTCTTTATCGGGGAAACAACGTAGAAGGCGTACCAGGTTATGGGGTGGGCTTAGCGGTTACTCAAAAAATCATAGAGCTACATCAGGGGGTGCTAAAAATCAATTCTCACCTCAATCAAGGCACGACAGTGCGTATTTATTTGCCACTTTTAGTTTGATTTCTCACCTGCTTTTAATCTTCTCTTAATGGGGGTAGGGTTTATATTTTTCTACAATAAATTGGTTCTTAAGGTTATAAAATAGTATATTCTGAAGATGTTTTTTTTAGAGTAATTGATTTGTGGGTTTTCGATGGCTCAAATCAAGCTTTAAGAGCCTTTTTGGAGTTCTGATTTCTCCAATGATTTATGTCATTTTAGGTATTTTTCTAATGTTTTCTAATTTTCTTCTCATATCATTTTAATGTTCGGGTGCTTGGTTTGTGTCGAAGCAATACAGAAACAAACCATGCCACGCCGAAATTTTCCCTCGATTTTGCTCTATAGTTTCGGATTAGCTTTAGCTAGTTCGTTGGTTTTTAATGGCTTTTTGCTTTATCAACAGTACCGACAGCACCGCCCTGATGAATACGAGCGGGAGGTGGCTGACAATGTAATGTTTCGGCAACAATTATTGGAATGCACTCAAGACAATCGCCAAAAAGATAGTTTGATCAGAAAGCTAGAGCAATTTTCTAAGGCTCCGCCACCGCACACCCGCGCCAAAGCACTAAAGTGATATTCAGCCTAATCATAAAACTCCTTATTTATCCCACCATGACCATGTCACCTTCATTTTGTCTACTAGAGATGTTCCAAGTCGATACTTGACGCCCTATTCTGAAGCGGATATTTTTTAATAATCCCACTCGGTGATACACTTTATATAACCATTCTCACAACAATTTCTCGTTAAATAAAAATTAGTATGAAGACGACTCTCATGCTTACGGGCTTGTTTTGCCTATTGTGGTGCACAGCCTGCTCCGAAAAAGAGGAAGAAAAAGAAGAAGTAACCAAGTATCTAGTTACGGCTCCCCTCAAAAAAGACACTACGATTACGAAAGAGTATGTGTGTCAAATCCGTTCTATCCGTCACATCGAATTACGCGCCCAGCAACGAGGCTACATCCAAGGGATTTTTGTGGATGAAGGGCAGATGGTGAAACAAGGGCAGTTGATGTTTCAAATCATGCCCCAACTCTACGAAGCTGAAGTACAAAAAGCCGAAGCCGAAGCCAAATTTGCCAGTATAGAATACAAAAACACCAAACGCTTGGCTGATAGCAACATCGTAGCTCCTAATGAGTTGGCGATGGTCAATGCCAAATGGGACAAGGCCAAAGCCGAGTTGGCATTGGCGCAGGTTCATTTAGGGTTTACTAAAATCAAAGCTCCTTTTTCGGGGATTATGGACCATTTTCAGGTACGTTCGGGTAGCTTAGTAGATGAGGGAGATTTGCTTACTACCTTATCAGACAACAGCAAAATGTGGGTTTATTTCAATGTACCCGAAGCGGAGTATCTTGATTTTAAGACAAAAACCCAAAACAGCAACATGTCGAAGGTCAACTTGGTGATGGCCAACCATGAGACATTTGGTCATCCGGGCATTGTCGAAACCATAGAAGCTGATTTTAATAATGAAACGGGCAACATCGCTTTCCGGGCTACTTTTCCTAATCCCAAAGGCTTGCTGCGTCATGGAGAGACGGGCAATATTCAGATGGTAGTGCCTCTCAAAAATGCCATTATCATTCCACAAAAAGCCACTTTCGAAGTTCTTGAGAAAAAGTACGTTTATGTAGTGGGCAAAGACAATGTCGTAAGATCACGCGAAATCAATATCGCCGCTGAAATGCCTGATTTATACATTGTAAAAGATGGTTTGGCCGCCGACGAACGCATTTTACTTGAAGGTATCCGTAAAGTACACGACAACGAGAAAATTCACTTTGATTACCAAGATCCGCACAAAGTGTTGGCCAATCTTAAAGTGTACACCGAGTAATAGCTGTTCTCCCCAAAACATCGCACAAATATGTTTAGTAAATTCATACATCGGCCAGTACTTGCTATCGTCATCTCGCTGGTCATCATTTTTATGGGGATATTGGCTATCACTAGCTTACCCATCTCGCAGTTTCCCGAAATTTCCCCTCCAATGGTCATCGTACGGGCTTCTTATCCTGGAGCCAGTGCCAAGGTACTTACCGAGTCGGTGCTGATTCCGATGGAACAGGCCATCAACGGGGTACCGGGTATGAAGTACATGACCTCTGACGCCACAAGTGCAGGGGAAGCCAACATCCAGATTGTTTTTAACCTCGGTACCGACCCCGACCAAGCCGTTGTCAATGTCAATACCCGTATTGCGCAGGTGCTCAACCGTTTGCCCATTTTGGTACAGCGCGAAGGGGTTATCGTAAACCGTATTGTTCCCAACATGTTGATGTACGTCAACTTGTACAGCAAAGACCCCAAAGCCAACATGAAGTTTCTCTTCAACTTTGCGGGGGTAAACATGTTACCTGAACTTCAGCGGATTACGGGGATTGGACAAGCCAGTATCTTGGGTAGCCGCCAGTATGCGATGCGGATTTGGCTCAAACCCGACCGCATGAGGGCCTACAATATCTCTGCCGACGAGGTCATGGAGGCACTCAACGACCAAAGCGTGATTGGGTCGCCTGGGCGGATTGGCCGAAGCGACGGAAAACGCGCCGAGGCATTGGAGTACGTATTGACTTACCAAGGGCGTTTCAACGACGTGGAGCAATACAAAAATGTGATTGTGAAGGCAAACCCTGACGGTGAAATTCTGAAACTGAAAGACATTGCTGAGGTCGAGCTAGGAAGCGAATATTACGACATTTATTCCAACCTCAATGGCTATCCATCGGCGGCGATTATGCTCAAACAAACCTACGGAAGTAACGCCAGCGATGTTATCAAGAGCGTAAAAGCCAAACTGGACGAAATGAAGAAAACGTCGTTTCCTCCAGGAATGGACTACGAAATTAGCTACGACGTTTCGCACTTCTTGGATGCCTCCATCGAAAACGTCATTCACACCCTGCGCGATGCCTTTATTTTGGTAGCCTTGGTAGTGTTTATCTTCCTTGGCGACTGGCGCTCGACGCTCATCCCTACGCTGGCGGTACCTGTTTCGCTGATTGGGGCGTTCATTTTCATGCAGTTGTTTGGGCTAACCATCAACATGATTACGCTCTTTGCGTTGGTACTTGCGATTGGTATTGTGGTGGATGACGCCATTGTGGTCGTTGAGGCCGTCCATGCCAAAATGGAAGAAGAACCTCACCTCACGCCTTACAAAGCCGTCAAAAAAGTACTTCGCGAAATCAGCGGTGCTGTTATTGCCATTACGTTGTTGATGACCGCCGTGTTTGTGCCTGTGGCCTTTATGACAGGCCCCGTGGGGATTTTCTACCGTCAGTTTTCCATCACAATGGCTACGTCTATTGTTATCTCGGGGCTGGTCGCACTTACCCTAACTCCTGTACTTTGTGCCATGATTTTGAAAAATCACCACGGCCACAAACGCAAGAAAACCATCATCGACCGCTTCATTGATGCCTTCAACCGAGGTTTTGAAAAACTAACGGGTCGGTACGTGGGACTTTTGCGCCTTATTGTCAACCGCCGCGTGGTGACTTGGGGAATCTTGTTGGCTTTTGGCGTCGGAATTTTTGGAATTACGGCCAAACTCCCTTCGGGTTTTATTCCGAGTGAAGACCAAGGGATGATTTACGCCATCGTACAAACGCCTCCAGGCTCGACCTTGGAACGCACCAACGACATTACCCGCAAACTCCAAGCGATTGCCGAAAAAGTAGAGGGCATTCAGTCGGTTTCGGCCCTTGCGGGTTACGAAGTACTTACCGAAGGACGGGGTTCAAACGCAGGTACGTGTTTGATTAACCTTAAACCTTGGGACGAACGTAAACACACCGTCAACGAGATTATTTATGAATTAGAAGAAAGGGCCAAAGTTATCCCAGGGGCAACCATCGAATTTTTTGACCCACCAGCCGTACCAGGGTACGGAGCTGCGGGTGGTTTCGCGCTACAATTGTTGGACAAAACCAACACGGGAGACTACAAACAACTCGAAAAAGTCAGCTCTGATTTTATGAGTGAACTCAAAAAACGGAAAGAACTGACGGGTTTATTCACCTTTTACAGTGCCAATTACCCCCAATACGAACTCGAAATCGACAATAAATTGGCCATGCAAAAGGGTGTTTCGATTGGCAACGCCATGAATACGCTCTCAATTCTGATTGGGAGTACGTACGAACTCGGTTTTATTAAGTTCCAGCGTTTCTTTAAGGTGTTTGTGCAAGCTTCGCCCGAATACCGCCGACTTCCCGATGACATCATGAACTTGTACGTCAAGAACAAATACGATGAAATGGTGCCTTTCTCGGCCTTTATGCGCATCAAAAAATCGCAGGGAGCCAACGAAATCAACCGCTACAACATGTACACCAATGCGGCTTTCCGTGGGGCGCCTGCCAAAGGGTACAGTAGTGGCGAAGCCATCAAAGTGATTCAAGAAGTAGCCAAGAAAACCCTCCCAAGAGGCTATGACATCGACTGGGGTGGGTTGTCGAAAGACGAAGTAATGCGCGGCAACGAGGCACTTTATATTTTCTTAGTGGTATTGGCCTTTGTCTATTTCGTGTTAGCTGCTCAATACGAGAGCTTTATTCTGCCGTTGGCGGTGGTGTTCTCGCTGCCTGCGGGGGTCTTCGGTTCTTTCTTACTAATCAAAGTGATGGGTTTGGCCAACGACATTTATGCCCAAGTCGGGTTAGTCATGTTGGTCGGGTTACTGGGGAAAAACGCCGTTTTGATTGTGGAGTTTGCCGTTCAAAAACACAAAGAAGGCTTTACTGTCTTAAACGCGGCCATCGAAGGTGCCAAGGTACGTTTCCGTCCTATCCTAATGACATCTTTTGCCTTCATCGCGGGGTTGATTCCGCTCGTACTTGCTACAGGGGCAGGAGCCATTGGCAACCGTACCATTGGTTCATCGGCTCTAGGAGGAATGCTTTTCGGAACTGTATTCGGAGTCATTATCGTCCCAGGGCTGTACTTTATTTTCGGAAAAATCGCCGAAGGTCGTCAGTTGATTAAAGGTGAAAAAGAGAATCCGTTAACCGAAGAAATTGAGCACTAATGTTTAAGAAAATCATCACACTCGGTCTTGGAGTCGTGGGGTTAACGCTAGCCATTTCGGGCTGTAAAACCCCTGCGTTGGTCACCAAAACCGAAAGTAATACGTTACCTGCGAGTTTCAATAACTCGCAGGACTCGACCAACAGCGTCAAAGTTCGGTGGAAGGAATTTTTTACCGATCCTCACCTCACCGCTCTGATTGACACAGCCTTGATGAACAATCAAGAGCTGAACATTACAATGCAAGAAATCGAAATTTCGCGCAACGAAATCATGGCTCGCCAAGGGGAATACAAACCTTTTGTGGGTATTCGGGGCAGTGCCGGCGTAGATAAGGTAGGACGTTATACCAACATCGGAGCCAGCGAAGCTACTACCGACATCAAGCCTGGCCGAGAAACACCCGAACCATTACCCAATTTTTTGGGCGGCCTGTTTGCTACTTGGGAAATCGATATTTGGCACAAACTCCGCAATGCCAAAGATGCCGCTCTGCGTCGGTATTTGGCGAGTGTTGAGGGCAAAAACTTCATGGTGACTAACTTAATTGCCGAAATTGCCACTTCGTACTATGAGTTGTTGGCACTGGATAATCAATTGGCAATCATTCACCAAAACATTGATATTCAGAATAATGCCCTTCGCATTGTGCGACTTCAAAAGGAAGCAACCAAAGTGACCGAATTGGCCGTACGGCGGTTTGAAGCTCAGGTATTGAACACCCAAAGTTTACAATACAACATCCAACAACGAATCATCGAAACCGAGAATCGCATCAATTTTTTGGTAGGTCGGTACCCGCAACCTGTGGCGCGTAGTTCACAAGATTTTAGCAATTTAGTTCCAGCAACCATTCATACTGGCTTACCTTCACAGTTGCTAGCCAATCGCCCCGATATTCGTCAGGCAGAGCAAGAGTTGGCCGCCAACAAACTAGACGTACAGGTTGCCAAAGCCCGTTTTTACCCTTCTCTTGGTATTTCGGCAGGTTTGGGTTATCAGGCTTTCAATCCTTTGTATTTGTTAAAAACACCCCAATCCCTTATTCTTTCGTTGGCGGGGGATTTGACGGCACCGTTAGTCAACAAAAATGCCATCAAGGCATCTTATTTCAATGCCAATGCCAAGCAGATTCAGGCAGTGTACAATTACGAACGAACGTTGTTGAATGCCTACATCGAAGTAGCCAACCAAATGGCTAAAATCGGTAATTTGGAAAAAACGTACGACACCAAATCCAAGGAAGTTCAAGCCCTTACGCAGTCGATTACGATTTCTAATAACCTATTTAGTTCGGCACGAGCCGATTACATGGAGGTGTTGTTAACACAACGGGATGCCATAGAATCGAGGTTCGACCTTGTCGAAACCAAGATGCAACAGATGAATGCCGTTGTGAATATTTATCGTGCCTTAGGTGGGGGTTGGAATTAAGGGATGCTATTCGCCGCCGTTGTAGAGACGTTGCATGCAACGTCTCTACGCATGCAACGTCTCCACAACCAATAACATTTATTCTGATTTTAGACTTTTTATGGGATTCATCAACGCCGCTTTAATGGCTTGATAGCTGACTGTTAGGAGTGCGATACTGACGGCCAGGATGGCCGTAACCACAAAAACCCACCACGAAATCTCGATATGATAGGTGTATTTTTGAAGCCATTGGCTCATAAAATAATACGCCATAGGCGAGGCAATAAACAGCGAAAAAACAACCAATATCACAAAATCTTTGGACAGTAAGCTCCACAAATTGGCGACGGTTGCCCCCATTACTTTACGTACGCCAATTTCTTTGGTACGCTGCTCGGTCACAAACGACGCCAACCCAAACAAACCCAAACAACTGATGAATATCGCTAAAATGGCAAAAATGGAAGCTATTTTGCCCAAACGCTCTTCGTTGGCAAATTTTTTGGCGTATTCTTCATCCACAAATTTATAATCAAACGGCACCGCAGGATTGTACTTTTGAAATACCTCCGCTATTTTGCCAACGGCGGTAGAAGTGGCCATTGTTTGATTTAGTTTGATGTTAATCGTGTATTGGTTGTTGTAATCCAGCAAAAACACCGTAGGCAATATCGGCTCAAAGGGCGAACCCATCACAATGTCTTTGATGACACCAATCACCTCGTAGTTTTTCCCGTTCCACTTTACCGTTTCATTGATGGGGTTTTTCAAGCCCATGTACTTTACGGCCGTCTCATTGATGACAATAGCCGAAGAGTCTGTTGAAAATTTTTTGGAAAAATCGCGTCCTTCCCGAAACCGCCACCCTACGATTTTACTGTAATCATGCGTCACTCGGAAAGTCGCAAAATTATCTTCAAAGTCTGGGGCTTTACCTTTCCATTCAAACCCACTTTGATTTTCCCACACATCCGTAATCGGAGAAGAAGAGATTGCCAAATTAGTCGCTGCACCCGACTGAAGTAACTCATTTTTAATCACTTCGTAGTTTTGGTAAAGGTCGGGTGTAATCATATAGACGGCCATTAGCCCTTCTTTATCATAACCCACGTTTCGGTTTTTTGCGTGCTGGATTTGGAGATAAATGATACTCGTACCTATGATAAGTGCAATGGAAACGGTAAACTGCGTCACGACTAATATTTTTCGTGGAATATTGACGAGACGTACCATCCGCCACCGCGACGATAAGTAGCTGGGAACTGAGTTAACTCCTTTTAGCACTTTGATTGGCTGGAAGGAAGATAAATAAAGGGCGGGGTAGCTTCCTGCAAGTAGGCCCGTAAAAACACTAAACCCAAGGATAGAAAGCCAAAAAATAGGATTTGACCATAAAATCGCTATTTCTTTATCGGCCAACTCATTGAAAAATGGCAGTGCAAGCTGTACGAGCACTAATGAAAATACAAGGGCAATAAAAACAACCAATAGCGATTCGCCAAAAAACTGGATAATCAACTGCTCGCGAAGAGAGCCTACGGATTTTCGGATACCGACTTCTTTGGCCCGTTTTTCGGAACGTGCCGTACTCAAATTCATAAAGTTGATGCAGGCCAACAACAGCACAAACACACCTATAATGCCATACAACCAAATCAGTTCGAGTTGCTCACTCATGACAGGTTGGCGGTTGGTAAATTTGGAATACAAACGCCATTGGCTCATCGGATGGACAAACAATTCGGGATTGTACGCGATGCGTTTTGCATCCAAATGCTTTCGTTTTATGTCTTTAATTTTGGCCGAAACACTCCTAAAATCAACTTGAGGAGCAAGCTGTACATAAATCTTGTATGAATTATCGTTCCAATCGTTTTCTTGCTCTTTCATAAAACTCATAAAAGAAGCCAGTAAATCCCACGGCCCGATAAAGGTCAGGTCTTGGAATTCCGAATTTTTTGGCAAATCCTTATACACACCCGCCACTTTCGCTTCCATCCGATTTTTTATCTTTACGGTTTTATCCAACGGATTTTCATCACCAAAAAGTTTTTTGGCGAGTGATTCAGAAAGTAAAACCGAATGAGGATCTTTGAGGGCGGCACGGGTACCATACACCATGTCCAATCCAAACAGTTCGGGGGCATCAGGCTGCATAAAACTACCTGATTGAAAGAACTTTTTATCCCCCGATAGTATCGCATACTTCTGCGTGGAGGTAGTCATGGCGATATATTTAAAATCAGAACCATACGAAGCGCGCAGCTCGGCGGCCAACGGAATGGGGTTTGTCATGTACGTTCCTTGGCCATTATGCACCATTATTCGCCCAATGCGGTCGTAGTTTTTGAAGTTTTTATTAAAACTTAGCTCATCCCACACCCAAAGCCCGATCAGCATCGCCACGGCCATGCCCGTCGCCAAACCGAAGATGTTGATAAACGAATAACCTTTGTGTTTCAACAGGTTACGAAAAGCGATTTTGAAATAATTGCGTATCATAGCGGGACTGTAGGTGCAAGAGGTTGAATATTTAGAATCGGCGCGAAAACGACGTTTCAGAAAATAGGGGCGACAAAAGCGTAACACTTCAAAGAAATACATCCAACGGGCTTGTTGTGCTCCATGCTCCTCGGATTGAAAGGCAAACTGCTCATGCAAATCCCCCAGTAGCTCTTCGTAAAGCTCCGAGGGAAGAAAGCCCTTGACCAAGGAGTCAAGCCAAGCGGGTGGTTTGTTTTGCATTAGCTCGTTTATTCTGATTTTAAGCTCTTTACAGGATTCATCAGGGCCGCTTTGATGGCTTGAAAACTCACGGTTAGGAGTGCGATACCGACGGCCAAGATGGCCGTAACCACAAAAATCCACCACGAAATCTCGGTGCGGTATTCGTATTTGTGCAGCCAACCGTTGAGGGAATACCACGCAATCGGCGTAGAAATAAGGCAAGAAATAATCACCAAAACGACAAAATCCTTGGACAATAAGCCCCAAAGATTGGGAACAGTAGCCCCCAATACTTTGCGGATGCCGATTTCTTTGGTACGTTGCTCAGCCACAAACGACGCCAACCCAAACAAGCCCAGGCAGGAAATAAAAATAGCCAATGCCGCAAAAATCCCCGCTAATTGACCAATGCGGGTTTCGGTCGCAAATTTCCGCTCGTATTCTTGGTCCGAAAATTTATAGTCAAACGGACTGGCAGGATTAAATTTTTGAAATACAGCTTCTATCCTTTTGAGCGATTCGGTGGCACTTAGTGCTGGATCCAACTTGATATTGATAATCCCCGCCCAATTATAGTCCATCATAAAAACAGTCTGATAAACGGGTTCAAAAGGAGAACCCATGACCATATCCTTCACAACGCCCACAATTTGAAAAGGCTTTCCATTCCACTTCATAATTTTACCTACTGGGTTCTTTAATCCCATGTAACGCACGGCGGTTTCGTTAAGAACTATGCCCGATGAGTCAGTCGAGAATTTTCGAGAAAAATCCCTCCCTTGTACAAATTGCCACCCGACTGTTTTTCCAAAATCGTGCGTTACCGCAATGGTTCCAAAACTATCCTTAAAGTTGGGGTCTTTGCCTTCCCAGTCAAAGCCGCCATTTTGTGAATTTAGGTTTGTAGCTGGCGTAGAAGAGGTGGACATTTCGACAGCTCCTCCACTTTTTAAAAGGGCATCTCGCAACGCATTATAGTTTTGGTACAACTCTGGGGTATTCATTGTCACCGTAATCAAACCGTTGCGGTCGTATCCAATCGGGCGATTTTTGGCATGTTGGATTTGGCGAAGTACGATTGTTGTGCCAATAATAAGCGTAACGGATACTGTAAACTGTATTACTACGAGTACTTTACGAGGAACGGCAGCAAAACGCCCTGCCCTGAATGTACCTTTTAGCACTTTTACTGGTTGGAAAGAAGATAAATACAACGAAGGATAACTGCCTGCAATCAAGCCCGTCAGGATGCTAAAACTAACTCCCATTAGCCAAAAAATGGGATTTGTCCACAACAAAGACAGTTGTTTATCGGCTACTTCATTGAAAATCGGAAGGAGTAGAATCACTAACAATAAAGAGATTACAAAAGCACAAGCCACTACCAGCAGCGATTCGCTGAAAAACTGACTGATGAGCTGCGAACGTACCGAACCAACGGCCTTGCGAATGCCTACTTCTTTGGCCCGCTTTTCGGAACGGGCGGTACTCAAATTCATAAAGTTGATACAGGCCAGCAACAACACAAAACCACCAATGATACCAAACAACCAAACGTACTGAATACGGCCCTCTGGCTTTCCTGTTTTGTCCCAGCCCGTGTATAAGTGCCACTTACTCATTGGGTGAAGGAACACTTCATTTTTAAAGGAAACTACTTCTGGCACATGCTTCATTTTAATGCCTTTGATTTTTTGTGTAACGGCGTCAAAATCAGCAGTAGGCGAAAGCTGCACCAACATTTCCCAAGAATTATTGTTCCATTCTACATTGTCCTGTGCCCGCTTCACCCACGACTCCGACGATACGTACAAATCCCACGGAGCAATAAAAGTCATATCTTTGAAATTGCTATTGTAGGGCAGGTCTTCGTAAACGCCCGTTACCTTTACGTTCAATTTATTGTCAATTTTCATCAGCTTACCAACAGGTTCTTCGTCGCCAAACAAAGCCTTTGCGACCGACTCTGACAGTAAAATCGAAGACGGGTCTTTCAATCCTGCTCGCGTGCCTTTGAGCATATTGAGCGACAGCATATCGGGAGCATTGGGACTTAAATAATTGCCCTGTTTCGTAAACTTTTTATCTCCGTATGCCAAAATATGCTCATACGTCCATGAAGACATCACGACATGTTTAAAATCCGCAGCATACATCGTACGGAGTTCGTTGCCCAAGGGAAGCGGCATATGAGCCCCTGCGCCAAAATCTCCGTTAAAAACGCCCCGTTGCATCACTTGCGCAATATGGTCGTAATTTTTAAAGGACTTGTTGTAGGACAACTCATCCCACACCCAAAGTCCAATCAGCATCGCAACGGCCATGCCCGTCGCCAAACCAAAGATGTTGATAAACGAATAACCTTTGTATTTCAACAGGTTACGGAAAGCGATTTTGAAATAATTGCGTATCATAGCGGGGCTGTATGTGTAAGAGGTTGAATACTTGGATTGAGCATGGAAACGACGTTTCAGAAAATAAGGACGACAAAAGCGTAACACTTCAAAGAAATACATCCAACGGGCTTTTTGCACTCCAAGCTCTTCGGCTTGAAAGGCAAACTGCTCGTGCAAATCTCCCAATAGCTCTTCGTAAAGCTCCGGAGGGAGAAAGCCCTTGACCAAGGAGTCAAGCCATTTGGGGGGGTGGTGGGCCATGGCTCTTTTATTCTGATTTTAAGCTCTTTACGGGGTTCATTAAAGCAGCTTTGATGGCTTGAAAGCTGACCGTTATGAGTGTGATACCGACGGCCAAGATGGCCGTAACCACAAAAACCCACCACGAAATCTCAATGTGATACTTATAGTTTATGAGCCAATTGTTTAAGTAATAATAGGCTATCGGCGAAGCAATGACGCATGAAAGCAGTACCAATACCACAAAGTCTTTTGACAACATTTGCCAAAGGTTTGCTACACTGGCCCCAAGCACCTTGCGGATACCAATTTCTTTGGTCCGTTGTTCGGCGACAAAACTCGCCATACCAAAAAGCCCCAAACAAGAAATAAAAATGGCAAGTACAGCGAAAATGGCAGCCAGTTTGCCTATACGCTGCTCGGAGCTAAATTTTTTACCGTATTCATCGTCCACAAAATTGTATTGAAAAGGAGCCGACGGTACCAGTTTTTTCTGAATCGCTTCAATTTTTGTCAAAGCCTCACTAGCAGATAAATTTGGATTGATTTTAAGTTGTAGCTGCCCCAGATTATTCAGGTTTTTCTCTAACCAATAAAACCCGATTTTTACAGGTTCATAAGGCGAATTAGCTACCAAATCACTCACTACGCCTATGATTTGTCGGCTTTGACCCGATTCTTCATGGGTAATAAATTCGCCAATCGGATTTTTGAAACCTAAATAGTTGGCCGCCGATTCGTTGATGATGACAGCCGCCGAATCTGTCGCATACGCTTTTGAAAAATCTCGTCCTTGTTTTACTTTCCAACCAATAGTTTTACCAAAATCTTCATTGATCCAGCTTACTGAAAACGAAGACTCTGATTCTGGATTCTTACCTTTCCAGCGAAATCCCCCCCAATTATCCCAGATAGCTGTAACAGGCATACCAGAAAAAGCCACATCACTTACGGCACCGCTCGCAAGCAATTCAGCTCGAAGTACTTCTTTTTTGTTTAAGAAATTAGGATCGTCCATGGAGATACGTAACAGACTGGAACGATCATAGCCTACAGGACGATTTTGTGCATGTTTAATTTGTTGAAATACGATAACGGTGCCAATAATCAAAATGACGGAAACCGTAAACTGAACTACTACTAATACTTTTCGGGGAATAGCGGCGTATTTGCCCAATCTTATGGTGCCTTTTAATACTTTTATCGGCTGGAAAGACGAAAGATAAAAAGAAGGGTAAATGCCTGACAATAAAGCTGTTGTTAATAGGAAAGAAAAGCTTGCCAACCAGAAATATATATTTCCCAAAGGTAGCTCAATCGTTTTATTAGCTAAATCGTTGAAAGGAGCAAGCAAAATAAAAACAAGCAGTATCGAAAGTATAAAAGCCAGGAAAACCACTAAAAATGATTCGCTCATAAATTGGTTGATCAATTGTATTTTTTGAGAACCGATGGCTTTGCGAATACCCACTTCTTTGGCTCTTTTTTCGCTCCTGGCAGTGGATAAATTCATGAAATTGATACATGCAAGGAGCAAAACAAAAATGCCGACAATACCAAAAAGCCAAACAAATTGAATGCGACCGGTGGTTGGAAATCCGTTTTTAAATTCGGAATAGAGATACCATTGACTCATCGGGTAAAGCCATATAGTAGCTTTGTATTTTTTAGCATCAGATTTCATTTCATCAGGTGAATCCTTTAAATACAAATCCCGTATCGTAGCGTTGGCTTGTTCTAAGGTTACATTGTCAGCCAATTGAACCACAAGCCGTAGTGAAGCATTACCCCAGTTGTCTGTATTAGCTCTGTATCCTTCATTATGAGCTCTAAGGTTTTCGAAATTGCCCATAAATCCGACATCTCCAAAGGTTGAGTTTTTAGGAAAATCAGCGTAAATCCCTGTGATTTTACCATCTATTTTATTATTCAGCTTAATGACCTGATTGATAGCATTCTGATTCCCAAAAAGAGCTTCCGCAGTAGATTCAGAAATGATAATTGACTGAATATCATTTAAACTTTCTTTGCTGCCGACAAGCATTTTCAATGAAAACATGTCAATGGCTCCATTTTCAAGAAATTGCCCTGTTTTCGTGATTGTTTTTTCACCGGCTTTGACAGAATAGCCTCCCGCCCAAGGGAATAGCGACACATGCTTAAAGAGGTGAGCATATTTGGTTTTCAGGATTTTTGAAATCGGCTGAGGTAAACTACTGCTACTTCTGGTTTCTTGTGATAATGGCTCCGTAATACGATTACGAACTAAGGCGATTTTATCATAATTTTTAAATGAATGGTCGAAATTGACTTCCTCCCAAACCCATAGTCCAATCAACATAGCCACTGACATTCCTACTGCCAGTCCACCAACGTTGATAAAACCATACATTTTGTTTTTAAAGAGATTTCTCCAAGCGATTTTGAAATAATTGCGTATCATAGTGGGGCTGTATGTATAAGAGGTTGTTGAATACTTGGATTGAGTACGAAAACGTCGTTTTAGAAAATAGGGGCGACAAAAGCGCAACACTTCAAAGAAATACATCCAACGGGCTTTCTGCGCTCCAAACTCCTCGGCTTGAAAGGCAAACTGCTCGTGTAAATCTCCTAATAGCTCTTCGTAAAGCTCCGGAGGGAGAAGCCAACCCAAAAATCGGTCGGCCCAGCGGGGTGGATTGGGTTGTTTTTCCATCAATCAAGAAAATGAAGGGTTTGGAATCGCATCCCAAAGCTCGTTGCGCACTTGTCGCATTTCGGCCAAGGTACGTTTGCCCAAGGCCGTGATGCGAAAAAAGCGTTTGCGCCGTCCGCCACGCTCGGAAGTAGCTCCTCCCAATTCAGAAACAACAAAGCCTTTTTCCTCCAAGCGATACAACGCAATGTGGACGCCGCTCAGACTGATGAGGCGGTTGTTCATGCGCTGTTTTAATTCCGCCGCAATCGTGACGCCGTAAGCCGTGCCTTCCAGCACAGCAACGGTGAGTAAAACCAATTCTTCAAATTCACCTAAGTAAGAGCGCCCCATGGGTATGTTAGCGTGTTTTAGTATTTCATTATTATTTGCTAAACAAATAACCATGCCACAACAAAAGAGGCTGTCTCAAAAGTCTAGTAGTACCAAATTATCTTCGGCATATATTCAACCTCTCCCCCTAAATCCCCCTCTCCAGAAAGGAGAGGGGGATTTTTAAAGCCCTTCTCCTAGCAGGAGAAGGGTTGGGATGAGGTTAAAACCAAAGAATATTTTGTGCCCTGTTACTTTTGAGACAGCCCCTTTTGAAAAGTAGGTGTCCGAAATCGTACAGAAATTGTCCGCTGGTGACCAAAGACTTTCCAAGTTTGGATGTTATCGTTTCTGAAACTTGGAAAGTGTATCAGTCGACGAAAAAAGACATTCCAAGTTTTTGAAACTTGGAATGTCTGGCGCGGGAAACAAAGACTTTCCAAGTTTGTATTACGATAACGTTTAAACTTGGAATGTCTATCACCTCATTACTCCGCCCTTAAACTCTTCACGGGATTTACCAATGCGGCTTTGATAGCCAAATAGCTGACTGTCAAGATCGCTACGACCGTAGATAGCACCCCAGCCAACACAAAAACCCACCAAGGAAGGTCGATTCGGTAAGCAAAATCGTGAAGCCATTCGTTCATGGTATAAGCAGCAATGGGCGATGCAATGAGGGTAGCAATGATGATTAATTTGAGGTAATCGGTCAATAACAAGGTCACGATGCTTGTCACGGATGAACCCAATACCTTACGAACCCCAATTTCTTTGGTGCGCTGATGGGTCGTGAAGGCGGCCAACCCAAACAATCCCAAACAGGCAATCAACACCGCTAACCCCGCAAAAACACCAAACAACTGGCTAATATGCTGTTCGGATTGGTACATCGTAGCAAATCGCTCATTGAGGAACGAATACGAAAATGGATTATCGGTGGCTGTTTTCCATTGTTGCTCTATTTTTTGGAGAAGAGTCGGAATATCGTTGGTTTGGATGCGTAACGCGAGTTGATTGTTGTCTTTTCCGTAAAAAATAACCAAAGGAGCGATGTGCTGGTGCATCGATTCAAAATGAAAATCTTTGACCACGCCCACCACCGTATAAGTATGTTTACTACCCTCTGAGCCGTCGCCTACGGTAGAAATTTGCTGGCCAATCGGATTTTTGAAGCCATAGGTTCGAACGGCGGCTTCGTTGAGCAAAACCGAAGAATTTTCGGTGGAAAAAGCCTTGGAAAAATTACGTCCCTTCGCCAAACCAATCCCCAAAGTAGGCAAGTAATCTTCGTCGATATAATACCCTTTTGTGCGGTGCGTGCCCGTGCCTGCTCCGTCCCGAACCTGAATTCCATCAACGCTTTGACTGGTATGACCTGCGGGTAGAAAACCTGCCGAAGCGACCTTGACTACCGACGATAATTGGGCTAAGTCGGCTTTAAATGCGTCCGTTTTGGCACCCAACACGTGTGTGTCGTGCAAGATCAGGACTTGTTCTTTGTCAAAGCCAACCTTTTTGCTTTGAATGAATTGTAATTGCCGATTTGCCACAATGGTTGCGATAATCATCCCAATCGACACGACAAACTGCGTGGTTACCAGTGCGTTTCGCAACCAGCCACTTCGTGCGCCAATCTGTAACCGACCCTTCAACACCGTAATGGGCTTGAAAGAAGCAAGAACAAACGCAGGATAACTGCCCGCCAACAGTCCAATCACCAAGCTCGCAACTAATGTACTCACGAGTAGGCGTGCATTGAAAATATCGTGAATGGAAAACTGTTTTCCTGCCAGTGCATTGAAGCTGGGCAGCAACAAAATGACCAACCCAAAGGCCAAAATGAGGGCTAAAAAAGTAAGCAACGTCGATTCGGTCAAAAATTGACTCACCAACTGCGTTTGGATGGAACCCAATACTTTGCGTATGCCGACTTCTTTGGAACGCCCCGCCGAGCTTGCGGTGGATAAATTGGTAAAATTGATGCAGGCCAGCAACAGGATGAACAAGGCAATCGCCGAAAAAATATAGACATACTTCACGTCGCTGTTGGCTTCCAATTCATCCCCCAAATCAGAATGTAAGTGAATATCGGTGACAGGTTGAAACTTAAACCCAAATCGGTTGCCTTTTTTCTGAAATGCGGTAAAATCCATGCCAAAAAAGTCCTTAATCTCAGGAGCAATATATTTAGCAACAAACCCACGGCTAACGGCTTCCACTTGCTGAAGTGAGTACCCTTCCCGAAGTCTGAGGTACGTATAAGCACCGCTGGCCAGCCATTTGCTTCCCGTTTTGACGGACGCAAACGACCCAAACATGTTGTATTGAAAATGGGTGTTGGAGGGAACATCTTCACAAACACCCGTCACCCGAAAAAGCCCTAAATTTCCCAGCGAAAGCGATTGACCAATCGGGTCTTTTGCCCCAAAATATTTATGAGCAATTGTTTTTGTAAGTATCAGCGTATTGGGCTCAACAAGTGCCGTTTTGGGATTTCCTTTGACCATTGGAATGGTGAAAACGGAAAAAAAGTTGGAATCAACAAAGGCAATTTTTTCTTCTTTTATGATGTCCTGACCGTGTTTTACCAGAAACGTTCCTTCTTTACGCAGTTGAGTAACGATTTCTACGCCAGATGATTCACGCAGGAGGGCTTCCCCTGCGGGACCGCTTGAGTAAGCCAAATCAATATCCTTATCGTCCATTCGGGCGTGCATGGTCATTCGATAGATACGCTCGGCGTGCGCATGGTAGCTGTCGTAGCTCAATTCGTGCAACACATACAGTACAATCAGCAGACAAGAAGCAAGCCCTACCGATAAACCGACGATGTTGATGGCCGTAAATGCCTTTTGCCGCCACAAGTTGCGGAAAGCGATGGTTAAATAATTGGATAGCATGACTGTAAAAAAGGGAGTAGTGGATGATGGGTTGGAATAACTGGATTTGGCTGTTTGTCGTCTGGTAAAAAAGGGAGTAAGGCAGTTTAAAACAGCCCATACGTATTCGCGTCGGGCGCGAGCGATGCCCACTTTTACTGCTCGCTTATGAAAGTTTTCGTGCAAATCGCCTTGGATATACTCCAATAAATGCGGTGCGACAAACCATTCCAGGAGTTGGTCAGCCCAACGAGGAGGTTGATCTGGCTGAGAGTTGGTTGACTTTTTCATGGTGATTAAAACGGATTGGATGACAAACCCATGAGTTTTAGTTTGGTTTGGGGAATCGACTGCCAAAGTCGGGTGCGGGTTTGCTGGATGTCCAGCAATACTTCCCCTCCTGCGGCAGTAAGCGTAAACAGGCGCTTACGCCTTCCTCCTCGTTCTGCCGTTGCCCCTCCCACCGAGGACGACAAAAAGCCTTTTTCTTCCAAGCGATAGAGCGTAGTGTGTACCGCGCTGATGGTAAAGTCGCGACCCGTTTGCCGCTGGAGTTCCTCCATGACAGGCACGCCATAGACATCTTCATCGCAAGCGGCGACCACCAGTAGTACCAGTTCTTCGAGTTCTCCCAGTATCGTTTTTTTCATAAATGGTAGAGCAAATGATTAGATACAATTTTTTAAATGAAATAACCATGCCATAACAAAAGTAACCCTAGAGGAGCTGTTTTTGGAAAATCAGTGTCCGAAATCGTACATAAATTGTCCGCTGTAGAACGGAGACTTTCCAAGTTTGAACACTGCCATATCAGCAACTTGGAATGTTTATTGCCTTAGTTTTATTCTGATTTTATTTTTCAACGTCAGTCCAATGAATGAATTCTTCAAATACCTTAGGCCAGAGTTTTATTTTTTTTGAGTTTATTTCTTTTTCATACGAATGGTTACAGCCTATACAAACGTTAAAGGTCAGATTGTTTTTCCTGTTTTGCATAAATTGTATGGGAATCAAATAGGCGGTTTCAATAGGAGTGCTTTCATCTTCTGTGGCAAAATAGGCATAAATCGGAATATCCAACTTCAACAAATATTCTATGGGTGCTTTTTCAAAGGAAGACCAACGCTTGTTTGTGTACCCCATTTGGTCCGTATCTGTCAAATTTGGTTTTTTTATCACTGAGCTATACCAATAAATAATTTCCATAATATTTTGATGAGCAAGGGAATCTGATTGTTTGCCAGTTAGTGATTCGATTCTGTTAAATAGTGAAAATTCATAAAAATTATTCAAAACATTTCCTGACCAAAATCCTAGGTGGGTGATGCTTTTATTTTTTAACGCTAATGGTGCCGCAATAGTAGCTCCTTCCGAATGTCCATAAACGATTATTTTTTCTGGCTTTGCTAAATGCCTTTTAATAATGTCTTTAATCGAAAGATCAATTTGTCTTATTCGGTATTCGAGATAGTTTTTCTCATGGTATTCCTTGGGTACTGCGAGCTTGCTTCTATCGAAAATACCCGCCAATGCAGGTTTGGGAATTATTGCATAGGTATAGGTTGAGTCAAGTAGCTTATAATCATCCCCAAACCACCTCGAAAGGCTATATTCACCTTTATTAAGAGAATAAGTAAAAATTGGGTTTGGATCGGTACCCTGAATATATACCACCAGTTTTGTTGGTTTCTTTTGATAATTCTTTAAATAATAGATGATAGTATCCTTCTTATCAAAGACTTGTCCTTGTACAAAATCATATTTTTTTAAAGCCGCGTCAATGCTTGGAATTGGCTTGATTTCTTGGGCTTGGATAGCTGAAACAACCAATAAAAATAAGTGAAGAAAGAATGTTTTCATGGCTATGAGTTTATGGGAAGATGATAAACTCAACTTAAAAGTTGCATGAAATGCCATTCTTTCTTGTTGTTTTTACTCGCTCCGCAAACTCTTCACGGGATTTATCAAAGCCGCCTTAATCGCTTGATAGCTAACCGTTAGCAACGCAATTACAATAGAGCCCAGAGCGGCGACCGCAAATATCCACCAAGATAATTCGGTGCGGTACTCATAATGCTGTAGCCAATTGTTGAGAAAATAGTAAGAAATGGGCACCGCAATAAAGCAAGCAATCAAAACCAATAGAGCAAAATCTTTTGAAAGCATTTGCCAAAGCCCAGCCACACTAGCACCCAGCACTTTTCGAATGCCGATTTCTTTGGTGCGTTGCTCGGCAATAAACGAAGCCAGTCCAAACAGACCTAAACATGAAATCAGTACGGCTAAAAGCGCAAAGAAGGCTGCCAATTTGCCGATTCGTTCTTCATCACTAAACTTCCGACCATAGACTTCATCCACAAAACTGTATTCAAACGGTGCTTCGGGGTTGTATTTTTTAAATATGCCAGCCACTTTGTCAAGGGCCTTGCTCGTCCCCAATTGAGGGGAGAGTTTGAAGCTAATCGTATTGACTGCATTGTAGTTAATAGTGTAAAAAGCAGCGTTTACAGGCTCAAAAGGAGATTGTCGAATCATGTTTTTAATGACTCCGATTACCTTGTATTCCTTACCACTTCGGACGATTTCGCCGATGGGTCTTTTGAAACCCATTAACTTCAATGCCGCTTCGTTGATGATCATAGCCGAAGAATCCGTGGAGAACTTTCTTGAAAAATCACGCCCCTCTATCACTTTCCACCCTACTGTGTTACCAAAATCGTGTGTAACTTGATTAGCCATGAACAAAGGTTGGGTATTCGGCGTTTTTCCTTTCCAAGAAATATTGGTGGTTCCGCCATACTGATTTGTAATAGAACCCCCTGACTCTGCAAATTCGACTACAGCCCCCGTATTAAGCAAATCGTTTCGCAAGGCGTCATAGTGTCCGTATAATTCGGGCGTATTCATATTTACTTCAACCAGCAGGCCACGCTCATAGCCCGAAGGGCGGTCTTTAGCGTGCTGAATCTGCCGAAAAACCGTGATGATGCCAATGACCAACGTAACGGAAACGGTAAATTGAAAAACGACCAATGCTTTACGAGGAACCGACGCAAAACGGGTAGCCTTAAATGTTCCTTTTAATACCCTAATCGGCTGAAAGGAAGATAAATAAAGCGCAGGATAGCTACCCGCAATCAGCCCTGTAAGCAAGCTAAAACCTAGCCCAAATAGCCAAAACCAAGGGTTGTTCCATAAGATAGAAACTCTTTTATCTGCGATTTCATTGAAAAAGGGAAGAGCGAGTTGAGTAAAAATCAACGCTATTAAAAACGCCATGAGGGTAATGACAAACGACTCGCTCAAAAATTGAAAAATCAACTGACCACGTACCGATCCGACCGACTTGCGAATGCCTACCTCTTTGGCTCGTTTTTCGGAGCGAGCGGTGCTTAGGTTCATAAAATTAATACAGGCCAATAGCAAAACAAACACCCCAATGGCTCCAAAAAGCCAAACAAAATAGACAATGCCACCCGCGTTTTTTCCGTCTTTAAAGTCGGTGTATAAATGCCATTGATTCATCGGATGTAAGAAAAAGGCAGGTTTGTAGCCGGGTGGGTCTTTGCGTTTCATGCGAATATCCTTGATTTTGGCCGACACCGCCTCCGCACTTGACCCTTCTTTCAACTGCGCAAACACTTGAAAAGAATTTTCATCCCATTCGTCTAGTATTCGTTTGGCATATCCATCATTGGCCACAAACAACTCCCAAGGTGCCAGAAAGAGTACGTCGCGAAAAGCACTGCTGTAGGGCAAATCTTCATATACTCCCGTCACTTTTACGTCAGTTTTGTTACCCATTCTAATGATTTTATTCAGCGGATTTTCGGTGCCGAAAAAAGCTTTGGCCACCGATTCGGAAAGGAAAATGGTGTTAATTTCTTTCAATCCGTCAGAGCTACCCGCCAACATTTTGAAAGACATCATATCTACAAAAACAGGCTGTACATAATTGCCGCTTTTGGTTAGTTTCTTTTCTCCGGCCGCCAAAATTACGTCGCGGGTATAGGTAGAAAGGCTGGTCGCTTGAAAATCGGGGTACTTACTACGTAGTTCTTCTGCCATTGGAATGGGGACAGAGTTATACGAAGAAATCGTGCCATCGAAATTCACAAATTGCCACACTTGGGCAATGCGGTCGTAGTTTTTGTGGTATTTATTAAACGATAGTTCGTCCCATACCCACAGGCCAATCAGCATCGCCACAGCCATGCCCGTAGCGAGTCCAAAAATATTGATGAATGAGTAACCTTTGTATTTCAGGAGGTTACGAAAAGCGATTTTGAAATAATTGCGTAGCATATAGAGGCTGAATAAATAGGTTTGAGGGTATTGAGAGTGTTTACGTTTAATGTTGGAAAGGCGTATATAAGTTAGGGCATCGCGCCAATAGCGCTGCCGGGCCTTACCTTCTCCGAGCCGCTTAATGCGCAAAGCGTAGCGTTCGTGCAAATCGCCTAGAATCTCCTCGCGCAGGTGCGGAGCAAGAAGACAATTTAGCCATTTGTCAATCCAAACAGGTGGTTTATGTTTCATAGGGATTGGTTTGGTAGAGACGTTGCATGCAACGTCTGTACGTCAGTCTGTACATCATAGCAACGTCTGTACGTCAGTCTGTACATCATAGCAACGTCTGTACGTCAGTCTGTACATCATAGCAACGTCTGTACATCATGGCAACGTCTGTACGTCATGGCAACGTCTGTACGTTATGGCAACGTCTCTACGCAGATTTATTCCGTCTTCAGTGATTTCACAGGATTCACTAAGGCTGCTTTGATAGCCTGATAGCTAATAGTCAGCAATGCGATAAGCATGGCCGACACTCCTGCCACTACAAACACCCACCACTCGACGGAGATGTGGTACGCAAACTCTTCCAGCCACTGATGGGTTGCCCACCAAGCCAGCGGAAACGCAATGCCGTTGGCAATTAAGACCAACTTCATAAAATCTTTGGAAAGCAATGTCGTGAGGCTAAATACACTAGCTCCTAGTACTTTACGAACGCCAATCTCCTTCACACGTTGTTCGGCTGTGTAGGTAGCCAAGCCAAATAGCCCTAAGCAGGCGATAAAAATAGTGGCTAGTGCTGCCCAAATCAGCATGGTTTCGCGGCGGTGGTCGTCAGCGTAAAAACGAGCTAGTTGTTCATCCAAAAAATGATATTCCAACAAATGAGCAGGGTCTATTTTTATCAAGGCTTCGTTTATTTTAGCCAAGGTATGTGGAACGTCACTTCCCGTAATTCTTGACGTAAAATAGTCAATCGAATGCACGGGGTTATTTTGATAGGCCAATACCATCGGTGCTATTTTTTCACGAAGTGACTGAAAATGAAAGTCTTTCACAATTCCTATTACGCGTGCGCGGAACGTTTGTTTGTTGTTAAGCGGACTGTAACTTCCTCCCATTGAGCGTTCGGGAATCTCCACCAATTGCCCCGCAGCCTCCTTAATTTTTAGCATTTTAGCTGCCGTTTCATTCAACAAAATAGAAGTAGAATCGTCTGTACCCACAAAATTGCGCCCATTCACGACCTTTACTTCAAACGTATTGGCAAAGTGCTCATCGACGCCCAACAAATACGAAATTGAATGTTCGTCGGTGTTGCCTTCTGTACGAATTTTAACGGTAGGGATGTTTTTCCATTCGCCTGGTACTCGCGTTGTTACCGATACATTTTTGATCGTAGCTATCTTACTGATTTCATTTTTAATCGTTTGTGCATTTTTGCGTACATCTCCCGAATTAATATCCACTACCAATAACAATTCCTTCGTAAATCCTAAATCTTTGTTGCTGACGTACTTAATCTGTTGAAACAGCACAATCGTGCCAATAATCATCACGACTGAAATCGTAAACTGAAAAACGACCAACCCTTTCCGCAACGACAAGTCTCCTTGGTTTTGGAGTTTGAGGGTTTTTAACAACGCAAGCGGGCTAAAACGTGACAGCAAAAATGCTGGATAACTCCCCGAAATCAAGCCTGTTAGCACGACAGCAACGGTCGTGTACAGCCAAATTCGGTAATCGGAATGGAAGCCAAGCGAAAGCTGCTTTTCGGTAAAAGCATTGAAAGACGGCAAAAGAAGATTGACAAACCCAATCGATAACACGAACGAAAGTAATGTTACGAGCAACGATTCAAACAAAAACTGGTTGATTAAATGACTTCGAAACGCGCCGTTGGCTTTGCGAACGCCAATTTCTTTGGAGCGATTGGTGGCCCGTGCGGTTGTCAGGTTCATATAATTGATGCAAGCAATCAACAGCACAAAAAGAGCAACGATCCCAAAAATTTTGATGTACAAAATGCTACCTTTACCTGAGCCTACGTTGTTAGAACCCCTAGCGATGTGGTCTGAATGCAGACGCATATCCGTGAGCGGTTGCAAGGAATAATCGACCGTTGTTCCTGTTTCAAATTTGTAATTGGCATGAACCAAGGCATTCATTTTTGCTCCGACGGTCTGAGGTTGAACGTTTTCTTTCAACAAAGCATAGACCGTATAATCGTGCGAAGACCAATCGGACGCATTCGATTGCTGAAACTCAACATCGTCATTGAAAGTACTTTCTGACAATAAAGACTCAAAATTAAAACTTGAATTGCTGGGATGATTTTTAATAACTGCCGTGATTTTGAGGGGTTTTTCCGTAAAGTCAAACCGAAGTATTTTTCCGACAACCTCGGTGTTATTAAATAGTTTTTGAGCAATCTTTTCAGTAATTACAATCGAATTTGGCTCTTTTAGAGCTGTTTGTTTTTCTCCTGCAATTGCTTCAAAATCAAATACCTTCATAAAATTCTCATCTGCCAAATTGATGGTCAAGTGAAATTTATCTTTGGTTTCAGGGTTTGACAAATTATCCCGGCCAAAACTTGTCATACGCGCCGTTGTCTCAATTTCTGGAATACTTTTCTTTGATTCTTCGGCCAATTTATAGCTTACGGCCGCAATCGTAAGGTCGTCGGTTTTGGTCTTTTTGTGTTCGATAACTCGATAAATATGAGAAGCCTTACTGTGCTGTTGGTCAAAGGTTAATTCATCAAACAAGTACAAACCAATGATGAGAAAACACGTAATTCCGAAAGTCAGGCCAGCCACGTTCAAGGCCGTGTACAATTTGTGGCGAGTAAGGGTACGAAAGGCGATTTTAAAGTAGTTGCGTAGCATAGTTGGGCTGTATGTATAGGTTGTTGGATACGGATTAGGTTGACGTTTTATGTTTGACCATCGAACATACGTCAGGGCATCGCGCCAATAGCGCCGTCGGGCTTTGCCTTCTCCGAGCCGTTTGACCCGCAGGGCATATCGTTCGTGTAAATCGCCCAAAATTTCCTCCTGCAAATGCGGAGCAATGAGCCAAGTTAGTAGCTTATTAAGCCATTTCGGCGGATTGGCTTTCATGGGCAGAACGTTTTAAGTCCAGGTTAGTTTGGTGAGGGGAATGATGCGACTCCAAAGTCCTTCACGAACCCGTCGTACCTCGTTCAATACACGTCCTCCCAATGCGGTCACGGAAAAAATGCGTTTGCGGCGTCCACCTCGCTCGGCGGTGGCTTCGCCCAAGTGAGAGGTAACGTAACCTTTTTGCTCCAGACGTTGCAGAGCAGCGTGTACAGCCCCTGTGCTTACAGTTTGGCCTGTTTCTAATTCCAATTCTTCGGCGATAGACACCGAGTAAGCATTGGGAGCAAGAACAGCTACGGTTAACAAAACTACTTCTTCAAATTCCCCTAAATCGCTTCTTCGCATGAGTGGTCAAAGGTATTTTAAAGTTTAGTGCTGAGTTCTTCCAAGTCTTGGGGACTTAGAAGAACTATTTTAAGTCTATTTTTAAGACAATTGTTATTTTATCTATTTCTGTATGTAAAATACCTTGCCAATTTTCAAGAAAAGCTACCTCGAAAGGGGAAGAGTGCCAAATTATCTTCGGTCAGTGCGCTCCTTCCACCCTAAATCCTCCCTCTGTTTTCTGCTTAGGGGAACTTGTAAAGGGGGCTGTCCAAAAAGTCTGGTATCACCAAATTATCTTCGGCATCTGCTCAACCTCACCCCCTAAATCCCCCTCTCCTTTCAGTAGAGGGGGACTTTTGAAGCCCTTCTCCTGCTAGGAGAAGGGTTGGGATGAGGTTAAAGCCAAAAATATTTTGTGACCTGTTACTTTTTAGACAGCCTCCTAGGATGAGGTTAAAACAAAAGATAATTTGGTACTCCTCTACTTCTGAAACAGCTCATCTGTCTATCTTGAAGTGTCCAAAAACGGACACATGTTGTACACAATTGGACGCTATTTAGTCAGTTTTTAGGCTTTCTACGGGATTGTTGAGGGCAGCTCTGAGGGCTTGAAAACTAACCGAAACCAAAGCGATAATGAGAGCGAAAATAGCCACAAATATCAAATACCACCATTGGAGTTGGGTACGATAAGCAAAAGTTTCTAAGAGTTTTTGGCCTAACCAATAAGAAATAGGCAAGCTGATACCCAAGGCTATACCTACAAGTTGGAGAAATTGGCCTGAAAGCATAGCCACAATATTGGTGACACTCGCTCCCAATGCTTTACGAATACCGATTTCTTTGGTGCGCTGTTTGGCCACGAGCGAAATCAATCCAAATATGCCGGCACAAGCAATCAAAATAGCAAGCAACGTGACAAAGCTTATCATCTGCCAAATACTATCAATTGGCCGGTACGTTTTGGCAAGTTCGTCACTAAGATAAAAATGAGACAAAGGGCGGCGGCTAGGTATATTTTTAAATCGCGCTTCTACTGTTTTAATGAGTGTGCTTGCTTTGGCTGGGTCTTTCAAACGTATGGTTAAAAAATTGCTAAGTTTTTGTTTGCCTGCATACCAATGGAGCAGCGGCTCTATGGATTCTTTCAGATTTTGATAATGGAAATTTTTGGTGACTCCTATGACCGTATAAATGGTAGGGTCATTTTGTTGGCGCAATTGTTTGCCTACGGCGGTTTTCCAGCCAAAGGCCCTCATGGCCGCTTCATTAATAATGATATTATGATTGGCTGAGTCTGCGGAATTATCTAAAAAACTACGTCCTTCAATGAAAGGGATTTGGTAGGTTTCAAAGTAATTTTCAAAGGTACTTGCATGAAGTATACGTACGCTTTGATTGGGATTTTTTGCTGGATAATACTCATTGAAATTGTACCAATATTTTACAGGGGTAAGCGTAGAAGTACAAAACGACTCTACATTTGGATTTTGTCGTAGCTCATCCAATACCACCCTTCCCGCCGAAAGCGCTGTAGACGAATTGCGGTAATCGAGGTTGGTATTAAAAACCAAAACGTTGTTTTTATCATAACCTAGGGCGGTGGTTTTCATAAAATTGATTTGTTGGCGCAGGCCCAACGTGCCTACAATCAACATCACCGCCAATACAAACTGCAACACAATCAGGCTGTTTTGTCGAAAACGCCCACGTTGAGGATTGCTGGAGATCTTACCCTTAACAGCTTCGGTAGTCTTCAATTGCATGAGGTAGTAAGCAGGATAAGTACCCGCTACGAAAGTCACCAAGAGCGAAATGGAGAGTATAATTACAATCGTAGGATAGTCGTGTTCTAAAGAAATGTCGAGTTGCATGTGCCCTTCTCGAAGTTGATTGAAAGAAGGAATCAAATAATACTTGGCAAAAAATCCTGAAAACCACAAAGAGAGTAACATAACAATGCCCGCTTCTAACCAAAATTGCTTTAGAATCACACTTCTAGTAGCCCCAATGACTTGTTTTACTGCTACTTCCTTCAATCTCGGCAAGGCCGAAGCCATGTTGAGATTGATTAGGTTGATACTAATAATCAACAGCAGAAAAACAGCAATGGCAATAGCTCCATAAATAAGCCCTTTAAATGTAGGGTTTTGATTATGAATAAAATGTTTGAATTTGCTTAGATGTAAGGAGTTGTCACGAGATTCGGGTACAAAGTGATTCTTTACGATGTGGGGGAGTTTGGCTTCTAATGCTTTGGGGTCAGTACCTTTTTTGAGTAAGACAAATACCGGTGAAAATATATTGAACCAATTGGCTCGTTTTTTAAAATCAGGAAGCGAAAATAGTAGGTGGGTAGGAAGTACAACTTCAAACTGCTGGGAAGAGTTGGAGGGAATAGGCTCTAACACACCCGACACTTTAAACTGTAAAGTATCATCAAGGGTGACGGTTTTGCCGAGAGGGTTTATATTACCAAATAAATTCTGGGCGATTTTTTCGCTTATTACGATTGAATGATGGCCTTTGAGTGCTGTGGTAGGAGTGCCATATTTTAGTGGGAAACTAAAAATTTGGAAAAAAGTGGAATCTACAAAAACGGTGCTTTCTTGGAGGTCTTTAGTCCCATAATGAATCCAGGGTAAATACCAAGTTTGGATGTGGGTACCTGCTTCTATCTCAGGATAATTTTTTTGCAATTGTTCTAAAATAGGGTAAACTGTTTTTTCATGTTTTTGGTCGTTAATTTCAGTTTGGATATAATAAATTCGGTCACTATGAGCATGAAACTCATCAAAAGTGAGACATTTTTGGGCAAAAAGGATTAAAATGACCACACATGCCATCCCTACCGACATCCCAAAAATATTGATAAGCGAAAAAAGACGATTTTTCCACAAATTGCGAAGGGCAATTTTGAAGTAATTTTGTATCATAACGCTTAGCTTAGTTGTTGGTTAATCTTAGATAGACCTGTCGATTTTTGGATGAACAACTTCTCAACTGAATCCGTAATTCGAACCAATGACAGAAAATCGATGAGTACACTACTTAGTTTTGGTAACAATGTACACAGCTCCTCCTAAAGGAGTCAGCGACGTAAAAAGGTATATTAGGTATTTCGACCTTTTTGGTGAACAAATAGCTTGCCAGTAGAATAAAGTGTTGATATTGTGGTGTTTATCTCTTAAAAAGACTGATAGGATGTCCGAAATCGTACATGTTTTGTACATTTTCGTACACTTTGAATAGGTTTTTTTAAAATAAGAGTTATTCTCCGAAAGGAATATCAAGGGTATTACAAAGGCTTTACTCCTGATTTTCAACCCTTACACTTGAAAAAATCAGGGGTAAGCCTTATGTTTCTTTACTCTGTTTTCAGCGACTTTACTGGATTGCCTAAGGCGGCTTTGATGGATTGAAAACTAACGGTGAAAAAGGCGATTAGAATCGACAATGCCGCCGCAATCACAAACGTCCAAACGCTGATGTCGATGCGGTAAGGATAATTTTCGAGCCATTCTTTGATGGCATAGTAAGCTATAGGAAAAGCAAAGACAAACGACAAACTCACCAATTTTAGAAAATCAGCCGAAAGCAACGTCGTGATGCTCGCTACCGACGCGCCTAGTACTTTACGGATACCGATTTCTTTGGTACGCCGTTCGGCTGAGAGCGTGGCCAAACCAAACAGGCCAATACATGAAATAAAAATGGTCAAAATCGCCCCAAAGAGCATGATTTGCTTCCATTTGGCTTCGGCTTCGTAGCGTTTTTCGTTTTCTTCGTCCATAAACTTGTACTCGTACGGATTTGTCGGAAAGAGTTTTTTATACGTTTTAGCAAGGTGGCTTAAGCTCGCCGTTTCGCTTCCTTCTTTGATTTTGATGAACACCTTTCCGTACTGATTCCCTGGCTTCATCGTAAACAGCTGCGGCTTTATTTCGGAGTTAAGTGACTCAAAGTGAAAGTCTTTCACCACGCCAATTATCTTGTATTTTTCGCCTTCATTGTACCAAAAATCCACGATTTGGCCCAACGGGTTTGTCCAACCTGCTTTTTTTACAAAGGTCTCATTAACCAATATCGACGACGTAGAATCAGAGTTAAACTCGGCCGAAAAGTTTCGTCCTTTGAGAATCGGAATCTGTAACAAAGGAAAGTAAGCTGCGTCTACCGTTTCGTACGCAAAATTTATTTCGGTTTGGCCATTTACTTTGGCAATCGTGTACCAGTTTCCGCCATTTTTGGGCGCGACGTCTAGTATATTCTGATTTTTCAATAGCTCATCCTTCAACACCTTTGCTTCATTGCGACTCAATCCCGATTTACCAACGGTCACAACGCCTTTGTCGTTATATCCTAAGTCTTTGCTGGTCAAATAGTTGAATTGGGAATAAATCGTAAGCGTGGCAATAATTAAAAAAGACGCCAACGAAAACTGCAACACCACCAAGCTCTTTTGAAGATAGTTTTTGCCCGAAAGGTTGAAGCGGCTATAAAGTGTTTGGACAGGATTGTAGTTGGATAAAACCAACGCAGGATAAAAGCCCGCCAGAAGACCTGTGGCCAAAAACAAAGCGATATAACCCGCCACTAATTTAGCATCAAACAAATACGAAAATGCCAATGCTTTATTAGCAAGCTCATTGAAAGTCGGTAGCACCATTTGTACCAACAACAAGGCAAATCCAAACGCCAAAAAGCACAGAATAAACGATTCCCCCAAAAATTGCATCACCAACTGCCCCCGGCCTCCTCCAACGACCTTGCGTACCCCAATTTCTTTAGCCCGTTTGAGTGAGCGTGCCACGGTTAAGTTCACGAAGTTGATGCACGCAATGAGCAAAATAAACAGCGCAATCCCCGAGAGGATGTACGAAAACATCGGATTACTGCCGTCCACCAAGCCATTTTGAGCAGGTTGGTCTTTGTTTAGGTGCATGTCGGTAAACGATTGCAGCATGTATTCCATTTTGCTCTGAGGCCCAAACCGCTTTACTTCTTCTTCCATCGCTTGTTTGGCATCTTTTTGAAAAACGCGATTCATCGTGGCCGCTACTTTTTTGAGGTTGGAATTAGGCTCAAGCACGACAAAGGTATTTTGGAAAAAGTTGAACCAATTACTTTCATTGGCCATATCTTCTTTGCTTACTACATAGGGAAAAAGAAAGTCAAACTTAATCGAAGAGTTTTGGGGGCATTTTTTGGCAATACCTGTAACGGTATAGGGCTCAAATTCGTTAGACTCCCCGTACGAATTTCTTACTAACAGGGTTTTTCCTAAAGCGTTGGTGGTTCCAAACTGTTTTTCGGCCATTTCTTCCGAAAGCACCACTGACTTCGGTTCCTTTAAGGCCGTGGCGGGATTACCACTTACGAGCGGAAAGGAAAAAACGGAAAAGAAACTACTATCAGCCCAAAAAGATTCAAAACTTTTGATCTCTGTTCCTGTTTTGATGTCGTTTCGGTCGCTTTTATAACGCACAAATGATTTAATTTCGGGAACACCCGCTGCAAACTTTGGCCCTTGTAAGTACCCCGTATGGGTATTGTACGATTGAAAAACCCCCGCAGGCGTAAACTGTTTGCTCGTAATGCGATAGATGTGGGGGTTGTTGGAATGAAACTGATCAAAACTGACCTCGTCTTTGGTATAGAGCATAATCAGCATGGCCGCCGCCAAACCAATACTCAACCCAATGACATTGATCACTGAATACACCTTGTTGTGTGCCAAGGTACGAAAGGCGATTTTGAAATAATTGCGTAACATAGATGGCTGAATTAAAAAAGGGTTATTATAAGCTTGTTTTTTCTCGCGACGACGGACAAAGGGAGGCAATACCGATGCGACATTAAGCAAATAACGCCACGTGGCTTGGCGTTTGCCTGCATGCTCGTACCAGTAGGCGTATAATTCATCCAAATCACCTTCTACTTCTTCGAGGGTATCTTCGGGGTGAAACCACCTCAAGACGCGGTTAGCCCACCTAGGCGGATGAAATTCAGTGGTTTTCATAGGCTGTTCAATTGCAATTTAGTCGGTGGTAGGAGTTGCCAAAGTTGTTGGCGCAGTTGTTGGATTTCCTGCAAAGCACGATTTCCCAGCGCCGTTACGTGAAAAAGGCGTTTCCGCCGCCCGCCGCGTTCATTGGTTGCGCCACCGAGTTCGGAGCTGACAAAGCCTTTTTCTTCCAATCGAATGAGTGTATTGTGAACCGTACCAAACGTCACCACCCGCCCCGTGTGCTCTTCCAACGCCTGACTGACCGTGACGCCATACGCCTCTCCATCGAGAATGGCTACCATCAGCAAAACGACTTCCTCAAATTCTCCCAGATAAGTCCGACGCATGGGCGTAATGATTAGTTTATATTTTATCGTACAAATGTGTGCCAGAAATGCAAATGGCCTTTTTTGGGCTATAAACGCTGTTTTTAAGGAAGTGTATGAAAAAAAAAATGTCCGCAAACGGACAAACGTTGTCCTGCGGTGGACAGAGAAAATGGATTGTAGAGACGTTGCATTGCAACGTCTCCACCGCATTGCAACGTCTCCACCGCATTGCAACGTCTCCACCGCGTTGCAACGTCTCCACCGCATTGCAACGTCTCCACCGCATTGCAACGTCTCCACCGCATTGCAACGTCTCCACCGCAACATACAATAGATAAGATACGTTGCATGCAACGTATCTACGGGACAATGAATTTATTCCGATTTCAACGATTTGACAGGATTTGCTAACGCTGCCCGAATGGATTGATAACTTACCGTAAGTAGCGTGATAGCCAACGCCCCCAAGATAGCAGCCACAAAAATCCACCACGGAATCTCAGTATGGTATTTATAGTCTTGCAGCCAATCACTCAAGAAATAGTAGGCAATCGGCATCGCAATCAGGCAAGAAATAACCACCAACACAACAAAGTCTTTGGAAAGCATTCCCCACAGGTTGAATACCGAAGCGCCAAGCACTTTGCGAACACCTATTTCTTTGGTACGCTGTTCGGCTACAAACGACGCTAACCCAAACAGCCCTAAACACGAAATAAATACGGCTAACAACGCAAAAATGGCAGCTAGTTTGCCAATTCGCTCCTCTGATTGGAATTTTTTGCCAAACTCTTGATCGACAAATTTATAGTCGAACGGAGCCGCTGGAAGGTGTTTTTTGAACGTGGCTTCAATCATTGCCACCGACTCAGACGCACTGCGCATGGGATTGAGCTTCATGGTCATCCAATTTACATTTTCGTAGTTCATCATATAAATGGTTTGCTTCACTGGCTCATACGGTGACTCCATGAGCATATCTTTGATCACCCCTACAATGGTAAAATACTCAGCATCTTTGCCTTGCCCCCATTGCACTACCTTTCCAACTGGATTTTTAATTCCCATAAACTTCACCGCTGCTTCATTGATAACAATCGCCGCCGTGTCCGTTGAGAAATCTCTGGAAAAATCGCGGCCTTCTTTGAACTGCCAACCGACTGTTTTACCAAAATCATGCGTAACCCAAATCGTCGCAAACTCGGGTTGGAGGCTAGGGTCTTGTCCTTCCCAATGGAAGCCACCGTTGTTTGACCAAACCCCCGTCAGTGGGCTTGACGACTCAGCCATTTCGACAATCGCTCCTTTGTTTTTCAGCTCCGTACGAAGCAAATCATACTTCCCGTAAAAATCGGGAGACATCATTTGCATCATAATCAGGCCGTCGTTGTTATAACCCATGGGGCGGTCTTTGGTATGTTGGATTTGGCGATACACAATCAAAGTTCCGATAGTCAACGTGATAGATACCGTAAATTGCACTACAACCAACACTTGTCGAGGAATAGAGGCAAAACGACCTGCTTTAAACGTTCCCTTTAGCACTTTAACGGGCTGAAAAGAAGACAAATACAAGGCGGGATAACTACCTGCCAATATTCCCGTGAGGAAGATAAAACCAATGCTTACTAGCCAAAACATAGGCTCAGTCCACGGAAAGATCATTTTTTTATCGGTAACTTCGTTGAACAATGGCAGTACGATCAACGCTAACACCACCGCACCCACAAACGCAAGGATAACTACTAAAAACGACTCGCTGAAAAACTGATTGATTAACTGCGCTCGAATGGAGCCGACCGCTTTACGAATACCTACTTCTTTGGCCCGTTTTTCGGAGCGTGCGGTGCTCAGGTTCATAAAATTGATACAGGCTAGCAACAGCACAAACAGCCCAACAATGGCAAACAGCCACACGTATTGAATAAAACCACCCGTTTTTACCCCTTCTTCCCAGTTAGAACGTAAGTGCCAATCGCTCATGGGATGTAGAAAAATCTCTGCCTTAAATTTCTTTTCTTCCGCACTTACTTTGTCCAACTTCGTGTTTTTGATTTTAGCGCTTAGCTTGTCCATATCAGCGTGGTCAGCAATTTGGGCAAAAAGCTGAAAGGAATTGTTATCCCACTGACCATCCTCCAAAGCCCGCTGCACCCACTTTTGCGACGAAACATACAACTTCCAAGGAGCAATAAATTTCAGATCATTAGCGGAGGTGTTAAAAGGCAAATCTTCATATACACCTGTTACTTTTACGTCCAGTTTATTGTCAATCCGCATGACTTTACCCATGGGATTTTCACTGCCAAAAAGAGATTGGGCAGTCGATTCAGAAAGTAAAACGGAGTTAAGCTCTTTGAGACCGTCATAATTGCCCTTGAGCATTTTCAACGAAAGCATTCTGGGCATATCCACATCCATGTAGTTGCCAGAGCGCGTGATTTTGGTTTCGCCGTACGTCAAAATACGATCCCCTCCCCACGTAGCCATGGCCAAATGCTTAAAATCACTCCCGTATTTTGCCCTTAATTCCGCTTCCAAAGGCATAGGGATAGACCTTTCTGTACCCTTTCGGCCGTTGAACGTCTGGTGCTGCATTACTTGCGCTAGCTTATCGTAGTGCTGATGATACTTGTCGTACGAAAGCTCATCGTAAATCCAAAGACCAATCATCATGGCCACGGCCATACCAACGGCCAGTCCACCAATGTTGATGACAGAATACCCCGTATTTTTAACGAGGTTTCGAAAAGCAATTTTGAAATAATTTCGTAACATAGAAGGACGGTATAAAAAGGTGAATGGATAAGGGTTTGGTTTACGTTTCAAAGCAAACGGTCGGATAAAACTCAGCACGTTCAACGCATACTGCCTCCGCGCTATTTTTACCCCAAAAAGCCCAACCTGCCGCTGAAAACGTTCATACAGGTCTCCCTGCACTTCCTCCAGCAGGTGAGGTGCACAAAACAATTCAAGCAGGTGGTCAGCCCAGCGAGGCGGATGATTTTGCATATAATAATTGTATTGTAAATGGAATTGTAGAGACGTTGCATGCGGTGGAGACGTTGCATGCGGTGGAGACGTTGCATGCTGTGGAGACGTTGCATGCAACGTCTCTACGCGACAATGAAATTATTCCGATTTCAACGTAGTCACAGGGTTTATCAGGGCAGCTTTCAAGGTCTGATAGCTGACCGTAAATAAGGAAATGGCAACAATCGCTATGCCCGCAACGGCAAAACTTCCCCAACCAATCTCCGTACGATACACGAAACTTTCTAACCACTTGTTCATGGCATAATACGACAACGGCGACGCAATCAGGAGTGCCACCACCACAGGCTTCAAAAATTCTTTGGATAGCAACGTTGTGATACTCAACACACTTGCTCCGAGTACTTTCCGAACTCCGATTTCTTTGGTACGCTGCTCGGCCGTAAACATAGCCAACCCAAAAAGCCCCAAACAGCTGATGAGAATAGCAATGAAGGTGAATGAATTGATAATCTTGCGCAGTGTTTTTTCTTCTACGTACTGTTTTTGAATCTCTTCATCCAAAAACGAGTACTGTAATGGAAAGCCAGGGATAAGTTTTTTCCAGGTTTGCTCAACATTGGCCATTAACCCATCGTAGTTGTCAGATTGAACTTCCAAAACCATGTACTCTGGCTGAGCGTTGTAGTGCATCATTACGGGTTTGATTTCCTCTTTCAAAGAGTTGTTGATGTAATCTTTGTAAACGCCAATGACTCTAAATGCATCAACGTTGTCGACAGCGCCCGTGAATACTTCAGTACCCACGGCCGTCGTCAAGGTCAAGTTTAAATCTCTTACGCTTTTCTCGCTCAAAATCACTTGGTTGTTGGTATCGGCTGGTGTGAAGTTTCGACCTGCAATGAGTTTGATTCCAAGCGTCTTCAAAAACCCTTCATCCACTACGTTGTTTTTGATTAACACGCCTTTGTCCATACTTCCTCCCGATTTAAAGACCAACATATCTTGTAAAAAACTTTGAGAAGGATAGTAACGAACGCCTCCGATGTTTTTAATCTGATGCTGATTCAACAACTCATTTTTCAAGGCCGTAAACTGCCCTTGGGCATTTTCGTTGGAAAGCGAGATGACTATTTTTTGTTTTTGATTAAAACCGAGGTCTTTGTTTTGCATAAAATCTAACTGCTTAGAAATCACCAACACGCCGATAATGAGCACAATAGCAATCGAAAACTGAAAGACCACTAAGCCTTTGCGAAGAACAACCGAGGTGGGATTAAACTTAAACGTGCCTTTCAGAACGCTAACAGGCTTGAAACTTGATAAATAAATGGCTGGATAAATCCCCGCTAATAGCCCCGTCAATAATGCCACCGATACGGTGATCACCAAAATATCGACATTTTGCGTAACATTCAGCTCTAACGCACTGTCGGTAAGCGAATTGAGAAAAGGCAACAGAAGCTGAACAATTGGTAGAGCCAAGAAAATGGAAATGAAGGCAATGAGCATCGACTCTCCCAAAAACTGCCCAATCAGCACCGATCTAAACGCGCCGACGGCTTTTCTAACCCCTACTTCTTTGGCACGACGCACCGAACGTGCCGTCGTAAGATTGACAAAATTGATGCAGGCAATGAGCTGAATAAAAGCGGCAATCGTCAATAAAATGTACAAAAAGGAAATATCTGAGACCTTACCTGCTTGGTTGGTAACGCCTTTTGAATATAGGTGAATGTCGGTTATTTTTTCTAGAAATACCTTTTTTTGCATCCCTAATTCGGCGATTCTTTTCCCACCATAGCGTTGCAAAAGAGCGGCTATTTTGGTATTGACACTTTCGGGGCTTACGTGAGGTTTGAGTTTTACGTAAGAATAAATAAAGTTGTTGCCCCCCCATTCGGTATTGTTTCGGGCAAACTCCCCCAGCCCACCGCTATTGAGGCTCACCAAGAAGCTTGGCTTCAGGTGTGATTTTCCAAAATTATCGTCATAAACCCCCGTTACGGTATAGATCGTGGTATTGATATTACTACCTACTTTAATGCGCTTGTTAATCGCTTTTTCGTCCCCAAACATTTTTTTGGCAAGCGTTTTTGAAAGTACTGCCGTGTAGGGCGCATCCAACGAATGCTCTGGCGAACCTTCCGTGAAACGGTAGGTAAAGACATTGAAAAAAGTAGAATCAACCAAAAAACCTTTATCGTCAATAAACGTTTCGGTTTTTCCTACTACTCCTAAAACGTTATTTTTTGTGGTAAAAAAGTTAAGGGCGCGAGTATATTCTACCACTTCAGGGAGGTCTTTTTTCATGGTCGGGGCAATGACAGGCCCGCTGGTGCAGCTATTGAACATGGGCTGATCGCCGCCGTTATGAACGATATTTGTTCGGAGACGATAGATATTTTCGGCGTCTTTATGGTAGGTATCGTAGCCAAATTGGTCTTTGACATAGGCCAAAATGTACAAGCAACATACTGTACCGACGGTCAGGCCAAAAACATTGAGTGAGCTGAACGTCTTATGACGAACAAGATTTCGAAAAGCGACTTTTAAATAATTGATTAACATGGTCGGGCTGCATAAAAAAGTGGTTTGAAACTCGGATTTTTTACGTTTAAGGGCAAAAGGACGAATAAAACTCAGGACATTCCACACATATTGACGGCGTGCGATTTTCTCGCCAAACAGGGCTAGTTGTCGCTGATAACGCTCATGTAAGTCACCTTGTACTTCCTCTAGCAAGTGAGGAGCACAAAAGAATGTAAGTAGGCGGTCAGCCCAGCGGGGCGGGTAGTTTTGCATATGATATTATATTGTGCATCACGGTAGAGACGTTGCATGCAACGTCTTCTCCACGCATGCAACGTTTCTACAATATTACATTCCCAAAACAGGTAACGTCTGAGGTGCAATAGCATCCCACAAACGATTTCGTTGTTCGCGCACTTCTTGTAGTGTTTTACTGCCAATCACAGTCACCCGAAAGAGGCGCTTGCGGCGTCCACCGCGTTCGGCGGTAGCCTCTCCCATAAACGACGACAGCATTCCTTTCTCTTCGAGGCGGTGCAAAGCGGCATGAACCGCACTAATGCTTACACTTCGTCCCGTTTGGCGGTCGAGTTCGTCGGTAATAGCCACTCCATAGGCCCCTTCTCCCAAAATGGAGACGGTCAAGAGGACAATTTCTTCAAATTCACCTAAGTACGTTCGTTTCATCAAAAAAAATATTATTAACTTTTGTAGAACAAATAGTTTGCCAGTTACCTGAATGTGCATTTTTAGCCTGTAGAAGGGGATTTTGGGATTGTTATTTGTCCGAAATCGTACACCGTTGTCCAGTATTGTACGTTCCATGGTATTAGTTGTTGGTAGAGACGTTGCATGCAACGTCTCCACGCATGCAACGTCTCTACCAACAATACCCGATGATTTTATTCCGTTTTCAACGTTTTGACGGGATTAGAAAGGGCTGTTTTGAAGGCTTGGTACGCAACAGTGCCTAGTGCAACGAGCATCGACAAGCTCCCTGCCAACACAAATATCCACGCGTTGATTTCGATTCGGTACGCAAAGTCCTGAAGCCATTGATTGCCGAAATAATAAGCCACTGGGCAGGCAATGGCAATTCCTATAAAGACGAGCTTCAAAAAGTCTTTTGATAAAAGCGCAACGATGCTTGTTACACCCGCCCCAAGTACTTTACGAATGCCAATTTCTTTGGTACGCTGTTCGGTTACAAATGTGGCCAATCCAAATAATCCTAAGCAGGCAATCAAAATGGCTACCAAGGAGGTATAGGTCAAAATTTGCTTCCAGCGCAGGTCGTCGGCGTAGCGCTGCATCCGAAAATCTTCCAAGAAATAGTATTCCAAAGGAAGGTAAGGGACGTACTTTTTATAGACGTTCTTAATCTGTGCTAAGGCTTCTTTTTGGTGGTTAGCCGCCAGTTGTATGTGAATACAGCCTGCTTGTCGGCGGGTATCGCGCGCCCACACGATGGGCTTGATTTTCTCCTTAAATGAATCATAATGGAAGTCTTTTACAATCCCAACGATGTTCAATGCTTTGTCGCGTTGGCGAATGGAAAGCGTGAAAGGATCTTGGCCTTTGGGAACAAACTCCCGTACAAAAGCCTCGTTGACAATGATATTTGATACCGTGTCCAAGGCGTATTTGGATGAAAAATACCGCCCCTTGACCAACGGAATCCCCATGAGTTGAAGGTGATTCTCGTCGATGTATTCGTAGTAAGTATAATCAGTGTCTTTGCCGTTAATCTGGTAAATCGTACTATTCCAATCGCCCGATTTACTTGATACTTTTTCTACGTAAGGCAACTGCGCTAAATCGTGTTTGAGCGGAGTGGCTACTTTCTCTATTTGATCCCAAGGCAACCAAAAACGCAAGATATTGTCGGTTTTATACCCAAGTTCGGCGTGGGTGATGTAGTCAAATTGACGCGCTGCAATCACCGTCCCGATAATCAATACCCCTGCCAGCACAAACTGAAAGACGACCAATGCTTTGCCGAACATTTGCCGTCCTGATAGCTTAATTTGTCCACGCAAGGTCTCCATGGGACGAAAACCTGAAAGTACCAACGCAGGGTAAAAGCCCGCCAAGAGAGCGACCAAAAACAGTAAACCGCCAAACAGGGCTAAAGTCGAAGGCTGGAAAAGGTAAGTGCTTTCTAAGTGCTTGTCAGTCAGATCGCTAAACGTCGGTAATAGAACATACGCTAATAGCAACGACGGAATAAAAGCCAATGCCGTCAGCAAAAACGACTCTCCTAAAAACTGCGATAAGATATGATTTCGTGTACCGCCCGTTGCTTTTCGAATACCGATTTCTTTGGCACGTTTGAGCGAGCGGGCCAGCGTAAGGTTCACAAAATTGATACAAGCAATGACCAAAACCAACAACGCCAGTCCCGTCAAAATCTTCGGATAACGCTCATTTGACCAGTATTCTAAGCCATTGGAGGCGTAATACTCAGGGTTTAAGTGCATTTCGTACAAAGGTTGCAGCTTAAACTTCATTTCGTAGGTTTTGCCTTCACTATTATCTTTACGCACACTTTCTAAAAAATCAGAGGTGTACTTCTTTGTCACCGCCTCCATTTTTTTGCCCAACTGTGCCACATTCGCTTTCGGATTGACCAACAAAAACGTATTCAAACTTGCATTGAACCAATTTTCATCGTTGGCGCGTTGCTGAGGGTCAGGTGAAATGAGGTGGTCGATGGACATCAACATATCAAACTGAATCGACGAGTTGGCGGGTGGGTGTTTGACTACGGCCGCCACCACAAACGGCTTAAAGGCCGACCCTTCATCCCCGATTTGGATTATTTTACCCACGGGGTCTTGGCTTCCAAAATACTTTTCGGCCATGCGGTCGGTAATCACCACGTTTTTTAAGTCCTTGAGGGCCGTGCGAGCGTCTCCTGCCAACACCTCAAACGAAAACATGGTCAACGCCGAGTTGTCGGTGTACATCAGATTTTCTTTAATCCCTTCGTTGCCTTTTCTGACGAGGGTATTCCAACCGTTCTTAAAGCGACAATACGCCTCAAAATCACCAAGTTCACGCACAAACGCGGGGCCTTGGGGCATCCCTGTATTTCCCATTTTACTCAGATTTCCCTGCAAGTCTTTACGGTCTTGTATCAACCGAAAAATTTGCGGGCCTTTCGCGTGCATACGGTCAAAGGACAAATCGTCTTTGACGTACAGCATAATCAGCATCACCACCGTCAGGCCGAGGGTAAGCCCTGAGAGGTTGACAAACGAATACACTTTGTTTTGCCAAAGGTTCCGAAAAGCGATTTTGAGGTAGTTGCGTAGCATAAGGTTTAGGGTTTTGTGACGTATCGGTAGGGACATTACATGCTGTAGCGACGTTGCAGTGCAACGTCGCTACGGGAAATTATTCCGATTTCAACGATTTGACAGGATTCATCAAGGCGGCTTTGATGGATTGGTAGCTCACCGTAAACAAGGCAATAACAACCGTTACAAGCCCCGCTAACACAAAAACCAAAGGATTGATGGTGATTTTATAGGTGTATTCTTCCAACCATTTATTCATGATCCAGTACGACAGCGGACTCGCAATCAGAAAGGCCAATAGCACTGGCGTAACAAATCCTTTTGACATCAACAGCACAATTTGGCCTATGCCTGCTCCTAGCACTTTGCGAATGCCAATTTCCTTGGTTTTTTGCTGCGCCAGCGACGTGGCCAACCCAAGCAAACCTAAGCAAGTGATAAAAATGGTCAAGAAAGCAAACCCTTGTGCCATGAACGATAACCGCTCTACACTCTCAAATTTTTTGTTGTAGGCTTCATCCACAAAATGATACTCAAACGGGTAATTGGGGTTGTATTTCTTGAAAACGGCCTTTGCTTTTTCTAGGTTTTCACTCATTGGTTTGGCCGCATTGTACTTGACGTGTACTGCGTTGAAGAAATTCATCTTAGGACCCGCGATTGTGACCGCGTTGATTTCTCGAAAAGGCGATTGCATCACAAAATCCTTCACGACCCCAATCACTTGAAACTCCCAACCCCCGTCGGTAATTTTTTCGCCAATAGGACTCTTGAAGCCCATCATCTTTTTGGCGGTTTCGTTAATAATGACCCCAGAAGAATCGGTGGGATAAGCTTTTAAGTCGAAGTCACGTCCTTCTACAATTTCTAGCCCGAGCGTTTTTACAATTTGGTCGTCTGCGCCAAAACGATCAATATTCCTGTGGTCGTCGGTGGCTTTGCCGCGCCATTGCATCCCGCCCGTGTTGCTCCAGGTTTCAGTGATAGGTGAAAATGTTTTTACGACCGAAACCGCCACGTCGTTTTTCAACAAATCGGCTTTGATAAGGTCAAAGTTTTTAGAAATATCGCCCTCTACGGGATGATAGACCAGGTTGGCTTTGTCATAACCTGATTTTCTGTTTTGGGCATAATCTAATTGTTGCTTGATAATCATGGTACAAGAAATAAGCAAAACAGAGAACACAAACTGACAAACAACGAGTATTTTTCGCGGGGTAATTGGGGATGAAATGTTGAAATAACTTCCTTTCAATACTTGCAAAGGATTAAAACTCGAAAGGAATAACGCAGGATATGACCCTGCTACCAATCCCGTAACGACCACGAAAACCAAAGAGTAAGCAATCCACTCAGGATTCAACCAATCAATGACAATTTTAGACTCAATGAGTTGATTGAACGCGGGAAGGCTGACTATGATGATGCCGATTGCTAACACGCCCGCCAACAATGAGGTGAGAATAGACTCGAAATAAAACAGTTTAATCAGCGAGAATCGACTCGCCCCCGACGCCTTTCTGACTCCTACTTCTTTGGCGCGTTTTTCGCTGCGAGAAGTGCTCAGATTCATGAAGTTGATACACGCAATCAGCAATATCAAGAGGGCAATGACCGAAAAGTTGCGCACTTGTTCGATTTTACCACCTTCTTCTACCCCATTTTTAAAGTTTCCGTAGAGGCGCAACCGTTCAAAGGGGTAAACGAAAGTTTCCCAATTGGCCGTTTCTTTATCGTATCGTTTGCGTAGATGCTTGATTTTCTGGTTAAATGCCTGAGCGTCGGTATTCGTTTTTAGCAACACATAGGTAGTAGTTGAGTTGTTTCCCCAGTACAAACTTTCCATGTTGTTGGCTACCTTAAATCGCCACGGCACGAGGCATTCAAAGGTAAAATCAGTGTTAAGAGGAAGGTCTTTCAACACGCCTGTTACCACAAAATCGCTTTCGTTGTTGAGTTTAATGATTTGCCCCATTGGGTCGGTATTTCCAAATAGTTTTTTGGCAAAATCTTGTGTAATGACCGTACTGTTGACAGCGTTGAGGCAGGTTTTGGCGTCACCTTTGAGTAATGGGAAGGTAAAAATGTCCAAAAAGGTAGAATCAACAATCTGGACAGTTCCTTTGATTTTGGTTTCTTTTGATTGAAACAAATACTTATCAGGCCAATCTACCCGCGTCATTTTTTCGACTTCGGGATAGTCTTTTTGCAACGCAAGTCCCATGGATTGCGGAGTGACGTTCCAACTACTTGTCTTGCCTTTTTCGGTGACCTGATTCCACGCCTGATAAATTCGGTGCTTATTTTCGTGACTATTTTCAAAGTTTAATTCGTCATTTACCCAAAGCAAAATAAGCGCCGACGCCGAAAATCCTATTGCCAAGCCTAGGATGTTGATACTGCTAAATACTTTGTCATTTAGTAGGTTCCGAAAAGCGATTTTGAGGTAGTTGCGTAGCATGGTGGTATAATTGTTATGAATGTAGCGACGTTGCACTGCTGTGGCGACGTTGCACTGCAACGTCGCTACGGGAAATTATTCCGATTTTAACGATTTGACAGGATTCATCAAGGCGGCTTTGATGGATTGGAAACTGACGGTCAAGAAGGCTAACAGCATCGTGGCTGCCCCTGCTGCGCCAAAAATCCACAACGGGATTTCGGCCCGAAACGCAAAGTCCTCTAACCACGCGTACATGGCATAGTACGCCAACGGTGCCGCAATACAGAAGGCAATCGCGACCAACTTTAAAAAGTCTTTAGACAATAAGCCAACAATGCTCAAAAGGCTCGCTCCGAGTACTTTACGCACCCCGATTTCCTTGGTGCGCTGTTCGGCGATGTACGTAATCAGTCCAAACAATCCTAAACAGGCAATGAGTATAGTTAAAATGGCAAAAATGAGCGCAATGGTGCCGACGCGCTGCTCGGCCTGATACATTTCGTTGAAAGATTCGTCAAGAAAATGGTAATTGAAAGGCATACCAGTCGATAGCTGCTTCCATTGACCTTCTATTTGCTTGATGAGTTTTTGTGGGTCTGAGGCATTGACTTTAAACGCCATATCCCAGCCGCTGCGCCCGTATCGGAAGCACAATGCCCCTACATTTTGACGCATTGATGAATAGTGGAAGTTTTTGACCACCCCAATAATCGTCAACGTGACGGGGTTGGAGGCGTTGCCTTCGCTGGTGTAAATATTCTTCCCAATAGGGTCGTCGAAGCCCAACAGTTTGGCGGTTTCTTCATTGATAATGACCGAACTAGAATCGGCTCCGAATTCTTTGGAGAAGTTTCGGCCTTTGATAAGCTCCATGCCCAAAGTAGGAATGTACTCCTCATCAATAGTCCAGTTTTGCATATTAAACCCATTTTTTACGTCGATAATGGGCGTCTTTGAGTACGAATTATCGCTGCGTGACGAATTGGCAACAGGTAAATATCCCGCAAATGCCCCAGCTTTTACCCCCGCCATTTTTTTGACTTCTTCCTTGAAGACGCGGTTGTTTTCGCCTAATGATGATGTTCCCGTCACCACAAGCACTTGGTCTTTCGAAAAACCGAGGTTTTTATGCTGTATATAGTTGAGTTGACGGTAAATAATAAAGGTAGAAATAACCAATACCAACGAGGTGACAAACTGGAAGGTCACCAAAACATTCCGAAAGTTGGAACGCTTAAAGTTAGCATTCAACTTGCTTTTGAGAACTTCAATTGGCTTAAAAGACGACAAGAAAAAGGAAGGATAATACCCCGCCAAAATCCCAACACCGAGGGGCAATGTCAGCAAAAAAGGCAAGTAGGTAGGCTGGTACATGGTAGCGGGCGTAAACTCTTTGCCCGCAATTTGATTGAAGTAAGGAAGGAGTATCGTGGTCAACACCAGCGCGATTCCGAAGGCCAAGTAGCTCGTCAGGATTGATTCGGCCATAAACTGTCGAATCAAGCTGTTGCGCTCCGTACCTAGTACTTTGCGAATCCCCACTTCTTTGGCTCGATTGGCCGACCGAGCCGTACTCAAGTTCATAAAATTGATACAGGCAATGAGTAACAAGAACACGGCCACAATCGAAAAAATATAGACGTATTCGATGTTTCCGTTGACCCCAAACTCGTATAATTTGTTCGATTTTAAGTGAATATCTAAGAGCGGAATGAGGGAATACTGAATGTAATTTCCCGCTTTTTTGAATTCATCCATGCTTTTGATATCAACAAAAGCTTTGGCTTGGGGGAGAATGTATTTGTTAATCAACCCGTCAAACTTTCCCTCAAGTTGTTTGTAATCAGCACCTTCTTTAAGCTTGATGTAGGTGTAGAAATTATGGCTTAGGAAGTTACCGAAGCTGTAATCCACGTTTTTAAACGAAAAAATGACGTTCGTTCTAAAGTGAGAGTTTTTGGGAATATCTTCATAGACCGCCGTTACTTTGTATTCTTGGGGATTGTTGACACCCGTTGAAAGGATTTTTCCTACCGCAGGGCCAGCACCAAAAAACTTCTCCGCTGCCGACTGACTTAAAACAACGGTGTTAGGTGCGTTAAGAGCCGTTTTAGCGTCGCCTTCGATGATTTTAAACGGAAACACCACAAAAAAAGTAGAATCGGCATTGACGCAGTTGTTTTCCACCAAAAATGCGTTGCCTTTTCGGATAAATCGACGACTGTTTTCAGCGTACAGACGCACGTATTGTTCCACTTCGGGGTAGTCTTTTTTCAACGTAGGGCCAAAAGGGTCGGAACTCAGCGCCATTTTCATTTCCGTTCCCCCAAACTTAATGTCTGAGTGTACGCGGTAGATACGGTTAGCGTCTTTAAGATAGCGGTCATAACTGAGCTCATCGACGACGTACAACGAAATCAATAAAAAACAGGTAAGGCCAATCGCTAACCCAAAAATATTGATAACGCTGTATAGTTTGTTTTTAAGGAGGTTTCTCCAAGCGATTTTGAGGTAATTTCGTAGCATAATGATATGATTTTTATGACAATGTAGCGACGTTGCAATGCAACGCCGCCACGGTATTGCAACGCCGCCACGGATTATTCCGATTTCAACGATTTGACAGGATTCACCAATGCGGCACGGAGGGTTTGGTAGCTGACGGTCAACAACGTAATAACCAACGCTCCCGCCGCTGCGGCGGCAAATACCCACCAAGAAATTTCGACGTGATAATCGTATCCTTTCAGCCAATCGTTGAGGTAGTAGTAGGCAATCGGGCTGGCAATCAGGCTAGAAAGCAGTACCAAGCCCACAAAATCGCGCGAAAGCATCTGCCAAAGATTAGGCACACTTGCGCCTAATACCTTCCGAATTCCGATTTCCTTGGTGCGCTGTTCGGCCACGAAGCTCGCCATTCCGAACAAGCCCAAACACGAAATCAAAATGGCCAAAACTGCAAAATAGAGCGACAACGTGCCGATACGTTCTTCGGCTTTGAACTTATTGCCGTACTGTTGGTCAATAAATTCGTAAGAAAAAGGCACGTTTTGAACGTATTTTTTCCAGATGCGCTCAAGTGTGGCAATGGATTTGCTCGAACTTTGAGCCGGGTTGAGTTTAATGGTTAAGTTATACAAATCCTTGTCGCGTGTATGGTAGAGCGAAGGGCGTACGGGGTAAAACGGTGACTCGGCCATAATATCGCTCACCACTCCAATGATGGTGTAAGGTTTGCCATTCCATTTTAAAATTTTACCAACGGGCTCTTTAAATCCTAAAAATTTCGCCGCAGACTCGTTGATGATAAAGGCGGCGGAATCGGTTGCAAAGTCCCTCGAAAAATCGCGACCTTGTTTGATTTTCCAACCCACGGTTTTACCCCATTCTTTGGTAACGCGGCTATTGGGAAAATCTACGCCTAAATTTGGGTCTTTGCCTTCCCAGTCAAAACCACCATTGGTGTTCCAAACCCCTGTAAGTGGGCTGTTAGACGCTGTGAGTTCTTCAATGGCTCCTGCCGATTTCAGTTCAGCTCTGAACGCCTCAAAATGGTCTTGAATTTCTTTCTCCATTCCCATACTTATCAAGCCTTTTCGCTCGTATCCGATAGGGCGGTCTTTGGCGTACTGAATTTGTTGGTAAACGATGATGGTACCAATGATCAAAACCACCGAAACCGTAAACTGAATCATCACGAGCGCCTTGCGCGGAATGGCCGCCCATTTACCCACTCGAAATGTTCCCTTGAGCACTTTCAATGGTTGAAAAGAAGATAAATATAACGCAGGGTAACTACCTGCTAATAAGCCCGTAAGTGAAATAAACGATAGGCTGAGCAACCAGAAAACAGGATTTGCCCACGGAAGTTCTATTTTTTTATCGGCCACTTCGTTGAAAAAAGGGAGACACAGTATAACTAGTAAAAGGGATGCCGCAAAAGCAAATACCACTACCATGTACGACTCCGAAAAGAACTGATTGACCAATTGTGCCCGAACCGAACCAACCGCTTTACGAATACCCACTTCTTTGGCGCGTTTTTCGCTACGGGCGGTGGCTAGGTTCATAAAGTTGATGCAAGCCAATATCAATACAAACACTCCAATGATGCCAAACATCCAAACGTAACGGATATTTCCCCCCGTATTGACGCCATTTTTAAATTCACTTTCCAACGCCCACTTGCTCATTGGGTGTAGAAACGCCTCCCATTTATACTTTAATTCTTCCTTACTCAGGTTGTTGGCTTTGACATTTTTAATGCGTTTGGAAGCTGCTTCCATTGATACATTGTCTGCCACTTGAACAAACGTTTGACTAAAATTACTATCCCAAGGGTCTTCCATTTGTTTGACCCACGGGTTATCAATCAACCAAAGCGACCACGGCATAATCACTTTTAGGTTACGAAAAGAGGTATTGTAAGGCAAATCTTCATAAACGCCCGTCACTTTTACATCGTAAGTACGATTGATTTTCAGGGTTTTATCTAATGGGTTTTGGTTTCCAAATAGCGATTGAGCAACTGATTCGGAAAGCATAATCGAATAGGGGTCTTTTAGACCTGCGTAGGTGCCATACCGCATTTTGAGGCCAAGCATCTCAGGCGCACCTTCCTCAAAATAAATCCCCGATTTTGTAACATGATTATCACCCAATGATAGTACGTACGAGCCTTCCCACGAGGATTGTACCACGTGTTTGAAACTACTTCCGTATTTTGCCCGAATCTCAGGTGCCATTTGGGCAGGATTTGCAGTTTGAGTACCAACTTTCCCGTTGAAAGTAGCATGCTGCATGACTTGGGCAATTCGGTCGTAATGAGCGTGGTAGGTATCAAACGATAATTCGTCGTTGACCCAAAGCCCAATCATCATCGCGACTGCCATACCTACGGCTAGTCCACCAATATTGATGAAACTGTACATTTTGTTTTTGAGGAGGTTGCGCCAGGCAACCTTAAGATAATTACGTATCATGGGTGTATAGGGTTATTGGTATATATATCCCGTAGGGACGTTGCAATGTAGAGACGTTGCATGCAACGTCTCTACGGGGCGTATGGATTATTCTGTTTTCAATGATTTCACAGGATTCAACAGCGCGGCCTTGACCGCCTGAAAACCTACCGTTAGCAATGCAATCACAATAGCCAAAGCACCTGCCGCCGCAAACAACCACCACGAAACAGTGATGCGAGATGCAAAATCTTTCAGCCATTGTTCGGTCAAATACCACGCAATCGGCGAAGCAATCAGGATACCAATAATAACCAGTTTGAGGAAGTCTTTGGACAATAACGCCATGATTCCAAACACCGAAGCCCCTAGTACTTTGCGGATTCCGATTTCTTTAGTGCGCGATTCAACGGTGAACGTAGCCAAGCCAAACAAGCCTAAACAAGCAATAAAAATTGCCCACAACGACGCCGTTGTGAAAATGCGGCTGTACTGTTGTTCAGAAACATAAAGTTTGTTGTAATTATCATCCACAAAGGAGTTGTCAAACGGATTGCCTGGGAAGTAGGTTTTATACAATTTATCCAAAGCCGCTATTTTTTCAGGCATACGGTCGGCGGTCAAGCGAATGGTAAAATAGGCACTGTTGTTTTGGGGATAAAAAATAATGGGGTCAATGGCTCTTTTCAACCCTGTATGGTGGTAGTCTTTCACCACCCCAATTACATCCAAATAACGCTCATCCCACTTAATTTTGGTGCGAAGGGCTTCTTCTGCACTCGCAAATCCCAATAACTCCACCGCTCGTTCATTGAGTAAAACTTTGCTGTTTTGGTTCCAGTCTATATCACATTCGGCAGGCGTAAAGTTGCGCCCCGCCTTGAGGTCGATTTGGTAGGTCTTTAAAAAACGGTCGCCAATGATAGCAAATGAATAGGAAATGAGTTCGTCGCCTGGCTTAGATTTGGGTTGGGTAAAGCCTGAGGTTGAGAAGTTGTACCAACCACTCGGAACGCTTCCTGAAGTGGCATAGTCTTTCACAAACGTTTGTTGTGTCAACTCATTCTGAAATGTGGTTTGGCGTACTTTGTAGGTGGCGTCTTTGCCCACTTCTGGCCCACGAACTACCAACAACTGCTGCGGATTTAGCCCCAAACTCTGCGTTTGCATGTGGTGCAACTGCCGATAAATCACCATCGTTGTCACAACTAAGCAGACCGAAATAGCAAATTGAAAAACGACCAGCGATTTTCGAAGGAGCCCACCGCCCGACGTTTTGGTGACTTGGCCTTTTAAGGTCTTAACAGGATTGTAATTGGAAAGTAAAAAAGCGGTGTATCCACCCGAAAATAAGGAGCCTAAAAGTAAAATACCCAACCCCCACGCCCAGACGGAGGTAGAGGCTAAAGAAGCAAAGGAGAGCGGCGTACCAATCAGTTCGTTAAAAAATGACTGAAGTAAGGCCACTATCACCAGCGCCAAACCAAAACTTAGGACATTAACTAAGAGCGACTCACCCAAAAACTGCTTCACCAAATGGCTTTGCGTTGCGCCAATTACTTTGCGAACGCCTACTTCATTGGCACGTTTGAGCGACTGAGCCGTAGAGAGATTGACGTAGTTGAACCAACCAATGACCAAAATCAAAAACGCAATTCCGCCCAACATATAGACGTACTTGAGGTTTCCTTGCGTGAGATACGTATCGCTCAGTGAAGCTGCTAAGTGAACGTTTTTGAGGGGAATGAGTCGAAATTTAACGCCGTCGTTTTCTTTACTGAGTTCGTTTCGTAGGGCTGTTAGTTTTTTCTCAAAAGCTGCTGGATTTGCTTTTTCGTTGAGCTGAAAAAATGTATTAATGTATTGGTTATCAAGATTTTCTATGTTGGCCCATCCGTTACCGTGCAAGTTGGTGGGGTTACGTAAAGTTTCCAACGAAAACACCATGTCATACCGAATATCCGAGTTGGTGGGCATGTCAGCGTAGACTCCCTCTACTGTAAAAGGGTTAGTGTCAAATTGATTGGAAAGCATCAACACTTTCCCCAAAGGGTTTTCAGAACCAAAGTATTTTTTTGCATGAGAAGCAGAAATAAACACTACGTTTGACTTTTCCAATGCCTTGGGAGCGCCTGCGGTGAGAGGAAAATTGAAGAACGAAAAAAAATTGCCTTCGGCGTAGCTGATGTTGGTTTCGCGGAATGATTCGGTTTTAGCACCTTCACGCCGCACAATACCTTGTGCCATCCCGTCGGCAAAGCGGCAGTATTCTTTGATTTCGGGGAAACGTTGCTTGGCACGCGTAGCCCAGCCTGGTTCTACTTCACCCCACATCACGCCCTTCACGTCTTCATTCAGTAAGCGGTACATGGAAGATAAATGGGTGTGGAACTGATTAAAACTCTTTTCGTGGCTTACGTATTGGAGAATCAACAAAAAAGCCGCGATACCCATCGCCAAGCCAGTGATGTTGATAAAACTATACACTTTGTTTCGGACTAAGTTCCGAAAAGCGATTTTGAGGTAGTTGTGTAGCATGGAGCGATGGATTTTTGTAGAATTTTTCCCAAATGCCATACCAGAAATGTAATAATTTGATTGTCAGTTGTTTGTATTAAATTAAAGCAAATAAAAATGTCCATAAACGGACAAAACCAGTTCGTTTATGGACAGGGCCGTAGCATCGTTGCATTGCAACGATGGTGCTGTAGGCAATGCAACGATGCTACGGCAGACATTGCAACGATGGTGCCATATTGCAATGGTAGAGACGTTGCATGCAACGTCTCTACGCGACGTCGATTTATTCCGATTTCAACGATTTTACAGGGTTGGTCAAGGCAGCTTTGGTGGCCTGAATGACAACGGTCAGCAGTGCAATGACCACCGCAAGGACTGCTGAAAAGATGAATATATCAATACTGATATTGGTTCGATACGCAAAGTCTTCCAGCCATTTGTTAGCAGCATAGTACGCAATCGGAAAGGCAATGACATTGGCCACAACAACCAACCGAAGAAAATCTTTGGAAAGCATCGTAACGATGTTGGCGATGCTCGCCCCTAATACCTTGCGTACACCAATCTCTTTTGTTTTTTGCTCGGCAGTAAAGGTAATGAGTCCAAAAAGGCCCATACAAGCGATAAAAATAGCAATGCCCGTAAAGCCCGAAAAAAGATAGCCCATGCGCTGTTCAGCGCGGTATTGTTTGTTAAACGCCTCGTCCAAAAAGTAATACTCGAACGGGGCATTAGGCTCATATTTTTTGTAGCTTTTTTCAATCGAAGCTATCTTTTGTCGGAAATCTACCTTGGGGTCTAAGCGCAAATAAAGAGCCCGTAACTGCGTTGTATCTTTGACAACTTTTAGCATCATGGCTTCCACTTTTGACTGCAACGAAGCGAAGTTAAAATCTTTCAAAACACCGACGATTTCGGCTTTTTTTGATTCTTTATCAAACACATCCAGTTTCTGTCCGATAGGTTTATCGCTTATTTTTAACTTACCCACTGCCGTTTCATTGACCACCAATTGGTTCCCATGAGCGAGTTCCTTGAGGTTGTCAGGCTTGTGCTTCCATTCTAGCCCCAACAGCTCAATAAAGTTCTCATCTACGGTCATGTTGTTGAGGCTGACGTCTTCGTTGGTGGTAGGAGTTTTAGTAAAAAACATGTTCCAACCTCCCGTAAATAAACTCAGTGATGAAGCACCCAACTGACGAATTCCCACGCTTTGAACCAAGTCATTCCGAAACGCAGCATAGTGTTTTTGGGCTTCGTTGGAAAGCGTGATGACCAACACTTGCTCTTTGTTCATGCCGATTTTCTTGGTTTGCATGTAGTGTAATTGCCGCTGCACTACCATACTGAAAATAATCAGCACAATTGATACCCCAAACTGAAAAACAATAAACACGCGCCGCATGTTTCCGCCTTGCCCCACGGCCGAAAACTTGCCTTTTAAGATGCTGACAGGTGAAAACTTTGACAATAGCAGCGAAGGATACGACCCTGCAATAAGTGCCGTGACAATAACTAGTCCTAACAGAATGGATAAAAACAAGGGGCCTGTTACAAACGAATCGTCGATAGATAAGGATAAAAGTTGATAAAAGGGTGTTTTGAATAGCTGGAATAGTACTAACGCAAGAACGAAGGAAATCAAACTCACCAAAATCGATTCTCCATAAAACTGCGATGCTAAGTGATGACCATGAGCTCCCAGTACTTTACGAATACCTACTTCCTTGGCCCGAATGGTTGAACGAGCTGTGGTAAGGCTCATATAATTGATAAGTGCCAACAGCAACACAATGCCTGCAATGCACAGAAAAATCATGACGTATTTTGTGTTTGAAGAATCTCCCCAGTTGTTTCCAAGGTGAGTTTCCAAAAAAGGCGTTAGTGTATACTTTGAATGCGACTCTAATTCTCCTTTTTTATCTGTGAGTAGCGTTGGAATTATAGCCTCTACTTTTGCAACAGCTTCAGGGTTTTTCAATAAAAAATACGTTTCATAACTTCCCATTCCAACGACATCGTCTGCCTCGTAGCGTTGGCTTGGATCGCGTTTCATGATGCCTTCGAAGGTGGGTAGAGAGGCAATAAAATCAAAATGAAGCGATGAGTTGGTGGGCAGCTCTTTTACTACTGCGGTTATCTTCAACACTTCGTTTTTGTTATAAATCAAGGTTTTACCAACAGGATTGGTGTTTCCAAAGTATTTTTTGGCAATGTTTTCAGTTATCACCACTGCATTGGGTTCAGTCAAAGCTGTGGCTGGGTTGCCGTTGGTAAACTCAAATGCAAAGAGATTGAACAACGAGGGTTCGGAAAAGTAAAAACTCCGCTCAAAAAACTGATGACTTTCGTCGGATTTTATGACTACATCGCCACGAAACGAAGAAGCAATTCGTACAAAATCTTCGACTCCAGCATTAGCCTGTTTTACGGCAGGGCCAAAGTTTTTGGAAAGTTGATTAAACTGGACGGTATTTCCCCCAAAGTTCATTTGGATAAGCGTATGAAAAATGCGTTTTCCCTTGGGATGAAAGCGGTCATAGCTTAGTTCGTGCGATACATACAGTAAAATCAACATACTGACGGCCATTCCAACGGCGAGGCCCATGACGTTGATAAAGCTAAAAACCTTGTTTTTAAGCAGATTTCGCCAAGCGATTTTGAGGTAATTATGTAGCATAATTTTTTCGTTTTTGCCGTTGTAATGTGGTTGTAGAGACGTTGCATGCAACGTCTCTACGCGATGTTGATTTATTCCGATTTCAACGATTTCACAGGGTTGGTCAATGCAGCTTTTACAGATTGGGTACTTACTGTCACCAATGCAATGCCAATGGCTACAACGCCTGCTACCACAAATACCCACCATTCTATTTCAATGCGATACGCAAAATCATTGAGCCAATAATTCATGGCGTACCAAGCTATAGGAGAGGCAATTACGATGGATACCAACACTAGTTTTAAGAAATCGATCGACAACAACGCTGTAATGCTGACCGTTGATGCTCCGAGCACTTTACGCACGCCAATTTCTTTGGTACGCTGAGCCGTGATGTAGGCCGAAAGACCAAATAATCCTAAGCAAGCCAATAAAACGGCCAATATCGAAAAATACGTAAACACCTGATTGATGCGGTGCTCGTTGGCGTACATTTGGTTGTATTCATCGTTCAAAAACGTGTACGTAAAAGGTCGGTGCGGGGCAAACGCTTTCCACTTATTTTCCAAAAACGTCAGTGTTTGGGGAAGGTTATTCCCTGTTAGTTTTACCAATAACACATTGCCCCAAGTCACAGGAAAAATGACCAAAGGACCAATTGGTTGTTTCATCGATGCAAAATGGAAATCGCGTACAATTCCTTTCACTTCGCCTGTTCGGCCACCTACGCGTACTTTTTTGCCAATTGCTTCGGCAGGTTTCCAACCCAGCTGCTTTATCATCGTCTCGTTCAGCAAAAAGCGGTAATCAGCTTGACTCTCGTTTTGGCCTTTGAGTCGTTCCATGTCTTCTGATGATAAATCATTTCCTGCAACCAACTCCAAATTGAGCGTTTCGGCCATGTCTTCATCACACGGAAACGCCGTTATCATTTTCTGAACAGGTGTAGAAGTCCCTACCGTTTCAAGCCCATCGCCCCACTTGATGAGGGTGGGTGTCTCGTAGGCCAACGAAATACTTTTTACGTTGGGGTTTTGTCGAAATTCATTTTTGAGAGCAGGCAGATTTTTATTGATTCGCTCATCGGTCGTTAGCGCAATAACGTGTTGTTTGTCGTACCCAAGTTTTTTACTTTGGATAAAGTGGAGTTGGTTTTTTACGACCAACGTACCAATAATCAACAACACCGAAATCATAAACTGCACGACAATCAACGACTTACGAAGCACTAGCCCTGAAGTCGTATGCTTAAAAGCTCCTTTGAGTACTTTGATAGGCTGGAAGTATGACAAGGCTATAGAAGGATAACTTCCCGCGATAAAGCTCACTACCAACCAAGTGGCTAACAAAGCAATTATTCCTGTGGGTTGCATTAACACGTGCGGGGTAAGCTCGCGTTCAGACAGGTTATTAAATACCGGCAATATCAGTACGACCACCAATAAACTGAGTAGTAAAGCCACCAAGGTTACGACCATCGACTCCCCCAAAAACTGCCAGAATAATTGCCCCCGAACCGCTCCCATTACTTTACGAATCCCTACTTCTTTGGCTCGTTCGGTAGCGCGGGCTGTGGTAAGGTTCATATAGTTGGTGGTGGCGATGATTAAAATGAGCAACGCAATGGCCGAGAAGATATAAATGTAACGAATGTCGCCCGAGGCAACGATTCCACCTTCTGCCTCAGAGCGTAGGTGAACGTCGGTCAGTGGTTCAAACTGGTACGTCAGAAAGTTATTTCCCGTCATTTCGGTTTCTGCGGATTGCTTACGCATGTAAGCAGGCAACTTGGCTTGCAGCTGCGAGGCGGAAGCAGATGGTTTGAGCAAAAAGTAGGTAACGTAATTGGCCGTCCACCACATTTCTGTTTTGGCCGCCGAAAGTGACATAAAGGAAGCCACAAAATCAAACTGAAGCTGTGAGTTGGAAGGCGCGTCGGCGACTACCCCAGAAACGGTATAATCCACTCGGTCTTCTAACCGCAAGATTTGGCCAATGGGGTTTTCATTCCCAAAATACTTACGGGCGGCTGATTCTGTCACTACCACCTGATTGGTCGCATTTAGTGCTGTTGTGGCATCTCCTTTGACCAATGGAAACGAGAACACGCTAAAGAAGGTAGAATCTGCCCAGAGGAATCGAGGTTCACTAAACTGCACATCTCCCTTTTTTACGATAACTTTTTGTTGAGAAAAAGCAGGATCAGCGACGCGTACAAACTGCTCAATTTCAGGAAAATCGCGCTTCAAAGCAGGGCCTACTTTTGTGCCTGTCATCACCGTTTTGTTGCTGGTCCCTTCGATGCTATAGTGCATTATCGTACGAACAATCTGCTGCTTGTTTTTGTGAAACTGGTCAAAACTCAACTCATGCTGAATATACAAAACGATAAGGATACAGGCAGTCAGCCCTGCGGCCAAACCAAAAACATTAATGAAAGTAAATGTTTTGTGTTTCCAGAGGGTTCGGAGCGTGGTTTTTAGGTAGTTTTGAAACATAGTTTGAGCAGTTTTGAGTAAAGGAAAAGAGATCACTGAACTTTCGAGCAATACTTCTTTTAGGGCTTTAATTGAGGACCGAATAATGTCAATGGCTATATGGGTTTTATCTTTTGTTCTAAAGTCATGCCAATAAATTTAAGTATTTGAAGTATAGGGTATTGTATAGTAAAAAAACAAAAAAGTGTCCGAATCTGGACACTTTTTGTACGCGAGTGGACAACGTTATTCAAAATTTTTGTGCCGATATTTTTGCAATAGATAAGCACAAATATTGAGCTGATTTCTACTTTATCATGACTTTTATTCTGATTTTAAACTATTGATTGGGTTGGTCAAGGCGGCTTTCAGCGTTTGAAAGCTGACGGTTATTAGGGCTATCATAATCGCAGAGGCACCGACACCTACAAAAACCCATGCACTGATTTCGATGCGGTAAGTGTAACTATCTAACCATTTTTGCATCAGAAACCAGGCTAATGGAATGGTGATGGCCAAAGCAATAAGTATCAGTTTGATAAAGTCTCGTGAAAGCACAAAGACCAGATTGGGAAGACCCGCTCCTAATACTTTACGGATACCGATTTCTTTGGTTCGCTGTTCAATCACCAGCAAGGCAACTGCAAACAGTCCCAAACAAGACAAGAAAATAGCAATCCCCGCCGCTAGGCTAAAAACTTGGGTCATCATTTCCTCTTCTTGATACCAATCATCAATGTTTTGATCCAAAAATGTACCCATAAACTCGGCCTGCGGTGCTACTTCTTTCCATACATTTTTCAATTTGTCCATTGAACTAGCCAAGCTTTGAGGAGTGACCCGAACAAAGATATAATGAATGGTTTCGGTATTAGAAATGTGCATCGTAATCGGCCTACTTTCCGAAGTCAACGAATACAAATGAAAGTCAGGAACCACTCCAATAATCTGTGATTTAGTACTGGTCGTATCGCCATCATCTCCCAACAACAAACCTACGGGACTCTTTTCGCCCATCGCTTTGGCCATACTTTCCGTAATCACCAACCGATTGACCGAATCGCCTGCATAAGCTGGGTCAAAATCCCGCCCTGCTGCTACCTTTATATTCAGCGTTTTGAGGTAATCATAATCCACCAACAACCAATCTGTATCTACTTTTCTGCCTTTGTAAGTAAACCCCACTATCGACCTCGCACTGACACGGTCTTTACCTTTTCCCAAATTGACGCCAGTACCTGTTACAGAAACGATAGCAGGGTCGTTAGCCAATTTATTCCGCATTCGTTGAAGTACCTGCCGACCATTGGCGTAATTGCCGACAGGAATACTGATGACTTGTTCTTTTTGAAAACCAAGCGGCTGTTGGCGCAAATACCCGACCTGTTGAAGTGCAATAATGGTAGCGCAAGCCAGTAAACAAGACATGGAAAATTGCATAACAAGGAGTGAATTTCGCAAAAGTCCTGGACGTTTCAGGGAAATTTTCCCTTTTAGTACTTCAACAGGATTGAACTTGATCATTTGCCAAGCAGGGTAGCCTCCCGCAATAAATGTGACCAAAACGAACAGAAACAGCATCACGGCTATAAACCCAGGCTGGAATGCATACTCAAGTTCAATTTTAGCATTAAATCGTGCATTAAACTCTGGTAAAAGCAAAAAGGACAGAAGAATACCCACCCCAAAACCTATAAAACATATGATGGTTGACTCACTCCAAATTTGAATAAATAGCTGTTTTTTTAAAGCACCCAACGATTTTCTGACACCCATTTCTTTGGCACGCGTAAACGAACGAGCAATGCTCAAATTGATAAAATTGATGCAGGCAATCAATAAAATAAAGAACCCTATACCCAACAGCACATAAATCAAAGCAATAGGAGCGCCTTTGCCCCCATCAATATCCCGAGCAAAATGAACATCGGCCAAAGGTTGAAGCCGAATAGCAAACAAATCACCACGCTCATCCGACTTGACACCCTTTTTGACAAGTGTCTCAATCACTCCCGCATAATATTTTTTTGCAAACGACTTTAATCGATTTTCTAATGTAGCTTGCGTCACTTGTGGGTTTGTTTTGACAAAAACCAAATGAGAGTTATTCAACCAGTTGTCTTTTTCAGATTGGTAATTGGTTAGGTTTTCAACCCGAATCAAGGCGTCGTACTGAATCGTCGAATTATAGGGGGCATCACTCAAAACACCCGTAACAATGTATTGTTTCTGAGTTCCTTCATTCCCAATTTTTAATGATTTTCCAAGAGGGTCTTCGTTTCCAAAAATGGCCTTGGCGGTGTTTTCACTAAGCACAATGCTGCTCAATTCTTGAAGGGCTGCTTCGCGATTCCCCTTGAGCAAAGGAAATGAAAACACCTTCATAAAATCCGGGTCGGTCAGAGTCACTAATTTATCAAAGTATTTCCCTTGGTATTCAATCAAACTCTTCCTCCCCGATACTATTCTCGCGGCAGCTTCAATCTCAGAATATTCTGCTTTTAGGGCAGGCGTCAACGGTATCGGCATTCTGCCCGATTTGCGAGCGCCTTCGGGGTCATTGTTGACGAAATATGTTTGAAAAACTCGGTTGCCGTCGGTATGAAAAGCATCAAAAGTTAGTTGTAAATAGGCTATTAAAAACAAAAACAAGCAGATACATACTGCTACAGCAATACCTACTACATTGATAGTGGCATAGCCTTTGCTTTTAAGCAGATTGCGTAAGGCGATTTTGACGTAGTTTCTTAACATAGCTGCATTGGGTTTTTATGTCTTAACTTATAGCACGGGGCAATACTTATGCCAAGAAGCTATACTTTTGAAAATCAGGAAGTTGTGCAAGTGTATAGGCACAAAAATGTCCGTAAATGGACGATTTTTAGTTCACTTACGGACAGGGAAAATGGAATAATTAAGTTTGTATTATTTCATAAGCGCCTCCAGTGCTTTTTTACCGTATTCATTCTGAGGGTTCAGTTCCAATGATTTTTTGTACATTCGGATGGCCTCTTCTTTTTGGCCATTCTTCAAAAGAGCTTCGCCATAACTGTCATATACATTCCAACTATCGGGATAGAGATACACATTCAGATGAAAAAGTGGAAGGGCTTCGAGTAGCCGACCTTTACTAAGAAGCCTATAAGCCCAATCATTCAAATCCGTTTCTGTTGGCAGAATCCCCCCCTTTTCTTTTTGCTCTTTTACAATCGCAATCGCTTGGTCAAAACCTTGTTTGCGAAGCTCAATGTGAAGCGCCGTAAGCGGGTCAGAAGCGGGGATTTCTGGGTTGAAGCATCCCGCCAATTCATCAATAAAATCTTCGGGAGAAGCTCCTGATAGATTGGTCAAGACCACAATCGTTAAATCATCTTCGGGATACACAAAGAAGGCCGACCGTCCGCCACCCGTAGCTACTACGGCAGAGTGTTTTGGGCGGGGTTTTGTCATCCATCCTAATGCCCATTGTGTAGGCTTACCATTGTTGTATGTGCCTGCTTTCCAAAGTGTTTTAACGGCTGTTTTGGTTTTGAGTAAAGCCCCTTTTTGTAATGCTATAATCCACCTTGCCACGTCTTCGGCAGTGCTGTTCATACCAGAAGCAGTTCGACGAAATGGCGGAAATTCGGAATTAAAATTGATAAGTTTTTCCTCTTTCAATTTTTCCCCGTTAAGACTTGAAACGTATTTATAGCTTTGGGTCATGTTGGGAATGACATCGCGATAATCACCAAAACCAGTGTTAGACATTCCAGCCACTTGAAATTGTAATTCTTTAAAAACATCAGCAAAAGGCTTTTGGCGGTATTTATCAATGATTTTCCCTAATAATGCATAATTTGTCTGATTGTAGCTAAACTGTGTTCCTGTAGGAAAGCTCATCGGGGCTATGGTAGTTTTGGCCCATGCTGCTTCTTCGGAGAGATTGGAAGGCGAAGTTTCTAAAACTCTAAGAACGTCAGGAAGGCCTGATACATGGGTGAGTAGTTGACGTACTTTGACTGGTTGCCATGCTTGTGGAAGGCTGTCGAGATAGCGTGACACAGGCGCCTCAAGGTCTATCTTTCCTTCCTCTACTAGTTGCATGATGGCTACACCCGTAAAGGCTTTGGTGCAGGAATTAATTTGAAAAATGCTTTTTGAAGTGACGGGAACAGCGTATTGGATATTGGCTATGCCATACGATTTCGATAATACAATTTGCCCTCGTTGAACCACGGCAATTTGCAAGCCAGGAATTCGCCGTTCTTGCATTTCACGTTTGATAATTGATTCAAGTTGAGGATTTTGTGCGAAGGTGGGAGCGACAAAAAGAATAAAAAGAAACGAGAGGGCTGTTTTCATAAACAGGGAAATAGGTGTGGTTTAAAAGATTGATAAACATGGGTCATCCCGAATTTAGATGATTCCTATTATATCTCTTAGTACGAAGAGGAGACTTCTGATTAATCATATTTATTCAACCATATAAGGCATATAAGAGCGTAAATTATATGTCTTATATGGTTGAAACACGGTTCAAAAAAGCTACTTCGCCTTTCGGATGTAAATATTGCCGTGCATGTTTTTCATCATCACTTCGCTGCCTCCCCCGTTGACTTTGCCTTCTACCCAGTCGTCGATGCTTACTTTATAGAGACCGTCTTTCGTAACCTTGTTGGCTTTAGGGGTAGTTTTGTCTACATCTACGTCAAAATCGCTGTAAATTTCTCCCCTGTCAGATTTAAGTTTGACGTTAAATTTGGCGGTTGGCGGAAAAGTCACATCCAACCGGCCATTGAGCGATGTAAAGGCCATAGGAGTATCAGTGTTCACGCTCTTGAAATTGGCTTTCACTTCGCCGTTTACGGTAGTAGCCACCGCCGAACCCGAAACGTTGTTGAGGTGAATAGCACCATTTACATTGCTTATTTCCAGTACTCCCGTTACATTTTCGACTACTATATCCCCATGATTGACCGTACTGATTTGGAGTGAAAATTGTTGCGGTACTTTAATCGCCAAATTCATCGGGCGTTTCATAAAGTGCGAAGAAACTTTTACGTTATTGTTACGTTCTTCGGCGGTCAGGTCAATACCCCCGCGCGTCGAAATTTTCTTCATTCCTGTTGCGAGTTCATCTGTTTTTTCCTTGGGGTGAGGTTTGGGAGCCTCGCTCGTAGCATCTATGATGATTTCTTTACCACTGTAGCCTGTTATTTTGATGGAGCCATTCACCATATTAAGGCGCAAACTACCCGGTTTGTTGGGGTCGGTCAAGGGTACTACCAATTGCTCTTTGATGTCATTTTGAGCATTTACCGACAGGTGGGTAGTTATGAATACAAAAGCTGCGAAAGATAATTGAATGATTTTCATAGTATTAATGGAGCCTTCTTTTCGGAAAGTTAGGACTTGTTTTGATTTTTGCATCCTACACTAGCGAAGGATGCGAAAATAGGGTGATTATGATTGTTTTGTGATATAAATATTGCCATTGAAGGTCTCAAATCGGAAGATTTTGCCGCCATTTCCAATCCGAACGGAGGTTTCGGTATTGAGTTTATAAACCGTAGTTTTTCCATCTTTTTGATCCTGATTCTTAACCACTTTGACGGGTAGGTTTTCGACATTTTCAAAATCAGTATAAAACTCTCCCCGAAAGCTCTTAAACTCACAGTCGGCTGATAAAGCCGCAGGATAGGTGATTCGGATATCTCCATTGAGGGTTTTGTAATCAGATTTTCCGGGCGGAATAGCCGTATAGTTGGCGGTCACATTGCCATTAACAGTACGCACCTCAGTAGCACCTTTGGCATTGGTGAGCGTTATGGCACCGTTGACATTATAGGCTTGGAGCGCACCATCTACATTTTCGACGGTGACATTCCCGCCGTTGACGGTTGAGACGTGAATGCTCATCGCTCTTGGTATTTTGATAGTGAAATCAAGGTCATAGCGGTATTCTATGCGTCGGTTGTAATTTCGGCCTTTCCAGTTGCGATTGGGGCGCGAGTCATAGGGTTCCAAAATATAAGCGATAATACTGTCGGGTTTTTGTTCAAACATCAGTTTAAATTCGGCTTTGCCTTGCTCCAAGACTTCCTTGGTTTTGGCCGAAATCGTCTGGTCAACTTCTATCAGCACTTTGTCTCCAGAATAGCCTTCTACTTTAATGGAACCGTTGATATTGTAAATAGCCAAAGTACTATTGGCGGCATTTTGTTGGAGTGTAAACTCCTTCTTGATTTGTTCTTTAAAATCAAGGGATTGGGCGGAGGTTTGGGTACAAGAGAGTACCACGCCCGCCAGTAAGGCGAGGAAGATAGGTTTCATAGCTATTGGAGAGATTAGTGTATTTAGAGTATTTGTTTTTTTTGTAACTTTCTGACAGTAAGGTAGTACTGTTGCTTGTGGCTATGACAAATCTTTGATGGTTTGTTGAATTTTTGTTTTTACTAAATCATTCAAATCATCACGGCGGAGCATCTGCTTAAATGCCCTGATAGAGCGTTTTTCTTGCAGTTTTACCATCAAATCGGCCAAGGCTACTTGCACCAGCGGCGACTCTTGTTGGGGAAGCGATTGCACCAACCCCTCCCTCACGTGAGGGTCTTTTGCCATTTGGGCCAGCGCTTCCAAAGTTACCAAGCGCACATTGACGTTGGGGTCGTTGTTGAGGGTCGTAAACAAAGCCTCTAATACACGGCCATCTATTTCGTTGATTTCTTTGGTATAGCTTACGGCACGTAGGCGCTCGCTTGCCGAAGGGTTTTCAATCAGCGAAAGCATCATCATTTGGCGCATATCTTGTACTTCTTTTGTCAAGGTGTCCAGTTGCTCTTGATAGGCCATTTCTTTGGGGCGACTTAGCCAATAGCCCCCTAGCAAACCTATGCTTATGAGACAAATACTATAAGCCAATCGTAAGGCCAGCTGTGGGGTCCAAAAACGTTGCCATTTTTGGATAAATTCTTGCCATACATTCGCCTTTTTAGGCGCTTCTGTTTCTTTAAAATGATTGAGCATTGCATAAAACCCTTCACGTAAATGCTCACTGGGCTGGGGTACGGTGACTTTTCCCATTAGCTGCCACAATTGTCGGTCGGTTTCGAATTCGCGCTGACAGTCGGGGCATTCGGCTAAGTGTTTATTGAGGGCTTCTTGTTCGGACTCAGTTAGTTGGTGATTTAGCCAGCCCGTTAGCCGTTGTTTTGACTCTTCACAGTTCATGAGCTTTGCTTCCTTTTTCAATGTGTAAATAATTTTTTTTTAATTCTCCTAAAGCACGGTGCACTCTCACTTTGATGGCTCCTTCGGTAGTATTCAAAATCTTGGCGATTTCTTCGTATTTTAATTCTTGGTATCGGCTCATTATCAGCACTTCTCTATGTTCGGGGCTGAGCTTGGACATGGCGTCTTGTAATGCTTCTAATTCTTGCTGCTTTTCGAGTTGTTCGTCGGCTGCTACCCCTCCGCCGAGCTTTTCGGCCAATTCGGCAATGTCGTATTTAGGGCCTCCCCAGCGTTCTTGTTGACGAAACGAATCATTCAAAATATTCCGTGCCAAATGATACATCCAAGTTCTAAACTCCCCATCACCGTTGAAAGTATGTCGGTATTTGAGCATTCTATAAAATACATTTTGGACCAAATCTTCGCAAGCATGGGCTTGGCAAGTCATGTGGTACAAAAAGGCGAACAATGGCCGATGGTAACGCTCAAAAAGCAAGCCCATCTTGTCTAAATCTCCGGCTTTTACCCGAAGCATAAGCGCATTGTCCGATAATATATTCAAGTGTTTCGAGGATGATTAATGAGGTGATTTGTACGTGGAAACTTCCGAAGTGTAAGAAGGTTACAGGAAAAAGAGATTTTTTTTTAATATTTTTCTGTACGATTGAATTTCCTGTATTGATTGTTAAGTAATTGAAAATGATTTATTTAAAATGGTGGGTATAGGGGAGATATTATAAAACTGTAAAAATAGGGTTTATATGTCTAGGATGATACTGTAATGTTTTTGTGGCTCAATCGTCTTTGCTATTGAAATGGATTTGAAAGCTTTTACACAACTCGTTCTTCCTACGCAAGGGCGCCTTTATAGAATAGCTAAGCTATTTCTTCGCAGTCGTGAGGAAGCGGAAGATACATTGCAGGATGTGCTGCTGAAGTTGTGGAGCAACCGTCAGCAACTTGACAATTATCAGAGTGTAGAAGCGTTGGCCGTACAAATGACCCGAAATATGTGCTTAGATAAGCTAAAGTCTAAAGCCTATCAAAGTACCGAAGCAGACACAAACTTGCCAGAAATAAGCACCAATGTAAAGTCACCGTATCAGCAGGCCGAACTCTCAGACAGCGCCGCACTAATGCGCCAACTTATAGAGGCATTGCCAGAGCAGCATAAGCTTATTTTGCATTTGCGAGATGTAGAAGAGTATTCTTTTGAAGAAATCCAAGAAATAACCGGAATGACCATCAACAACATACGGGTGGCATTGTCGAGGGCGCGGAAAGAGGTGAGAGACGGGTATTTAAAAGTAAACAACTATGAATCAAGATATTGAAGAATTGTTGAATAAATATTATGAAGGCGAAACTTCGTTGGAAGAAGAGCGGCAATTGCGCGATTTTTTTCAACAAGAAGGCATTCCGCTTCATTTGCAAGGGCAGGCGGCGCAGTTTCGTTATGCTACCAACGCACGCACGCAAGAGCCGTCGGCAGGGGTAAGCTATCGTATTGTGAATCAACTTCACAAGCGCACCAAAGTACAGGCACTCACTACATGGGGCTTACGAGTGGCGGCGGGTGTGACTTTGATTTTGGTTGGATTTGCGGGCGGAAGGGGGTACACACTTTATAAATCTCAAGCAATACATACACAGAGCCACGAGATGATAGCCATGAAAAAAAGCTTGGATTTGAGCCAAACACATACCTCGGCAAGTGAACGTATTTGGGCGGTCAATCAGGTCAACAATCTCCCTGAAGTGGATGCTGAAATTACCCAAATTCTCATCAATACCATGAATTTTGACGACAACATAAACGTCCGTTTAGCGGCATGTCAGGCATTACGGCGGTTTGAAAATGAACCTTTGGTAAGAGAAGGGTTGATTCAATCACTCAAGATTCAGACCGATCCCAATGTGCAACTTACATTGATTGAAATTTTGGTGTCTATCAAAGAAAAACGCGCCGCCGACGCCATGCAACGTTTAGCCCAAAATCAAGAAGCATTGGAGATTGTACGTCAAAAAGCAGAAGAAGGCGTCATGCAATTGAAGAAAAAATCAACCTCTTAAAGCGAGGCTAAGACAACATCTTACTTTATATCATCAAACCATGAAACGAAACATTTTAGTAGGCACCTTATTGTGGGGGTGTGTTGGGGGAGTTTTTGCCCAAGAGTTTAAAACCAAATTTGCCAATTCGAAAGAGCAAAAAATTGTGATTGAGATGGATGCCGGAAGTCTCAAAATCGAAGGCTACGATGGCAATGAAGTAATCATCAAGGGAAATGGATTTCAGGCTCCACCCGAGCAGGCCAAAGGACTCAGACCTTTGTACAATTCGGCTATTGATAATACGGGCGTTGGACTATCGGTGACCACCCAAAACAACGTACTCAAAATCGAAAAGGCATCTCGTAAAAATACCAATTACGAAATCCGAGTTCCTAAAAAAGCGGCTATTTTTTATGAACAAGCCAACTGGCACCCTGCTGATATTTATATCAAAGATGTAGAGGGAGATTTAGAAATAAAAACCAAAAATGGCAAGATTGAACTCTACGATGTCACAGGCCCTGTAGTGGCCAACAGCACAAGTGGTGATATAAAAGTAGTGTATTCGAATGTCAATCAGACCAAACCAAGTGCTATTTCGGTGATTAGTGGTTTTATTGATGTGACATTGCCCGCCAATACCAAAGCCAATTTGAGCCTTCGGTCTATTACGGGCGAAATGTACACGGATTTTGATTTAGGTCTCAAAACTTCCAAAGAAGGTATGCCTCGTGTAGGTGGTGGTAATAATATCGACGCTACCACCAATGGAGGTGGGGTGGAAATTAAACTTAATAGTATCAGTAGCAATATCTATCTCCGCAAACAAAAATAACCATCTACAACTCATACTGCCATGAAAACTTTTTCATTTTTGCTGGGAGCTTTATTGGTAATTAATACAGCTTTTTCCCAAAAAATCATTGAAAAGAAAATTCCCTTTTCAGCCAAACAAACCGTAAACCTAAATCTAAAATTTGGTGATAGTATTCAGGTAAGATACTGGGACAAATCTGAAGTCTCCGTCAGGATTGAAGCAACCATAAACAGCGGCCACCTCAACGATGCACTTACTGTCGAATCATCTTCTAGTGCTGAAGAGATTGTACTCAAAACAGATTTTGACAAAGAAATGATGAAACAAGGCAAAGCGGAGGATTGCCCCGGGTCTAAATCTACTTGGCGCACAGAGCGCAATGGCAATGATTACTATGTGTGTAGCAAGATCAATTACCAAGTGTATTTGCCAAAGCAAGCTAAGTTGAAGCTAGAAACTATCAATGGCAATATCGACATCAAAGGTGCTAGCAGTCCTGTATTTGCCAAAACCATCAGTGGTTATGTTGATTTTAGCTGCCCCAAAGCCCAAGGTGCAAATTTGGCCATGAAGACTATTACGGGCGAGGTTTATACGGATTTGGATATTGATTTTAAATCTAAAAAACAAAAAAATCCGATAGTGGGGTATTTGCTAGAAGGAACCGTAAACGGTGGTGGGCCGGAGGTACGATTAGAATCAATCAGCAACAATGTGTATGTCCGAAAAAATCCGTAGAGACGTTGCATGCAACGTCTGTATTGAACGTCTGTATACAACGTCTCTACAACATCTGTATGTAACGTCTGCCCGCAACGTCTCTATAACGTTTGCATGCAAGGCCCGTAGATGTAGATGATGCCAATCCGTAGAGACGTTGCATGCAACGTCTGTATTGAACGTCTGCATGCAACGTCTCTACAACACCAAACAAATTATTCGGTTTTTAATGATTTTACAGGGTCTGATAAGGCCGCTTTGACAGACTGAAAACCAACCGTCAAAAGGGCCATCAAAACTGCTAATCCTCCTGCAATCGCAAACATCCACCACGAAATACTGATGCGATAGGCAAAATCTTGTAGCCATTCTGACATCAAATACCAAGCGATAGGAGAAGCAATCACAATCGCGATAATCACAAGTTTGAGGAAGTCTTTGGATAGTAGTGCGGTGATTCCTAATACTGAAGCACCCAAGACTTTGCGAATGCCAATTTCTTTGGTACGCACTTCGGCTGAAAAAGTAGCGAGGGCAAACAACCCCAAACAGCCAATGATAAGTGCCAAGGCTGTAAATACTCCTAAAATCAAACTGACTTTATTTTCGGTACGATATAAAGTTTTAAAAGAAGCATCTAAAAAATCAAACTCAAAAGGAACATTAGGAACACTCTTTTGCCACAAAGATTCGATTTTGGCGATGGCCGTTTTTTCGTTATGAGGTTGTAATTTGACAGCTAGGTACGAACCCCAAGTTTGGTAGGTTTTAGAAGATTTATGGAAAATGGCCACAGGTTCGATAGCTGCTCTAATCGACCCAATGTGAAAATCCTTCATGACTCCTACCACCTGAAAGCGCTGGTTTCGATTGCCAGGGTAGCGCATCCATTTACCTATGGGTTTTTGCCAGCCAATAGCTCTTACTGCTGCTTCGTTGAGAATGACCGACGTCGAATCAAGTGGTGAATTATGAACAAAATTTCTACCTTCTAACAATTGAATTCCCAAAGTTGGTACAAAATGCTCGTCGGTTAAAAAAGAAGAAATAGGTATATTTTGAACAACAGCAGTGGTTTGAGTGCCTTGCTCTGGCTCATAAAAATCTCCAAAACTCCCTAAAGAAGGTAAGAAAGTAGAGTGCGTTACTTGCTGTACTTCGGGCAGTTGGAGCAGTTTTTGTCTGAAAGTTTCTCTCGCACTTTCAGATTCTAGGTGACGTACATTTTCTACAACTAAGATGTTTTTGCGTTGTAAACCAGTTGATTGATTTTGGGCGAACTGTAATTGCCAATACACGACTGTGGCGCATATCATCAAGGTGATAGAAACCGCAAACTGAAATACCACCAAACTACTACGGAGCCACCCTTGCCCACCTTTGGCCGAAGGAGTCGCAGCTTTGAAGATATCTACGGGCTTAAACTTGGATAAATAAAGGGCGGGATATATTCCTCCTAAAAGCGTACTTATGAAGGGTAATATCAGCACTAAACCAACGGTATTGGGGGAAAAAAGCTCCTTGAAAGTCCATACATGGTCGGTGAGTTGGTTGAACAAAGGCAGGGCTAAAGACGCTAGAATCATAGTTAAGCCAAATGCCATCAGACTAAACAAGAATGCTTCTATTAAAAATTGACCAATGATGGTGCTACGTTGCGAGCCAATCGCCTTTCTTACCCCCACTTCGCGGGCTCTTTGAAGAGAGCGTGCAGTAGTGAGGTTGGTGAAATTGACACAGGCAATGATCAGTATCAACACACTGATGATACTAAATAACTCTACTTGTTGGGCATCTCCCAAAGTGGTGAGTCTGGAGGAGAGGCCGGGCTGATAGAGATGCAGGGATTTTAAAGGTAAAAGTTCGACTTTATAACGGTCCCCGCGCTTCATGTTTTCCTCAAAATTTTGACCAATGCGTTGATAAGCCGCCGGTGCATGAGTCCTTACCATGAGGTCGAATCTATCGGTAAGCACCGCCAATTCCACAGGAGTAAGAGGCTTACGAAGCCGTACCCATGTGTCCATTTGGAGCCATATCCAGCTCCACGAAAAACGCTCCACTACTTTGAAGTTGGTCATTGAAACCAAAAAATCAAATTGGACAGAAGAGTTGGAAGGAATATCTTTAACGATGCCTGTAATGCTAAAGGGTCGCTCATTAATCGTTAATGAGCGGCCTATGACATCCATGCTGCCAAAGTATTTTTTTGCCATTTTTTCGGTCAAAACCACACTATTAGGTTTATCCAGTGCCAATGCTGCATCACCCTGCTGCATCGGAAAACCAAATAATTCGAGAAAGGCAGTATCGGCGGCCATAATCCCGTTTTCATTGAAAAGCAGCGGTTTTTGGTTTGGTAAATCTCGTTGAATGACAGTGGCACCTAGGTCAAACGTTCGGGCAAACATCTCAATTTCAGGATAATCAATCGCCATTTGGGGCCCTAGAGGTGGCGGAGTATTGGTAGTGCGACCTTCATCCTGTCCCATTTTGAGATTGAGTGCTACTGCATGTGTACGTTCGGCATATGGCAAAAATTCATCATAACTTTTTTCGTGTTGTACATAAAGCATAATCAACCAACAGGCCGTTAGTCCTAGTGCCAACCCTGCAATGTTGATAATGCTGTATACCTTATTGCGAAGTAGATTGCGGAAGGCGATTTTGAGATAGTTTTGTACCATGATGATATAGGTTTATTTGTCGTAGGGTCGTTGCAATGCAACGACCCTTGTATTGCAACGACCTTTGCATTGCAACGACCCTACGACAACGGTCATTTATTCCGATTTTAATGATTTGGCAGGATTTACCAATGCAGCTTTGGTAGCATAATAGGCAATCGCCCCAACGGCAACGGACAACACCACCCCAAAAAACATAATCATCAAGCCTATATTTAACCCTGCATAAAAAGTAAACATCTTATTCATAAACATATTCTCAACCAATCCAATCGGTAAAGCTACCACTGCCGCAATGAACAGTAGTTTCAAAAAACTCCACGACAAAATCCGAACTACTTCCCATACGCTTGCTCCCATTACTTTTCGGATTCCGATTTCTTTGTAGCGTTTTTCGGTGCTGTATGTCACCATGCCTAGTAAGCCCATAAGGGCAATCACAAAAATAATGAGTGAGGTCAAACCCATGATTTTCATATCTTCCGCCGGATAGTAGCGGTCATATAGTTCTTTTTCGTACCACGAATACCCCAATTCTTTATAAGGATTGTATTTTTTCCAAATGACTTTCATATCGGCCAAAAAAGCATCCTGATTTACTTGAGGATTGACTTTGACCGACATCATTGCAAATTGTGAAGGATTGTACTGGAATACTAACGGTTCTTTCTTGTATTGGTAATGGAAATGACAAAAATCTTTGACTATGCCCACAATTTGGGCAGGAAAAGCATTGTTCAAAAATACCTGCTGCCCAATCGCTTCGCGAGGCGTACCGAGGCGTAAACGTTGTACGGCGGTTTCGTTTAGTAAGATAAAGTGACTTGCTGAGTCGGTAGAAGAAAAGGGTAAATTTTTGCCTGCTACCAACGTCAGATTCATGTTTTCGATGAAGTTTTTATCGACCGAATAGTAATACGTGGATGAATTTTCATCCTTTTCATGTACTTTAATGGCTTGCTGCGACGGCACGCCTCCAAAGGGCATAGACACCAAGCCTATTTTTTCTACGTCCTTGTGCTTTTTGATGTCATCTATCAATACACGATAATCTTGTCCTGCCAATGATAAATTAAAAATTCCTTTTCGGTTAAAATTATCGTTTTCGGTAGCCATATAACTAAACTGATTGTACATATGACCAATCATAAACAAGAATCCCAAAGTGGCTATAAATTGAATGACAATCAGGCTTTTTCGAAAGTTTACTTTTCCAAATGAAACCGGCCCCAGCATACCTTTCAGGACCATGGCAGGTTGAAATTTTGATAAGATTATGGCTGGTAATGCCCCGGCCAAAATGCCCAACACCAAAGTGAAAATCACAAACATTCCTCCGATTAGCATTTTGTTTTCGACTTCCCAAGTAAGCCATTGTACTTGAAGGTTTTGTTTCATAAAATACAACAACACTAGCCCAATCCCGAAGGCAAAGAAAGCAATGATGAGGGCTTCACAAATAAACTGAATCACCAACTGTAGTCTAATCGCCCCCATCACTTTGCGTACGCCTACTTCTTTGGCACGACTCAACGACCGCGCCAACGTCAGGTTGGTATAGTTGAAACCAGCCAACAACAAAATCATTAAAGGAATGAAAAAGTTGAAATAAATATCTTCCATCGAATCCACATAAGGATTGTATCTCAAATCCTCGACACTTGGAGATATATCGGCCAAAGCCTGTTTCCGAAACAGATTGGTCTTTTTGGCAGCCGTTAGGTTGACATTAGTCTTCTTAGCTACTCCTTGCAGCGCAAAATCTAAGGCACTTGCAGGGGTATTGGGCTGTACTCTCACAAAGGTGTGGGTTTCGTAAGTTCTCCATCCTGTGTTTTGTTTTATCTCTGGACGAAATTTTTCTAACGTCGCTATCGATACCATTACATCACTTCGAAACTGTGTCTGTTTTTTGAAGGGCTTCAATACACCCGTTACTGTCATGGGGCCGTAGGTAGGGTGTACTAGTGTTTGTCCAATAGGATTGGCATCATTAAAAAATCTGGTAGCGGCTTCATGGCTCAACATCAACGTATTGGGAGCTATTGAAATACTTCCTTTGGCGAGCGAAAATCCAAAAAGTTCAAAAAAACTAGGCTCTACGTATAAGGTGTTTACTTTCAACGACTTAAACGGGGTAGTCAGCTCCCAACCAAAGTCCCGCACCACTTTGGTCGCCTTTTCGATGCTAGGATAATTGCTTTTTAACTCATCCGCTAGTAAGTAGGGCGACGAAGCATACTTTGTCACTGTCCCTTCGCGGGTTACTTCGTTGGTCAAAACTCGGTAAATGCGTTCGGGATGAGGGTGAAAATTGTCAAACTCAAAAGTGCTTTGAAGATGCATCAAGGCCAATAGCGCAAAAGGAATAGCCAGTCCCAAACCCATGATGTTGATGAAGGAAAAAAGCTTGTTTTTCCAGAGGTTTCGAAACGCTATTTTGATATAATTGGCTGTCATACCAGCCCCCCAACCCGCAATGGGGAAGGAATTATTTGATGTTTTCATAATTCTATTTTCCGTATTGGGATGTTGTTGTAGAGACGTTGCATGCAACGTCTCCACCGCTACCGCATGCAACGTCTCTACCGCATGCAACGTCTCTACGTGACGTCGATTTATTCTGATTTCAACGATTTTACGGGATTCATCAATGCAGCCTTGATAGCCTGAAAACTGACCGTAACAAGCGCAATCACCAAGGCACTAACGGCGGCTATTAAAAAATACCACCATTCCAGATCAATGCGGTAGGCGTATTTTTGAAGCCAATCTTTTAGGAAATACCATGCGATAGGAAAGGCAATGAGCGTGGCAATCAATACCAATTTTAGAAAATCCAAAGAAAGCATTTGAACTAAGTTGCCAACGCTTGCGCCCAATACTTTCCGTACGCCTATTTCTTTGGTACGTTGTTCGGCAGTAAAGGCTGCTAATCCAAACAGCCCCAAGCATGAAATAAAAATGGCTAAGAAGGCAAAGTAGTTGGAGAGATTACTAACTACATTTTCGCTTTTATACTGTTTCGCAAGTTCTTGGTCGGCAAAGAAGTACTTGAAAGGAAAGTGAGGGTTAAACTGTTTAAAGATTTTTTCGGTGCTAGCGATAGCCGTTGGGATTTTTCCAGCCTCGGTACGGATTACTACTACACCCCAATAGTCGTCTTTGGGCTGTAATCGCAAAATCAAAGGCTCGATAGGTACATGAAGTGTATTGTGATGGAAGTCTTTCATCAACCCTACAATCGTTCCCTTGCGTCCCCACATTGTCATTTCTTTACCTACGGGGTCTTTGTAGCCCATTTTGCGGGCGGTGGCTTCATTGATGATATAGTTGGTGGTATCAGTACCAAATTGAGGACCAAAATCACGTCCTTCAATCAGCTGTATGCCCATGGTTTGGATGTAATCATAAGAGATAGAATTGTTGGCAAAGAGCAGAAGCTGAGTGGTATCTTTGCCAGGCCAAGACACCCCTTGGGTAGAAGAACCCACCTCCAAAGGATTGGCCTGTGAAGACGTGACAAGCTTGATACCTGGTTGATTTTGAAGTGCTTGCTTAAACGATGCAAAGTTTTTTTGTAAATCTCCCTCTAAGGGCATGTAAAGCAGATTTTCGCGGTCAAACCCTATATTTTTAGTCTGTAAGAAATTGATTTGGCGGTGTACAATAATCATTCCTACAATGAGAATGATAGACAATGCAAACTGAAACACCACCAATCCTTTGCGAAAATAAGTGGCACTAGGCTTAAATTTGAGTGCTCCTTTCAAGACTACTACAGGATTGAGCGACGACATAAACAAGGCTGGGTAACTCCCCGCTACAAATCCCGTAAGAAGGGTTAGAACAACTAAAAAGAGCCAGAAACTGCCTTCGGTAAAGTTGAGAGAAAGCTCTTTTTCAGTAAGCATATTGAAAGTAGGTAACAACAAAAATACAATCAATAGGGCTATCACAAGAGACATAAAAGTGATGAGAATAGCTTCCCCGATAAATTGGCCAATCAAAACACTTTTCATGGCACCGATTACTTTTCTGACTCCTACTTCCTTGGCCCGTTTCACCGAACGTGCCGTGGCTAAATTCATAAAATTGATACACGCAATCGCCAAAATAATAATGGCAACGATGGCAAAAATACGGACGTAATCAATGCGTCCACCGTTTTGACGACCACTATCCCAGTTAGAATATAAATATGACTCTTGGTATGATTGTAAAAATAATTCTACGTTGCTGTCTTTATTTTTGGTTTTAATATACTTTTTGATTTTGGCATTTACCTTTTCAAGAGAAGCACCTTTGACGAGCATTACGTAGCAGCGAGGACCATTGTTGCCCCATTCTTTTGCCCATCCGTTGGTTTTATGCCAACGGTCATAGCTCATCAAAAAGTCAAATTTAAGGGAGGAATTTTTGGGGATTTCCGCCAAAATACCCGTCACCATCATATCATCTTTGCTATCAATTCGGATGGTTTTGCCTAAAGCATCTTGGTTGGGAAAATATTTATCTGCCAGTTTTTTAGAAATCACGACTCCATCGGGGCGTTTGAGGGCAGTGCGGGCATCTCCTTTGTCGAGCTTAAAGCTAAACATGTTTAGAAAATCGCCTTGTACATAGCGGCCTTTTTCTTTGTCGAAATTGTTGCCAACCGTAAAAAGCGGTTCTTCTTCCCATAGCATCTGACTTGCTTTTTCTATTTCGGGAATATCCTTTACGATGTTTTCGGCCAAGATGCCAGGGGTAGAAGCGTAAGTCTCAATTTTACCAGAATAAAACTGATTTTCCATTACCCGATAAAGACGAGGGCCATTTTCGTGGAAAGAATCCATCGCTACTTCATCTTGCACCCATAGCATGATGATAAGGCTACAAGCCATTCCGAGAGCTAACCCCAAAATATTAATAGCCGAAAAAGCCTTGTTTTTTTGGAGATTACGAAGGGCTATCTTGAAGTAATTGCTAAACATGATTAAAAGAGCTGTTGAATAGGTTTTTGAGAAATGAGGAAAGGAAAAAACAGCGTTGTGCTTGCTCTGTTTTTCTTATAGCAGCATTATACAAACAGCACTGCCTCACTCAAGGCAAGTAGTGTGAAGAAAAAAAAGTGCTGTATGGGATAGATATAAAGGAGAGAAAAGTAAGCATTCTTTGACTTTTCTCTCCGTAGCAGGGGTTAAACCCGCATTTTTTCGGTTACTACTTTTCCGTCAAATAAATTGACAATACGGTGGGCAAAGCCCGCATCGTAAGGTGAGTGAGTCACCATGATGATGCTTGTGCCTTCGTCGTTGAGTTGAGAGAGGAGTTTCATCACTTCTTCGCCATTGGCAGAGTCCAAGTTTCCGGTAGGCTCATCGGCCAAGATTAATTTGGGCTTGGCTACTACCGCCCGCGCGATTGCGGTTCTTTGTTGCTGTCCACCAGAGAGTTGTTGAGGAAAGTGATTGCGACGGTGCATGATATTCATACGGGTCAAAACGGTCTCTACCATTTCTTTACGCTCATTGGCTGGAACCTTGAGATAAAGCAAAGGAAGCTCTACGTTTTCATACACCGTTAGTTCGTCGATAAGGTTAAAGCTTTGAAATACGAAGCCAATGTTGCCTTTACGAAGCTGGGCGCGTTGGCGTTCGGAGAGTTTGGCTACTTCGGTGCCATGAAAATCGTAGCTGCCATCAGAGGGGTTGTCAAGCAATCCTAGGATATTGAGAAGGGTGGATTTTCCACATCCAGATGGCCCCATGATAGCTACAAATTCGCCATCTTTTACTTCCAAATCTATTCCGTTCAGGGCTGTTGTTTCTACTTCTTCGGTAGTGAAGATTTTTTGGAGATTAGTTGTTTTTATCATCGTAAAGTCAAAATTATGGATTCAAGAATTGTGAGGATGAAAATGGCTACTCGATAAGAGACTCAATATAAAACCGAGGGTTGCTTTCTTAAGGGTTGATTAATTTAATTCCAATACTTCTTTATCTCCAAAATTGGCGTACGAACTTGTAATCACTTTTTCACCATTTTGAAGGCCCTCCAATACTTCATAAAATTCGGGGTTTTTGCGGCCCAAAGTGATGTTTCTTTTGACGGCCCGCTTGCCGCTATTGTCTAAGACATAGACCCAATTGCCGCCTGTATCCGAGAAAAATCCGCCTACTGGCAATAAAAGAGCCTTTTCTGCTTTTCCTAGCTCAAGACGAATAGGGGTAGATTGGCCACGTTTGATTCCTTCGGCAGCGCCGGTGGCAGGAAAAATCATGTCTACTTCAAAGCGACCATTGCGTACTTCAGGGTATATTCTAGAAATGGTGAGGGGGTTTTCTTTTCCGTTAAAATCAAAAGTACCTTTCAGACCCACAAAAATCCGAGAAATATAGTGCTCATCTATGGCTACTCGCATTTTGAAGCCGTTGAGGTCGTCAATTTGTCCGATGTTTTGTCCTTGGCTGATGTTAGAACCTACTTCTACATCAATCGAAGACAAGACGCCACTTACGGGTGCTTTTACCACCAAGTTGTCGAGGGTTTGCCGCCACAGCTCTACGTTTTTCTGAGTACGCGAGAGCGTACCTTCTAGCTGTGCGATTTGCATCTTGGCGTTTTCTTCCTGATAGTTTTGTGATTCGGTTTCGATTTCCTTTTGTTTAACCAAAAGCTCATAATCACGTTTTGATTTCAAAAAATCAGACTCAGGCAATACTTTATCTTTGAAAAGTTTCTGATTGCGTTCATAAACATCCTTCGCTTGGTCGATTCTGAACTCCAGATCGTTGAGAGTACGGAGAATATTGAAGCGATTGACTTTCAGTTGTTGGCGGGTATTTTGGAGGTCGTTTACCAAGCGGCTTGCTTCAGTTTCGGATTGCAAGAAGCTTAATTTTAAATTTTGGTTTTCAAGTTTGAGCAATATCTGTCCTTGATTGACCATACTACCCCCTTCTACGAGTTTTTCTTTGACGTACCCTCCTACAATCGCATCTAAGCGGATGATTTTGAGGGGTTGGACTACACCTGTCACAACAATAAATTCATCGAATGAGCCCATTGAAACCGACGAAACAGTGAGCTTTTCGGCTTCTACGTTAAGTTTTGAGCGTTTATCTGCAAAAAATACCTGATAAACGACAAAAGCCACAAGGGCTGCCCCACCCGCAAACATGAGAGTGCGTTGGGTATTCCAAAATTTCTTTTTGCGTACGCGGTCCATTGAGCCTTGAGTATGGTTGCCCGTGGTTTGGTTGATGAGCGGATTCTTAACTTCCATGTGAAATAAATTTAAGCAAAATAATTTTTAGAAAAATGGTAAACAAAATGGCTGTTAATAACAACGCCTTGTCTGGCTCACGCTTCTCTTAACCTAAACTAATTTTCAAATCGTGTTTTTATGGCTGTATGAGTACATTTACAATGCTGCCAATACCCGTGCCAGAAACATAAGTGCCTGTATATGAATGATTTATTTTTATAGAATGCTTGGCAATTTGTCCGAAAACGGACAACCGTTGTACGGCTTTGGACAAGAATAAAAATAGCCCTATTTCTTAATGCTTGATAATGAGGGATTTCGTATTTTGGCACTCTAATTGGGTAATAAACAATACAGAAAGTCTTCTTAAGATTGTACCGAAAAATTAAATCGTCCATTCACAAATATCTCAAATGCAGACAGCCAAAATATTAATTGTTGACGACGACGTAGATGTCCTTAGTGCTGCTAAGTTGCTTTTAAAGCGTCATTTTAGCCAAGTCGATATTGAAAAAAATCCGCAGCGAATTCCTTTTTTAGTCACCAATGGAGATTATGATGCCATCTTGCTTGACATGAACTTTACGCGGGATGTCATCAGTGGTAAAGAAGGCTTTGATTGGCTTGATCGGATATTGGATATTGACCCCTTAGCGGTGGTGGTTCTTTTTACGGCGTTTGGCGATGTTGAAATGGCGGTCAGAGCGATGAAAGCTGGAGCGATGGATTTTGTGTTGAAACCTTGGGAAAACGACAAACTCTTGGCTACGATGCAAGCGGGAGTTCAGAAAAGAGCCAATGATAAAGCACAGGCGGGTTTAGCTGCCCCCATAACTACCCACAAAGCCGCTCCTGCTCACCAAAACTCTAGTATCAATTTGGTATTTGTAAGTGCTCTCATGCAGCAGCTCTTCGAAACCGCCGAGCGCGTAGCCGTTACGGATGCTACCATCTTGATTTTGGGAGAAAATGGCACGGGAAAAAGCGATTTGGCGCAGTTGATTCATCAAAAATCCAAACGTGCCGACAAGCCTTTTGTGACAGTCGATTTGGGGGCTATTCCAGAAAGCTTGTTTGAAGGCGAATTGTTTGGGCACGTCAAAGGTGCTTATACTGATGCAAAAGAAGACCGAGCGGGGCGTTTTGAAGAAGCCAATGGCGGCACTCTCTTTCTGGACGAAATCGGCAATTTGTCGTTGCCAATGCAGGCCAAGTTACTGACTGTTTTACAAAGTCGCATCGTAACTAGGGTAGGCTCCAACAAACCAAAACAGGTGGATGTCAGGATTATATGTGCTACCAATCAGCCACTTGGACAAATGGTAGCTGAGCGAGCGTTTCGTCAAGATTTGCTATATCGTATCAACACCATTGAGTTGCGTTTGCCTGCTTTGAGAGAGCGCCCTGAAGATATTATGCCTTTGGCTGAGTTTTTCTTAAAGCAATATCGGCATCAGTACAAGCGCGTAGTTACTACTTTTAGTGCGCCGTTGGTCAAACAATTGCAACGGTATAATTGGCCCGGAAATGTGCGAGAGCTTAGAAGTGCGGTAGAGCGGGCGGTAATTCTTACCCAACAAAATGCCTTACAACCCGAAGACTTTTTCCAAAATGCTTTTACGGAAGCATCGCAATTTTCGGAAACATACCAACTCGAAGAAATGGAAAAACAGTTGATTGTGAAAGCAATGAAAAAGTACAGTGGTAACATTACCGAAATCGCACGAGAATTAGGGCTGTCGCGGCAAGCCCTCTACCGTCGCATGGAAAAATACGGGTTATGAGACATTTTTCTATCGGGATTTTGTGGCGGATTTTGTGGCTAGTGGCGAGCATATCGGCCTTGATTTATTTTTTTCCGCAGCAGCAATGGGTACTCTCTGCCCTGATAGGGTTAGTGTGTTTGATTGCGGTGATTCAGTTGTATTATTATGTAACCAACACCAACCGCAAGCTCGCCCGTTTTTTTGAGTCGGTGCGATATTCTGATTTTGCCATCAAATTTCGTTCTGATGACAAAATGGGCGATAGCTTTCGCGAAATCAATCAACAATTCAATGAAGTATTGGAGGCATTTAGGGTGGCTCGTGCCGAAAAAGAAGCAAACTTACAATACCTCAATACCATCGTTCAACACATCAGTACGGGACTTATCAGTTTTAGCGGTCAAGGGCGCGTAGAGCTGGTCAACAGTGCCGCACTTAAAATGCTCAATATCTATCGCCTACGTCAGCTTGATGACCTGAAAGAGTCTCATCCGCAGCTGTATACTTTGGTAGAAAATCTCCATACTGGCGTAAGACAGCTCTATCAAACGCCTGACGATGAGCCATTATCGGTACAGGCTACGCAAATCCAACTGAGAGGTAAAGTATTGAAAATTTTGGTGCTTCAAAATATTCAATCCGAATTGCAGCAGAAGGAAATCGAAGCTTGGCAAAACCTAACGAGGGTACTGCGCCACGAAATCATGAATTCTTTGACCCCGATTTTGTCGCTTGTAGGTACGATGAAAGACATTGTAGAGCTTGATATATTGCCCGTAGTACCCGAAAACGAAGGCGTACAAGACTTAAAAGAAGCCCTCCAAACTTTACAAAAACGCAGTGCTGGCATCATCCAATTTGTGAATGCTTACCGTGATTTTACGACGCTTCCCAAGCCTGTTTTAGTAGATATTCCAGCCAAAGAGTTGCTAAATAGGATTGTACAATTGTTTCAGAAAGGCTTGCAAGATGCTTCTATCGAAACTACCGTAACAGTACTGCCCGAATCTCTCATCCTTAAAGCGGATGCCGACCAAATCGAACAGGTCCTTATCAATTTAGTGAAAAATGCTATTGAAGCTTTGGAGGAAATTCCCAATGCTCACCTTACAGTCAAAGCTTATGCCGATATGAGTCAGCGTATGTATATTGAGGTGGCAGATAATGGACAAGGGATTGAACCCGAAGCATTAGAGCGGATTTTTATTCCTTTTTATACTACCAAAAAAACAGGCTCAGGGATTGGCCTAAGCCTGTCTCGTCAGATTATGCAGCAGCATGGTGGACAGTTGAGTGTTTCGTCGGCCGTGGGCGAGGGTACTACTTTTGTGATGGTGCTGCGGGGAGCAGAGTAAAAAAGCAAATCATCCCTAACTTCGCTTGCCCCAACTTATTTTTACAATCGCCTCTCGGTTAATCGGCCCATAAACGTGTGGAAAAGTTTCGGTACTATCCGGTACAGCTTCGTACAAAAGCGGCGATGTGAGCTTTGTCTCATCAATGTGAAGTAATAGCAACTCTGAAACATCGCCATAAAAGCGCTCTAGTACCCCAGCAATCTGCTCGTGTCGGCTACAATGGATGAAAGTTTCGGTGGCAAGAGACTCGCTAATGTAGGTGGCCTCTTGCTCAAACTGTGCCCAATACGCTGGACTTACGAGGTGATAAATCATGGGGTCGTTGCGGGTTCGGGTTTTTTAGGAAATAAGAGAGACGCAATAACGGCGACCGATAAAATCCCCACAATGATATAAAGCGAATAAATCGTTTTAAAGCCCCATGCCTCTAGGTAGTGGTGAGCCAGCATTTTGATCCCTATGTATGACAGCAATATACCAAGACCAGGCTTGAGATAATGGAATTTGTCCATGATACTCGACAAAAAGAAGAACATCGAGCGAAGCCCCATAATGGCAAAAACATTGGAGAAAAATACAATGTAAGGGTCTTTGGTAATTGAAAAAATGGCCGGAATAGAATCTACCGCAAAAATCAAATCGGTAAAAGCAATCACAATCACAACCACAAAAATGGGGGTGATATACCATTTTTTATAACGTTTGTGATAGACAAAGAAATGATCAATGACATTTCTTTTATACACATTGAAGTACTTAGACGCAAACTTTACCGCAATATGCTCGTTGGGATTGATTTGTTCGTCCTCTTCTTTTTGAAACAAAATCTTGATACCTGTATATACCAAAAAAGCACCGAAGATATAAATAATCCATTCAAATTTTTGGAGCAAAGCTGCACCTACGAATATAAATACAAAGCGGAGTAATACCGCCCCCGAAATCCCCCAGATGAGTACTTTTTTGTAGAATTTTTCGTGAACTCCGAAAGAGCTAAAAATCAAAATAAATACAAAAATATTGTCGGCCGAGAGAGAATACTCCACCAAATAGCCCGTGATATATTCAAGGGCCATGTTGTTTTGAAAAATTTGTAAACTTTCTTCAAAATTGCCGGGTACTAGCTTCAGGTGATTCGCATATTTGCTGACAATAGCCTCAAGATGCTCCAGATCCGAGACATCATGCACCAAATAGCCGTAGTTTTTAATAAAAAAATAAAAACCAACCGATAAAGCTACCCAAACAGCGCTCCAAATCCCAGCTTCTTTGAAGCTAACGATGTGGCTTTTTTGTTTGGTGAACACACCAAGGTCGATGAGCATTATGAAGATAACAAAGAGCGAGAAGGCTCCAAAAAATAGAAGTTCGTTAGAAATCATCGCTTACGCGTGGGTTAGTTGTGAACTGTTTCGGACTCATAATCCCAAAACAGTGGTCAAAGTTCCGTAGATTCTTCCACATTGACAAATGGCAATACAGAGAAGATGAGCGGATAAAATCACTTAGTTGGTTTCTAGGAAAGTTTTGATGGAGTCTGCACAAGCATCTGTGTCTTCAATCATGCCCATGTGGCCTGCTTCGGTCAAAATCACCGTAGAAGCTTTGGGGGGGAGTTCGGAAAGGCCGATGTTCTTTTCGAATACAATGAGCTTATCTTGTTTTCCAAAAATGAATAAAACGGGAAGGGAGGTTTCGCTAAGTATGTGGGTACGGTCAGGGCGATTCATAATAGCTTTAAATCCCGTAATGACAGCCTCTGTGGGAAGTTGACTATATCGCTCCACGTGATTTTTGACGATTTCTGGGTTTTTCTCGGCAAATTCTTCGGCATACATGTTAGGGCCTGATTGGCGGATAAAAGCTGCCGCTCCGTGATTTTCCATAAATGCCAGTGTTTTTTTACGCTGTTCTTTTTTGGCTTCGTCGTCGGCATAGGCCGTGGAATGAAAAAGACCAAAGCCTTCTAACAAATCAGGATATTTCTCGGCAAAAGCTAAGGCAATATAGCCTCCCATCGAATGACCTAGTAAAGTGCATTTTTCAACACCCACCGAAATCAGCCATTGATAGAGCCAATCGACATAAGCTTCGATACTTTGGTAAGCTACCTCTGATGAATAATCGGGAGTGAGTACTTGGTAATCGGAAAGTTTTGTGCTTAGAGGCTCCCATATTTTAGAGTCAACTCCGTGGCCATGCAAAAGTACTAAGGTTTTCATACGCTAAAATCTGTGTTTTGGTGGGGATGAATATAGCTAAAAAAAGACTTCCCAAGTTATGATCTTACTCTTTTTGTTTGAGTAGAATTAACTTGGGAAAGTCAAAAAAGAAAAAAATGGGGGTATGCTAAGCAACAGATTTTAGCACATACAGCGAGGAACGCTCAAATTTTTCACGAGCATAATCAAGCGTAAGTGTAAACTCCGTAACATCTTTCATCGAAGGAAGGTCAAACATAGCATCGGTCATGATAGCTTCGCAAATTGACCGTAATCCTCTAGCCCCTAATTTGTAAGTAAGTGCCTGAGCTACAATGTATTCTAGTACGTCTTCGTCAAAATTTAGTTTGATGCCTTCCATCGCAAACAATTTTTGGTATTGTTTGGTGAGGGCATTTTTAGGCTCTGTCAAAATTTGACGCAAGGCATCAGCATCAAGCGGGTTGAGGTGAGTCAATGCTGGAAGACGGCCTATCAATTCTGGAATCAAACCAAAAGACTTAAGGTCTTGCGCTGCTACATATCTCAGGAAATTGCCTTTATCAAAAATCTCACCCAAACGGCGGTCGTTGGTAAATCCTATGGGACGGGAGTTGATACGTTTGGCAATATGGCGCTCGATACCATCAAAAGCTCCACCACAAATGAAAAGGATATTTTCGGTATTGAGTGGGATGAGTTTTTGGTCGGGGTGTTTACGGCCTCCTTGGGGCGGAACGTTTACGATAGACCCTTCCAATAGCTTGAGGAGGGCTTGCTGTACTCCTTCGCCGCTCACATCACGAGTGATAGAAGGATTATCGCTTTTGCGGGCTATTTTGTCGATTTCATCAATAAACACAATACCTCTTTCGGCGGCTTCGGCGTTGTAATCTGCCGCTTGAAGAAGGCGGGTCAGAATCGTTTCTACGTCTTCGCCCACATAACCGGCTTCGGTGACCACGGTCGCATCAGCAATACAAAAAGGCACTTGCAACATCTTCGCAATGGTACGTGCCAAGTAAGTTTTACCTGTACCTGTTTCACCCACCATGATGATGTTGGTTTTTTCGATAGTCACCTCATCCTGAGATTTGGGCTGCATGAGGCGTTTGTAGTGATTGTACACCGCTACAGATAAGGTTTTCTTGGCTTCATCTTGACCAATCACATACTGGTCAAGATAGCGTTTGATTTCAAGGGGTTTGACAAGGTTGAACTTAGGTGTGCTCGTTTTTTCCTTTTTCTTTTTAGGATACAATTCCTCCTGAACTACGCCATAGCCCTGTTCGATGCAGAAATTACAGATATGGGCATCAATTCCAGAAAGGAGAAGTTGAACCTCGTTTTTGCGCCTACCGCAAAAAGAACAATTTATTGCTGCCATGGAAGGTGTCAATGTGAACAAATTAAGATTTTGATGATTGCAAATTTAAGGGGAAAACACAAACAAACCCCAATAAGTTTATCTAACGGTCTTACGTGTTTGAGAGTGAGGGCGTTGCAATATTATATGATGGAACTTTAAAAAATAATTACGGCGACAAACTGCCGTTTTACACAGTTTGTCGCCGTAGCTATAGGTTTTATCTTAAAAGGTTACTTAGCCTTGAAAATTAGCTTCTGCTACGTTCCAATCTACTACATTCCAAAACGCATCCACGTAATCAGGGCGTTTGTTTTGGTATTTCAAATAATAAGCGTGCTCCCATACATCAAGTCCGATGATAGGGGTTCCTTTTACATCGGCGATGTCCATCAAAGGATTGTCTTGGTTAGGAGTAGAAGTAATCGCTACGCCTCCATCTTCGGTTTTGATAAGCCATGCCCATCCTGAGCCAAAGCGGCCAAGCGCTGCTTTTTTGAATTCATCTTTGAAAGCGCTGAATGAGCCAAATTTTGCATCAATAGCTTCAGCCAAAGCACCTACGGGTTCTCCACCGCCGTTGGGCGACAAAATTCCCCAAAAGAAAGTGTGATTCCAGTGACCACCGCCGTTGTTGCGTACTGCTGGTGAAATAGCACCCGCATTGGCTACCAATTCTTCTAAGCTTTTATCTTCGTTGGGGGTACCTGCTACCGCGTTATTGAGGTTGGTAACGTAGGTATTATGATGACGACCGTGGTGGATTTCCATGGTAGCTTGGTCAAAATGAGGCTCTAACGCATCAGAGGCGTAGGGCAAAGGAGCTAATGTAAAAGCCATAGTAGATATTGAATTTATGAAGTTTTAAAAAATTAAGATTCGACTCCAAAACACCATGCCAGCCGATTACGTTCGCAGCTTGAGGAAAAATTTCTTCAACAATTGGGATATTTCTACCTCTAAAACGCCTTTTTTAACGATAGTTTTTGGATGTAAAATAGAAGGTTGAATGAGCGAAAAGCCGCGTTTTTCGTCGGAAGCACCATATACAATTTTGCTGATTTGAGACCAATAAAGCGCTCCTGCACACATTACACAGGGTTCGAGGGTCACATAGAGTGTGCAATCTTTGAGGTATTTGCTTCCTAAGTATTCGGCGGCGGCGGTGATGGCAAGGATTTCGGCATGAGCCGTGACGTCGGAGAGTTTTTCGGTGTGGTTGAAGGTCTTCGCAATCACGCGATTTTGGCACACCACAACGGCTCCCACGGGGATTTCGCCCGCTTCGGCGGCAGCTTCGGCCTCATAAAGCGCCATTTGCATGTAATATTCGTCCGAAAAAAGAGGGTGCATACCTAAATCCAAAAAGAAATAACTAAATATGAAAAGAGGATACAACTTAGGTAGTTATATCCTCTCTATGAATGTTTGGAAATAAGACCTCTTAGGCCATAGCGACGTTTTGTTCTTCTTCCAAATATTGCATCAATTTACTCATAGTAGTGAGTTTATGATAGTCTTCATCTGGAATGCGAAGTCCAAATTCCTGCTCAAGTTTCATCATCAAATCTACGGTATCGAGGCTATCGAAGCCCAAATCTTTGACAAAATGAACCTGATCAGTTACGGTACGGCGCTCTACGCCAAATTCTTCTAGGATGGTCAAGATACGGTCTTTCATGGCAATGTATGTTAATGTTTAGTGTATAAACCCTACATTTGAATTAACGCCAAGAAAGACATAAAAATTTCAATAAATAAGATGAAACTAATAACTATTTATTTTTATTGAATTCAATCATCTTATGTTCAATAAGATATGAAAAAAGATTTTTGTAAAAAAAACAGAATCCATCGTTGATTTAAAAATAGATTAAGATTTTTTCTTCAAAACAATTCCACCTAAAGGAGGAATTGTAATCACCGTTGACTGTGGCTGATTGTGCCATTTCAATGATTCTGTTTCTACTTTTTGGGTATTGCTTACGCCACTTCCATAAAAATCTGAGGAATCACTATTGAAAATTTCTTCCCATTCACCTTCTGATGGAATTCCGATACGGTAGCCACTTTGAGGTGTGGGTGTCATATTGAGAACTACCACCAAAGTATCGCTGGGATTAATTCCTTTGCGTGAAAAAACAACGATACTATTGTCGCGGTCTTGGGCATCAATCCACTCAAAACCCTCGGCAGAGAAGTTATAGTCGTGAAGGGCAGGTTGATTTTTGAGCAAATGATTCAATGATTTCAAACAATTTTGGGCTCCTTTGTGGGGTGCAAGTTGGAGGAGATGCCAATCAAGCGATTGTTCAAAATTCCATTCTTTTAGTTGGCCAAATTCCCCACCCATAAAAAGTAACTTGGTGCCTGGGTGTGTGTACATATAAGTAAACAAAAGACGTAAATTGGCAAAGCGTTTCCACTCATCGCCGGGCATTTTATCAAGTAGGGAGCCTTTACCATATACTACTTCATCGTGCGATAGAGGAAGCATGAAGTTTTCGGAAAAGGCGTATACTAGACTAAATGTAATTTGGTCTTGGTGCCAACGACGATACATAGGGTCTTTTTGGAAATATTTGAGGGTATCGTTCATCCAGCCCATCATCCATTTCATCCCAAAACCTAGTCCTCCTATGTATGTAGGACGAGATACGCCGGGAAATGCCGTAGATTCTTCGGCAATCGTCTGTGCATCTGGGAATTCGCTGAAAATAGCTACGTTTAGCTCACGCAAAAAGGCAATGGCCTCTAGGTTTTCGCGTCCACCAAATTCATTGGGAATCCATTCGCCGTGTTTACGAGAATAATCAAGATAGAGCATTGAAGCGACTGCGTCTACTCTGAGGCCATCTACATGATAGCGATCAAGCCAAAATATAGCGTTTGAAATAAGAAAGGAGCGGACTTCATTGCGGCCATAGTTGAAGATAAAGCTTTTCCAATCAGGGTGATAGCCTTTACGGGGGTCGGCGTGTTCGTAAAGGTGCGTTCCGTCAAACGCAAAAAGACCGTGGGCGTCGCCCGGAAAATGCGACGGCACCCAATCCATATACACACCGATGCCTTCCTGATGAAGACGCTCAATGAGGTACATCAAATCTTGTGGAGCACCCATACGCGACGCGCAAGAAAAATAACCCGTGATTTGGTAGCCCCATGAGGGAGGATAGGGGGCTTCCATAATAGGCATCAATTCTACGTGCGTAAATCCCATATCTTTGACGTATCCTACGAGACTATCGGCGATTTCCCGATAGTTTAAGAATCTTGTAGGCTCAGCAGGGTCGCGCATCCACGAACTCAAATGCACTTCATATACCGATATAGGCGAAGTGAGAGAGTTGTGTTTACGGCGATTGCGCAACCATTCAGCGTCTTGCCATTCGTGCCATGTATCCCATACTACAGAAGCCGTTTTGGGAGCTACTTCGCACCAAAGAGCAAAGGGGTCGGCTTTCTCAATTTCGGCGTCATTGATATTGGATTTAATAAAATACTTATAAACTTCGCCTCGCCCTATATGAGGCACAAAACCTTCCCATATTCCTGAGTTGTCCCAACGTAGGCTTAAAGGATGGCTTCCTTTGTTCCAACCATTAAAATCCCCAATGACCGATAGGTATTGGGCGTTTGGTGCCCACACGGCAAAGTAAGTCCCTATTACTCCCTTGTATTCCATTACATGAGAGCCGAGCTTTTCGTATAGCTTATAGTGTTTACCAGATTTAAAAAGATATATATCAAAATCAGTAAGCCGAGAGTAATTTTCGACACCCTGCAAAGGGTCATTTACGATAGGTTCGGGTACGGTTTCAGCTTTTTTGCGAGTTTTTTTTGGGGCGGGAACTTCGGCTACGACTTCTTTTTTAGTTTTTGCTGATTTTGCCATAATATTGATATTGGAGGATGATTCTTCGAGGGTTATGTGACGCAAAATAGACTTTTTCAAGCTAAAATTGCACTATTGTACAAAAAAATAATTTGTTTGGTGAACATACTTCCATTCAAGCAAACACGCAAAGAACACACAATGAATTTTTTTGATATTAACACCATTTTTTTTGAGGCTTTGGGTTATAAAATGAGCCATTTGGAGTTTTGGGCTACGATTACAGGGGCAGTGGCGGTGTGGTTGTCGGCTCGTGAAAATGTATGGAGTTGGATTATAGGTCTTTTTAATGTAGTTCTAGCTTTTGTGATGTTCTACCAAATCCAGCTTTATCCTGATATGTTTTTGCAGGTTTTCTTTTTTATTACAAACCTAATAGGCTGGTGGCAGTGGAAGTTTCCTAAAGAAGAAGAGGCCAACCAAAAAAATGAATTAAAAATAAGTAAACTTTCATCGACCCAATGGATAATGCTTGGGATAAGTGGGGTAGGGGCGACGTTTCTGATGGGACATTTTGCCAAAAATCTTCATGAGTGGTTTCCTCGCTTATTTAGTATTCCCAGTGCTTTTCCCTACATGGATTCGTTTACGACTATCATGAGTGTGGTGGCGACTTTTATGTTGATTCGTAAAAAAATTGAATCTTGGTATATGTGGTTGTTGATTGATATTATTGCTACTTACATGTACTACATCAAAGACGTGAAGCTTTATTCACTTTTGTATTTTGTGTTTTGCTTTATTGCTGCTTTTGGGGCTTACCATTGGACCAAAGAATACAAAAGTTATTTCAAGTCGTAAGACTTGCTCAATAAGAATTGACACAAAAAAAACCAACTTGATATAGTTGGTTTAAATTTTGAAAGGATATATACAAAAGCGCTTAGACTTATCGCTTTGTTGTTATGAATTGATTAATTTCCAAAATAGTGCCACGATACTCCCAATAGTCGAAACAGCTTGACGAGTTTCCTCTGCGCCATTTTGTGCTTTGGTAGTCACTTCTTTCAATACCGAAGTACTCGGGGTTACGTTTACTTTTTTCGGTTGACTTGCCGCTGTACGTTCCACTAAAGCCTTGTGGTTAGCAAAGATATTGTGAGGGCGACCAATCGAAAAAGCAGAAGTGCTTAACAAACACAAAACGGCGGCGAGGGTGATAGCTTTCATGACTGTACGGGTTTTTAAAATGGTCGATTTTTTTATCTATTTATTGTCTGGCTGTAATGTTGATACAAAGATATATGTTTGCTATGGTATTATGCAATACAAAGTACCTTGTTTTTTGCTTGATTAGTGATAAAAGGCAAATTTTCAGGATAAGTGGTAGGTGTTTTTGGCTCTTCGCTAAATCCATCCGTTTGTCACATAAACATTGAAGATTTGCTTCACACAACATTATGATGCAAAGGTGTGATGGAAGGTTGCATCACACCAAAAAAAAATGACAAACGCGCTCTTATTCCCGATGAAACGGATAAAACGTGGGGTGAACCAAGTCAGCTTTTAATGCCTAATGAGAAAAACGCAAACGTTTACCTTGCTTCGATTCGTCAAAAGTACCATTTTCATAAACCACATGCCCTGATACCAATGTATGAGTCACTTTAGATTGAAACGTTGTACCTTCTAGGGGAGACCAACCGCATTTGAATAAAATATTTTCTTTGGATACGAAGGTAGTTTGATTCAAATCAACCAGTACCAAATCTGCCCAATACCCTTCTCGAATGTAGCCACGTTTTTCGATTCTAAATACATCTGCTACGGCGTGGCTCATTTTCTCCACTACTCTTTCGAGGGAGATTTTGCCTTGAGCTGCAAATTCAAGCATGATATTGAGAGAATGCTGCACCAAAGGTAAGCCTGAAGGGGCAGCCCAATATCCTTTGGATTTTTCTTCCCAGGTATGAGGTGCGTGGTCGGTCGCAATTACATCGATACGATTGTCTAAAACGGCCTGTAGTATTTGTTCTTTGTGATGAGGCGCTTTGATAGCGGGATTGCACTTTATCAAATTTCCGAGTCGATGGTAGTCTTCGGCGTCAAACCATAAGTGGTGTACACAGGCTTCGGATGTGATTTTTTTTTGCCGCTTTTCTATATCGCTTATGGATGAATTTCCATAACTTCCTATCTCAAAAAGTGAAGTTTCTTCGCCCGTCGAAATATGCAATATGTGTAAACGGGTGCCATATTTTTGGGCAAGGCTCACCGCCAACGACGACGATTTCAAGCAAGCTTCTTCGTTTCGAATCAGGGCATGAATATCATAGGGGACTTGGTCTCCGTAGCGTTCTTTAAACATTTCGGTACGTTGACGTACTGTAGGCTCATCTTCACAGTGGGTTGCAATGAGACAAGGAGCCGTTGAAAATAACTTTTCTAGCACATCAGGCGAATCAACTAGCATATTGCCAGTAGAAGAACCCATAAAAATCTTGATGCCACATACATCAGGGCAGATTGTTTTCATGACCTCATCATAATTGTCGTTGGATGCCCCCATGAAAAAAGAGTAGTTGGCCAACGATGTTTTAGAAGCAATTTGGTACTTATCTTCCAACAACGCTTGAGTAAGGGCATTAGGAACTGTATTGGGCATTTCCATAAAGGAAGTCACTCCGCCAGCTACGGCAGCTTTGGCTTCGGTATAGATAGATGCTTTGTGAGTGAGTCCGGGTTCTCTAAAATGTACTTGGTCATCAATAACCCCTGGCAAAACATACTGCCCTTTGGCATCAATGAGACGGTCGACCACTAGATGCGAAAGATTAGGCGCTATGGTATCGATAAAACCATTTTTTACTAAAATGTCTTGTTCTAAGATTTGTCCTTCATTGACGATACGGGCATTAAGAATAAGAATAGTTTGCATCTCAATCTATACGTTTAGAGCCTGATGTCACCTTTATAAATCTAGGGTTGACACTATTTTATGTAATAGGCTCGTTATTAAAAATAAAAATTCAAACTTACGACTCATTACCTAAACAGCCATCGAATGAGGTACTTTTTATTTTTTTCTCTTTTCTCTTTGTCGATTTGTGCTCAGCAACGCTTTACGGTAAGTGGATTTGTGAGAGAGCAAGGGAGTCAAGAGCAGCTCATTGGTGTAAATGTTTTTTTACCCGGAACCAATACTGGCACAACTTCCAATACTTACGGTTTTTATTCTTTGACTCTCCCTAGCAATGATTCTGTCACAATAGCCTTTTCTTTTGTGGGATACGAAACCGTACAGCGTACTTTTCGATTAAACAAAAACACTGAACTAAATATCTCTTTAGCGCCGATAGGGCGGCAACTGGAAGAAGTGGTAGTCTCTGGTAAGCGTGACAATGAGCGTATCAGCGAATCGCCTCAGATGAGCCGAATCGATATTCCGGTACAGCAAATCAAGAAAATTCCAGCTTTTTTGGGTGAAAAAGATGTGCTACGCGTATTACAGTTAATGCCTGGTGTACAAAAAGGCTCGGAAGGACAAACGGGTATCTATGTAAGAGGAGGCGGCCCCGATCAAAACCTTGTGATTCTGGACGATGCCCCCGTCTATAATGTAAGTCATTTGTTTGGGTTTTTCTCAGTGTTTAATGGAGATGCGCTCAAAAGCGTAGAACTTATCAAGGGGGGATTTCCGGCTCGTTTTGGAGGGCGCCTTTCGTCGGTCATTGAACTTAATATGAAAGAAGGTAATAAAGAAAAACTTCACGGAGAAGGAGGCGGGGGGCTCATTGCTTCACGACTTACCCTTGAAGGCCCAATCAAAAAAGGCAAATCTTCTTTTTTAGTATCAGGGAGGCGTACTTATCTTGACCTTTTGGCTCGCCCGCTCATTGCTGCCCAAAACGACGGTAATAGTACCGGAGGATATTATTTTTACGACTTGAATGCTAAACTAAATTATGATTTTGGACAAAAAAATAAACTATACGCTAGTGGCTATTTCGGACAAGATCGATTTTTTTTTAGAGACAAAAGTTCGTCTTCTTCTAGCGAAGGTGGGCTTAATTGGGGCAATGCTACAGGCACAGTTCGTTGGAATCACCTCTTCAATGAGAAAATGTTTTCGAATGCCTCGCTCATTTTTAGTAATTACAAATTTCAGATTTACGCCAAAGATACCCGCACCAGTGGAACTACCCAGAACGAATACGAACTTAGATACAGCTCTGGAGTGAGAGATTGGGGGTTAAAATATGACGTTGATTATTTTCCTAATCCACAGCATGCTTTACGTTTTGGCGTTTCGACTACCTTGCATCGGTTTACCCCTAGTGCCGTAGTGGTCAAAGATTCCGACATTGCACAATTTAAAACGGAAGTAGAGGCTTTAGACAATGTAGAATCGGGGATATATGTAGAAGATACATGGAAGCCTACCAATAGGTTGAAAGTAAATGCGGGGTTAAGGTTAAGTTATTTTCAGGCTGAGACAAAACGCTATCTACGCCCTGAGCCTCGTATCTCAGCAGCCTTTATGTTGCGTTCGGATTTGTCTTTCAAAGCTTCCTATGCTCGTATGAATCAGTACATCCATTTACTTTCCAATACAGGGATAGGATTACCTACTGATCTTTGGGTACCAAGTACCGACAAAATCGCGCCTCAGCAATCAGGTCAGGTTGCGGCGGGTTTTGCCAAAGATTTCAGCAAAAAAGGACTTGCTTTGTCGATTGAAGGTTATTACAAAACCATGAACAACATCGTTAACTATAAAGAAGGAGCAAGTTTTTTATTGATAGATGGCCCTGAAGGAGCCGATAAAATCCGCTGGGATGATAATCTCACGGCGGGTAGAGGCTGGTCGTATGGAGCAGAAATATTGTTACAGAAAAAAACAGGGAAACTGTCGGGTTGGATTGGCTATACCCTATCTTGGACTCAATGGCAATTTGCGGAGCTTAATGCTGGCAAAACTTTCTTTCCTCGCTATGACCGACGCCATGATTTTTCTATTGTGGGTATTTATGAGCTTTCACCGCGTGTCACGTTGTCAGGGACTTGGGTATATGGTACAGGCAATGCCCTCACTCTGCCTCAAAGTAATTATACGGCTTTTCAGAATGCCACTATTCCCTATTTAAGTAACAACAACTCTTCTTTAATCAATACTACTTTTGGAGGAGGAAGAGCGGTAAGTGACTATGGTCCTAAAAATAGCTTTCGAGCTGAGCCCTATCATCGTTTTGATTTAAGTCTCCAATTTCACAAGAAAAAGCGCTATCACGAACGTACTTGGGAATTAAGTGTCTATAATTTATATAATCGGCGAAATCCATTTTTTTATAATTTAATCACTCGCCCCGTATACGATAGCGCTGGCAAAGTCATCAGCAATGAAAGAGTATTACAACGCGTTTCGGTTTTCCCGATTGTGCCTACCTTGAGCTATAACTTTAAATTTTAGAACTGTGAAAATAGTTGCAACAATCGCTACTCTGCTTCTGTTAGGCGTATTTACTGCTTGTGATACCCTCATCAAAGATGTTGATCCTAGTCTATTGCCTCAGACCGTTAACAAACTAGTGGTACATGGGTATCTCTCTCCTCAAGATACCGCAATCAATATCATGGTAAATCGAAGCAACGAAGTACTAGGAAATATATATAATAATACTGGCAGTTCGGCTTCTTTAACAGGGGCAACTGTTTTGCTTTCTAGCCAAAATCGGGAAGTCAAACTTCCTTTCAATACCAAAGATTTGGTGTACCGAATATCTGTAAAAGAAATGCCTATCGTGGAAGGTCAAACTTATTCTTTGAAAGTCACCCTTGGTGACCAAACAGTTCAATCGTCTTGTACTGTCCCTAAGGCCACATTTATCAAAGAAATAAAATTTGATTCTACACTTTCAACCTCCATGTTTTCTTCAGCTCAAACTTATTACGACTATCTATACCGCATCGTATGGCAAGACGTTCCAAATCAGGTTAATTATTACCGAGTAGCGGGCTATTTATTCCAAATAGAAAAAATACAAACAGGGCCTAACAACTATCAAATGATGCCCAATATTACTAATATCAACTTCAGGGATAAAAGTCGTCTTGGAGATTTGGTATCAGACCAAAATGTTGATGGGGAAACCATGATTTCAGACGCTGGTAGAATAAGCGCTTATACGCTCACTCGCCCCGTACAAAACTCCCGACAAGTAACTTTAATGCTTCTTAGTTGTGATAAAAACTACTATGATTATCACCGAACCGTCCGCTCGTTTGATGACGACAACCCCTTTAGCGAACCTACTCTGATTCCAACTAATATCCAAAATGGACTTGGATGCTTTGCCGCTTACAATAAAAGTTCTATCAACATTACTCTAAAATAGATTTAAGGCTTGAGTAAGACCTTACCCCATCGTCCTGATGCTTCGGCATGAGAAACTGCTTTTTTGATTTCATCCAATCCATATACTGCTTCTATAGGTATTTGTACTTGACCAGTTACAAGTAGGTTTATTACTTCTTGAGATACTCTTTGACGAGTATTGGTATCTACCCTACGCATCCAATCAGTAAGCCAAAATCCCCTCAATGTCAGTTCTTTAAATATCATCAGTCCTACATTTACTTGAGGGTCTTGAAGACTAAGTGAGCCGTATATAAGCATTAATCCTCCTCTACTCATACATTTCACGGCTTCGCTTGCGGTGTGGCCACCTACACACTCTAGTACCGCTTTTACGCCTTCGTATTTGGTGATATGTTGGACTTTTTTAGGAAGATTTTCTTCTGAGGTATTCACTACTTCATCCATTCCGAGGCTTTTAAGGTCTTCTGTATGGTCATTATGGCGTACTGTCCCGATGGTTTTGATTCCTCTCATTTTACAAATCTGAATCACCATTTTGCCGAGCGCCGAGGCGGCTGCTGTAATCATGAGCCATTCCCCGCTTTTTACGCCTGATTCTTCTACCATTGCTACTGCCGTAAAGGGGTTGACAAACAACTGCGCTGCTACATCATCTGGCATAGCTTCGGGTACGGGTATCAAAGTTCGGTGATTGGTAATAACATACGCTGCCCAGGTCCCGATTCCGGTAAAACTTACCCGTGTACCTATGGGTATTTTGACGTTTTCGCCAACAGATTCTACAATGCCCACTCCTTCAAAACCCGCGCCAGAGGGTAAATGAGGTCGAATACCATATAAATTCTGAACAAACATAATATCAGAGGGATTGATAGGGCTTGCTATCACCTTGATAAGTACTTCATCGGCATTAGGAACGGGGGTAGCGACTTCCTCTACGGCTAAAATATCGTAAGGCTTGCCAAATTGATGGAATACAACTTTTTTCATCTGAAAATATATTAAGCCCGACAGGGCAAATTAGGGTTAAAAAGTGCTAAAAGCGTTATTTTTGGTCAATGTAATGACAAACAACTTTTTGAGTCGTCATAGAATTTTTCTTAAAAAAGGCAGCAAGGAACTGTGAAAATTTCATCTACGTGCTTATGTATCACAACTCTGTGTGCTTTGCTGCCAAGGCCAGTTTCATGAACGGGATGTTATCACCAGTAAAAATCGGCCTTTAAATTCGTTAAGCGGCTGTTTCCAACTGCTTCAATTCTTTTTTTAGGTAAGCGATTCGCTTATCCTTTCTATTTTTCTCAAACCACTCATTGCCTAAGTCT